>NZ_AUHS01000059.1 GCF_000423305.1 Legionella moravica DSM 19234 | reverse complement strand
TCAGATTATATGGTCAAGACAATCAGCCAATTAGTACAAGTTAGCTTCACACATTACTGCGCTTCCACACCTTGCCTATCAACGTCGTAGTCTTCAACGGGCTTCATGGGAAAACTCATCTTGAGGGAGGCTTCCCGCTTAGATGCTTTCAGCGGTTATCCCGTCCGAACTTAGCTACCCGGCTATGCCACTGGCGTGACAACCGGTACACCAGAGGTTCGTCCACTCCGGTCCTCTCGTACTAGGAGCAGCTCCTCTCAATTTTCCTACGCCCACGGCAGATAGGGACCGAACTGTCTCACGACGTTCTAAACCCAGCTCGCGTACCACTTTAAATGGCGAACAGCCATACCCTTGGGACCTGCTTCAGCCCCAGGATGTGATGAGCCGACATCGAGGTGCCAAACACCGCCGTCGATATGAACTCTTGGGCGGTATCAGCCTGTTATCCCCGGAGTACCTTTTATCCGTTGAGCGATGGCCCTTCCATACAGAACCACCGGATCACTAAGACCTACTTTCGTACCTGCTCGAGCCGTCACTCTCGCAGTCAAGCACCCTTATGCCTTTACACTCTTGGTACGATGTCCGACCGTACCGAGGGTACCTTTGTGCTCCTCCGTTACTCTTTGGGAGGAGACCGCCCCAGTCAAACTACCCATCATACACTGTCCTCATCCCGGATTACGGGACCAAGTTAGAACCTCAATAACAACAGGGTGGTATTTCAAGGTCGGCTCCATAAGAACTAGCGTCCTCACTTCATAGCCTCCCACCTATCCTACACAGTTATCATCAAAGTCCAGTGCAAAACTATAGTAAAGGTTCACGGGGTCTTTCCGTCTAGCCGCGGGTACACTGCATCTTCACAGCGATTTCAATTTCACTGAGTCTCGGGTGGAGACAGTGTGGCCATCGTTACGCCATTCGTGCAGGTCGGAACTTACCCGACAAGGAATTTCGCTACCTTAGGACCGTTATAGTTACGGCCGCCGTTTACCGGGGCTTCGATCAAGAGCTTCTCCGAAGATGACCCCATCAATTAACCTTCCGGCACCGGGCAGGCGTCACACCCTATACGTCTTCTTACGAATTTGCAGAGTGCTGTGTTTTTAATAAACAGTCGCAGCCACCTGGTCTCTGCGGCCCTCACCAGCTTTGTTTTGTAAAAAAACTAACCAGCAAGGGCGTACCTTCTCCCGAAGTTACGGTACCATTTTGCCTAGTTCCTTCACCCGAGTTCTCTCAAGCGCCTCAGTATTCTCTACCTGTCCACCTGTGTCGGTTTGCGGTACGGTTCTCTATAGGTTATGGCTAGCAGCTTTTCCTGGAAGCCGAGCATTAATGACTTCTCTGTACACCGAAATGTCAGAACCACTTCGCACCTCAGAGTTAACAGGAAACCGGATTTGCCAAGTCTCCCCTCCTACATGCAAGTACCAGGACAACCAACGCCTGGCTCATCTAGCTTTCTTCGTCCCCACTTCACCACCTATAAAAAGTCCAGGAATATTAACCT
>NZ_AUHS01000058.1 GCF_000423305.1 Legionella moravica DSM 19234 | reverse complement strand
ATTTTCCCCAAACAAATTTGTTGGGGAAAATTAGATCACGACTTCAACTTTACTGCAATTATTTTTAGCAAATTTGAGGGGATATATCAGCCCGCACAGGCAAGACAGGTTTTTTTTGTCTTGCACAGAGATACGTTCCAATAAAACCATTATTGGGGTTTGCAAAAAGACAATCCCACTGGTAATCCATAAAAAAAACATGTAATAATGATTTTGGTTATACATTAAATGAGTTTTTAAAGCTTCATGAATTTTTTTTGCATGTCAGACCTCGGTAAACGACTCGGAGAATAAAAATGAATGTCTTAAAAAAACTCTATGTACAGGTTCTTCTTGGCGTTTTATTTGGTGTGCTTCTTGGGTATATGTCTCCTGATTTTTCTGTCCACCTCAAATTCCTCTCTGATGCGTTTATCAAAATAATTAAAATGCTGATTTCTCCCATCATTTTTCTTACGCTTGTTTCCGGCATAGCGGCAATGAATGACATGAGGCAGATTGGCCGCTTGGCAGGTGTGTCTCTATTCTTTTTTATGATCACCACTACAATTGCATTAATGCTTGGCTTGGGAGCAGCGGATTATTTCAAGCCAGGGGTTGGACTGAATATTGATCCCGCCTCACTGAATATTGATGAAGCTAGTTCCTATCTGGGTTCAGCACATAAAGCAACCAATATGACCGAGTTGCTGATGAATATCATTCCCAGAACATTCACCAGTGCCTTTGTTGATGGTGAAATGCTGCAGGTGATTTTTATTTCAATATTGTTCTCGATAGGATTAATTTTGACGGGTTCTACTGGAAAATACATAGTAGAAAGTATGGATGTAATCGCCCGAGTGTTTTTTAAAATGATCCATTTAGTGATGTACATGGCGCCGGTAGCTACTTTTGCCGCTATGGCCTTTAGTGTCGGAAAATTTGGCATCGCACCATTAATTAATCTGATAGGCTTGTTAGCCTGTTACTATCTGACTTCGATAGTGTTTATTCTTGTTGTGCTGGGTACTATTTTGCACTGGTATTGCAAAATTAATATTGGGCATCTTGTTCGCTATTTAAAGGATGAGTTAGTCATTGTTTGGGCGACCGCTTCTTCTGAAACAGTTTTGCCCAGCCTGATGCAAAAACTCGAAAATCTGGGCTGTGACAAATCAGTGGTTGGTTTGGTATTGCCGCTAGGTTATTCGTTTAATCTTGCCGGAACTGCCATTTACCTGACATTGGCAGCCATGTTTATCGCTCAGGCAACCAATACTGAACTGACTGTATGGCAGGAGCTGGCGCTTTTGGGGGTGATGGTCATCAGTTCAAAAGGTGCAGCAGGAGTGTCTGGCAGCGGATTTATAGTACTGGCCAGTTCTCTGGCGACTATAGGTCATATTCCTGCGGCTGGAGTGGTTTTAGTGTTGGGAATCGATAAATTTATGAATGAAGGACGTTCAATCATCAATATGATTGGAAATGCTATAGCAACCATTATTATTTCTACCTGGCAACACTCTTTTGATTACGAGCAGGCGCAAAGCCTTTTGCAGAAAGGTAA
>NZ_AUHS01000057.1 GCF_000423305.1 Legionella moravica DSM 19234 | reverse complement strand
GGGAGACTCAATTCTTGATATGATTTTAATGGTCGCATTTTAATGGGATCGTGCAACCTTGCAGGAGATTCCTCGCTACGCTCGGAAAGACGTCACATTTTTAATGGGACAGCCGTGGTCCTCTTTCCATGGAACTCGTATCTCAATTAAAATGACGAGTGCCATCAAATATATTAACTTCCTTCCTGATCTTCACTCCAGAGGGAAGCAACAGTCTCTTGCACAAGCAACACCAACCATTTCTTAAAGTTAAGACCGTGGCTTTTGAGGCGTATCGCTATTAAGCACTACATTTTCGGAGTTTGAGGGGGACGATGAATGCTCATGATTAAAAAACGAATGGGAAGAGGCTGCAGTGCTTTTTGTTTTTTCAGCATACGGCTGAAGGACTCGTAGGGATTCCTGGTTTCTTGCTGCATAGTCCAACACTCTTTTGTTCCATTTGTCCTTATCCATCAAGAGTTCCGCTATTTTGTCCGCTGGCAGGCAGGCCATAACTCGCTTGAGGGATTCGTGTTTTTCTGCCGCATAGTGTACCGTGGTCGTGTCATATTTGTTTTTCGCCATCAAGGCTTCAGCCTGTTCGTTTTCCGGAATACAGGCCAGAAGGAGTCTTAGCGATTCTGGATTCTTTGCCGCCTTGTGCAGCACGTTTTCGTCATGAATGTTCTTTGCCATCACCAGTGATGTTCTTGTTTGCTCGGGTAATTCAGCCAGAAAGAGTTCCAGAAATTTTGGCATCATTGCTACGTTATGCAGTAGCGTGTTGTCATCTCTTCTCTTTTCTATCAAGGTATTTACCCTTTCTTCCATTGGCAGATAAGGCCAAAGGATTTTCAGCGCTCCCGAATGACCAAGCGCGTAGTCCAGCAGGCTCTCGCCATACCTATTTTTTTCTAAAATGGCCGCTGCCCTTGTATCCTCGGGAAGGTTGGCCAGAAGTTGGCTCAGGGAGTCCGGATAGCGTACTGCCCGTTGCAATAGAGTGTCTCCACCAAAATTCTCCCCTAATATTAACGGTAATCTGGCTTCCTCTGGCAGGCAGGCCAGAAGTGGACTTAAAAGTTCTGTATGATGCAGTACCAGTTCAATAGGGGGTTTTCCTTTCGAGTCCTTCGTCATCAAAAGTTCTGCTCTTTTGGTTTTGGGGATGCAGTCCAGAAGGGCAAGCAGGGATTCAGGGTTATTTGCTGCTTTGCCCAGCACGGTGATATCATATTTATTTATTTCCATCACAGCATTTGCCCTTTCTTCCTCCGGTAAGCAACTCAAAAGAAATCTTAGGCATTCCGGCCTCGATACTGCGTCATGCAGTACGGTCATGCCTTGATCGTCTTTTGCCATTAAGGCTTCCGTGAATTTTTTTTCAGGGAGGTAGTTCCTAAGGAGCGTTAGGGAATCCAGGTTCCTTATCGCACAGTGCAGCACGTTTTTGCCATAATGGTCTTTCGCCATGATGGCATCAACCTTTACGTGTTCAGGTAAACAGTCCAGAACAATGTTCAGCGATTCCGGGTTGTCTGCTGCATAGTGAATCACCGTGCTTCGATTTCTCTCTTGATTAATCAAGGTTGCTGCCTTTTGAGCTTCCGGTACATAGGTCAGGATGAGTCTCAAGGATTCCGGAGTTGTTGTTGCTTCGTGCAGCAAGGTTAGATGAGCCATACCTTCCGCAAGTATGGCCTCCATTCTTTTGTCTTCGTCCAGAGCGCTAAGGAACCATTGTACAAAAGACAGATGGCCCATATTCAGCGCTGTACTGAGTGGACGGCCAAAACTGTCTTTCATTACCAGGTAGTTGGCACCCCTTGCAATCAGGGCAGCAGCGAGGGGGATGTGACCTTCCTCCGCAGCAAGATAGAAAGGCGTCACCCCTTCTTCATTAGCAACATCTGGATTGAAATTTGGATGTTCAATAAGAGCTTGAATGACGTCTTCCGGCGTGTCTTTGGAACTTGCCAGTAATTGTGCAACATCAAAGCTGGTGGATGGAGCAATATTCCCTGGTGTTAATATTGGCGGCATGGTT
>NZ_AUHS01000056.1 GCF_000423305.1 Legionella moravica DSM 19234 | reverse complement strand
GCTTTGGTGGGTGCCTCCAGAAAAGATGATTTGACTCGTCCTTCATACCTCGTTCTGACACGACTCATCCGCTCTAGTGCTTTGGTATTACCGGTCATTTCAATAGTCATCTCGGAGGTTGGTACAACAACCGATGAAGAGGCTGCGGATGAAGAAGATGCGGCAGCAGTAGATGAAGCGGGTTGAGCAGGCGCTTCGCTGTCTGTCTTTCGCAACAGATATCGTGAAGCCAGCCGGATGGCGAGCATGGCCGCTGCATTTGAGGTCACTTTGTTGTGCGTGCTCTGTGCGCCTTGAGCGCTTTCAATCATCGCTTGTCTGAGACTGGTTGGCATGATGCGCTTCCTTGATTCATTGCAAAGCTTTTTACTGTATCACAGGGTTTATAAACTGAGCAATATGAACTGGCAAGGTGCTTTTGGGGTGGTATGTAAGAGGGGGGGGAGGGTGTGAAGAGGGGAAAAGTGTATCACTTTAGTGATTTAACTTATTGAAAGAAAATAATGTATCGCTGCGTGATCTTTTTTAACCCCCTCACCCTTGATCCCTCTCCCCCACGCTACGCGCGGGGTAGAAGAGAGGTGGCTTTAAATATAATGGCTTTCAGCGAGGTATCCGACTTTGTTATTCTGAGTGCAAAACTCATCTTTTAAATGAGCTTTGTCCGCTTGGACTCTCCGGATCCTGGGGGCTTGCCGAAACCTGGCTAAACAATGAAAGAGAGCCACGTGGCGCAGAAATATTGGTCTCAGGTGAAGATGCATAGGAAGATAGTGCAGATCCTGCATTGTAGTTGGGTGTTGTGGAGTCCTCTGTAGTTTGGGTGGCTATCCGTTGCTTCGCTTGCTCCAGTAATATTTTAAGAAGATTCAAGGTTTTAGAATACCTTGCGTGTTTAACCAGATCCAAAACAGTAGTGCCATCGCAGTTCTTTACCATTATGGCATCTGCTCTTGCTGTCTCAGGCAGATAATCCAGAAGCCTTTTCAGAGATTCAATTTGCCTTACTGCGGCTACGTGCAGCAGGGTATTGCCATAAAGGCTTCTTACCATCACGGCTTCAGCTCTTGTTGCTTTGGGAAGGCAATCGAGAAGCATTTTCAGGATTTTAGGGCGTTTTGCTGCGGTTAGATGCAGTACAGTATTTCCATACTTGTTACATATCATCAATACCCCTGCTCTTGTTTCCTCAAGCAGTCTATTCACAAGCGGTATCAGAGTCACAGGATGGGTTGTTTCTACCTCGTGTAGCACTGTATTGCCATCTTCGTTAGTTACCATCAAAGTGCTTGCTCTTGCGGCTTTGGGGAGGTAATCCAAAAGCCGCTTCAGGTATTTGGGGGCAATTTTTGCGATCTGATGCAATACGGTATTGCCATCAGCATCGGTTGCCATCAGAACTTCCGCCCTTGCCGTTTCAGGTATATAGTTCAGAAGCAGTCTTATGGTTTTTGGGCTATCTTCGAGGCTATGAAGTACTGTATCCCCTTTGTTGTTTTTCGTCATCAAGACTTCAGCCCTATCCATCTCGGGCAGTGTTTTCATAAGTAGTTTCAAGATTTTCGAGTCTTTTCTGGCCAGGTGCATCACGGTATAGCCAATATAATTCTTTGTTATCAAAGCATTTGCCCTTTCTGCTGTCGGCAGGTAGTTCAGAAGCAGTTTCAAAGTATTTGGATAATCTACGGCCAGGTGCAGCATACTAATGCCGCAGTAGTTTTTATCTGTCACCACATCAACCCTTTGATGCTCAGGTAATGTCCGCAGAAACCATTGTATAAAAGAAAGATGTTGGTTCTCGATGGCCTCTTGAAGGGGAGGGAACCTGCCTTTGTACTTCACCTTGTAGTTTGCTCCTTTGTCAATCAGGGCAGCAGCTAATTCTGTATGTCCGAAGGCTGCAGCAAGATAAAACGGAGTTAAATTTTTGTTGTCGGTAGCATTGGGATCAAAACCTGGAAGAGCAACGATTTGACGTACTATGGCTTCGGACATATCCTTAGATACCGCCAGCAGTAGTGCGACATCAAGGCTGGATGCGGGAGTGATATTTCCAGGCGTGAGCAGCACCGGAACGGGAGCCCCCCCTGTCGAGTCAGCTACAGCAACACCTTCAATCTGGGCAAGCAGCTCTTCGGGCCAGGAATCTCGTGAAAGCGCATCGCCTGCGGTGTTCTGCTCCTGATTGCATCGGTTACGGATGAATTCAAGCAGTTTGGGAAGACACTGTTGAAACAGGAGAGACCAGGTGTCAGCAGGATAGCACAGAGCATGAAGCAGGATGCGGTTTATCTGATAGGGCGTTACTTCTAAAATACCTTCTTCCCCAGCTCTGGCTATCCACTCGCCAAGCATCGCATCCGGTACCCGGATGGCCGGAATGCTGTTGCTCCCTCCAGTGTTTTCCCGAAAGTACAGATCACAAAGTTTGGTAA
>NZ_AUHS01000055.1 GCF_000423305.1 Legionella moravica DSM 19234 | reverse complement strand
GTAAACGGTTAATTAACCTCACTCTTCTCAGGCATAATGAGATTGGGTAAGCTACGCATATCAGTTAGTAATGAGTGGTCAATGTTATAAGGAAGAAGGTTCTCCAGTTGTTCTAGAGTGCTGGCCTGGCGAATATGAGTAAGGACGTATTTAAACCAGGAAAAAGTTTCGATTTTATTCTGCTTACAGGTTTCAATAAGCGAGAAGAGGATACTACCGGCTTTGGCGCCGAGGTCATTGCCATGAAAGAGCCAGTTTTTTCGACCGATAACGAAAGGTTTAATGGTACGTTCACCGAGGTTATTATCGAGCTCCAAACGGCCATCGAATAAGAAGATATTGAGCGCTTCCCAGTGTGTCAGGGAATAAAAGAGCGCAGCCCCCAAAGGACTTTTAGGGGGTACTTTAAGTTGCGCGTCATCAAGTAGTGCTTTAATCTGAAGCACTATGGGCCTGGATTTTTTAACACGCGCCATAAAGACTAGCGCGGGTGTTGCGGCTTTATCTTTGAGCTCGCGTTCTATCTGATAGAGTTTGCCGATTAAAGCAACTATTTGATGAGCTACACCCTGTTTTTTATGGGCTTTAGCCACATCGACAAAATAGCGTCGAGCATGAGCCCAGCAGGCTACATGATGGATGTGCTCTTGTTGTCCTAAAGTCACGTAGGCTTGATAGCAATCGGCATGGACATACCCTTTAAAATCAGCAAAGAAGTCATGTGGTATCTGATGCCCACGTGTAGGATGGTATTGATACACCACGGCGCGCTTATCCGGTGGGCCACCAAGAAAGAGCCACATGAATGATTTTTGTGTGGGCGCCCGATCCTTTTCTTTTAAGACTTGTAAAGAGGTTTCATCAGCATAGGCAATATCGTAATCATTAATATCTGCCTCCATCAATTTCACCAATGGAGTCATTAAATCTGCTGATTTAATGAGCCAGTTACTGAGGGTTGCGCGAGTCACTGAGATGCCGGCTGACGTAAACATCGCCTCCTGGCGATACAAAGGCATATGGTGATTAAACTTGCTGTTAATCACCGCCGCTAATAATCCGGGCGTGGCAATGGCTTTATCAATGGGTTGTTTTGGTAATTTGGCTAAACGAATGGTATCGCTGCATCCTTTGCAGGCGTATTTTTTGCGGATGTGAACCACGCGAAAGGTCATCTGGGGAACAACATCCAATTGCTCGGTCACTTCATCGTTAATATGGGTTAAAGCACAACCACAAGCACATTGTTTTTCGTCATCACTTAAGTCATGAATCTGTTCGACATAAGGTAACGATTTAGGAAGCGGTTTGCGACCAGTGCTTTTTTTAGAGCGAGTGTAGGTAATCGTTTCGGTTTGAGTTTCTGAGCCCTCTTCTGATGCATTAACCTCAGAAGCAACATAGACTTCATCAAATTGAAGTGCCATTTGCTCGGGCACTACGCCTTTTTCACTTTTTCGGCCGAAACGTGCCGTGCGGAATAAGTGAAGTTGGTGTTGCAAATTTTGAATTGTATTATCACGCCGCCCAATCAATGCCAATAGTCGAGCATTTTCTTGCTGTAATTGTTCTAATGTTTGAGCAGAAATTGAAATCATCTTAATCGGTTATGTTCTTGTTTTTATAGGGTGAATTATACCAAACAAATAGGCACATTTATACTAAAATAGTCATTTTGGATTAAAAATACTGGGTGAAATCAAGTGTCTTGAATTCATTCATCAGCTGAAAATCAAGGCCTGCCAACAGCCAATCCAATTGATTTTGGCTAATCACATAAGCGCCATCTGCAGTCTTCTTCATCTTGAATCGACCTCGCTCCAGACGCTTATGATAAAGAACAAAGCCGTTTTTATCCCAAAACAAGCACTTTACACGGTCGCAAGAACCATTATAAAACACATAGACAGAACCATCGTTAACAGGCTGTTCAAACTGCTCAATAACCAAAGATACTAATCCATTGATAGCTTTCCTGCAATCAACCGGTTTATCCGCCACAAAAATACGCGTGTCTTCATTCAACTTCAGCATTGGACTGCTCCTGCCACACTTAAGACTGTTTGGAGCAGTTCAGGATTGATTTCAGCGCCGATGCCTATACGAATGCCATTGGGAAGCATCAATTGCAATCCTGCTGCTTGATTATTAATAGCTACTGACCCTGGTTTCGCTTCAATAAACTTTAACGACGCTTTTTTTGATTGACTCGCTAACCGATTGTGCTGATAAACAAAGCTGCGGTAGCTGACTCCTTCTTGTTCACAATAAGCCTGCTGCGTTAACCCGCTTGCTTTCCACGATTCTGAATGTTCTTTCCAGAAGCCTTGTTTATAGGCGTTTGATGATACTTTCATTTAAATACTCCTGCGTTATTCAATGGCAGCAAGTATCTGAAATTAGCTTTTGATTTAAAAGATGGGGTTAATTAACCGCTTAC
>NZ_AUHS01000054.1 GCF_000423305.1 Legionella moravica DSM 19234 | reverse complement strand
AGAGTTTAAAAGGTAATGATAATTAATGCATTAATTCAGATTGTGCCAATTTGCAGGAGATTCCTCGCTACGCTCGTAAAGACGTCACATTTTGAATGGGACAGCCGTGGAAAGAGGACGAAGCTCAATATAACTTTGTTTCCAGATACGATACAATGGTAAGTAAACCACTTACTTGACCTACTGACATGCAAGAGAATCTCAAGCTTTTGATGGCGCAAATCAATCCAACAGTTGGTGCGATTCAGTCCAATGAAATCCAAATTATTAAACTCATTGAATCCCAACAATCGGAGCATGACGTCATCATTTTTCCGGAACTCTCACTCACGGGCTATCCTCCTGAAGATCTGTTGTTTCGTAATGATTTTTATCAGGCAGTCAATGAAAGTCTGCAACGAATTCAGTTAGCTACTAAAGCCTGTTATATACTGATTGGTCATCCTGCGATGGATAACGAGCGCTGTTATAACAGTATAAGCATATTCCACATGGGACAAAAAATCAGAACATATCACAAACAGAAATTACCTAATTACCATGTATTTGATGAGGCGCGTTATTTTACCCCAGGTCCAAGCGATCCATGCACCTTAATGATTAATAATTACAAATTGGGAATTTGCATTTGCGAGGACTTGTGGCAACCAGGTCCAGTAGATGATTTAATTGAAGCAGGAGTGGACGCTATTATAAGCGTGAATGCATCTCCCTTCGATTACCATAAATATTCTGCCCGAGTGGAACTGTTGCGATCTTTTGCTAAAAGAGGAGTCGCGATGATCTATGTGAACCAGATTGGCGGTCAGGATGAATTATTGTTTGATGGTCAATCATTTGCCATGGATAAAACAGGCACCGTGTGCGCCCGAGCCCCCGCTTTTGAAGAGCATTTATCTACTGTAGAACTTTCAAAAGACACCGTTGAGGGAACTTTGACCCCTCTTCTCTCAAATGAAGCATTAATTTATAAAGGATTAGTCTGCGGCACACGAGATTACGTTAGAAAAAACAAATTTCCAGGCGTCCTTCTTGGTCTATCTGGAGGCATAGATTCAGCCTTAAC
Organism: Legionella moravica DSM 19234; assembly: GCF_000423305.1. Classification (GTDB taxonomy): domain Bacteria; phylum Pseudomonadota; class Gammaproteobacteria; order Legionellales; family Legionellaceae; genus Legionella; species Legionella moravica. Next base: position 1,419 of record NZ_AUHS01000054.1, on the reverse strand, counting down.
CTTAAGCATAGCGGTCGATGCCCTGGGAGCAGAGCAGGTCCATGCGGTAATGATGCCCTCACGATACACCGCATCAATGAGTAAAGAAGATGCCTTACAGCAACTGGATATCCTCAAGGTTTCTCATAGTACGCTGTCCATTGAGCCTATATTTAACTCCATACTGTCTCTGCTTGAACCCGTTTTTACAGGATTGGCACCAGATACTACTGAAGAAAACATACAAGCCAGAATTCGTGGAATGTTGTTAATGGCCATGTCCAACAAAACTGGGAAAATGGTACTGACCACCAGCAATAAAAGTGAATCTGCCGTAGGTTACGCCACATTGTATGGCGATATGGCCGGTGGTTTCTCTGTACTAAAAGATGTCCTTAAGACTCAGGTCTATGATCTGGCGCATTACAGAAACACTATCTCACCAGTCATTCCTGAACGAGTCATCACGCGAGCCCCATCTGCTGAACTCAGGGAAAATCAAAAGGACCAGGACAGCTTGCCGGAATATTCCGTTCTCGATGCCATTATAGTGGCTTATATGGAACAACGATTAAGTGCCAGAGAAATTATCAATCAGGGATTTAAACCGCATGAAGTCAATAAAGTCATTAAATTAATCAAACACAATGAGTACAAACGCCGCCAGGCTGCTCCAGGAATCAAAATAAGCCCAGTGGCATTCGGAAAAGACTGGCGATATCCTATAACTAATGGTTTTTATTAGAGGGGCGTCGATTGAGCAGGCGCCCACTCATCTAATTCAGTATTCTGCTCCCCTTCCGTTTTTAGTCACAATTATTCATCAGAGGCCATAAACTCAAAAATAGTAAATCCAGAGAACAAATTATCAAAAAAAACATGAGTTTAGCGGTTAGTATCGATTTTAAATCGGAAGATCTTGCATGGGCCAACATATTTACAATTAGTACAATTTGTATTAATATTGACCCAATGAATTTATTTTAAGGAACTATTCTATGGCTGACCCTAGAGAACAGCAGATTGCCCTTGCTACAAGAAATGAGCAAAGCACGCACGACGTGTTTGTATCGAATGCAGCGGCATCGCTCGCTATTCGCCTGGCGCACAAATACCTTGTTCGTCACAATGGCGCAAGTTCTTCGACGGCCTCATCGTCTTCATCATCCTCATCGTCCTCATCGACTTCTTCTTCCTCCTCAGCAACACCAATCATGTCCCTTAGTGCAAAAGGAAATGGGGCGGCACAAGATCGTATGAGGAGTGTCAGGGAGCGATACGAACGCCGCAAAAAAACATCGCAACTCAAAGAAAACACCAAATCCTGGCTGACTAAAACCCTCGTCGATCAAAGCCTCCATCCAGAACTTGACCGGGTCACGCTGACGCACACTAAAGACGGAACTGAAATTTCCGAGCAATGGTATCTGCCCCTGCCGG
>NZ_AUHS01000053.1 GCF_000423305.1 Legionella moravica DSM 19234 | reverse complement strand
TTACCAAACTTTGTGATCTGTACTTTCGGGAAAACACTGGAGGGAGCAACAGCATTCCGGCCATCCGGGTACCGGATGCGATGCTTGGCGAGTGGATAGCCAGAGCTGGGGAAGAAGGTATTTTAGAAGTAACGCCCTATCAGATAAACCGCATCCTGCTTCATGCTCTGTGCTATCCTGCTGACACCTGGTCTCTCCTGTTTCAACAGTGTCTTCCCAAACTGCTTGAATTCATCCGTAACCGATGCAATCAGGAGCAGAACACCGCAGGCGATGCGCTTTCACGAGATTCCTGGCCCGAAGAGCTGCTTGCCCAGATTGAAGGTGTTGCTGTAGCTGACTCGACAGGGGGGGCTCCCGTTCCGGTGCTGCTCACGCCTGGAAATATCACTCCCGCATCCAGCCTTGATGTCGCACTACTGCTGGCGGTATCTAAGGATATGTCCGAAGCCATAGTACGTCAAATCGTTGCTCTTCCAGGTTTTGATCCCAATGCTACCGACAACAAAAATTTAACTCCGTTTTATCTTGCTGCAGCCTTCGGACATACAGAATTAGCTGCTGCCCTGATTGACAAAGGAGCAAACTACAAGGTGAAGTACAAAGGCAGGTTCCCTCCCCTTCAAGAGGCCATCGAGAACCAACATCTTTCTTTTATACAATGGTTTCTGCGGACATTACCTGAGCATCAAAGGGTTGATGTGGTGACAGATAAAAACTACTGCGGCATTAGTATGCTGCACCTGGCCGTAGATTATCCAAATACTTTGAAACTGCTTCTGAACTACCTGCCGACAGCAGAAAGGGCAAATGCTTTGATAACAAAGAATTATATTGGCTATACCGTGATGCACCTGGCCAGAAAAGACTCGAAAATCTTGAAACTACTTATGAAAACACTGCCCGAGATGGATAGGGCTGAAGTCTTGATGACGAAAAACAACAAAGGGGATACAGTACTTCATAGCCTCGAAGATAGCCCAAAAACCATAAGACTGCTTCTGAACTATATACCTGAAACGGCAAGGGCGGAAGTTCTGATGGCAACCGATGCTGATGGCAATACCGTATTGCATCAGATCGCAAAAATTGCCCCCAAATACCTGAAGCGGCTTTTGGATTACCTCCCCAAAGCCGCAAGAGCAAGCACTTTGATGGTAACTAACGAAGATGGCAATACAGTGCTACACGAGGTAGAAACAACCCATCCTGTGACTCTGATACCGCTTGTGAATAGACTGCTTGAGGAAACAAGAGCAGGGGTATTGATGATATGTAACAAGTATGGAAATACTGTACTGCATCTAACCGCAGCAAAACGCCCTAAAATCCTGAAAATGCTTCTCGATTGCCTTCCCAAAGCAACAAGAGCTGAAGCCGTGATGGTAAGAAGCCTTTATGGCAATACCCTGCTGCACGTAGCCGCAGTAAGGCAAATTGAATCTCTGAAAAGGCTTCTGGATTATCTGCCTGAGACAGCAAGAGCAGATGCCATAATGGTAAAGAACTGCGATGGCACTACTGTTTTGGATCTGGTTAAACACGCAAGGTATTCTAAAACCTTGAATCTTCTTAAAATATTACTGGAGCAAGCGAAGCAACGGATAGCCACCCAAACTACAGAGGACTCCACAACACCCAACTACAATGCAGGATCTGCACTATCTTCCTATGCATCTTCACCTGAGACCAATATTTCTGCGCCACGTGGCTCTCTTTCATTGTTTAGCCAGGTTTCGGCAAGCCCCCAGGATCCGGAGAGTCCAAGCGGACAAAGCTCATTTAAAAGATGAGTTTTGCACTCAGAATAACAAAGTCGGATACCTCGCTGAAAGCCATTATATTTAAAGCCACCTCTCTTCTACCCCGCGCGTAGCGTGGGGGAGAGGGATCAAGGGTGAGGGGGTTAAAAAAGATCACGCAGCGATACATTATTTTCTTTCAATAAGTTAAATCACTAAAGTGATACACTTTTCCCCTCTTCACACCCTCCCCCCCCTCTTACATACCACCCCAAAAGCACCTTGCCAGTTCATATTGCTCAGTTTATAAACCCTGTGATACAGTAAAAAGCTTTGCAATGAATCAAGGAAGCGCATCATGCCAACCAGTCTCAGACAAGCGATGATTGAAAGCGCTCAAGGCGCACAGAGCACGCACAACAAAGTGACCTCAAATGCAGCGGCCATGCTCGCCATCCGGCTGGCTTCACGATATCTGTTGCGAAAGACAGACAGCGAAGCGCCTGCTCAACCCGCTTCATCTACTGCTGCCGCATCTTCTTCATCCGCAGCCTCTTCATCGGTTGTTGTACCAACCTCCGAGATGACTATTGAAATGACCGGTAATACCAAAGCACTAGAGCGGATGAGTCGTGTCAGAACGAGGTATGAAGGACGAGTCAAATCATCTTTTCTGGAGGCACCCACCAAAGCCTGGCTGGCAGCAACGTTGAGTTCACGCACCTTGAGCAGAGAACTTGACCGGGTTACTCTGGTTGAGGAACACAATGGGCAGCAGGTTTCTACTGAATGGTATCTGCCGCTGCCTGAGGTCTATGCAGTGGTTCTCTCGGCGCTGATAGACCTGGATGAAAAACGATGGCCGGTACCGCCT
>NZ_AUHS01000052.1 GCF_000423305.1 Legionella moravica DSM 19234 | reverse complement strand
TTCTGACACGACTCATCCGCTCTTGTGCTTTGGAATTACCGGCCATTTCAATAGTCATCTCGGAGGCGGGTACAACAACCGATGAAGAGGCTGCGGATGAAGAAGACGCGGCAGTCGCAGATGAAGCGGGTTGAGCAGGCGCTTCGCTGTCTGTCTTTCGCAAAAGATATCGTGAAGCCAACCGGATGGCCAGCATGGCCGCTGCGTTCGAGGTTACTTTGTTGTGTGTGCTCTGTGCGTTCTGGGCGCTTTTAATCATCGCTTGTCTGAGGCTAATTGGCATGATGGACTTCCTTGATTCATTGCAAAGCTTTTTACTGTATCACAGGGTTTATAAACTGAGCAATATGAACTGGCAGGGTGCTTTTGGGGTGCTATGTAAAAGTATTAGGGTATAGTGCGCGGAGAGGGGGGAAAAAGTGTATCACTTTAGTGATTTAATTTATTGAAAGCAAATTATGTATCGCTGCGCGATCTTTTTTAACCCCCTCACCCTTGATCCCTCTCCCCCACGCTACGCGCGGGGGAGAGGCGAGGTGGTTCTTTAGTATAATGGTTTTCAGCGAGGTATCCGACTTTGTTAACTTCAATGCAAGGCTCATCTCCTTAATATGCATTCTTCTTCCGGATTGCCTGGATCTTGTAGCCTCATTGAACCCTGGTTAAACAATGAATGAGAGCCAAGTGGCGAAAAAGTATCGATATCTGAAGATGAGGAGGGGAGTGTTCGTGTAGTGCCTGCATCGTAGTTGGGTATGGGCGAATCAGCGCTAAATTGAGTGGCTGTTTGTTGTTTTGCCTGTTTCACTATCGCCTCAAGAAGATTCAAGGTTTTAGAACACCTAGGGTGTTTAACCAGATCCAAAACGGTTTTTCCATCGCAGTCTTTTGTCATTAGAGCGTCAGCTCGTGCTGTCATCGGCAGGCAGTTCAGAAGATGTTTTAGTGATTTTGGATGGTCTACGGCCCAGTGCAACAGGGTTTCATGGTAATTGTTTCTTGCCATGACGGCGTCAGCTTTTGCTGTTTCAGGCAGGCAGTCCAGAAGCAGTTTGAGTGCTTCTGGAGATTTTGTGGCCCAGTGTAATGCGGTATTGCCATCATCGTTCTTTGTCATTATGACACCCGCTCTCTTTGTCTCGGGCAAGCAAGTCAAAAGCAGATTCAGAGAGCCGGGGTTATTTGCGGCCTCGTGCAACACGGTATTGCCATTCTTGTTACGTATCAATACGGCCTCAGCCCTTGCTGTCTCGGACAGGCAGTCTATTAGCAGTTTTAAGGATTCGGGATACTTTGCAGACAGGTACAGCATGTTTTCATCATTACGGTTCCTTGCCATCACAGCATCAGTCTTTACTACCTCGGGTAGACAGTTCAGAAGCAGTTTTAGAGACTCGGGATAGCCTGCAGCCGATTGCAACACGGGTTCGGTATTATGGGTTCTTTTTATCACAGCGTTAGTCCTTGCTACCTTAGGTAGGCAATCCAGAAGCAGTTTTAGTGAGTCGGGATAATGTGCTGCATGATGCAGTACGGTCGAGCCATACCGGTTGCACGCCATCACAGCGTTAGCCTTTGCTGGTCTAGAGAGGTAGTCCAGAAGCTGCTTCACGATATTAGGACTAATTTTTACTGCTCGATGCAGGATGGTATCGCCATCTACGTTACATTTCATTATGACGTTAGCTCTTGTTGTTTCGGGCAGGCAATCCAGAAGCAGATTCAGTGATTCGAAATGGCCTGAGATATAGTCAAGTACCGAACAGCCATATCTATTTCTTATCATCAAAACGTCAGCTCTTGCTGCCTTGGGCAACCAGTCGTGAAGTAGTTTCAGGGATGCGAAGTTGTTTGCGACCAGGTGCAGCGCGGTATTTCCATCATTGTTTTGTATCATTACGATACCAGCTCGCGCTACCTCAGGAATGCAATCGAGTAGTTGCTCCAAGAGCTCTGGACAAAATTTTAAGACCTGGTGCAGCACAGTATGGCCATCACCGTTTTTAATCATTACTGCGTCAGCTCTTTCTGCCTCGGGCAGTCGGTCCAAAAGCTTCTTCAGGGTTTTGGGGCTACATTGTACGGCTCGATGCAGAACGGTATTTCCATCATTGTTCTGTACCATAGCAGCACCAATTCGTGAAGCTTCGGGAAGGCAATCGAACAGTTGTTTCAGTAGTTCTGGGTCATATTCCATAACCTGGTGCAGCACTGCATGGCCATCACCGTTTTTTATCATCAATGCGTTAGCTCTTTCTGCCTCGGGCAGGCGGTCCAGAAGCGTTTTCAGAGTTTTTGGACATTTTTTTGCAGTTAAATGCAGTACGGTATTATTAAATGGTGTTTTTTCCATCACGGTTCCTGTTCTAGCTCCTTCAGGCAAGCAGTCTAAAATCTGTTTCAGGAGTTTGGGGCGTATTGATGCCACCTGGTGCATGAGGTTCGTGCCATATTGGTTCGTTGTAATAAGTACGTTGATTCGTTCATGTTCGGATAGTGTTTGGAGAAACCATTGGACAAAGAGCATGTGTTTGTTATTGAGGGCGAGATTAAGTGGGGTGTAGAAATTTTTGTAGTTCACTTTATAGTTTGCGCCTCTTTCAAGCAGTGCTGCAGCAAAACGTGTATTTCCTCGCGTTGCGGCAAGATGAAACGGAGCTAATCCTTCGTTGCTGGTAGCATTAGGCTCAAAACCTTGATGTTTGACTATATTCCGTAGAACAGTTTCGGACACATCGGTAGACGCTGCTAGCAGTATCGCAATATCGAGGCTGGATGCGGGCGTGATAGTGCCGGGTGTGAGCAGCACCGGAAGGGAAGGTTCTCCTGTCGATTCAGGTGCAGCAATACGTTCAACCTGGGCAAGCAACGCTTCGGGCCAGGAATCTCGTGAAAGCGCATCGCCTGCGGTGTTCTGCTCCTGATTGCA
>NZ_AUHS01000051.1 GCF_000423305.1 Legionella moravica DSM 19234 | reverse complement strand
GCTTTTGAGCGTGGTTTCGCTATGTGGCGAAACGGTGCCTATCATGACTTCATCAGCAATTATGCAGCAAACTGGTTTGCCGCAAGCGATAATGACAGAATCACCGATTGCGCCAGCCTCTTTGCCAGGCTTTGTGACTTGTACTTTCGGGAAAACACCGAAGGAAGCAACAGCATTCCGGCCATCAGGGTGCCGGATGCGATGCTTGACGAGTGGATAGCCAAAGCAGGGGAAGACGGTATTTTGGAAGTAACGCCCTATCAGATAAACCGCGTTCTGCTTCATGCTCTGTGCTATCCTGCTGACACCTGGTCGACTCTGTTTCAGCAGTGTCTTCCCATCCTGCTCGCATTCATCCGCAACCGATGCAATCAGAAGCAGAACACCGCGGGCGATGCGCTTTCACGAGATTCCTGGCCCGAAGCGCTGCTTGCCCAGATTGAATGTGTTGCTGTAGCTTACTCGATAGGAGAAATTCTTGATCCGGTGCTGCTCACGCCCGGCACTATCACGCCTGAATCCAGTCTTGATATCGCACGATTGCTGGCAGTGTCTAAGGATATGCCCGAAGCCATAGTGCGAAAAATCGTTGAACTTCCGGGGTTTGATCCCAATGCCACCAATAGAAACAGGTTAACCCCATTTTATCTTGCCGCAGAGTACGGAAACACAGGCTTTGCTGCCGCTCTGATGGGCAGAGGTGCAAACTATAAGGTGAGGTACCTATGGGATAACGTCACCCCGCTTCAAGTGGCCATCAAAAATCAGCACCTTCCTTTTTTACAATGGTTTCTTCAGGCACTCCCAGAGCATGAGCGGGAACTTTTGGTGGCAGCAATAGACTATAACGGTACAACCCTTCTGAACCATGCCGCACACAACTCTGCATCTCTGAAAATCATTCTGGATTGCTTGCCCGAGGCTGCGAGGGAAGACATCGTAATGAGAACGAAATTTCAGGGTGATACCATGCTGCACGAAGTCGCAAGAAATAACCCTAAGTTTCTTAAAGATCTTCTGAACTACCTGCCAGAGGCAGCAAGAACTAACGCTGTCAAGTTAAAGGGTATTCGTGACATTACCATACTGCACCTAATCGCAGGCACGCACCTCGAACTCTTGAAAGAGATTTTGGACTGCCTGCCCGAGGCAGACAGAGCCGGGGCCGTGAGAGAATGCTACTCATTATGTGGTAGTACTTTGCTGCACTTTGCCGCTAGCAAAAGTACCGAAATCCTGAAACAACTGTTGGATTTTCTGCCCAAGTCAGATAGAGCAAAGGCCGTGATGAATCAGAATAAAAACGGCAATACCGTGGTACACCTGGCCGTAGGCTATCCTGAATCCTTGAAACAGCTTCTGAATTTCCTTCCGGGGACGGCCGTGGCAGACACTGTAAAGTTAAAAAATATATATGAGAAAAACGTGCTGGATCTGGCCGTAGCCTATCCTGAATCCTTGGAATGGCTCCTGAACTCTCTTCCGGAGACAGTAGTGGAAGACGCCATGAGGGCACAGAACACTAATGGTAATACCGTGCTGTGCCGGGCCGTAGCCCATCTTGAATCCTTGAAACTGCTCCTGAACTACCTTCCGAAGAAAAAAGTGGAAGACGCCGTGTTGGCACAGTACGATTATGGTAAAACCGTGCTGCATCAGGCTGTAGCCTATCCTGAGTCCTTTCAACTGCTTCTGGATTACCTTCCGAAGGCAACAGTGGCAGAAGCTATGAAGTTAAAGAACCGAGATGGCAATACCGTGCTGCATTTGGCCGCACGCGATCCTGAATTATTGAAAATGCTTCTGAACTACCGTCCGAAGGCAACAGTGGCAGAAGTTATGACGTTAAAGAACCTAGATGGCCATACTGTGCTGCACGTGGCGGCAATAAACAGTCCCGATGTTCTGATACAGCTGCTGGATTATCTACCCGAGACAGTAAGAGCAGGAGCTATAGTGGCACAGATCAATGGTGGCTATAACTTGCTGCACCTGGTTGCAGAAAAACGCCCCGATGTCTTGATACAGCTGCTGGATTATCTTCCCGATCCGGCAAGAGCTAGCGCCATAGTGGCACAGAACCGTATTGGCGAAACCGTGCTGCACCTGGTCTCAGGCTATCCTGAATCTCTGCGTTATCTTAAAGCGATATTGGAACAAGCGGCACAACAAAAAGCCACTCAATCTGACGTGGGTCCCATCATACCTAACCAGGATGCAGGCGCTGCACAATCGTCCATCGCGTCTTCATCCGAGACCGGTACTTCTACCCTCCTTGGTTCTCATTCATTGTTTAGCCAGGGTTCGGTAAGGCCTCAAGATCCCGACAGTCCGGGAGAACAAAGCACATTAAAGAGATGAGTTTTGCGCTCTGAATAACAAGGACGGGCCCCTCACTCAAAAACGTTAAACTAAATAACCAGCTCTCCTTGCCTCCGCGCGCAGCGTGGGGGAGAGGGTTAGGGTGAGGGGGTTAAAAATAGGGTCGCGCAGCGATACATTTTCTCTATAATCCCTTGATGCCTCAGCAGGCATTTATATTGGATAACCAAACTGTTTTTGACGAAAATATCATCATAATGATATAATTCGCGCCAATTTATTCATTGTTGGAAATCTCCCATGCCAGACAACTTCACGCAGGCAATCATAGAAAGCGCTCAGAACGCACAGAGCACGCACAACAAAGTAACCTCGAATGCAGCGGCCATGCTTGCCATCCAGCTGGCTTCACGGTATCTGTTGCGAAAGAAGGAAAGCGAAGTGCCTGCTCAACCCGCTTCATCTGTGGCTGCCGCTTCTTCTTCATCCGCAGCCTCTTCATCGGTTGTTGTACCTGCCTGCGAGATGACTATTGAAATGACCGGTAATGCCAAAGCACAAGAGTGGATGAGTCGTGTCAGAACGAGGTATGAAGGACGAGTCAAATCATCTTTTCTGGAGGCACCCACCAAAGCCTGGCTGGCAGCAACGCTGGGTTCACGCACCTTGAGCAAAGAACTTGACCGGGTTACTCTGGTTGAGGAGCACAACGGGCAGCCGGTTTCTA
>NZ_AUHS01000050.1 GCF_000423305.1 Legionella moravica DSM 19234 | reverse complement strand
GACTTCCAGCAAAATCCAGGAGATCCCTCGCTTCACTCGGGATGACGGGGCATTGATGCGTGCTTAACTGTTCTGAGGTTTTTATTTTTTAATACTGTTTAAATGAATCATCTTGATGTTATGAGTTTAAACTGAGAAAAAGTGTTCTTTATAATTACTGTCATTATTAGAAAATACTTTGGACTTTCTTGCCCATACTAAATATCCAGCAATTGCCATACCGGTATAAATCAGCATCAATACACAGTGAAAGGGTAGATTTTTATTGAGATACATTACCGCAAAAAGAGCATCCGTTATAAACCATAATACCCAGGTTGCTATGATTTTGTGACACATCAACCATTGCGCTACAAGACTCAATGATGTTGTTGCCGCATCGAGGATTGCGACGGTAGAGTGAGTTAAGTTGTGTAAAATATAAAAAATGAAGAGAAACACAGCTACCAAAGTTAGCATCAACCATAACCATTGTGTCATGGTCAGTGTTCCTAATGGTTTTTGCGTTGAGTTATCTTTAATTAAGGATTGCTTATACCATATTGACCAACCATAACACATGCTGAGGAAATATCCCATTTCCAGCATCATGTCGGCATAAATTCCTTTATGCCAGTAGAGCCATCCATTCAGAATGGTGGCTAAAATTCCAATCGGCCAAGCTTTATTATTCAGGCGAATAAAAAAATAAGTTGAGAGCAGTGATGTTAAAGCACCAACTAAATCAAATAACATGGAACGTACCCTGATAAAGGCCGAATTACATTCTGCTTCGACTGTGTTTAGCACATGAATAAGTCAGGGATCTATATCATAAATAACATGAAATTAACAATCATAATGAAATACAAACTTAAAATCTTGGGCAATCAATTCAGTCTAATTATGGGAAATTTAGTCGGGATCTGCTAATCTTAACTCAGATAACGGATTTTTAAGGAGAACATGATGTATAAGAGGGTACTATTTGCTACGGACTTTGATGAGGTAGGGGTCAGGGCAGCTGAGAAAGCAAAGAAAATTGCAGATGAAAACGGCGCTGATTTGATTCTGGTTCATGTTGTTGAACCCATCCCGGCTTATGCATATCCTGGATTTGCTGGATTTGCTGAAGTCGAGTTATCCATTCGTGAACAAGCTGAGAAAGAATTGGATGAGCTCGCGGATAAATTAGGCGTAGATGCGAAACACCGGTTTATTGAATTCGGTTCTACAAAAAATGAGATATTAAGAGTAGCGAAAGAACACAAGATCGATTTAATCGTAACAGGCAGTCATGGTAAACATGGTTTGTCTTTATTGTTAGGCTCTACTGCAAATGCAATATTGCATGGCGCTGAATGTGACGTATTAATTGTCCGGCCTAAAATCGATCATTAATTGAATGAGAACTGCTTGCGATTGCTATTAAACTCAGTTTGTGTTGATAAGCCATTAATTATTACCAACGCTTTGAGATATGAATAGTGAATATCGGCATTTGTTAAACCTACCTTATTGGGCTCAATTTCCCCTCTCTTCCATGTGTAGCGTGGGGGAGAGAAGATTTGACTTCCTTAACCTGTCGGCTATGGGTAAAGCGCCCCACGTTGCTATCCTGTTTACAAGACTTATCTCTTCAATGTTCTTTGTTCTTCCGGGCTGACTGGCTCTGGTGGAGTTACTGAACCCTGGCTAAAAATTGAATAAGAGGCAAGTGGGGTAGAAGTACCGAGATTTGATGCAGATGCGAGTGTTGATAGACCAGAGCCAGCATCATTGCTGGGTATGGTTGAATACGGGCAGGTTTGAATGGCTGTTCGTTGTTTCGCTTGTTCCAATACCTCTTGAAGAAAATGTAAGGATTGGTAGTGTTCTAAGCGTTTCGCTTTATCCAGAACGGTATCGCCATCGCTGCTCTTTACCAGTATGGCTCTAGCCCTTGCTGTCTCAGGCAGGCAATCCAGAAGCAGTTTTAGAGATTCGGGTTGGTTTGATATATGGTGCAACACGGTATTTCCATAATTGTCCTTTGCCATCAAAGCGTCAGTCTTTGCTGCTTCAGGGAGGGAATCCATTAGTTGTTTGAAGATTTCCAGACTACATCCTAAGAGCTGGTGGAGCACGGTAAAGCCATCACCATTCCTTATGTTCACGGCATCAGCCCTTGCCGTCTCGGGCAGGCAATCCATAATTTGTTTTAGGATTTCGGGGTGCTTCGTTGCTACCCATTGCAGCACGGTATTGCCAATATCGTTCCTTATCATCACGGCTCCCGCCCTCGCTGCTTCGGGCAGGCAGTCCAGAAGTTGATTTAGGATTTCATGGCGTCCTGTTGCGATTAAATGCAGCACGGTATCGCCAATATTGTTCTTTATCATCACGGTGCCCGTCCTCTCCGCTTCGGGCAGGCAGTCTAAAATCTGTTTCAGGAGCTTGGGGCGTATTGATGCCACCTGATGCAGTATAGTATCGCCATATTGGTTCTTCGCTATAAACGCGTTGACCCTCTCATGTTCGGGTAGTGTCTGGAGAAACCATTGGACAAAGAGCATGTGTTGGTTACGGATGGCGAGATGAAGCGAGGGGAAGAAATCCCGGTACATTACCTCATAGTTTGTGCCTCTCTCAAGCAAGGCTTCAGCAAAACGTGTATTTCCGTACTCTGCAGCAAGATAAAAAGGAGTTAACTCGTCTCTATTAGTAGCGTGGGGATCAAAACCCGGAAGTTCAACGATTTGACGCACCATGGCGTCGGGCATATCTCTAGACGCTGCCAGCAATCGTGCGACATCAAGGCTGGATGCGGGCGTGATAGTGCCGGGTGTGAGCAGCACCGGAAGGGAAGGTTCTCCTGTCGATTCAGGTGCAGCAATACGTTCAATCTGAGCAAGCAGCGCTTCGGGCCAGGAATCTCGTGCAAGTGCATCGCCTGCGGTGTTCTGCTCCTGATTGCATCGGTTGCGGATGAATTCGAGCAGGTTGGGAAGGCACTGTTGAAACAAAGGCGACCAGGTGTTAGCAGGATAACAAAGGGCATGAAGCAGGATGCGGTTTATCTGATAGGGCGTCACTTCTAAAATACCGTCTTCCCCTGCTCTGGCTAACCACTCGCCAAGCATCGCATCCGGTACCCGGATGGCCGGAATGCTGTTGCTCCCT
>NZ_AUHS01000049.1 GCF_000423305.1 Legionella moravica DSM 19234 | reverse complement strand
CGAAGAACAGGATTCAGACCAGGATCAAGCGCTCAAGCGCTCTCGTCTCTCTTAATAACCGCCAGCCAGGAATGCCTGCATTCCTGGCTGGCTGGGGTTTTTGAGCTTTTTGCATTTTTTCAGCACGCTGTTGGGTGTTCGTGATTCATCATTGCTAAATGACTTATATCAATCTACAATGTTCAATTTTTCGCCTCAAAGAGATTGATTGAGCCAGTATGAACTCTTTAAAAACCCCATCGCAACACGCCGCACACCCCATCGCTCGCCGTATTCCCTGGACGATATGGAAACATGAATTTGATTATCAAGCGGTTGCTCAGGAACTCGCGTTCATGGATTTGGATTTCGACACCTTTTGGCAGCGTGTGAATCGTTGGTACAAACCTTATAAAGCTTTGTTGTGCATGTTCTTGGGGCATCAGGAGGCTTCTTCTGAAGAATTGTTATCTGTGCTCTTGAAGGTTAATAGGAACCATTTGCATGATGTGCTCAAGGCGCTGTTGGTTATGGGACGTATAGATCTTCTGGAGCGTTACATCACGCACCCTGATGTCAAAATGGCTCCTAAAGCTCTGCAACGCTTTTGGATTAGTGGATGCGTTACTGCTGCACAATACGGTACTCTATCGTTCATGCAATTTCTGGCACAGCGCTTAACACCTGCGCAGTGGTGGAATGCGATTGAAGCCGATGATTTTGCTGTGTACATCCAAGCAGCAGCAAATGGCCAAATGGCTTTTTTGCACTATCTTGAAAATAACTCCAATCCTATTAACCGACGTGTGGCTGTACTGGTTCAGAATTCTCGGGCATTCAGAGAGGCGTTATCAAACGGGCATACTGAGATAATAATACATCTGGATACCCTGATGTTACCGGAGTACAGGAACGCAGCGCTTGCAGCGGATGACTTTGGCGCTCTGCTAAAGGCTGCGGCAAACGGTCATACCGCTACCCTGGAATATGCTGAACGATGGATGACGGAAGAGCACATCATGGCCATGGTTCAGACCAACCGATTTGAGGCGTACCGAAAGGCGGCTGCCAATGGACACACGGATACCTTGCGCTACCTGGAACGCCGAATGAGTCCAGAAGACATCAATACCGCGATTCGGGAAAATCACTTTGAGGCCTATCAAGAGGCTGCCGCACAGGGATGTGTTGAGAATCTGCAGTATCTTGAGTCGCACATGACGGAAAATCAACGAACTGCTTCAGTTGTCGCCGGTTACTATCAGGCATACCGCCAAGCTGCTATAAACGGCCATGTCGCTGCCATGCAGTACCTGGAGTCACGAATGCTCTCCGGACGCAAGCCTGCCGCATTACGAGCAAATCAATATGAGGTGGTGCGAGCTGCGGCCGAAAGAGGCGATGTTCCGACCCTCGAGCAGTTGCAAACAGGGATAGATGACGGTATCTGGAGAGAGGCACTGAGTGTCAATGATTACAAAATCTATGGTAAGGCTGCAGAACAGGGTGATATGGCGCTCCTGCTGTATTTGGAACGCTGTATGACTGAGGAACAAATAATTGAAGCGCGTTCAATGTCTAACTATGAAGGTGATGGCTGCACGCCGTATATTCAAGCCATCAGAAACGGTCATATGGAGATGGTGCAGCACCTCGAATCCAGGATGACGTCTGAACAAGTATTCGAGGCCTGTCAATGCAGTGATTTTAACCCCTATGCCCTGACGGACAATCTCGATATACTCAAACACTTGGAGTCTCGTCTGTCCAAGGTACAAATCTACAGTATTATAAGTGCAGACTCCTGGTCTGCATACGAAGAGGTCTTGAGTGGTCCAAACCTCGCCATTACAGAGTACCTCGAAACTTTTATGACTGTTGATGAAATTAAGCAGAAGTTAAGGGCGAATAATTATAATGTTTCTCATTGTGCAATAGGCTCTGGTTGCCTTTCGAACCTCAGGCACATAGAGCAATATCTGGATAAAACAGAAATTCAGTGCATGCTTCAAAATAATAACTACGAAAAGTACCGCCATGTCATATACCGTGGCTTTATTGATATTGCGAAGTACTTTGAAGAACACTTTCTATCGCATGAAGAAATTAGGAATATAATTCAATCCCATGGTTATGCATCGGTCCGAACTGTTTTATTAAGAAATAATGAAATCAGCGAGTACTTTAAAAGGTTTATGACCCCTGAAGAAATAAATGAAGCGCTCCGGAATAACCGTCTTGAAGGATGGGTATCTGCTCTTTTAGGCAATCATCTGGAATACCAGGATCTCCTTGAAGGCTTCATATCACTTGATGAAATGAAGTGGATGCTTCAAAAGAATGATTTTCATGTATTCAAAGAGATAGTCTCCAATGGCCATATCAAAACTCTTCAGCATGTGCTTGAATTAATGCCTTCGGATTTTATGGCGGCAGCACTGCAGTCGAAAGATTATGAAGCATACAGAAAGGCTCTTAGAATGTTTAGGATTGACGTTTTGCCTTACCTTGAGTCCTACATGCCTCCTGAACAAATTTGTGCCGCAATTGTGTCTAATAATTATCGTTCTTATGTACAGGCAACGCGACATCCCGACGTCGCGCCTTATGTGGAGAGACGATTAAAGCAACTGGGATCTCCTCAGATTCCTGACCGGGTTATCGCCGATATCTACATTGATGCTGCGGCAGGTGGCAATACATCAATTTTGCGGCACCTGGAACGCTCGATGACTCCAGAATTTTTGAACACTGTACTCCGATGCCTTTGCCGAATCGATGATTTTCAAGAGGTATTTAACACCGAATCTTTTAATGGATTTCGTCTCACCAAATGCGCTAAAACACATCCCGATACACTGTGGCATCTTCTGCACTACCCGACATTTATAGATTGGGCTCTTTTGCATCAGGAGGAGTGTGGTGATGTATTGCCGGTATTTTTGTACGAGCGCTGTGAGGTATGGCAAGCTGAAGCAAGAGCCTTTGCCGAGAGTAATCCAGACTCAGTCTTTACGTTGGATGAGGCGAATACCGCTTTTGCTCTGCGTGCGGCAATAGGATTTACTCGACATAACAATCCCTCATCGCAACAGCTTTTGCACTTTTTACTGCATCTACCCAGCGTACGTGCCCAGGCACATACGGTGCTTCTCAATGAGGAAAACGCACTCCTGCGTGCAGCAATTCGTCACCAAAACCAGGGGGCGATTCAACTGCTCATGGCAATACCGCAGGTGTACGAACTGGCGCAAGCCCATAATTATTATGCCGATGACGTTACCGGTGATGTGGACATCCGAACCATAGTAGAGGATAGGGAATCGTCTTTACGTGCTTTATCACCGTTGGAGCAACTTCGCTTCTCTCGTCTTAAAGAACATTATGCGCATACGGCTTTCCTCAGCACAGACCATTTATTGGAAGAGCTGCGTGACTATCTACGCAAACGTTATGAAGCCAAACCGGCTCGCATCACTCTTCATGGAAAGGACCTCGTCCTGCCCCTGACCTGGGAGGCGTTTCAGCAGCTTGGCCTCAGCGGGGAAGCGCGCGCCAGTGCATTGAGGGCTTATTACGTACATGATGTGCATACTGCGCTGCGCTGGATACTGAAACCCAACCCATGGATGGCGGCTAATGCATCTTTTGCTGAGGGAGAGCCGCAGGCGGGATTGGGTTATGCGCCATTTGAGGGATACAGCAAAGAGATTGTACTTCTTTGGGCTGCGGCAACCGACGAAAAGGCGGAGCCAACCCAGGGACATACTCTTAAAGGGCGGATCAATCATTTTATCGCTGAGCTTGCCCTCATCAATCGCGCCCATAATTGGGATAAAATACGTCCTGCAAAACGCCGTGATGGTAGAGAGGTTAAGGAGTATTACGATGATCAGAAAGGCGATAATCCAAGTTGTTATTCAGGCTGCCTGCGTCGTCTTTTTCAATCGATTATTGGCCATCCTCAGTTGCGTGCACTTGGAACTGAACTTCTTGATGAAGAACTTCGTGAGTTCGCACGAGGGCATTTTGCTTCCCGAATCACCCCTGATAACCTGAAGCAACTTGGTGATATAAAGCAAGTACTGGTCGATATGGACGCATTAAATGAGCAGCAGAGAGAACTTCTTCGCGGACTGGACATTTCTGAGCAGGAATTCAATGCGTTTATAGAGAAACTGTCTGAAAAATATAAAATGGAATGGAAGCCAGTCCATGTGGCGTATCT
>NZ_AUHS01000048.1 GCF_000423305.1 Legionella moravica DSM 19234 | reverse complement strand
ATCCAGAAGCATTAAGTAACTACAAAAAGTGACGACAGCTTTAGAGGCATAAATTTATATCGCGTTAAAAGATCCGTTTTATTTTTCTTATCATCCCGAAAATAAACGACTTATCCAAATTCGCTCAATTCTTCCAAATGGAAGTAGGGCATGATTTGGTAGACAGTTTGACTCCGGCAGTCAGCAAATAATTTCAAAAGAATCGGACGATGGCAGCGATTCATCATGTCGGTCGGTGGCTTCATTAGCAGCGCCCATTATTGGTTGGAGACCCTTTAGCACAGGTCAAGGATTTACAAACCGATGCGCCTGATTGGAATGGCCTGACTTCAAGACAGATCATGCGATTAAAGTCTGCTTGTGAGGACGGACTAAAAGTTGTTCGCGTAAAAACCAGAATCCTTTGATGGAAACGGCATTTTTTTACATGTTATTAGGAACAGGGCTTCGCGAACCCAAAGTGGTTTTTTTAAATGTTGGGCAATACTAGAAAAAGGGGTTGTTTGATGTGTTGCGCCATAAGACGAAACGTATCAGTCAGAACATTTCTTTACCACAAGAGAGTAGGTCGTATTTGGACGAGTACTTGGAAACCATAAAGGCTAGCGAAGATGATCCCTTGTTTGTAACACGTTATGGCACGCGTCTGCAGACCTCAGATGTTTATCGAATCTGTCAGTGATAAAATAAGCCTTGGCTTTTTACCTGAGGCTGAAACGTTTGAGTTTATACCACACAAGCTCAGGCATACCTTTTTGAAGATGGTCACTGATAAGCATGGATGCATTATGCGCAGGAGTTAAGTGGAAACGTATCCATTAAAGAAATTTTTCGTTATGCAAGGCCAAGTCAGGATAAGATGCAGTCAACGATTGAGGAATTATTTGAAAGTTAAACAGAAAAACATTTTCCATTTCTTCTAAACTTGGCGATACAGTCCTATCAAAACGATAAAACTGCTGTAGATAAAATTCTAGATCATATAGATAAACGGGATAATGATCTAAAAGAGGTCTTTAATACCTTTTCAATCGTTATATCATCCTGTTTCATAAGCACGAGTTAACTGGCCTGCTTTACTGACCACTAAATGGGTTTCTATGGCTAATTTCCTTAACACTTGCAGTAGCCTGATGCCGTAAATGCTTCGTGAAGAACCGCTAATTCCTATAATAAGACCTGGTTCGTTGGTCATGTAATGTCACTTTGGATATTAGAAGGTGAGATTTTACCAAATTATTGGGCATAAAACGTGTTTTGATTTATTTCTTTGGAGCCAAGATCATTACGTAACGAAAAATTAAATCACGCTATCAGTGAATTCTGTATGATGTGGAATTTCACCCATCAAATTTCCTGTCAAGTGAGTCGCTGTCTGGAAATGATTGGGGCAAGGTTTGAGAAATAAAAATTGGAGGAATTTTTTTGATTATCCATCATTAACAAAGTATCATCATTGGGAATAGTCTTTCTTGGACGAGCTTATAGTCAAACATCAAATACAGGGCTTAAGCTCAATCACCTTTATGCCAACGGGGTGCTATTGAATCTCGCTTATCTGAGGTAAGGATACCAACGTGCTGAAAAGAAACCGAATATTTTACATTTATCAAGTTTTAGTTGGATTATTTTTATGGTTTACGGCCATGTCCATGGTGCAAGCAGCCAGGCCCTTATGGACGTTCACTCCGGCAGTAGGTTCCAATCCTACCCAGGCGATACCGGCAAACGGCAGTGCCTCAATACAGTATATCATTGAGAATCAATCCAATAAATCCAAACAGCTGGTCATGGTGCCGATACCAGGCGTCACACAAACCGCTCCTTGCCCATTAGCCCCCAAAGGGCAGGCTGGCAGCAGTTGTACGTTAAATCTTGTCATCAGCGGCAGCGCTTTGCCCCAAAACGGTGTTCATGGCGGCCCTGCCTTATGCCAAACCAATGCTGACGGCAGTCCTAATTCCTCTCAATGTTATCAGCCAAGCCCGGGTAATCAACTCAACATCACCCTAAGTACGGCACCTCCGACACCACCAACACCCAGTGCAACCATTTCCGTTAATGGGTCGCCACTGTTATTAATTCCAAATACGACAGGGTCATTAATTGTGACCAATACGGGCAGTAATACTGCACTGAATGTAATGGCAAGTCTGCCTCCTGCTTTAATGACCGACGTCACTCAAGATGCCAGCAATTGCGCCATATTAATCGCAGGGGAGAGCTGCAACCTTCACTTTACTGTCAACGCCCAATCCCATCCGCCAACGGCAATTACTGTTGCGGGCACCAATACCAATACAGTTGGGGCAACGATAACCCTGACCTTGCCTTATGTGACTAATGGGACTGTGAATGCGATTGTATTGGATGCGGCTAATAACCTCATCTATCTGGGAGGATCTTTTTCTTTAGTAGGCCCTAACGTCGGCAACGGAGTCCCTCTTGACAACAGTACAGGCTTGCCGGTGGCTACTTTTCCGCTCGTGAATGCGGTAGTCCATGCGGTGGTGGCTGATGGCGATGGCGGTTGGTATATTGGCGGGTCTTTCACAAACGTGGGTGGTGAACCCCGCAATAGAATTGCCCATATTCTAAGCGATGGTTCTGTAGATCTCACCTGGAATCCTGACGTCAACGGCACGGTCTTAGCTTTGGCTGTCAGCAGCACCACTGTCTATGCTGGCGGGGTATTCACCTCTGCAGGCGGCCAAGCCCGTAATAACATTGCCGCTCTGGATATCACCACAGGCAATGCCACTGCCTGGAATCCCAACGCCAGTAGCAGTGTCACCGCCCTTGCTGTCAGTGGTTCTACGGTTTACGCCAGTGGGACCTTCACCTCCATAGGCGGTCAGGCTCGCAATCGCATTGCCGCCCTGGATGCCAGCACTGGCAACGCCACCGCCTGGAACCCTAACGCCAACAACAGCGTCGATGCCCTTGCCATCAGCGGCTCAACCGTTTACGCTGGCGGTAGTTTCACCTCTATAGGCGGTCAAGCCCGCAGTCGCATAGCCGCTCTGGACGCCAGCACTGGCAACGCCACCGCCTGGAATCCTAGCGCCAGTAATACCGTTTCTGTTCTTGCTGTCAGTGGCAGCACTGTCTACGCTGGCGGGAATTTCACTAGTATAGGCGGCCAGGGACGCAATCGCATAGCCGCCCTTGATGCCACCACCGGCAATGCCACCGCCTGGAATCCCAATGCCAATAACAGCGTCACAGAACTTGCTGTCGACGGCACCACCGTCTATGCTGGCGGGCTCTTCACCTCTATTGGCGGCCAAACACGCAATTATATTGCCGCTTTGGACGCTACCAGTGGCAACGCCACTGCTTGGAATCCTAACCCCAATAGTGGAGTCGGCGCTGTTGGGGTCAGCGGCTCCACCGTCTATGTTGGTGGAGTATTCACTTTCATGGGCGGTGATACACGTAATAACATTGCCGTTCTGGACGCCACCAGTGGCAAAGTCACCTCCTGGAACCCCAATGCCAACGGTACCGTCTCTGCCCTTGCTGTCAGTGGCGCCACCGTCTACGCCGGAGGGGCCTTTACCTCCATAGGTGGTCAAGCACGCAATCGTATAGCCGCCCTGGACGCCACCAGCGGTAATGCCACCCCCTGGAATCCCAACGCCAACAA
The DNA here is from genome assembly GCF_000423305.1 of Legionella moravica DSM 19234. Taxonomy (GTDB): domain Bacteria; phylum Pseudomonadota; class Gammaproteobacteria; order Legionellales; family Legionellaceae; genus Legionella; species Legionella moravica. Next base: position 1,806 of record NZ_AUHS01000048.1, on the reverse strand, counting down.
CACAGTCTCTGCTCTTGCTGTCAGCGGTACCTCCGTCTACGCTGGCGGTAGTTTCACCTCTATAGGTGGCCAAGGACGCAATAACATTGCCGCCCTGGACGCCGCCAGCGGCAACGCTACCGTCTGGGATCCCAATGCTAACGGCAGCGTCGGTGCCCTTGCTGTCAGCGGCAGTACCGTTTACGCTGGCGGCGCCTTTACTACCATAGGCGGTCAAGCACGTAATCGCATAGCCGCCCTGGATAACACCAGTGGCAACGCTACCGCCTGGGACCCCAATGCTAACAACACCGTCTCTGCCCTTGCGGTCAGCGGTACCACCGTCTACGCTGGCGGCAGTTTCACCTCTATAGGTGGCCAAGCACGCAATCGCATAGCCGCCCTGGACGCCACCAGTGGTAACGCCACCGCCTGGGACCCCAATGCTAACGGCAGCGTCTTTGCGCTTGCGGTCAGTGGTACCAGTGTCTACGTTGGCGGATCCTTCTCCTTCATAGGCGGTCAAACACGCAATAACATTGCCGCTCTGGACGTCGCCAGTGGTAACGCCACCGCCTTGAACCCCAACGCCAACAACATCGTCTCTGCCCTTGCGGTCAGCAGTAGCACGGTCTACGCTGGTGGCGCCTTCACCAGGTTAAATAACGTACCATTTTTGAGATTTGCCATCATTCCTATGGAACTGATTCCTTGAGGTATTTGCAGGGCTCAGGTATTCGGGCTCTTGGTATTTGCGTACCAAGAGCCTTTGACTAAATGCAGGTTCATTACTTTGAAAAATTTTATTACCCTTCATGGGGTATAGATAAAAAAATGATTTTAGATCAGCTGGGAAAGATGCTGCATTAGAACTGGGATCCCAATATTAAACGCCTTTTTTTTAAACACCTCTACCAGTATCATGTGAGGTAAAGTAAGTGCTGCCAACAGGTATACCGTTAAAAAAAACAGCTTCCTGCCAATCCAGGCTGCTTGGTAAAAAAGCATATGCTGTTATTGAAAAGGTGTACGTTAGCAAAGTCATTGGCAATAAGTCTTTAACGAATGTTCGATATGATGAATACCTCATCTTTTTAAAGAGCATAGCAAAATATATACATGAATGAATACCAACAAAATAAACGGTTAAAAAAGCCAGTGGCGGTACTAAAAGTGAAGCCACAAGCACGATAATAACCTCATGATCACTATCTTTTTTTAAAGTAAAAAGCCCGAGACCAATTACTGGCAATAAACCACATGCAGCCGACTGCAAAAAATGAGCATATAACACGGCGTGTTCTGAGCCGATTAGGTAGGAAAATAAGACACCTATTTGTTGAGTATGAAGTAATGCAGGCAGACAGATAATAGATAAACCAATAACTAAAGCTAAAAAATAACGGTAGAATTTTGCCTGGAAAAAACTTGAATCATAGCAATCCATAACAAAATGATGGGCAGAATACAATAAAAAAAAACAAAAAAGAAAGAAGAAAACCAGTAAAAACCAAGAAAAACAAATTTTATCTCATATCAATAAAAAGCCAGGGAATCAAGCCACTGTCTTTAATACACTTACCATTCGGGGGCCACCGGAGCTCGTTTCACTGATAAAAGAGAATAGAACAGGTTAATTATTTTGAATACTGTCTTGCACAGTAGGAATACGTTCATCTTGAAAATCAGAATAGGTTAAAAAAGTGACCGTTCTATACTTTCACCATTTCAGTTTTAATAACTTTTCACGCAAATTACATCCAGAAGCATTAAGTAACTACAAAAAGTGACGACAGCTTTAGAGGCATAAATTTATATCGCGTTAAA
>NZ_AUHS01000047.1 GCF_000423305.1 Legionella moravica DSM 19234 | reverse complement strand
TTTAACGCGATATAAATTTATGCCTCTAAAGCTGTCGTCACTTTTTGTAGTTACTTAATGCTTCTGGATGTAATTTGCGTGAAAAGTTATTAAAACTGAAATGGTGAAAGTATAGAACGGTCACTTTTTTAACCTATTCTGATTTTCAAGATGAACGTATTCCTACTGTGCAAGACAGTATTCAAAATAATTAACCTGTTCTATTCTCTTTTATCAGTGAAACGAGCTCCGGTGGCCCCCGAATGGTAAGTGTATTAAAGACAGTGGCTTGATTCCCTGGCTTTTTATTGATATGAGATAAAATTTGTTTTTCTTGGTTTTTACTGGTTTTCTTCTTTCTTTTTTGTTTTTTTTTATTGTATTCTGCCCATCATTTTGTTATGGATTGCTATGATTCAAGTTTTTTCCAGGCAAAATTCTACCGTTATTTTTTAGCTTTAGTTATTGGTTTATCTATTATCTGTCTGCCTGCATTACTTCATACTCAACAAATAGGTGTCTTATTTTCCTACCTAATCGGCTCAGAACACGCCGTGTTATATGCTCATTTTTTGCAGTCGGCTGCATGTGGTTTATTGCCAGTAATTGGTCTCGGGCTTTTTACTTTAAAAAAAGATAGTGATCATGAGGTTATTATCGTGCTTGTGGCTTCACTTTTAGTACCGCCACTGGCTTTTTTAACCGTTTATTTTGTTGGTATTCATTCATGTATATATTTTGCTATGCTCTTTAAAAAGATGAGGTATTCATCATATCGAACATTCGTTAAAGACTTATTGCCAATGACTTTGCTAACGTACACCTTTTCAATAACAGCATATGCTTTTTTACCAAGCAGCCTGGATTGGCAGGAAGCTGTTTTTTTTAACGGTATACCTGTTGGCAGCACTTACTTTACCTCACATGATACTGGTAGAGGTGTTTAAAAAAAAGGCGTTTAATATTGGGATCCCAGTTCTAATGCAGCATCTTTCCCAGCTGATCTAAAATCATTTTTTTATCTATACCCCATGAAGGGTAATAAAATTTTTCAAAGTAATGAACCTGCATTTAGTCAAAGGCTCTTGGTACGCAAATACCAAGAGCCCGAATACCTGAGCCCTGCAAATACCTCAAGGAATCAGTTCCATAGGAATGATGGCAAATCTCAAAAATGGTACGTTATTTAACCTGGTGAAGGCGCCACCAGCGTAGACCGTGCTACTGCTGACCGCAAGGGCAGAGACGATGTTGTTGGCGTTGGGGTTCAAGGCGGTGGCGTTACCACTGGCGACGTCCAGAGCGGCAATGTTATTGCGTGTTTGACCGCCTATGAAGGAGAAGGATCCGCCAACGTAGACACTGGTACCACTGACCGCAAGCGCAAAGACGCTGCCGTTAGCATTGGGGTCCCAGGCGGTGGCGTTACCACTGGTGGCGTCCAGGGCGGCTATGCGATTGCGTGCTTGGCCACCTATAGAGGTGAAACTGCCGCCAGCGTAGACGGTGGTACCGCTGACCGCAAGGGCAGAGACGGTGTTGTTAGCATTGGGGTCCCAGGCGGTAGCGTTGCCACTGGTGTTATCCAGGGCGGCTATGCGATTACGTGCTTGACCGCCTATGGTAGTAAAGGCGCCGCCAGCGTAAACGGTACTGCCGCTGACAGCAAGGGCACCGACGCTGCCGTTAGCATTGGGATCCCAGACGGTAGCGTTGCCGCTGGCGGCGTCCAGGGCGGCAATGTTATTGCGTCCTTGGCCACCTATAGAGGTGAAACTACCGCCAGCGTAGACGGAGGTACCGCTGACAGCAAGAGCAGAGACTGTGTTGTTGGCGTTGGGATTCCAGGGGGTGGCATTACCGCTGGTGGCGTCCAGGGCGGCTATACGATTGCGTGCTTGACCACCTATGGAGGTAAAGGCCCCTCCGGCGTAGACGGTGGCGCCACTGACAGCAAGGGCAGAGACGGTACCGTTGGCATTGGGGTTCCAGGAGGTGACTTTGCCACTGGTGGCGTCCAGAACGGCAATGTTATTACGTGTATCACCGCCCATGAAAGTGAATACTCCACCAACATAGACGGTGGAGCCGCTGACCCCAACAGCGCCGACTCCACTATTGGGGTTAGGATTCCAAGCAGTGGCGTTGCCACTGGTAGCGTCCAAAGCGGCAATATAATTGCGTGTTTGGCCGCCAATAGAGGTGAAGAGCCCGCCAGCATAGACGGTGGTGCCGTCGACAGCAAGTTCTGTGACGCTGTTATTGGCATTGGGATTCCAGGCGGTGGCATTGCCGGTGGTGGCATCAAGGGCGGCTATGCGATTGCGTCCCTGGCCGCCTATACTAGTGAAATTCCCGCCAGCGTAGACAGTGCTGCCACTGACAGCAAGAACAGAAACGGTATTACTGGCGCTAGGATTCCAGGCGGTGGCGTTGCCAGTGCTGGCGTCCAGAGCGGCTATGCGACTGCGGGCTTGACCGCCTATAGAGGTGAAACTACCGCCAGCGTAAACGGTTGAGCCGCTGATGGCAAGGGCATCGACGCTGTTGTTGGCGTTAGGGTTCCAGGCGGTGGCGTTGCCAGTGCTGGCATCCAGGGCGGCAATGCGATTGCGAGCCTGACCGCCTATGGAGGTGAAGGTCCCACTGGCGTAAACCGTAGAACCACTGACAGCAAGGGCGGTGACACTGCTACTGGCGTTGGGATTCCAGGCAGTGGCATTGCCTGTGGTGATATCCAGAGCGGCAATGTTATTACGGGCTTGGCCGCCTGCAGAGGTGAATACCCCGCCAGCATAGACAGTGGTGCTGCTGACAGCCAAAGCTAAGACCGTGCCGTTGACGTCAGGATTCCAGGTGAGATCTACAGAACCATCGCTTAGAATATGGGCAATTCTATTGCGGGGTTCACCACCCACGTTTGTGAAAGACCCGCCAATATACCAACCGCCATCGCCATCAGCCACCACCGCATGGACTACCGCATTCACGAGCGGAAAAGTAGCCACCGGCAAGCCTGTACTGTTGTCAAGAGGGACTCCGTTGCCGACGTTAGGGCCTACTAAAGAAAAAGATCCTCCCAGATAGATGAGGTTATTAGCCGCATCCAATACAATCGCATTCACAGTCCCATTAGTCACATAAGGCAAGGTCAGGGTTATCGTTGCCCCAACTGTATTGGTATTGGTGCCCGCAACAGTAATTGCCGTTGGCGGATGGGATTGGGCGTTGACAGTAAAGTGAAGGTTGCAGCTCTCCCCTGCGATTAATATGGCGCAATTGCTGGCATCTTGAGTGACGTCGGTCATTAAAGCAGGAGGCAGACTTGCCATTACATTCAGTGCAGTATTACTGCCCGTATTGGTCACAATTAATGACCCTGTCGTATTTGGAATTAATAACAGTGGCGACCCATTAACGGAAATGGTTGCACTGGGTGTTGGTGGTGTCGGAGGTGCCGTACTTAGGGTGATGTTGAGTTGATTACCCGGGCTTGGCTGATAACATTGAGAGGAATTAGGACTGCCGTCAGCATTGGTTTGGCATAAGGCAGGGCCGCCATGAACACCGTTTTGGGGCAAAGCGCTGCCGCTGATGACAAGATTTAACGTACAACTGCTGCCAGCCTGCCCTTTGGGGGCTAATGGGCAAGGAGCGGTTTGTGTGACGCCTGGTATCGGCACCATGACCAGCTGTTTGGATTTATTGGATTGATTCTCAATGATATACTGTATTGAGGCACTGCCGTTTGCCGGTATCGCCTGGGTAGGATTGGAACCTACTGCCGGAGTGAACGTCCATAAGGGCCTGGCTGCTTGCACCATGGACATGGCCGTAAACCATAAAAATAATCCAACTAAAACTTGATAAATGTAAAATATTCGGTTTCTTTTCAGCACGTTGGTATCCTTACCTCAGATAAGCGAGATTCAATAGCACCCCGTTGGCATAAAGGTGATTGAGCTTAAGCCCTGTATTTGATGTTTGACTATAAGCTCGTCCAAGAAAGACTATTCCCAATGATGATACTTTGTTAATGATGGATAATCAAAAAAATTCCTCCAATTTTTATTTCTCAAACCTTGCCCCAATCATTTCCAGACAGCGACTCACTTGACAGGAAATTTGATGGGTGAAATTCCACATCATACAGAATTCACTGATAGCGTGATTTAATTTTTCGTTACGTAATGATCTTGGCTCCAAAGAAATAAATCAAAACACGTTTTATGCCCAATAATTTGGTAAAATCTCACCTTCTAATATCCAAAGTGACATTACATGACCAACGAACCAGGTCTTATTATAGGAATTAGCGGTTCTTCACGAAGCATTTACGGCATCAGGCTACTGCAAGTGTTAAGGAAATTAGCCATAGAAACCCATTTAGTGGTCAGTAAAGCAGGCCAGTTAACTCGTGCTTATGAAACAGGATGATATAACGATTGAAAAGGTATTAAAGACCTCTTTTAGATCATTATCCCGTTTATCTATATGATCTAGAATTTTATCTACAGCAGTTTTATCGTTTTGATAGGACTGTATCGCCAAGTTTAGAAGAAATGGAAAATGTTTTTCTGTTTAACTTTCAAATAATTCCTCAATCGTTGACTGCATCTTATCCTGACTTGGCCTTGCATAACGAAAAATTTCTTTAATGGATACGTTTCCACTTAACTCCTGCGCATAATGCATCCATGCTTATCAGTGACCATCTTCAAAAAGGTATGCCTGAGCTTGTGTGGTATAAACTCAAACGTTTCAGCCTCAGGTAAAAAGCCAAGGCTTATTTTATCACTGACAGATTCGATAAACATCTGAGGTCTGCAGACGCGTGCCATAACGTGTTACAAACAAGGGATCATCTTCGCTAGCCTTTATGGTTTCCAAGTACTCGTCCAAATACGACCTACTCTCTTGTGGTAAAGAAATGTTCTGACTGATACGTTTCGTCTTATGGCGCAACACATCAAACAACCCCTTTTTCTAGTATTGCCCAACATTTAAAAAAACCACTTTGGGTTCGCGAAGCCCTGTTCCTAATAACATGTAAAAAAATGCCGTTTCCATCAAAGGATTCTGGTTTTTACGCGAACAACTTTTAGTCCGTCCTCACAAGCAGACTTTAATCGCATGATCTGTCTTGAAGTCAGGCCATTCCAATCAGGCGCATCGGTTTGTAAATCCTTGACCTGTGCTAAAGGGTCTCCAACCAATAATGGGCGCTGCTAATGAAGCCACCGACCGACATGATGAATCGCTGCCATCGTCCGATTCTTTTGAAATTATTTGCTGACTGCCGGAGTCAAACTGTCTACCAAATCATGCCCTACTTCCATTTGGAAGAATTGAGCGAATTTGGATAAGTCGTTTATTTTCGGGATGATAAGAAAAATAAAACGGATCTTTTAACGCGATATAAATTTATGCCTCTAAAGCTGTCGTCACTTTTTGTAGTTACTTAATGCTTCTGGATGTAATTTGCGTGAAAAGTTATTAAAA
>NZ_AUHS01000046.1 GCF_000423305.1 Legionella moravica DSM 19234 | reverse complement strand
TATCGCGGGAGAGGGGGCAGTTCGAAGTGAAATTGAAAAATCTGTGCTCATTTCAAGATTAAATCTTGTCTAAACAAACTTCAGGGACGTTGCCTTGTTGTTAGTCCCGTTTTATTTCGGGATGTGGATCCCGCGGTCATAGCCCTAACTCTTGGTCACAAATATTGAATCTTGGAGAAAAGTCAGATTTGCGTGCGCTCAAGATGCACCAAATATGGCTTTTCAGTGAGTTGTGCACAAGAGATAGGGTCATAGCCGCGGGAAATCGGTTGGGATTTGACCAAGAGCCAGGCTCTTGGGAGTCAAATCCCAGAATGAATTCAGTTATTTCAAAACTGGAGCAATGGTTTGAAGCAGCGTCTTGAACACTTTAGGAGTCCCCGCGACCACATCACCATTTTGTAAAAAATCGTCCCCACCATGGATGTCGCTAATTAATCCACCTGCTTCTCTGATTAATAAAGAACCCGCTGCGATATCCCATGGACGTAAACCCAGCTCCCAAAATCCATCAATCCGGCCGCTGGCGACATAAGCTAAATCCAGTGCGGCAGATCCCGTTCGTCTAACGCCAGCGCATTTACCCATTAAAGCTTCAAATGTGGGTAAATATCTTTGTGCAAGAGTCAGGTTCCGAAACGGAACTCCAGTACCAATAAGTGATGCGCTTAACAGAGTTTGTTTGGATACTCGGATTCTTCTGTCGTTTAATCGAGCGCCTCTTCCCCTGCTTGCGGCAAAACATTCATGGCGTAAAGGATCATAAATAACGCCATGTTCAATTCTGTTTTTAACTTTCAGGGCTATGGAAACTGAGAAGAATGGAAATCCATGCAAGTAATTTGAAGTACCATCCAAAGGATCAATAATCCATACAGATTCACCATCGCCTTCCTGAAATCCACTTTCTTCCGCGAGAATACCGTGTTCTGGATAGGCTTTATGGATTGCATTGATGATGGATTGTTCTGCCTTGATATCCACTTCGCTAAAATATTCCTGGCTGTTTTTCGCTGTAATCTTTAAGCGGTCCACCTGTTCCATGTGACGGATAATGATTTCGCCGGCTTGACGTGCTGCACTGACTGCTATATTTAAAAGTGGTTCCATGGATATACTCTTTATCTACAAAATCAGCAATTCTACCACATTTTTTTTGTACATAGAGAAGTCCAATCAATAAATGCTGTGATATAGTTAGATAAAGTATCAATTATAAGTTTTATTATGAAGTTAAGTTCTATTCGAATCGTGCTGGTTGCAACCTCACACCCCGGAAATATTGGCTCAACTGCACGTGCTATGAAAACCATGGGTTTAAACTCTCTCTACCTGGTTAATCCAAAGTCATTTCCTGATTATAAAGCGAAAGAGATGGCTGCTGGTGCAGATGATGTACTGGAATCGGCGGTAGTAACGGATACCTTGGAAGATGCACTGATTGGCTGTCAATTAATTCTGGGCACCAGTGCCCGACCGAGAGGGATCTCATTGCCAGGGTTACTTCCCGCATCCAGCGCGGAACTTATTGGTCAGCAAGCGGATAACACTCAGGTTGCCATTCTATTTGGTAGGGAACATGCAGGACTTACAAATGAAGAATTACTGAAATGTCATTATCACATTAACATTCCCAGTAATCCTGAATACAGCTCGCTCAATTTAGCACAAGCAGTCCAGATTATTGCTTATGAACTGCGAATGAATCTGCTGTCGCCAAAAGCTACCGTTTCATCCCGCATTGATGAATACGCCACAGCAGATGAAATTGAGCAGTTCTATGAGCATTTGAAAGAAGTATTTATTGAGATTCAATTTTTAAAAGCAGCAAATCCACGGCGATTGATGCAACGTGTCCGTCGATTGTTTAATCGAGTAATGTTGGAAAAAATGGAAGTCAGCATTTTACGAGGGATGTTAAGTCAGGTACAAAAATCTCTGGAATGGGCTGGCAAAAAAAACAGGAGTGACTTGGATGTCTAATCTGCCAATATATATGGATTATATGGCTACTACCCCCGTCGATCCCCGCGTTATCGATCAAATGATTCACTATTTGGGTCCTGATGGTCATTTTGGCAATCCGGCTTCGTCTACACACGTCTATGGCAAAACTGCGGCTTTGGCAGTGGAACGGGCTCGCGCTAAAATCGCCGATGCGGTTCAGGCATCAAGCCAGGATATAGTATTCACTTCAGGCGCTACTGAATCTGATAATTTGGCCATTCTTGGTGCCGCACGGTTCTATAAAAACAAAGGGATGCATCTTATTACTATGAGTACTGAACACAAGGCAGTACTCGACAGTTTCCATCAATTGGAAAAAGAAGGCTTTGAGGTGACTTATCTGCAGCCCGAATCCGATGGACTACTCGATTTAAAAAAACTTGAAGGCGCTCTGAGAGAAGATACGATTCTCGTTTCTATTATGCATGTAAATAACGAAATTGGCGTGATTCAGGATATTGCAGCAATTGGTGAGGTTTTGCGAAATAAAGGCATTGTTTTTCATGTTGATGCAGCACAAAGTGCAGGAAAAATTGCAATTAATCTAAGTACGCTTCCTGTTGATTTAATGTCCTTTTCCGCACATAAAATGTACGGTCCGAAGGGAATAGGTGCTTTATACGTTCGGCATAAACCGCGTATCAGATTGCAAGCTCAAACCTTTGGTGGTGGGCATGAAGGCGGATTGCGTTCTGGTACCTTGGCTACTCATCAGATCGTTGGTTTTGGCGAAGCATTTGCATTAGCAGAACAGGAGCGAGAAGAGGAACAGAACCGTTTACTGTCTTATCGTCAACAATTATGGGATGGAATCAAACATTTGGGTGGAGTCCAATTGAATGGGCATGCCGAAAAGCGTATTGCAGGAAACCTTAATATGTCCTTTTCCGGATTGGATGGGGATGCCTTGCTATTAGCATTGAGGGAGTTGGCAGTTTCTACTACATCAGCCTGTACATCAGCAAGCATACAACCTTCTTATGTCCTGAGAGCCATTGGCTTGACTGAAGATTTAGCGTACAGTTCCATCCGATTATCTATTGGACGGTTTACTACTAAAGAACAAATTGATAAGGCAATTTCAGTAATTTGCGATCAGGTGAGTCGATTGCATGAAATGTTACCTATATGATGTATAATAAAATAGTGCAGGATTGTTTTTTTCAGCCCCGACATATTGGGATTCTTGATTTGTCAGAACCCTTGGTCAGTTACTGTAGAATTGAACAACACAAACCAAGAATTATTATTGATCTTTATATTCAGTGCTCACGCACCGGATTGATCACTACGGTATGTTTCAAGACTAATGGGAATCCCTTTGTCATTGCTGGTATGGAATGGTTATGCCGGAACCTTGAAGGTACTGATCTGATGAAAACAGAAACTATCAGTTATCAGATGCTAATTAATACATTGGAAATCCCGGTAAGCCAATATCCCGTTGCTTTACTTATAAACGATGTTTATCAAGAGAGCTTGATATTGATGAAGAAGAAACTAGAGAGGTATGAGTCATGAGTGTGGTGATGCAGCACGTCAGTAATGAAGATCCAGGAATTACTTTAAGTGAATCAGCGATTAAACACCTGGTTTCCTATTTGACTAAAAATCCTGATAACCATGGTGTGCGGCTTTCTGTAAAAAAAACAGGTTGCTCTGGTTTGTCTTATGTAGTGGACTATGTAAAAGCCCCATTGGATGGGGATGTGGTCATGCCCTTGTCAGGGAACTATGTGATCTGTGTTGATAAGCTTAGTATGCCCTTTCTTAAAAACATGCAAGTTGATTACGTCAAGCAAGGATTAAATTACAAATTTGTATTTAACAATCCCAACCAAACCGGTCAGTGTGGTTGTGGAGAGAGTTTTACTGTAGCCTAAATGCATTCTTGTATAAGCAATTCATTACTGTTCTGTTTTGCCCTGGTCGACAGGGCAAATTCCTAAGTGTTTAAAAAATCACAATAAACTCTCTTTCGATATTCCTATGGATAGCTGGGGTCTACATGAGTTATCTGGTCTCTTCTGTTATTGGAGATTGTCTGCTTTATGAGTCCATGTTAGGATAATTTGGTAAATAATGGATTATTCGTTCTATGCTCATTTTTTTGTAAAAAAATTCTTTTGCCGAATGATGTGCCTGGTTCAAAATGGAGAGTAGTTAACGTGTATGAAATAGGATTTTATAAAAGTGAACCTCTGGTAAAACCTTCTTTAGAGCTTATTTTCGAGTATCCTTTGGAGAATAAAACGCTCATCATTTCCGAACGACCATCTTGTTGCATTAGAGGGGTCATTATTAATCAGCAGACTGAACACACTGTTACCTTGATAGCAGAACCTCTTATATCATGTAGTGCATACATTTTTTCATTTACGAATTATGATGGTGTTGAAAAAGCAATAATTTATCATGCGACTAGCTGCGGCCCGAGGTTTGCCCAATGGATAGCATCACAAATTGCCTCTGAAACTGATTTGTCAACGGTATCAATTATTATCGCAACTCCCGGAGATGGGGTGATCAACCTGGCCAGTAATCCAGATTATATCGACATTAAAGAAACTTATTTAGAGTACTTATCCAGCATTGGATTCACCAGTGCGCCCCAGATTTTGTTTGGTTGTACTAATTACAAAATTAACAGCAAAGGCAAGCACGGTGATGAGAAATGCATCCACGATTTGGTTTTTAACAGTCCAAAACGCCTTGAGGTCTATTCGATTTTTGAAAAGGAGGAACAAAGTCAGGACGAAAAAGAATGTACCTGTTTTCTTCTATGAATAAATCATTTAAATCATTATGCTTATAAACGGAGTAAAGCTATTGTGTATACCTTCTATGGATCAGAATTATATAAAACTAAATCTATGGCAAAACCATCGCTAGAGCTCATCTATGAGGATCCCCGTTCGAATAAAAGAATTCTTATATGGGAAGTTGATACTGTTTGTATCAGAGGTTTAGTGATTGACAGACAAAGTGAGCATACAGTATCCCTGTGCGCGGTTTCTTTAATAACATGCAGTGCGTATATTTTTTCTTTCACAAATTACGCTGGTGTTGAAAAAGCAATAATATATCAGGCGACTTCTCCTGGTCCAAAATATGCCGGATGGATTGCTTCGCAAATCGCTACTGAGACGGATTTGTCAACTGTATCTATTATCATAGCTACTCCTGCAGATGAGGTGAGCTGTGCTGACAGCGGTACAGACTTAACGGATATTAATGATATACATTCGAGCTATTTATATAGAGTGGGTTTTACCGGTAAAGTTCAGGTTTTGTTTGGCAATAGTTCTTATACAATTAACAGCAAAGGGAAACATGGATGTGAGAAACTCCTTAACGAGTTGGTTTTTCTAAAACCAACAAGAATTGAAGCGTGTACTAATACTCTAGAAGACGAACGAAGCCTTGATGAAAAGAAAACTTCGTGCCTGCTCCTGTGAAGAGTCAATCCACCGGGAGCACCTTGCCCTGCATTTTAGAATAATATCAATCACCTACAACAAGATATTGATTTAGCTTCATTCATCCAGGCACTGCCCCTTGATTTTCAGGGAAGGTGTCTCAACATATAGTTCATAGTTCCCATTGAGTGAGGAAGAAGAAGGAACACCTCATCGGGCATTATTATTGATTTGGTGAATAGTCAGCTAAAAAAAATTGAATATTTTTAAAACACTTATTAAATGACTATTTTATGAAATAAATCATACAATTATTTTAACAATCCTTTCGAAAATGATACAATAATTGTTCTTAATATTTCCTTAATAAATGAATATCATTGAAACAATGTTTACACTCTTTGAGATATTTGATATTATATCGGTCATGGTGTTTGGTGCGTGGATCTGCCGAACATAATACATTATTCATTATTTTGTACTAGGAGATTAAAATGAATGCAGTTATGCAAGAAGTGGTTCAAGGTAACGAAGCACTGTCGCATCAAGTTATTAGTGCAGTAAAAGGATATTTAACCAGTGTCGGTAATAAAGATTCTAATTTAAATTTATATCAATTGATTGTTGAAGAAGTAGAAGCTCCATTATTTCGCACTGTTATGGAACTGACTCGTTACAACCAGTCAAAAGCTGCTCGAGTTCTTGGTGTAAGCCGTGGTACTTTACGTACTAAACTGAAGCGTTATTTTGATGATGAATTTATTGGAACTCGTGATTTCTAATTTGGATAGTTATTATCTGGATACAGCACTTCTTCAGTAGTTTTCAATATTTATTCATCGGTATATGTGGTCTTTAGCTAGGCACTCTGCTACTATAGATAACAGAGTCGGTCAGGCAATCGCTCTTTGTTTCGACAAAGGGAGGAAAGTCCGGGCTCCATAGGGCAGGGTGCCAGGTAACTCCTGGGAGGTGTGAACCTACGGAAAGTGCCACAGAAAATATACCGCCCGCTTGTTCTTCTTTTTTAGGCTTGTCCTTCAAGAGTTGGCAACAAGCGGGTAAGGGTGAAATGGTGCGGTAAGAGCGCACCGCGCGATTGGCAACAGTCGTGGCAGGGAAAACCCCACCCGGAGCAAGACCAAATAGGAATCCATGTGACTGCAAAGTCATGTCGTGCGGCCCGCACGGGATTCGGGTAGGTTGCTTGAGGCATACGGTGACGTGTGTCCCAGATGAATGATTGTCCGCGACAGAACCCGGCTTATCGACCGACTCCATTTCATAATCTATCAAGTTGCCTGTAGTTGGGGTATAGAACCCATATCCTAAAGATCGGCGGCTCATCATTTGTACTCCCCTGATGCTTTTTTTAGATGCGATTATAACGAACTCACATTAACTCAATATTAAGAGCGACTCGAGCCGGTTTAAAATCATATTTCTGTGAACTTCTGATGAGGCAGCTAGAGCAAAGCCTGCACTGGTTTCATGTCAGGCTTTGATATTTTAATGAAGTGTTGTTAGTTGGTAGCAAGATGTTTTTTAACTAAGGTATTGATGTGTTCCGGATTTGCTTGGCCTTTAGTCTGCTTCATTATTTGACCGACAAAAAATCCCAAGAGTTTTTCTTTACCCGCTTTATATTCCGAGGCCTGATCTGGATATTGGTGAATGATTTTAATGATCAGTTCTTCCAGAGCGGCACTGTTATCCATTTGTTGAAAGCCTTCACGTTGCATTATAGCTTCTACATCATCCTCACCAGCCCAAAGTTTAGTGAAAATGATTTTTGCATTGCTCGACGAAAGGGTATTGTCGTGAAGTTTATCCAATAATTTGGCCAGCGTTTGCGCAGAGACGGGCAGAGTATCAAAGGTCAAGTTATGTTCATTTAACGAGGCAGCGTATTGTCCCTTGAGCCAGTTGATAATCAATTTATCCGTACTTTTAGTGTACGATTTTACGGTTTTATAAAATTGATAGGCTTCCGGCGATGATAAAAGAAAATTCATGTCTTCATCATTTAAGGAGGGAACCGCTTGTAACTCTCGAGAAATCTGCTCGGGTAAATCTGGGAGGCTGTTTTTTATTTCTGCAATTTGAAAACGCGTTACTTGTATGGGCAGCAAATCAGGATCAGGAAAATATCGATAATCGTTTTCATTTTCTTTATCTCTCATCGCATGAGTTGAATTAGTATCTGGATTATACAGGCGTGTTTCCTGAATAATTTTCTGACCGCTTTCGAGTACGTCCTGATGTCGGGCGCGTTCAAAGGCTATTGCTTTTTCAATAAATCGAAATGAGTTCAGGTTTTTGAGTTCCGTTCTGGTGCCCAGAACTGTTGAGCCTTTGGGTTTAATGGATAAATTGACGTCGCATCTGAAGGAGCCTTCCTGCATATTGCCATCGCAAATCCCTAAAAATCTTACGAGCTGATGTAGGGTTTTTAAATATTTGATTGCTTCTTCTGCTGTATGCAGACAGGGAGCAGTTACGATTTCAAGAAGTGGAGTGCCTGCGCGGTTTAAATCGATTCCTGTACAGTCACTTTGTGCGTCATGCAATGACTTACCTGCGTCTTCTTCCAGGTGAGCTCGAACAATGTCTACCGTCTTATAAGTGCCATCCTCACGTTGGATCTTGAGTTGTCCATTGCTGACTATTGGTTTTTGGAATTGGCTAATTTGATAGCCTTTAGGTAAATCAGGGTAAAAATAATTCTTTCTCTCAAAAACAGATAAATCATTAATATCCGCATTAATTGCCAAACCGAATTGAATTGCCATGACTACTGCTTTTTGGTTTAAAACAGGCAGAACTCCAGGCAACCCAGCGTCAATAAAACAGGTCTGTGAGTTTGGTTCGGCACCAAAGGTGGTCGAAGCACCTGAAAATAATTTGGATTTTGTTTTTAACTGGGCATGTACTTCAAGCCCAATTACGGTATCCCATTCCATAAATCACCCTATGTTGTTTGGGCTGGTCATATGCCAGCTGGTATGTTGTTGGTATTGATGGGCTATGTGAAGCAGACGCGCTTCGCTAAAGTGTTTTCCCATTAATTGCAATCCTATGGGTAATCCATGAGCAAAACCTGTTGGTATTGAAAGAGCGGGCAATCCAGCAAGGTTCGCTGCTACAGTAAATACATCTGCAAGATAATTTTGAATTGGGTCAGCAATTTTTTCTCCCAGTTTAAACGCACAGGTTGGAGTGGTAGGACCAAGAATCACATCTACTGTATTCAGATTGGCTGTTAATTCTTCCTGAATTAAACGTCTGATTTTTTGCGCTTGAAGATAATAAGCATCAAAATATCCAGCCGAAAGCACATGAGTTCCAGTGAGGATTCTACGTTGAACTTCTGCTCCAAAACCTTCACTGCGTGAATGAGTGATGAGCTCCATCAGATTGTCTGATTGTTTACTGCGATGGCCAAATCGGATCCCGTCATAGCGTGACAGATTTGAAGATGCTTCGGCGCAGGCGATGACATAATAACAGGGCACCCATAATGGTTGTAGTTTCAGTTCCATTTCAATAATTTGCGCGCCAAGATCTTTAAAAACCTGTACTGCTTCCAAGATCGCTTTTTGGATGCTGGAATCAACTTCAGGCTGAAAAAAGCAGGAAGGTAGACCAATACGTATCGTATCCAATGGCTTATTAATTTCGGTACTATAATCAGGAATCGCTTGGTCAACTGAAGTAGAGTCTCGGGGATCAAAACCAGCTATTGCTTGTAAAATCAATGCGAGATCTTCCGCGCTTTTAGCTAAAGGCCCTGCTTGATCAAGGCTTGATGCATAGGCAACCATACCGTATCGTGAGACTAATCCGTACGTTGGTTTAATACCGCTTATGCCGCAAAAAGCAGCGGGCTGTCTTATTGAGCCGCCTGTATCAGAGCCAATGGCGTAGGGAACAAGACCGGCTGCTACAGCCGCAGCAGAGCCACCTGAGGAACCACCGGGTACACGTTCATTATCCCACGGGTTTTTTACGGAGCCAAAATAACTGTTTTCATTGGCAGAACCCATGGCAAATTCATCCATGTTGGTTTTACCTGTCAGTATTGCTCCATGTTCGTATAATTTTGTTGCTATCGTTGCTTCATAAGGTGCCTGAAAATTGGCTAACATTCGTGAACCACAGGTTGTCTTCATCGTTTTAGTGCAAAAGAGATCTTTAAGTGCCATGGGAATACCAGTCAGTGTGGTACCTTGCCCATTTTTTATTAATTGATCTGCTTTTTGTGCTTCAATAAGCGCCTGCTCGGCATCAACACTGATGAATGCATTAAGATGCTTATTACTCTGGATTTTATTAATGCTGTCTTGCGTCAATTCCACGCTGCTTAATTCGCCATTGCGGAGTGCTTGGGAAAGTTGGGTAAGAGAAAATTGTTCCATGATTATTTACCGGATTCTATAACTTTAGGGACTAAATAAAGATTGTCTTCAAACATGGGAGCAATTGCTTCCAATTCAGCGATACAATCCGCTTCTGTAATTTCATCGGTTCTTAAACGTTGATGCAGTGCAAAAGGATGAAAAAGTGGGGCTACATCTGTGGTATTAATCGCACGTAATTGATCAACAAAATCCATTATTGAACTGATTTCCTGAGTTAATTGAGCTGAATGATCCGCATCAATTTCCAAATAAGCCAAACGCGCAATGTGTTCCAATTCTTTGGTCGAGAGAGTCATAATGGCATCCAAATCGAAAGTTCCTCATTATAGCGAGATTGTCATGAAAATGAAGTCCTGTTTGTCTTTGCGTATCAAATGGGGTGTGCTTTATTCTATGTACATGACAATAAAATGTCTTGCCCGCGCAGGCGGGCAACCATTCATCAACATAAACCGATGCCAAAGAGCCAGTGGGTATTATTGTTTTCTAGGTTTAAATTCTCTTTCAACTCGCTGAAACACTTCATATCACCTCCTTTTGGCGTTCGAGATGATGTGATTTTTAGTGTATGTCAACGAGTTGTCTCAACGTAC
>NZ_KE384006.1:9429-12456 GCF_000423305.1 Legionella moravica DSM 19234 | reverse complement strand
ACTCATCCGCTCTTGTGCTTTGGGATTACCGGTCATTTCAATAGTCATCTCGGAGGTTGGTACAACAACCGATGATGAAGCTGCGGATGAAGAAGAGGCTGTTGTCGCAGATGAAGTGGGTTGATCCGGTGCTTCTGTATCAATCTTTCGCAACAGATATCGTGAAGCCAGGCGGATGGCAAGCATGGCTGCTGCATTCGAGGTCACTGTGTTATGAGTGCTCTGTGCGTCCTGGGCGCTTTCAATAATTGCCTGTGTGAAGTTGTCTGGCATGGGAGACTCTCAATAATGAATGAATTGGTATTTATTATATCATTTTGGTTTTGATTTGGTCAAAAAGGTTGTTTATCCTAAATTAATGCTTGCTGAGGTATCAAAGATTTATAGAGTAAAGGTATCGCTGCGCGACCTTGTTTTTAACCCCCTCACCCTTATCCCTCTCCCCCACGCTTCGCGCGGAGGCGAGGGGAGCGGGTTCTTTTTTAACCCCCTCGCTTTGACCTCTATCACCTGCTGCGTGCGGAGGCGAGGGAAGCTGGTTCCTTTTTTAGCCCTCTTACCCTTACCCTTATCCCCCGCTATGCGGGGATGCGAGGGGGCTGGTTCTTTCGCCTGACAATTTTAAACGAGGTGGCTGACCTTGTTGATCTCAGCGCAAAACTCATCTCTTTAATGTGCTTTGTTCTCCCGGACTGTCTGGAACTTGGGGTCTTAGCGAATTTTGGTTAAACATTGAATGAGAGACAAGGGGGGTAGAAGTATCAGTCTCTGATGAAGGTGCTGAGGATGATGGTGCCGAGCTTGTGTCGTAGTCGGGTATGGCTGAATCCAGGCTTAATTGAGGGGTTGTTTGTTTTTGTGCTTGTTCCAGTACCGCTTCAAGCAAAAGCTTTGATTGGTCGTAGTTTAGGTTATCAGCTCGATCCAGAACAGAATCACCCTTGACGTTCTTTGCCAGGATGACGCGAACCTTTGCTGCCTCGGGCAGGCTGCTCAGAATTTGTTCGAGGGATTGAGGGTTACTTAAAGCTTCTTGCAACACGTTATTTCCTGTATGGTTACATTTAATTACAGCGTCAGCCCTTGTTGCCTCGGGCAAGCAGTCCATAAGCAGTTTAAGGCTTGCAGGGTTTTTAGCAGCCCAATGCAGCATGTCTTTCCCCGCATGATCACAGAACATCACAGCGTCAGCCTTTGCTGTTTCGGGTAGGCAGTCCAGAAGCAGTTTCAGTGATGCGTCATGCTGACAGGCAAGGTGCAGCGAGGTTATTCTGGAGCTGCTGCATGCCATTACGGCTTTTTCTTTTTCGTGTTCAGGTATACAGTCCATAAGCAGTTTTAGAGACTCAGTGTGGGATTTTGCTTCGAGCAGCAAGTTTCTGCCCTCATTGATTGATCGCATTACAGCTTGAGCTCTGTCCGTCTCGTGCAGGCAATCCAGGAGCAATTTCAATGATTGGGGTTCGTTGGCGGCCAAGTGTATCGCGGAAGCTCCATAATTGGTTTTTTTTATTACGGCCTGAGCCTTTTCACTTTCGGACATACAGTCGAGAAGCACTTTTAGTGATTCCCTATTAATTGCGGCCTTATGCAACAAATTATATCCCTCCTTGTTACATATCATGATGGCGTTAGCTCTTTCCTCTTCGGGTAGAGTATCCAGTAGCAGCTTCAAGGATTCAGGGTTATCTGAGGCTAGATGCAGCACGTTATTTCCATCCAAGTTACATTCCATCACCGCGTGAGCCCTTTGTGCTTCGGGCAAATAGTCCATGAACAATTTTAGGATCTCGTTGTAGGGTGCAGCGGCATGCAGCAAGTTATTGTTATGATTGTTAGCTATCATCACGGCTTTTTCTTTATCTGACTCGGGTATGAAATCCAGCAGTTGTTCCAGGATTTCAGGGCATTTGGTTATGGCATAATGCAGCGGGCTATTGCCATCATCGTAACGTGCTATTATTGCTTCAGCTCTGTCTGCCTGAGGCAGGCAGTTCAGAATTTCTTTCAGGAATTTAAGCTGATAGTCAGCGATAATGCCTAGGGGGGTATAGTCAGCATTGCTCTTAATCTTGATAATATTAGTCCTTTCCATCTCTGGCAGACAGTTTAAAATCTCTTTAAGAAGCATGGGGTAATGTCTTGCGACCCAGTGTAATATCGTTTCGCCATAATGATTCTTTGCCATTGCGGCATTCACCCTTTCTGTCTCTGGTAGGCAAACCAAAAGTAGTTTCAGTAGTTCAGGGTTTTTTCTTGTGGCAAGGTGCAGCACAGTATCTTTATTACTGTCGAATGTCATTGCAGCACGTACCTTTTCTGCCTCGGGAAGTAAATCCAGGATTAGTTTCAGGAGTCCGGGATGTACTTTCGCGATCAGGTGCAGCAAGGTAATTTTTTTGTCGTTTTTTTCCATTAGAACGCCAAACCGTTCTTGCTTAGGTATTGACTGGAAAAACCATAGTACAAAAGAAAAATAGCAATTATCTATGGCCGCTTGAAGCGGGTGGAATTTGCCTCTGAACTTCACCTCACAGTCTACGCCTTTGCCCATCAGGGCATTAGCAAAATTTATATTTCCGTACTCTGCGGCAAGATAAAAAGGAGTTAACTCGTGTCTATTAGTAGCGTGGGGATCAAAACCCGGAAGTTCAACGATTTGACGCACCATGGCGTCGGGCATATCTCTAGACGCTGCCAGCAATCGCGCGACATCAAGGCTGGATGCTGGCGTGATAGTGCCGGGTGTGAGCAGCACTGGAACGGGAGGTTCTCCTGTCGAGTCAAGCGCAGCAACATGTTCAACCTGAGCAAGCAGCGCTTCGGGCCAGGAATCTCGTGAAAGCGCATCGCCTGCGGTGTTCTGCTCCTGATTGCATCGGTTGCGGATGAATTCAAGCAGCTTGGGAAGGCACTGTTGAAACAAAGGCGACCAGGTGTGAGCAGGATAACAAAGGCCATGAAGCAGGATGCGGTTTATCTGATAGGGCGTCACTTCTAAAATACCGTCTTCCCCTGCTCTGGCTA
>NZ_KE384006.1:2835-8074 GCF_000423305.1 Legionella moravica DSM 19234 | reverse complement strand
ATTACCGGTCATTTCAATAGTCATCTCGGAGGTTGGTACAACAACCGATGATGAAGCTGCGGATGAAGAAGGGGCTGAGGATGAAGAAGAAGCGGCAGACGAAGATGAAGAGGATTGAGCAGGCGTTTCTGTATCAGTCTTTTGCAACAGATACCGTGAAGCCAGTCGGATGGCGAGCGTGGCCGCTGCATTCGAGGTCACTGCGTTATGCGTGCTCTGTGAATCCTGAGTGCTTTCAATGATTGCCTGTGTGAAGTCGTCTGGCATGGGAGATATTCCTAAGGTTAGATTTTTTGGAGTGAATTATATCATTGTGATTATAATTAAGTCAAAAAAAGGTTGGTTGCTTTATTTGAATGCTTGCTGTGATGATATTTGGCGATTGAGCGTATTGATGTTTCCCTGGTAAATTTTTTTACTAAGCCTATGTTGTATTTTGATAGCCCTGAATGATCAGGTATCTAGTGAAATTGAAAATATAATGAATACTCTATTTCTCAATAGGCAATAAAACCAGTATACTATTGGTCTTTAATTCGTGCGATTGAACTGATTGATGAAACTGTTGCGTGGTGTTCAACATTTTGCTGAAATTGAAAAGGGCGTGGTAGCTACGATCGGTAATTTTGATGGCATACATTTAGGTCATCAAAATCTGATTAAAACTCTAAGAGACAGAGCGAATAGCATGAAGCTGCCTTTGGTTCTGATTTTATTTGAACCTCAGCCAAGAGAATATTTTCAAAAAGAAGCCGCACCAGCTCGACTTTCCAGTTTAAGAGAAAAACTGGAAATGCTGAGGTCTTGTCGGGTCGATTATGTCTATTGTATAAAGTTTGATCGAGGTTTGGCTGAAACCACGGCTGTGGATTTTGCAACTCAAAACCTTTTTCGGGCATTAAAAGTTAAATACCTGCTGGTAGGTGAAGATTTTCGATTTGGTAAGAACAGAACCGGCGATGTTCAATTGTTGAAGACTCTGGGGACATCATTTTCATGCCAGGTTGATACCTGTCCCGATTTTTTTATTGAAAATGAAAAAGTCAGCTCAACTAAAATCAGAAATGCATTGCAGCATGGCGATTTAAAATTGGCTGCTCGGTTTTTAGGAAGGACCTATAGTTTATGTGGACGAGTGATCCGAGGCGATGGTCGAGGGCGACAGTGGGGAATACCAACTGCCAACCTGAATCTAAATCGATTAGCGCTCCCTTTAGTGGGTGTTTATGTCGTACATGTTCGCATCGGTTCCAGATATGTTGAAGGTGTTGCCAATATTGGTAAGCGACCAACTGTTGATGGGACTAAAAATATATTGGAAATACATTTATTGAACTTTAATGATTCAATTTATGGAGAGTTGGTGCAAGTGTTTTTCTTGCACAGATTGCGTGATGAGCTTAAATTCACATCAGTGGATGCTTTGATTACGCAGATTCATAATGATATTGCGGCGGCAAAAGCATTTTTAAATTTGAATGTGCAGTAGCATTTTGAACTGCAGATTATAAACCGTCAAAACTTAACGATTTCGCAGAGTAGGCATCAATGGCAGAATATAAAGATACATTAAACCTTCCTAATACTTCTTTTCCAATGAAGGCAAGTCTTGCAACACGAGAGCCGCAGATGCTGGCTGATTGGAAGGCGAAAGGAGTGTACGAACAAATTCGTAAGAACCGAAAAGGAAGTAAAAAATTTATTCTGCATGATGGTCCTCCTTATGCTAATGGACATCTTCATTGCGGACATGCGCTGAATAAAATTCTTAAGGATATTATTATAAAATCAAAGTCATTCAGTGGCTATGACGCTCCTTTTGTACCTGGATGGGATTGTCATGGATTGCCTATCGAGCTGAATGTAGAAAAGAAAGTGGGTAAAGCAGGGGTAAAAATTTCACCCAGGGAGTTTCGGGTCAAATGTCGTGAATACGCTGCAAGTCAAATTGATATTCAACGTGATGAATTTCAACGTCTTGGAGTATTTGGTGATTGGTATAATCCCTACGTGACTATGGATTTTCGCTATGAGGCCAATATTGTCAGGGCATTGGGATTAATGATTAAAAATGGTCATTTGCAACAAGGCTTCAAGCCAGTGCATTGGTGTATTGATTGTGGTTCCGCGCTTGCTGAAGCAGAAGTGGAGTATGAAGACAAAACCTCTCCATCTATCGATGTGGCTTTTGTTGCAGTTAATTCGGCTGATTTTATTAATAAATATAACATTAAAGTTGAAAATAAACCTTTAATTCTCCCTATCTGGACAACTACACCATGGACTTTGCCAGCCAATGAAGCGGTTTGTTTGCATCCCGAGATTGATTATTCATTAATTGACGCAGGAACGAGTTATTACATAGTGGCTACTGATCTGGTTGAGTCAGTCATGACGCGATATGGCGTCAGCGACTATACGATCTGTGGCTCAGCTAAAGGTTGTGTTTTTGAACTGCTGCAATTAAAACATCCGTTTAATGCTCGACAGGTTCCCGTAGTTCTTGGCGAGCATGTGACGACCGATTCGGGAACCGGTTGTGTACATACCGCACCAGCGCATGGTCCTGATGATTATATGGTCGGTCAATCTTATAATTTGCCTTTAATCAATCCGGTTAAGTCAAATGGTTGCTTTGCTGAAGATGTAGAATTTTTTGCAGGGATTTCTGTATTAAAAGCAAATGAAGTAGTTTTGGATAAATTATCCGACAACGGAGTTCTTTTAGCCAAAGAAAACATCAGACACAGTTATCCTCATTGCTGGCGGCATAAATCTCCTATGATATTCCTGGCAACTCCACAGTGGTTTATTTCTATGGATAAATCCAACTTAAGACAGGCCATACTTAGCGAAATTGATAAAGTAAGCTGGGTTCCTGATTGGGGTAAAGCGCGTATCAGCAACATGGTTGAGAATAGGCCTGACTGGTGTATTTCACGGCAAAGAGCCTGGGGTACACCCATGCCTTTATTTGTTCATAATACCACTCGGGAACTTCATCCCAATACTTTGGAGCTTTTAGAACAAGTTGCTTTAATGATTGAACAATCGGGAATTGATGTCTGGTTTGAGTTAGATGCCTCCGAGCTGCTGGGTGATGACGCTAAGGATTATGATAAAGTTAGCGATACTATGGATGTCTGGCTGGATTCTGGCGTATCTCATTTTAGTGTTTTGAAGCAAAATAGCGATTTGGATTTTCCTGCAGACGTTTATTTTGAAGGGTCTGATCAGCATCGGGGCTGGTTTAATTCTTCATTGACAACTTCAGTAGCCATGAATGGAGTCGCTCCTTATAAAACGGTATTAACTCATGGTTATACAGTAGATGCAGAAGGTAAAAAACTATCAAAATCGAAAGGCAATTATGTCGCTCTGGATAAATTGGTCAATCAACATGGTGCCGACATATTACGCTTGTGGGTAGCGTCCACTGATTATAGAAATGAAGTGAGTATTTCTGATGAAATTATCAAACGTAATGCGGATGCATACCGCAGAATTCGTAATACCGGGCGTTTTTTATTGGCTAATCTTTTTGATTTCGATCCAGCCAGGGATTGTGTTAAACCTGAAGACTTATTGGAATTGGACAAGTGGGCATTAAAGCGTTGTCAGCTTCTTCAAGATGAAATTGTAGCGGCTTATGAGGCTTATCAGTTCCATGTTATTTATCAAAAAATTCATAACTTCTGTGCTGTTGATATGGGTAGTTTTTATCTGGATCTGATTAAAGATCGGCAATACACTACAGCAAAAGAGAGCAAAGCAAGGCGTTCCTGTCAAACTGCTATGTATCACATAGTTAAAGCATTTACTCTTTGGCTTGCCCCTATATTATCCTTTACATCAGAAGAGATCTGGCAATCCATTCCCGGTTACCAGGGGGAGTCCATCTTTATCGAGCGTTGGTATGATGCCTGGCCGGTTATCGATGGGGTGAATATGGATGATTGGGAACAACTGCATCAAATTCGTGATGAAGTGAATAAGTCTTTGGAAGAAACCCGACAAAAAGGTGAAATAGGCTCTGCTTTGGCAGCTGAAGTTACTTTGTATGCAAAGCCCGAGGTAGTGCCAAAATTGACCCGTTTGGGAGAAGAGTTGCGTTTCTTGTTAATGACATCAGGTGCGACAATTATGCCGATGACTGATGTTCCTTCAGGTATACATTCTACAGAATACGGAGTAGCGATTGATGTTACCGCCAGTAGCCATGAAAAGTGCGCGCGATGTTGGCATAGAAGACCTGATATAGGACAAAATAAAGAACATCCGGAACTGTGTTTGCGTTGTGTGGGTAATATCAGCGGTCAAGATGAGGTGAGGCTTTTCATATGAAAAAATGGCATTGGTTTTTACTCAGTTTTTTTGTAATTATCTGCGACCAAACCAGTAAATACTGGATTGGTGTTTTGCTGACCCCTTATAAACCAATGCCTGTAATTCCGATGTTAAACCTTACCTTGGCTTATAATACTGGGGCTGCGTTTAGTTTTTTAAGTGGAGCGGGAGATTGGCACAGATGGTTCTTTGCTGGATTCAGCTCTCTTGTCAGCACTATTTTAGTGATATGGTTGTGGCGGACTCCAGACTCTGCACGCCTGCAATCTGCAGGGATCAGCCTTATATTAGGTGGAGCGCTGGGCAATCTTATTGACCGCGGAATCCATGGCTATGTTATTGATTTTATTGATGTTTATTATAAGTATCACCATTTTGCCACTTTTAATATTGCGGACAGCGCGATATGTGTCGGGGCTGCAATTTTAGTTCTGGATTTATTAATTCATAGAGAATAGAACGTATTCTTTAATTGAGCATAGAGCGTGTTTTTGTTTGTTGTTCACTTCTAATTCCCCACGTACTCAACTCAGTTTCCCCACACCCCTGCGCGCAGCGTGGGGGTGTGGGGGTTAAAAAATGTCGCGAAGCGACTTCATTTAAAATCAAGCCTTCAAAATGATGTGGTTATGATCAAAAGCTGTAGAAAGCAAGATAGGGATGTGCTTTAGTTCGTCCGTGCTGTGTTTACATATTGTTTTTTTGGCACTTACCATCAAATAAAATGAAGTCGCTTCGCGACGTTATTTAATCCCCCTCACCCTTAATCCCTCTCCCCCACGCTGCGCGCAGGGGCGAGGGAAAAGTTAGTTGGGAGTTAAGTTCACCTTTTAGTCCTTTCTCCCACGCTGCGCGCAGGGGCGAGTGGAACGTTAGTTGGGAGTTAAGTTCA
>NZ_KE384006.1:0-2599 GCF_000423305.1 Legionella moravica DSM 19234 | reverse complement strand
CTCCCACGCCGCGCGCAGGGGCGAGGGGAAAGTTAGTTGGGAGTTATGTCCATCTTTAAGGCCTCTTTCCCATGTTGCGTATCTGTCTTGAGCAGATCTTTGCCTACGTCTAGCGACTTAGAGGGCGGAGTCAGGATGGCATTGCTAAAATAATGGCTTCCGCGGTCATAGCGGTGGAAATTTGTCTGAGATGCGAGTACATGCTTCAATTAATATTGTGGACAGCGCGATATGTGTCGGGGGTTGCAATTTTAGTTTTGGGTTTATTAATTCATAGAGAATAGAACGTATTCTTTAATTGAGCATAGAGCGTGTTTTTTTTGTTGTTCATTTGTAATTCCCAACGTACTCAACTCAGTTTCCCCTCGCCCCTGCGCGCAGCGTGGGGGAGAGGGATTAAGGGTGAGGGGGTTAAAAAATGTCGCGAAGCGACTTCATTATTAAAAATCAAGCCTTCAAAATGATGTGGTTATGATCAAAAGCTGTAGAAAGCAAGATAGGGATATGCTTTAGTTCGTCCGTGCTGTGTTTACATATTGTTTTTTTGGCACTTACCATCAAATAAAATGAAGTCGCTTCGCAACGTTATTTAATCCCCCTCACCCTTAATCCCTCTCCCCCACGCTGCGTGCAGGGGCGAGGGGAACGTTAGTTGGGAGTTAAGTTCACCTTTCAGTTCTTTCTCCCACGCTGCGCGCAGGGGCGAGTGGAACGTTAGTTGGGAGTTAAGTTCACCTTTCAGTTCTTTCTCCCACGCTGCGCGCAGGGGCGAGGGGAACGTTAGTTGGGAGTTAAGTTCACCTTTCAGTTCTCGCTCCCACGCTGCGGGCGGGAGCGAGGGGAGAGTCAGTTGGGAGTTACTTTTACCTTCATATATTATCTCTGGGGATTCAGAACCATGCCAAAGTTGACTTATTAGCATTGTTTGAGGCGCAACTTATTAGCACCTCCTCCTGGTCTACCGTTTAAAGCATATTACGCGAAAATTCCCGAGGATAGGGCGCTTAAATGTTTTGTGTCAGGGTTATGAATACCTACCGCAGCAACTACTGGCAGATTAAGAAAATGCTCTGCTTCTTCCCATTCTATTTCCGCTGGAAATAAATGCAGATTAGGCAAGCATTTATTCAACAGGGTGCAAAAGGCCAAACTTGCAGGAAATGGACGTACCTGTTGAAAACCCAGGTTCAATGCTGCCATAGCTTCGGAAATAGTGGATACACCCGGCAGGTAATTCATCGAGTAGACATTAGCTGTTTGTGCGATTGCAGGTAAAAAGCCAGGACTTGAAGCAAAATGGACGCCAGCGCTATAACATTGTTCCAATTGTTGAGTGTTAATTATGCCGCAAGAACCAATTTTAATAGTTGGGAATTGTTTAATAATCTGAGTCAATAATTGTGGATCGGTAGAGTTAATTTCTATCGTTGTAAGACCGACTTCTTTTATTTGTTCTACTCGCTCAAATAATAAATTATCAACGTCCAGTGATACAATAACAGGTTGGTTAACCATTAATTTCTCGATGATCATGTTTAGTTCCGCATGCGCTGCACTGTTTTTCAATGTTAGAAGACTTGGTATAGGTTGGCAAGCAAATTGATCATAAAAATCGAGTGATCATTATTTTATTTAGAAAGGGGCTGAACTGTTTTAAATCGCTTGAGGTTATTAGAATTAAAACCTCTTGATAAATGAACAAATCCGCGCACTAATCTCATGAATTTAGTGCGGGAATTGATGTCAATATTACTTAAATGGAGAGGGAGTGGTGCTGAACGGAGTCAGAGTTGAAGGTTTTGGCTCTTCAGGCTTAGCGTCCATCGCGCTAGAAGGACTCAGATCGTGCTTTGCTATATTTTGCTGTTTTAATTCCAAAGGGCTTTTAATGCTGGTTACAGGTCCTTTTGTTGCATCGACTCCAAACCGCTCCATATTTTTCAGCATGGACTGCATGGTTTGTAATGGAATATTTCCTGTACGTGGCATATTAACAAACATCATTTGCAAGTATGCATTGGCTGCAATTTTGTTATTTCCAGGAGCTTGACTTGCCAGGTTAAATAAATCATCACGGGTGAGTTGTTTTGCTTCTTTCAATTCCGCCAAACGGTTTTTGTATAGATCTACAGGGGTTGCCTGACTTGTTTTAAGTGTTGCAGCAGTTCCACCTGCTTTTGGGACAGGAGTAGGCGTAGGCATTGGTGAAAGGGTAGGTTGGCCCAGAGTTACATTGGATTGATTCGTTTGCTTCGCTTGGTTTAACAGGTTGCCGCGAACTGATATATCCCCTCAAATTTGCTAAAAATAATTGCAGTAAAGTTGAAGTCGTGATCTAATTTTCCCCAACAAATTTGTTTGGGGAAAATGATGGAACCTATCGATTTACTACATGACCATCTCATGGAGGAATGTCCTTTTATCCATGGCAAACGTTTACAAGCATTAATGGATGTAGCATGTTCACTACAAAAGAAGCAAAACCTATCGCTGACAGCAATAGGCAAAGGATTAACTGGAAACAGTTCATTAAAACACAAGATTAAAAAGGTAGATCGTCTTGAGGGCAACAAGCACCTATATGAAGAGATAAGTTCGA
>NZ_AUHS01000042.1 GCF_000423305.1 Legionella moravica DSM 19234 | reverse complement strand
GGTTCTGGAATATATGAATCCAAAGTTTCAACCAATTTTTCAATAGACGGTACGCCGATATCGCTGGTATCACCTTCCAATGCTTTTAACGCTGAACCAACAACAATTGGAATATCATCGCCAGGGAACTCGTAACTGCTTAACAGATCACGAACTTCCATCTCAACCAGCTCTAGCAGCTCAGCATCGTCAACCATGTCCGCTTTGTTCATGTATACAACAATATAAGGAACACCAACCTGACGAGATAACAGTATGTGTTCTCTGGTTTGTGGCATAGGGCCATCTGCTGCGGATACAACCAGGATTGCTCCATCCATCTGGGCAGCTCCGGTGATCATGTTCTTAACGTAGTCAGCATGTCCTGGGCAGTCAACGTGCGCGTAGTGACGGTTAGCTGATTCATATTCTACGTGTGCTGTAGAAATGGTAATTCCACGCTCTCTTTCTTCAGGCGCAGCATCAATCTGATCGTACGCTTTTGCAGTACCGCCATACTTCTTCGCCATGATTGTTGTAATCGCAGCTGTCAACGTTGTTTTACCATGGTCTACGTGACCAATCGTCCCCACGTTTACGTGCGGCTTCTTACGCTCAAATTTTTCCTTCGCCATTTCAATAACCTCATTAACTTTTTATTGTTTCTTGATAATTGCTTCAGCAATGTTATTTGGTGCTTCAGCATACTTAGAAAATTCCATCGTATACGTTGCTCTTCCTTGAGTAGCAGAACGTAAATCGGTTGAATAACCAAACATCTCTGCAAGTGGAACTTCTGCCCTAACAATTTTACCCGCTGGAGAGTCTTCCATACCTTGTACCAATCCACGACGTCTGTTCAGGTCACCCATAACATCGCCCATATAGTCTTCAGGAGTAACAACTTCTACAGCCATAATTGGCTCAAGCAAAACTGGCTTGGCTCTTAAAGCACCTTGCTTGAAGCACTGAGATCCAGCTATTTTGAACGCCATTTCACTAGAATCTACCTCATGGAATGAACCATCAAATAGAGTTACTTTTACATCTACTACTGGATATCCAGCAATAACACCATTTTGTAATTGTTCTTGAACCCCTTTATCAACAGCTGGAATATATTCTTTAGGAATGACACCACCAACAATAGCGTTAACAAATTCATAACCTTGTCCAGGTTCTTGTGGTTCAATTTTCAACCAGACATGACCGTATTGTCCTCGTCCGCCAGATTGTCTTACAAATTTACCTTCTTGCTCCACAGATTGTCGCAATGTCTCACGATAGGCAACTTGTGGTTTACCAACATTCGCTTCAACATTGAACTCTCTTTTCATTCGGTCAACAATAATTTCAAGATGGAGCTCGCCCATTCCTTCAATAATTGTCTGACCAGACTCTTCATCAGTGTGTACTCTGAACGATGGATCTTCTTGAGCTAACTTGCCAAGCGCGATGCCCATCTTCTCCTGATCTGCTTTTGTTCTTGGCTCCACAGCAACTGCTATAACAGGATCTGGAAAGTCCATACGTTCAAGGATTACAACATGATCCTGATCGCATAATGTGTCACCTGTCATGACTGTTTTAAGTCCAACTGCTGCAGCTATATCTCCTGCTCTGACTTCTTTAATCTCTTCTCGAGAATTAGCATGCATTTGCAGAAGCCGGCCAATACGTTCTTTTTTTCCTTTTACGGAGTTGTATACAGTGTCACCACACTTTAATACTCCAGAATATGCTCTGAAATAAGTAAGAGTTCCTACAAACGGATCAGTGGCAATTTTAAATGCCAGTGCTGAAAATGGGGCATCATAACTTGTTTCACGATGCGTTTCATTACCGTTTTCGTCTGTACCTTGTATGTCAGGTATATCGGTTGGTGAAGGTAAATATTCGACTACACCATCAAGGACAGCTTGTACTCCCTTGTTTTTAAATGCAGAACCACAAAAAACAGGAACAATTTTATTGGTCACAGTAAGATGGCGTAAAGCAGCTTTAATTTCTGCCTCAGTGAACTCTTCACCTTCCAGATACTTGTTCATCAGTTCTTCAGATGCTTCGGCAGCAGTTTCTATGATTAATGCGCGATATTCTTCACAATCAGATTTAAGCTCAGCAGGAATATCCATGTACTTGAATGTCATTCCTTTGTTATCTTCATCCCAATGAATAGCCTTCATTTTAATGATGTCTACAACACCCTTGAAGTGCTCTTCAGCCCCAATAGGTAATTGTACCACAACTGGATTTGAGCCTAGTCTTTGTTTTATTTGAGCTACTACCCGGAGAAAGTTCGCACCAATTCGGTCCATTTTATTAACAAAAACGATTCTGGGTACACCGTATTTGTTAGCCTGTCGCCATACGGTCTCAGATTGCGGTTCGACACCAGAAACGGAATCAAATACGACTATTGCGCCATCTAAAACACGCAATGAGCGCTCAACCTCAATCATGAAATCTACGTGACCAGGGGTATCGATAATATTGATGCGATGAGCCTCAAATTGCTTGTCCATACCCGACCAGTAGCATGTAGTTGCTGCGGAGGTAATAGTAATGCCGCGCTCTTGCTCCTGAACCATCCAGTCCATAGTGGCAGCACCGTCGTGTACTTCACCAATCTTATGAGACATACCCGTATAATAGAGTACACGCTCAGTAGTAGTGGTTTTTCCAGCATCAACATGTGCAGCTATGCCTATGTTTCGATACAGTCTCAATGGAGTTGACACGGCCTACCTCTCTCTTAGTTCCATCTAAAATGAGCAAACGCCTGGTTAGCTTTTGCCATTTTATGTGTGTCTTCACGTTTTTTCACTGCAGAGCCTTTACTTTCGTAAGCATCCATCAATTCACCAGCAAGGCGAAGCATCATGCCTTTTTCACCGCGTGAACGTGCAGCTTGGACAATCCAACGCATGCCCAGAGCGATACTACGATCGTGTCTTACTTCTACAGGCACCTGATAGGTAGCTCCACCAACACGTCGTGATCTTACTTCAACGCTGGGGCGTACATTGTCTAAAGCATCTTCAAAATATCGAAGTACTGAACCAGCATTACCGGTTGAACCAGTTTCTCCGCTTTCTTCGTCAGATTTTTTAGTTTTCTTTACGCGTTCATCAAGTACAGTCAATGCACCGTATATTATTTTCTCAGCAGTTGATTTTTTTCCGCTGACCATTAATACGTTAATAAATTTCGCTAACAGTTCGCTATGATGTTTTGGATCTGGCAAAATTTCACGTTTGGGTACTTCTCGTCTTCTTGGCATCTCAATTTCCTACAATCAGTTATTTTTTATCTTTTGGTTTTTTTGTACCATACTTAGAACGACCTTGTTTCCGATCGTTAACTCCTGATGTATCTAAACTACCTCTAACAGTGTGATAACGCACACCAGGCAAGTCTTTAACACGACCGCCTCTGATTAGAACAACAGAGTGTTCCTGTAAGTTATGGCCTTCACCACCAATATATGATGATACTTCAAATCCATTGGTTAAACGTACACGAGCAACCTTACGCATAGCTGAGTTCGGTTTTTTAGGTGTAGTAGTATAAACGCGTGTACATACTCCGCGTCTTTGTGGACATGACTCTAGTGCAGGTACGTTACTTTTCTTCTTTACGTCCACACGAGGCTTTCTTACTAACTGATTAATAGTAGCCATTTGTACTTAACTCCGATCTTTCTCTTGTGAATATTTCGAATGCATAAGGAGGCCGGATTCTATATAGGTCCGGCAGATTTGTCAAGTTTAAATCTGCCGATTTTGAATCCAGACTAATGATCATGATTATCCGCGTTCAATGCTTCACTCAACGCGTGCTCAACATCACTTGCAGTAACAGTATGTGTTGCATGTTCACCACCTGCTGCAGCCCTTGCTCTTTTTGCCTTTCGGCTTTGATGATAAGTATAACCTGTTCCAGCTGGAATCAGGCGACCGACCATCACGTTTTCTTTTAAGCCACGTAAATCATCAATTTTACCACTTACAGCAGCTTCAGTTAGAACTCTTGTTGTTTCCTGGAACGATGCAGCAGAGATAAAGGACTCTGTTGCCAAAGAAGCTTTGGTTATACCTAACAAAATAGGTGTACCACGGGCAACTTGCTTACCTTCAGCAATAAGTCTGTCATTTTCTTGCAGCATGACACTTTCTTCTATTTGCTCTCCTACCAGGAATTTAGAATCTCCAGCAAAAGTAATCACTCGTTTGCGTAACATTTGTCTTACAATGGTTTCAATATGTTTGTCATTGATTTTTACACCTTGTAAACGGTATACATCCTGTACTTCATTCACAATGTAATTTGCTAATGCACCAACACCAAGTAAACGCAAAATGTCATGGGGATTTAAGGCACCTTCAGCAATTAATTCACCGCGCTCAACATGTTCCCCTTCGAATACTGAAATATGACGCCATTTGGGTATCAACTCTTCATGACATTGATCTTCAGAGACGTTAATGATCAGCCTTCTTTTACCTTTAGTTTCCTTACCAAAATTAACCAGACCTGAAACCTCAGCCATTACTGCTGAGTCTTTCGGTTTACGTGCTTCAAACAAGTCAGCAACACGCGGCAGACCCCCTGTGATATCTCGAGTCTTGGACCGCTCTTGAGGAATACGCGCAATCACATCCCCGATACCAACATGACCACCATCTTCAAAGTTAACAATCGCATCAACAGGCAAATAATACTGCGCAGGGACGTTTGTTCCTGCAAGGAATATATCTTCACCCTCACTTGTTACCAGCTTCACCATAGGCCTTAAATCACGTCCTGCGGCACTCCTTTGTTTAGCATCGATAATTACGATATTACTTAAACCGGTCAGTTCGTCAGTTTGTCTGTTCATGGTTATACCATCAATCAAGTCAACAAACTTAAGGTTTCCAGCTACTTCAGAAATAACAGGGTGAGTATGAGGATCCCAGGTAGCAATTACTTGCCCAGCCTCAACAGGAGAATTATCCTGCACAGAAATAACAGCACCATAAGGTAATTTGTATCGCTCTCTTTCACGGCCGAATTCATCCACAATCGTTACTTCACCAGATCGAGAAACCGCAACAAGATTCTTGTTCTCGTGAGTTACAGTTTTGATATTGTGTAAACGAATTAAACCTTTTGTTTTGATCTGTATGTTGTTTGCTGCAGTCGCTCTGGATGCTGCTCCTCCAATATGGAACGTACGCATGGTTAACTGTGTACCAGGCTCTCCGATTGACTGAGCGGCTATAATACCTACTGCTTCACCGGTATTAACCAAATGGCCTCGTGCCAAATCACGGCCATAACATTTTGCACACAAGCCAAAACGAGTTTGACAGGTGATAGGTGATCTTACCATAATTTGATCAACGCCTTGTTTTTCGAGGCGTTCAACCCAATCTTCATCAAGAAGTGTGCCTGCTTTTACAACCGGCTCACTTTGATTAGGTATGTATACATCCGCAGCAACAACACGACCTAATACTCGCTCATGCAGCGGCTCAACGATGTCTCCACCCTCAATCAGTGGTTGCATCAGAATACCGGTATCTACGCCACAATCATCTTCAGTAATGACCACATCCTGGGCAACATCGACCAAACGACGAGTCAGATAACCTGAGTTCGCAGTTTTCAAGGCAGTATCCGCCAATCCCTTTCTTGCTCCGTGAGTAGAAATAAAGTATTGGAATACGTTCAATCCTTCTCTAAAGTTTGCTGTAATTGGGGTTTCAATAATAGAACCGTCTGGCGCAGCCATCAATCCCCTCATACCCGCTAACTGTCTAATCTGAGCCGCAGAACCCCGCGCTCCAGAATCAGCCATCATGAAAATTGGGTTAAATGATTCTTGTCTTACTGTGTCACCTTTGGCATCAACGACTTCTTCAGTAGCGATTTTACTCATCATTGACTTAGCTACCAGTTCATTGGTACGTGACCATATATCAATTACTTTGTTATATCGCTCACCATTTGTTACCAGACCAGAACGGAACTGAGATTCAATCTCTCGTACTTCATTATCGGCATGCTCAATGATGTTAGCTTTGTCTTCTGGTATTTCCATGTCTTCAATACCAATAGAAATACCTGATCGAGTGGCGTATTTGAATCCGGTATACATCAACTGATCTGCAAAAATAACAGTTTCTTTCAAGCCAAAATTTCTATAGCAGCTGTCAATAACTTTAGAAATAACTTTTTTGGTCATGGTACGGTTAATCTGTGCGAATGGCATTCCTTTGGGAAGAATTTCCGCAAGAATGGCACGTCCTACAGTCGTTTCTACAAGATTAAAGCCAGTTGAACCCTCTTCCTCTTTTGGCATACGAATTTTAATTTTGGCATGAATATCCAGATGTCCTGATTCATAAAAATTCTGAGCTTCCTGGGCACTGACGTAAATTTTTCCTTCACCCAACGCGTTTACTTTTTCACGAGTTAAATAATACAGTCCAAGTACAACGTCCTGACTAGGAACAATAATTGGTTCACCACTCGCTGGGGATAAGATGTTATTGGTAGACATCATCAAGGATCGAGCTTCTAATTGTGCCTCAAGTGTTAAGGGCACATGTACCGCCATCTGGTCTCCATCGAAGTCAGCGTTATAGGCTGTACAAACCAATGGATGTAGCTGTATCGCTTTACCTTCAATTAGAACCGGTTCAAAAGCTTGAATACCAAGCCTATGAAGTGTAGGCGCTCTGTTCAATAAGATAGGATGCTCTCTAATTACATCATCAAGAATATCCCATACCACTGATTCTTCACGCTCAACCATTTTCTTGGCAGCTTTAATTGTGGTTGCTAAACCTCTAAATTCAAGTTTTGAGAAAATAAAAGGCTTAAATAATTCTAAGGCCATTTTTTTAGGCAAACCACACTGATGTAATTTGAGTGTAGGTCCCACTACAATAACTGAACGACCTGAGTAATCTACTCGCTTACCCAGAAGATTCTGTCTAAATCGACCTTGCTTACCTTTAATCATATCGGCCAAGGATTTCAGTGGTCTCTTGTTCGTTCCTGTTATCGCACGTCCTCTTCTGCCGTTATCTAATAATGCATCGACAGATTCTTGTAACATTCTCTTTTCATTTCGAACAATAATATCTGGAGCATTAAGATCCAGCAGACGCTTTAATCGGTTATTTCTGTTAATAACACGTCGATATAGGTCGTTTAAGTCAGATGTAGCAAATCGTCCACCATCCAAAGGAACCAAAGGTCTCAGATCAGGTGGCAGCACTGGCAATACATCCATGATCATCCATTCAGGTTTATTTCCTGATTCATAGAATGCCTCAAGTAACTTCAGTCGCTTGGTAATTTTTTTGATCTTGGTTTCGGAGTTAGTTGTAGGTAACTCTTCACGTAAATTTTTAATTTCTTCTTCCAAATCAATTTGGCGTAGCAGATCACGAATAGCTTCCGCTCCCATACGGGCATCAAACTCGTCACCGTATTGTTCCATTGCATCAAGATAAACTTCATCATTAAGCAATTGACCACGCTCTAACTCAGTCATGCCAGGGTCAACAACTACGAAGGCTTCGAAATAGAGAACGCGTTCAATATCTCTCAATGTCATATCAAGCAATAAACCGATTCGAGAAGGCAGGGATTTAAGGAACCATATATGAGCAACCGGACTAGCAAGCTCAATATGCCCCATACGTTCACGTCTGACTTTAGCAAGAGCCAGTTCCACGCCACATTTTTCGCAAATAACACCACGATGCTTCAAACGTTTATATTTACCACATAAACATTCATAATCTTTTACCGGACCGAAAGTTTTAGCACAGAACAAGCCATCTCGTTCTGGTTTAAATGTTCGATAGTTAATCGTTTCAGGTTTTTTTACTTCACCATAGGACCATGAACGAATTAATTCGGGTGAAGCCAATGCAATTTTAATTGCATCGAATTCTTCACTTTGCCCTTGTTGTTTGAGAATGCCAAGTAAATCGCTCATTACAGGTGCTTTTCTCATTGGGTCGTTGCTTAGAGTAGCCAAGTCTATGCCTCCAAAAATTGGTTAGTCAGTATGTATCGCTGAACAGTTAATCGTGATCTAATTCGATATCAATTCCCAGCGCTCTGATTTCTTTCAATAATACATTGAATGATTCAGGCATTCCTGGGTCCATACGATGGTCTCCATCGACTATATTTTTGTAGATCTTTGTCCTACCTCCAACGTCATCTGATTTCACAGTCAACATTTCCTGTAATGTATACGCAGCACCATAGGCTTCTAATGCCCAGACTTCCATTTCCCCAAAACGCTGTCCCCCAAACTGTGCTTTACCACCCAGAGGCTGTTGTGTTACGAGACTATATGATCCGGTAGACCGTGCATGCATCTTGTCATCAACCAAGTGATTTAATTTCAGCATGTACATGTATCCTACAGTAACTGGATTATCAAATTTACTTCCGGTTCTGCCATCTATCAAGGTTGTTTTACCATCTGGAGATAAACCGGCCAATTGAAGCATACTTTTGATTTCTGCTTCAGAAGCGCCATCAAATACTGGCGTTGCCATTGGGACACCAGCTCGCAAATTATCCGCCAGTCTAAAGAGTTCTTCTTCGTTGAGACAATCAAGATTAACGCGTTGAACACCGTCATGATTGTATATTTGGAGCAAGAACGATTTAATTTCAGCAGCGGATTTCTTGCTGTCCAGCAACTCAGCAATTTTGTGGCCTAAACCTTTTGCTGCGAGTCCTAGATGCGTTTCCAATACCTGTCCAATATTCATACGTGATGGTACGCCCAATGGATTAAGAACTATATCTACTGCTGTCCCGTCTTCCATATGCGGCATATCTTCAATTGGAACGACAATCGAGATTACCCCTTTATTTCCATGCCGACCTGCCATCTTATCACCAGGCTGAATTCTTCTTTTAACTGCTAAATAAACTTTAACAATTTTTAAAACGCCAGGAGCTAGATCGTCACCTTGAATGATCTTCTTACGACTGTCATTAAAGCGCTTTTCCATTTCTTTAGATAGCAGTTCTAATTGTTTTGACAATTGTTCTAACTGTTGACTGATTGAATCATTCTCGAGACGTATGTCAAACCATTTTTCTCTAGTTAAATTATCCAGGTATTCTTGTGAAATCTTGGAACCCGGTCTGAGATTACCAGGACCACCAGTTGCCTCTTTATCCAATAATAGATTAGACACACGGTGATATATATCTTCTTCACGAATACGACGTTCGTCAATTAAGTCCTTACGAACCCTGGCCAAGTGTTCTTCTTCAATACTCTTAGCTCTCGCATCTTTATCAAGACCATCACGAGTAAATACTTGAACATCAATAACCGTACCATTCATACCTGAAGGTACACGTAGAGATGAATCCTTAACATCAGATGCTTTTTCGCCGAAAATAGCGCGCAGCAACTTTTCTTCAGGTGTTAGCTGAGTTTCGCCTTTAGGCGTCACTTTTCCTACTAAAATATCACCTGCATTTACTTCAGCACCAATATAGACAACACCTGATTCGTCCAGATTTGACAAAGCCGATTCACCAACATTAGGAATGTCTGCTGTGATTTCTTCTGTACCTAGTTTGGTATCCCGAGCAATACAGGTTAATTCTTCGATATGTATAGTAGTGAATCTGTCTTCCTGAACAATTCGTTCTGAAATAAGGATCGAATCCTCGAAGTTGTATCCATTCCATGGCATAAATGCTACCAACAGATTTTGTCCTAACGCCAGCTCACCCATATCGGTACACGGACCATCTGCAAGAACATCACCACGTTGAATGATGTCACCTGTAGACACAATAGGACGCTGATTAATACATGTATCCTGGTTTGAGCGGAAATATTTCGTCAAATTATAAATATCGACGCCTGTTTCACCTGCTGTAGTTTCATCATCATTGACTCGCACAACGATACGTGAGGCATCAACCAAATCGATGATTCCCCCTCGTTTAGCAACTACTGAAACTCCAGAGTCAGACGCAACAATACGCTCCATTCCAGTACCAACAAGTGGTTTTTCTGAACGAAGTGTAGGTACAGCCTGGCGTTGCATGTTCGAACCCATCAATGCTCGGTTCGCATCGTCATGCTCCAGGAAAGGAATTAATGATGCTGCAACTGATACAATTTGCTTGGGTGACACATCCATGTAATTAATTTTATCTGGTGTAGTCAGAGAAAATTCATTTTGATGTCTGCAAGGGACCAAATCGGCAAGAATATTACCTTGCTCATCAAGAGCAACGCTTGATTGAGCGATATACTGATCAACTTCTTCAATTGCTGATAAGTATTCGATTTCATCGGTAACACGTCCGTTAATTACTTTACGGCACGGAGTTTCAATAAAACCATAGTCATTGGTTCTAGCATACACAGACAAGGAATTAATTAATCCAATATTCGGACCTTCAGGAGTTTCAATAGGACAAACCCGTCCGTAGTGAGTGGTATGTACGTCACGTACTTCAAAACCAGCTCGCTCTCTGGTCAATCCACCTGGGCCTAGTGCAGAAACACGTCGTTTATGAGTAACTCCTGATAGAGGATTTACCTGATCCATAAACTGCGATAATTGGCTGGATCCAAAAAACTCTTTTACTGCTGCAGATACTGGCTTGGCATTGATTAGGTCTTGTGGCATCAGATTTTCAGATTCTACAAGGCTCAAACGTTCTTTGACTGCTCGTTCAACGCGCACCAAACCAACTCTGAATTGATTTTCAGCCATCTCGCCAACACTTCGTACTCTTCGATTTCCTAGATGATCGATATCATCAACCATTCCAATACCATTTCGGATATCAATAAGTGTTTTGATAACAGCCATAATATCTTCTTTAGTCAGTGTTCCTGGACCATCATCATTCTTTCTACCAACTCGTCGATTAAATTTCATGCGACCAACAGCAGAAAGATCATATCTATCATCGACAAAGAACAGATTTTTAAATAATGCTTCAGCAGCTTCTTTAGTGGGTGGCTCTCCAGGACGCATCATCCGGTATATTTCAACTAAAGCTTCAAGCTGTGATGATGTTGGATCAATTTTCAGAGTGTCCGAAATATAAGAACCGTGATCCAGATCGTTAGTATAAATCATGTCAATGTGTAAAATACCGTTGTTTGCCATTGTATCCAGCAATTCTTCGGTCAATTCATCATTGGCTTGTGCAATAAACTCACCTGTAGAGGTATCGATTACATTTTTTGCAAGAGTTTTACCGATTAAATAGTCTCTAGGTACTATCAAATCTTGCATGTTATGTTTTTCCATTTGCTTAATATGACGTGCAGTTATTCTTCTTCCTTGCTCTACTATTAATTCGCCTGTTTCTGGAACTAATATGTCAAACGATGCAATCTCACCTCTCAATCTTTGAGGGATTAAATCAATATGGTATTCACCATTTTTAAGGTGACAACTTGTTATTTCAAAGAATTCACCAAGAATATCTTCTGCCTCATAGCCCAGTGCTCTTAATAAAATGCTGACTGGCAATTTTCGACGTCTATCGATTCGAACATAGACACAATCTTTTGGATCAAATTCAAAATCCAGCCATGATCCACGGTAAGGAATGATTCTTGCTGAATAGAGCAACTTTCCTGATGAATGTGTTTTTCCTTTATCATGTTCAAATATAACACCGGGCGATCGATGTAACTGTGATACGACAACTCGTTCAGTACCATTGACAACAAAGGTACCTACGTCAGTCATCAGGGGTATTTCACCCATAAATACATCTTGTTCTCTAATATCTTTAACTGGTTTTGGATCATCGCTTGCATCTTTATCAAGAACAACAAGTCTTATTTTGACCCTTAATGGCGCTGAATAAGTTAAACCTCTTAATTTACATTCTCTTACATCAAATGCAGGTTCGCCTAATTTATAACCTACATATTCCAGACGTGCATTACCTGAAAAGCTTTCTATTGGAAAAACAGAAGAGAATGCAGCATGTAAACCAGTATTAAGATGCTCACTCAATTTACTATCAGCTTGGAGAAAATCTCTATAGGATTTTAATTGGATTTCAAGCAGATTTGGTATTGCCATTTTATCGGTCTGCTTACCAAAGCTTTTGCGAAATCGTTTCTTCTCAGCATGTGAATATTGAGGTTTAGCTTCTGCAACGGCCATGGTGATTCCTCTGTAAATTATTAATGACTTCAAACACGTAAACCCAGCCATGTAAACATGGCTGGGTTCCTAAATTACATTTATATCTTAATTATTTAACTTCAACTGTAGCACCAGCTTCTTCAAGCTCTTTCTTGATTGCTGCAGCTTCGTCTTTAGATACACCTTCTTTAACAGTTGAAGGAGCACCTTCTACCAGATCTTTAGCTTCTTTCAAACCAAGACCTGTTAATCCGCGGATTACTTTAATTACGCCTACTTTGTTAGCTCCGAAGCTTGACATAACAACAGTAAATTCTGTTTGCTCTTCAGCAGCAGCAGCGGCAGCAGCAGGTGCAGCAACAGCTACAGCAGCGGCAGCAGCAGAAACGTTAAACTTCTCTTCCATTGCTTCGATTAACTCGACAACTTCCATAACTGACATGTTGGAAATTGTTTCTAAAATATCATTTTTTGACACAGCCATTACTAGCTCCTAGTTTAAAAATAAATTAATGATTAAGCGGGGTTATCCTGCTTTTTGATCCTTAACTGCTGCCAGCGTTCTCACCAGTTTGGCGTGTGGTTCAGCAAGAGTACGGACAAATTTCTCAATTGGCGCTTTCATGACATACATCAACTTGGCTATAGCCTCATCTCGTGTAGGCAGACTTGCAACAGCATCAATTTGATTTGCGCTGTATACTTTACCACCAACTGACAGAGCTTTAATCTCAAGTTTGTCAAATGTCTTTGAAAACTCTTTAAGTAGCCTTGCAGCATCACTTGGGGCTTCCAGTGACATTGCAATGAATAACGGACCTACAAGCAGGTCGTTTAAGCATTCAAATTCAGTGTCTTTAAAAGCTCTTCTTGTTAGCGTGTTACGCACAACTCGAAGATAAACACCGGATTTACGTGCTTCACTACGTAAATGCGTCATTTGATTAACAGTTAAACCTCGATAATCAGCAACTACTGCCGAAATAGCCTTAGATGCGACTGCAGTCACTTCTTCAACAACGGCTTTTTTTGCAGCTAAATTTAATGTCACGTTACTGACCTCCTAATATGTACAAATCCAAGGATTTGACAGTTATGGTGGCCGTCTCTTTATAAGGAGCCGGTTCACCGTCTGCGCAGGAAATTAAGCTATTGCACCTGCGGTCTTCGACGGCATGGAACCAAATCTATGCCGTGAATTCTTAAAAATGGGATGTAATGTTACACAGGTATTGATGAAATATCAATAGTTAATCCAGGTCCCATTGTAGTAGATAGTGAAACTTTCTTCAAATACTGTCCTTTAGATGAAGCTGGTTTGGCTTTTTTCAGATCACTTATCAAAGCCACTATATTTTCCAAGACATCTTCAGCAGCAAAATCAGCTTTACCAACGGAACAATGAATAATACCGTTTTTATCAGTACGGTATCGAACCTGACCTGATTTAGCATCATTAACAGCAGCTTCAACGTTTGTAGTTACAGTGCCAACTTTAGGGTTAGGCATTAAACCTCTTGGACCAAGAATTTGACCTAATTGACCAACTATTCGCATAGCGTCTGGAGTAGCGATAACAACATCGAAATCCATTGAGCCCGCTTTAATCTGTTCAGCCAGATCTTCAAATCCTACAATATCAGCACCAGCAGATTTTGCTTTAGCAGCATTATCACCTTGTGCAAACACAGCAACACGTACGGTCTTACCAGTACCTTTAGGTAAATTGGTAGATGATCTTACAACTTGATCTGATTTACGTGGATCTACACCAAGATTCACGCTGATATCCAGACTTTCACGAAACTTAGTAGAAGCAAACTGCTTCAATAAAGCTACCGCTTCTGTAACAGAGTATGAATGATTGGCTTTTACTACTTCAACAATCTTTTTTTGCTTTTTAGATAACTTTGACATGGTAACCCCTTATTCCAAACCTTCAACGTCAATACCCATGCTACGTGCAGTTCCTGCAATGCTTCTAACTGCAGCGTCTAAATCAGCTGCGGTCAGGTCAGGTTGCTTAATTCGAGCAATCTCTTCAAGTTTACTGACGTGTAGCTTAGCTACTTTTTTAGTATTTGGTGTACCACTGCCACTTTGAATACCTGCTGCTTTTTTTAATAACACAGAAGCTGGAGGTGTTTTAGTAACAAATGTGAAACTACGATCACTATATACGGTTATAACCACAGGTGTGGGTAAGCCTTGTTCCATTTGCTGAGTTGCAGCATTGAAGGCTTTACAGAATTCCATAATATTAACACCGCGTTGTCCTAATGCAGGACCAACTGGTGGACTTGGGTTTGCTTTACCGGCAGGAATCTGTAACTTTATATATGCTTCTACTTTTTTTGCCATGTTTACTCCTTATGGGTCATGCGCTAAATTTTATAGATAATGTTCCATCTATGACTTTCTAGCTCCCCGGTTTTTAAAACACTTAACTATTTTTACTGCATCGTTTGTACAGGTGTACGATTCGTGTAGATCTGTCTTATTTGTCTATGTTTTTTCTACTTGACTGAATTCAAGTTCTACAGGAGTAGAACGCCCAAAAATCAATACGGCTACTCTTAGCCTATTTTTCTCATAATTCACTTCTTCGACAACACCATTGAAATCAACAAATGGACCTTCTTTAACACGAATAACTTCACCTGGTTCAAATAGAATCTTGGGTCTTGGTTTTGTCACACCGTCTTCAACACGTTGCATAATAGCACGGGCTTCTTTATCAGATATTGGGGTAGGTGTTTGACTGGTACCGCCAATAAAACCCAAAACTCTTGGAATAGCACGTACCATATGCCAAGTTTGATCATCCATCACCATATGAACCAAAACATAACCCGGAAAAAATTTACGTGTGCTCTTACGCTTCTGTCCTGAGCGCATTTCTACTACTTCTTCAGAGGGTACTACGACTTCACCAATCTTATCTTGTAGATTATGGTGTATTGCCCGCGATGTGATTTCTCGCATAACAAAATTTTCATATCCTGAATAGGCATGCACAACGTACCACTGCTTTACTTTGTGTTCGTCCACCATATTCACCCTAAATGTGTTATTTTAGCTATAGCCCACATCATTAATGAATCAACTCCCCAGAGTATGAATCCAGTTAACGTAACCATAACCATTACAATAATTGTTGTTTGTACAGTTTCTTGACGCGTTGGCCATACTACCTTTAGCAATTCGATTTTTGCTTCCTGAGCGAAAACAAAAACTCGTTTACCAGTAGTGGTCAAATAACCAAGGAACAAGGTCGTCAATAACCAACCTAGCCAAACCATAGACTGAATTGGACCTGAAAAAGTGTAATAATAGGTACAAAAGAAAGCGCCTGCAGTTATTAATACTACAGCCAACCAAGATAGTATATCTTTAAACTTACTTTGATTTTCGTTTGAACTTTTCATATTTACTTGGTAGTTGGCAGGCCAGGAGGGAATCGAACCCCCAACCTGCGGTTTTGGAGACCGCCACTCTGCCAATTGAGCTACTGGCCTAAATTTTATTGGCATGAACAATTGTATTCATGCCAACACACTTTTACACTTTTATTCAATAATTTTCGCAACAACACCAGCACCTACAGTACGGCCACCTTCCCGAATTGCGAAACGTAAACCTTCTGTCATCGCAATAGGTGCATGCAAGTTAATAACGAGTTGAACGTTATCTCCTGGCATAACCATTTCAATTCCAGATGGAAGATCACAAGTACCTGTTACGTCAGTCGTTCTGAAATAGAACTGAGGACGGTATCCATTGAAAAATGGTGTATGACGACCACCTTCTTCTTTAGACAATACGTATACTTCAGCTTCAAACTTGGTGTGCGGCTTGATTGTACCTGGTTTAGCTAATACTTGTCCACGCTCAACTTCATCACGCTTGGTTCCACGCAATAACACACCCACGTTATCACCGGCACGTCCTTCATCAAGAAGTTTACGGAACATTTCAACACCGGTGCAGATTGTTTTCTGAGTATCATGAATACCAACAATCTCAACTTCTTCACCAACTTTAATAATTCCACTCTCAACACGTCCAGTAACAACTGTTCCACGTCCTGAAATTGAGAATACGTCTTCGATTGGTAACAGGAATGATTTATCAATGTTACGAACAGGTTCTGGAATATATGAATCCAAAGTTTCAACCAATTTTTCAATAGACGGTACGCCGATATCGCTGGTATCACCTTCCAATGCTTTTAACGCTGA
>NZ_AUHS01000041.1 GCF_000423305.1 Legionella moravica DSM 19234 | reverse complement strand
GCAGTT
Source organism: Legionella moravica DSM 19234 (assembly GCF_000423305.1). GTDB lineage: Bacteria > Pseudomonadota > Gammaproteobacteria > Legionellales > Legionellaceae > Legionella > Legionella moravica. The sequence goes on along the minus strand of NZ_AUHS01000041.1, from coordinate 16,894 downwards.
CGAAGTGAAATTGAAAAATCTGTGCCCATTTCTAGATTAAGTCTTGTCTAAACAAACTTCAGGGACGTTGCCTAGTTGATTTAAAAATTTTTTCAACCCGTACGACACTTGTTGTCTTCGGGAAGTTCAAAAAGGTAATTCCGAATGCAATGAAGGATCTCCTGAAGGACTTACTGCGCCTGTCTCGAGATCCTTTATTGATAAGTAGCATAAGCAGGAATTTACTTCCTGCTTATTATCTATTAGACAGTTCACTAAAGAAGATGATTATTTAAACGTGAACGTTTGCTCGTCGTCGCTCTCAAAATCATCGTCACTATCATGTAAGCTAACCGCACTGACTCGAGACATGTCCCGAGGAGGAAGAGCTGGTGGGGTTCTAACAGCTGGTTCTGCTGATGGAATTTGAGCTGCGGGTGTATCACTATAGCTGGAACTCACTAACACTGGAGTGCTAATTTCTGCAACTGGTGTAGGAGCCCAGAATGAATACGCTTTACTCACAAAACCACGAGTATAATCACCAAATTTGTATCCAGATGCTTGAGCGCTGGTGTTTTCAGGTGCTGATGGGGCAGATTTTGCTGCAGAAAGAAGTTCACTTCCTTTACGTACCAGGCTTCTGGTTATATCCCCAAATTTATAGCCAGGTGTTGCTTCACGTTTGGCTGCTTCAGATAAATAACCTTTTGTGGTGTTTAAAAGAATTTCTAATTGTCCTCTTGCTTCATCGCTTAATTTATTAGGGGACTCCGGTGAAAGTTCGTCATCTCGCTTTAATACATCTTTTATGAGTAATTCATAGCGAGGGCCACGCTGTAGCGGCTGAATTAATAATGAAGCAGAGTCGAGGGTAGAGATTCTTCTAAGAAATGTATCCAGTTGTTTAAAGGGTAATTGCTCAGGGGCGTCATTTGAGGTGTACTTAATTTTCAGAAACTCTTCATAAACAGACATATACGATTTAAATTCAGCAAAAAATTGTCCAATCAGATTCATCCGTTCTGCACGAAGCTGAGTCAGTTCAGCGTTACTTAATGATTGTGTCATTTCTACACTAGCATTGAAGTGTAGAGCTTCAGATAGTTCACTAAATTTTTGTGTAGCAGTTGCCAGTTTCTGAAAGATCTCTGGGCCTTCTGCAAAAAATGGTTGCTTGGTAGCTTGGCTAAATTGCTCTAATGAAGTTTGGTATGTTTTTTCTGTATCTAACATTTCTTGAATTACACGATTACTGATCATTTAACACTCCCGATATTGATGGCTTTTTAATTGATCTCAATTTGATCAATTTGGTGTTACAGGAGTCAGATTATATCAGGTAATCATTAAGAGAAAGTTAAGAGTAAATTAAGGGAAAATTAACAAAATATTTATTATTGTAGTTTCACAATAAATTAAAAGAACTTGGTCACGAACGCAATGAGGGATCTCCTGGTTACGCAGGAGATCAACTGAATGGGTTTAAAATAAATTTTCTTCAACTGGAGCCAGATGTTCATCAGAATTGTTGTTATTAGCATTATAGACTGGAGTAGGATCTTCCTCTGCAGGTACTTCCTTGTCGCGGAAATACTCGATAATGCCATTTTCCTGATTGGGCTTGGCCAGGAGACCGCTCACAGGATCAATTCTTACAGCAACTACATTTTCGGGTTGTCTTAATTCACTTTCAGGTTTGCCCTTTAGTGCTTCTCGCATGAAATCTATCCACAAGGGCAGGGCGAGATTTGCGGCATATTCATGCAAGGATTTGGGATTATCAAAACCAACCCATGTAGTAACGACCAAATCAGAGTTAAATCCTGCAAACCAGGCATCGACCTGATCATTGGTTGTTCCGGTTTTACCTGCGATATCCTGACGATTGAGTACTCGAGCTGCCCTTGCTGTACCGTGTTGTATGACATCTTTGAGGGCTGAATTCATTAAAAAGGCAATGTCTTCAGGTATCACACGTGGTGCCAGCATGGAGGTATCTACTTGTTCCTTATCGCAAGGATCACATACTACTGTTGGCTTGGCTTGTAGTAAAATTTTACCGTCTGCATCAGTAATATGATCAATGAGATATGGTTCTACTTTATAACCACCATTGGCAAAGACCGCATAGGCTGTAGTCAGCTCCATAGGGCTAATGGATAAGCTGCCTAAGGCTAATGATAGCGCTTTGGGCAGGGATTTTTTAGTAAAGCCAAATCGGGTCAGGAAATCAATCGTATAATCTAGGCCAATATCATCAAGGATTCTGATGGACACCAGATTTTTAGATTGAACCAGAGCTTGTTTCAGGCGAGTTGGCCCATTGAATTTAAGATTGACATTATGTGGCCGCCAGAGATTAGGCTGACTTGGGTCATCTACAACGATGGGGGCATCATTAATTAATGTTGCCAGATTATAGCCATTATTTAAGGCTGCAGCATAAACAAAAGGCTTGAAACTGGAGCCTGGTTGTCTGCTGGATTGTGTTGCCCGGTTGAATTTGCTCTTTTGGAAATTAAAGCCGCCAACCAGAACCTCTATTGCTCCATTTTTAGGATTAAGAGCAACCAATGCGGATTCGGCTTCTGGAATTTGAGCCAGTTCCCAGTGCTTTTCAGTTGAGTGGACATAAACTATATCACCAACTGCAACGATTTGCTGCGCCTTGACAGGTGATTTACCTACCCAGCCTCGTTTAAGAGCAGGGCGTGCCCAGGATAAGCCTTCCCATGGAATGATGATTGTCTGACCGTTCAGAAGGCCCGCGGTAGCTTCCTTTTCACCGACTTCCGTAATAACAGCAGGTACCAGTGTATTCAGTTCAGGGTACTGCCTTAAGTATTTTTGTCTCATTTCGGGGGTTTGGCTGTCTTTTTCCCCTATAGTCGCTACCGGGCCTCGATAACCGTGCCGATGATCATAGGCAATCAAATTCTTTTCAACAACTTCGTTGGCCTTATTTTGTAGTTTGCCATCAATGGTAGTGTATACTTTGTACCCTTTGGTATAAGCATCAGGGCCAAAATTGTCATATAGGGATTGACGGATCATTTCTGCAACATAGGGGGCGCTTACTTCAATGTTGGTACCATGGTATTTTGCAGTAATGGGTTGGTTTATCGCATTTTGGTATTGCTCTTCATTAATATAGTGCTCTTCCAATAAGCGTTCCAATACATGGTCTCGCCGCTTTTTAGCTGCCAAAGGATTAGCGATAGGATTTTGAGTCGAAGGGGCTTGTGGAAGACCGGCTATCATTGCCAGCTCTGCCAGATTCAGTTCATTAAGTGGCTTGCCAAAATACACCATGGCAGCAGCACCTACACCATAGGCACGATTACCCAGATATATTCGGTTCAGGTAAAGCTCTAAAATCTTCTCTTTACTGAGTTCTCTATCGATTTTAATCGCTAGCATGATTTCATTGAACTTACGCAAAAAGGTTTTTTTGCGGCTTAAAAAGAAATTACGAGCTACCTGCATGGTGATGGTACTGCCACCTTGAGATTTTGTACCGGTTTTTAGCATACGCACTGCAGCGCGTCCCAACCCCATTACATCAACGCCAGGATGTTCAAAAAACCGCTGATCTTCTGTTGCAATCAGGGCATGAACCAGGGTTTGCGGGATTTCTTCATAAGTTAGAGGAATACGTTTTTTTTCACCGTATTCTTGAATCAACAAGCCTTCTTTACTGAATATCTGCAAAGGAACTTGTAATTGAACTGTTTTGAGCGAATCTACATTAGGGAGCTGACTTTCAAGATAAAGATATAAAAGACTGCCAGCCACTAATAAAAGAAAAAACAGGCTCATCAGCGCCCAAAGACCTTTACGCCAGAAGTATGCCATTTTTTTCATAGAATTATGTTATCTTTGAAGGTGAATAATCATGCATTATACAGCGATTCTTTATCATATTGCGAGTTTTGTTGCAAAATGACTGGAATTCTCAATGAATATTGGTTATGGAGCGTTGAAAAATTCGAAAATCGGGCGTAACAATGTTTATTTTAAGGTCTTTTTATAATTGACTTGTTTAATAAGTTGCAAACGCCCAAGTACAGCGGTTTCTCTTTGCCTGTAGATCAATGGTTAAAGGATCCAGAACAAATTTACAAGAAATGGGATGGTTCAATAACCGACAGTGTGATTCATTGGCTTTGTCATAAAACCAATGAATCAATAACGAACTATTCAATTACACCCGGATTTGGCGCGCTTGGCGTTGAAGAGTCCGGATTATCAAGAACTCTTGGAAATCTTCCCAAGGCAAATAATGCAGGACTATAGCCAAATGCACCAAAGAGTGGTCTTGGCCTTTGGAGTGGTTCGGCAAGAATTTTGCTCTGCTCCTCTATTTTTTCTTCCTGCGCTTGAATCTGTGCTTTTTGCTGTTCAATCGTTTCGAGAAGTTGTCGAATGGTTTCCTCGTGTTGTTTGATCAGGGCGTTTTGTTGCGCTGAACTGGATTGTATTTCTTCCTCTTTTAATGCACTCTGGTCACTGATCTGTCTTAAGCAGGTATTTTCTTTTTCTAAATGCCGATTTTTTGCCAGTAATTCAGGGACTAGCAAGGCATTTTGATGTTCTGAACAGATTCGATAAGCGAATTCATCATATCGTTCATCAGGGAATGCATAGGAAATATTCAGCGTTTCTAAAACTTCCTCTCTTAAAAAAATACCTGAATTACAAAAATAATCGCCAACATAACGTTCATTTATACAACCGGATAGGGCAATTTTTCCTCCAGGAGCTATATCGGTTTGATGCTGAGTCACTTCATAGCTTCCGCTTTTTTTAGTGGATAAAAGGCCCTTAATATCGATAAGCAATTTGAATATTTGATTTTTATAGTCAGCAAACTCTTCTTCGGAAAAAGCTTCGCTTTTGTTTAGAAAGGATTTGATTAGCACTATCTCATTTAAAATGTAGGAAAGAAATGGCCTTCGATCGGGATATCCTGTAGTGCAAGTAGTAATTATTTCTTTTAACCTTGTTGAGAAATAAAGCGGATCATCCTGATTCTGGATAATTTCTATTGCTAAAGCTCTGGATTTTAATCGTGCATCGGGTATATCTTTAGCATTAATGAGTTTTTTTCCCATTAAATTGTCGTGATAGCGGATAATTACTGTTGTTAAAGAATAAAGCAACTCTTCTAATCTAATCATTTAAAACTCCTTTTAAAACATAAATCTATACTCTAAATGTGAAAATCAATAACAGCTTGGTTTTTCACTATATTAAATGTTTTGCTGGAGCGCAAGTATTTGTTTGCTAGTACATTAAAAGTAAAATTAATACAAAAAGAATGTTAATTTTACTGCTATCACGTACTTTTTGTTGGCAGTACGACTTATTTGATACGTATATAGTCAAATCCATGGTAATGGCTTAAATAGAAACCCGATGACTTAGCATTAAATCCGGTCATCCATTGCACCTGAGCGCTCTGAACTAACTGTAAATACAGCAATTGCCTCAGGCCAATAAGCCATTATAAATTTAAGCCAAAAAACCCAAATCCGGGTGTCACTGGGTTACTGGCATCATTTGACGACAATATCTTCAAATCATCAACCTTTTGAGTCAGATACTCAATGGTTTCTTCATGCCGCTGAATGGTTTTTTTTAGATGCGATTCGCTGGATTTGAGCATGCTGTATTGATGAAAGAGCAAATATAGGGCTAATTGCTGTTTTGAAATGGTTGATTTTAATTTTTTTTCAATCTCTTTGGATTCTTCGAGTTGCACTTTAATTTCATGATGTTCAGTACTTGATAAAACACTGAGTGCTTCTTTTGGGGTGGTTAACTCAGCGACTAATAAGGTATTTTGATGTTCTTGACAGAGTTGTTGAGCAAATTCATTAAGTTCCATATCAGTAGAATCCAAATCCAGATTGTACCGATCCATTAGTTCTTCTTTCAAAAAAATACCGGAGTTACATAATTGGCCGCTGTTTAAATAACTGGTGTCTATTAATCCCTCGAGAGAGGTTTTTCCTCCCGGGTTTGTTGCTGTTTTATGCTGGGTGATTACGGACGTTGTACCTTTGAAGGTTGATAATAACCCCTTAAACCCCTTTAGCATTTCTATTATCTGCTGCTTATATTCCTCTAACTGACTCGGGCTGAATGAGTTTTGATGATCAATGATGAGTTTCAGAGAACTAAGTTCATTCAATATAAATGAGAGAAATGGCCGTCTATCCGGGTGGTGTTTGGGACACTCTGTAATTAAAGAATCAAAGCGTTCTTTAAAATCGGTCTTACTGTCGTTGATTATTCTTTTCGCTAAAATTCGCGATTGTTTTCTTACAAGAGATTCGTCACTTTCATTTATCAGAATTTTCACACCGGATTGTTTGTCATGATATCTTATAATTACGGTGGCTAATGAGTAGAGTAAATCTTCAGATCTTGTCATTTAAAACTCCCTTTAAATGCAAAAAAGCAAGGTATTTGTGGTAATCCCATACACATTGATTGTTCACTATATTTAATGATTTGGCCCAGTGCAAGTTTTTAATTCCTATAAACACATGGGGGTTCAGTATGCGTGTATCCGTTGATGATATTGTGTGATTTTTCCTGAATAAATAAAGAAATGGATGTCGGGGGAGAGCATGACATCCATTGAGAATAAAACTGGGGGTATCTGATTATCTTATGAACTAGCTAAGATTTAGAGGGCTTAATCAACTCTTGCAGTACCTCCTGTCCTTTGTACAACAATGCCCCGGCGATTGTCGTCGTTATTGTTCGAGGTATTGCTCCTTTGAAGAAAAATCCAAGCCGCTGAACTGCACCTCCAGTGCTCGGCTGATTCCAGATGGCTTTGGCATGCTGCAGATAACTTTTTTCAGTAACAGGTTCAGTAAGTCCCTGCTGTTTTCTGAATCGCAGTTGATACAAGGGTGTGCTAAAAAAGCCATAGGATCCAGCAGTTAACACCAATGCCATGCCTTCCGCCTGTTCTTTTTTAATTCCTTTTGATTGAAAATATTGAGCAAGTGTCGGTATGGCGGTCAAGTATACAGTAGACCAAAGTCCTTCTCTCATCATGATACTACCCCCTCCCTGAAACAGGGCACGATAACCATTATGTTCGATTATTTTCTGTCGTGTTTCCCGTGATGATGGAAGTTTTGCCAGTTGTTTATTCTGGGCTATCCCTTCAAAGGGTGTGCTTGCCAATCCTGAAAATGCCCCTGCGGTAAAAGAAGTGGCAAATTCATACAAAGGAGAAACCTGCTGGCTTTCGGGTTGCATCAGTCTTTTAAGTACAAAGACTACGGCATAGGATGGGATTGCTGAACTTGCATATTCAAATGATCCTGACATGGCAAATCGCAATTGCATTGTTTTTCCATTCAAAACATGATTTGTCCAGTTTAATCCTGGGGTGACCAAGGTCATTACTCCAGCGCCTAGCAAGGGGCCTTGTACAAAGGGAAGTTGTAGGTATCGTTTCCAGATAGGCTGTTCAGACATGTCTTTTTTTGATTGCATAATCGTACCTCATAATGAATTAAAAACTGAGTGTTTGTTCTGCAGGTGATCCACGCCCAGCAGGCGCAGAAATAAACCCTACCAGGCGATAGACTCAAAGAGGATAACGATTAATAAAGATAAAATTTGACCAATTACCAGGGCAGGCAACAAATTAATCGTGTTGTTAGTGGTGAAATTGGTCATTTAATTTGTGTTGTGTTTATTATTTGTTCTTGAAGCCTATCACTGATAAATCTATTGTTCAATAGTTGGATTAAAAAATATTGGTTCTAGACCTTGGGTCGTTTTGACCAATCTGATTTCGACTTCCCGTGGCGCTTAATATGATGATGATGAATGATCAACATAACTCACTTAATCTAAAGAAAAAATAACTGATTCTAAACGATTCCAATTTCCAGCTGCATACGTTAACATCTTAAGAAGTAACGTGGCGGTAAAAGGTTGTTAAATCAGAGCGCTTTTGGGGCTACAAAGGAGATACAGGGAGATAAATCTGGTGCTCAAACTGTTTAAACCTAAACATCGTTCGATTCTCGGCATTGATATCAGTTCTTCAGCGGTGAAAATACTGGAAATTTCAGGTTCTGGAGATGAACTGTGCGTGCAGGGATATGGACGACAATTAGTTCCCCCCAACGCTCTTGATGGTAACGTAATCAAGGATGTAGACGCCGTCGCCAGTACTATAAAAAAATTGATTAGCAGTGCCAGGTTGAATTGTAAACAGGTAGCTCTTGCCGTTCCCGACTCGGCCGTGATCAGTAAAATAGTTCAAATTAACGATGGCTTGACTGATATGGAAATGGAAGAACTGGTGGTCATAGAAGCCGATAAATACATTCCCTATCCAATTGATGAAATTAACCTTGATTTTGAGATTTTAGGGCACTCTGCAAAAAATTCCGCAATGTTGGACGTATTGATTGTTGCTTCTCGGGCTGAAAATGTGAACAGCCGCGTCGAGGCCGTAACTCGTGCGGGCCTGGAAGCAAAAATTGTCGATGTTGAATCTTATGCGGTAGAACGGGCTGCTCAACAACTGTCATCGGAATTACCCGCCGGAGGACAAGATAAGATAGTCGCGATCATCGATATTGGTGCTAACTATACTCACCTTTTTGTATTGCATGGGATGAAACTGATCTTCTCAAGAGAAGAAAAATTTGGTGGCATGCAGTTAATCGAAGCAATAGCTGAACATTATAATATGTCTTCTGAACAGGCGTTAATTGCAAAAGAAGAAGGGAAATTGCCTCCTGATTTTGATACTGAGGTTCTTGAACCCTTTAAAGATATGGTTTTGTTGCAAATTAAGCGAACTCTACAGTTTTTTTATTCTACCAGTCAACATGGTTTTGTTGATCACATTTTGTTGGCAGGGGGCTTGGCTCGTCAGCCGGGATTAGCTCTTCTGATTCAAGAGCAACTAGGCGTATCCACCACAGTGGCCAACCCATTATCACATATGTCATTTGGAAAAATGGTCAATTTGGAATCCATAAATAATGATGCTCCTGCTTTAATGGTTGCTTGCGGGCTGGCACTGAGGCATTTAGAGTGAACCATGACTGAAATTAATCTGCTACCATGGCGTGAACACAAGCGAGAGCAAGAAAAGAAGCTCTTTACAACCATGTCTCTGATAGGGATAGTGTGTGCAGCAGTCATTGTCTTTTTAATTAATTCGTACGCGGTTCATCTGGTAAACAATCAAACAGCACGGAATCAAATGCTACAAAAGGAAATTTCCAGTTTAGATGAACAGATAAAGGAAATTAAAGCATTAAAACAAATCCGTGAGGGATTAATCTCCCGAATGTCCATTGTTCAGAATTTACAATCGACACGAACTCTTACGGTTCATTTATTTGATGAATTAATTAAAGTGATGCCCTCCGGGATTTATGTAACCAAACTGGAGCGACAAAATGATATCGTAACAGTATGGGGATATGCTGAATCAAATACTAATATTTCCATACTCATGCGAAGTATAGAAAACAACGCCTGGATTCAATCACCAGTGTTAACCGAGATTAAGAAAATGGATGATACCAAGCAAGCGGCAGATAATGAATTTAAATTAAGCTTTATGCTTAAATCTAAATACTAGACTGGTAACCCTATTACGAATACAGTCAATATAAGCGAACTCACTCTGGAAAATGTAGGTCAATGGCCTACGGCGGTTAAAATTGGGGTAATTGCCGGACTGAGTTTTTTGATCATTGCATTAGGCTATTGGTTAGTAGTTAAAGCTAATTTTGAACAGTATGAGACTCTGCAGACTCAGGAGGCAACTTTAAGGGAAGAGTTTGAAAAGAAACAGCATCAAGCCTCCAATTTGCAAGCGTACAGAAATCAATTACAACTTATGAACGAACGTTTTGGTACTATGCTGAGGCAATTACCTGCCAAGAATGAGATGCCTGGATTGTTGGAGGAAATTTCTAAAACCGGTGTGACATCGGGATTAAATTTTGAGTTATTTGCACCGCAAGCTGAAGTAGTTCATGATTTCTATATTGAATTGCCGATTAAAATTACAGTAGTGGGTACTTACATGCAGTTGGCCATTTTTTTAAGCCGCGTAGCGGAAATGAACAGAATTGTGACTTTGCATGAATTTACTATCCAAGGGGAATCTTCTAAAGACAGTAAAACCGTTTCAGAGGATGAATTAGTGATGAACATCACAGCTAAAATATATCGATACCGAGCACAATGATCAAATATAAAGAGCGGATACATGCAGTGCTACTAGGAGCCTTATCATTGATGCTCAGCGCCTGTTCGGGTGATAATAGTGATTTGGTGAAGTACATCAATGACATAAAATCGCGCCCTAGCAAACCGATAGAGCCTATACCTAAATTCGCCCCTTTGCCCGTTTTTAAATTTCCTGACAATGATCAACGGCGCAGTCCTTTTAAACCCGTAGTTTTGAAGAAAAATGCCGATTTGTATGCTCCTGATCAAAAGAGATTAAAACAGCCGCTGGAAGCATATCCTCTGGATGCATTAAAATTTGTCGGGATATTAGAGCGAGATTCTGTTATCTGGGCCTTGATAAAACAACCCGATCAGCAAATAACTCGAGTCAGAGTTGGGGATTATATGGGACAAAATTACGGCCGAATAATTATTATCACACAAGAATTGATTAAACTTGAAGAAACTGTAAAAGATACAGGGTCGTGGGAAAAGAAAATAACCACAATTAAATTGGATACTGGCAAGTAGGAGCGCAGGGTGCGGAAGATTATCGCTATTTTGATTATGTTAGGTGCTGGTTTCGGTGTGGCATTTTCCCAGGAAAATTCGTTGACCTCTGTCAAACTAATTCCATTACCCGAAGATAGGGTACGTATCGATTTTCAATTTACTCATCCCCTAAAGCAGCTTCCTGCAAGTTTCATTACGCAGAAACCAGCGCGGATAGTACTCGATTTTATTAAGACTGATATGCAACTACCTTCCGATCAGAAGATGAAAAAAGTGGAGTTGGGATCTTTAAAATCCTACACTGTTGTTGCTGTGGCAGATAGAGTAAGAGCAATATTGGATCTGCAACGTACCGTTTCTTATTCCGGTAGTTCTGCCGGGAATATTTATAGCCTGGTTTTAAACGGTAAGAGTAATGAAATATATCAGAACAATAAAGAGATATTCATCACCAATCAGGTTGTGAATGCAAAGCATCAAATCAATCACATTGATTTTCGCGGTATAGAAAAGCAGGGCGGACGAGTGCTTATAGACGTTTCCGACGCCAGTATTCCAATTGACGTAACTCAGGTTGGGAAGGAAGTGGTTGTTAATTTTATTAATACCAAAATCCCCACTAATTTGATGAAACGATTTGATGTTGCTGACTTTCATAGCCCGGCTCAGGTGATTACGATGCAACAGGACGGTAAAAATGTTCGTATGACCATTCTGAACAAAGGGGACTATGGACATTTTGTGTATCAGGTGAACAAGCAATTCATGGTTGATATCTTCCCTTTGACTGCGGAAGAAGTTCAGCAGGCAAAGCTTAAAAAGCAAGTGTTTACTGGTAAGCGGATTTCCCTGAATTTCCAGAACATCAATATTCGTGCCGTTCTGCAGTTACTGGCTGATTTTACTGGGATTAATATGGTGGTGAGCGATAAAGTCCAGGGGGATATTACCCTTCGCTTGAATGATACCCCCTGGGATCAGGCTTTGGATATTATATTGACCACTCAGGGATTGGATAAGCGTAAAACCGGTAATGTCATGTTGATAGATACCAAGGCGTCCTTGGATAAAATGGAAGAGGATGAGCTTAAAAGCCAACAGACTATCGAGAAGCTTGAACCGATTCGATCTGATTTGATTCAAATTAATTATGCAAAAGCTTCAGACATTGCAATATTGATTAAAGACAAAACAAACTCACTTTTATCTCCCAGAGGTAAAATCAGTGTTGATGCCAGGACCAATACTCTTTGGATTCAGGACACCGGTCTTAAAATTGAAGAGGTCAGGGAGTTAATCAAACAATTGGATGTCGCTGTTAAACAGGTTCAAATTGAAGCTAGAATTGTTGAGGTAAATAAAAATTTCAGTCAAGACCTTGGTATTCGATGGGGGGTTTCCAAACCGACTCATTTAAGCGGTACATTACAGGGGGCAAATCAGTTGCAATTGCCTCAGGGTATAGCTAACCCGGCAAACGTGCCAATAGCCCAGCGTTTAAACCTGGATTTGGTTGCTGCTCCGAGTAATGCCATACCTGCATCTGTAGGTATTGCATTGGCAAAATTGGGAGACAACATCTTATTGGATTTGGAGTTATCTGCGTTGGAGAGCCAAGGGCAAGCAGAACTGATATCAAGCCCCAGCGTTATTACTACCAATCAACAGGCAGCGGTTATTGAATCAGGTAAAGAAATACCTTATCAGGAATCAACTTCTAGTGGAGCAACCGCAGTGGCATTTAAAAAAGCGGTGTTGAGTTTGAAAGTTACCCCACAAATTACACCAGATAATAAAATCCTAATGGATTTGCAGATTAATCAGGATGCTGATTCAGGTGAGCGAGTGCTTGGAGTTCCTATTATTCTGACAAAACAGATACAGACCAATGTTTTGGTGAATAACGGGCAGACGATTGTGCTTGGTGGTATCTATAAGCAAGATAAAAATAAAGCAATTAAACGAATCCCTTTTCTGGGTGAGCTTCCCGTTGTAGGCATCTTATTCAGTAACAAACAGATAAAATTGGATAATGAGGAGTTGCTCATTTTCATTACTCCGAGGATAATAACGAATTCCTTATCGATTACAACGATTCAAGGACGTGAAAAAGAGGTCTATAAATAATCTCAATGAAGTCTATAGATCTGATAAACTATAATTATAGAGGATTTTAGTATCTATTCGTTGTAGAATAGATCACATAAATTCGTAGTCAGTATGTGTAACACCATATTCAAAAAGAATATGCGCTAAATTTAAGGCATTTCAGATGCTGTTTTATTGAAAATGGCCTATGGAATTTGTTTAATATCATAAAATCAACTAAGACGTGTATCTAATTTGTTGTTATAATGGATTTGTTAATTATGACACAACAGTTAATGAGGTATGTAAGAAAAAATGAGCATAGTTAAAGTACGAAATATTTTTCTCATTGGCCCCATGGGTGCTGGAAAAAGCACAATAGGCCGTGCTTTGGCAAAGGAGCTCAAATTAGAATTCTTTGATTCGGATGAGGTCATTGAAGAGCGTGCTGGTGCCGATATATCATGGATTTTTGATATTGAAGGGGAGGAAGGATTCAGACGTCGAGAGCAGAAAGTTATTGATGAGTTAACTCAAAAAACCAACATAGTATTAGCAACTGGTGGTGGAGTCGTCATCACTCCGGAAAACAGGAATGCTCTGGCTGGTCGCGGCACCGTAATCTACTTAAAAACGTCTTTGCAACAACAATTTGAACGAACCAAGCGTGATACCAAGCGCCCTTTATTGCAAACTGAAGATCTGGAAGGCAGATTAGAGTCCTTAAGAGACGAACGCGAGCCATTTTATGATGAGTTAGCTGATGTGAGCTTTGAAACTGATAAATTAACGGTGAAGGCTGTAGCGAATAACATTATAAAATATATCTATGGCGAAGTTTGAGGCTTATACTCAGGTTGATGTCTGTTTGCCAGGATATCAGTACCCTATCATAATTTGTCGCAAGGGTCTTAATGACGCTTCATTATTGCGGCATTGGATTCCTTCACAACAGGTACTGATAGTCACTAATGATACCATTGCTCCACTTTATTTGCCGCTCATACAATCTGCTTTTGCATCAAGTCAATGCGATGCGGTTATTTTAAAAGACGGTGAAGAGTTTAAAAACCAACAGAGCTTATTTACCATTTATGACGCATTAATTCGAAACAAGCATCATAGAGACACGACAGTCGTTGCTCTTGGTGGTGGTGTAATTGGTGATGTCGCAGGTTTTGCAGCCTCAACGTATCAGCGAGGCGTACCCTTTACTCAAATTCCTACTACATTGTTAGCGCAGATTGATGCTTCAGTTGGGGGTAAAACAGCCATTAACCATTCACTTGGTAAAAATTTGATAGGCAGCTTTTATCAGCCTAATGCTGTATTAATCGATTTAAATACCCTTGAAACTTTGCCGGACAGAGAGTTTCGTTCGGGTTTGGCGGAAATGATAAAATATTCATTGTTGGTAGGTGGTGATTTGTTATACCGTCTTTTGGATGCCTTGAAATCCGGGTTAACTCAAAACAGTTCAGAACTTCCTGACTTGATTGCTCATTGTTGTAAAATCAAGGCTGAGATTGTTGCTGGAGATGAGAGGGAATCAGGCCAACGCGCGCTTCTAAATCTTGGCCATACTTTTGCCCATGCACTTGAGGCTTACACACAGTATCAAAGGTGGCTACATGGCGAAGCTGTAGCAATAGGGTTGTATTGCGCCTCCGTTTTATCCTGCAATATGGGATTGCTGGATGCAAAAGTAGTTGAATTGGTTGAACAGATGCTGGAATATGCTCATTTACCTCACAAAATACCTAAATCAATTGATTTGAAACAATTAACGGATTTAATGAGTCTTGATAAAAAAATTAAAAACAACTGTTTACGATTTGTAGTGATTAAAGAGCCTGGTTATTGTTATCTTGATGATAAAGTAACTGCTAACTGTTTGCATAATACGCTTATGAATGCTGTAGAAGGAGAATAAAAATGATAGATGGAAAAATTCAGCCTGATACTGGTGCTGGAAATCAACCTAGAATGCTGTTTAAACCCGGATCATGGTTAGCCAAGATCGATTTCATTAATCATTTGGTTCTTTTTAACAATGTTTTGATTACTTTACTTTCCGAGAAAGAGGGTGGAAAAACATCCTTCAGTTCTTTATTACAGCAAAATCTGGATCAACAGATAAAACCTGTTTTTATGTCGATAAAGCCTCCATGCAATGAACAAGAAATCATCAGTGATATTGCCGCGCAATTGCATTTAAATGCAAGTTCAGAGACCAGTTTTGCGTCTATAGTAACCCAAATTAATGAACGCAAGGCTCATGTTTTGCTCATTATCGATGATGCGCAAAATTTGCCAGAGTCTTTTATCAAAGAGGCAATGAACGCGATTAAAAGCCAGGAAGATTTTGGCTTTTTTCATCTTTGTCTGGTTTCTGATTACTCATTGGTCGCTGCGCTTAATCAATTAGCGGTCGATCAATATAATAATTTAATTCATACCATTGAATTGGGTCCATTGAATGAGAGTGAGACAAGAACCTATATGTTGCAGCGTGCAATGGCGGGTCGTTTAATTAACAAACCGCTTACTGATGTGCAATTTAAACAGTTTTATCAGTTAACAAAAGGCAGTTTGGCAAAAATTAACTCCAATCTTGAATCCTTCATTCATAAGTGCTCAACTCAAAAAGACACTAACAAGATAGCTATTTTAAAGCGTACCGGTATGGCTTTAGGTGCTGTTGCAGTAGCGGGACTATCTTATGTTTATTTTAGTGGCATCTCTAGTGAGGAGCGATTTCCACAGATGGCGCAATTAACAACCTTGCCGTCAATATCATCAGTAGTGCGTGAAATTAAAGTCGCCCGGATTGAAACACCCATCAGTTATATCGCCTCATGGCAGGATTCTTCAACACGTCAATTGATGCATTATGCTCTTCCTAAAAAGCAGATTCTGGATGATTTGGAAGAGGGTGAACAGGAATTGAATACTGTAGCATTAGTCGATAAGGTTGTTGTTATTCCTACTGTAAAAGCAAGAAAAGAATTGATAGAAACACAACTTCCTGTTGCACAGGTAGCTGCTGTACAAGAGTCAAAACTGGTTGAGTTCAAAAAGCCTGAACCTGCAACACTGGCGAGCAAACCAGAAGTTCAACAAACTGGCAATAACCTTTATACCATTCAATTAGTAGCAAGTCATAATGAAAGTGATATTCATCGCTTTAGAGCAAATAATAAATTGTTTGCCAATACAAAGATAAGGCATTTTAAAAATGCAAAAGGCAGCTGGTATATACTGACTTATGGTGAATATGACAGTAGAACATTGGCTCAACGTACGACTAATCAATTACCTCCTGAGTTGGCTAAATTAAAACCCTGGATCAGGCCTGTAGCTGGGCTCTCCAATATCGGTTGATCCCTAAGACGGTCATATTGGGCACATCTTAAGCGAAAAAGCCCGAGAAAAATGTTCACATACTTGATGTATGCTGCGCTTTTTCTCGGGCTTTTTCGCTTAACCTGCACTCAAAGGATTACTCGTCATCCCGAGCATAGCGAGGGATCTCCACGCGGTGGCGTAATTTTTAAAGTATCGATTGGTATAAATCGTTCCAATTAGAATTGAATGAATTAACAAGATCATTCTTTTTGTTTCGTGACCAACCTTTTATCTGTTTCTCACGTTCAATAGCTAAAACAATTGTGTCGAAAATTTCATAATAGACAAGCCGATCTACATTGTATTTTTGGGTAAAACCTTTTATCAATTTATTTTTATGCTCATAAATACGACGTATCAGATTATTGGTGACACCAACATATAAAACAGTGTTATAAGCATTTGCTACAAAGTACATATACGATTGGTTTTGCATAAAATGTTCCTTTTTGGTGTGGACTATTTACCCTGATTATGATTATTAGGGGATAAATATAATATCAGAGGAAATAACCTGAAACGTAGCATGCTTTAATGTCGTATAATTTTAAGCTCTGTTTCCAGCCACATTCAGGAGATCCCTCGCTTCACTCGGGATGACGGTTTTTATTCGTCATCCAGAATGCATTCGTCATCCAGAATGTACACGTCATCCTGAACG
>NZ_AUHS01000040.1 GCF_000423305.1 Legionella moravica DSM 19234 | reverse complement strand
AATGTTATGCGTTACTATTAGTCTGTTGGGTGTTTTTAATAAGAAGGACGTTCAATCATTAATATGATTGGAAATGCTATAGCAACCATTATTATTTCTACCTGGCAACACTCTTTTGATTACGAGCAGGCGCAAAGCCTTTTGCAGAAAGGTAATGAGTCAGAATCTCAAACAGTATACCTCAGTGAATCGTCTCTATGCATGACAAAAAAAACTGTCATGCCCGCGCAGGCGGGCAACCATGTATCCAAATAATCCGATACCCAAATCAAGCCAATGGGGATTGTTTTGCTCGATAAGATATATGTTCCATAATACAAATTTAAACTATCCTTCAACTCGCTGATACACTTGATATAGCCTCGCTTTTAGCGATCGAGATTATATGATTTTCATCATATGTCAGCGAGTTATCTTCATTTACTTCAGTGTCAAACCTGAAATGGTTGCCCGTCTGCGCGGGCATGACAGGTTTTTTGTCATGTACAGAGGTGAATCGTAATTTTATGCGTTACTATTAGTCAGTTGGGTGTTATTTAATGAAATTGTGATATAATTTTGCGCATGTTGTTGTGGGAAATTATAGATACATTATGAAACTTAATCCTGCTGAAAAGAATAAACTCCTGTCTTCTGCTCATGGAGTTTATTTAGCTTATGCCGCCCTTGATTTTTTTAAATCACGAACCTTTACAACAGAGAGTGGTAAAAAAAGTATTTTTGAGTTATGTCAGCAGGCCATTAAAGAAACCCAGTACGAACAAGTCGTGTTGATCAACGGCGTGAACTACAAGCTGGTTTTAAAGCCAGAAAAAGACAATACCTTTAAAGTTGAGTTTTCTAAACCATTAGCTGCCAAGAGCATGCCAGAAGTAAAAAAAATAAACAGTTATCCTGATCAGGACGCTCTTCATTTATTATCCAGCCAACAATTCACCCTGCATATTCCTGATGATAGTGGCGAGCCTGCCGTTTCAAACACAATAAATAATCAGTTGGTGATCGGCGGTATTGGGAAAATTGATTTGTACCGAACCCATCTGGTTACTCTTCATCATATTATTGAAAAAATTGATAGTGAAACGGAGATCAGCAACTTATTGGTCGCTTTGGCAACCGGTTCTGGCAAGACTTATGTTCAGGCCTTGTGGATGCTCGTTTTGGCTCTGTCTGGTAATAATGGAGTTTTTGCCGTTCCTGATCGATTGGCACATCAGTTTGCCAGGGATTTAAAACGAATGTTACCCGATTCATTTGTTGATTCTCTTTTTATATTGCGCGAGAAGGAGAATAATCCTGCAGCAGAAAAGGCTTTAAAATCGCTAAAAAACAAAAATACTTCGGGAACGATTATCATCGGCTCCAGTGAGTATCTTCTTGATCGACATTACCACGATCTCGATGGGGCCGATTCAGAGCATACTTTTTTAGCATTTGATGAACAGCATTTAATTATGAAAGCCGAGCGACGCCGAATTCGGCTGATTGAGCTGTCGCAAAAAAAGCTGTCCATGTTTCTAACCGCCACTCCCAATCAGGAGACTTATAAACTTTCCGGTAATAAACCAGTAGCGATTATGTCGAGTGGACAAAAGATGGAAGCAGGTCAAGGGCAGTTTCCTAAACTGGTTTCTTTTCAGGCGCGAAATATTACAGATAGAAATAAATTAAAAACTTATCAATTTTGGACGGCTGAGTTCTGGAACAATATGTTTAATGGCTTATTATTGCGTTTAACCAATGCCATCCAGCCTGAGCAAAGTTCAGCGGCTGTTTCTCTGGTTGATGATTTGCTTTATTACCATTTTGATAAAGAAGATGAGTCCTCTGCTCGTTGGAGAATGCAGGTTCCGGCTGCGCGCAAAATGCTTTGTATCGTTGATGACAATGAAACATTAGTGAATTTATGTAATTCGCTGCAAAATAATTCGTACTTCAGACGAGACGTTTATCGCAATGGTAATTTGGTTGATCGTTCAGATGTTGCTAATTTTTTTCATTTACCCGACGCGGAAGTTTCAGTGATTCAAAAGGATCTGGAGGATAAGAGGAGAGAATACCACGCTTCGTTAAAACCTGATGAATGGCAGGTTAGCATCGCTCAGGGCAACCCATCCTTGGCACAACAAATTAAAAATACAATTTTTCATAACTTGATTGAGTACGTGCTCACTGATATTACCGGACTTGATGAAATAGAACATAATCGTTTGCGCAAGTTGAATATGAACGATTTTCAGCAATTGGTTGTCAGTCGTTTTCAACCACGAACCGCATTGTATTACCAACAGAAACTCGAGAAAGAAATAGACCCGGATGGTGCTCGAGTTATAGGCAGTTTATTGGCTGAATTGTCTGATGTGCTGCAGCTCATGATCAACAAAAAATTTGACCGCAGCCTCTCTGTAAATAATAAGGATTTAACTGATTTCATTGATAACTGGCCTTTATACAATCATTTAATTGATAAAATTAAAAGAAATCGATGGCAATTTTCACGGTCGTTTGAGGACTTTGCTGAACATCATTTAGTGATGGGGGTGATGCAGGGTATGAAGGATGCTGAAACACCCATTGCAGAATCAAAACCATTCGCTGGACTACAGCGGTGTGTTTATTCTTTGTATGATCATAATGGAGTTCTGAATAAAGATGCCAAGAAACGCAAACATACTTCCTTGGAAATTTTAAACGATACCTCTACTGAGTCAGTATTTGTGCCCTCTTATTTAAATATATCGGAAGAAGTTGCTGATAATTATTTTCGCCTGGGTTTTGTCGGTGTCTATGTCAGTAATAAAAAAACGGAAGGATTTAGTGACAGAAATTTGCATACTGTCATCAACATTGCAGAAGATACCTTAAGCAGTACGAATAGCCCGGATACTCAAATTCAGGGCATAGGCCGTAATAGAGGATTGGATTCTACTATAGTACCTTCTTACATACACAGTTTGGGACGGGGTCAAAAAACTGTTTTTAAGCTGAGAAATCTGCAAAAAAATGATTATTACCCTGAATTATTTAAAGCACAAAAAGACTACAACAATCAATACATTCAGGTTTTGGGCACTAAAGTAAGCCAACAAATCATTGATTGGGTCTACGCAAATCTGGATGACGATGAAACGATTAATCCTGATCGGTTAAAGCGTCAGGTATTAAAATTCATTGCTCATGCGCTGCGCGATATCAATAATAAAAACAGCCATCAGATCAAATTGAGTCGAGCGCAATTGACCGATGTAGTTCGTTATGCGATGCAAGGACTTGATAAAGAAATAGCTCATATTAAGCAACCTTATCGCATCTCGATATTCCTGCGTGCTTTAAGCCATACATTGAATTTTATTGCTGAAATTTATTATACAGTGAAGCGGATTCCTGTCGCGTTTCAAATTTTTTATCATTCATGGTTTGGTCATAGAACACCAAAATCGGATCCTGGGGATCCCAAACATCCTGATGATGTGTACATAAAAATTCTGAATGGAACCAGTTTTAAAAAAATTATAGGCAATATGTCCACTGCGCTTGAGTTTAAAAAATGGATGAGTAAAAAATCACAAGGAATAACCACGCATATTAATAAAAATATCGTCAAATTTTTGAATATAGAGGATGTTACCAAGTATCGCGTTTACCAAAAGCAGTTGTTGGAACCTGTGTTGATGAATATGGTTATTGATGCAAAGAAAGCTAAAGTAGCACAGGCGTTATCCACATGTCCTGATAGTCTAAACTATTTACATGCGCATTTGCCCTTACTTGATTCACTAATCGGTAATAATTCCTCTCATCTTGAATCAACTGTGCTGACTTTTTTACAACAGATTCCTGGGCTTGGTGATTTACAAGCAAGTGATATAGTGCATTATCCTAAGAAAATGGAAGGATTAGTATCATTGTTCAATGGTACGCCTGACGCTATTTTAGCCGCGGATCCCAAGCTTCAAGTTAGTTTTACCAATCAATTGGCTCTTTTTCTACAAAACGATCTTGCAAAATATCTTTCTGCGTTTTTAACTTATGCTGACACGCGTTTAGTGATGGATGTTTTAAGTAAAAGCAAAAATGCCAGGGTATTTGCACAGCATTTGATGACTCAATTTATTCAAAATCGTGCCGAACTATCTCCTGAGTTCATTTTTAATGAATTCAGCCCCTTTTTCAAGAAACAAAAAATTAAGCCTGTCGATCAGGTCGTTACAAGTCTGAAACACGAGATTGATGCATTGCAAGAGCAGATACAAAGTCAGTTGTTCCAAAGTCTTGATGGCGAAGTGGTTGATAAACTCACTGCAGTGATCATGAACAAGCTACTTCCCTTATTAGTCAATCATTATCCATTGGAGTTTCGTGAAGAACTGCTGGCCAAAGCATCGAATAAAGCCAGGTTAATAACATGTCTTAATGAGCATTTTCAGGAGTTAAAGACTCTGAACTCAAGTAATACTAGCCAGTTGGCTCATCTGATTTTTTCCAATTTAATCGATGAACCGTTGCCTGAACCAATTAATGTGAATGATGAAATGGAGCACACTACTGAATTGGTCAGTAATGAGCTTCATAAAATTGGCACAACAAGCGTAAGCCGTTTGATGTTGGGTAAATTGATGGCGCCATCCTCCTGGAGTCTTAATGAGCAATATCTGTATGACCGACCTGTTGCGGATTTCTTGAGCAGTGATGAATTCCTTGATGCGATTGCTTTGCTGTTGCCCTTTGATCAGTGGATGAATTTAAAGCGTGATGTGCAGCAAAATTATCCTGTGATGATTCTGGTGGCCAGGGAATTAATTGATCGGCAGATTGGTGGCCAGCAGGGGATACCCACACCAGAAGAGATGCTGAAGTTGTTTAATAAACATTTAAAAGCGAATTATCAATCTTCAATACAGGCGGGTGAACTGGCAGTATCAGAGCTCAATGTTATAGTGAGTGATTTGACCCTTAATCCCTTGAATAATATTTCTAAAGAGCTTCAGGAACAATTTGTGCAGATAGGCTTGAGGCATTTACTTCCTTTGTTAGCACAATTTATTAAAGATGATGCTAAAAAAGAACAGTTTCTTGCCGTAGAGCAAAACTCCAAAAGGTTCTTTGACGTGATGGTTCAAAATCAGAAGAAACTCGATAATTTATTGGTCGGAGATGACGAGTCAATTAAGAGCAATGCGTTAAATATAATTAATCAATTGGTTCCTGAGATTAGTCACTTAGTGGAGGCTGATATCCACAACCCAGCGCGTCACGCTCAAATTTCTACGAAGCTGTTGCAGAAAGATTGGGTTAAAATGACTTTAAGATCGGTATTAAAAAGTGATCAGTTCCTTGATTTATCAAAGAACTCGTTTAATCCCCAGGACTACGAGTTATTAATGGCTTCCCTGAGTACGGAGGAGGGTATTAATGCTTTGGCGGTACAGGTTATTCCATATGGAATTGAGTCTTTGACTAAAGAGACATTATTAACATGCATAAAATCCATAAACCCAGGATTGCAGCAGATAGAACCGCTAGATATCCGGATCAATAAATTCCAGCTCTTTGTTCAGGATATTGTGGAGCATGTAGGCCAGAAATTGAATAAAAATGAGACGCCAGGATTGATAATGGATACCATGTCTCCTATTTTATTTCATCCTAGATTTATCAAGGTTATTGATAGCATTACAGGATTTTTAAATGAAGCGGATTTAACGGTCATTTTTAATGCCTTTAAGCGACAACATCCGGCTGAGGACGCAAAGCAGTATTTGCGATTCCTCTCTTTAATCAGAAATCAGAACAGAGTGGCTCTCACCAAGGAGTTTATGACGATACCTGAAGAGAGTTCTGATTTCGATTTTGAACAATTACCGGCTAAACAAATGCTCGATACCATTACAGACCTTATCGAAGAAGTATTGGATTGTCACTGTTATTACAACGATCAGGACAGAAAAGGTTCTATTGGAACAAGGGAGCAACCTAAACTTCGATCTAAAATATCGAACCAGTTAGCGGGTATGCAGATATCCTCTGATTATTCTGTGTTAAGCGGATTCTCCAGAAAAGGATTTTACATCCACGGTATCACTCAAGGTTTAAGTGCTGGCGGTGAAGTAAGCGCAGATGCGAATAAACATATAGTGGCTGTTTTACAACGCGTAAAATCACATATTTTACGTCCAATCTGGTGGAGCACTAACGTGTCTGAAATAACCCACGGGTTCATAAAGGGATGCCGGGATTTGCTGCACAGTTTGAAATCAGCATGGTATACCACCTTTAATGGAGTCAAATCAGCATTTAACTGGATGACTAACAGTCATTATTTTAAACTGGCTTCCCAAAATCCAGACAGTAGCGATTTTAATGATACCGCTTTTGATTTTTCCAGAAGAGTGAATATGCTCGCTCCCTTAGGTAACGAGCATGTTAAAGAACAGGATTGCCCAGTGGATGTGGTAACTCATATGGAAGATTTTGTCGCAAAACGCCCCGCACGCCCCGGCTTTTTTGGTGGTAACCTGGGTACACAAATCAGTGTTTCAGAAGAGCCAAATCATCACGACTCGATGCCAAGCCGTAAA
Organism: Legionella moravica DSM 19234; assembly: GCF_000423305.1. Taxonomy (GTDB): domain Bacteria; phylum Pseudomonadota; class Gammaproteobacteria; order Legionellales; family Legionellaceae; genus Legionella; species Legionella moravica. The sequence continues at coordinate 10,722 of NZ_AUHS01000040.1, read as the reverse complement.
GTGCGTTGATTGATGGAGTTCATTGAATGCCTAATTATCCCGTATTACGGCAGCTAGCCGAATACGGGGTATGCGTTTTATCCAACTGAATCAGGTTATTTTATCGCTAAAACCTCAGCAGGGTGATCGTTTATGGTGCATTTATTGGTACTTTGCTGGCTAAAAAAACCCTTGGGTATAGTGGTCTTGGGAGCAGAAAGCTGCACTTGTTCCGGTAGGGAATGAATCATATAGTTGAGCGCTTCCTCTGAATCCAGATGCTTAATCCAGCCGTTTGATTTTCCTGGATTATTGAATTTGCTCCACACAAGATCAAACAATTTAGTACAAGGTGAACTGCTTTTTAGTTTGCAACAATGAGCTTTGGCGAATTGATGCAATTGGTTGAATGTACTGAGAAGAAACCTCATTTGTTGTTCTGTATTATCCGAATGAGCGTTGGGCTTATTTAAATCTTTGATGCATTTAATAATGCGTAATTGGGTTTTATACACCTGAAGCGTAATATTGTATTGATAACATTCCAGAATATGAGTTGCTGTTAATGCTTTATTATTCAGAGAGTGATTTAAAAAAGCACTGGTATTAGTGCAGTATTGGGACATCATTTTAGAAAATTGCTTCGTTCCTTGTGGATTCAATTCGTGTTCAGTATCACCGTAAGCGAATATTTTAGCGGGGCGATCACTATTGTTGTGTAAAAAATCATCAAGGTAATAATCCAAAATATCGATTAATTTGAAATTATTGGAGTTATAGGCCACATCAAGGGTGATTGCCTGAGTAATATTTTCCAGCTCAAGGTCTGTAACCGAAAAGAGATCGCTGTTTTTGTAGGTTCGAGAATTTTGCACTTCTTTATTCAATAAGAAGCGTTGATTGGTAAGGTCATCAAAGATAACATCAGGATCGAGATGGAATCGATTTTTAATAAATCGTTTTATTTTCAATTTGATTTCGGTATTCACTTCCTTATTTTCAGCCAGGCAAAGAGTAGACAGCTGCTTTAATAATAACATTCGATAGAGGATAAATTCATCTTTGACCCGGGCGGATTGTTGTAAGGGATCAAGTCCTAAGCCTGGAGATATTTTATTGCATAAGGACAGTAAAAAGGCATAGGAATTATTTAGATAGGCATCGATGTTATCGGCAGTTATCGAGATCCCATAATCACCGCGAGAAATCCCTAACATTTGACGGTATTCAGGATCACCTGAAAATATAAGCTCTGAGGTGTTACGTGGTTCGTATTTTTTAAATAAATTAAGGGCAGTAGAGCATAAATAATCATAAGGATTTGCGTATTCGTTCGGGTTTGCTTTGATTGGGGCGAATCGTCTGATGTGGGAAAAATCCGATTCATTTCCCCCCAAGCCCCCTTGGGATAAAGGAGCGCAATAGAAATCAAGCAATTTGGGAGGAGAATAGTAAGTAAGGCCTATGACTTCTAATACTTGTTCTTTGATTTTTTGAATTAATTCAAATTCTTTAATGACATCAGCATGCTGGATTTTGCTTAAATACGATTGGGTTCCTGCAATCCAGTGATTCAATACACGGGATTCCTTGTTATTGATTGAGTGAATCAGATGTTCTGTTTGTTTTTTACTCTGAATAATTAATTCCTTGTATTCATGCCCCAGATCGATTTCCACGGCTTTACTGTGTCGGTAACGCGAAGCATATTCTCTCAACCAGCCAGAAACTGATCCTCTTGCGACTTTATGCCCCTCGAAAGCGTAGAGAAATTTTTGATTGATGTGTTTGAAATCACGTGTACGCTCAATCACTTCAGCGGAGGTTTCCTTGCTTTGAATTAATTCTTTTTTTAAACGCAAGTATTCATTATTGATCATGCTGATTGCGCGATGAATCTGATTCCTGTTATCCGAGTTACGTTTATAAGTAATGAAATCAAGAGAATTGATTAGAAAATAGGCGCCTATACTGGCAAACAGAAATCCTACTGAAGTCAGAGCACCTATGCTCCATAAAAATGCTGCTCCAAGGGTTAGTGTGATGGTTATTGCAAGAACAGTAGCAACGATTAGTCCGGTTATTAGAGAAAAAACGAGAGCATGCTTTGCCAGAAAACCCAGTTGATTCATCTGCTCCAGTAAAAAATCTCGAGAAATGATCATGAACTTTAATTGAATTTCTTGTGTAAAAGCGTGTCTGACTTTATCCGATTCGGATAGTTGATTAATCCATTTAATGAACGGTGATTGAAGCTCTGATCGTATTTCACTATCATGAACCTGATAAAGCGATTGAAATCCCTTATTAAATATGGTGCTCAGCTCTTGGGCAAAATAGAATTCAATCGCAAAATTAATTGTATCGGGTGATTTATCTTTAAGACGTGCTCTTCGGATAAATTCGGCACGCACATCTGGTTCCATGGTTGCTCGACTGATTTTTCCCAGAAGCAGCATTTCTCTGAAATGAAACAGTTTAATGAGTTCAACCGAAATGTGTTTGCATTCGTATTTGATTAATTCGGATAATTCCTTTTGTTGTTCCAGGATGTTGGTAAATTGTTTTTGAGCCTCCTGTTGATTGCCGCTAAATTGAGTTTTGAAATAGTCGAATAAAACCTCCGTAATGGAGTTACCCAGAGATAAGGAAAATAATTCAGAGGTAACTGAGTTAAACAAGGTGTAATCGTTCGTCTCAAAACTTAAATCAGAAACAAAGTTCCTGATAGACTCTGGAATGATGAGTTTGGCTTTATTGATGTAAAACCAGAAACCTGAAGATTCATTGATTAATGATGCAGTTGTGGAAGGGGTTTGTTGATGAATGAGAGTATCCAGATAATGTTCCGCTAATAAACGCGTTTCTCCTATTATTTCTATCCATGAATAAATTTTTTCAGGATATTCTGATTGATCTAAATAGACACCGTAATGTGTGAGCATTTGATTGTGAAGCTGGTGTTGGTAATTGCGCTGAATTGCATTGATTATGCTGACTTCTCTGGAATCCAAATCTGACATAGTTAGCTCCTGTATCGAGTTATTACATACAGCGTATAAACGGGTTCTCTTTTGAAACAGCCAGGGAAGAGCATTCAGATAGATGCATCGGTACGATTATTTTATCAGGGTGGCTTCCCGCTTTCGCGGGGAAGACAACCTTATAGTAATAGCAAATTAAGATTATTAATGAATGTGCGTTTATAATCAGTGCGGATCCCTTAAGAACAAGCCGCACCAATTAGAGGTGATGGAACCATTATCAACAGACTCTAGTCAGAAAGCTTGGTTCCATAGAGCCTGTCACCGGCATCACCTAGACCAGGTACTATATATCCTTTTTCATTTAATTGTTTATCTATAGATGCCGTAAATACAGGAACATCAGGGTGCTCCTCATGGAATGACGAGAGTCCTTCCGGAGACGCAAGCAAGCAAAGGAATTTTATGGATTTTGGATTGATGGCCTTAATTTCTCGCACTGCAGCAATGGCAGAATTTCCAGTGGCAAGCATGGGATCCACGACAATAACGTCACGATCCTGAGTGTGTTCCGGGAGTTTAAAATAGTATTCAATAGGTTCAAGCGTTTTAGGATCTCTATAAAGACCAATATGTCCAATTCGCGCTGTAGGCACAAGTTGTAACATACCATCCAGAAGACCATTTCCGGCACGTAATATGGATACAAACACCATTTTCTTCCCTTTTAAAACCGGGGATTGCATCGTTGTAATCGGGGTGGTTATTTCCTCATATTCAATTTCCAGATCGCGAGTTACTTCATACGCCAGAAGCATGCTGATTTCATGCATTAGAGTGCGAAACTTGACGGTGCTGGTCTCTGATTTTCGCATAATCGTGAGCTTGTGTTGAACCAAAGGGTGATTGATTACAACTATTTTTTTTGTGTCCATGAAAATTCCTTATTAAAAAACGGTGCCATCACTGATTATTTGTATGGGGGGGGTCCCATGAATTCGTTTTTCTTTAGCAATACGTCGACCAGCCTCCCAGGTGCCTCCCTGAAGAATTTTTGCCAGAGGCAGAGCATGAACATCCAGATGTAATTGCTTTCTGATCAGGTCAGCCAGTTCATCCAACAGAGCTACGGTCAAAGCCCTCCATTCGACAATGGCCTCTGAGCCGGGATCTTGTGGCTTTGTTAGTAACTCTTTATTTTTAACATTCAGAAGCTCTGAGTCAATGAGTAAGCCCCCATTTCTGTACTCAGGCAAACCAGTAAGTGACTCTAAATCGGTTACCTGGATACCGGCATGTTCCAGCGGTTCAATCAGTGAATAGGTTAGCCATTGAGATAATTTATGGAAGGGGATGTATTCAGAACCGGGTTCATTCGACTTTAATGCCTTATGTCTCCAAACATCACCCAGAGAAATACCATGGAATGATAATCTGATGGGCCAAACATCCTTAAAGGCATTTAGTACGGCTTGAAAAAGAATTTTTGCAGAAACGTTCTGTGATGTTTTTAATGAATTGACATGCAGGTAAAAATCACCAAGCCTGCCGTATTTATCAAAATATCTGGGATTTTCTTTTAATAGTGTTCCTAGTCTGTTGAGTAATGCCACTCTTCCTGAAACACCCTCAAGCGGATTATTTGCTGATACTTGAAAACAATCCAGTAAATCCTGTTCTTTAAATGCGATTAAACGGTCTGCATCGATACGATAGGGTGTTTCTGGGTGATTGCTGAACACGCCACTTTGATAAAGGGATAAACTCGCCAGGGCAAGACCTTCGGAACGGGTGTATTCTTCATCGGTCAATTTCTCTTTATAGCGCCATAACGGACCAGCGCCAGCATCCAGAAAAACACTGATTATGACCAGCTCAAAGAGTATTTTTCCAAGTTCATCCGAAGGAAGATGACTTAGCTGGTTGAGCAGAGCACTAATTCGGTCTGTACCTCCGGCTTCAAAATGGCGCCATCTGCTGTGATAGGGCACTTGTAAATCTGGGTAATTCTGCATTATCACATCAATGATATAGGACGCGGTGGGCATCATTTTTTCAGGATTTACAGTAAAAAAATCCAGTTGATCCTGTTTTGCCAAAACCAGCAGACGATGAGCCTGAATTCGAATCGTTGCAGGATCGCTCAATGTTTCCAGAATGTTATCTATTTGTTGTGCTTCGCTATTCATGAAGACTGCGCCCCTTAGGAAGAGCTAATTCATTAATATCAATAATGCCGTCAGGCGAGTAGTAGCCTGCTGCTCGTTTGGCATCCATTTCAACATTGGCATCTGGTGGAATGAGATCATTGGGTATTTTAATCCGTTCAACAATGTCTATTCCTGCTTTATTCAATGCTTCATATTTCATGTTGGACATGGACACAAAGCGGTGAATTTTAGTGATTCCCAACCAATGAATAAAATCAGACATTAACTCCTGAAAACGCATGTCCTGTGCACCTGCGACGCATTCAGTCCGTTCAAAATATTTGGCTGCCGTATCTCCGCCTTTTTGTCGTTTGCGCGCGTTATACACCAGAAACTTGGTGACCTCGCCCAAGGCTCTTCCTTCTTTGCGATTATATACAATAAGTCCTGCACCACCTCTTTGGGCCGATTCGATGCATAATTCGATACCATGAGTCAGATAGGGTCTGCAAGTGCATATGTCTGATCCGAACACATCGGAACCATTACATTCATCATGAATACGGCAGGTTAATTCAATTTTGGGATCATGAATTGTGGTTACATCCCCAAAAAAATAAGCCGTTAAACCACCAATTGGAGGAAGGAAGACATCCAGATCACTGCGTGTGATTAATTCCGGGAACATACCCGCAGTTTGCTCGAATAAGGTTCGGCGTAATAATGATTCTGAAATCTGGAAGCGTTCGGCAATACCAGGCAAATACCAGACTGGTTCTACCGCCGCTTTTGTTACCACTACATCACCGGATTCGCTTAATATCTTGCCATCAGGTTTTAGCCGGCCTTTTTGAATTGCGGTGTGTAATTCCGGGATGTTGATATGGGCCTTGGTTACTGCAATAGTAGGCCTAATGTCGTAACCTGCTTTAATTTCATCCTCAAATACGGTAGCCACCATATGGCCCCAGGGGTCAAGTGAGATAATTTTTCCCGGTTCACTCCATTGTTTATGTGGCCCTATTGTTACTGGTGGAGTGGTATCGGTTAGATCGGGTACGTGTTCCGGATCGAGAACTCCCGCGGCGACAGCAAGTGCTCGGTATACAGAATAAGATCCTGAATGAGTTCCTATGACGTTTCTGTTTTTAATATTGGTCAATGAGGCGACTACGGGCCCTCTTTCTTTAGGGTTGGCCTCACCCCATCTGATTTTTAATGGTGCAGCGGTATGCCCTGCAGGATGTGAAGACAAAACGATATGGCCTTTGGGTTTTTTCTTTATCTCTTCGGGTATCATGGTACTAATTCCTTTAGTTTTAACCTGAATTCGTCTGTTGAATTGATTCTATGCCTGCCTCTTACCACGATTCAATAGTTGATTTCAGGTTCTATGAACTGAGAAAAGGCGGAGCCTGGTTCAGTAAAATCATCATAGCAGAAGAGATCCTCGTGTTGAAGCAGGAGCAAACGAACTCGATTACTCGTATAGAGCTGATGAGGGTCTTATACGAAATCATCAAGCCAATCATAAACTACTGCATTGGCGTATGAGATATTTCCAACCTGACAATGACCGCCTGCCCCTTCAAAATCGCTGAACACATGTTGAGCGGCCTCAGTCAGGGCACAAAACTCCTTAAATTGCCGTTCTGGTTCATTCCCTTCACTCTTTCCTAATAGAGCCAGACAAGGAATACTGAGCTGAGTTAATGAATCTCCTACGGTAAATTGTTTCAAATAGTCAAAGGTTTGTTTAAACGTTTTTTGTCCAAATCGTCTGATGAGTTGTTCTGATTGTGCTTTAAGTTGCTGAGGCATTACTTCATTGGGAATAGCTTGAAGATCATCGATGCCAAAATCATCTGAATCTGGCATTTTGCACGGATCCATCGTAACAAAAGAACACATATAGGCATGCAAATCAAGAATAGGCGAATTGGCAATAAGGGCTTTAATTCGGGGTTCATGGCTGGCCGCACGCGTAGCAAAATAACCACCAAAGCTAATACCCATCAACGCCAGGGTGTTTCTATTAATTTCGTGACGCGATTCAAAATAATCAATAACTCGTTTCACTACCTGCTCATAATCAGGCTCAAAAAAGGTCGCCGGGTATTTTCTAAAAACATCCATTTGACCTGGTCCGGCAAAATGAATGACGTTGTACCCTCGCTCTACAGCCGCCAAACCACGCATTAAGAATTCTTCTTCCAAAGTTCCATCAAATCCACTGACTATCATCAGGGTATGTCGTTTTACGCCATCGTTATCCGGAGAAATGAAATACGCGGGAAGATTAATCCCTTTATAGGGAATGGAATGATTTTCAAAATGAAGATCCATATTGGAGATTGCGGTACAAAAACAATCTGCTGAGTTCAATCCCAAACGTCGGTGATGTTCTGATGAGCATGGAGAATAATATTCTGCTGCACGGTATGAGTTGGAAGCTTTAAACAGTTGCTCTCTGCCACTGATGATATGATTTTTTACTAACCGTTCCATCCCATCTTTTTTTTGCCACTCTGCCAGACGCTCAAATTCCTTTACCCAGTCCTCGGGAGTTCCATCCGGTATCTGATGAGCTATAGTCAGGCATTCACCAACAGATGATGCTCTGTATGTGCTGGCTCCTAATTGTCGGATGAGTTGAAAATCCATTTCAGCATCCTGAAACCCCTTGACCCTGATCGCACCTCGGCTAATCTCATTCACTTTTGTTCTCCATCAATCCCTGATAATCTGAATAGTACACAATTAAAACAATTCAGGCGTTTCGTTTTTTCTTTATTCTAGGCCATATTTGATAAATTGAACAAGAACCTTAAAATCGTTATGATGTTCGTTTTTGGGTTATCCCTTATTGTTCAGGAAGAAGACCATTATGACTACCTTGATTGTTTGCTTGATTATTGCCGTTATTCTGCCTTATTTGGCTAAAATCCCTGTTGGTTATGCGATGCAAAAAGCGGGAGGTTATGATAATAATTATCCTCGAGAGCAGCAGGCGAAACTGGAAGGTTTTGGCGCCAGAGCATTGGCAGCCCATCAAAATTGTTTTGAATCTTTAGCGGTATTCTCAACAGCCGCCCTGACCGCTCTTGCTACCAATCATGTGACTTCAGGCATTCAAATTTTAGCTGTAGTCTATGTCATTTCCCGGGTTATTTATAACATTCTGTATTTAATGGATTTAGCTTCTTTGCGATCAACGGTCTGGTTTATAGGTCTGGCTTCATGCATCTCTATATTATGGTTATGCTTGCCTTAGTCTTGATAAATCGTCTGATTTGCCATTTTTTTGCATTTATCAGCTGAGTTTAGTGTACATTGCGTTCGACATGACGCAGGAGAAGCCATGCATATGGATTTAAGACAATCGTTCATATTGGCATTAATGCACTCCTGCATGTTAATTTTTACAGGGAACATATAAGGATTTGTTAAATTATCTGCATCGCTTCGTAGGGGTATCATTAGAAGAGTCAGAATCATCAGTTGCCTTATTACGAACATAGATCTATTCCCAATACTATGTGAAGGTGTAAATAATCCATATAGAATAATAATAGTACAATTGATGTTTTTTGTGTCGATTTATGATTCTTTATGCCATTGTTGAAGGGAAAAAGCTTACTCTTTCAGCCAGCCTTTGATATGGTATGTGTAGAGGTACCAGATTTTTTACAAGGATGTGAATATGTCTGACTTACACCAATTACCTAATAAGATTCATCACTTTGTTTGGCACTTCATAAAACAAAGCCCCTGGACTTACTTGCTCTTTTTTATAGCGCCTGTAGCCATGATATTGGAAAGTAATGTAATTCCTTATTCCCTGAAAATGATCGTTGATGGGATCTCGAATCATCAAGGGGGTCGAGCAACCATTTTTCAGGAAATTGCTCCAGCATTGTGGTTAGGAGGAGGAGCCTGGTTCGGTTTCGTGCTGATTTTGCGATTACAGAATTGGTGGCAGGCTTATATTGTGCCGAGATTACAAGCCAATATCCGTATGACAGTATATGGCTATTTAATCCAGCACTCGCATCATTTTTTTTCAAATCAGCTAGCAGGTAATCTGGCCAACAAAATCAGCGATTTGCCGCGTTCAATAGAAGCGATTCGTAAAATTATTTCCTGGAATGTTCTGACTACCTTTGCAGCAATAATCGTTTCAATGATTTTTATGTTAACCATCAATACATGGTTCGCATTAATCCTGTTAACCTGGATAATGGTCCAACTCATAATCAGTTTGTATTCCGCGAAGCATATAAATAAACTAGCCAAGCACAATTCTGAAGATAAAAGTGAATTGAATGGCAAAATTGTAGACTCTTTAAGCAACATCAATACGGTGAAATTATTTGCCCAAAATGAATACGAAAAAAAGTACATCTGGAATACTCAAAATAAGGAAATTCATAGTAATAAGCGACTGGTCTTGTTCATCAATTTATTTCGGCTTCTGGTTGATATACCAGTAAGTATCATGCTCGTTCTCATGATTTATTCTGTAGTCACTTTTTGGCAAAAACAATTAATCAGTACAGGCGATTTGGTTTTTATCTTCACCACCTCATTTGCCATCATGAATCAAATGTGGAATCTGAGTAATGCCTTATCCGATCTCTTTATTGAAATCGGAATCGTGAAGCAGGCCTTGGCTCTTTTATCATTACCCATAGAAGTAAAGGATAAGCCCGACGCAAAAGAATTAAAAATTACCCAAGGGGAAATTCGCTTTGAACAGGTTACCTTTCATCATAAAGAGGGTCTCAAACTATTTAATAACAAATCACTGGTCATTCCAGCAAAACAAAAGGTAGGGCTGGTCGGTTATTCAGGTAGCGGTAAAACGACGTTTATTAATTTATTGCTGCGTTATTTCGACATACAAAGCGGAACAATACTGATCGATGACCAAGACATCAGCCAAGTCACTCAATATTCCCTTAGAAAAGCAATCAGTATGATCCCGCAAGATACTCATTTATTTCATCGCACCCTACTCGAAAACATCAAATACGGAAAAGAGGAATCTTCACAAGAAGACGTATTTACCGCCTCATATATGGCCAATTGCATTGATTTTATTCAAAATTTATCCAAAGGCTTCGATACCATGGTAGGAGAAAGAGGCACCAAACTATCCGGAGGGCAAAGACAAAGAATAGCCATAGCAAGAGCATTCCTCCACCAAACATCAATCCTCGTTCTCGACGAAGCAACATCCCAACTCGATTCACTAACCGAAGAATACATTCAAGAATCCCTAAAGCCTCTCTGTGAAGATAAAACAACCATAGTCGTAGCGCACAGATTATCAACGCTTCTCAACATGGATAGAATCCTCGTTTTCGATAAAGGAGTCATAGTAGAAGATGGGACGCATGAAGAATTAATCGCGCAAAATGGGCTGTATAAATCCATGTGGGATGCGCAGACGGCTGGGTTTTTGCCGGAGGAGTTGAAGGAGGGCATCGTCCGCAACGAGTTTGAACAGCCGTATTTGGCGCATCTTGAACGTTTTTAACGCCAAAAAAATGCTCATGTACCTGATGTACACTCCGCTTTTTTTGTCATTAAGAAAGTTCAACCTG
>NZ_AUHS01000039.1 GCF_000423305.1 Legionella moravica DSM 19234 | reverse complement strand
CTGCTGCTTGATTATTAATAGCTACTGACCCTGGTTTCGCTTCAATAAACTTTAACGACGCTTTTTTTGATTGACTCGCTAACCGATTGTGCTGATAAACAAAGCTGCGGTAGCTGACTCCTTCTTGTTCACAATAAGCCTGCTGCGTTAACCCGCTTGCTTTCCACGATTCTGAATGTTCTTTCCAGAAGCCTTGTTTATAGGCGTTTGATGATACTTTCATTTAAATACTCCTGCGTTATTCAATGGCAGCAAGTATCTGAAATTAGCTTTTGATTTAAAAGATGGGGTTAATTAACCGCTTACAATATGTCTGTAGTAATAGGCCGTTTTTCATCCCAAAAAATCATTGAGCTGTAAAACTCTTCTGCAATTTTTGAAGTAATTAATTTATAGATAAATCTTGCTTCATTTTCCGAATCAAAAGATAAAAAATTTACTGTATCATCAAATATAACAGGCTTTCCTTTCATAGGAGGAATTAAGCAAAAGTTTAATTTTTTATATAAGCCAGATATAGCTATTTTCCAAGATTTAAAAGTGTAATCTCCGACGCCAAAAATTGAATATGCGGGCTTACCTTTATAAATTGAGCTTTTTCTCCCATTTAACAAATTAGAATATGACTCCAAATACTGCCATATTTTAGGTGCAATGTTTTTAACCATAGAGGTGTCTTCACCTACAAATTTCTGAGTAACAATAACAGTTTTCCTATTAAAATCTATTCTGGAATTACCAATATCAGAACTCTTAAGGAAGGGATAAATATAATTGTCTTCAAGATCTACGATTTCCCCAAAGCCATTTTTATAACTTCCATCAATAGGTTCAAGTTCCATAACTTTTGAACAGTCATGTTTTAACCCCGATCTCCATATATACTCTTGCTCCTTTCCTATAAGGTGTTTCCATTTACTGTATTTTGTTATATCTCTTAAAAGATATCCATCTCGCTCACCTATAATATAGGATGGTGAGGTAGAACTAAGTTCTTCATAAACCTCATAATCAGCAATACTATCTTCTTTTGTTAAAACAAATAGGCAGGCTTCTACTGACGCATCAAAATAATGTTTAGCATCAATTGTATATATATATCCAGAGAAAAGATGTTTGTGGGTTATTCGTATTTGCTTCATTACTTTTCTTGCCACAGAATATTTACATAATACTGCAATGGTACCTTCTCGATTAGACAGCCAGTCTATATTTTGTAAAAGCATCCATTCTGATATATCAAAATTGCCAGATCCAGTAATTGCATCTATACCTCTTCGTAATTGAAAATTTGATTTGGAGGGTACGTTATTACTGTTTAATGAGCCAAGTTCACTGCTTGTAACCCATGGAGGATTACCAAGAATTAATAGATTACCTTTATATTTCTCAATTTTTGGTAACCAATCTATTTGGAAAAAGTCGCCTACATTAATAGATATATTCCTATTTTTTTGCTGATTTACTAATAAACTTAAGGCATCTTGAATATATACTTCATTTATATCGAATCCTAATAGGGTCGAATTATCAAAATGTTTTAAGGCTGCTTGAATAAAAGCACCTTTACCACAACTAGGTTCAATAATTATATCGGGTTTTATTTTGTGTTTTGTTATAAGTAATTGCACTACTTTTTCAGCAAGCTCAAATGGAGTTTGAAAATCACCAAATTGAGATTTATCTAAATTTTTTTTCATTTACCTAATCCTTGTAATGCCATCGACATTTCCTGCTTGTTGAATTACACGTGAATATTGAAGTCTCCATTGTAATGCGTTGGAAATAGTAAGATATCCTAATTTGGGTGGCAAATTTATAATTTGCTCAGCTAATTGGTCCGCTCCAATTTCGTCAACAGGTAAATTTCTTTCGATCAAAAAAGCCATAATGTCATCTTTATTTCCATTTCTACCAAGAATATCCAATAAGCCCTTTGTTGTTTGAAAATCAGCAGTTCTTTCTCGTTCAACAAAAATAGTATGTTGCATATCCAAGCGGCCTGTTTTATTAGTATGGTCATCATATTTTTCATATACAAATATTAAAAGATTATAACCAAGACCGTATACTTTTTGTGTTGCTGATTTAAAGGGGGCATGAAGATTGGGGTTGTTTGATGCTAGTGACTTTTATATCAACCTCTAAACCAGGTAAGTCAATTCCAGATGCAGAATTTCCCTTTTCACAGACATACTTTTCTAAAAGATATGCGGTGAATTTATGCTCAAGATAAGTTCCAACAGCTTTACCATCAGTTACGCCATAAAGGCCTGGTTCATCATATTTTGTCTCAATTTCAGCGAATATTGCTGCCTCTTGTTTTAATTCTTTTATTGTTAACTTATTAATCATTTTTTTCTCGATTGTTAAGTTTCTTTCCGACGTCACTCATAAAGTAAACAATGAATTATTTAACTGGTTCATTGGACAGAGTTTGTCAAAAATATCTTATTGTATTTATTAACCATGTAAAATTTCATGCACAATATTATGTAAATAATAACCACTAGAATAATTGTCAAAATCGAAGGAGACGTTGAAATTAAAGTCTTTTTAACCAATATAAAAGAAATTAGTGGAGCAAGTCCAGCCGATAAACTTGCAGCTGTTGAATACAGTACCGATAATACACTACATCGCAGCTTAAGTGGAAACATCTCAGCTAAAATCACCGGTACAGTTGCATAATAAGCTCCTGCGGGGATAGAAATCATGGTTTGGCCTAAAAGTAACTGGTGAAAATCACCTTTTGATAGTGAATAAAAAAAAGGTATGGATAGAACAAGAAAACCAAAACTTGCGGCAATCATAATCCTTTCTCTATTTACTTTGTCAGATAGTCGCCCCACTAATGGGAATAAACAAAGCAGTACGATTAGTGAAATAATATTAGAGGTCATAATTTGTTGATCAGAAAAGTTACCCGACAAGCGTGCTTGCATCGGTCCATATATATAGATTTGAAATGTGGTAGTGACTCCAAGACTACTTAAGAAAAAAACGTATAGTGATTGGAGCTTTCTTGTTTTGATGTATTGTACTGTTTCTGAAAATAAGTTTCTCAATTTTGGTTTTGGCCTATCTGCATAATACATAATATATTCCATACTTTCAGGTATACATAACCTGATATATAAACCAATTGTGGAGCCTAGCAAAGCGAGTACAAATGGTATGCGCCAAATGAACCATTCATGTTCAGGATAATTGTCTACGAAATAAGTCAAAGAAAGTGTTACCAACGATGCCAGCATCATTCCTGCCATCGCTCCAAATGAAGCCCAACTACCGGTAAACCCTTTTTTTGTAGTCTCAGCATTTTCTACAAGATATGTTGATGAGTTGAGATATTCTGCTCCACAAGAAAAACTTTGTATGACTCTGAGCGAGAGCAACAATAGGACTGATATGATTCCGATTGTGTTATTAGGGGGTATAAAACCAATTAATGATGTGGATAGTCCCATTGTTAGGATGGATGCCGCTAGGATAATCTTCCTTCCATAGATGTCAGATAATAAACCCATCATTATAGCGCCAATTGGACGAGCAAGATATCCTGCAAAGAAAGTTAGAAAAACAAGAAATAACCCTTTAGATGCATCACCCATTAGGTATTTGGCAATATAGACTGAGAGTAGGCCACAAATGGCCATGTCAAACGATTCAATTAAATTACCTAATGTACCTGCCAGTATGATTCGGGTTTGATGCTTCATGCGATTTATCCTTTACTTTGCATTGCCGATAAGGTGGTTAGTGAATCTTGATCTTCCACTCGGTCTAAAAATAAAAATCCATCCAGGTGGTCAATTTCATGCTGAAGGATACGCGCTTCTAAGCCGGAAGCTTTCTTAGTAATTCTATTTCCATCTATATCAAAGCCGGAATATTCAATCTCCATAGCTCTTGGAACCTCGCCCATTATTTCGCCGCAATTAAGGCAGCCTTCATGACCAATTTGAATTTCCTTGGAAAGGATCTTTAAGGAAGGATTAATTAAAGCTGTATCAGGAATGGGATATTCAGGTTTTCTTCGTTTGGTATATTCAGTACTAAATACAATAACTCGTTTGCTGATCCCAATTTGGGGAGCTGCGACACCCACAGCGCCCTTGTCAGCCATAATGCCGAACATGGCCTTAATCAACTCTTTTAACCAGCTGCTACCAAATTCTGATTCAGCGATTGGCTCAGCGGTTTGTCTTAAAATGGGATCGTCCTTATCCAGGAGTGTGTTCATAGGTCACCTGATTGTTAATGATTAATTTCAGTTTTGGTTTGGCTATCGTGTATGGCAGTTTGTCAGGAAAGGTTAAATAGTCTTGAATTTGCCTTAACGCATATTTCCCCATGGCCAGTAATTTCTCGCAAAGGATTGATGTTTTACTCTGAATGTATGGATTTATCCGTTTTAATCCGAAAGAGAAAATAACTTTATAAGAATCGTATTCAGCCGGAATAGAAATGCCGGTAATTAGTCCTGGTTCTATTTGCTTATATTTTTTTATTAACTCTGTATGCCCCTTATGAAGAAGTTCGTTCCATAGTTTAGGTTTATCCTGGCTAAAAAAGCTGGATTGATAGCAGCCATCAAACAGCCAGAGGTGCTTCTCAATTAAATTCTGTTCGATGGATGGTTTAGAGGACAGGAAAAATATTTGTCCTGTTTGGTTAATAAGAGCAATAGAAATGTAGTCTGTTTCTACTTGCCCTAGTACATCAGAGAACACCTTGCGCATGGTGACAAAGTGTTCAAAGAGAAATTCCTTGGCTTTGGGGTGAAGCGTTACTTCCACAGCTGTTACATCCTTATCTACAAACTTTTTAAACTGCATGACTATGCTTTTTTCTCTTTTCTTCATAGGAAGAAATTGAACCAAGAGCCAAGTCAATGATTTTTAGTAAATTATTCTCCGAAGTGTCAATTGCTTTGACTTCTTTGATCAATCCTAACACAAAATCGGCGTAATCGTCATTACTCCCATGAGATACGGGATATAAGTGGTGACTGTGTTTTAAGATGTAATGAAGCAATTTTTCATCGACTTCATTTTCTTTAGATACCGCATGATCGTCTTCGCCAAAAAGCAGCCAGCCAGGGCTTACCGTAAGATGTAAAGCCAGCTGTTTGACTTTTTCATAGTCGGGTAAAGCATCCCCTCGTATGTAACGGCGACAGATCTGTTCGGACGCACCAGTAAACTCAGCTAGAGTTTTAATACATATCCCATTTGGAGAACGTGAGGCAGTATATCCTTTATCTTTGAGAGTGCTAATCAAGCGGTTAGCAAACGATTGATAGAGTCCCTTACTCATAAAATTATCCTTGTAATCGAACGTCATAAAAAAATTATCATATAAAACGGTATCATTCAATATCATATCGTATATTGATTTAAATTTCTTTAAAACACATATTGATAATAAAATTAATATCGTTTTAATATAAGTTTCGTCAAATGATGCTAAATGTTAATTTGACGCGAATTGGACTTTAGTACACATGTTTTACAGGAGTATGTCGCATGTTTCATGATCAGAAGATCACCATCTATAAAGGGATCATTCAGTATTTACTGGATTCCACCAACTATTCTCTACAACGAATTGCCAACTTATCCAACTCGTCAGTAGCTCATTTGCAATTGATACACCAATATGGTCGGTTACCAAAAGAAAGTAAGGTTGAAATCAATTTATTGAAATTGTTTACCACGGTAACTGATATGGAACTCAAGGGTGAATGGAAAGCACGTGTGCTTCTTAAGTAACAAAAGGATTTGGAGAATCAATAATGCAACCTGTGAATGAATTATTTACACAACAAGTTTTGTTTATTAATGATGTTGTAGCCATCATTGGCAAAGATCGTTTGACATTACGTCGCTGGTGGACGGATGGGCGTTTTCCTAAACCCGTGAAGTTACACGGTACAACTTTGGTATGGCATAAGGACGTGATTGAGGAATGGATTAATCACAACATCAGACGAACATTTTGATTCAGGATGAAATGATGAGCAGATTTAACATATTACCAAGATTAATACGTCTCAGAGACGCACCAGCATACGTGGGCATGGATCGACATCGTTTTAATGAAGAAGTACGACCTGGCATACGAGAAATTGTTATTGGTACACAGGGTGTGGCTTTTGATCGACTTGATTTAGACGCGTGGGTAGACGATTATATACAGTGTAGTGATCGACCCGCGGCATCCAAGCGTAGGAGTTTGGAATTATGGGACGAAAACGAATACCAGGGATCTACAAAAAAGGTAGTCACTGGCAAATTGACAAAAAAATCTTTGGATACAGACTTTGCGAAAGCACTGGTACAGGCGACCTCGAAGAAGCCGAGAAATATCTAGCAAGACGAATTGATGAAATTCGCCAAGCAACGGTATATGGTGTCAGGCCAAAGCGAAGTTTTATGGAAGCCGCAACCAAATTTCTAATGGAAAATCAGCATAAACGCAGCATTGATGACGATGCAGGGCGTTTACGTGAAGTTGTAAAGTACATTGGTGATTTGTCGTTAGAATCTATCCACATAGGTTCGTTGCAACCCTTCATTGAAGGCAGAAGAAAGGATGGTGTATCAACGAGAACCATTAATCATGGTTTGAAGGTGGTACGGCGAATTCTGAATCTGGCAGCAAGCGAATGGATGGATGAGTTTGGCTTAACCTGGTTGGCTAATGCGCCTAAAATTAAGCTCTTACCGGAGCATGATTTGCGCAAGCCTTATCCACTGAATTGGGATGAGCAACATCGACTCTTTGATGAGTTACCGCAACACTTGGAAAAGATGGCTTTATTTGCCGTTAATACTGGTTGTCGGGATCAAGAGATATGTGAGCTGCGTTGGGAATGGGAAATTAAAATTCCTGAAATGCCGCATATTATGGTGTTTATCATACCAGCTGAGTTGGTCAAAAATGGTGAAGAACGACTGGTCGTTTGTAATGATACAGCCAGATCAGCTGTGAATGGAGAGCGTGGAAAGCATCCAACGCATGTGTTTAGCTTTAAAGGTAGACCTTTAGCCCGGATTTTATCAACGGGTTGGCGAAATGCCAGAGTTAAATCTGAATTGCCACATGTGCGAGTGCATGATTTAAAGCATACCTTTGGCCGTCGGTTACGTGCTGCTGGGGTAAGTTTTGAAGACAGACAGGACTTGTTAGGACATCGTTCTGGGCGAATCACCACGCACTATTCATCGGCTGAGTTACAGAACCTATTTGATGCAGCCAATAGAGTTTGTGAGAAGCAAAAGAGTGGGGTGGTTTTGACTTTGTTGCGGAACACAAATTTTAAAACCAGGAAGGTAGCAAATAGTGGTGTAAGTGCAATTTCGCTTTAGATTTTGCACGCAGGTCCCGAAGAAGTCCCGAAGCGGGTTTCTAGGGGTTTAAGGTATCAAGTGTAACTTATTGATTTTACTGACTTTAATTGGTGGGCCCACTAGGACTTGAACCTAGGACCAACGGATTATGAGTCCGCTGCTCTGACCAACTGAGCTATGGGCCCGACGAGAGGGGTCATTTTAAACTGATTTTGATTTATGTTCTACTGTTTTTTTTATTTTTTAATTGCCGTTTAAAAAACGGCAATTAATTTAGCCTTCATCGCCTTCCAGGAAACTTCGCAGTTTCTCTGAACGGGAAGGGTGGCGTAGTTTTCGTAGCGCTTTTGCTTCAATTTGACGTATACGCTCACGGGTTACATCAAATTGTTTTCCTACTTCTTCCAGAGTATGGTCGGTGTTCATTTCGATGCCGAAACGCATACGCAGGACTTTTGCTTCTCTTGGTGTTAATGTTTCCAATATTTCCAGAGTTGCTTCTCTTAAGCCTTCCGCGGTTGCCATGTCAATTGGAGATTCGATGTTGTTGTCTTCAATAAAGTCGCCTAAATGAGAGTCATCATCGTCACCAACTGGGGTTTCCATGGAAATGGGTTCTTTAGCAATCTTCAGTACTTTGCGAATTTTATCTTCGCTCAGTTCCATTTTTTCTGCTAATTCTTCCGGTGTTGCTTCACGTCCGGTTTCCTGAAGAATCTGGCGTGATATACGGTTCAGCTTGTTGATGGTCTCAATCATGTGTACCGGTATACGTATGGTACGTGCCTGATCCGCAATGGAACGGGTGATTGCTTGTCTGATCCACCAGGTAGCATAAGTAGAGAACTTGTATCCACGTCGGTATTCAAATTTATCCACTGCTTTCATCAGTCCGATGTTTCCTTCCTGAATTAAGTCCAGGAATTGCAGTCCTCGGTTGGTGTATTTCTTGGCAATGGAAATTACCAAACGCAGGTTTGCTTCAACCATCTCTTTTTTAGCGCGTCTTGCTTTAGCTTCACCAATAGACATCTTACGATTGATGTCTTTAATTTCACTGATGATCAAGCCGTATTCAACTTCAAAGGAGGCTAATCTGCTTTGTAGGCGTAAAATTTCTTCTTTATGTTCTTCTATGCGTGCTAAATCCAGTTTTTTCGCTTGTTTTGTGCACAGGGTTTCAAGCCAGGTCAGATCAGTTTCCTGGCCTGGGAATGTGTCAATGAATAGTTTGCGTGGAATGCGGGCTTTTTCAATGCAAAGACGCATGATTCCGCGCTCAAATTCTCTAATGTGATTTCGGAGTTGGCGGAAATGACGTGTTAATCGATCAACCTGTCTTGAGGTGAGTTTCAGTTTCAGGAAGGAATCGGACATAATTTCCAGTAATTCCAAAGTCTTTTTATTGGTTCTGCCGTGTTCTTTTAATGCGACCATCGCATTATTGAAGTTTTCCCGCAGTTCATCAAAGTACACTTTGGCTTGCTCAGGATTGGGCCCGTCATCGACTTCTGCCAGTCCACCTTCACCATCTTCGTCTTCTTCATCAACAACACTAAGAATGACTTCTTCCTGCTGATCTTCATCAAGCATGGAGCCAATGTTGGCTGCTGGGGCAATTTCTTCATCTGAGTCAGCAAAACCACTGATAATTTCATTGAGTCGTATCTCTTCAGCGTTGAAGCGATCGTAATCATCAAGAACTAATTGTACTGTTTCAGGGTAGTGGGCAAGAGATTTTAGAACCTGATAAATCCCTTCTTCAATCCGTTTGGCTATGCGTATTTCACCTTCACGGGTCAGTAGTTCTACTGTTCCCATTTCTCGCATGTACATCCGCACAGGATCGGTGGTTCGACCTGTTTCCTTATCAACCGACGCCAGTACCATAGCTGCTTCTTCGATATCAGGCACTTCTTCAGTATTGAGCAGGAGCGCGAGTTCATCATCTCCCGGTGGTTGCTCAAATACTTTGATGTTCATGCCTTCAAGCATGCTTATGATGACATCAAAATGCTCTGTATCTACTATATTCGGCAGTAGGTCGTTTATTTGACTATAGGTCAAATAACCTTGTTCTTTACCAAGGCTAATGACTTTGGTAATTTGTGAGCTTTGCTGTTCTTGGTCATTTGTGGTCATAGGCACTTCTTTTAGGAACAATTAGGGTCAACAAAAAGGGTTTGATTATAAACCGGGTAGCGTCAACATACCAGCTTTTCAGATTTTTTATTTTTCTAAATCCGTCTGATGATGCCTTTCTTTTAACATCTGCTGTAAATTGTTGCGTTCGGTTTCGGTTAAACCCTCTTTCCGGGATTTATCAATCAATTGTCTTATTATAAGCTCTTTATTCTGCTTTTGTAAAAATAATAACGTATCAATAAATTCTTTTATTAGCTCTTCTTCAGGAACTTGATGATCCCATGAGGCTAAACGATTAATCGCTTCAAAATACTGAGTAGTGCGCCAGTATTCGATTAATGTTGCTGTAGTTGCCTGAGGGTTTAATTCTAATTGGTGGAGTATCTGAAGTAAAATGTGATGTTCTTTTTTATTCAGTAGATCCGGGGAAATTTGCTGTGTGATACGTTTGTAAATGTCAGGATTTTGTAAGAGCAGTGCAATAGCTATTCTCAGCGGCGATCTGGAAATGCTCGCTGTTTGCTCCGTTGCATTAACTTCTGTTTGCTGGGTAATGAGTTGATTGAGTCTGTGATTGTCTATGTGAGTCAATCGGGCTAAATCATCAATCAATAGTTGCTTGAAAGAACCTTCTTCCATTTTTTGTAAAAAAGGTTTAGCTGAATTAATGAGTTGCGTTTTCCCTGCTGGATTTTGAAGATTAATGTCCTTGGCCAAGCTGTCAAAGAAGTATCGATGCAGGGGGATTGCCTGTTTAAGGCGGGCTAAAAAATTCTCTTTTCCTTCTTCACGCACCAGACTGTCGGGATCATGTCCATCAGGTAAAAAAATGAACCCTGCATCCAATCCTGAGTTCAAATGAGGCAAGCTGCTTTCCAATCCTCTCCATGCCGCTTGCCTTCCAGCTGCATCGCCATCGAAACAAAAAATCAGGTGTTTGGTATGTTTCGCTAATAATTGGATGTGGTAGGTACTTGTAGCTGTGCCCAATGTTGCTACGGCATTCATGATTCCATGCTGCGCCAGGGCGATGACGTCCATATACCCTTCAACCAGAATAATGTATTCGGGGGTTTTGTTTTGACTTAAAATCTGATGCAAGCCATATAGTTCGCGACTTTTCTGAAAAATCACTGTTTCAGGGGAGTTCAGATATTTGGGTTTTTGTTCGGGATCCAGAACCCGCCCACCAAATCCAATAATTCGCCCATGGCGATCATGAATAGGGAACATAATTCTGTTTCGGTAACGGTCATAGATTTTTCCGTCATCATTCTTAATTAACATTCCTGTCGCTATCAACTCACGTTGATTTCGAGGAAATGATTTTTCAAGATTGTGCCAGCCATCAGAGGCAAAACCTAATTGATAGAGCTTGGCTACAGCTCCGCTCAGGCCTCTTTTGCGAAGATAATCGATAGCACTCTGTCCATCGTGTTTTAATTTTTTTTGATAATATTGGCTGACTTCAGACAGTAATTTGTACAGGTCATTGGATGTATTATTTTTTTCTACCTGACCATCTCTGGGGACGGTTAATCCAAGTCGAGTCGCCAGAGTTTCAACAGCATCAATAAAGCCTTGATTCAGGTAGTTCATCAGAAAACTGATCGCATTACCTGATGCGCCACAACCAAAGCAGTGATAAAACTGTTTTTTTGCTACAACGTTGAAGGAAGGGGTTTTTTCATTATGAAATGGACAGCAGGCAATATGACTTGTTCCTCTTTTTTTCAGAGGAACATAACTGTCAATTAATTCAACCAGATCGGTGCGATGCAGGAGATCATCAATGAATGGCTGTGGAATTAAGCCAGACATAATATCCCTTAGCTCAATTTGGCCTTGATTAAGGCGCTCACTTGAGTCATATCAGCGCGACCTTGCAGTTTTGCTTTAAGTTGTCCCATTACTTTACCCATGTCGGCCATTTTTTCCGCTCCTGTTGCAGTAATGGCTTCCTGGATCATGTTCTCGATTTCTGTTGCAGATAAGGGTTCAGGCAGGTATTTGGAGATTATTTCCAGCTCAAATTGTTCCTGAGCAACCAGATCATCGCGATTTGCTTTTTCATACTGAGAGATGGATTCTTTACGTTGCTTGGTCATTTTGTCCAAAATGGCCAGCATTCGCTCTTCAGTGACTTCGATACGCTCGTCTACTTCAATTTGTTTGACCGCTGCGGTGATCAGTCGGAGTGTAGTCAGTAAATTTTTATCTTTAGCGCGCATGGCGTCTTTAATGTCGTTATTGAGACGTTCTTTTATGGACATAATTTATTCCTTAAAAACCAAAAGGCCACATGAAAATGTGACCTTGGTATTGTATCTGAACATTCACTCAAAAAATATTGGGTGAACGAATGCGTAAATCTTATTTACGTCGGTGTTTCATGCTACGTCGTGAAGAAGTATCGCGAGAAATTTTTTTCAGATGACGTTTTACTGCAGCAGCTTGTTTGCGTTTACGCTCAGCGGTTGGTTTTTCATAAAATTCACGACGGCGTAATTCGGTTAAAATACCGGCTTTTTCACAAGAGCGCTTGAAACGGCGCAGTGCATATTCTGGGTTTTCGCCTTCTTTTACACGAACGGTAGGCATTAACTAATCCTCTGGTTATTTGATCTCAATAGGTGGGCAATTCTAGTGCTAGTTGACGCACTCGTCAAGTCCAAACTAAATCTTTCTTATTATTTTATTAATAATTCATTATAACGCAATTTTATCTAATGTGATAATTTTGTTTTATTCATGGAATGAATATCGAAGGTAGTCGGTTTACCTTAAGAACGGTTAATGGGCTTAGGTTTTTTTCTGAGGCCTGACCAGAGCATTAATCGAATGAATTTTACTTTCGGTTCATGACTGAGCTTGTGATATAATCACACGTGGTTATTGATTGCCAGTATTGGGGTAGTGTATGCGTGTATTAGGTATCGAGTCGTCCTGTGATGAAACAGGCGTAGCAATTTATGATTCAAAATCCGGGTTATTGGCTCACGCCCTGCATTCACAAATAGAAACCCATAGAATACATGGAGGAGTTGTCCCTGAACTAGCATCAAGAGATCATGTCAATTATTTAATTCCTCTGGTCGATGAAGTACTCAAACGCGCTCAATTAAATAAAAACGAGCTGGATGGCATCGCTTATACCGCAGGTCCGGGTTTAATCGGAGCATTACTGGTTGGTTCCTGTTTTGCAAAAAGTTTTGCCTATGCCTTACAAATTCCTGCTCTGGCAATTCATCATTTGGAAGCTCATTTATTGGCCGCAAAAATGGAAACGCCAACCCTGGAGTTTCCCTTTATCGCCTTGCTTGTTTCAGGTGGGCATTGTCAACTCATAGAAGTAAAAAAGATGGGTGAGTATCAATTGTTAGGCGATACACTGGATGATGCAGTAGGCGAAGCATTTGATAAAACCGCCAAGCTCATGGGTATTCCTTATCCCGGTGGTCCAGTATTAGCCAGACTCGCCGATCAATGCACCACAACACCCTATCGGTTTCCTCGCCCCATGACCGATAGGCCAGGATTGGATTTCAGTTTTAGCGGATTAAAAACGTTTGCATTAAATACCTGGAATCAAAGTGCAAAACAAGACTCCGATCGTTCAGAAATTGCAAAAGCATTTCAAAACGCTGTAGTCGAAACGCTAATTATCAAAGCCAAAAGGGCAATTCAACAATCCAATTGCAAGCGTCTGGTTGTTGCCGGTGGCGTAGGGGCAAACAATGCCTTGCGTTTTGCTTTAAAAGAGTGGATGGCCAGTATCAATGGTGAAGTTTATTTTCCTGCTCTTGAATATTGTACCGATAATGGTGCAATGGTTGCGTATGCAGGTTGTTTGAGAATGGTCTTGGGTGAGAGGGATTTGGGGGAGGAGGTGGTGGTCAAAGCGCGCTGGCCCCTCGCCTGAACGGCCGTATTTGGCGCATCTTGCGAGAACTCCCTGTTAAAAAAATGCTCATGTACTTTATGTACATTGCGCTTTTTTTAACAGGGAGTTTTCGCAACCTGCACTCAAATCTGACCGTTCAGGGTTATGGCGTATTTGGCGTATCTTGCAAGAACGTTCCTTTTAAAAAATGCTCATGTACTTTATGTACATTGCGCTTTTTTTAACAGGGAGTTTTCGCAACCTGCACTCAAATCTGACCGTTCAGGGTTATGGCGTATTTGGCGTATCTTGCAAGAACGTTCCTTTTAAAAAATGCTCATGTACTTTATGTACATTGCGCTTTTTTTAACAGGGCGTTTTCGCAACCTGTACTCAAATCTGACCGTTCAGGGTTATGGTGTCTTTGGTGTATCTTGCGAGAACTTTCTTTTTAAAAAATGCTCATGTATTTAATGTACACTGCGCTTTTTTCAAAAGGGAGTTTTCGCAACCTGCACTCAAATCCGACAGTTCAGAGGTATGGTGTATTTGGTGAATCTTACGTGAAATTCTCTTATAAAAAAAGGCTCATGTACTTGATGTACACTGCGCCCTTTTTAAAAGGGAGTTTTCGCAACCGGCATTTAAAGCTGACTTTTCAGGGGTATGATGAGTACCTGATGCAGGTACTCACTCGATAATTATTCTTCTTTAAGTTTTTCTGTTTTTGGCTTTGTTACTTTGGGTTTTGTTGTTTTAGGTTTAGTTGCTTTCGCTTTTGTTACAGGCTCTTCTGTTTTGCTTGTTTTTCTGGTTACCGTTTTGGGAGTTTTAGTGTCCTTTGCTGGCGCTTTTGCTTTAGGTTTTTTTTCTTTTGTTTTTTCTTTAGCTTGTACTGGTTCTGTTTCAGCTGCATGGGCAACGGGTTTTGGAGATGGAATCTCTTCATTTTCATTGATCACGGGAGGGGATTCCATGATGTCTTTAATGACGCCTTGTTTGAATTTTATTTTTGGCTCTATACCATCGATTAATCGGTTAATGTTGTTTTTGTGTTTATAAAGTACCAAAAGAGCTATAAAAAATAATGGAGGGAATATATCCAGCCGACCAACCAGAAGTAATGTGTAGAAGGGCGATAAGGATATGGCGACAATTGAGGCTAAAGAGGAGTATCGAGAAAAATTAGCGACTAATAACCAGGTTGCAGCAACCAGGACGCCAATAATAAAGTGAAATCCCAGCAATGCACCTATCGCTGTGGCGACACCTTTTCCCCCTTTGAATTTAAAAAACACTGGAAACATATGACCAACAACAGCTGCTAAAGCTGTAAATGCTATAGTGACCGGGGTTGCGCCTAGTGCCTTTGCAATTAAAACCGGAATAGTTCCTTTTAGAACGTCGCCAACCATCACCAAGGCAGCATATTTTTTTCCTGCCAGGCGCAGGACATTGGTTGCACCTGGATTTTTTGAACCCTCTACTGTGGGGTCAGGTAACCCAAATACTCGACAAACGATGATTGCAGAGCAAAATGAACCCATTAAATAGGCAAGAATTACCAAGAATAGAAATAGAGTCACCTGGAGCTCCTTAAGCAAAAATATTTTTTATTATGAGATAATCTTAATGTTCTAGCAACTGAAAGTTATTTTTTTGGAATTGATTGATTCTAGTGATTTTATTGCAAGTGACAGGAGCTTGATGAGCCTTGTCAGAGAGAGAATTTTTGGCTGACTTGAAGCGAATTGATTCCCATGAGTCATGATTGCATTAATTAAGGATCAAGGTAAAAAAAGGGCTTGCAGGTTATTAGTAAAGCGTCTTCCTAGTGGAGACACTTGCCAATAGTCATTGGTTAAAACGATAAGATTTTTATCCTGAGCTATTTTTAATTTGGGGAGCAACCGATTTAAGTTTAATCCTGTTGTTTGATTAAACAAGTCCAACGGGATGGGTTGTTCCAGGCGAGTAGTATTAAGCATGAACTCAAATAATAAATCGTCATCCTTTACTTCTTCACTATGCGCCAGGTAGGGTTTGTCCGGGTTTAAATAATCTTTAGGCTGGCGGTGTTTTCTGGTTCTTTGTATCGAGTGTGCTGTGGTAATTTTTCCATGCGCTCCAGCCCCTATTCCCAGATAATCGCCAAACAGCCAGTAGTTCAGGTTGTGACGTGCCTGTCTGCCAGGTTGTGAAAATGCGGAAATTTCATAACGTGAATAACCTGATTCCGTTAAAAGGTTCAAACCTTGCTCTTCTAATAAAAACGCATCATCCTCAGATGGAAGAGGCGGTTTTTCTTTGTAAAATACAGTATTTGGTTCTATGGTTAATTGGTACCAGGATAAATGTTCTGGCTGATGGTTTAAGGCAGTGGTCAGATCAGCAAGTCCCTGTTCGACACTTTGATTGGGCAAGCCGTGCATGATGTCGAGATTAAGATTATCAAAACCGGCTGCTCGGGCAGCAATGATGGCTGCATGGGATTGATGTTCGTCATGTATTCGTCCCAGTGCTTTTAAATGAACAGGATTGAAACTCTGGATTCCCAGCGACAGACGATTGATTCCCGTTTGTCTGTATTCAGTGAAGCGCTGTTGTTCAACACTGCCAGGATTCGCTTCCATTGTGATTTCAATATCGGGAGCAAAAGGAAGCAATTGCTTTAACTGAGTAAATAAGATGTTATAGGCTTCTGCAGAAAAAAGACTGGGAGTGCCTCCTCCGATAAAAATAGAGGTGATTTCTCGAACCGGAAACCGAGTTAAATCGGATTGTAAATCTTCAATTAATGCACGAACATATTGGAGTTCCGGTAAGGCATCAGGGCTTTTGTGCGAGTTAAAGTCGCAGTAAGGGCATTTACGAATGCACCACGGAATATGGATGTACAGAGATAATGGACGCATTAAATTTTTTAGACTGGCTTGTTTGAGAATGCGATAGTATCATGACAACTGTTTTGTCACCAAATAAGTGATATTGAACTATGAGAGAAAAGCCAATTTGTAAACGGAGAGCGGTGATTGCCAAATCACGGTTGTTTACTGTTGAAGAGATGCATTTAGAGTTTTCTAACGGCGCAAAAAGAATTTACGAACGCATTAAAAGTCATGGACACGGGGCTGTTTTAGTAGTTGCGATTACTCCTGGAGACTCGTTATTATTGGTTCGGGAATATGCCGCAGGTACTGATAATTATGAGCTGGCTTTTCCTAAAGGGGTTATTGATCAAGGTGAGACTCCTGTTGAAGCTGCAAATAGAGAGTTGCGGGAAGAAACTGGATTTGCGGCGAAAGAACTTCATTGGATTCGTGCAATGAGTTTGGCTCCAGGTTATTTTGGAGCACGAATTGAGGTGGTTGTGGCTCAAGGATTGTATCATTCGCCTTTATCCGGGGATGAACCGGAACCACCGGAACTGGTTGAGTGGCCTCTAAGTGCTGCTATGGAGTTATTGGAAAAACCGGATTTTACCGAGGCGCGCAGCATTGCTGCGTTATTTTTAGCTAAAGAATGGTTAAATAAGAGGAAATAAAATGTCGAAGAAACGAGTGAGAGTCGCGGTAACAGGCGCAGCGGGACAAATAGGTTATGCATTATTGTTTCGGATTGCATCAGGCCAAATGTTTGGTGCTGACACTGAAGTGGAATTGAATCTTCTGGAACTCGAGGCTGCTCTTCCTTCACTGGAAGGTGTTGCTATGGAGCTGGATGATTGTGCTTTCCCCTTACTAAAACGCATTGTGTGTACCTCTGATCTGAATACGGCAATGGATGGGATTAACTGGGGATTATTAGTTGGCTCAGTACCTCGCAAACAAGGTATGGAGCGTTCTGATTTATTACAGATTAATGGCGGCATCTTTACGAAGCAAGGTAAGGCCATTAATGATTACGCCAGTGATGACGTCAGAGTATTTGTAGTTGGAAATCCTTGCAATACTAATTGCCTGATTGCCATGCATCATGCTAAAGACATTCCCAATGATCGATTTTTCGCCATGACCACCCTTGATGAGTTAAGAGCACGAACTCAATTGGCTAAAAAAGCGGGTGTGGATGTTACTGCCGTAACTGAAATGACTGTTTGGGGTAATCACTCTGCAACACAATATCCTGATTTTTATAATGCTAAAATTAATGGGGTTTCTGCTGCCAAAGTGATCAATGATGAGTCCTGGTTAAAAGATACTTTTGTGCCTATGGTTCAACAACGAGGCGCTGCGGTAATTAAAGCACGTGGTTCTTCTTCTGCTGCTTCAGCTGCCAATGGTGTTGTTGTTGGGGTCAATCATTTAGTAACCGATACTCCAGCAGGTGAATCGTTCTCTGTATCGCGTCGATCTCAAGGTGAGTACGGTGTTGATGAAGGTTTGATCTTCTCTGTTCCATGCCGACGCGAGAAAGGTGAGTTAATTGTAATTGATAACTTACAATTAAATGATTACGGTCAAGAGAAGTTTAACATTACTCTAAATGAGTTGAGACAAGAGCGCGACACTGTTAAATCTTTGGGATTACTGGATTAAAGGTTTCGTTCTATTTGCCCTGGAATTTCGATTCCAGGGTTCATCCCTTAGCGTTTCTCATTTTTTTAGGGGCTGTTGATATTTCATTATATTCAAGCCTACTTTCCGCGACTTGTTCGCGGAATCGATAGATCGTGCGCAAAACAAGAATATATTGCGCCTATAAAGAGTGAATTGGATCCCGCGAACAAGTCGCGGGACGTCGAGACTTGAATTGTCAACAGACCCTAATATTTTACTCTGCGTTAATGTGAGGCGATTTAGCTTATAAAAAGTGAGTAGCTAACAGAAGTTAACCCTGGGTTCCTGATTTATAAACGGGGTTTAAATGTCTCTGATTTAACTACAGTGGGTACTGATGGTTTTTTTTCATGGCGATTTGCGTACTCTTCACTTTGATATATTTTGAAAAATATAGAAGCATCTAATATGGGCTTGGCTTTACCGTTACGTAGTAAGGTTGAAACCGATCGACCGTTGGATAATATGTCATTGAGTTTATGAATTAACAATTCCACCTGTTCAAAGGGATCTTTTTGTATCTGTATCATATTGGGAGTATGTTGAATAATCGCTTTGGCCAGTTGGATATCAGTTAAATGTAGGCTAAGTCGAGAATGAGATATTTTAATAAAATTCTTTTCTGATTGCATAATCAAGTTAAATAAAAAATCTGGTTGCTTTTCTAAATGTGCATTTAATTTTTGACTAAAACCATGCCTGTCTTGATTGTCCAACATTGCCTGGGTTAACTCGCTGTGATCCATCTTGGTATGGGGCGTTCCTGTTTTCTTTGTGAGCCATACGAGCAGATTATCTTCAGAGCGTGAGTGATTTAGTGCGCTGAATTGAAATTTTGGAGATACTTTAGGATGCGATAACATCTTATTCCAATCTATTGAAGGCATATGATGGAGTTTAGCCATTTTATCCATTGATTGCCTGATAGCATCAAAATTAACTCTCCATTTTTCAATGTGAGGAAGCGCTTCTCTCAGGGCGCGAAGTAGAGCGATGAAGGAATTTTTTGTATTAGGATTATAGCGTTCTGTTGCATCTTTAAGCTGTTGAACCGCCGGATAGCAGTATTTGCCGTTTCTCATTGCTTCCAAATGAAATACCGATTGTAGGGATTTTAGCAATGCAGAGAATGGGTCTTCCATACAGAATATTCCTTAACAGGCCCTTCTATAAAAGTAGTGTATAAAAACCATAAAAGCCAAATTTTTTACACAATGGGATTAAATTTACATTATAAATCAATAAAATCTATCATTATAATAAAAATAATCGATTTTATTTATGTTTGGATATCACCTAAATTAAAGATGAACGACAGATTAATCCACTTAGGAGAATGTTCATGATTACCGTAGGCAATAAATTTCCGGTTTTTCAAATTAAATCAACCATCAGTAATGATTTAAATAATGCGTTTCAAGTGATCACAAATGAGACTTATCAGGGGAAATGGCTGGTTCTTTTTTTCTGGCCCAAAGATTTTACCTTCGTTTGCCCCACAGAAATCGCTGAATTTGGCAAGCTTTATTCTGAATTTGCTGATCGGGATGCTCAAGTACTTGGAGGCAGTACAGACAGCGAATTCGTTCATTTGGCATGGAGAAATCAACACCCGGATTTAAATAACTTGCCTTTTCCAATGCTTGCTGATGTAAAGAGGGAGTTGTGTAGCCAATTAGGGATATTAGATGAGCAGGAAGGTGTTGCTCAAAGAGCTACTTTTATTGTTGACCCTCAGGGAATTACCCGTTTTGTGATGGTTACCGATTTAAATGTAGGACGAAATCCAACAGAAGTGTTACGGGTTTTAGATGCGTTACAAACAGATGAGCTGTGTCCATGCAATTGGAAAAAAGGCGAAGAAACCATCCATTTAAAATAAATTCACGTAGAGGTAAGTGCCATGATTGAGAATATAAAAAACACATTGCCAGATATCG
Organism: Legionella moravica DSM 19234; assembly: GCF_000423305.1. Lineage (GTDB taxonomy): Bacteria > Pseudomonadota > Gammaproteobacteria > Legionellales > Legionellaceae > Legionella > Legionella moravica. The sequence continues at coordinate 1,456 of NZ_AUHS01000039.1, read as the reverse complement.
CTAAAGACATACGCTTGAATTTAAGCAAGGTTCTTGACGTATCATTCAATGATGGGCTGAGTAACCATCAGATTTTAGGTTCTGCTCTGGCAGTCGCTTATGCATTAGGCGAACAGGATTTAATTAAAGAAATTAAAGAAGAAATTCAGGATGAGTCGGTCATTAACGCCTCACAATTAGCGGCAAGTTTAATGGCGATGACCAATATTTATTACCGGTTTGTCCATTTGACTGAACATCCTGAAGTGGAACAGATACCCACCGGGTTAAGAATGCAAGGTATGATGACCCCTGGCGTCGACAGAATCACTTTTGAAACCTTGTCTCTAGCTGTTTCATCACTCAATGGTTGTGGAGCATGTATCAGCTCACATGCCCGTCAGTTAAATGAACACGGATTTTCAGCCGCAGCCATAGCTCGTGTTGGCAGAATAAGTGCTGTAATTCATGCGGTGTATGTGAGTAAGAGAATGGTTTAACAGGTGATGAGTGTAGCATGGTTCATACAAACAAAAGCTGCGGAGATTAAGTCCGCAGCTGGCAAAAAGAACCTTACTTGATTGCACCGCAGGCTACCCGTGCTCCACCACCGCCCAAGGGGGGAGTATCCGAATAATTATCACCATTAGCGTGAATCATTACCGATAAGCCCTTTAAATCATTTAATTTTAATCGAGGAGCAAGGGTAGGTGTGTTGGCTACTCCATTATCAGATACATAAAGTACCGGAAGGTCACCCAAGTGTCCATTACCATAAGGCCCTTGATGGCTATTGGTATTAGCAGGATCATAATGACCACCAGCTCCCATGCCGTCAGAACCGCAATCAGCATGTTGATGTAAATGAAAGCCATGTAGTCCAGGGGCAAGCCCTGTCAGATTAGGTTTAATCAGCAGACCAAAAGGCGTTTCAGTAAAAACCACCGAACCAATTGGGTTTTGATTGGCCCCTGTAGCATTGACTGTAGCAGACATTTCCGCTGCATGGGCTGCATTAAAGCAGAGTAATGAAGCAATAATAAGAGCAGAACATTTTGTCATAATTTTCCCTTGTTTGATGTTCGGGTTATAAGTATTGCTCAAGATAAAGATTAATGCCACAGGATTTACGATATACGTTCTGTACATGATAACAAAAGTGGTCTTGCCCGCGCACTGATATATCCCCTCAAATTTGCTAAAAATAATTGCAGTAAAGTTGAAGTCGTGATCTAATTTTCCCCAACAAATTTGTTTGGGGAAAATGATGGAACCTATCGATTTACTACATGACCATCTCATGGAGGAATGTCCTTTTATCCATGGCAAACGTTTACAAGCATTAATGGATGTAGCATGTTCACTACAAAAGAAGCAAAACCTATCGCTGACAGCAATAGGCAAAGGATTAACTGGAAACAGTTCATTAAAACACAAGATTAAAAAGGTAGATCGTCTTGAGGGCAACAAGCACCTA
>NZ_AUHS01000038.1 GCF_000423305.1 Legionella moravica DSM 19234 | reverse complement strand
GGTGCTTGTTGCCCTCAAGACGATCTACCTTTTTAATCTTGTGTTTTAATGAACTGTTTCCAGTTAATCCTTTGCCTATTGCTGTCAGCGATAGGTTTTGCTTCTTTTGTAGTGAACATGCTACATCCATTAATGCTTGTAAACGTTTGCCATGGATAAAAGGACATTCCTCCATGAGATGGTCATGTAGTAAATCGATAGGTTCCATCATTTTCCCCAAACAAATTTGTTGGGGAAAATTAGATCACGACTTCAACTTTACTGCAATTATTTTTAGCAAATTTGAGGGGATATATCAGCCCGCGGAGGCGAGGGGATCTTTAGCCGGAGGACTTTTTGTTTAAAAAATAGCCTAAAGCACTAAGCTTGTGTCACAACAACAGGAAATAAAGGATGATCCATAGGAGATCCGGAAGGTAATTCATCTATCAGCCCGGGAAAATCAGGGGAAGTTACCCATGCTCTTGGTGCGTGAATCATATCGTCCCCTAGAAAACGCACAGAAAACACTCGCCTTCGTTGCTGAGTATTCACTCCTCTTGCCATATGCAAGGTCAGCATATGAAAACAAACCACATCGCCTGGTTCTATATCCCAGCCAATGATTGGAACATCTTCTCTTGATTGCTCAATCTCAGGAAGCTCCTGCAAACTTCCTTCAGGAAACCATTTAGCCTGATTGTCCATAAACGATCTGGGCATTAGCCATGGCCCTAAATGAGAGCCTGCAACAAATTCCAAAGTAGATTCCCTGCTTACCGGATCTACCGGAATCCAAAAGCTGCAATTTTGTTGTCCTGCCACATTATAATAAGGTTGATCCTGATGCCAGGGTGTGACTTGACGCGTTCCGGGTTCTTTCACCAGCAAATGATCGTGATAAAGCCTCACCTCTTGGCTTTGCATTAGCTGAGCAGCAACAGCGCCAAGTTGGCTTTCAAACAGGATCTTCTGGTAAAAGGGATTATTTTGCCAGGTACAAAAGTCTTCTACAAAAAAACCCGGATCATCCGGCCTGCTCGCGACTTTAGCTCGCGGACTCAAATTGGATAAATTAAGCTCTATGCCCTTTCGTAATGTATTAATTTCATCCTCGGTTAGTAATTGACGCAAGCAAACCGCGCCCTCTCTCTGAAAAGAGTTAATCTCTTCATCCAGCTGAATCCGTCCTGATTCATTACGATTGAACATCACATTTTCTCCAATACATCCCGTAAATATTTAACCGGCTCAATAATCATGGACGACCCCTGTTGTTTGGGAGCATTGGCAAAGGGAACAATTGCTCTCTTGAATCCATGTTTTACTGCTTCTTTTATTCGCTCTTGACCACTCTGTACCGGTCTTATTTCTCCGGCTAAACCGACTTCACCAAAGATGATGGTTTCACTATCAAAGACCCGATTTCGCAAACTGGAAACTACTGCAGCCAACAGAGCCAGATCACTACCTGTTTCTGTCACTTTTACGCCGCCCACCACATTAATAAATACATCCTGATCGTAGGTTGCAATACCCCCATGCCGATGCAATACAGCAAGCAAAATTGCCAATCGATTATGTTCCAGACCTGCAGTGACCCGTTTTGCCTGCTGTCCATGCGCCTCATCCACCAGGGCCTGAACCTCAACCAGCATCGGGCGCGACCCTTCCCAGGTCACCATCACCGCACTGCCGGGAGTGGGTTCCGGTTGTCGTGATAAAAATATTGCTGAAGGATTCGCCACTTCCTTCAAACCTTTATCTGTCATTGCAAATACGCCCAGCTCATTAACCGCTCCGAAGCGATTTTTAATGGCGCGAATCACCCGAAATCTGCTGTCACTTTGGCCTTCGAAATAAAGAACACTGTCAACCATATGTTCCAAAACCCTGGGGCCCGCCAAGGTTCCTTCCTTGGTTACATGCCCCACAAGAAAAACGGCAGTTTGGGTCATTTTGGCAAAACGTACCAATTGAGCAGCCGATTCTCTGACCTGGCTTACTCCTCCTGGAGCCGAGCTGATGGTTTCGGTAAAGATCGTTTGAATGGAGTCGACTACAATAATTCGCGGTTTTTCCTTCTGAGCATGAGCAATTATCGCCTCCACCTGAGTCTCAGCCAATAAGCGTAATCCTGCAAGCGGCAAACCCAGTCGCTGGGCTCGCATAGCAACCTGTTGTAAGGATTCTTCACCGGTAACATATAATACCGTTTCCTGCATGGATAAATTTGCCAAGGTCTGGAGTAACAGAGTCGATTTACCAATCCCGGGGTCCCCCCCGATCAGGACTACAGAGCCATAAACCAAACCACCACCCAAAACTCTGTTTAATTCAGATAATCCGCAGTCCATGCGAATCTCTTTATCCATAACCACGTCTTCAACAGCGGTAATCACAGAACGCTGATTAGCCCATTGCCCACTTCGGGAATTTCGGCTCTCAGCTACGATTCCTTCTTCAGCGATTGAATTCCAGGCTCCGCATTGCGTGCATTGTCCAGCCCATTGTTTGAACGTTGCGGCGCATTGATTACAAACAAACTGGGTTTTTATTTTCATTACAGTGAACCTTGATTATTCCATTACGATTAATGTAATCAATGATAACGGATAGTTAAAATAATTACCTAAGGAATTTTATTCATGGAGCACTATTGGGAGATGGATTAGACGCTGCTGAAATCTCGTCGATTACATCCGTATCCTTTGGTTTTTCGTTATTGAATAACGGTGGAAAATGAGCTCCTGCAGAAGGATTAGAAATCCGATCATCGGACAAAAGCCCTGATGGTTCTTTCGAGACATCTGCCACAACACCTTGTTTATTGTTAACAATATGCACCGATCTCAAATCCTGAACCATAGCCAATATTAGCTGAAAGGGAAAAAACACCATCTGAGCCACAGCGGCTATTGCTCCAAAGGTAAGCGTCACTGGAATAGCGAGAATCAGAATAGGACTTGAAATGAGCGCAAAAAATAGAGAAAAAACTCGTACCAGGCCATAATATTTCTCTGGAGCACTTACGTTAAAAAGGGAAAAAAAGAGAGTAAATGGGGATATTGAAAAAAGGACAGTATCCATCATGTCATTTTTGAAGTCAGTATAACTGTGTTCCACTTGACTCATATTAGGACTCCTTAAAATCAACAGCTCCGAACAAAATTATCGCGCATCTGATTTTATGCCAGCAATTGAAAAGTCACTTTACTGCGTTCAGGATAACGAAATTTTCGGATTTTTTGAGACATTACCATTTTTGGACAGAAGTGTATCATGCCCTGCACCAAGATTTGATTATAAATTGTGTTAGCTCACGATTCAAACCATCATCAACAGCCAATCCTCACCAATTGAAAGTTGAATCCTCAGCCTAACTCAGTATAATCACTGCATTTCAGGAAATTGAGAACTCTAATGAGTAAAGGCATTAATTTCGAACAATCAATAACCGAGCTCGAAGAAATAGTAAAACAATTGGAAAAAGGCGAACTGTCTCTTGAGGACTCGCTTAAACAATTTGAAAAAGGAATTGGCTTGGCCAGACGATGTCAGGATGTGCTGAATCAGGCAGAACAAAAAATAGAAACTCTTACCACCTCTCATTCCAGCTCTGAACCTAAACCGGATGAACACACAAGTGATTGAAACCTATATCCAACGTCATGAAAACTGCCTTAAAGAGATTCTGAATGCCACACACATACCTGCAGATCGGATAGAATCTGCATTGCATTACTCATTATTCCCGGGTGGCAAAAGAATCAGACCTATCATGGTTTATTTAAGCGGTGAACTGCTTGATATCGATATCCAAGTACTTGATGTCATTGCTGCAGCCATAGAATTAACCCATTGCTATTCATTAATTCATGATGATCTTCCTGCTATGGATGATGATGATTTACGCCGAGGAAAACCCAGTTGTCATAAAGCCTATGATGAGGCTACTGCTATTCTGGTTGGCGACGGAATGCAAGCATTGGCAGTTGAAGTTCTATTAACCCATTTACCCGGATTATTAAGTCCCTCACAGATTGTTTCAATCACCAGAACATTAGTAAAAGCCAGTGGTGTAAGCGGGATGGTTAGCGGACAAAGCCTAGATCTGACCGCGCTGGCCTCTTCTGCAGTTTCCGAAGAAGAACTTCGAAAAATTCATCTTCTCAAAACAGGACAATTAATCATGGCCTGTTTTGACATGGTATTAGCTGCGCAAAATACGACGGACGAACGCATTGCAGCAGCGCTGAAAGATTATGCTCAACACATCGGTCTGGTATTCCAGATGCAAGACGATTATCTGGATCAGTATGCACCAGCAAACCTGCTCGGAAAAGGAAGATCCTCAGATCAGGCCAATCAAAAAACCACCTTTGCTACACTCTATACCCAGCAAAAACTGGAAGAAAAAATTTCGGAGCATTATCAAATCGCCCTGGATTCACTCCAAATATTCGAAAAAAAAGCAACTGTTTTAATTAATCTAACCAGGCAACTACACAACCGAAGTAATTTATCCTGATTAACGATTTCGGGGTATGCGAACCAATCCTTGTCTTACCCCGGTGCACTCCAATTTGGAGCAAAAATATTCAACTGCGTGACCCATCCCCTAACCTTTATTAATTCGAATCTGTGATATGGGAAATAAAGTCTCAATGCCCTTATCGGTGTTTCGCTGTTCACCCTTCCAGGCATGCCCATAAACCACTTCATAAGTCAAAGGATACTTACCCGAGTCAGTAATCAGTCCCGCGTAGTTTTTTTCAAATTGTTGCCATGCACTCCGGCTGGTTAAACCGTGATTCCTTTCAGGATTAATATTTCGTACTCCCTGCGCTCTCAGAGCAGCAATTAATTTGGGCAAGGTCTCGTATTGAACGGATAATAATTCCATATCCATTACAGGATCCAGAAAATGTTCTGCCATTAGGCTATCACCAATATCATGCATGTCACAAAATTCATTAACATGGGCGTAGTGATTCGCTCCGGACCAAGCCATTTTAAGTTCCTTGAATGTGTCTGGCCCCAAAGTAGTAAACATCAGGCAGCCATTAACGTTCATCACCCGATTAATTTCACGAAAGACATGAGCCAGGGGAGCTGCCCAGTGAATTACCTGATTGGTAAACACCAAATCAAACATCCCCGTTGCAAAAGGCATTTGCCTCATATCTGCAGCAACCAATGACCATCTCCGTCGCCAGCCTTGTTTTTTCCTGGCAAGAGCCAACATGCCAGGAACCAGGTCCAGTCCAATAATCTGCGCCTTGGGATAGAGCAAGGACAATTCTTTTGAAAACGAGCCAGGACCGCATCCCAAATCTAGTATTCGCTGAGGTGCGATTTTCAAATAGTGCAGACGCTCAAACAAACGCTCCCCAATTTCTTGCTGAACCTTTGCGGCACGCTCATATTCTTCGGCATGTTTACCAAATGCCTTGCTAATTTCATTTTTGACAGCCATCATAAGACCACGGATAAGTTAATCACAGGAAATCCAACGCTCGTGCGCCAGAAATTGATGAGTATAACACAGAGTTTGCGCCTGCCTTCAATATGCACACTCTGCAACCAATTTCATAAGGGTACTCTTGCAGTATGTACGTTTTGTATTGGTTTGATAAAACCTTTAGGGCCTGCTTGCACCCATTGTGCATCCCCCCTTCCTGATGAGCATTATCTCATTTGTGGATCATGCATTAAAAAACCGCCACATTACGATAATGCAGTGATTGGATATACTTTTGATGAACCATTACGCAGTCTTATTCATCAATTCAAATACCATAATGGCCTTTATCTACGTAATTTTTTATGCCATTTAATGCTTAATACCGTACAAAAAACGCAACATATCCCGCAATGTTTAATCCCGGTCCCTATGCATCCCCTCAGAATAAAACAAAGAGGTTTTAACCAGGCAGCTCTTCTGGCGAAAAAATTGGCTCGGAAATTAAACATTCCCTATGATTTAACCAGTTGCCAAAAAAGAATAAATACTGCTCCTCAAGCCAGTCTGGACAAAGAACAACGGCAAAAAAATCTAAGCAAGGCATTTCATGTTACCCCCTTGCCTTATGAGCATGTTGCCATCATTGATGATCTTCTTACTACAGGAAATACAGTCAATGAATTAGCCCTGGTTTTGAAAAAGGCCGGAATTAAAAAAGTGGATGTCTGGTGTTGTGCCAGAACAGTGACTGAGTCGCTATAAGATAAACCTTAATATCAATGCACTCATATTCCATTCGGATTAATGTAGAAATCGGATTAAATCATTCATGAGTAGATTAACCAATACTACAGCAAATAAAATGACCATCAATCGATGCAATAAAACTTCCATTGCCACTGAAATCGGTTTTCCGCGAATTTTTTCAATAAGGGCATACAGTAAAGAACCGCCATCCAGCCCGGGTACAGGAAATAAATTCACCAATGCAACAGCGCAACTTAAACTGGCTATAAAATAGAAAAACACACCAATCCCCTGCATCAATGACGAAACAGAAGCGGCAAATAAGCCTAAAGGCCCCAGCAGGATGGTAAATGGAATGCCCCCAGTAACTAATTGTTTAAAGATCATCAGGAAAAAATAAAATAAATGCCCCATAGCACTGTTCGCTTGATGAATAGCCTGAATCAATGATGGAGCTTGCATCAATACAACTGGAGCCGATAAATCAGGTTGTATACCAAGACTTGACAGAAGCGAACGCTCATTTCCAGTAAAGTTTATCCCGCTTAAATTCATGGATAACTCCCTGATGCTCTGATTATCAGGCCGTTTCAAGGAAAGATTCACTTCTTTTTTTCCCCACAAAATGACCAGTTGCATTCCAACATCCTGCCACGATGACGTACTGTAGCCCTCAACAGCGATAAATTGATCACCGGAGGTTATGCCTGCATGAGCAGCAATGCTATTGGGTTGAACGGATTGAACCAAAGGTAATCGGTAATTCAAACCGATGTAAAACACAAAAACAAATGCCAACCACGCGGTTAGCAAATTGGCTAAAGCACCTGAAACCAAAATCACAGCACGCTTCCAGATTGGTTTTTTATCAAAACACCAGGCATATTCTTCAGGATTCACCGGACTTATTCTTGAATTAAGCAATTGAACATAACCGCCCAAGGGCCACATAGCCCATACCCATTCGCAGCCGCTAGCGCTTCTCCATTGAATCAAGGGTTTACCAAAACCTATTGATATTTTTTTAATCTGTACGTGAAACATGCGCGCCGCCAACGCATGCCCTGCTTCGTGTATCCCCACGACTAATATCAGGGTGAACAGTATGGCGATTAGTGCCATAACCATAGAGAACTCCTGTTGCTTCAATCCATCAATCTATTTAGGGGTATTATCTACCACTAATTGCAACATGGGAATTCCTTTTCTTCCTGCTAACTCATATCCTTTTCTATACACTTCAAATACACGATAAGCTTGATTGGATTCACTATCAATCAACTCAACCTCATCCCCCTGCTCATCTAATAAAGTGACCGTTAGATGAATTTCACGAAATCCTTCGACATGATAACGTTCCCTGAATAATTGCAATACACGCTCCAAACTCTTCACCGTTTCTTCAGCATTATGCTGACCTTGAAGGATAATATCCATTTGACGCTCCTTTTCAGATGACACACTGTGTGCAAAAAGTGGCTATCATTGTTGGCGGCAAAATAAAAAAGTTCTTTAGAAATGTAAGGATTTTCGCCAGTCTCTACAAATTTGTCTGTTAATCGGTTATAATTAGCCGATTAACATTTTAACAAACCTGACTTACGAATAACCCTGAAACTTCCTGATTAAAATTTCTTTTAGCGAGGATATTGGGCGTTTTTTGCTAGTCCTAACTAAGAATTCAGATTCCATGGTGTTTGTTGCTTGCGGGCTCAACCATAAAACTGCTCCAATAAACGTGCGTGAAAAAGTCGCGTTGCCTCCTGCTATGCAGGATTCATTACTAAACAAACTGGTAAGTCTTCCTGAAATTAATGAAGCCGCTATTTTATCAACATGCAATCGCACTGAAATCTACTGTGATACAGATGATCCCAACGTTATCGCAGGTTGGTTAGCTCATGAACATCACATACCGCAAGATTTACTGACTCCCTTTTTATACCTGCATGAGGGGCATCAGGGAATAAAACATACGCTAAGAGTCGCCAGCGGGCTGGACTCCATGATGATAGGCGAACCGCAAATTCTGGGACAAATGAAACAAGCCTATCACCAGGCATGCCGATTAGGCACCGTTAAATCACAATTAAGACCTGTATTCGAATACATATTCAGCGCCTCCAAAAGAATCAGAACCCACAGTGGTATTGGAGCCAATCCAGTATCGATTGCCTATGCAGCAGTGCAATTGGTTGGTCAATTATTTACAAATTACCGATCACTACGCGTGTTTTTAATTGGTTCAGGAGAAACCGCTTCATTGGTAGCTAAATACCTACACCAGCAAGGTGTACATCAGTTCATGGTTGCGAGTCGTACCCTGGAACATGCAAAAAAACTTGCCGATGCTTTTGGCGGAAACACTCTGTCTATTGGCGATATTCCTCAATACCTTCCTCAGGCAGATGTCGTTATTTCTGCAACTGCATGCCCGCTTCCTTTCATCAATAAAAGTCTGGTGGAGCATGCGATGAAGCAAAGAAATAATGCGCCCATGATTTTTCTGGATTTAGCTGTTCCCAGAGATATTGAAACCAATGTCAACGAACTGGATCGAGTACAACTTTATAATATCGATGATCTGCAAATCATGATAGAAAAAGGGATGAATGAGCGGCGCAATGCAGCCCTTCAAGCGGAACAATTAATTGAAAGTGAACTGGATAACTACATCCGGTGGCATCGTTCATTAAAAGCCAAAGACATCATCTGTGATTATCGCAATCAAATGCAACATTTAGCCCAATTGGAATTAGAACGTGCCCTGAAAAAACTATCTGCAGGACACAGTCAAACCTCTGTTTTAAATGAATTTAGTGAGCGTCTGGTCAATAAGTTAATTCATAACCCTACCAACGGCTTAAGGCAAATAGCCTGGGATGGACGAGAAGATTTGTTGGCTTTGGCACAATACCTCTTTAATACAACAACTTTATGTCAAACACCTTATGAAGAAATCTCTTGAGTTAAAATTACAGCAGATGCTGGAACGCTTTCAGGAAGTCGGACGTTTACTGTCTGAAGCATCCGTAATTGCCGATCAGAATCAGTTTAAATCATTATCCAAAGAATACGCACAGCTGGAACCCGTCGCCCACTGTTATGAGTCTTATATTGAGGCTAAAAATAATTTACTCTCCCTGCAGGAAATGCTTGAAGGTGATGATAAAGAGCTGGCTTCTATGGCAGAAGAAGAGCTGGAGGGTGCAAAACAACTGATTGATGATTTGGACGAACAATTACAATGGCATTTAATTCCTAAAGATCCTGACGATGAACGGAATATTTATCTGGAAGTGCGCGCAGGAACGGGCGGTGATGAGGCTGCGATTTTCGCTGGCGATTTGTATCGTATGTACAGCCGTTATGCAGAAAATCAGGGGTGGCAGCTTGAATTAATCAGTGCCAGCCATGGCGAGCATGGAGGCTATAAAGAAATCATTGCCAGAATCAGCGGCAATGCAGTTTATTCCCAACTAAAATTTGAATCAGGCGCACATCGTGTGCAACGTGTTCCTGAAACCGAATCACAAGGACGAGTACATACCTCTGCCTGCACAGTAGCCATCATGCCTGAGGTTGAGGAAATTGATGAAATTCAAATCAATCCGGATGATTTACGTATTGATACCTACCGCTCATCGGGTGCAGGAGGTCAGCACGTGAACAAAACCGATTCCGCGATTCGAATTACTCACATTCCAACGGGCGTTGTTGTAGAGTGTCAGGATGAACGTTCTCAACATAAAAACCGCGCTAAAGCAATGTCCCTGCTTAAAACACGTTTATTGGATGCAGAGCAAAGCAAACAAAAGAAGGAACAGGCACAAACCCGTAAATCTTTGGTAGGTTCAGGTGATCGCTCCGAACGTATTCGGACGTATAATTTCCCGCAAGGGCGTCTGACTGATCATAGAATCAATCTGACCATCTACCAACTGAACGATGTAATGGAAGGTAATTTAGCCTTGGTAATCGATTCATTAAAACGTGAATACCATGCAGAATTACTTGCGGAATTAGGGCGACATGATTGATATTCGCACGGCCTTAAACCAAGCCGTGCAACAGCTGGAGAAAAACCACGCGGAATCACGTCTGGAAGCAGAGCTCCTGTTAAGCCATGTATTAAATAAAAATAGAGCCTATATTTTCGCACACCCTGAAGCCGTATTAAATCCAAATCAATTGGAAACCTACCAACAATTAATAGCGCAACGAGCAGCAGGAACACCTATTGCCTATCTGACAGGTCAACGTGAATTCTGGTCTCTGAATTTAAAAGTCACTCAAGATACCTTAATCCCAAGACATGAAACAGAGCTTCTGGTAGAACTCGCCCTGGATTTAATTCCTGACACCCCCGAAACCTGTATTCTGGATCTGGGCACTGGGAGTGGTGCTATTGCTTTGGCAATTGCCAGTGAAAGGCCGAATTGGAAGGTCATCGCCTCCGACTTCAGCAAAGCTGCTTTAACAATTGCCCAGGAAAATGCAGTAGCCCTTGGGATTACCAATGTAACGTTCTATCACTCATCCTGGTTTAGCTCTCTACCCCAACACCATTATCATGCTATTATTTCCAATCCACCCTATATTGCCGAAGAAGATCCTCATTTAAAACAGGGAGATATCAGATTTGAACCACTAAGTGCATTAGCCAGTGGTCAAGACGGGTTAGCTGATCTACAATACATTATTCAGCACAGTTATGAATGTCTTTTACCCGATGGTTTGCTATTACTTGAACATGGATACGATCAAAAAATACAACTTAACGCTATACTTAACGAATTAGGTTATAAAAATGTTCGGAGTTGGCAGGATATTCAAGGTCATGATAGGGTAAGTGGAGGTTGGCATCCTTAAACTAATAACAGGTAAGATTATTTAGTTGATGATGCTGAAGTTATTTGGTATACCTAGCCATTTTCTGTAAAACTCGCTACAGAGTGACAGTAGGAGACGGAGGCCAAAATGACAGAACAATTAATTGATAAAACCAATGAGAGACTATACAACGTGAAAAACGACGCAATAGGTAGCATGGGAATTGCCCCCTATCAGGAAGCTGATGGGGAAGAATATATGAATGAAAAGCAGTTAGCACATATTGAAAAAATATTGCTGGCTTGGCGTCAATCATTGATGGAAGAAGTTGACCGAACTGTGACGCACATGAAAGACGAAGCAGCCAATTTTCCCGATCCTTCAGACAGAGCAAGCCAGGAAGAGGAATTTAGTATTGAGTTACGTACACGTGACAGAGAGCGCAAACTCATTAAGAAAATTGAAGATGCACTGGAACGATTAAGAAATGACGATTTTGGTTACTGTGAAGCCTGTGGTATTGAAATTGGTCTAAAAAGACTGGAAGCAAGGCCAACAGCAACGTTATGTATCGATTGCAAAACATTATCAGAGATCAAGGAACGACAAAATCAAGGTTCATAAAGACCGTGTTTGCATTGTACTTGCTCAGTGCTAATCCCCTGCGTAGCAGCAGCATCTACTACGGATCTTAAATAAATCAGCACAATTATTCTCTCCGAACTCCCGCGGCTATGGCTGCGGGATCCATTCATCTTGCGTAGTTGTAGCCTGTTTGCTCGCAACCAGGCTACTTAACTATCTTGCAGGATTCATAACAGACTCAACTTTCTGTAAATGTTTCAGAACAGAGCCTTTATTACTCTCCAGAACTGCGGTAGCATTTTCTACCATGCGACGCTGGAATTCTTTATCTTGATGTAATTGAATAATCGAATCAATTAATTCATCCGCCTGGCTCACAATCTGTATCGCTTCAGCTTCTTTGAGATCCTGACATATTGTTTTAAAATTATGCACCTGATTTCCGCTTATAACAGGGACATTCATCGCAATAGGTTCCAGAACATTATGCCCGCCCACTGGCACCAGACTGCCGCCAACAAAGGCATAATCACTAATCTGAAATAAACCTAGCAATTCACCCAGGCAATCTAAAACCACTACTTCATTTGCACTTGAAACTGTATCCAGGTCACTGCGTAAGCCTGTATTAAATCCAGCGTGCATACTCAATTGAAACACCGTTTGAAAGCGTTCAGGATGACGTGGGGCAATCAGTAATATCACGTTAGGAATGGCTTTTTGCAAACGAGGTAACTCAGACAAAATACGAGTTTCTTCATCATCATGAGTACTGGCTGCAATGACCACTGTTCTGTCAGATCCCCAATGACTTTTCAACTCATTAAATCGAGCACTATCAATTGTATTCGTTTGCAAATCAAATTTCATATTCCCCAAAACCTGAACAATTTCCTTCCTCGCACCCAAAGTAATAAATCGTTTGGCGTCATCATCACTCTGGGGCAAAATAGCGGAGAATTGATTCAAAACCGGTTTAAATAACACCCTAAGCTTCATATATCCTTTTAAGGAACGCTCTGATAAGCGCGCATTAGCCAGCACTAATGAGACTTTGGCTGCATGAGCCTGATCTATTAAATTAGGCCACAATTCAGTTTCCATGATTATCCCAATACGAGGCTGTACCTGCCTAAAAAAGCGCTTCAAAACCCCAGGTAAATCGTAAGGTATGTATTGATGAGCAACCTTATCACCAAATCGTGCTTTAACTCGTTCTGAACCCGTTGGTGTCATAGTCGTAACCAGAATAGACCAATGCTTCTCCAACATGGCATCAATCAAAGGTATTGACGCTATAACTTCTCCGAGGGAAACAGCATGAAGCCAAACATCTACCGGCTTGCTTTCAAGATCACCAAGACTAAAACGCTCCAATATTCGCATTCGGTATGCTGGTAGTTTTCTGCCCTTCCACCACAGTCTTAAGAGAATAAATGGAGTTAGCAAATACATTAAAAATGAATAGAACAATCGCATGGAGGTGTACCAAAATTCGAAAAAGGCACAGTATATACCCAAAACAATGAATTGTGCGATACATCACCGCCGAATTGCATCACCCTCTGTTGACAAATAATCTGAAATTCCATTAAGTTAAGGTCTGTTGACAATTCATCTATTTATCTCTACTTCCCGCGCTTTATGCCTGAACAATCTTCACTTTTTTAAGCGTAGCTTCCTGGAAGTGTGTCTATTTTTTAATTCCCCCCCCTGACGAACCTCCTACTATATCCAACAACGCCACATAAAGCGCGGAACGTAGGCTAAGAGAGCAATGTTCAACAGACCCTGGTGATTTCAGATAGCACCATAGATGATTAAATGAGACACCCTCAACCGGTTTATTTTCGATTCAAGTCCTGATTGCTGCACTACGAGATTAGCTTTTTTACCAATTCTGTTGGATAATTCAACTTGCTGCGCATATATTAAATATATGATGGCATAAATCGTATATATCCTTTGAGGATTAAAATCAACAATGACTTTTAGGGAATTCTTTACATTATCCACCTGGTGGGGAAAACTTCTCGGAGCTTTCTTTGGATTCTTATCCGCAGGGCCTATAGGCGCTCTGTTCGGTATTCTTGTTGGTAATTTTTTTGATAGAGGATTAGCCAGTCATTATTCCAATCCGCATTGGTACTATCATTCTGAAAAAAGAAAGGCGGTACAAAAAGCTTTTTTTGAAACTACTTTTTCGGTAATGGGGCACATAGCTAAAGCCGACGGGCGTGTTACAGAACAAGAAATTAGTATGGCCAAATTACTCATGAAGGAAATGCGCCTTAATTCTGAGCAAATAGAGCGCGCTAAACGTTTATTCAATGAAGGAAAAAATAAACAATTCAAACTAGAGACCGCACTGTTTGAATTAAAAAAAATATGCCGAGATAACCGAGACTTACTGAAATTATTTGTGGACATCCAATATCGAGCAGCCCAGGTCGATGGATTAACCACAGCAAAAATAAAAGTCCTGGATGTTGTTTTTGCCTGTTTAGGCTTTGCCCCCTTGCATAGACAGTATCGATTTTACGATGATTTTAAATACAGCTCCTACGCCCAACAACAGCAGGAACAAACTCAGCAACAAAACAATCAACAACATCAATACAATGAATACAGCCATAACTATTCATCACAAAAACAGTATCAATACAAACAACAGTCATCACAAAACAATCTGGCTCATGCCTATGCTTTACTAGAAGTCAATCCCAATTCCACGAAACAAGAGGTAAAAAGATCCTACAGACGGTTATTGAGCCGTAACCATCCGGATAAATTAATCGCGCAGGGTTTACCTGAAGAAATGATTAAGCTGGCTAATGATAAAACACACAAAATCATGAAAGCCTATGAACTCATTTGCCAAAATAAAGGCTGGTAACCCCTTAGGGTTCAACAGGATTATCTATAAAACCAGTCCAGTCCGATTGTTCAATAGAAACAACCTGGCTTTGTGATGAATATACCGGCTCAATATAAGACTCGAGCATTGAGCGAGGCAATGCTTGTGTTTCAGGTAGTTTGGTCATCCAACCGTGCACAAATGAAACGAGTAATCGTCGACTAAAGTCATAATCATGATCAGCACCCGGCATTTCTACTGCAAAATAAGACCGTTCTCTATATTCTTTTTTTCTATCATTCATTTGAGTCAATACAAAATCGTAATCAAACTGACCAGCAACATCAAAAATGGGAAAGCGTAATGATGGCGCTTTTTCCTTGATGCTGTCATCGCCATAAGCTGAAATCAAAACCAACCCATTAATCATCTTGGCTTGCGGTTTACTAAAATAATCTAATGAAAGGTTTAATTGCTCACCATAGTGAATCATAATGATGCGTTTATTTTTATCTTGTCTTAAAGAACTGATTACTTCAGGTAATTGTTTAATCCAGGGTACAGTATTTGAAGGAGAGCAATTTAACAGCACTACTGACCAGCCAATTGCTGACAGTTGTTTTGCACATTGAGCCAGTAAATCGGACCATTGCGGTTGATCTCCGCCACGAACAATCAACACGGCTCCATACTGGTTAGCCTGGGCCGGCCAATAAGGTAATTCTAAAGACTGTTGGTCTATTTTTATCTCAAACTGATCCGCCCAAACACTGGTAGTTATAAAGAAAAAAAGAAGGATCATCCGTGTCATTCGTTCTATATGTCCCTATGAGTCTATCGAATAACGAACCGGGATGGGTTTATCCCGGTTAATTCGCTTTTAAACCGATTTATCGGAAAGTTCAACACCTGCTGCGTCAAGCATAATACGAGCTTTATCAGCCATAAGTTGATGCGCCAGTGCGGTAGGATGTACTAAATCGAAAAACAGAAATCCATCACAAGCATCCCCTTTTATTCCGGGAGTAACACTGGAAACCATTTTTAAAACAGATTTGCGGGTGGATTGATCGGCGATAGAATTTGCGCAAGTACCTGTGATATTGGTAATGCCATAATCTGCCGCATGTTCCAATACTTCGTTAAACGCGGTGTTCAAATCAAAATACAGCCAATTGACATCGGGATAGGTCTGTTTCATATTGGCGAGCGTTTTATTTAATGCCTCATTATGGTGGCTTGAATAATAGCTCAATGTTTCAATTGAACCAAACTCTATGGCTGCGGGTGTTCTGCCTAAATCAGGTAAATTAAGAACCAGTATGTGTTTTGCTCCCTTCTCCACCAGTTGTTCCAAACCATGGGTAATACCTGTATTGACGTCCATCAATGTTTTTTCGATGTCTTCGGGCATCCCAAGGTAGTTATTGGCACCAATCCAAACAACAAAAAGGCTGTCTTCACTGGCTTTGTCATTATTCGCCAGCAGATAGGTTTTAATCTCTCTTCTCAGGGTAAATAAAACATCATCGTCGTCATCTTCTTCAGATACTCCTGCCCCACCAATCGCATAATCGCTGAGGTGAGATGTCGGATCGTTTGGAAAATAGGAAGCAATCAAACGCTCAATCCAAACGGGTCCATTTGAAAAACGCCCCTCAAAATAAGGTGGAGATTGAGGTAACTGGTGCTTCATGAACTCGTATAAATTCCCATTATCAGATAAGCTGTCACCAAATATAACAACATGATTAAGTGGTGTAGCAGCAACAATTCCAGAAAATAAAAAAGCTCCCACGGTAGCTAATAGTTTCATGAATACCCTTGGTTAATTGATTTTTTTTAAAAAAAACATTGATTATTATATTATGAAACATGCCTATTAATCAATTTTCCCTATATTGGGAGAAACAATATGCCCTTAAATTTTCATATTGATCTGAACTCTAAACGAATTTATAGTCAGCATTTTTTGAGATATGAACATGACCCAGTTTGAGAAGGAATTTGTTTTAGCATGCCTGGATTTTTTTACACAAATCCTTTCTAATGACGAAGTATTGCAACAGGCTATCGTCGATTTTGCAGGAACTCAGGTTGGAGACTGTCGATACCTTTCCAATGCCTCCATATCTGATTCAGGACTGTGGGATGATGCGGATAAACTGAAATTCTCTGCTGCTTTTTTTGAAGCCACTGCACGTGCAAATTATCTTTATGTGACTGAGCCTGGATTATCCATTCAGGCGACTCAAGCGCAACATCTCTGGGAACAACGGTTCAAACCTTTACTTGCATCCAACACAGAAGCTAAAAATCGGATCCAATCGATTATTCAAAACTGCAATAATATAAAAACTGAAGTCAGACAGGAAGAACCATCAGATGCGTTACAACATTCGTCTCAGGATAACCGGTATACCTTTTTCACAGCTTTAGCTGCTCTCGGGGTTGCAACTGCGGTTGGAGCAGCCATAGTCTTTAAACCCTAAATGTACATTTCAGTAAGTATCGAGCGTTAGACAAAACTAACGCTCGCACTAAGGCCCGAATTAAAGACCCGCTGGAATTGATAACTTCAAGCCATTTGATTCTTCATCGGAAGCATAATCATCGTCTGAATAACTGTCATAAGCATGTGGATTGTACTTACCATGAAGTTCTTCAAGTACATCTTGGACTTCATCGTTAATGTAATGATGAAGGGTGCCTTTGGCTTTTTGAGTATATTTATGAGGTGTTTCATCCTTTTTCATTCGTCTGTCATCATTTGAATCTTTTGGTTGTTGTCTAGTAAAAAAAGCATTTGGATTAATTTTCACTTTCTGTCCTCGATTGAGTATTGCTGTTATTTTTCAGGTCGAGGATATTAAATTCGTAACCGGTTTAAGGCAAGGAAAAACTGTATGTTTTTATTATAAATTAATCCTATAATTTACAAAAAGTTCATCTTTGACAAAGAATGTACTCTTTGGTTTATCCTTTTGTATCACTGAGCTTGGGAAACAGGAAACTCTTTGTATCTTAATACAAGGAACGGAATTAAGCAGACAGAATAGGCGTAGTTGAGACGTTGGTGAATAAGGCTATTTGAGGTGTTGAAAAAACGTCGCGGCTGATTGAAAAAACGCTGAAGCCTGATTAACAGTAGAAGTACGGTTAATCAGGCTTCAGCGTTTTATGGTTCAGATCACTTAAAGTAGAGAGGCAATGACACGTCCCTACTC
Source organism: Legionella moravica DSM 19234 (assembly GCF_000423305.1). Lineage (GTDB taxonomy): Bacteria > Pseudomonadota > Gammaproteobacteria > Legionellales > Legionellaceae > Legionella > Legionella moravica. Next base: position 5,938 of record NZ_AUHS01000038.1, on the reverse strand, counting down.
ATCGAATCAAGCACTACCAATTAAGGTTAAGTTCAATTGTCGGCCACAAACCCAAGCTTTGGTCAAATCACGAACAACTTCTTTAGACATACCTTTGGGCAATCGGACAGTAGAATGATCATCATGAATTTTAAGACCAGTGATGTAACGGCTTTGTAAACCCGCTTCATTAGCAATAGCCCCTACAATATTTCCGGGTTTTACACCATGAACTTTACCCACATCAATGCGGAACAAATCCTGAGCCTGTGGTTCATCATTAAATTTTTTGCGTTCGTCTCCAAAGTTTTTTCTGTCACCACCAAAACTTTTACGATCACCACCAAATCCCCTTCTGTCTTCGCCAAAACGAGAGTTACGCTCTGAGCGACCGTCACCATTACGGCTAACGCGACCTTCTTTTGCAGGTCTGGGGGATTTTGGTAAAGCCAATTCTTTTTTCCAAGGCAAATCTTTATGCAGTAATAAGGCAAGAGTGGCTGCAACATCTACTGCTGATACTTCATTTTCCTTAATGTATTCTTCAACAATACGCTTGTAAGAAGGCAGGTTTGCATGCTCCAAACGATCCGTAATATTTGCCATAAAGCGCTTTTGTCTGGCTACCTGGATCATATGATCATTAGGTACATTGACTTTTTCAATACGTTGACGAGTATGTCGCTCAATACTGCTGATTAAACGTGATTCTTTGGGGGTTACGAATAAGATAGTTACCCCGGAACGACCTGCCCGTCCAGTCCGGCCAATGCGATGCACATACGTTTCATTATCATGAGGCAAATCATAATTAATAACATGGGTTACTCGTTCTACATCCAAACCACGAGCCGCTACGTCGGTTGCAACCAGAATGTCAATGGCACCTTGTTTGAATTGGGAAATAATACGCTCGCGCAATGCCTGAGTAATATCGCCATGAATTGCCATTGCCCGCAGACCCTGTTGCTGTAACAACTCCGCAACCTCTTCTGTGCTGCTTTTGGTACGAACAAAGACAATAACACCCTGATAATCTTCAACTTCCAAAACACGAACCAATGCATCAGGTTTCTGATGTCCTGAAGCAAACAGAAATCGTTGTTCAATACTTTTTACAGTAGCTGTTTCCATTCGAATTTCGACAGAAGCGGCATCTGTTAAATAAGTATTGGCGATTTGGCGAATACGGTGTGGCATAGTCGCTGAAAACAAAGCGATTTGCTTCTTCTCAGGTAACTTCGCCAAAATTGTTTCAACATCTTCGATGAAACCCATACGCAACATTTCATCTGCTTCATCCAGAATAAACGTACGCAAATTCTCCAAAGGTAAGGTACCTTTGTCTATATGATCCAGAATACGACCAGGAGTTCCAACCACAACCTGAGCGCCGCCACGTAATTGTTTTAACTGACGACCATACTCCTGACCACCACACAATACAGCAATAGTAGTGCCACGTTGGTGTCTGCTTAATAATTCAAATTGTTCAGCAACCTGAATAGCTAACTCACGGGTAGGCGCAATAATAAGTGCCTGCGTCCCTTGTATGGCTGGTGACAGATTCTGAAGTATTGGTAATGCAAAAGCGGCTGTTTTACCAGTACCTGTTTGAGCTAAGGCAATTGCATCGCGCCCTTGCAATAACAATGGAATTGTTTGTGCCTGTATAGGAGATGGTGTTGTAAACTTCATATCCTCCAGTGCCTTGTTCAAAGCATCTGAAAAATTAAAAGAGGAGAAATTGGTAATTTCTTGAGTCATAGTGTTCCTGATATAGTAAAGCGTAAATCTGAAAAGAGTAAGTAATATAAAAATTGCTCAGTATAATAACAAAATAAACAAGATGATGCACTATATTTATTAATATTCTCTAAAAAAGCAGGCTATTTGTATTGAGAAATACTGATTTTTATCACCAAAACAGATCAAAACAAGGACAAAAAGACCACAAAATCAACCAAATTATACGATGATTGCCAGTGTTTCCTCTAACAATTCAAATGTTGCAGGCAAATGCCCAATGTATTCCCCATCTGCCTCAACAATTATAATACTATTATCTTTTGGTTCAATAGTTACTTTTTTCGCTTGCACGTATTGAACGTTCTTTTCCAAAATATGACTGCCAGAATATATTTTTGGCAACTTCAGAAGAGCATCTAATTTTGTGAAATCGTGAAAAAGCACTACATCAAGAAGCCCATCACCCACTAAAGCCTTTGGAGCTACGTGCATGCTACCACCAAAAAATTGGCCATTGCATGCTGCCATCAAAAGAAGAGAACAATCAAAGAATGACGCCTCATCAATTTGAATTCGAACTACTGGTCTCTTGTAGGTAAACAATCCCACTAAAGAGTAAAATAAATAATTAAGCGAACCGCCCAACTTTTTTAACCATCGACTGTGAGTCACCTTCGAAACGACCTGTCCTGATAAACCACAGCTGGCAATATTGATAAAATAGCGAGGAAGTTGATCTTTAAATCGAATACTCCCAATATTGCTGCTCACAAATTGGTTTTTTTTTAATCGTTCCAAAAATTGGCTGATATTCTGCCGAGGAAATTGTCTGATGAAATCTCCGCCACAACCTGCATTTAAAAAAGCAATTTTCGTTTTTTTAATCGCAATTTTATCCTGTTTAATCATACCGTTAATCGCGTGACTTAACGTACCATCTCCGCCTATGATTAATAAATAATCCGGTTCCTCAGACAATAATTCCTGCGTCAGAGGAGTGAGCTCCTCGACACCAGTTGATATTCTGTAATCTATTGCATCAAATAATGAGCTTAATTCGGTTTGAATCAACTGCCAGATTTTTTTACCTTGCCCACCGCCTGATGCAGGATTAATAACAACTGCAAGGCTGCTCATATTAAAGCAGCCAACCGACACGCTTGATCAATAGCATGGCGCGCGTCAAGTTCCAGAGCTTTATAAGCTCCCCCCACTAAATGGACTGTTTTCCCCATTTGCTTTAAGGGTTCATATAATTCTTTTAACTCGGTTTGCCCCGCACAAATCACTACAGTATCTACATTTAAAATTTCAGATTTATCGTCAAGTTTTATATGCAAACCCTGATCATCAATGGCCTCATAGCTAACACCAGAAATCATCTTTACTTTTTTATGCTTTAGGCTTAATCGATGAATCCAGCCTGTCGTTTTACCTAATCGTTTGCCCATTTTTTCTTTTTTACGTTGTAATAAGTAAACTTCTCGAGGACTTGGAGCATTTTGCGCTGGTTGCAATCCACCGCGATGTTCTCCTTTAATATCAATACCCCATTCCTCATAAAATTGATTTACAGTAGTGTGATGTTCATGAGTTAAAAATTCAGCGACATCAAAACCAATGCCTCCAGCACCAATTATCGCGACACGCTCACCGACTGCTTTCTTACGATTGATTACGTCAATGTAACTCACCACCTTCTCATGCTCGATACCTTTAATATCCGGAGTACGAGGTTTAATGCCAGTGGCAAGAACCACTTCATCAAAACTGCGTAACAAATCCACATTGGCCTCAGTATTCAAACGAAGATCAACCTTAAATTTTTGCAGCTGGTATTTAAAATAATTCAGTGTATGCTGAAAATCTTCTTTACCAGGAATTTGCTTCGCCAAATTAAACTGCCCACCCAAACGATCACTTCGCTCAAATACAGTGATTTGATGTCCTCGTTCAGCAGCTACCGCAGCAAAAGCCAGACCCGCGGGGCCAGAACCTACAACCGCAATCGATTTGGGCTGATGAACCTCTTGATAGACTATTTCAGTTTCATTACAGGCGCGTGGGTTGACCAGACAAGAGGCTGATTTATTAACAAAAACCTGATCCAGACAGGCTTGATTACAGGCAATACAGACATTAATAGCCTCAGACTCACCACGTTTTGCTTTTTCAGCAAATTGAGGGTCTGCCAATAGCGGTCTGGCCATGGAAATCATATCCGCAACCCCATCTTCCAACAATTGATTCGCCAGTTCAGGAGTATTAATACGATTGGAAGTAATAACAGGAATAGTCACTTCCGGTTTCAAATGCTTGGTTATCGGTGTAAATGCTGCTGGAGGCACCATAGTTCCAATAGTCGGTATACGCGCCTCATGCCAGCCAATACCTGTATTGATTATCGTGGCTCCCGCTTGCTCAATAGCTTTAGCTAGAATAACCACCTCTTCCCAACTGCTTCCCTCAGCAATCAGATCGAGCATGGACAATCGATAAATGATAATAAATTTTTCACCAACCGCTTCACGTACAGCCCGCACTACTTCAACTGGGAAGCGAATCCGGTTCTGATAACTACCACCCCACTCATCTCGACGATGGTTGGTATGAGACACAATAAACTGGTTGATCAAATACCCTTCACTACCCATTATTTCAACCCCATCATAACCTGCCGCTTGAGCAAGTCGAGCACAACGGGCAAAATGTTTGATGGTTTTTTTAATACGCCATTGACTCATAACCCAAGGTTTAAATGGACTGATTGGCGACTTGATGCCGCTAGGTGCAACAATAAACGGGTGATAACCGTAACGGCCCGCATGCAGAATTTGTAGCGCTATTTTGCCACCGGCTTCATGTACCGTATGAGTCACTAATTCATGTCGATGCTGTTCTTTGCTGTTGGTCAATTTCGCCGCAAAAGGAGCCAAACGACCCGCCCGATTAGGAGCAAAACCTCCAGTCACGATTAAACCAACCCCACCTAAAGCGCGTTCACGATAGAATTCAGCCAACCGCTTTAAACTTTCTTTATCTTCTTCAAGGCCTGTATGCATAGACCCCATTAACAAACGATTTTTAATTTGGGTAAAGCCTAAATCCAGCGGCTGAAACAATGTTTTAAATGGCGTATTATCAATTCTCAATTCCATGAGTGCTCTCTAATTAAAGACATCAAAATAGAAAGTATAAACCCTGCTTGTGATACAGCAACACCTTTTTTACTTTGATGTGAATTTAATAAAAAAACAATCTGAAAACAATAAGGTTACTTACTTGTATTCCAACTCATTCAGGACTTGCAAAAAACTCCAAGGTCAAGGCAAAAATCATTTTTAATGAGGGAGTTTAAATGTACTAAATAACCGAATTAAAAATATATTTTAACAAAGAGATTGGGCATTTTTTCGCTCTGTACATAACAAAAACAACTGTCTTACCCGCGCAGGGACTCTCTAGTGTCCGGGGAAATTGAGCTTCTTTCGATCAAATCCCCTCTCCACCGCGCGTAGCGTGGGGGAGAGGGTTTAGGGTGAGGGGGTTAAATAGGTGCGCGCCAAAAGCGCGCTCATTTAAATTTGTTAATAGAATAATAGGAGCTTGTTCTTCGAATCGGCTAAATTCAACCGCTATCTTAGCGAATTAACAAGGAGGTTCAATCTTTATTCTATCATTCCCTAATCACTAGAATAACTTCGCCATCACAAGCGGTATCACAGACGCTCACCTGAATGAGCGCGCTTCTGCGCGCACCTATTTAACCCCCTCACCCTAAACCCTCTCCCCCACGCTGCACGCGGTGGAGAGGGGGTTTGATCGAAAGAAGAGCAATTTCCCCGGACACTAGGGAGCGCCTGCGCGGGCTGAGTGATCCCCTGATATTTTTTGAACAACTAGAATTTACCATTTTCTAGCCAACTCCTGCTCCATCAGGGTTGGCAAGTTTTCATAGTCAATATTGAGCTCTTGTAGCTTATCAAATTCAATCATCAACTGCCCCAGATAGAAATAAGAGAATACTTTTTTATCTCTGACGGTGTTTGCCTGAAAAACGCGTTGGTAATTTTGGCTATGGGCGATGACCCCGATAATCCAAAACATCAGTTGAACAATAGCAGCCAAAAGCATCTTAACTCCCCAACGATAAATGCTTTTTGTGTGCGCATAACGTGCTGATAAACCCAATTGATGACTTTTAATATCT
>NZ_AUHS01000037.1 GCF_000423305.1 Legionella moravica DSM 19234 | reverse complement strand
GGTTTGGAAATTCTCTCTGAGGAGTTGGAGGATCCTTTTAAGGTGTGCGATAACGGATTAAACCTTGATGTGATTGCCCGGAAGATTGAATTGAATATAGTGCAAATCGCAGAGAATGATTTAAAACCCTGATTTGCGCCTAGCGAGTCCAGGGAATCTTAATTGGCGCTGTATTCGCCATTTCGAATCCATGGACTTTATTCCGCAGAGCGCGTTTCTCTCAATTAAGTTCCAGAAAGAGTATCCAAATTGAGAGAGTGGTTGGATATTCGATTTTTCACACGTACATGAATCAGATAGATAAGCACACTGCCAACAAGCGCACAGACAGGTATGACGGTCAGTTCATGTTGAAAGCTTGCAACACTGTATTGCTTCATTAAAATGTAAGCACAGGACCACCGAAGATCATGCCTATATAGATAAATGAGATCAATGAGGCTGATTCTGCTTTATCAAAAAGATAGGCGGTCATTCTCCCTAGAGAGGTTCGGTAATTGGCAATAGCTGACCGCTCTAGGGTAAAGAGGGCAAGATAATAATTACTAAGTGATTTGTTGTGGATAATACCGTACAGCATGACACGACAACTGCAGTGGAATCTGCAGAGGCAATCGTATTTTTTTGAGTACTGTACTTTTTCATAGAGTGATTAATTTGGTTATATTATTACTTCTGATTAATTAAAACAACAAAATGTGCATTGATTTGTCAATAGTAGGGCTGCTTTCTGGCACGGCTGTCCCATTAAAAATGTGACGTCTTTCCGAGCGTAGCGAGGAATCTCCTGCAAATTGGCATAATCTGAATTAATGCATTAATTATCATTACCTTTTAAACTCTTTTTTTACAAGGAATTTAATGATGTCATCAGAAGATGTACCTGGATTTTTATATCATTTCGACTGATATGATTTTAATGGCCGCATTTTAATGGGATCGTGCAACCTTGCAGGAGATTCCTCGCTACGCTCGGAAAGACGTTATATTTTTAATGGGACAGCCGTGGGCTTTCTGGCGACCAATAGCCTGTTATTCATTCGAGCAGGAGCTGATTACTCGGGGACTATAATCGATTATAACCCCAAAGAATTTTTAGTAAGGGTTTGTAACAAATCCTCCAGCAACCGATTCATCAAATGACGCGTTCATCAGTTCGGTTAAATGGGTTAAATCCTTTGATCCCTTTCTTGTTCCTTGAGGAGCGGTGCATGCTCCTGCTGAAAACAGACCTAATCCACTGAGGGTTATTCCAATACCTGGTACCATAGAGGTACCGCAAAGGGCCGTAGTAATCATTAAGCCTGCTGTACATAAAAAGATTCCCAGGAGTATGAGTGATACACTGATGGCTTGCCACAAAGGTGACGGATTCCTTGCTGCAAGGGTGCTCATCCTCTCCAGGTTGGCAATATTGTCCCTGGTCGGATGATCTATGACTAATTGAGTTTCTTTAATGTATCTTTGTACTTCAGTCAGATTTTTTTCAGTCAGAATTAACGCCTCAAAATGCTGGAGCACAACATTCATTTGACTCATAAGCTTATCATTTTGGCGAAACTGCGCATTATTTTGAATGGATTTTCTGAGTTGTTTGAGGTACTTGTTTGCCATCAGTTTATCAAATTCAGTTTGCGGGAGTTTATTTGCCTCTCTGAAGGTTTTGATAAAACGATTTTTTTCCTGTTCCGTAATAAAAGTAACCAGAACAAATTGATTAAGAATCTGTGTTAATTTATTTTCATCAATGTGCTCTACAAATTCAACGTGAGTATGCCAATGTTCTTTGGTGAGCTGATCCTGGTGCAATAGTCCATGTGTAGGATAATTGCGTAAAATACACACTTTTTGGCCTAAACTCGACCAGGCTTGATTGAGTTTTTGTGTTGCTTCACTGGCGCGATAATCACGTTCGTCAAGGGGAACGCCATTTAATTTGGGGTAAATTGTTAATGTGTTACCAAAAAGACTGAAGTTTACTTGTGCGCACAATTGGGTAAATACTGGAACAGAAGTTCCATTGCTCTTATCAGAAATGCGTTTTCCAGACATTGAATCCCCTCTGTGGTATTGTGATGAAACAAGAACCCGTATTGTATATTTTAATGCGTACGTGATCAAATTTTCTTCATTTTGATTATTGTGATGCGATGGCATAACTATTCTTTAAATACTAAGTTCATCGAATTTATTTCATTTATCTAATATTTAATCCACATGGTGTTGCTTGTCTCAATCATTGGCTTAAAATATACCCGATATGAAGCAAAGTGCATTAAATTAATTCTGGTTGGTTTAAGACATGGGTTTCCTGCTGATGTGATGTTCCTAAAGGAGATTGAACAATGAAAGTAGTTATTAAAGTTGGCACGCAAAGCATTTTATCTTCTGATGGAACTCCTAATGAGCCGGTCATGTTGCATTTGGTTGAGCAAATAGTCTGTCTGCAAAAAGCAGGGCATCATGTCGTACTGGTTAGTTCTGGGGCTGTAGGTTTTGGCAGAAAAGCAGCACATCAATTACTTGGCCGTGAATTTGGCAGTTCTCTGGGGGAAAAACAGGTATTGGCCTCTATCGGTCAACATGAATTGATTCATGTTTATTCCGCTATGTTTAAAGCCCATAATATCCTTGCCTCACAATTATTGCTAACCAAACAGGATTTTCAAACCCGACATCACTATTTAAATATTGCCCGATTACTCCGGGTTATTCTTGATCATAAAAACATAGTTCCTATCATCAATGAAAACGACAGTGTGGCAGTTGAAGAGCTGATGTTTACCGACAACGATGAGTTAGCTGGTTTGATAGCGGCTCAAATGAATGCGGATAAATTGATTATATTGAGTAATGTGGCGGGCGTTTTTACAGGACATCCAAGCGAACCAGGTTCTGAACTGATTTCTGTGATTAATCCTGAAGAGGGTTGGCCTGAAGTTTCTGCAGAAAAAAGTGCTCAGGGTCGCGGGGGGATGCTCAGTAAACTTGGAACAGCGCGTAAAATGTCTGTTTTGGGTATCACCACTCATATTGCCAGTATTGATCAAATCAATGTCCTTAAGCGGATTTTGAATAATGAATCGGTGGGAACCTGTATTTTACCCCGTAAGAAAAAATCAAACATTAAACGCTGGATGGCCTATAATAGTGATAAAAAAATGGGTTCAATATCGGTGAATACCTGTTTGCATGCCCTTTTAAAAGAAGGCAACCGTGCTATCAGCCTATTGCCTGTTGGTATTGTTGCGTGTACTGGCGATTTCAAAAAAAGGGATTTGGTTGAAATTATTGCTCCGGATGGGGCAAAAATAGGAATTGGTATTGCACAATATGATGCCAATAAATTACAAACCTTCCTGGGCCAGAAAGATAAGCCTGAATTTATTCACTACGATCATTTGCATCTTTTTTAGGAGTTGTCCGGAATGAATGACGTTATTACTCAAATCAAGGCAGTCAAGAAAGCCAGTTATGGATTGGCATCTTTCAGTGATGAACAACGCAATAGTGTCCTGTTGAGCCTTGCGGATCTCATACGACAATCGGTCGCGCTAATAATTCGGGAGAACAGCAAGGATCTCGCCTTGATGGCAAAGGACGATCCTAAATACGATCGATTGATGCTTACCGAACAACAGATCAATGCCATTGCTGATGATGTGGCGCTTGTCGCATCCTTGCCAAATCCTGTTGGTCAGATTCTAGAAGAAAAAATACTGCCAAATGGTTTGCACATTAATAAGTTGTCCGTTCCTCTTGGCGTAGTTGCAGTGATTTATGAATCAAGGCCCAACGTGACCGTTGATGTGTTTACCTTGTGTTTTAAAGCAGGAAACGCATGCATACTGAAGGGGGGCAAAGAAGCCGAACACAGCAATCGTTACCTGCTGTCTTTAATTCATCAGGCTTTGAATTTACATGGCATTGATGGCAATTGCGTCTATTTATTGCCACCAGATCGTGAGGCCACTCATCAGTTACTTGGCGCAGTTAATCTGATTGATGTGTGCATTCCCAGAGGCAGTCAGGCTTTAATTAATTTCGTTCGGGAACACGCTAAAATTCCTGTCATTGAGACTGGTGCGGGTATTGTGCATACCTATTTTGATATCAGCGGCTCTGTAGAGAAAGGGCGTTTAATCATTAATAATGCAAAAACAAGAAGGGTCAGTGTATGTAATGCCCTGGATACTTTAGTCATTCATCAACAATGCCTGGATAAATTGTATGCATTGGTTGAATTGTTGGCAGCACAGCGGGTGGTGCTTTTTGCCGATCAGCCAGGTTATCAGGTTCTCAAGGATGTCTATCCGTCTGATTTGTTGCATCACGCAAAACCCGAAGATTTTGGTACCGAGTTTTTATCGCATAAAATGTCCATCAAAACAGTAGGTTCTCTAGCTGAAGCAGTAGAACATATCATGCACTACACCTCAGGTCATAGTGAAGCAATTATTGCAGAGGATAATGAAGCGATTCAGTATTTTATGAGTCATGTTGATGCAGCAGCACTCTATGCCAATGCTTCAACGGCATTTACTGATGGCGGTCAGTTTGGCATGGGGGCAGAAATCGGAATCAGTACCCAAAAATTGCATGCCCGAGGTCCTATGGGGCTGGAAGCATTGACCAGTTATAAGTGGGTCATTTATGGTGACGGGCAAATCAGAAATTGAGTAATAAGTGAATGAAGTAGAGCAGTAACTTCGTAATATCCTGGTTAATCAAAAATTACCGCATAGGAGGTACAATTGAACATTGTCGTGGTAGGAGGGGGAGCTGGAGGATTGGAGCTGGTCGTGTCTCTGGCTCGTGCTTATCGCCACAATCCGGATGTACATCTTACTTTGGTGGATCAGTCCTTGACGCATGTATGGAAACCTTTGTTTCACGAAGTAGCCAGCGGCAGTCTCAATAATATTTACGATAAAATGAGCTATCTGGCAATTGCTAAAAAAAATAAATTTCATTTCGAACTTGGTCAATTAATAAAAATTGACCGCGTGAATAAAACTCTACTAATCCGCAATCCAGATGCGCTTGAGACTCCAGAAGAGCTTATGATTCCTTATGACCTGCTGATTTTGTCTATAGGCAGTGTGACCAATAATTTTAATACTCCGGGGAGTAATGAATATTGTTATTATCTTGATTTTGAACAGCAAGCAAAAACCATTCACCGTGTGTTGTTTCAGCAGTTAATTAAAAATCATTATGAGAAGGGATCCAAACCCATTCAAATAGCGATTGTCGGTGGGGGAGCCACTGGTGTGGAATTAGCGGCAGAATTACGAAACTCCTTATCGCAGTTAAGCGCGTTAATGTCACAGAAATTTAATCCTAAAGAAATTGCACGGATTCACATAATTGAAGCTGCTTCCAGAATTTTATCTCCATTGCCAGAAAACATTTCAGTAGTAACCCAAAAACAGTTGGCTGAAATGGATATTGATATTTTAACGAATACTCGGGTTATTGAGGTTAAAGAACAGGGTATTATCACTCATGACAATCAATTCATTCCTGCTGATATGATCATTTGGGTCGCAGGAATAAAAGGGCAGGAACGTGTGAAATCTCTTGCCGATTTTGAATTGAACCATGCGGGTCAAATTAAAGTAAAACCCACTTTGCAAACTACTGTTGATGATTCGATTTTTGCTTTTGGTGACTGTGCCTGTTGTATCCTTTCAGATGGAACACAAGTACCTGCTCGAGCACAGGCCGCACATCAGCAAGCTAGTTTGTTAGTTCATTCCATTGAACAGGTGATAAAGAAACAGCCATTAAAGGAATACCGCTATGTGGATCATGGGTCTTTAGTTTCTCTAAGCCAGAAAGGAACCACTGGTGCTCTGATTCTTGGTAATGAAAAAAGCGTGTTCATTACCGGTTTTTTTGCGCGAATGGTTTATTTATTGTTGTATAAATCGCATCAGATAAAAATTATCGGTTATTGGAAAGTAGGGGTAATGACTGTTGCCAATTTTTTAATGCGACGAGTCCGATCGACATTGAAATTGCATTAGTAACCTGGTCTGCGAGAGATGCATCTGTTCGGCTGTTTGTAATTAATTCCAGTGGCATTGACTATGGAACCCGTATTTGAAGCCTGGTTGCTGGCAACCAGGATTTTATGCACAACTCTACACGTCTTCGCAAAACCAGTCCGGTTCTACTTTATGGATCCCGCGGTCTTCGCCGCGGGATTTCGAAATGAAGCATGCACTCACATATCATGCGAATTCCCGCGGCGAAGACCGCGGGATCTAAAATACCTTAATGCTACTATCATTTCTCGTTCACAGAACCTAGAATTTTTGATAAAGCCCAATTAATTCGGCGCTTCCAATCACATGCCCTGTTATGGCATTAAGCACCTTGTCTTTGCTGGCACCTTGTTCAAGATGAACCAGATTATCCAATGCATAAAGGTTAAACACATAGCGATGTACACCCATTGGAGGACATGGCCCTTTATAATTCGTTGTACCCCAACTGTTCGTACCATTCAATGCTCCATCAGGAAGAGGGCTGGCTGGCTCCAGTTGTGTCACTGTTGGTGGAATATTAAAGATTATCCAGTGAATCCATTCTCCTCCTTGTGCATCCGGATCATGAACAACCAATACCAACGATTGTGTATTGACTGGAATATTCTGCCAGCTTAAAGGTGGCGATGTATCCGTGCCCGCGCAGGTATACTGATCCGGAATCATGCTATTGGGTTTAAAGGCAGAACTTTGAAGAGTGAAATCTGCAGCATAACTATTCATATGAATTATTCCAAGGAGCGCGAATAAAAACAAAGACACTTTCTTCATAATGGGTTTACTCCCTACAGGCTCATGTCATTAAGTATATATAAAAATAGCGATCATGCAGAGGAGAGGGCGTGCAGTGATTTGATTGAGCCGCCCTTTATAATGGGCCGAGTGATTGATTATTTTTGACCAGGGTTGTTGCGGTAATCAAACTGATGGTTGCCATCAGAATCAAATAATAAGCAGGAGCAATTAGGCTTGTATGTTCAATGAGTAAGGTAATGACCAGGGGGGTGGTGCCGCCAAACAAGGCCATCCCGAGATTGTAAGAAAAGGCAATTCCACTGTAGCGCACGTTCTCAGGACAATTTTCAACTACCGCTGTCAGGGTGTTTCCTTGATCCATCGAGCTGATAATGGTTGCTGTACTTAAGGCCAAAAGGGTCAGTAGGAGTGAGTTGGTTTGCAGTAAATAAAAACAGGGCAGTACCAGGATAATCACGGACATATTGGTGATCATTACCATTTTTTTACGACTTAAATGATCACCGCCAATTCCCGCCAAGGGCACCAAAATGAGCATTGCGATTAACAAGCAGCTTTGTATGCTTAATGCATCGTTGAGCTGAAACCCTATATAATGCTCAAGATAAGTGGGCATATAGCCAAAAAAAACATAATAAAAAGTAGCGCTCATGCACGTAAGCCCAAAAATTTTCAATAACTGGTAAGGTGCGAACTGGATGGCACTAAGAAATGGTCTGGATTCTAAATGGTGGTTTTTTTGTAAAAGTGAATAAACTCGTGTTTCAGATAATTTAAAACGATAATAAATAATCAATGACCCAGGTAAACCAATCAATATAAAGGGCAAACGCCACGCCCAGCTATTAATTTCTTCAGCAGTACACATGAAATTTAGTACCATCAAGGAGACGGTAGCCAATAAAAAACCTAAATTGGCGCCAGTTGCAGCAAAACTGGTTATAAAGCCGCGTTTTTTGAGAGGAGCAGATTCAGCAAGGTAAATCATGACTCCGCTGTATTCTCCACCGATGGACAGGCCCTGGATTAAGCGCAGTATGATAAACGCTATCGGAGCTATGATTCCTGCCGTTTCATAAGAAGGTATAAGGCCAATAAGCAGAGTGGACAGGGTGATTAGAATGATTGATATTCTTAAAGTACTCGCCCGGCCTCGAGTATCACCAAAATACCCAAAGAAAATGCCGCCTAATGGGCGGCACAAAAAGCCAGCGGCAAACACTATCAAGGCATCTATAGTTGATAAGGTGCTTGAGTGTTGAGGAAAAAATTTGGCGCCGATAATTGGAGCCATGAAAATAAACAAGCCAAAATCAAACCATTCTATAGTATTACCTATACTTGAAATGAGTATTTCCTTGTTTTTCAATTAATCAACTTTTTGTTTGATGAAGTCATTGTTCATTGTGCATTAAAATGCATTGAAAAGGGAGGGTAATGAATTTTTTTCTCTCAGGTATTGAGGGCGGGTGTTGTTTCCCCTCAGTTCGAGGGGAGGAAGGCGGAAGCGTTAATTTATTTTGCGGTGTTTGCTTTTTTAAGAGTGACATACCGCACGATGAGAAAGCCTGAAATAATGCCCGCAAAATTTATCCAGTAAAATGGCCAGGAAAAGAGACCCAGACCAACAAGGTTTGGACCTGGGCAAATCCCTGCAATTCCCCATCCTATTCCAAATAACAAGGCACCAACGATTAGTTTCCAGTCGATTGTGTTTTGCGAAGGAAGATCATAGCAGGAGTTCATTAAAGGTTTAGCCAACCATCTGCGTAATTGAAATAATAGAAAAGTGACCAACAGAGCTGTTACAAAAGTAAGATACAGATTGATGCGGAACGTTTCGGCGCCAATTTTCAATCCCGCTATAATAATATCAGGACTGTACATGCCCGTTAAAATTAACCCGGTGCCGAACATTAATCCGGTAAGTAATGAAATGAGTTTTTTCATGAGTAATTCCTTAGTGAACCAACCAGGCGGTTATGATGGCAACCGGAAAAAAGATAGCAACTGCGGTAATGGATCGTTTGCGCAATAGCGACATGCCGCATAGACCATGCCCGCTGGTGCATCCATTAGCCAGATAGGTCCCTCCGCCAACTAACAATCCACCGGCAAATAACATCCACGGACTGATTTTAAATACAGCCAAGGGGTTAGGGATTTGTTGAGTGAGGTTAAAAATGATGCCGCTGAGTACTAACCCTGCAATGAATAATAGATTATCGTAATTGGGTTTGAATCCGGCAAAATCCCAAGAGCGAAATAATTTGCCGCTACAACCCAGAATCTGACCACGAACCAGAAGCATGATCCCTGCTGCCAGACCGAGCAAGACACCACCCAGTATCACTTTCATATCAATAATCATTTTTATGTCCTCTTATCTCCAGTACACCGTTGCATTTTTTCATGGGTCCCCGCTTTTGTGAGGTTGATAAATAAATCATGTAGATCATTCGGGAAGAAATCTCAGCGGTTTGAAATCGGAACAGTCAACAACCCTTGAATTCTTAAAACGATCTGTAATTATTAAATTAACACGAAAGAACAAATTGTTCATGTGTCTGAATAGGGATTTTTAGTATACCTCTCACGGCTGTCCCATTAAAAATGTGACGTCTTTCCGAGCGTAGCGAGGAATCTCCTGCAAGGTAGCACGATCCCATTAAAATGCGGCCATTAAAATCATATCAGTCGAAATGATATAAAAATCCAGGTACATCTTCTGATGACATCATTAAATTCCTTGTAAAAACACAGAGTTTAAAAGGTAATGATAAGTAATGCATTAACTCAGATTGTGCCAATTTGCAGGAGATTCCTCGCTACGCTCGGAAAGACGTCACATTTTTAATGGGACAGCTGTGAT
Source organism: Legionella moravica DSM 19234 (assembly GCF_000423305.1). Taxonomy (GTDB): domain Bacteria; phylum Pseudomonadota; class Gammaproteobacteria; order Legionellales; family Legionellaceae; genus Legionella; species Legionella moravica. The sequence continues at coordinate 17,229 of NZ_AUHS01000037.1, read as the reverse complement.
ATACCTTTCGGGTCAGTTGACAATTCAGACTTCGACGTCCCGCGACTTGTCCTTGAACGCGGGATCCAGTGCTTTAGCACTGTCATAATGGTTTTCGCTGCCAGCAGTGTTTTTTTATTTGAAGGTTCAGGTGAGACAACAAGGGCTCAAATCAATGATGCCCCTGTTTATGGCCTGTTATCAGGATGAACTGGTGTCTGTACATCCTAATCCAGGAGTGCTGCTTGATGCTGTGGGTACAATGATGTCGTTCTTAGGATCGGTTATGCCAAAAAACGACATGGAGCTGGAAGAAGCGTTTGATGTCGAATCTGATTTAATTTCAGATATTTGTTGTTTCTCTCTGGCTTGAGCCGCAATAAATCCTTCAATCGCTTTCCTGAGAACACCCCTTCGATCAAGAAGTTTTGCTTCCTCTTCATTGGGTAAGCTGGCGAGATTAGCTGTTTTTATTGAAGAGGTATTTCGTAATTCCTCTAAATAATCCAGTCCCATTCCGATGATGAAGGCTTCGGCAGACATGGAAAATCCAATATAATCTGGTGAGCAACCCTGTTGTCGTTCTTGTTCTTTATCGACCAGCACCATCAGCTTAACAAATTCAGGATATTGAGTTAAAAATAAGTCTTTAATTGATTTTAAGGTTTTTCCAGTGTCACAGACATCGTCAATCACTATAACAGGTCTACTGAATAGTTTTACTTTGGGCAGCGCTCCCATGGTTAATTCACCTGAAACCAATTTATGGCCGTAACTGCTGACTGACATGGTGGTGTAGTTATAATTATAATGACGTGAATTCAAAGCCGAGCAGAGTAGAGAGGCAAAGGGGGTGGCACCATCCATCAGACCAACAAGGACAGGATTTGCTCCTGGGAATTCTTTTACTATTTGATCTGCCAGCTGTTCGACCCGGATTAGAATATTCTCTGATGTTAATGGCGTTCCATTTTTATCTTTTGCTTCAGGAGAGTTCTCCCAGACACGTTGAGCAATATCAAAAGCAAGTTGATCCAGTTTTTTTAACTCCGCCAGCCATTCTTCAATCATAGTTAAACTCCGAACTCAGTATTTGTATTAATAAGGCGCGCATTCTCGTTGAGAACATAAAAAATAACAACTGTTTTTTTATTGCCTTGATGCCTTCTTTAGCAGAGTTGAGTCATAAACACACCCTGGGGTTCTGCAGTGGTTTATCGGATATAAGGGATTTTTTTTGACAAATAAAAATGGCGAGCTATGCTTTACATGGTGCAATGCAACATAAGGACTATCATGCTAACTAAATCTCTTTTAAATACGGATATAAATCCTATAATCAAACCAGTTAATGAATTGATGGAATTGAATTTTAAAACCATGCAACGACTCACTTATATCACTCCAGTTGATTTTTTAAGTGTCCGTAAACCTGAAGACATCCTTCATAAAAATATGAATGCTCTGATTAAAAATGGGCAAACAGTTCTGGATTATGTGCAGGATATGTTTCATCTTTTTGAAGAAAATTTGTTTAGTAATCAAAATGGTGATGTATTGATGAAATCATCACTTGCTCCGCTTTTTTCTGCTGTTGGTCATGAAATATCAGGCACTGCAAAGACAAGTAAACATTCTGTGCGTACTGGAGTTTCCAAATCCAAAAAATCAGCAAAAACGTCCACTATGAAAGCGAAGTCTGCTGTTAAAAAATCTGTTTCGCCAGTTCATATAAGTAAAGCGAGTGCTTCTGGACAGAGTAATATTCATCCAGTGAATAAAACTGGTGTAATGAAGCAGGCTGCTAAAAAACCAAGCCCTACTTTGAAAGAAGCGACAAAAACTGAAGTTAAGCCTGAGTTGAGCAAGGTGAGTTCATCCATCACTAATCCTCTGATCAAGCTAAGCCCTGATTCCAATAAAGACTCTTTAAAATAGGTTTTTATGAGTGAGCCGGACACCATCCTTTATTAGTCATCCTCGCGAAAGCGAGGATTGACATTAGGTACGAATATTCAGCACAACAGAGAGTCTGGCATCACCAGCCCCATTGTATGATTTGAATTAAGCAAATTGGTGATTAAAGCCCAGGTTGCTATCACTCTCCCAGGATGAATCACAGGCATCTGCGAGAACAGCAACCGGATAAGTCACAAACATCGTGGCAACAGCAAGCAACATGGCAACAGAAGCGATGGCAAAAGTAACTGAAGCAAGCACTGGTAAAATAGGGATAACAAAGGTAAGAATACTGGTAACCACACTGGCAGCGACAATATTGACGAAAGGGTCATTATTTTTATCGTTGGCTATCGCCATAAACGTATTGGTGTAGGGTGACAGAGCGAATTTGGTACATCCCCAGAAAAAAGAACCGTAACTACTGCTTAAGGAAAGGGTGGCTGACATTTATATTCTCCAAATCAATTCAAATTGAAAAAGCTAGATTAAACCCATCCTCTGGTTGCAAATTGGGTTTTATTGATCTTTTCCGGACCATTGTTTCTGGCGGATTATACCTAAATTTTATTAACAGAATCTTAAGAATGGTCTGTTTGTTTTTTAAACATTAAATTGGAGCCATACAAACAGGATAGAAGGTTGAATGGAGCCGAACCCCCAATTGGGGGTAGAGAGTAATTCGGGGATCAGCTCCGTTTTCGTCTATAAAACACAGATTATCAATGGGTAAATTGAGACGTTGAGGTTGCAGCCATCTGCTTCTCACCCGATGATTTTTGGCTAAACAGACTAAGACGTTCCAATAATTCGCCAACAGATACAGGGTCGTCTAAATCATGTTCTGTTCTCACTTCAATAGGATCATCGATATTATCACTTGAACGACGCAATAGTTCACTGTCTACATCACCTGGAAGACGTTGCTGCAACTCGTTTATTATTCCTTCAATGGTCTGTAGTGTTTGAGAAGCAAATTTATTTTCATGTTTACTTTTTATGCTTTTTGCTCTCAAGTGCAGTATTCGAGCATCTCGTGGTTTTTCAGAATCCAGGAAACTTTGGGCTTGAGCGCACAACGCTCTGATTAAATTATATATAATTTTTTCTTGCAGAGCGGCAGGTTGATCTTCAGCAGAACAACTGTCAATAACAGACAATGCGGTATTTGCCGCAGAAATTGCTTCTGAATAAAGTTTTTCCTGTAAATATACTACCGTCAAATTTGAGTATATAGGAATTTCTTTGACGGCATGCTTGCCAACAAAGCCATCCAGGTTGTAAATACTCATTGCTTTTTTGTAGGCATCTATGGCCTCCGGCATTCGTCGGCTTTTGAATAACGCATTTCCAACGTCCTTCCAGCTGACCGCTAAATGAAGCAGGAGCTGCTGAATCTCTTGATGTTCTGTCACAAAGGGTGCAGGTAAGTTGGCATGAGTCATTAATAAATTACTTTGAATCTGATTCAGTTTAGCTATAACAGTATTAATATCACTTTGATTCAGCACTACCTGATGCGCTTTATTATGACATTCAGAAAAGTTTTGACGTGCTTTATGATAATTTTGACGTGCTTCTATTTCTTTTAAAATGTCACTGATGATGCCTCTTTCCTCAGGAGTTTTGTTAAGTAATAATGCTTGTCTGAACTTTAATTGTGCTGTTTCCAAAGCACTAACAAAAGTTCGCTTCACTCTTTCAGCTTCGACTATCACTTCTTGTTTGTGCGCACGTAACAGATCATTAATTGTTGCCAAGTACTCTTCGGAATCAAAATAATGGATTTCATTATCAAATAGTTCCATATGCTGAAATAATGCATCAATACGCTTCATTCCATCTTTAATACCATGCGCCAGATAATAATCAAAATCAATTTGCGCATCGCCGAGAGCAATCACTGTAGGTAAATTTTTTCTTTTACAGGAAACATCCTGCAGTGCCTGGGCACTGGCCGGGAAAGACAAGAATCGTGGTTTGGGCGACGGAGCTAAGTGACTGTAACTAATGGATTTTGTATAACATTCGAGAACTGTTTGTACCCAATCATCATAATGTTCTTTAGGCAGATTATCGGGAGCATGTAAATACAAACATATTTTATCCTTACCAAAGCTCACACCATAACACCGGGGAAACTTGAATTCCTTCCAGCCCATTGTTCTGAGTTTCATTATTGATTGAGCAAAGGATAAAGCATCCACCATTTCTGGAAAATGCTCAATTTGAGTGCTGTCATATTGAAAACGACTCCAATCGGACTGATTTATTTTTACATAGGCAAGAAAGTGATTGCGCACCGGAAGGTCGGTAATGGTGGTCATTTTTAAAGGTGAATCAGGTACCAGATGATTCAGTGCCGCAACCACTTCTCGTCGTGATCCTGTACAATCAAAGACATAATCTGCTTCAACACGTTCTTCCACACCATCATTGTCAACAATAACACCTGGTTTTCTGGCATCCTCATGTAAGCGTATAAAGCGTTTTCTTTCGATTGTGATGCCTAATTTAGTGGCTTGTATATAGAGTGCATTTTCCAGGTCTTTGATGTGTCCAATTTTATTTCCGGACCAAAATTCAAACTGCAGTCCTGATTCTGCAACCTTAAAAACGCTTCCATTCAAGTGTCCCGGCCGAGTATAGTGACCAGCACGAGGATCATAAACGACTAGGTCACGAATGCCTTCTTTGTGTAATTTAATTGCTGTATATAAACCTGCGGGCCCCGCACCAATAATGACTTTTTTCATTACATCACCTAAGGTAATTGAAGGATTAAATCATATGATTATGATTTGAATAAGTTGGTGCATTATAATTCGATAAGATTAAGGAATTATTAAAGACTGTTGAGTCAGCGGGGTTTTTTAGCTGTTTCGTTTCGTTGGCAGTTACCGAAACAGAGCCTGAGCTTTCGGCGAGCCTGCGTGCCTATGGCCAACCATGCTAGATAAGCTATAGCCTTGATAATTTTCAAGAGGCGATCTTTATGAATAAAGCAGTTGATAAGCTTGAATCCGTCAAAGAGGCATTCGAACACTGGCGTAAAACCAGAACCAGTCAAGGTACAATTCCTGATTATCTATGGGAGCAAGTAAAAGCACTTTTGGGCACCTACCCACTCTTAAAGATATGCAGCACCTTAAAAATCAGCCATGTGCAAATAAAAGAAAACATCTCTGAAGTGAGCAATGAATTTCAATTTGTAGAAGTTCGTAGTCCTGCTGTATCAGCCGATTTGTCCTTCTGGAATTTGGCTGCATTTTAATCTGACAAACAAACTTCCACTCCTGTATTTTCCGTTTGCTGAGAGGTATTGATGAAGAACTCATTACCTCTTGTTTTGTTTATTAGCATCATTGACTCATTTTTTGCGTATAAATTATGAAATAACACAAGTTGAATTGGCCAAGAGAATAGTAGTGTCTAAATAATTTTTAAGTGAATTGGAGCATAATGCAGAGGAGTATTACCACCCTTGTCTTTCTTTTCTAGATCGCTAGTTGATGTCTTTAATATTTCTTTGACTTTAGCGATATTATTCGTCGCTACTGCAAAATATAGTTCTGTACAACCAAGCTCATTGAATGCTATTTCTTTGTCTGCACCATTCTCAAGAAGGTGTTGGGCTAATGCGGTGTTATTATAAATAATTGAGTGTGCCAAAGGGGACAATTTCTTAGCATAATCGTCTTTAAACAATGAGTACATTTATGCATTTATACTGATACGCCCCCATCAGCCATACCGTGGCCTTGTATCTGCGGTGCGAAGAGAGCGGATTACATACGTATTTGTTCTATCCGATTAAATGAATCAAAACGTTTCCAACTGGAATTTTCTCCTGTTACAGAAGCCAGTTCAAGTTCAGGGTATATGTATTAACACTTCGATTATGGTGTTGTAACACACTCTGTCTAATGTTGTGTGGCAAGGGGGCCCTCCGGCCCCCTCAAGAACAGCGGCTCCTCCCTGTACTCACTGACATCAAACAACATGTCGACTGGTTGCAGCATTAGATTGCAATATCACGAAGCGATCGACGATATCAGACAACTCTCCGTTTTTTGTCGCCTCCGGCAGGTGCGCCGTCTCAAAAATCTCTTCCTGGATGTAATAAATCAAGGTATCAACCGCACGCAGTTTGGCTGAACGGCTGCGCTCGTATCCACCCCAAAGACGGGCAAAAAATGAGTAATATTCTCCTCGCGGATCGGCGCTGCGGCGTTCTCTGTATGCCATTAATTCTGCCACAAAAGCGGATTCACGCAGTATGTTGCCATGCCTTGGGGCACATTGCTCAGGGTCGATGGACCCATGCAGACTTACAGCAATAGCAGGAATGCGTAACAAAAATTTCAGCTCTCTGTCGGTTGCTGGTTCGTCACAGGTCAGTAGATGCCTGGCTATAAATGTTCCCAGGATATTACGTTTGGCTTCGTTATATTTGAAGCAGTATACTCGATTACCCGTTGGAATACCGGTTACTGTTTTGCTGAAACTGCTGTCATCACGTGAGTGTTTATAACAATCAAATTCCTGGTACCATTGTCTTACCTTTTCTAAAAAAAACGGGTTATTTAACGCGGCTCTATGCCGGGGATGTGAAGCCAGACTGGTGATGTGGGCTAAAAAATCCCTGTCTTGATTGTAATGACGATATGCCGCTACGATCGCTTTATATTTACTGACGGTCAACATATCATCAACATGATCTGGAGCAAGCTCCAGAAATCGCCGGATGGCCTTGGGGCCATAGGTTCCGCTAAACGTCCTGTATTGCGACTTTTGTTGCGCCTCAAGCCATTGAGGAGATAATGCAATCAATCGACCCAAAACCTCCACAGAACCCCGGACAGCAGCATTGTCAATATCAAAACAATCTGAATCCTGTAATCTTCTGATCAAACGTTCAGGCACCTGCTCGATAAAGTAATCGAGAAAGGCAAGGTCGTTGCTCATGGACAGCTCGTAAAGTGCTCTCCCGACACACAATTCAAACACAGCTGTTCGATGGGCTTCGAAATCTACTGATATCGCGCTCAGGAGGCGTTTAAATATTTCCAGCCCCCCCGGATAAGCCGCACCCATAAAAAACTGATATGGGCATTCACCTCCTGTCACCATTAATGTTCGCTGCCTGTCATCCGGTACCAAAGCCAAAAGGCGATTGAGGCTTTCAAGATTTTTATCTTCGACGGCTTTACCTACAGCATAAAACTGATTTTGTGCCAAAATATCAAATGGCTGTCGCGATGATGACAGCGTGAGCTCAATCAGACGATTGAATACCGGCTGAGGACATTTGCCCCATCTTCGGGAAGACTGATCCAGCAGGTAGTCCAGATCCGGCACCAGTTCCACTATTCTATCAACAATATCCAGATGTCCTTGCTTGACTGCGTGGTCAAAAGCAGATCCATGCGTCTTCTTATCATTTTTCAAACCAGAAAAATGGGGACTAACCAAATCAAGCACCTGGGTGAATAGAAACGACTGCTGGTGTATGCCTGCCCATAAAAGGGCATTACAGACATCATCCTGTGAAATTCTTTCGCATCGAAAATCGGGCAGCAGATCGTTTTCAACAAGCTTCAATAGATCGGTGCGCTGAGCATAAAGGGCCGCAAGGCACACCGTCATCCTGCTCACGTCCATGCGATCAGCTGCATCCAACAGCGCCTGCGCAGCTGAATCAGGGTGACCAAATAGAACACACAAATATGCTTTTATTGGGTTTTCGTTCCTATGCAGTCTGGATTGACTGGCAACAGGACATTGCGTTCTCGCCAGCTCATCTGCAGAAGAACAATAATCAAATACCCACCACCAAATACTCCAGGGAATAACGCTGGCTTGTTGGTTTTGCTCATAATCGCAGTGGTTATTAAGATAAAATTTCATTGGATACATCTCCAGTCGTCATTAATGCCTGACAAAAAACTCATTATCGAAAATATAGCCTTATTGTATATGATTAAATCAACTCAAACATCCGTATAAACTACGGTAACTATGAAGAAGCACTTTGTTTACTGTGGGCGACCTTGAGCAGAACCTCCTGGCATGACTGCTTCTATGAAAGCATCCATTATCGATTACATTCCACCCTAGGATTTGTCTGATTTTCTGAAAGAAAATCCGTCTTTTGATTCGGGGCCTGTGTGGTACCATATCGCAACATTTCATCTGGATAATGCGATCATTTGTCACTGGTTTGATCCGCTGCGTTCTAAGTTTGTTTTTTAACAAAAAGCAAAAAGCAAAGCAAAAGGCAAGATCTGACCCCGTATTTCATGACCCTTAAAAAATTGGTTGATGACCTATGATCTTTCTCGAGGTAAAGACATTTTTACCTCCTATTATCATTCACAAAAGCCAGCGTATAACCCAAGTCATCAACTCATGAAAAGCCGATCTGAGTTTCGTCTGGTAAAGGATGTAACCGCTCCCCTGTTTTTAGCCTGGAGCCCTATATAACGGTATTACCTGAAACCACTCCCATTAACATCAATACCGCTCCCAAAAAGCTCCTGATGGCTCTTGGTAATGGACTTAGTGAAGCTCAGACGAATGAACTCATCATGGCCAGGGGTGAAACCGGAATTGAAGATCTTAAAGATATTGATGAATTAATTAAAAAAATTGATCTGCCTACGGAGCAAATAACACTAGAAAGCAAATATTTCCTCAGTGTTGCTTTTGCGAAAAGCGATGAATTTAAACTGGTTATCTATACCTTGATGAAACGTGATAAAGACAAGAAAGGTACTCTATCTGTGAGCATTATCAGAGAAAGTATTAATTATTTTTAATGAGGCAACGCCCCTAAATTCCGGGTTCTGATTCGAATTATTTCAAACGTCGCAAGATATCGAAATCTGAATTATCAACACACCTGAATATGGAGTTATTTTAGAGTCATATTACTAGTTGATTCATTATTCTGCGTTTGACTGTCTTGAGGATATTTTTGATGTATTGAATCAAGCGCTTCCTCAAGGGTATTCGCATTAAGTATTGTCTGGAATATGGTGAGGCGATTAGTTACATGCTGAGTGTCCGAGGATAAATTGTTTTCCTTAATTGTACTATTTCTCTCTATGCCCTGCTTTGCAATCTCCTTAATTGTTGTAAAATCTGCATTATCTTTTATAGCATTTAACAAGTGAACCAGATTCGGATAGACTTGTTCTTTTAATTTTGACCCAGGCTCAATAAATACCTCGCTTTCTAATAATTTACGTAATTCTTCATAAGTGTACTGACTGCCTTGCTTTTCTGATGATGCGGTTGATTTCTGTGCTTCTGTGGTCTCGCAGTTGATATCAAAATCAAAATCAGTGAAAGTAATTTCAGCATTATAATCCAGGATATCTTCGTGAGCATCCCTGACTGGCAGAGGATCATTCCACGAACTACTTGAAGGCGCTGCCACGGACTCATCCCTCAGATGCTTCACTTCCGCATCCAGCGATTCATAGAATGAGACACCTTCAACATTTTTCCACGAGCACTGATCATAAAAGAATAGACAGTTTTGTCTAAGCGTGTCCATTGAGGTAATCACGCCATACCCCAGTTTAAGAGCACTCATGGCAGTCTCTTTAACACAAGCTTCCATATGATGGCCCAATATAACAAGATGAGTAATTCCAGCATCTTTTAGCTGTTTATCAAGCGGATACTCAACAGGATCGAAAGGATCAACAAGAAATGCATTAGCGTAAAATTTATGAAATTCCGACACAAGCGCTTTGTTTGTTACTTTATTCATAAGTAACTTTCTTGTTGGTAGTTCTCCGTATACAAACCACATGGGTAAACCATGAGTATTAGCAAATTCAACGACTCGTTCCTGTTTCCTACTTATCACCTGATCATAAGTCTCTGCTCCACCTGTGGCTTCGTGATCCTCATCAATCACAAGAATGGCAACCTTGCTGCCTTCTGAATTGTTTACATTCAGTATCTCGTTTGCAATTTCTTTCATGATTAACTCTATAGCAACACACTTTATTTAACTGTAGTAAAAATGATAAATAATTTCAATAATTGAACGATAGAGCTCGCATTAAAAGATCTGCTTTGTTTTTCTTATCCCCGATGCCCAACATTACATTGATACTTATTTTCAACGATACCCTGGTGTACTCGACTATATGGAACGCACTCGAAAGCAAGCGCATCAATTGGGTTACGTAGAAACGTTATTTGGAAGACGTCTCTATTTACCTGAAATTAATGCTCGAAATATGATGCGGCAAAAGGCTGCGGAGCGTATGGCAATCAATGCACCCATGCAAGGTACAGCTGCAGACATCATTAAAAAAACCATGCTTGCCGTAGCAAACTGGCAAAATTCCCAAATCAACCCTCCAGCCCGCATGATCATGCAGGTACATGATGAGCTGGTTTTTGAAGTACGTCATGAAGAAGTCGAGTCATGCACTAAAATAATCCATGATCTCATGGAGCATACAGTTGAGCTTTCTGTTCCCTTACTGGTTTCTATTGGAACAGGCGCTAATTGGGATGATGCTCATTAACAGGTTGTTCAAAAAGAGAAGTCCCCTAGTGTTATTAGTTAAAGTACTCATACAAATGGGAACTAACAGTTTTGGGGAACGCTCTTGGCAACGAGACAAAACGTCTACCAACCAGGAAGAATATATATTCTTCCTGGCTAACAGTTTTTATGACTGGCGGGGACGCTTGTGTGTTTGGGATAAATCTGATTCCTGTTCCTCGGAATCTTCTTCAGGACGATCGCGCTTTGGTCTGTCGTCGCTCACAGGCACTGAAGAAGCGGCCCCACTGGTTGCAGCAAAGAAACCGGATGTCGATGCCGTTGCAGTGGCTGATGGTTTTTGCGATTCGAGAAGCTGTGCAAAATCGACAAGAATCCACAGTCGAGTGACATGATAGGAGGCACCTTCTCTAGGCGCAATACGATCTTTCAGATACGCCAGATGGCATGGCTTCCATTCCATATTATATTTTTCAGACAGTTTCTCTATAAACGTATTGAATTCCTGCTCAGAAATGTCCAATCCACGAAGAGTTTCTATCTGCTGATCACTTAATTCTTTCAAATCTACCAGTGCTTCCCCTATGCCACGGAGTTGCTGCAGGTTCTGAGGTGTGATTCGGGAAGAAAAATGCGCTCTTGCAAAGTCACGAAGTTCTGCATCAAGAAGCTCTGTTCCAAGTTCACGCATCAGGGGATGTCCAGTAATTGATTGAAAAATACGACGTAAGCCGCCTGAAAAACAGCTTGGATTGTCGCCTTCGAGATCATCGTAGTGCTCCATAAATTCAGTACCGTCAAGGCGTTTTGCAGGACGTTTTTTATCCCAATTATGGGCGCGATTGATGAGGGCAAGCTCAGTGATAAAATGAACAATCCGGCCTTCGAGAGTATGTCCTTGAGTAGGTGCCGCCGTTGCGTCCCCTGCCGCTGCCCAAAGAAGAACGATCTCTTTGCTGTATCCTTCAAAGGAGGAATAACCCAATCCTTTCCGCGGATTATTCTCAGCAAAGGACGCATTAACCGCCATCCATGGGTTGGGTTTCAGTATCCAGCGAAGCGCGGTATGAACCGTGTGTGTGTAATACGCTCTCAATGCGCTTGCGTGCACTTCCCCAGTGAGATTAAGCCGCTGAAACGCATCCCATGACAGTGGCAGGATCAATTCCTTGTTATTAAGAATGATGCGAGCTGGTTTGGCTTCATAACATTTGCGCAGGTAATTACGCAGCGCTTCCAATATTTGGTTTACTCTGACGGGATCTATTTTGTCCTCGCCTCCAAAAATCTTCTCTGCATAGTGTTTTTGAAGGCGGGATAAGCGACGTTTCTCCAACGGTGTCAAGGCACGCAGGGACGATTCCCTATCCTGTGCTATGGCTCGTAGGTCCACATTGCCTGAAATGTCATCTGCATAAAAATTATGGGCTTGCGCCAAGGCATACACTTGCGGTATTGCCATAAGCAGTTGAATCGCCCTATGGTTTTCATGACGAATCGCTGCGCGCAAGAGAGCGTTTTCCTCATCGCGAACTGCAGCATGTGCCTGGGCAACCACACTAGGAATACCAAGTAAAAATTGCAGAAACTGTTGCGATGAGTGATTGTTATGCCGAGCAAATCCGATTGCCGCACGCAGAGCAAAAGCAGTGTTCGCCTCATCCAGCGTAAAGACTGCGTTTGGATTACTCTCGGCGAAGGCCCTTGCTTCAGCTTGCCATGTCTCACAACGCTCGTACAAAAATACCGGCAATACATCACCACACTCCGCCTGATGCAAAAGCGCCCAATCCATGAATGTCAGGTGGTTCAGAAGATGCCACAATGTATCGGGATGTCGTTTGGCGCAGCGGGTGAGGCGAAATTCACTAAAAGACTCGGTCTCGAATACCACCTCAAAATGGTCAATGTTACAAAGACATTGGAGTATCGTATTTAATAACTCTGGAGTCATTGACCGTTCGAGTTGCCGCAGAATGGAGGTTTCGCCACCTGCCGCAGCATCAAGGTACATATCGGCTATAACTCGGTCAGGAATCCGGGGAGATCCCAGCTGCTTTAATCGTCTTTCCACATAATGCGCGGTTTTGGGATGTCGCATTGCCAGAAAATAAGTACGATAATTATTAGACAGAATTGCCGCATGAATTTGTTCAGGAGGCATGTAGGACTCAAGGTAACGCAAGACGTCAGTCTTCCACATTCCAAGAGCATTTCTGTATGCTTCATAATGATTCGACCGCAGTGCTGCCTCCATGAAATCCGAAGGCATTATTTCAAACAAATGCTGGAGTGTTTCGATATGGCCATTTGTGGCAATTTCTTTGAATACAATAAAATTCATGTTCTGAAGTACCTGCTTCATTTCATCAAGAGTCATGAAGCCTTCAAGAAGATCCTGGAATTCACGATGATCGTAGCGAAGCGCATCTTCCCATAGTTTAAGGCGTCTACGCCGGAGCGCTCCATCTATTTCTTTAGGGGTCACAAAGCCTTTAAGGTACTCAGCGAGTTCAATATCATCTGTTGATAGAGCACTTAGGATCGATGTATAGTTATTCGTTCTAATTCGAACACTAATTTCTTCATGTGATAGAATGTGTTCTTCAAAGTATTTCAATATTTCAATATGACCGCGGTATAGGGCATAATTGAGTTTTTCGTAGTTATTTGCTCGAAGCACTTCCTGAATTTCTTCTTTATCAAGATATAGTTCTATGTGCCTGAGGTTTGAAAGGTAACCGGAAACTATTACATAATGATATATGTTATAACTATCTGCCCTTAACTTCTGCTTAATTTCATCAATAGACATATAGGTTTCGATGTACTCTGTATTGGCGATTTTTCGACCACTCAAGACTTCTTGGTATACTGACCACGAGTCTGCACTTAGAATACCGTAGATTTGTACCTTGGACAGATGAGATTCCAAGTGTTTGAGTATATTAACATTGTCCGCCAGGGCATAGGGGTTAAAATCACTGGATTGACATGCCTCGAATACTTGTTCAGAGGTCATCTGGGATTCGAGGTGCTGCACCATCTCCATATGACCATTTCTGATGGCGCGGATATAAGGTGTGCAACCCTCGCCTTCATAGTTAGACATTGACATCGCTTCATTTATTTGTTCCGCTGTAAAGCAACGTTCCATATAGTGCAGGGTGGCCATATCACCACGTTCTGCAGCCTGACCATATGCTTCGTAATCATTTACACTCAGTGCTTCTCTCCAGATACGGTCTTCTAACCCTGTTTGTAGCTGCTCAAGTGTCAGGACATCGCGCCTGTTCGCCGCGGCTCGCACCAACTCATATTGGTTGGCTCGTAATGCAGCATGCTTTCGTCCGTAGGGCATCCGTGGCTCCAGATACTGCATGGTAGCAACATGGCCGTTTAAAGCAGCTCCGCGGTATGCTTGGTAGTAATCTGCGATAACTGCGGCTGTAATCTGTTTTTTCGTCATGTGCGACTCAAGGTGCTGCAGGGTGTCGATGGACCCATTTGCGGCGGCTTTTCGATAGGTCTCAAAGTCATTTGCCAGAATCGCGATTTTGACGTCTTCAGGACGCATTCGACGTTCCAGGTATCTCAAGGTACCCACATGTCCATTGGCAGCTGCTTTTCGGTACGCTTCAAATTGATTGGTCTGAACCATACTCATGATTTGCTCTTCCGTCATCCATTGCTCAGCATATTCCAGGGCAGAGGTATGGCCGTTTGCTGCAGCTTTTAGCAGAGCGCCAAAATCATCTGCTGTTAGCGCTACACTCCTGTATGCCTGAGGCATTAGGGAATTCAGATGACGTATTGTCTCAATATGCCCATTTGATAACGCTTCTTTGAATGCTCGGCAACTCTGGGCCAGTGCAGCCGCATGTCGGTTAATAGGACGTACGTGCTCTTCAAGATAGTGCAAAAAGGCCGTGTGGCCATTTGCTGCTGCTTCGATATACACGGCAAAATCATTGGATTCAATCGTGATCCACCATTGTTCGGGCGTTAAGCACTGTGCCATAAACTGCATAAACGAGTGATTATCATATCGTGCCGCAGTGACACATCCTTGAGTCCAAAAGTGCTGCAGGACTCTTGGATGGATGTTGACATCAGGGTGCTTGATGTAGCGCTCCAGTATGTCTGTTCGTCCCGCTACTAACAACGCTTTGAGCATCAATTCCAAATATTTTTTTTTAACATTCAAGAGCACGGGTAACAATTCTTCAGGTGATGTCTCTTGATGACCGAACAGCATACACAACATGGCTTTGTAAGGATTGTACGATTTATTTACCTGTTGTAAAAATTTGCCGAAATCAAAATTCATGTACTTTAATTCCCAAGTACGTGATTGATAATCAAATTCATTTTCCCATATCTTCCAGGGAATTCGGTGTGCTATTGGGTGAGTGGCAAGTTGTGCAGGAGTTTTTAAATGAGGCATGCTGATCCGTTAAGCGTCTTAATGATGAAAAGATGACCATTATAAGTTAATGCATATCATATGACAACATTAAGCACCAATTTAAAACAATGTGCTATAGAAATGCACAAAAGACATACAAACAGAGGATTGCCAAATCATAGGAGTTATTGCTTTAAAAGACACTCCAAACGAAATGAAGAGACAGGACTTGCTCATTAGAGACGCGCCCGGAAATGAAACATCTTATCATAAAGCCAACAAACCCTTACTAAAAATTCTTTAGGGCTATTACCGCTTATAGTCCCGGAGTAATCAAAACACACTCAGCTCCTGCTCGAATGAATATCAGGCTATTGGTCGCCAGAAAGCAGCCCTACTATTGACAAATCAATGCACATCTTGTTATTTTAATTAATCAGAAGTAATAATATAACCAAATTAATCACTCTATGAAAAAGTACAGTACTCAAAAAAATACGATTGCCTCTGCAGATTCGACTGCAGTTGTCGTGTCAAACTGTACGGTATTATCCACAACAAATCACTTAGTAATTATTATCTTGCCCTCTTTACCCTAGAGCGGTCAGTTATTGCCAATTACCGTACCTCTCTAGGGAGGTTGAACGGATATTCACGATAACTGATGAAGAAACTGGAGGGTACTATGACTCAAACTCAATTTAAGACACGGGATAACAGACCGAGAACACTCAATTCACTGATTAAATCCGTTTACCAATACTGCGCAAGATCACGCATTGCTCCGGTTAATTTGACCCAATAGATTTTTAACAGATGATGTATATTTGAGGTTTAACATGAATTATTCCCAAAAAAATTACCTACCATTTTTGATGTGGTTTTTTCCCTTATCGTTTTTTGCCTTTCAATTCATGCTGCGCCTTTGGCCTGGATTGATGATGCAGGAAATAATGACCCATTTTGCAATTGATGCAGGAAGTTTTGGTCTTCTTGCCGCGTTTTATTATTATGGATATGCGGGAATGCAAATTCCTATGGCCTTTCTTCTCGAAAAATTTGGAGCCAGAACTGTCGTATTCATATTCGCATTGCTTTGCGGTATGGGGGCCTTTATTTTTAGTTATACCGACTCGTTTTATCTGGCTCTGTTAAGCAGACTGATGATAGGAGCAGGATCTGCTGTAGGATTCCTGGGAATATCCAAAGTCGTATCCGAATGGTTTAGCAGTGAGAGTTACGCCAAAATGATTGGATTTTCTTTCAGTGTGGGTCTTATGGGTGCTGTCTATGGTGGAAAACCGCTCACCCAATGGATTCAAACTTATAATGGCCAACAAGTAGGCTTCGGCCTTGCATTAATCGCAATATCCATAGGATTGTGTACCTATTTGGTTGTCCGTAGCCCTGTGGATCAGGTAAAGAAACCAACACAGGATCTCCAGCTAAGCAACCTGTCTTCTTTATTCTCATCGTGGATCATCTGGACTCTGGCCCTGGCAAACTTGTTGATGGTAGGAGCCCTGGAAGGCTTTGCAGATGTTTGGGGAGTTCCTTATTTAATGACCGCCTATCATTTTGATAAAGCAGAATCAGCCTCATTGATCTCATTTATCTATATAGGCATGATCTTCGGTGGTCCTGTGCTTGCATTTTTAAGTAAAAAGTTGGGTAATTATTGCGTTATAGGGATGTGTGGCGCAGGCCTGGCTCTGGCTTTTATGCTCTTGGTATCCAATAGCTTGATGAACAGTTGGTTATTAAGCCTGTTGTTTTTTATCATTGGCCTCATGTGCTGCTATCAAGTTATTGTATTTGCTGCCGGCTCTACTCTGGTTTCCTATAAACAGCTTGGAATAACCATCGCATTCTTAAACTGCATCAACATGTTAGGCGGTTCCTTCTTTCACACCCTGATTGGACGAGTCATGGATTGGTCTTGGGACGGCTCGTTAAATCCGGAAGGAATGAAGCAATACAGTGTTGCAAGCTTTCAACATGCACTGACCGTTATACCAGTCTGTGCGCTTGTTGGCAGTGTGCTTATCTATCTGATTCATGTACGTGTGAAAAATCGAATATCCAACCACTCTCTCAATTTGGATACTCTTTCTGGAACTTAATTGAGAGAAACATGCTCTGCGGAATAAAGTCCATGGATTCGAAATGGCGAATACAGCGCCAATTAAGATTCCCTGGACTCGCTAGGCGCAAATCAGGGTTTTAAATCATTCTCTGCGATTTGCACTATATTCAATTCAATCTTCCGGGCAATCACATCAAGGTTTAATCCGTTATCGCACACCTTAAAAGGATCCTCCAACTCCTCAGAGAGAATTTCCAAACC
>NZ_AUHS01000036.1 GCF_000423305.1 Legionella moravica DSM 19234 | reverse complement strand
CTTGAATTCATCCGCAACCGATGCAATCAGGAGCAGAACACCGCAGGCGATGCGCTTTCACGAGATTCCTGGCCCGAAGCGCTGCTTGCTCAGGTTGAACATGTTGCTGCACTTGACTCGACAGGAGAACCTCCCGTTCCAGTGCTGCTCACACCCGGCACTATCACGCCCGCATCCAGCCTTGATGTTGCACTACTGCTGGCAGCGTCTAGGGATATGCCCGCAGCGATAGTGCATCAAATTGTTGAACTTCCGGGGTTTCATCCCAATGCCACCAATAGAAATAAGTTAACCCCGTTTTATCTTGCTGCAGAGTACGGAAACACAGTCTTTGCTGCTGCCCTGATGGGCCGAGGCGCAGCTTACGACGTGAAGTTCAAAGACCAATTCCCCATGCTTCAAGTGGCCATCGAGAATCAACATCTGTCTTTTGTCCAATGGTTTCTTCAGGCATTATCTGAGCATCAAAGGGTTGAAGTCGTCATGGCAAAAACCGACGAGGGTACTTCCATGGTGCACCTGGCGGCACAATATCCTGAATTCTTAAAAGAGATTCTGGTCTTCCTGCCCGATCAATTAAGGGTAGACATCGTGATGAGAATGAGATTAAAGGGAGATACCGTGCTACACACGGTGGCAAGAAATAACCCCAGGTTTCTTAAAGAGATTCTGAATTGCTTACCAGCGGCGGCAAGGACAAAAGCTGTCAAGGGAAGGAATGATTGTGGGATTACCGTAATGTACCTAATCACAGGCAGCCACCACGAACTTTTGATAGATGTTTTGAACTGTCTGCCGGAGGCAGACAGAGCCGGAATCGTGTTACAAACCTACTCAATAGGCAATACTTTGCTGCACCTGGCCGCAGTCTATCCCGAGACCTTACAATCACTTCTGGACTACCTTCCGAAGGAAGTATTGGCAGACGCCATAACATTAAAGAATCAAGTTGGCATCACTGTGCTCCATTTAATCGCAGAAAAAGCACGACCTGATCTCCTGAAACAGCTGCTGGACTATTTGCCTGAGATTAGAAGGGCAGACGCTGTCATGGCGCAGAATAAATTAGGAGATACTTTACTGCACAACGCTACAAACGACTCCCGATCCTTAATCGCGCTTCTGGACTACCTTCCGAAAGCAGCAGTGGCAGACGCTTTGAGGTTAACGGGTAGGTATAAAAAGACTGTATTGCATCTGGCTGCATTTAAATGCCGCGATGTCCTGATGCGGTTGCTGGATTATCTACCCGAGCCGGCAAGAACAGACGCTATAGTGGCACAGGATGGAAATGGCGATACCGTGCTGCATTTTGTTGCAAGTTATTACAAGACCTTAGAGCTGGTTATAAACTCCATTTCGAAGCCAGCATTGGCAGGCGCTCTGACGTTAAAAAACACATTTGGTGAAACCGTGCTGCACGGCTCGGCAAACTACAGCCCTGATGTTCTGAAACAGCTGTTGGATTACCTGCCTGAGGAGGCAAGGTTAGATGCCGTTATGATGAAAGACAGCTATGGCAATACGGTGCTGCACCTGATCGCACAAAATCGTCCTGATCTCCTGGTTCAGTTGTTGGATTGCCTTCCTGAGGCGTCAAGAGCAAGCGCTTTGGAGGAGCGTAACGTAGATACTGTATTTCACAATGCCGTAGAAAACACCAGATACCTACTGGAACTTCAGGACTACTTTCCGAAGGCAGTAGTGGCAGAAGCAGCAGAAGCAGTGATGCTAAAGACCCCAAATGAATATACCGTGCTGCACCTGATCGCAGGAAATCGTCCTGATCTCTTGGTACAGTTGTTGGATTGTCTTCCCGAGGCGGCAAGAGCAGGCGCCTTATTGGCACAAGACTACGCTAGCAATACTGTGCTGCACCTGATTGCAGAAAAACGCCCCGATCTCCTGGTACAGTTGTTGGATTGCCTTTCTGAGCAGTCAAGAGCTGGTGTTATACTTGCTCAGTACGGATATCTCACTAGACTTCTGACGTTGGTCGAAAACGCAGGAGATACTGAATCCCTAAGTTATCTTAAAGCAATACTGGAACAAGTTAAAAATCGAACGGCTAATCAACTTGGTCCAGATTCATCCAGCCTCGATCACGATTCAGACTCTGCACCATCCCCAACCGCGTCATCATCAGATAGAGGTACTTCTGCACTCATTGGTTTCCATTCATTCTTTATCCTGGAGTCGCTAAGGCCCCAAGATCCGGACAATCAGGGAGAACAAAATACATTAAAGAGATGAGTTTTGCGCTCAGAAGAAAAAGGTCGGACACCTCGCTTAAAGCCTACAGGTTAAAGAATCAGCTGCCCTCGCCTCCGCGCGCAGCGTGGGGGATCTGGCCTTGACAATGAGGTCGCGCAGTGCTCGATTCCTATCTTTTTGTAGAAATTACCTCACTTTTTATTCGTCATCCTGAAGAAGGTAAGAGTCCTTATTTTTAATCATGAAATTAAGTGTTGTTCGTAAATCCTGACAGAATTCGCATAATCATAAGATTTGACTAAACTAAATTATATAAAAATTAAAAAGTTGAGCTTAAACAATATGGATATTACTCCTTTTTTCAAATTGATGGTGGATAAAGAGGCTTCGGATTTATTTTTTAGTGTGGGTGCTCCACCCAATATTAAAATTCAAGGAGTGACCTCTCCGATTGGACAAGCAGCAATTAAAAGCCAGCAAATGGCGGAAATTGTTTTATCGATAACCAATGATGAGCAACAAAAGGAATTTGAGGCCAATATGGAGTTGAATATGGCTTTATCGATCAACGGTGTGGGGCGTTTCCGGATCAATTTATTTCGCCAACGGGGTGAAGTGGCGATGGTGGTGCGTTATATAAAAGGGGTGATCCCATCCATAGAAGAGTTAAGATTGCCGTTGATATTAAAATCGATCGTACAGGAAATTCGCGGTCTGGTGTTGGTAGTTGGATCTACTGGCTCGGGTAAATCAACAACTTTGGCCGCTATGATTGATCATCGAAATGAAACGACCAGAGGACATATTCTGACTATAGAAGATCCCATTGAATTTGTGCACGAACACAAGAAATCCATAGTCGATCAGCGTGAAATCGGAATTGATACTTTAAGTTATGATAATGCTTTGAAAAATGCCATGAGGGAAGCGCCAGACGTTATTTTGATTGGAGAAATACGCGAGCGTAATTCCATGAAACATGCCATCGCTTATGCTGAAACCGGGCATTTATGTATTTCTACCCTGCATGCCAATAATGCAAACCAAACCCTGGATCGGATTATCAATTTTTTTCCTGAAGACGCTAAACAACAGATTTTAACGGATTTATCCTTGAATTTACGAGCGATTATTTCTTTGCGATTAGTTCCTGGAATTGACAACCAACGCATCGCGGCAGTTGAGATATTAATTAATACTCCCTATATCTCGGATCTGATTGAGAAGGGTAAGGTTGAGGAAATCAAGGAAGTCATGGCTCGAAGTACTGAACAGGGGATGCAGACCTTTGATCAGGCATTACTCAATTTATATAAAGACGGTAAAATTACTAAAGAAAGTGCTATTAAATACGCTGATTCTAAAAATAACGTAGGATTACAAATTCGTCTTAATGAAGAAAAGACCTTTGATTCTAAAGACGATAATCTGACGATTCAACCGGATGATTTGGATAAATTGTAATAAAGACGCTTGTTTTGATTATTTTGCACAGTATGGTAAAATAATGATCTATGAATTTTGATCGCACCCTTATGGTTTCATTTTACAATATTAACGACATTAAACTTGGAAAGCCATTCCATTCCGGGCATGAAACCTATCCGGACGCAAGCCATACTCCTCCTGGTAGAGGTGGGAAGCCGATAAGGATTATTTTTAAAAAAAATAAATTCAATAATCCTCAGTATTCACAACTGGAAATCGCTTTTAGCAAACTGGCTCGCTTGTTTATGTTCGGGAATTCGATTCCTGATCAAAAGTTGGTAGTAGATGATTCTAATCATATTGTCGGATTGGGAATTGAGCACCTTTGCTACGTTGTAGAAAAAAACGAAGGGTTAAATCACCCTTTTTATTCTTTGAAACACTCGTTTTCAATCAAGGAATTGAAGAAAAAAACCGTACGTTCTGCAGAGAAGATTCCGCTTTATTTTCTCGATCAATTACCACCAGCTTTCTTCAAATCACTTTTGAAGGCAGAGAAGTCTGGTTCCGTTCGTATTGATTATGCTTCTTTAGCCAGCATATTCGCCAGCTCGTTCACTTTGGAAGAGGATGATCTGCATAAAGGAAATTTTGGTTTTTATCTGGTAGAGCATGATGGCAAGCCCAAGGTTGTTTTTTTTAAAATCGATCATGATTTAATGTTTGCTGATAGCATTATGTCTTATTTTTTTGCAAGACCGTCGCATTGGATGAATAGCGATAATGCATTTAATATTACGGCAAAAGACTTGTTGAATTTTCCCAATATCAGAGATTCTGCTAATTCCTACTGGCCCACCAAACTCAGTTTTTTTCCAAATCCATGGAACAATAAAGAGTATCACAATCAAGCTGAAGTTGAGTCGTTCTCTCGATTAAAGGATTTACCTGAGTTTAAAAAAGCAAAATGGCTGTCGTTTTATAAGCATATTTTATTGCCCGATGAATTGATTGCGCGCGCTTTAAATGAGTGTCTGGATGCTAGTAATTCCTGTGACAGGGCGCGAATCGCATTATTTACTCAGGCAACGGCAGCAAGACAGGCTCAGTTAAGATCAGTGCTTTTTTCAATAAAAGAATTTCGTCATTTTCTCGTCGATTTAACTGCAGATGAGAACAATGCTTTAATCAACGAAATATTACGAGATCATGGGCACGATAATCAATTGATTGTTGAGCAGATAAAACAGACCATGCAAATACATCAGCAGTTATGTGCTCCTGATGGTGGAATAGATGACGGCGATACTCCCCTTCATATTGCTATCAAGCTTGGTGATTATCGTTATGAAGAAACTTTGCAAAAGTACGGGCATTTAATTAATAAAAAAAATAATAAAGGGCAAACTCCCTTGGATTGTGCCCTCGAGAGAATACCTTCAGCTGAAGCTCATCCTGTAGATGTTCGTCAGGATCTTCGTTTTACCATGCGGCATTTACTGGAGCATGGTGCGTCACAATCAAAGGAATTTAAATTATTTAATCAATTGGAGAAGGTTGAACAGTATAAATTTGCCACAGCTTATCTGGACAGGGTTACACAGGTACAAACTTATGATCAATTCAAAGACATTCTCAGGGACATTGGTGAAGATCACCGTTTTTGTTTAAAGAATAAAAAGAATTTAGCGATACAATGTGTTACCAGATACACGAAAGAAAATAGAGCAAACCCTGAGTTTAAACAAATACTGACTCAGTTAAAAAAAGATATAAATGGGCGTTCACCGCAATTGGAGTGTGCGGGACTGCAATACATTCGTCAGTTACGAAGCAGATTATGGATCATCCGACAAATCAGAGGGTTATTTGGGTGGACCAGTACTCAAGGTGAACTGAACAGCATCATTGATCATGAGTTAAAGCGATTTAAGCCTAATGGGTTTAATTGCTTTTCTTTCTTTTGTAACGCTCCTGCAACTGAGCAGCCTTCAGAAGTTGTGCATTCAGGGTTGAAGATTACGTAAATCGTGTGTTCCTCAACCCTCTCCTCCGAGCTACGTGCGGTGGAGAGGAGATTTGATCGAAAGAGGCTCAATTTCCCCTGGCACTTGTGCGCTTACGCGGGAACTACATGCATTGTGTTTAAGGTGTCATCCAGTTATCCCGGAAGTCAACTCATCCTAAATAAGTCCATAAATGATTGCGGAGATGGAGATAAACCCCATGATGGTTATAAATACATTACTGATTTGATTACTGTATTTTTTCATCGCAGGAACTCGGGCAATGGCATACATTGGCATGATGAACAGCAGAACTGCAATGACCGGTCCTCCCAATGTCTCTATCATTTTCAGAATATTAGGATTAATTGTAGCGACGATCCAGCAGGTCAGTATCATGAATACTTCAATGACTCGTTGCAACGCGCTTTTACTGATCGTTTTTCCAGACGATTTCAAGGTTTTTACGACAATGCTGCTCATGCCTTCTTTTGCACCAAGATAGTGACCAAGAAATGATTTTGAAATCGCAATAAACGCAATAACCGGGGCTATGTATGCAATGATGGGAGTATTAAAATGATTGGCCAGATAAGACAAAATCGAGATGTTTTGCTGTTTTGCCTGCATTAAATCCTGAGGTGACAGACTAAAAACACAACTAAATACAAAGAACATGACTGAAAAAACCATGAGTAAATGGCTGTATTTCATAATTAATGAGCTTTGTTTGTCTGCCTGATTACCGTATTGCTGCTTTTGACTGACAGCAAAGGAAGAGATTATGGGGGAATGATTAAAAGAAAACACCATGACGGGAATGATCAGCCATAAGGTCATTAACAAACCATGCCCGCCATTAGCCTGCAAAGAGTTGCTTTGTTGTAATATGGCATTGTTCCAATTGGGAATTAAATAAAGTGACAGGAGCAGTAAGATGGTTGCGAAAGGATACACCATTAATGACATTGATTTTACAATGATTTCCTGACCGAAACGTACTATACCCATTAAGGCCAGTATAAGTATGATAGCCAGAAGTGCTCTTGGTGGAGCATTGAGTCCCAACTGATTCACTATGAAGCTTTCTGTCGTGTTCGTTATTGCCACACTGTACATTAATAAAATAGGGTAAATGGCAAAGAAATATAACGCGGTTAACATTCGGCCTGCAAAGGTACCGAAGTGCTCCTCTACTACCTCAGTGATGTCATTGTGTGGTGATGATCCGGATAGTACAAAGCGGCATAAGGCACGGTGCGAGTAGTAGGTCATTGGGAATGCCAGCAAGGCCATAATAATTAGAGGTACAATCCCATTAAGTCCTGCATCTATAGGCAGAAAGAGTGTTCCTGCGCCAATCGCTGTACCGTAAAGACTTAACATCCAAACCGTATCTTGTTTTCTCCACTCTGAAACTTTGTTTTCTGATATAGGTGATACTATTGCTGCGGATTCATTTGACGACATGAAAAGATCCTCATTTCATTGCTAGTATTTTATAGAGACATCCCCTTTATAATTGTGCAATTTTAACACTATAGTGCCAATATTTCAACAATTACGATATAAATCATATCCAAGTCGTTTAAACAAAGCAAGCAATGTTTTAGTGTTATTCAGTTGAAATTTTAGAATAAAACAGGGGGGGTGATCATTCCAAAGTCGGTTTTAGTTTTTTACCAAGGAAAAATAAATCTCTAATAACTTATGCGATCCGAATCTGTTCTGCAATAGGCTGGATGCCTTTATTATTCCCCTGCTTCAATACATTGATTTTCAGCATTTTGCTGACATGCATCGGAACAGGCAAGATCATTCGATTTTTCACATTGTGCCATGCAGGCTTGTACCGTTTGTTGGACACAGAGTTCCTGATCTTCCAACTGGGAAGCGAATACCGATTGAAATGGCACTAAGATCAGCCCTAGTAGGATCCGTAGAAAATTTTTTGACATGATGCACGCTCCTCAACAAAGGATACTTTAAATTTAGCACATAAAATAAGCGCTATTCGTGGAGATCAAGAAAAATACTTGAGTGTTCTTATCCCTATCAAGATTGCTTTTTCAAGTAATATGAATCCAGAATGTATTTGATTGAAGCGCAACGAACTTGACACCCAATCAAAATGAATCTTCCTGATACTCTTAAGCTTTGGCTATAGCGGATTCGAGACCAGTTTTTAAAATGGGTCCGATGAGTTCCTGTTTATTTAAGCAAGAGACTGATAAAGTACCAATCAATCCCTGCTGAATTCTATTTTAATGCAGACTGTTCTATTTTTGCCTGATATAATGATGATTTTGTACGGTTAAATCATCACTATGGATTTGTCATTTGTAACGGGTTTATTTATGGGTTGTCTTGCTGGCATAGCAGGAAAATACCTACTGCAAAACATGATTGTTAAAAGACAACATGTTGAAGACGATAAAAATAAACAATTGGAATGGGAGCAACTGAGTCAGGATTACCCTCAGTTTATAAGTCAGATAAAAAAGGACATAAATAATCCGGAACATCAAAACATAAGGGAATTTTTTGTTGTGGATCCGCTGGCTATATTGAATACTCAGATTCCTCGTTTGAGATACGATCTAACGGATGAGGTTCTTTGTGTCGTGAATCGCCTGGAGCTTTTGGGCTATATAGAGAAGATTAAAACCAATTGCCTCCTTTACAAAATGAAGGATGATTTTATTGCACTAATAAGATCAATGTAATTCTTTTCTCTGTACATGATAAAAAACCTATCTTGCCCGCGTGGGCAAGACAGATTTTTTTGTCCTGTAAGGAGTCATGCCCGCGTAGGCGGGCAACCATTCATCAAAATAAACCGATGCCAAAGAGCCAGTGGGGGTTATTGTTTTTCATGTTTAAACTCCTCTTTCAATTCGCTAATACACTCCTTATCACCTCTTTTGGGCGTTCGAGATGAGATGATTTTTAGTGTATGTCAACGATTTATTTCCATGTACTGTAGTGCCAATTGCTAAATGGTTGCCCGCCTTCGCGGGCAAGACAGATTTTTTTTGTTCTGTATGCTGTCATGCCCGCGTAGGCGGGCAACCATTTATCAATATAAACCGATGCCAAAGAGCCAGTGGGGGTTATTGTTTTCCATGTTTAAACTCCTCTTTCAATTCGCTGATACACTCCTTATCAACTCCTTTGGGCGTTCGAGATGAGATGATTTTTAGTGTATGTCAGCGAGTTATATCCATGTACTGTAGTGCCAATTGCTAAATGGTTGCCCGCCTTCGCGGGCAAGACAGTTTTTTTTGTTCTGTACGCAGTCATGCCCGCGCTGGCAAGACAGATTTTTTTGGTCTTGTAAGGAGTCATGCCTGCGTGGGCAAGACAGATTTTTTTGGTCTTGTAAGGAGTCATGCCTGCGTGGGCAAGACAGATTTTTTTTGTCTTGTAAGTAGTCATACCTGCGCGGGCAAGACAGGTTTTTTGTCATGTACAGAGAATTCTTTTGCTAAAATGTAACTTTAAGTCTACTCTTTATTCATAATCAATAATGGCGCTTATGGGATTATTCCTTTTAGGAAACTCAAGTGAGACGTGTGCTGTGATCTTGGATTGTATCAGGGTTCATCAGGCTCATTAGGTCGTCCTGACGTATTTCCCATGATGCATCCAGGGATTAAGGGAGGTTGAGTCATGAAGGGAAGCATGTATCTTGGTTTGAACTTAATGCTCATGTTATGCAGTCTGTCAGCTTTTGCCAATAACTCTACTCAATCTCATAAATTACCTGTTAGAGGGAATCCTGTGTATCTGGAGAATCCTGGAACTATTTATATAGTTCCAGACTCTTATCAGACCAGCTCCGAGGGTAATTTTGTCATTTTAGATAATGTAAAACATGTGTGTTATCTCGCAGAGCAACCTGAGCTTCGAGCATTAAACAAGAAAATCATAACTGCCGAAATTAAAGGGTCTATGTTGTACTGGACTTGCTACCAATTTGACCCGAATTATTTCATCATCACACCTTAATCATCTCGATTAAGTTCCCTGTATGCTTGTTAACGCGATTTTGCTGGAATGGTTTTAATCAGGGTATACACTGCAGGCAATACAAAAAGAGTAAACAGGGTGCCAAGACATAAACCACCGATTAAAACGGCTCCGATCGCATGGCGTGATTCTGAGCCGGCGTCATGAGATAAAACCAGAGGAATAGCACCAAAAACCATAGCTCCAGTAGTCATTAAGATGGGTCTTAATCGCAAAATCGCTGCTTTTTGAATGGATTCTGCAAATGAATTACCTTCCTGATGTAACTTATTAGCAAATTCCACCATTAAAATACCGTGTTTACTGATTAATCCGATTAAGGTAATCAAGCCCACCTGGGTGTATATATTGATTGATTGACCTAATAGATAGGTGCACAGCAAAGCCCCTGAACAGGCTAATGGAACTGTAAACAGAATAATCAAGGGGTCGATGAAGTTTTGGAATTGAGTCGATAATATGGCGTAAATAAATGCCAGGGATAATAACAATAAAAACAGCATCGCATTAGATGACTCAAAAAAAGTTTTGGCTGATCCTGTCCATGTGAGCTTATAATGTTGCGGTAATTGTTCCCTGGCTGTTGTCCAAACGAGATCAATACTCTTTGCTATAGAGTCTTTTTTATGTAATTGCACATGCAGGGTAGTTGAGCGCATTTGTTGATAATGATCCAGAGTGGCTGGTTGCGCTCTAGGCTTCATTTGAGTAATAGCTCCCAGGGAAACCCGTTTCCCTTCATTAGTAGTCAGATAGAGTTCATTAAGCGTCCATGGAGAGGTGCTGCCTTTAATCGACACATTATAAAGCACTCCATTATGTTCAAAATTTAGTGATTTATCTCCACTAAAAAAGACTTCTATTGTTTTGGCAACCTGATTGGGTGTGAGTCCCAGTCTGGCGATTTGATTGTGATCCAGTTCAATAGAGTAGCCCATGGTATCCAGGCGAAGATCAAAACGGGTTGATTCAAATTTTTTGCTGGCATCTAATGTTGCTTTGAGCTGTTCAATATGGTTAAAAAGCTCTCTGTAGCTGTCCGGACTTGAAATAACCAGAGTCAATTCCGTCCCGCTTCCTGCGTTATCAATTCCGGGTAAACCAGTATCCCAGCTCCATACATGAGGATCGATAGAGGGAAATCGGTTAAACGAAGGTTTTAATTCATCAATAATTTGAGTTGCAGAACGTTTCCTTTGTGAATGAGATTTTAGTGGAAGGACTACGCTGGCTCCCCAGTCACCGATAAAGGTCAGTTTTTTATCCGATTCCGGTACTTTACCCAAGGTTTTTTCTATGTCGATTATTTTCTTATCCAGTTCATCGATATCCTCTCCGGATACGGGGGCAGTATAAACACCAATCAGCCCTCGATCTTCTTTGGGAGCGGTTTCATGAGTAATCACCTGGTACAAACCAATGCTTGCAAGAATAGAGAATAGTGCTGCGAAGCATGTGATTTTCTGATGATTAAAAACGAAGTCAAGTGCTTTTGCATAATTATGAGCCAGATATTCCAGTGCATAGTCCACCTGGGGAAACCAGTTTTTGGCGTCGCTTTTTAATAAACGGGCACACATCAGGGGTGACAGGGTAAGTGCAACGATCCCTGAGATAATGACGCTGCCAGCAAGAGCCACTGCAAATTCAATGAACAGTTGCCCCAACATTCCTTGAATAAAGGCAATAGGCAGATACACACTTGCCAAAGTGCAGGTCATTGCAACGATTGCAAACCCGATTTCTTTTGCTCCTTTTAGGGCTGCTTCAAAAGGGGATAATCCTTTTTCAATATGACGCCAGATATTTTCCAAAACGATAATGGCATCATCAACTACCAAACCAATCGCCAGCACCATGGCCAATAAAGTCATCAGATTAATGGAGAAGCCAAATATTTTGAGAAACAGTAATGAACCCAGTAGCGAAATTGGGATGGTCACTAAAGGGATGATCGTCGCACGTATATTGCGTAAAAATAAAAAGACAATGATCAGTACCAGTAGTATTGCTTCGGTGATTGACGAGCGGATATTTTTTATTGAGGCATTAATAAAATCCGATTGATCAATGATGACATCTGCTTTCAGATCATTAGGTAGACCCTGTTGTAATTCTTTAAGCTGTTGGCGAATGCTCCTGGAAACTTCAATTGGGTTGGCGTCATTCGCTCTGTTGATGGACAGTACCAGGCCAGTATGGCCATTTACTCGAATCCGCACCTGGCTCGTATCTGTTTCAAGTGCTACCTTGGCAACGGATTTTAAAAATATGGGATTTTTATTCGTCGTTTTTATTAACAGATTTTCGTATTCTTCCTTACTTTTGGGTTCTGACTGCAGGGTACTGGGAATTTTATTTTGGTAATTTCCTGCTGGAAGTGAAATGCGGCTATTGGCTAGTGAACGGACGACTTCATCAACATTAACTCCAAAGGAATACAGTTTATCCGGTTCCAGACTGATGGTGTAGGTATAGGGTTGTCCCCAGACTTCTACTGATGCGACGCCTGGTACGCTTCGGAACGCATTTTTGAGATTGAGATTTGCGTAATGCGTTAACTCGCCGAATCCGCGCGTTGAGGATTCTAATGAAATGCCAATAAAGGGTAATCCTGTGGATTTTCTTTGACGTTGTACATAAGGAGGTTTTACTTCAGAGGGTAAAAGTGATTTTGCTAACCCTACAGCATCCTGAGTAGCACTCAAAGCTCTGTCCATGGAAGTTCCTGCACGAAACAGCAATGTAATCTGGGCACTTCCCGCATTGGATTCTGAGGTGATCGTTTCCAGGCCTTCAATTCCTGCCAATCGGTCTTCAAGGATGTTGGTTACAGAACTTTCAATCAAGTCAGGACTGGCGTTAGGATAGGAAGCATAAACAGTAATTGTTGGAAAACTGATATCAGGATATTCTCTGATGGATAAATTGTATAAACACAATAACCCCATAATAACCATCATACTGTTCAGGATGATTGCAGAAACGGGATGCTTAATGAAATAGTCGGTTAATTTCATAGGTTATTAGCCGTGGCGTACTTCAGAGGAGGGTTGATGGATCTCTACCATCATTTCAGGATAGAGTCGATCGTGTCCTTTAATGATCAGTTGTTGCCCTGTTTTTAATCCCTCAGTAATTTCAATACTGTTTTCTTGTTGCAGACCTGTTTTTACAGGCAACAGAACCACTTTATCATTTTCTACTATGTAGACGAAGGGTTGGCTTTTTCTGAGAAACAGGGCTTGAGTTGGGATGACAATGGTGTTGCTTTTTTCTGCAACAATCAAGTCAACGTTGATTGTTGCACCAACGAGGCAATTATCACACTGAATATCAACGTCAGCAGGACACATGTGCGTGGTTTCATCAATCATTTTTTGGAAGTGAGATAAAGGGTATTCTTTGCCAAGAATCCGTACTGGTTGTCCTTCATGGATTTCAGTCAGATTGCTGCAGGGGATATCAAAATCGACAACCAGGGAACTGGGATCATAAATGGAAACGACAGCTTCCCCAATAGTGACTTCCGATCCTTCCCGTTTTTTATAGGCTCCTATGATCCCATCGAAAGGTGCATAGAAACGCAGGTTATCCAGTTCAATTTTGGCTTTTGATAATTCTTTTTGAGCATCCAGCCAGGCCTGTTTTTTCTCTTCGACTTCCTTTGGGCTGACAAATTTAGTCTTCAGTAAAGGTTTAAATCGATCAAATTGCGTTTTAGCCAAGGCTTCGGTGCTGATTGACAGGTTTAAATTCTTTTCAACTTCGGGGTTATCAATTTTGGCGATTAATGTCCCTTTTTTTACCTTTTGGCCGGTAGGGATTAGTTCATCCAGCATCCCGTTCCCTTTGGAAACTAATACTGTAGTATGCTTGGGGTGCAGGGTGCCTAAAAGACGTATGCTGTGTTGCAGTTTTTGTGCGGTGACGGTTTCAACTTCAACCAGTTTATTTGGTGGCGTCTGTGTTTGTTTTGCGGAATGAATGAATTGTCTGCCAATAAAAAAAAGGATGCACGTGACGAACAGGGAGGCTAATACTATTTTCCAATGATATTTTGATTGCCAATTTTTTATATGAAACAGGTTTTTTAACACGTTATTTGCCAGTCATTTTATTGGAGCTTGCTGTGAGTTGCATACGATACCATAAATTGGGTTCAGGATTAACCACAATTTAATGGTATAAGACGGTGATATTGGCTTTTTGGGGATAGGCAACCGGATGATAATATGAAACTATATATTTTAGCTAACTAAGGTCTCAAATTCTGAATTAGGTTGTTATTTGATTTAATGGGTTACGGTTATAGGACAGGGAATGCGCATTTTATTATATGTCATGATGATTTTATTCAGTCTGATGGTTCAGAGTATTCACGCGAATACCACTCTGACTTTTAAACAAGCCTTAACTCTTGCTTATCAAAATAACCCTGAATTACAAGCCGAGATGGATAATGCCAATGCAATGAAAGGGCGGTTTCTTCAGAGTAAATTGTATCCTAATCCTCAATTAACTTTTACATCTGAAAATATGGGCGGGTCAGGCCAGTACTCCGGTTATGAGTCCGCCGAGACAACCATATCCGTCACTCAGCCTATTCCATTAGGGCATCGTTTAAAGTACTTACAAAAATTAACTTATGCCGATTACCTGGCTTCACTGGCACGCATCAAACTCAATAAATTTCAACTTTTTAACGCGGTAGGAAATGCCTACATTGATGCTTTATATGCGGATCAATGGCATTTGGTTACCAAAAAATTAGTTCAGGTGAATGCTGATATTGTCTCGGCCATTCAGCGACGTGTTGAAGCAGGTGCAGGAGCTGTGCTTGATTTACGTCTGGCGGAGGTTCGTTTGGGGGAAGCACGTATTCAAAAAATGAAAGCAGGTCGAGATGCATTAATGCAACGTGCCCGTTTAGCCAGGTATTTAGGAAGCGAGTTACGGGTCGATAAAAAATTGACGGATGAAGGATTACAACATACTCATTGGACATGGCCGCAACTGGATAAAAAATTGCCGCAAAGTCCTCAGTTAATTGAAAAACATCTTCTTGTTAAAGCAAAACGTGCAGCGATTCTCTCTGTTAAAAAAGATATATGGCCTGATTTAAATATTCAATTGGGGGGACGCCATTTTTCAGATGACGGGAGTAATGCCGCGGTTTTTTCAGCATCCTCCCAAGTACCCATTCATAACCGGAATCAGGGTAAAATTTATTCTGCGGAAGCAGAATTTACTCAAGCCCTCCATGATCTGAAGGGAGCCCAACTTGAATTAAGACAAAACGTGTATACGGCCTATTTGCGGGCAGAACAAGGACTTTTTGAAGTCAATCTGGTGACTGAGTCACTGTTGCCCTTGGCACGCAAATCCCTGCAGGTAGCCAAGGAAGGATATCAAATGGGACGCTACACTTATATCGAGTTAAGTACGGCATTGAATGCCTTGTTTGATGAAGAACGCCATTACCAACAGGCTCATGCAGATTATCATAAAGCGTTATTGACTATAGTCGGCCTTTTAGGCCTTGATAGTTATTAAGGAGAACACTTGAACGTATCATCATGTAAAATGCAATGGATTAAATGGGTCATTCTATTATTGAGTCTGGTTTGTAGTCCCATATGGGCTGATGACGCTGGGCATCAGGCTTCGGATGCGGTTAAAGGGGAGCACGGAGGCCGTCTATTGGAACAGGATTCCGTTGCATTGGAATTAAGCCTTTTTGAACAAGCTATGTCACCGCATTTTCGTGCCTATATTTATCAAAATGGTGTGCTTGTTTCTCCAGAGCAGAGTCAATTGGAAGTTCAACTGAAACGCTTTAATCATCAAGTGGAAATCGTTACCTTTAAGCCGATTAATGATTTCTTGCAAAGCGAACAAACTATCCGGGAGCCTCATTCATTTGATGTAACCATCGTTTTAAATTATCAGGGCAAGAAATACAGTTGGAATTACTCCAGTTATGAAGGACGTGTCAAAATTGTTCCTGCCCTGCTTAAGGCCGCAAAAATTAAAATCGCACAGGCAGCAAGTGTCACCCTGGAAAAACAATTAAAGGTGGTTGGCAAAATAACGCCTAATCGCGACACCATGGCACCTGTATATCCTCGTTATTCAGGTATTATTAAATCGCTTACCAAAAATCTGGGTGATGAAGTCACTAAAGGTGAAGTATTGGTGATCATTGAAAGTAATGAAAGTTTACAAAATTACTCCATTCTTGCCCCAATTTCAGGTACGGTCGTGCAAAAATATGCTACTACGGGTGAGTTAGCCAAGGGGGACAAGCCCATTTATGACATTGCTAATTTGGCCAATGTATGGGCAGATCTAACCCTCTACCGAAAAGATGCCCCTTTGGTCAAACAAGGAATGAACGTGCTGGTTACCGGCGATGAAGGAAAACCACAATCTCAAAGCATTATTAATTATATTTCTCCTTTAGGCATTGAAGACAGTCAAACGATACTGGCCAGAGCCATATTGCCTAACACAGAGCGTAGCTGGTTACCGGGAATGTATGTTAATGCAGTTATTACGATTGAGAAAAAAACAGTTCCGGTTGCCGTGCCTCATACGGCATTACAACGAATGCAGGATAAAGATGTGGTTTTTGTTCAGCAAGGTGATTTTTTTGAAGCGACACCTGTAGTTCTTGGTGAGGAAGATGATCAATGGGTAGAAATAAAGTCGGGTCTTGAACCAGGACAATACTATGTCAGTGACAACAGTTTCTTCCTCAAGGCGGAAATTGGAAAAGAAGGCGCTGTCCACGATCATTAAGGAGCCAGAATGCTTGAACGCATCATACATTTTTCCCTGAAGCACCGATGGTTGGTTTTGTTGTTTACTCTGATTATTGCCGGACTTGGGGTTTATAATTTTCAGCAACTTCCAATTGATGCTGTTCCTGATATTACCAACGTTCAAGTTCAAATCAATACAGAAGCTATAGGGTATACTCCACTGGAAGTGGAACAGCGGATTACTTTTCCGATTGAAATTGCCATGAGCGGTATCCCGAATCTTGACTACACCCGTTCTTTATCCCGTTATGGTCTCTCACAAGTCACGGTAGTTTTTAAGGAGGGTACTAATATATATTTTGCCCGCCAGCTGATCAATGAACGACTTCAGGAAGTTAAAAACAAGTTACCTCCTGAAGCAGAAACCAAATTAGGTCCTATTTCTACCGGATTGGGTGAAATATTCATGTATACCGTGAATAACAAACCAGGGACTCCAGCCAGTAAACAATTCAGTTCTACTGAGCTGCGCACTATCCAGGACTGGATCATTAAACCGCAACTAAGAAACGTTCCCGGTGTTGCTGAGGTCAATACGGTTGGTGGATATACAAAGCAAATTCATATTACCCCTGATCCAGGAAAGCTGGTGCGTTATCATCTTGGCTTCAAAGAGGTGATTACTGCTTTGGAGCGTAACAATGCCAATATAGGTGCAGGGTATATTGAGCGAAATGGGGAGCAATACCTTATTCGAGTACCCGGTCAAGTTCAAAATCTGGATGATATAAATAATATAGTGATTGCGAGTTTCGAAGGCACTCCCGTTCGTATACTTGATGTGGCTGAGGTAAAACCGGGTAGGGAATTGCGAACCGGTGCTGCAACACAAAATGCTAAAGAAGTGGTTCTTGGTACCGTCTTTATGCTGATGGGGGAAAACAGCAGGACTGTAGCCCAGCGTGTGGCAAAGCAATTGACATTGATTAATACCTCTTTACCTGATGGAGTCGAGGCCCTGCCTGTTTATAATCGCACAACACTGGTCAACGCGACGATTAACACAGTAAAAAATAATTTACTTGAAGGTGCTTTGCTGGTGTGCATCGTTTTATTTCTTTTTCTCGGTAATATAAGAGCTGCTTTGATCACAGCGATGGTTATTCCTTTATCCATGCTATTAACCATTAGCGGAATGGTCAGTAATAAGATCAGTGCCAATTTAATGAGTCTTGGCGCTCTTGATTTTGGTTTAATCGTTGATGGAGCGGTGATCATTGTTGAGAATTGCATCAAGCATTTAGGTCATGCTCAGCAAGAGCTTCAACGCGCTCTTAATTTGGAAGAACGTCTGCAGGTGATTGCTGAGGCGACCACTGAAGTCATTCGCCCCAGTATTTTTGGTGTGTTCATCATTACTGTAGTGTACTTGCCTATTCTTACCTTGACTGGTGTTGAGGGGAAAATGTTTTTGCCTATGGCGGAAACGGTGATTATCGCACTGTTGGCCTCCATGGTGTTTGCCCTTACTTTTGTGCCGGCAGCTATTGCGATTTTTCTCAGGGGCAGGGTTCAGGAAAAAGACAACATTTTGGTACATTATTTAACAAAAGGATATGAGACAATATTAGCTGTCTGTATCCGTGAGCGAGTTAAGGTACTGATTTCAGCACTGATTCTGGTGGTCGTGAGTCTGATGCTGACCTTTCATTTAGGAGGTGAGTTTATTCCCAGCCTGGATGAAGGGGATATTGCCATGCATGCCATGCGTATTCCAGGAACCGGATTGGAGCAAGCCATTACCATGCAACATCTCGTTGAGGAACAGATCAGTCAGTTCCCGGAGGTAGAGCGTGTATTCTCTAAAATAGGAACAGCTGAAATTGCTACTGATCCTATGCCCCCCAATGTTGCAGATACCTTTATTATTATGAAACCTCGGAGTCAATGGCCTAATCCTAAAAAAAGCAAGCAACAACTGGTGCAGGAAATTGAACAGGGCGTGAAGGCAATACCTGGCAATAATTATGAGTTTACCCAACCCATCCAAATGCGTTTTAATGAGTTGATTTCCGGTGTGCGCAGTGATGTTGCAGTAAAGATTTTTGGCGATAACATGAGCACTTTAACGGCGATTGCCGAGTCTATTAGCGAGCAATTAAAAAAAATACCGGGTTCTGCGGATATTAAAGTGGAACAAGTGGATGGATTGCCACTTTTTACCGTGGCGATCAATCGAAATGCGTTATCGCGATACGGATTGCAAATTGCTGACGTGCAGGATGCTATTGCCATCGCGATTGGTGGTAAAAAAGGTGGCGAACTGTTTGAGGGGGACAAGCGATTTGA
This sequence comes from Legionella moravica DSM 19234, assembly GCF_000423305.1. Classification (GTDB taxonomy): domain Bacteria; phylum Pseudomonadota; class Gammaproteobacteria; order Legionellales; family Legionellaceae; genus Legionella; species Legionella moravica. Next base: position 8,938 of record NZ_AUHS01000036.1, on the reverse strand, counting down.
TTTAGTGGTGCGTCTTCCCGAACAATTACGAACGGATCCCCAGGTGCTGCGCAGAATACTCATCCCCTTACCTCTTGCCAAGGATGGAGAGCGGCATTTTATTCCACTTAGCGAAGTAGCGGCGTTAATACGCAGTGAGGGTCCCAATCAAATCAGCCGTGAAAATGGAAAACGGCGTGTGGTTGTGAGCGTTAATGTGCGAGATCGGGATTTAAGTTCTTTTGTTAATGAAGCACAATTGAGTGTGGAACAGAACGTCAAGATACCAAGTGGGTATTGGATAGCCTGGGGCGGTCAGTTTGAGCAGATGGAATCAGCATCACAACGATTGGCTCTGGTAATCCCGGTCACTTTGCTGGTCATCTACTTTTTGCTTTTTATGAGCTTTGGCAGTGCACGGGATGCTTTGCTGGTTTATTCCGGTATTCCAATGGCGCTAACCGGAGGAGTGTTTGCCTTGTTATTACGAGGGATTCCGTTATCTATTTCAGCCGGGGTTGGTTTTATTGCTTTGTCCGGGGTGGCGGTATTAAATGGTCAGGTCATGATAACGTTTATTACTAAATTACGTGAACAGAAGCATCTTGGTTTGGAGACGGCAATTCTGCAGGGATCAATCTCCCGATTACGTCCCGTACTGATGACTGCCCTGGTGGCTTCTCTGGGTTTTGTTCCTATGGCTTTAGCGACTGGAACGGGAGCCGAAGTTCAAAGACCTCTGGCAACTGTAGTCATTGGAGGCATTATCTCTTCGACTTGTCTGACTTTGTTGGTCTTACCTGGATTGTATTATTTATTTCATCAGCGCGACAAAGAATAGGCTGGCTGCTTTGATGTTAAGAAGCCTGACGATTTGAATGGATATTGGGTAGCCATGATTGGATTTTAATTCATTCTGATAGTTGCCCCGTATTTTTATTTAACTGCTCAGCGGGACGGTTTAGATAGGATTTATTAGTTAAACGCCAGTAAGAACGTTGAGCAATAAAAGGCATGAGCAACAAGTTAATGATTTTATTGTCCTTTTTCTGCAGGTAAGCAGGAACCCCGATGGTGATCGAATTCTGAAACACATTCAGTTTTATAGTTTTATGCAGTCTGTCCCAAAAAGAAAATACCACCCCATAATTACGGTTTGTTTCGTCCATATAGTTTGAATGATGGATGCCATGCATTCTTGGCGTGACAATCACTTTATTCAGTACTTGCTCGAATCCTAAAGGAAGGCGTGTATTGCTGTGTTGAAAATAGGTGCTGGCTTGAAAAATAAATTCATAACATAGGAATGTCAGAGGATCGATGCCAATAAAGGTTAACTGAACTAATCTGAATGCACTGGAGTAGGCAATTTCAACCACATGAAAGCGCATGGATGTGGTTACATCCAAATCCGGATCGGCATGATGAACATTATGAAATCGCCATAACAAGGGGATTTCATGATTGAGTCTATGCCAATAATAAAAAGTTAAATCCATTAACATAAACCCTAATAAAAATTGGATCAGGGTGTTGGAGGGGAACAAAGACAACAACCCAAAGTCATGAGAGAGGGTGAGGTTGATTGTGAATTGCACTACTGGGACAATAAATATTTTGGCACTAAAATAAACCAGAATGGTGAAGGCAAAGTTAACAATCCAGCGATCCATTAATCGTCTGACTGGTTTTCTTAGGGGCTTTTTGTATTCAAGGAGTAACAAAGAACTGTAAATAATGGCCAGTGTCATTGCGCTAATAAACTGTATTTGGGTGAAATCACTCAATGAAATCATGTCATTATCCTCATGCTTCTTTAGAGCCTGAATTGTTTTGTTATGAGTTGCTTGGTTTATTTTATTAAGTAATTACGCTTTATTTACTGCAGAAACCTCAGGATGTATTAATTCCCTTTTTTGTTCTATTCCATCGGCAAAGAACTCCAGCTGCCATCCAAACTTGGCTGGGATGCTTATTAATTGATTAAACGCGGTGATGAGTTCCTCATCGGTCTTTTTATAATTATCAATGGTTGGATAGGATTCTGCGTCTTTACGATGGGGTTCGAAAGCATGAATCAGCTTTTCAAAATACGACACGGTAACGAAATCATCACGTTTTGCAATTCTCATACTGGTTTGTTTCTGTTCGCAGCGCACATAAATAAAATGGAGATCCTCGAATTCGGCAAGGAACCATTGTCTGTCGGATTCACGTAGCATGGCCTGAGATACAATAATCAATGGGTTGTTTTTCTTGAGTTCTTTTATTTTATTAGCGATTGTTGTGCTTAGTTGGGCTGTCATTTCACGTGTGAAGGGTTGTTCCTCGCGGACTGCCCGTTTCATTTCGTCAGTTAAAGCCTCGTCGCCATCCCAATAACATGCCCCAGACTCTTGTTCCATGAGTTGACCAATGTAGGTTTTCCCTACTCCGGGTAAACCAAATAAAAAGACTATCATAGAGTTCCTTTTTTTGTCACATCATTGACCTAAAGTGTAGGGTCGTGTGTAAAAATCGTATTCCTCACTCAGGGAAAAGTAAAGAGCGTTGTGTTGGCTAATGAATGAATTAGAAATTATATGATTATTTTGCAATACATCTTGAACCTTGTACACAGAATAAGTTATTAATCAATCTGAGCTTGAAAGAAGCTAAATACCAAATAAATAGATTGGCGATCAAATAAAGGACTAAAGATATGTATCATGACAAACTGATCGAAAAAGGGCCAAAGAGGGCATCACCACCTAATGCTACGCACAGTCGTGCACTTGCGAGTCGCTTTATTCTGAATGCTGAGGCTGATAGAACGTATTATCTAAGAAGCTCAATTCAAGGGATAGGTAATTTTATTACGACCCGGGCATCAGAGCTTTACAAAACTCTGGCACTGACTTTTTCATTAGATTCAATGGATTTCACCAGTTTCAAAAAATACATATGGCCTGTAATTTCATCAGGAGCTGCTCTAGTCATCGGTGAATACGTCATGGGAGGAGTCAGTGAATTTCAAACCGGTGTTCCTGAATATGATTTTATTTACAAATTCTTTTTTGGTGCGGCAATATTAGGTTATTGCGCGATGCAACGTATTACGGAAACTGAATTTAAAACAACAGCAGGACTTTCTGCTGCTGTCGCTAGTGAAGTGGTAGCAATTACCTATCTGTACAGCTCGATTTTCAGCGGCACCCGAATGATGATAGGTGATTCTTTATCAGAGGGCTATGCTTTTGTTGCCAGTTTAGTTACCAGCGCTCTGGTCGTACCAAGCAGTATTGCTTTTCTGACACAAAAGCTGCAGGAGGTATTGGTCAGGTACCAATACGGTCAAGGGGCACAGCGATCTGATACTGCAGTGATAAGCAGTGGATTAACCCCATTGTCCAATCTTTATTTTCAGATAAATCATTTTCTGGTCTCTGAATTGATGTCCAGCTCTCGTCTGTTTCAGTTAGGATTAATTTCACATAATATTCTCAATGCGGAGCGTATTGTTCAGAAATTCAGAAATCTTCCTGCGTTATTAGCCGACTTAACTCCTGCAACGATTCGAAAATTGCTTGATCAGCAAAAAAAACTCAAACAGGATTACGACTACAATAATACTGTCCACAAGGTACTCCGATTTACTTCTCATGGAGCTGTATTTGTTGAAATACCAAGATTTCGTTTGAGAACGGGCGATTTGGTTTACTGTGATGAGCGCGTTGATTTGTCCTCAGTGCCTTTGTCTGGAGAACTTATTGCATTACAAAGAAACCAGGAAGGGCATTTTTTAGAAATTCCGGAGCAAAGAAAATTCAGTGTCAATCTGAGGGCTCAGAACGGGGAAGACGTCTGGATAGAGCATTTATCCAAACCCGATTTTACCAGTAAATTCAGTAAAGTTGATTTACATGCCATTCATGATGGAAAGCAGGCTGGTGTATTGGTTGGTGATAAATTGAATCTGTATGGGAATGATAATATGTTCATACAGATAAAACCAGAGAACGAGTTATTGCTCAGCGGTGGATATGAGAAAAAATCAGTGATTAATCAAATCATCGCTGAACGCAAGCAAAGAAGTGTTTTACATTCAATTCTGGCATCCATCATTATGGCTGGTTTTTTACAAAGAGACATCACTACTCTGCCAGCTGAATCCTTGCGTTTAATGTTTACTTTATTTCAAACCATGATTCCTTTTTCTGAGGCATTCTTACGTGATGCAGTAAACAGTCGATTAATGAAAAAACTGAATAAAAACATGGGTGATAAACCCTTTGAAACGATTGATGCGCTCAGAATAGTGGATTTATGTAATGCTCTCGGAGGTTATTATCATGATCGATTTCCTAATGGTGTAGCGATTATTTCTGATAAAACCGGGACGTTGACTACGACTAAAATGGACATTCTGGGTCTGTGGACTATGGGGATGCCGGAACAGGTTCAGCAGTTCTTAAGCGAGACAAAAGAGCCGCTACTTCCGGAAGAGAGTTTACAACGGGAATCGTTTGAGGTGTTTGCCAGTGCATTTACCAATAACAAAAAAGAGTTGGAACCTGAAGAACATTCAATTTTGCACTTATTCAAGTCATTAGTACACAATGAGCAGTGTTTGCAGGTCACCATCCTGGGCAATAACCACTTTAAGAAAATCATTACTGTTGAGGGCAGAGAGAAGGAAATTGAAACCTTTCATCTTGGTTTATATCGTACTTTCGGTGGACGTTTAACTTTGGTTGATGAAGGTAAAGCCCATTATCTGGTATTTTGTGGTGTGCCAAAGCAAGATGCATTTAATAACAGTACCTTATTGCAGCATTATTCAGCAATGCAAAGTAGAACGGGAGTGTTATCTCGAGACTGGTGTATCGCTCGAACGCCTATTTCAGAACAGGAGTTGTTGTGCTTAAAGCAATTATTTGATGAGGATAATAAAAAGGACATTGAAGCGTTTATTCTGAATCATCCTGAAATAATAAAAAACATGCGGCATTATGTGACCTTCATTATTGATAACCCGGTAAAAAAAGGAGCAGAACGATTTATCGGACAATGCCGGGACATTCAGGTTCCTGTTTTTGTGGCAACGGGTGATACGACCAAGGCTGCGGAAAATATAGCCCGAGTTTTATGTCCTTCCTTTGCGAAAAAAATTCAGTCAATTCGTGCGGATAGTGTGGCGCATTTGGATCTAGACGCTTTGGATGAAGAAGCTATTCCTGCTGATTCCACGATCATCTATTCTGGCATCAATCCTGTTGTTCTTTCCCACTTCAAGCAATTGTTAGCCAGGGAGAAAGCGAAGCGGCCGGTTATTATTTTTGCTGAAATGAGTACTGAAGGAAAAGGTATATTAGCCCAATTCCTCAAGGACAATCAGTTCTTTGTCGTGGCCAATGGGGACGGTACTAACGACGTTATGATGATGAAAAATTCAGATGTAGTCATTGCTCATTATTCTGATGACAATACCTTTGCGCCTGGTGTTGACTCCTTATCCAATATAAGCGATGAGCAACTGCGTCATCTTTTTGGATCGAAACAATCCTTTTATGAGTTATTTGATATTCATCTTCCCGATAGTTTGTTTACGCAGCAATTTACTCCTCTGGCTAATTCGCAGGAAAAACCCAGTCTGGCTTTGGCACTTAAAAGTGGAAAAATGAGTTTTGAATTAGCTCATGCTGTTGGAGTGACTGATGTTAAGGAAATGTATCAGCAGCATTGGTTCAGCGTTGCCTTTGATTTGATGTGGTTGTGGATTGCATTTTATGAAATTAATCAAAGTACCGATTTACCTATGGATAATCAGAATATAAGCGCCTCTCAATTTATTACTCAATCCATGGGGGTAGTCATGTTGATTGCTGTTGTTCAGTCACTGGCTAACTATGCTCTGGCAGGAGAATCTACCAATTTGACGACCATGCTTCTTATGTTATCGATTCTACCTATTGTACTTAAGAGTATTTTCTCGGGATTCAGAATGGTGCAGGATCAATTGTATCCAGCTCCTGAAGTGCATGAAAGCGAAGAAGTTGAGGAGCTGCAAATTCCTTCTCGTCGAGGCATTATGGGTTATTTAGGTACTTTATTCAGACCAGCACGGCAGAGTATACATCCTGATCGAGCAATAAAAGATACGCCGCAATTAAACGATGTACCTGAATTTAATTGATAAGTGATGGTTTAAATTTTGTCAGTTACAAAATGAATGACGTCATCCTGAACACAGTGAAGTAGCTCCTGATTGAGGCATAGTACCTCACTCAGAAGAGCCTTTTTTCATTCGGGATGACGCCAAGAACTCTACGTTCTATTAAGACAGATTTTGCCTGGCAAAAATCTTCATGGCTTTGACTAAAAATGAAGCTAAATCAGGATGATATTGATTATAAAACTCTCGAAAATCCGGATGTTCAAGATAGGTCTGTCCCAAGCTAAGGTACGTGTCATGATTGGGGGTCCAAAAAGTTTTTACCCAAGAATAATGAGTTTGAATTAATTTCTGTACCTCATCGGACTCAGGTTTTAAATGATGCGTTAAGGCGTTGACCAATGCCACGTTTAAATCTTCACCTTTCTGTTTAAATCGTTCCCAGTCATTCTTGCCCCAATGTTTTACGTTGTTCCAACTTTCATCAATATCTTTTTGAGTTAACGTACCCTTATCCAGCATATATTGCTCATGTTCTCTTTGCTTTGCAGGGTCAAAGCCGTCATACAGTTCTTTATCACGCATGGTAAATTTACCCCTTATATGTGAAATGGTTTTATCAATAGTCCTGATGAGTTGATCTGTTCGTTCAAGACTTGATTGCAGAATGGATTTATGCGTTTTTAATGACTCGATTTTATCGAAATCATCACTACTGATAATCCGTTGTATGTCGTTCAGAGGAAAACCCAATTCACGGAAAAATAATATTTGCTGCAGCATTAACAGTTGTTCTTCTTCATAATAACGATATTGATTTTCGCCATAAAAAGCGGGTTTGAGTAGACCAATTTCGTCATAGAACCGTAGAGTGCGAGCACTAACTCCTGAAAGCTCAGCTAATTTTTTTACTGTGTATTGCATTTTAAGCTCCTCTTATCGACCAGGCACACGATAAGGGATTACGTAACGTTAAAGTCAATAATTTATTTTCTAATTTATTTTAGTTTAGTGTAGTTTGTTTATTAACAAAATCATTTTTCAATTTTAAACGTTTTATCAGTCAGTCATATTTTTTTAAAAGCGTCTATAATCAGTACGAGTTTCAATAATAATTAGGGAATACATCATGTATAAAAAATTTCTATGGATGGCCGCACTTGTTTGCTCTATGGTTTTGAGTCAATCCTCCTTTTCAGATTCATGGGGGTGTGGGGAAGGTTTAAAATCCATGTTGCAATCGTTGAAACTGGATGATGAGCAAAAGGCTAAAATTAAACCTATGTTAGATCAACAACAGGCATCAATGAAGGATTTTGGTACTCAAATGAGTGTTTTGGATGCGCAAATCGAACAACAAATTAATGCCACCAAGTTCGACCAATCTGCTCTTGATGAGTTGATTGATAAAAAAGCAAAATTGATTGGTTCCATGATTAAAACGAAAATCATGACCAAAATGCAGATATATTCTGTTCTTAGCGCCGATCAAAAAACCGAACTTCAGAATATGATGAAAAAACTGGAAGATAAAATCGCGGCACAATTTAAAATGTGCCACCAAAATGATTAGAGCCGTTGAATTATTAATCTCAGGCACCTGAATGTATTTTTGGGTGCTTGTTTCTCATGCTAACTAATTGATTATTCATTATATTACCCAGATAATAAAATTCTGGTGAGTGTCTCTTGAAATCGTCTGGAGAGTCTATGAGTAAAAAATCCCATATTCTTTTAGCTTGGGTGCCGCATTTATTTTTATTTTATAAAGAAAAAGTATTTAAAAAACTGATGCCCATCATGCTGGTTTTGACGGCTTATGCCATAGTGATCGGCATTTGGTTTAAAAATGCTTCGGGCTATGATCTGGGGCAATTTCATTTAATTTTCAGTTTTATTTTAACCATCATTATCAGCTTTAGAGTCAACAGCAGTTATGGACGATGGTGGGAAGGTCGTACTCTTTGGGGATCTATTGTCAACAACAGTCGAAACCTGGGATTAAAATTTGATACTTTTTTTGGATTGAATCAGCATCCTGATTTTTACCTTTTGTTAAAGAAATTGCCGGTCATTATCAAAGCCAATTTACGCAATGATACCAAATTGTTAAAGGATGAGTTGAGCGAGTTAGGTATTACGGAGTTTAAATCACAACAACCTGTTCTTTTGGTAACTCAGCCCATGTATCGAATCATCAACTCGTTACGCAATGGCACTCGCGACAGAGCGGAACAATGCAATCAGTTGGATCAGCATTTGGCTGCTTTAATTGATATGTCCGGAGGCTGTGAACGTATAGCAAACACCCGGGTTCCTCCTGCTTTTGCCTTTTTTGTGAAACAGGCATTGTTGTTTTATTCGTTAATGTTCCCTTTTGGATGGGTCCAGACCTTCGGGATTTTGATCATTCCCATGATGGTCATGATCGTTTATGTTTTATTAGGTTTGGAAATTCTCTCTGAGGAGTTGGAGGATCCTTTTAAGGTGTGCGATAACGGATTAAACCTTGATGTGATTGCCCGGAAGATTGAATTGAATATAGTGCAAATCGCAGAGAATGATTTAAAACCCTGATTTGCGGCTAGCGAGTCCAGGGAATCTTAATTGGCGCTGTATTCGCCATTTCGAATCCATGGACTTTATTCCGCAGAGCGTGTTTCTCTCAATTAAGTTCCAGAAAGAGTATCCAAATTGAGAGAGTGGTTGGATATTCGATTTTTCACACGTACATGAATCAGATAGATAAGCACACTGCCAACAAGCGCACAGACTGGTATAACGGTCAGTGCATGTTGAAAGCTT
>NZ_AUHS01000035.1 GCF_000423305.1 Legionella moravica DSM 19234 | reverse complement strand
CTGCCCACACCCGCAATCGCAGCCGTTTGGCCAGCGCTGTAGTTGGTGTTGTCACCTGCCACACTAAAACCGGTTACCGTCACTGGACCGTCCACACTACTGGTACCAGTGAGCACGTTACCGTTTAAGGTCGTATCTTCCGCAACACTTAAGACTTCATTCGCATCACTAAAAGCATCATCCACTGGAGTCACGTTGATGGTCAAAGTCGAGGTATCGCCACTGCTGCCATCGGTCATCGTGTACGTGATCTCAGGCACTGGACCGTTGTAATTGGCAACAGGAATAAAGCTGAACGTGCCATCGCCATTAATTTGCAAGCTGCCCACACCCGCAATCGCAGCCGTTTGGCCAGCACTGTAGTTGGTGGTATCACCGGCTACATTAAAGCCGGTTACCGTTACCGGACCATCCACACTGCTCGTGCCAGTGAGTACATTGCCGGTTAAGGTGCTATCTTCAGACACTGTCAAGGTTTCAGCAGCATCATTAAAGGCGTCATCGACCGGAGTCACGTTGATGGTCAAGGTATTAGGAATTGGATCGAGATCCACACCTCCATTTAAGGTACCTCCGGTATCCTGCACCTGAAATGTAAAGTTAATGGTGCCATTCATGTTGGCAGCAGGAATAAATACCAGTGAACCGGCATGAATAGCTGCGGCACTGATCAATTGTCCTGCGGTAACTGCAGCTCCGTTTAAATATAGGGAACCCTCAAGCGGTAATGTGCTAATCTTTACCGCTAGAAGACTGTCTGCAGGATTATCATTAGGATCAGTGAAACCAAAATCAGCCGCATTGAGAACAATTGGCGTATCTTCCGCGGTCGTTATACTGCTATCAGTACCTTCAGGTGCATCATTAACTGAACTGACATTCAACGAAAAAGTGGTACTGTTTTCTATAGTGCCATCAGACAGAGTATAAGTCGTTATCGGAATTGGACCATTGTAATTGGGAAATGGAGTAAAACTGTAATCACCATTAGCCAAAATAGTTAATTGACCTTTGCCATCGATCGTAACTGTCTGACCTGCTTGATATACAACAGTATTACCTTCCAATGTAAAGGTAGTAATGGATATAGGATCACCTTCTGGATCCTTATCGTTGATTAATAGATTTCCCGTGATTGCAGTATCTTCACGCGCAACACCATTCTCTGGAAGCGCATAAGGAGCATCATTTTCGCCATGAATGGTAACCGTTATTTTTTGTATGGTGCCATCAGTCGCTACTGCATCAAAGGTCACGACTTGTACTTCTCCGGCTTTAAGTGCATCAACCAAAGGGCTATTATCATGCAGTTCGTAAGTCCATTTTCCAGTAGAATCCATTGTAAATGTACCCAATGACCCTATTTTATCTCCGGGAACAAAACCATCAACACTCGTAATTTGAGCTGAAAATTTTGGTGATCCAGGGATAGAATTATTTAAACCACCGGATTCAGTTACCTCTCCAGTAAAAATTCCATTTATTACTGATGGAGGGATAGTAATATCGGGTATAACTACCGCATCAGATTGTGCTGATATTACTGGTTCTGCGGCAGTTTCTGATATCGGTCTGAATACAACTCCTTGGGGATCCATTAGTGATCTGTAATTGTCAAACGATAGCGGTAGGGAATTGTATCCAGAGGAAACCAGGCCTGCGCCATACATGGGATCTAAATAAAAGGAGTCGCCGCCTGATCCAAGCACCTCAACACCGGCCGCAGTTGCACCAAGCACATCAAGAACCAGTGATGGGTCAATGCCTTTAGCGATTGCCTCCTGGATGAGCTCTTCATTGGCATTTAAAGCACCAAATTTCAATGCAGGAGAAATTCCATCAAGAGGAAAGGGTTTATTTAAAGCTAACGCTTCTGGAAAGCCCTGAATAAATTGAATGTATGCCTCACCACTTAATAAGGTAAGGATATCTCCTTGATGTAGTGGAGCACCCGACTTGACGATATGTGCCTCTCCATGAGCATTGATTTTTTCAAGTATTCCGTTTAAAGCTCTGACAACGCCAATGACTGCTTGAGTTACCATCTTTTATCCCCATAAAATTACAGCTACCCAAATTAAGAATAGTTCAAAAAATAGACTCAATGCTCAATACAATGTAACAATACTGTTAAATTTTGAATCATCCTGGATTAGCTCACCAGTGCCACCCTCAATTACCCCAAATTAATCGATAAGGCGTTCATTGAAGAGTAGTTGACGCCTATATAATCTATAAATTCATTATTTATTAAACGAATAAATATCAATTTAACATCAGTTTATTAATTACAAGTATGTAAAGAAAGATTAAAATTAAACAAAGTCGTAGACAACCTACATAAATTACCGATTAGGCTATATGGTATAAGTGCTATGAAAAAAAATTCCCAAAAAATATTAAACTGGAAAGAACGGTTTATTTACCGATACTATGCTTGCGATCGTTTTGTGCGTTTTGTCATTCAACATTTTATTCAGGATGAATGTACCTATATTGCATCAGCTTTATCGTTCACAACCTTACTAGCCATAGTGCCATTGATGTCTGTAGGCCTGGCAATATTCTCTACTTTTCCTATCTTTCAAAATTTGGCTGATCCTGTTCAGAATTTCATATTTGAGAATTTTGTTCCTGCTACAGGGAAAGTCGTTCAATCCTATTTACAACAATTTGCGTCTCAAGTATCTAAACTGTCAATCTGGGGTATTTTTTTTCTGGTTATTACTGCTTTGCTGGTCATGTTCACCATTGAACGGGCTTTAAATAAAATTTGGCGGGTGTCTTCATCGCGTCATGGTGTACCGGCTTTCTTGATTTACTGGGCTATAATCTCATTGGCACCAGTGATTTTAGGATTGAGCCTGGCAGCCAGTTCGTATTTATTTTCCATGCCGATGTTCCTCGAACACCAACCGCCATTTATCCTTTTGCATTACTCACCAATAGTTCTTTCCTTAATAGGTTTTACATTTTTATATATTATCGTCCCCAATTGCCCAGTGAATATAATGCATGCTTTTTGGGGCGGTTTAGTAGCAGCAATTTTATTTGAATCTGCAAAACAGGCTTTTGCTTATTATTTGATCCGTTTTAATACTTATGAATTACTTTATGGTGCTTTTGCTACAGTTCCTATATTTTTTATCTGGGTTTACTGGGTTTGGCTTATTACTCTTCTCGGAGCAGAAATCAGTTATGCATTTTCTGTCCATCATCAACGGCGAGAAGGTAAATCCCTGGATGGTTTCTCACATGCCTTGCTCTGGTTGCATCAGTTATGGGTAGCTCAACAGAATGGTCGAGGTCTGAGTTTTAACGAATTGGTAGATGCCAGCAGTCAGCCATTTACTGTAGACGTTGATGAAATGATTAATGCCCTAATTCATCTCGAACTGATTCATGCGACAGCAGACGGTCACTACATGCTAAGCAGGGATCTGAGTCACATTACTTTATATGATTTAACTCAACTGTTACCCTACCGCCTTCCCACTCATTTAGAACTTGATTATTCAAAATCGTCTCTGGCAGAACAATGGCGTGCCGCGTTCAGAAAAAATGATGAGGATTTACAAAAATCTCTGAACATTAATCTGGAAGAGTTATTTAAAAAAAGTGCCAGCTAAACAGTTAAATGGCTTTTTCTGTAAACTATTCTTTGGTAACCTGAGTCTGAATTTTGTAAGCAATGGATATGATACATTAATTTGGTTTATTGGCTGATTATTAGTGTTGCTTAATAAACCAAAAATATCCTGGAGAGAAACGTTTTGTTGTGATCTGTGATGTTCTTTTTAACTTGAATTGATTGTCGCCAGTAATTTATCAGGAGTGTATATCCAGATATCAATTCAATTACTGGCTAAATCGATTTAATCTGTTAGTTTCAATTTGAGTATTCTTATAATTGGCAACTGGTGTTGCTTAAACTATGATTTATTGTTGAATCATCATTTTCATCCTTAGTTGAACTCTCAAAATCCAAAAGCACAAGTTCATCATCAACTTTGGAAGTTTGTGAATCTTTTATTAAAGCCTGTGCAGAAAGCTTAACCTCGACACTACTTGCTTTCAATGCATTTAAATAGGCTATTAATTCATTAACAGTCTTCAAACGATGCTCTATTCCTTTTAATCGTTCCTCGGATGGTTCATATTTAGGTTGAAAAAAAGAAATAACTGCACCAGTGGGTGATAATTCAACTTTATTCAAGATTCTATCCTTGACTAAACGAAGATTGATTTCTAAATGCTCTAGATAAGTATTATCTAAAAAATGTTGATAAGTAAAACCACTCAGACAACTTAAAAAACCATTAACTCTAGCCCAGGTGCAATTTTGACAAGCAGTCTTAAAGGTTTCGACCAAGGTAGCCTGATCCAAATGCTTATTAACGGATAATAATTTGTGAAGACTGGCACTGTCTGTAAACAGGTCCTTAAAAAATACAGAAAAAATTTCAACTAATTTCTGTGCTCTAGCACTGGGTGATGTGGTCATTTTTGTCCACAAAGCTCTCACATCGCCCAGAATTCTCGGATCATTTAAAGTTTTTTTAGGATTTATGCCACCAATCATCCAATACAATAAGAATTCATACGCTTTATCACCATCTAAACGTTCAAACCTAATGCCACCTGAATACATATCTTGTCTACCCAGAAAATCGGTAAGCGACTTATATGCGGCAGATTGTTCTTCTGAAACGAGCGAATCACTGGTTAAAATATAAATAATTCGTGTACAGGTTGATAGCTTTACAGCATCACAAGTTTTTTCAACTCGGTACAGAGGATCTTGCTCCCCGCGAGGTTTTGAATATTGATATAAATGCAAAACAACTAATTTATTCAGGTCAAATTGAGGCATAAATTGTACTGGTTAAACAAAACGTATTACAAATAATACATAAACAAGCCATGATGAACAACAAAAAATCTTTGGGATCATGAATAATTTTAAAAAATCTGAAGCCATGCGCTCAAAATAGCAACTTCAATCAATAACTGCAGTAATTGAAAATTCAGAATGGTTAACTTACCGGAAGCACTGGTCATGAACGCTCCAATCCTTATTGGCAGTTAACCATCATCCAAAGGTTAAAGAATATAACGAGCCAAATCCTCGTCTGCGACCAACTGGCCAAGATTTTTATCCACATAGGCTCTATCTACATGGACGGATTCTCCCGATTTATCAGTTGCCTCAAATGAGACCACCTCGAGCAAACGCTCCATCACAGTATACAATCGGCGTGCCCCTATATTTTCCATACGCTCATTAACTTGCCAGGCGACTTCAGCGATACGGCGAATACCGGTTTCATCAAAAGTTAGGGTTAAACCTTCAGTTTCCATCAATGCAGCGTATTGCAGAGTCAATGAAGAACTGGGCTCCGTCAGAATACGAACAAAATCATCAACTGTTAGTGCTGATAACTCGACCCGAATAGGCAAGCGTCCTTGCAACTCGGCAATTAGATCGGATGGTTTGGCAACATGGAATGCTCCAGATGCAATGAATAAAATATGATCTGACTTAACCATGCCATATTTTGTTGATACGGTAGTGCCTTCAACTAATGGAAGTAAATCTCGCTGAACCCCTTCACGTGATACATCCCCTCCACTCCCCTCAGAACGCTTGGCAACTTTATCCAATTCATCAATAAAAACAATTCCGTTCTGCTCAACACTTTCTATTGCTTTGACTTTGATGTCTTCTTCGTTAATCAGTTTAGCGGCTTCTTCCTCACGCAATATTTTCATTGCCTTGGCAATAGTCATTTTACGTGTTTTTGTACGATGACTGCCGACTTGTTGAAACATGGACTGGAGCTGGCTGGTCATTTCTTCCATACCAGGAGGCGCCATTATTTCAATGCCAACAGGGGCAACAGCAATGTCGATTTCAATTTCATTATCATCAAGAGTACCTTCTCTCAATTGCTTGCGAAACACCTGTCTTGCCGTAGAATCTTTTTCCCCTGGTGTTAATGTGCCGCGGGCAGGAGGCAAGAGCACATCCAAAATGCGCTCTTCAGCAGCATCTTCAGCCAAATGCTCCACTTTCTTCATTGCAGATTCACGTTCTTGCTTAATCGCTATATCCGTTAAATCACGCAAAATTGAATCGACATCACGCCCCACATAACCTACTTCAGTAAATTTGGTTGCTTCAACTTTGATAAACGGAGCTTGAGCCAATTTTGCCAGACGTCGGGCAATTTCTGTTTTACCAACGCCAGTTGGGCCAATCATTAAAATATTCTTAGGCATTATTTCACTGCGTAAAACTGGATCCTTAATCTTCATTCGACGCCAACGATTTCGCAAAGCTATTGCTACCGCTCTCTTTGCATCATCCTGGCCGATAATATGTTTATCCAGTTCCTGAACGATTTCTCTAGGTGTCATTACTACACTATTATTTGCTGTCATTATTCAATTCTTCTATGGTTAAATTATTATTGGTATAAATACAAATGTCTCCGGCAATAGTTAATGCTTTACGCACTATATCTAAAGCGGACAATTTGGTATTTTCCATCAATGCTTTTGCTGCTGCCTGGGCAAAAGGACCTCCGGAGCCTATAGCGATTAAGCTTTCTTCAGGCTCTATGACATCGCCGTTACCGGTAATAATTAAAGAGGATTTACTGTCTGCTACGGCAAGTACTGCTTCAAGCCGTCTTAACATTCTGTCGGTTCGCCAGTCTTTAGCAAGCTCAACTGCAGCCCTGACCAAATGGCCTTGATGCATTTCCAGTTTGCTTTCAAAGCGTTCAAATAGAGTAAACGCATCAGCAGTGCCTCCTGCAAATCCGGCAATCACTTTATCTTTATACAATCGCCTTACTTTGCGGGCATTGCCCTTCATCACTGTGTTACCCAAGGTAACCTGACCGTCACCACCGATAACAACCTGATTACCACGTCGTACGGATAGTATTGTTGTCCCACGATATTGTTCCAAAATTAAACCCTCAAGTCATACTGAAAGTCTACACATGGGGATGATAATTAAAAATTCAATGGGAATATGGTTAAAAAAATGAAATGCCGTGAGATAAAGGCTGTATTTCAAGATGCTCGGCCAAGCTCTGTCCAACATCTGCAAAGCTATCGCGTCTCCCGATAAAGCGACCAGTCAAACTGGGACCATAGGCTAGAACAGGAATATGCTCACGGGTATGATCTGAACCAGGAAAAGTAGGATCACAGCCATGATCTGCTGCGATAATGACAATGTCGTCTGGATTGAGTAAAGAAGACAACTCGGGTAATCGGGCATCAAACTGTTCCAGGGCATGGGCATAACCAGCAACATCGCGTCTGTGTCCGTATGAGGAATCAAAATCTACAAAATTAGTAAAAACCAAACTGCCTTTAGGTGCAGTTTTCATTGCCTCAAGAGTTGCATCGAATAAAGCCATATTGCCATCTGCTTTAATTTCTTGAGTTACCCCTTGATGAGCATAGATATCAGCAATTTTTCCTATGGATATGACCTCTCTGCCTGCATCATTTAGAAAATCCAGTAAGGTTTTTTCAGGTGGTAATGTAGCATAGTCTTTACGGTTAGCGGTGCGTTTAAAGGACCCCGGTTTGCCAATAAAAGGTCTCGCAATAACTCGGCCAATTTGATATTCATCCACCAGATTTCGAGCAATCTCGCAAATATCATATAAGCGCTGCAAACCGAAAGATTCCTCATGCGCAGCGATTTGAAAAACGCTGTCAGCAGAAGTATATACAATAGGTTTTCCGGTTCGAATGTGTTCCTCTCCCAACTCATCGAGTATGGTTGTTCCAGAAGCATGCTTTTCCCCCAAAACCCCGGGTAAGCCTGCTTTTTTAATAAATGAATCAATTAGTTGTTTCTGAAAACAATGAGGCTTATCAGGAAAATACCCCCATTCAAAAGAAACGGGTACACCGGCTAATTCCCAATGTCCGCTTGGAGTATCTTTACCTAAACTCTGCTCCACTGCGTAGCCATAATGACCTTCTGGTTCTGGCAGCGTCGCCAAATCTACAAACTGCAAACCTGAACTGGCAACCGCAGCATGGTATAATCCCAGCTTGGCCAGATTAGGTAATTTTAAAGGGCCTTGGCGTACGCCATGAATATCGCCAGAACCACGCTCACAGACTTCATGAATGTGAACAAAAGTATTGGCACCTTCATCCCCATACCGCGATGCGTCCAGACTGGCTCCTATACCAAAGGAGTCCATTAATAAGATACAAACTCGTCCTGTCACTATTTATACTCGGCTTGATTACAATTCGTTTCTTTCAATCCAAATAATAGCAGAAAAGCAATCACGAGTCCCACAGGCAATATTATTGCAGCATGCTGATAGGCTTCCAGCATGTAGACAGGCACTCCATTTATCAAGTGCATACCGCCATAATTAGTTAAAAGAGTGCTAAAGAGATTCTGATAAACAAGATAACCACCCTGAGTCAGTATGGAAATCACACTAACAGCCGTTGCGGTCATCATGGGAGAGCTGCTTTCAGCAACCAGGGCATAACTGATTACCTGAGCAGAGGTAAAGAACCCAAGGAGGAAAAACAGAACGGCCATCGTATTTAAAGAAACCGGAAGATACAGTACAGCTAATAATGTCAGCATGGACGCAAGCACACCTGCTTTCATTGGCAAAATTCGTAATCCTACTCTATCCGAGATCCAACCGACCAAAGGCGCTCCGACTATAGCTCCAAAAAATAACATGCCATTCACCATAGAGGCCTGTTCTGGACTTACGCTCAAGCGTTGTTCCAAATATAAGGTACCCATCATAGCTCCAAATACTGCAATCGCCATATTCATTAAACTGGTATAAAGCGCGGCACGTAAATATTGAGGATTTAAATAGGCAGTTCTCGCCGCAGCAAAAATTTTGATGGGTTGCCCTTCTTTTTTAATAGCAACCTGAGGCCTTTCCTTGATCCAAAAAAACATAACGACCAACATTGCAAATCCAAGTATTCCAACGTCCTGAACAGCCTGACGCCATCCGACATACGCGACAAGTTTGGTTAAGGGATACTGAGCCAGCATACCACCAGTCATTGCCATAGTGACTATAGCTCCCGTTACTAACGCCATTCGTTTGGGTGGAAACCAATGGGAAGCCAGGCGAACAGGGCCAAGAAAACAAAATGCACTTCCAATACCGGTTATAAACCGACAAAATAATGCAACATAAAAAGAGTGTGAATAAGCGAGAATAAAAGTACTGACTACGCAAAGCGACATTGCAATAAGAATGGTATTTTTAATGGAAAATCGATCGAGTATCATTCCGGCTATGAATAAAAAGATGACATTTGATAAATAATAAATGCTCGATAGATAGGCCATTTTATCGGCTTGAATATGATAATCCTGCATGATGTTGGCCGCGATAGAGGCAAACATGTTTCCTTGAATAAATTCATAGAAGAAAAACAGAGTTGCGGCAAAGCATACAATCCAGGGTAATAAAGATGATTTCATATCATCATATCCTCTCAACTCATCCACTATCTGCATTATTACTCCTCTAGTTTATTATCGTTTGCAATACGTTTCTCGGGTCATTAACACAGCAATTAATGCCGTAATCGCTGCAATCGGAAACATCCACATGGCAAATTGAAAATCTGCAACCGAATATTCTGTCACGGCTGTGCCGGCGTGATGCGACATAAGCCAGCCAAATAATATCTGCCCCACGCCGCCTCCGCCCATGATAATCACAGAGGCGATACCGGTAGCTGCACCCGTGTTTTCAGGTTGATTGCTTTCAGCGACCAGAGGATAGGAAATGACCTGGGCACTGGTAAACAATCCCAGAGCAAAAAAGATAATACTTAAAAGAGTTTGAGAAAGAACAACGTGCATAAACAATGGAATGACAGTAATCAAAGTCGCAATAGCCCCAGCAATCATCAAAGGCTTGCGACGTCCTTGTGAGTCAGAAAGCCAACCAACCAACGGACAACCGATAACACTTCCCATAAAAATCAGACTCACAACATTACTGGCTGCCATATCCGGTAAATGATGTACTACTTGAAGATAACTGGCGCCCCACAAAGCACACAAAACCATAATGGGTAAATTAAGAAGAGAAGTAAATAATCCAGCCAACCAGTTTTGGCGGTTAAACAATGCCTTGATAAAACTGGATGCAACATCACCCTGAGTCGTACGAGTTCTTATAGGAGAGTCCGCCGGTCTGTCCTGAACAACACAGTAAATCCAGATTAATAAAACTGCCCCAACCGCTCCATCAATCAATAAAGCTTTCCGCCATCCAAACAGATCATAAAGATAAGCGAAGGGAGTATGGGCCATCATGCCACCTATAAAGGCCATGGTAACCAATGAACCAATAACCAGAGCTTGTCTGCGCGGAGGAAACCAATGAGAAACCAATACGACACATGAAAGAAAACAAAACGCATTTCCAATTCCGGAAAGAAAATGGAAAAATGAAGCAAGAAGAAATGAGTCGGTCATCGCAAAGCCAACAGTTCCAACAACACAAACCATCATGGCAGTCAAAATAACTCGACGTGTAGAAAAACGGTCCAGAATAATACCTGCCGGCAAAAGAAACAGTATGTCAGCCCATAAATAGGCGCTGGACATCCAGCTCAATTGAGCGGCATCAATGTGAAAATCTTCGCGTAATGGTTGATTGATTACATCAAAAATATTCAGCTGAAAAAACTCATAGAGAAAGAATAGGCCTGCAGATAAGCAGACGATCCAAGCCATTAAGTCACCACGAGGTACAAATGCTCTCGAATCTACTGCGACAGAATGCGACACTGTTACTCCTAATCAAGGCCTAAAAGTTGCGGCAAATTATATCAAAATCTAAAGAAGATTGGTATCTTTATTGAACAATTTATTATGAATCTCTAAAATTCCCGCTTCTTTGCGTTTAAAATGCAAACGGCATGTTGAGACATAAGATTCATTCCCGCCGATTAATACCTGCTCACCTTCCACTACAGCCTTACCTTCAGCATCAATTCTCATATTCATATTTGCTTTTCGGCCGCAATGACAAATGGTTTTTAACTCGATCAGTTCATCTGCCCAGGCAAGTAAATATTGGCTTCCCGGAAATAACTCGCCTCTAAAATCAGTTCGTAAACCATAAGCCAATACTGGTATGGACAAATTATCAGTAATTTCCGTTAATTGATAAACCTGATCTCGAGTCAGGAACTGCGCTTCATCAATAAGCACACAAGCGTATTGTGCGCCCTGTTGCTGCGATTCACAGGTAATTGCGTGCAAATCATCAGTTTCGTTGAATGCGAAGGCCTGCTCGGTTAAACCAATTCGAGAACTGATCGTACCAAATTGGTAACGTGTATCGATTAGGGGAGTAAATAACAGAGTTTGCATACCTCGTTCTCTGTAATTATGACTGGATTGAAGTAATACGGTACTTTTGCCTGCATTCATCGCGGCATAATAAAAATAGAGTTTGGCCATGGAGTAAGTATGTAATCCGGAATGTTGCTACTTTACTATGACTTGATTTGAGAAACTACCAATAATGAGAATTAAATTCTGTTATTCCTGAGCAGATATTTATTCGCAGGATTGGAAACGTCATCCCGAATGCAATGAGGGATCTCCTGAATGTGGCACTGTGCCTGCATGGGGAGATCCTTCGCTACGCTCAGGAACACGTGATAACCACCCAATTAACAACTAAGCACAGGAGAATGCATCAAAAATACTTTGTTTTCTTTATAGTGAATTGTTGCAACAGGTGTAAACTTCGAAAATAACTCTGAAGGTATCTGATCTACATTTAATGCGTTGATCACCAGATAATTCTCCAGGTTGTTGGAGAACAATCTGCATAAATAATCAATATCTCGTGTAGCAATTACCTTGCCTGATGAATAAAACTGAGCCGAAAACCAGGTAAAAAAGTCCCAATAAACCAGGTTACTTCCTGGAGCAGGATGTTGTTTCAACCAGGCAGTGACTATAGGCTTTTGCGTTTTAGCAACAAGGTCCGGTTTCACTTCAAAAACTGCTGTTGCAACCAAAAAAAACAAACCGCAAATTAACGATAATTGCAGGATCCATTGGCTTTTTTCCAAAGAATTATTTGAACGATTCCAAAGTTCCGTAAAAAATAAAGCAAAAGCCGGCAAAGAGGGGAATACATAAGGATAAATAATGTTGCTGGCAAAAGTAAAAAAGGCGAGAGGCCCTATCATACACAATAAAAGATAACTCATCCATCCATCATCATCACGACAAAGCGAAGGCAGGATTTTTCCATGCTGTAACAACCACTTACCCCCAACTATGCACCAGGGAAATACTCCGGCAACAGCATAAAGCCAAATCATGCCTTTAGGTTCGTTATGTGCCATCCCGTACTTGTCGCCAGTCCATCCGGGAGTTAAAAATCGATTAAAATGTTCGCCAATAATAAAATAATTCAGGAAACCAGGGGTGCGAATTTCAGCAAGAATATACCAGGGAAGTGCAATAGCCAGAACAAGCAAGGTGCCTTTGATCCAGGGTAACCTCCTCCATAAATTCACCCATTCATTACGTAACAATACCCAAAAGAACACAGGAATTCCGACCAGAACAATGGCTATTGGACCTTTTGCCAATAATCCAAGACCCAGTGCGATAAAAAACACATAAGACCAGATTCTGTTGTGATACATCACGGCATGCCAGAACGAAACAGTTGCCAAGGTGGTACAAAAGACCAACGAAGGGTCGGTCATAACAGTGCCTGCATCGAGAAAAAAATATAAAGTTCCAGAAAGCACTAAGACAGATGCTGTTGCCACAACTGAGCCACTGTGTTTTTTCGCCAAATCCCATATGAGCCATAATACGCCTATGGAAAGCAGTAGCCCTGGTAAGCGCACTGCGAATTCATTAACGCCAAATAATTTCATGGAGATGGCTGAGAGCCATACAGATAAAGGGGGCTTAGCCCAAAATGGGACTCCATAGTCATGCTGCAAGGTCACCCAGTCCCCGGTCTCCAGCATTTTTCGTGCTATTTCACCATAACGTGCTTCCGTAGAATCATTAAGTGGAATAAAGTAACTGGCTATAATCCGACATAGCAGAAGAACAATTAACACAAATACTGCGTTTGTAAGAAATTTCTGCCTATGCAAATCATCACTCTTGATGTTCAATTTATACCTCAAAAACGGTATCCAATAGATTTCAGAATGGCGCGCTTATATTAGACACAAATTAAGATTAAACTGAATGCATTTTATAAGAATAAGCATTCTATCAGTAACAAGCTGCAAAAGCTTTTACTGTATAGAAGCCCTTTGCAAATCGATTAATCGTATGGGTCAAAATAAACTCTCAAAATCGAACCACGTAATGCTGATGCGTGGCTCTGGGCGCGCATTTGAATCCTATTACGATCTAAAAAGCTGAATATAGTACTCTTTAAATAAATTTGTTCAATATTATTTTGACTTTACAAGAAGCTTTTGCAAACAAATTAAAGCTTAATACAATGATTTATATATGTTTTTTCTGAAAACGCAAATTGTATAATGAAAATACATGACGTAAAGAAAAGTTTAGTTTACACTGAGTCCTGTAAGGGATTCTTACATTATCTTGATTTGGAATTTTGGAGAATAACATGACGTTAGTTTTAAAGGATTTTGAGCATTTAAAAAGCCATTTTAATGATTGTGTCACCTTCGTACTTTTGCGAGATGATAAGACTGAGATTGCAAGTCTACCTCACAGAAGAAGGGACGAACTTCAATTTTTAAGCACTTTAATCCAGGAACTGGATACTCTGATTACTCAGGCGAAAGCAACTGAGA
This sequence comes from Legionella moravica DSM 19234, assembly GCF_000423305.1. Classification (GTDB taxonomy): domain Bacteria; phylum Pseudomonadota; class Gammaproteobacteria; order Legionellales; family Legionellaceae; genus Legionella; species Legionella moravica. The sequence goes on along the minus strand of NZ_AUHS01000035.1, from coordinate 14,818 downwards.
AACGGGCAGTGACAGCAAGATCAGTCAACATACTCTATGCGGCCATGAACGTAATCATTGAGGACATTGATAAAAGCAAATCTGTCTATGAATCAAGTGGAAAAGTTAAAGATCGATTAAATATTGCCATGGGAATTACCGCTGAACACCAACCCAGTGCGGAACAATATGCAATGTTCTATAAATCATTCAATCAATTTATGAAACAGATTTATAATGAGAATGATTCACGAAATGGGTTTAAAAAAGGCCATATTTTTCAAACCGTCCCCATGGACAAATTGGTGAAATTTACAAAAATAGGTTTCGAATTCGAAGAAGCGGAACAAAACAAGGTCAATAGCAGTCTTGTTGTTGGAGAGACAACAAAAGCTGATGGTGCTTGGTATAAACCTCTTAGAGAAGCATCTGGCTCTATTGTGGCTCCATTAAAATCCTATGCTGATTTAGCAAATGAGCTGCATAAGTTAATTCTTACAGAAACTGCAGATAAAAATGCAGCAGACATCTCATCTCTGGATGAAAACAGAGCACTTCAGCTTCAGTTCCTCAAATCATTGGAACAGAGTCTTTCAAGCCCTAAAGCATCAGGAATCAAAGATGCTGAAAAAACTGCAATACTCGCTGGAGCTATGTATCTTATTCGCGGATTTATTGCCGTGGAATATAAACATGAACCATTAAGCCACCAAGACATTACAGCAACGCTGCTGCGAAAAGGCTCTGTAGTCCATACTGAATTGACCAGAATTCTTAATGCTAAAGAAACCTCTGTAGAGGATATTGAAGTATTGGTTACTGCGGCCAATCAGTACATCCGCCACATGACAGTTCAGACCGCAGACGCAAAAGAATCGATCAAGCCCGGGCACATCTTCACAAGCATCGAGAACTTCCCCCTGATTCCAATGTTATCAATGGCACAAAATATAGTTCGATCCTGCCGTGATAAAGCCATTGATCGTTGCGCGATTCAATTAAATAAAGAAATTGAAGCAGCCAAACCCAAAGAAGCCAGTTCATCCTATAGTTCTGCTATATACAGCTGGTGGAAAAAGACTCCGAAAGTACCAGAAGAAGAGGAAGAACTGGATGCTCAACATGAAGAAACATCTACCGCAGCATGCTCATCTTCATCATCTTCATCCGGAACGTCACATCTGTCCATCTAATTTAAAGGAACCGAATCATCTGATTCATAATTTAAATTAATTAAGACCGGCAGCAGTTATTATTTACTATGTTAACTGCTGCTTCATCCTCGGTAATGAATATTTTTCTATATTATCAATTGGAATAAGCCATTTAGCTTAAATTTTGCTACAATAGCCCGAATAAATTAACCTGATTACCTTAAAGACAGCTAATTTCTAATGAAAATCAAATCACTTACTAACACCCTTTTATTTTGCTGCATGTGTTTAACTCTAGCATCGTCCATGTCATTCGCTCACAAAAAAGAGATCGCCATTACCATTGATGATCTACCCTTTGTAGGTGAATACCGAAACTTTCATTTAAATATGATGATGAACACAATGAAAGAGCAGCAGATTCCTGCTACCGGTTTTATCATTGCTAAAGAAGTCCGCAATGACAACTGGGAGATATTGCAAAAATTCCGTGACTCGGGTTTTGGTCTTGGTAATCATACCTATTCCCATGCGAACCTCAACATCCTGAAGACCAAAGAATACATTAAAGAAATTAAGAAGGCTGACACGATTCTGGCTCCAGTTCTTACAGAACCCAAATATTTCAGATACCCTTATTTGGCAATGAGTTCAGGAAGCAAAAAAAATAAAATTCTTTGTTACCTTGCCAAAAAGAACTATCAGGTTGCACCCATCACCATAGACAGCAAAGATTTTGTCTTTAATCAACGTTTGTTGTCTGTACCTGAAGTGAACAGACGGGATTATCTCGGGGAAATGAAACCTTTTTACCTTGATTTCATTTGGCAGCAGACGGTAAAAGCGGAAGAACATACCGAATATCATCATAATCCGGATCAGGCACAGATACTGTTAATTCATGCCAATTTGCTGAACGCCTATGTCTTGCCTGATATCATTAATTTATACAAAGAAAAAGGCTATACCTTTGTTAATCTGGAAGATGCCCTTAAAACGTTTAAAGACTCCGCACACTGTCCTCAAACCAACTTAAAACCCGGTATTCTTGCCCAAAATAAAGTGAAGACCCCTACCGTTACCGACACAGATATTGAATCTTTCGTCGATTGGGATTGATAACATCTGATCTGTTTTGCTCATGATGCTGGCATTTTTTAAGTCTAAGCTAAAATTCACAGTTGGGCTGATCGCCCAACAACTACTTTACTACATTATTAATTAATTTCCTCTAATCCAACTTATCATGCAATATTCATGGTACAATTGCACCAAAAATAGTCAAACAAAATCTGGGCCGTAGACCATATAATGCGCCAGAATTACTGAGAATAATTAAGGAAACAACATGAGTTTTTCATCATTGGGTTTAATAGAACCCCTACTCAAAGCAGTTGAAGAATCAGGCTATACCCAACCTTCACCAATTCAGACTCAAGCCATCCCTGCTGTATTACGTGGCACTGATGTTCTGGCATCAGCACAAACAGGAACCGGAAAAACGGCCAGTTTTGTTTTACCCATTTTACAAAAACTCAGCGATAAACCTCGCGCCAAAAATAATCGAACCCGAGTATTAATAGTAACTCCTACTCGTGAACTGGCGGCACAAGTACACGAGAGCATCCTTCAATATGGACGTCACCTGTCACTTCGCTCTGCAGTGGTGTTTGGAGGAGTAAAAATAAACCCTCAAATGATGCGTTTACGTTCCGGAGTTGAACTTCTGGTCGCAACACCTGGGCGATTGCTTGATTTACATCAACAAAGAGCCATTCAACTTGATGAGGTAGATACTCTGGTATTGGATGAAGCAGACCGCATGTTGGACATGGGTTTCATTCATGACATCAAACGCATCATTAAACTGCTCCCAAGAAACCGTCAAAATCTGATGTTTTCTGCAACGTTTTCTGAAGAAATACGCACCCTGGTCAAAGGAATACTGAATCAACCTGTTGAAATAGATGTTGCTCCGCGCAACACGACAGTTGTTGCGATCAAGCAAAGAATCCATCCAGTAGATAAAAGCCGTAAATCCGCCTTATTGAGCCATCTTATTCATAGCAACAAATGGGGACAGACTCTAGTATTTGCCCGCACCAAACACGGTGCGAATAAACTGGTAAAACAACTGGCCGAAAACCATATCTACGCAGCAGCCATACACGGAAATAAATCACAATCACAACGTACCAAAGCATTAGCTGAATTCAAATCAGGTGAACTGCATATTCTTGTAGCTACAGACATTGCAGCTCGAGGTATTGATATTGATCAACTGCCTTGTGTTGTGAACTTTGATCTGCCTCAAGTCGCAGAAGATTACGTTCACCGAATTGGTAGAACTGGACGAGCCGGAGCATCGGGGCTGGCTGTTTCTCTGGTTAGTGCAGATGAAATTGGCCAATTGAATGCAATTGAAAAATTAATTAAACGCAAACTGGATCGCGTTGAAATTGATGATTTTGAACCAACGCATAACCTTCCTAATACACCTGGCCCAGTTAAACCCAAAAGAAATATACCGTTTAAAAAGAAGTCTCCCCAGCCTCAATCAGCTAAAAAAACAGAACGAAAGCCTTTTGCCAAACGCTCTGGAAAATGACGTCAAATCCAGGGTGATGAATAAAAATTCATCACCCTGAGCAAAGTAAACGATCTCATAAATGGCGTAAACCAAATAAAATTGTGCTATTTGGAGGAGATCCTTCACAGCGTTCAAGATGACGTACTGGTTCAGGATTATGAATAAAAACCTTCATACCAAGTGCTACGGGAACTGGTTTGAAAACACCATCCAATCAGAGAGCTCCTGCTGTTCTCGGCTTAATCTATTAATTCATCTGCAGTGCTCTAATATCCTCCTTTGCAAAATAAAAGATCAATTAATAGACTATAATTAATAGAGTAGTAAATTCAGGGTACTATGAGGGACTCACATTGAACAGGAAGTTAGGTGGCTCACATACTAAGACACTAGATGATGCGAATAATATTCTCTTATTCCGCGTTTACGCTTTTCCTATGTCTCTGCAAACTCAATTTCAGCCAATAAAAAACAATAAGGCACTACTTAATCAAACCCGGTGTAAAGACCGTCTGGCAGCATTTACCTTGATTGAACTGTTGGTCACTCTCTGTGTTCTTTCCATCCTGCTCACGGTAGCAATACCAGCTTTCAGAACTATGGTGTTAAATAATCGCCTGGCCTCAAATACTGATTCATTGGTAAATGCCCTCAATTATGCACGCAGCAGCGCATTAAATCAGGCAATGACCATAAAAGTATGTCCCCTGGGTACTATTGGTTCAACGACTTGCGGCACAGATTGGCGTTCAGGATGGATTATCGTAACCCAACCAACCACGGGAACAGCTGTGCTTCTTAAAAGCCAGCAAAGCTCGAATAACGATCCCACCTTAACAGGGAATACCACAGAAGTTCTCTTTGATCGATTTGGACTCTCTACCACCCAAAGTAATTTCACTCTATGCGACAGTAGAGGAAACGCTTTTGCTCACTCTGTTGAAGTGCTCACCACAGGCTACATACAAAGCGGATCGACGCCAGGGCAAGCAGTCTGGAATAACGGTTCCCTAACCTGTCCTTGATGGAGAGTTTACTATGTATACGAGATTGAGGACATTTACACTACAAAAAGGAATGACTTTATTGGAGGTCCTGGTTTCGGTTGTATTATTGGCAATTGGCTTGCTTGGAATAGCCAGTATGTTAATGCTGTCTAATAAAGCCAATAACTCAAGCTATGCAAAACTCCAGGCGGTTCAATCAGTATATGATATTTTTGATCGAATTCGTGCCAATTCTCAAGCGGCAATCAATGGGAATTACAATATCAGTAATATGGGTACTAATGGTTTGCCAACGACTGTTGCCACACCTTCAGTCATGTGCAATGTCTCTACGTGCACACCATCACAAATGGCTACTTACGATACATGGTATTGGCTAACGAAAGACGTTGCCAAATTACCTAATGGTAGCGGTTCAATAACTTCGGCACTTTCAGGTGTTGCAGGAAATACAGTGATAACTGTAACGGTGCAATGGGATGATAGTCTGGCGCAAAATCAGTTAGGAGCAAGTAGTGCTGCATCGACTAATCCTAATTTCGTACAATTAAGCATACAGAGTCAAATATGAAAATGTACTCAGCACATCAAAATGGTTTTTCCCTGGTTGAGTTAATGGTCGCATCCGTTATTGGTCTCTTGCTGAGTTATGCCGTACTGGAAATTTATCTGGCCCAAAGTCAACTCTATAAAGCGTCTAACTCTCAGGATCTGGTTCAAAGTACAGAAAATGCCATAATCAATTTAATTGCCCCTGTCATTCGATCAGCAGGCTTTACCGGTTGTGGTAATGTGACATCGGCTGTCTCGAATCTCAACCCCGGCGGCCCTTCACCCTTAGGCTCAATCAATACCAGTCCTGCGATGTTGATGGGTTACAATGGCAGTACCTCAAGTTATACCATCACTCAGGAAAACCCTGCCAACAGCAGCAATGCCAATAACTGGAGTCCTGCACTGGTTGCTTCACTGGTAGGTTCTGTTCAACAAGGTAATGATGTTCTTATAATCCTAGGTTCCGCTCCCAATACTGTTCCTTTGGGAGTGACAACAATCGATTCAGGAAGCAGTTCCCTGTCGGTTCAAAGTGTCAGCGGAGCCAACCTGTCCAGTGGCCAATTTGGGGCTGTATCTGATTGTACCAAATCAGTATTATTTAAAATTACTGGCGTAGCCGGAACAACAATTATTCATGATGCAGGTACTGGTATTCTGGAAAACATATCAAGCAGCTTTCCAATAAATTTTCAGGTGGGTTCGCAATTCGTTCAAATGCAACAAACCGCTTTTTTTGTTGGGCAGGGTCAGGGAGGGCAAAGTGCCTTAATGCGTGCACGATTAAATGGAAACAGCTGGACCATTGAACCCCTTGTATCGGGCATTGATATCATGAAAGTACAATACGGTATTGGCTCGAATGGGGTGGTGAACCGATACGTCTCGGCTAATGCAGTAACCGACTGGACTCAAGTCTATTCGGTACGATTGGGCTTTTTGATTGCAGGAAAAAACGGATCAGGTACCTTATCCACCAATCAATATACAGTTCTGGATACTGTTGTCACCGTACCTGCTGATAATCGCCTTCGTCATGTATTTGAAATGACCATTAACTTGAGGAATGCTATATTATGAACACCTTATCCTCACTCACTCAATTAAAACAAAAAGGGTATATTCTGATTACTACTCTCGTATTAATGAGCATGCTCACTATGATGGCCTTAACTCAATCGTCACATAATACATCACAAACCCGTGTAGCGACTAACGCCACTGATTCAGAAATCAGTTTTGAAAAGACTGAAGGGGCTCTGAATGAAGCAGTGAACAAGCTACTGAACTCAACCTACACCCCCCAAAGTTTTCTCAATAATACAAATGGACTTTATGTATTTGACTCAAGCGCAGCCCCGATTTGGAAAACTGTAAACTGGTCCAGCAGCGCAGCCGTAATCAATAGTTTCCAAGGAAGTTCAGGAACACAATCCAGTTACATCATTGAACAACTCCCTTCCGTCATCCAACCCGGACAAAACATGAAATCACCTACCCGTATTTATCGAATTACCGCGCGTTCGGTTGGAGCAAACGGAACGTCTTCTGTATTAATTCAAAGTACGATACAAATTCAACAATAGGTTATTATTATGGACAGGCCAACAGACACGCTTCAATACAGAAAAAGAAACAGGAAACCATGGAGAATAGCCATAGAATCCCTGGCGTTATTGGTGTTTTGTGCCATAACATTCCCGATTCCTGCTGTTCATGCCGCTCCTGCTTTAAACCTTCCCAACATCCCACTAATCATGGCCAGTCCAATTCATCCCCAAGTGTTTATTGCCATAGGAAATTCGGAATCCATGGATGGTAATTTAAGTGGGGCCATTATGACCGGCTCAGGTTCTCTGGCATCCAGTTTAAGTTCTCTGAGCAATTCAAGCTCACCATTAAAATACCTGGTACCTACCGGTTTTACCCCGCCAGTGCAAGCAGCAGATGCTTCGGGTCAGGCGCCATATACTGTCACACAGAGTGGAGTTCTTGTTGATAACAGCCCCAGCCGATTAAATGTCGCCAAACAAGGAGTCCAGGCTATTCTTGAAAATTACCTGCCCACAACGGATTTTGCTTTGGCAGCCTACAGTACGAGCAGCGTCCAGTCATACAACACCTGGGTTTACTATATGTCTCCAACAGGTAGTAACTTCAGCTTTACCAATACCCAGGTCGCAGGAAATCGGTACGTTATAAATCCTTGTTACAATTACGGCTCGGCATCATCCACAATATCTAGCAATTGCAGCTCGCTAGCCAGTTTTTATGGAACAACTCTGGTATCTTCCAGCCAATACATGCAAATAGGAGCATCCAGTGACGACCCGGAAATCAGCGACGTCCTCTATTCTTCCGGTTCTCTTGCAGGAGTGTTTCTAACGTATACTGGACCAAGCCCAGCCACCCCATTTCCACCCAATTTTTCTTTAAGCAACTACAACGCAGGTAATGTATTTCTTTCCTATTCCAAGTCCCTGCCGAATATAGGAAGTTTCGGTACAGGCCCTACCAACGCAGGATTTGTGCCCTATTCAAAACAGGTCATCTATGCCCGACGAGGTTTTGGCTATTACGGTAATCAATCGGCATCTACAGGTAATGTACTCGTCCAAATGACTTCAGCAGGTACAATTCCAACAACTACCAGTGTCACTAACGCACTCAATTTATTTTTACCGTATCTAAAACCTGAAACCAACTCGACATCAACAACTGAAATCAAGGCCTCTGCCTTGCAATCACCTATTGCGGGTTTACTATCCAAAGCTAATAGTTATCTTACTACTCTGGGTTCTACCAGCGGTAATGGCTGTCCTCAGCAAAAATTCGTCATATTAATTTCTGATGGACTACCCACCATGGATCTCAGTGGAAAACGTTGGCCGCCATTAGGAAGCGCCGCTGCGGCTGGGTATGGAGTTACGGCTACGTTTAACGCCAATGGTTCCTTGAACACGACCAACAATCAGGCCTTAACTGATGCCATAAATACCATAAAAACATTAAAGAACAATGGAATATTGACGTACGTAATTGGATTAGGAGCTGGAGTTGATCCAACCATTAATTCACAGGCCGCTTCCACTCTTACCGCTATGGCTGTAGCAGGGGGTACGGATAATTATTACCCTGCTACTGACCCTGAAACCCTGGTTAACAGCCTTAATACTATTATGGTGGCCATACAAAATGGAACCTTCACAACCTCAGCCGCTGCAGTTAGCTCCACTCATCTGAATAGTGACACGGTAGAATATCAAGCCAATTTTGTTTCCAGTGATTTACCCTATCTGGATTGGACGGGTAATTTATTTGCCATACAATTGGATCCTGCTACCGGTGCTCCGACTTCAACCGTTATCTGGTCAGCTCAAACTCAACTGGATAATCTGGTAGCAGGCACAGGATGGTCAACCAATCGTTTTATCGCTACCTGGGATCCAGTGGCTGTATCCGGAATACCTTTTCGTTGGGACAGCATTAATACCACTCAAAAGGCTCTGCTCCAGCCAACTGATCTATTGGGACAAAGCCGCCTGGAATACCTTCGTGGTAACTCAGCTCTGGAAAAAAGAAATGGCGGTACCTTCAGAAATCGCTCTCACATACTGGGTGATATCGTGGACAGTCAGGTTGTTTACGTCGGTGCTCCTGATGCCCCTTATCTGGATCCAGGATATGTCGCTTTCGCCAAGGCACAGATCAACCGTCAACCCGTACTTTATGTAGGAGCAAATGATGGCATGTTGCATGCTTTTAATGCGACCAATGGTGAAGAGCTTTTTGCATTCATCCCCAATGCAGTGTTTGATAATTTAGACAAGCTCACTGCCCCACTCTATAACCAGAGCCATATATTCTATGTCAATGGATCGCCACAAAGCGGTGATGTACAATTTTCGGATGGTAATTGGCATACCATTCTGGTTGGTGGTGAAAATGCCGGGGGCAAGAGTATTTATGCCTTGGATATTACTTATCCCTCCGCTTTAACTTCAGAAGCTAATGTCGCCAGTTCCGTGCTTTGGGAATTCACCGATACGGATATGGGCTACACCTACAGCACACCGCAAATTGGTCAAATAGGAACAACTACCTCTACCCCACTCACTTTTGCCGTATTTTTTGGTAATGGCTACAACAGCGCCATTAATTCCTCAATACTCTACGCGATCAATCCTCAAACGGGAGCACTCATAAAAAAAATTGATCTGTGTGCCGCTATATCTGGCTCCTGTAATACCTCCTTGCCTCAGGGCTTATCATCTGTCTCTCTGGCTCACAAAGATGGCTTACAAGGGCAACCCATTACCGTAGTTTATGCAGGAGATCTCCAGGGGAACCTTTGGGCTGTCAATGTCAGTGATGCTGATCCGGCTAATTGGAGCGTTCGCTTGTTATTTCAGGCACGCGACTCTGGCGGTACTGCGCAGCCCATTACAACAGCTCCTATAGTCACCCTCAATCCGAATTACCCGAGAAAACAAGGGTTATTTATTCTGTTCGGCACTGGACAATTACTCGCCCCCAGTGATCTGCTGAACACTCAAACACAAACAGTCTACGGAGTATGGGATAAACCATTAACTACAGTTACCTACACTCGAAACGATCTGCAACAACAAACACTGAGCCTGGTTGCGCCCGGCACTTCCGGTTTATCCTCCTCCATTCTTACCGTGACCGCCAACACAATTAACTGGAATAATAAACTGGGCTGGTTTGCTGATCTTGCCGTTGCAGGCCAACGCATAATCACGAATCCGGAATTGATTAATGGAACGTTCATTGCCACTTTAAATACTCCTCCGTTAACCGCATGCGGGGTAGGATTTTCCTCAATGTTACTGGAACTGAATTATCTGACAGGCGGATCATTCCTCCGTGCACAAATTGATATTAATGGGGATGGTGGTTTTGATGTTCAGGATCAGTATAATGGTGCATATCCTGTAGGTATTACCTTGTCAAACAGCTATGCCAACTCCCCAACCGTATTAGGACCTAACCAGAGCAATCACATCGTCATATTAATCACCCAATCCAATGGAGTCCAGACTTCAATAATCAATCCTAATAATACTCCAAGGAAAATCGGTTGGTGGCAAATTCAATAAAGGATAAAGAATGAATAGGGATAAACTGTTAATGATTAAAATCAAGCAATCCAATGAAGGCTTCACTTTAATCGAGCTTCTCATTGCATTGGTAATCATTGGAATCCTGATTTCCTTTGCCTATCCATCCTATTTACAGTTTATCCAAAAATCCCGTCGGTCAGATGCTTTGGCGATACTCACTCAGGATCAAATTATTTTCGAACGCTGTTATTCTCAAAATTTTTCTTATGTTGCAGCCTGCGGTGCTTTACCCGCATTTCCTCAAACCACCCCTGAAGGTTTTTATACCATCAACGTGTCAAACCTCACTGCTACAACCTATACCTTGACAGCAACACCACAGGGCAGCCAGGCTGATGATACTAAATGTGCCAGTATAAGTGTGAATCAAGCTAACGTAAAAACAGCCGTTGATTCAACAGCAACAGTACAAACCGAATGTTGGAATCCCTAGTTTTAAAATCTCTTGAACAACGAAATTTAAAACAAGATTCCCCTTGCCAATGCTGGCATAAGCCGTCGTGTAGAACGCTACCTGACAAAACTTGATGAAAACGATCCCAGATTTTCTAAATTATTCTTTACTTCAATGTGTTGCTTCCATTACAGTTCCCTTCCAACGGAAAGTCCAACACGATAATCAATGGAAATTTTTTGCTTTTTCATGGGCATACTCTATCTGTATACCTGTAATCATTACCTGCCTGCGGTAACGCTGTTACTGTTCTATATAACACCACGCATCTCAATTCCAATCTTATTTTTCATGGGAGTTCTTCTGGCCTGGACTCATCAATGGATGATTGAACCACATGGGATGCCTGATAATGCGGTACTACCTGATGCGGTAATCGTGGGAACGATAGCATCAATACCCGTTGTCAGTGCCGAAAAAACAAAATTCCATTTTCAAATTGAATGCATCAATAATCATCCAGCCCAGGGCCTTATTCAGTTAGCATGGTATAACAAAGCGCCTGAATTGCATTCGGGACAACTTTGGCAATTATCGGTCAAATTAAAAAAACCACGAAACTACCGCAATCCTGGGAGCTCCGATTACGTCAAAACCCTATCAGCACGCCATATATACTGGACTGGTTATGTTCGCTCCGGGGTTAATCAATTAATCAAAGAACAGAACACTACAGGCTGGTTGCAATTCCGGGAGCAATGGGGTACCGCATTGACACAGCGAAGCCCGGATAAAAAAACTGCTGGAATATTAGAAGCGCTTACCTTAAATGTAACAACTCACATCAGCCAGGAACAATGGGAATTATTCAGACGCACTGGAACCACCCATTTATTTGGTATTTCAGGAGAGCATATTGCTTTAATATCCGGGATGGTATTTTTTATTTTGCGCTGGCTGTGGTCCCGAAGTGTCCGTTGTTGTTTGTTTGCTCCGGCGATCTCGATTGCCAGTATTGGTGGGTTTGGAGTAGCTCTTCTTTATTCATTTATGGCGGGTTTTGAACCGCCAGTACAAAGAGCACTGATTGGGTGTTTTTTTTATACTTTATGCTGCATTGGAATCCAACGATACACCATATGGCAAGTATGGCGTTATGCTCTTTTTGGCGTCTTGTGCCTTGAACCGCATGCCGTATTTATGCAAGGCTTCTACTTTTCTTTTCTCGCCGTTGCCTGTCTGCTGCTCACCCAGCAACGCTGGGGGCTGAAGGGAATCAAAGGCAATCTGGCATTACAGCTGAGTTGTTTAATCGGTTTGATGCCGCTGACCCTGTATTGGTATTCCTATGGTTCAATTAATGGATTTATCGCCAATTTATTTGCAATTCCGCTCGTAGGGTTTCTTATTGTTCCTTTAGCATTAATGGCATTGGCAATCAGTTCATTCAGCTGGTCTGTTTTCTTAATGCATCCCCTATCCTGGCTGGTTGCGCTCTTATTTAAAATGTTGCTCTGGACCGAACATCTGGCTGGAATAAACATCATGGGGTCATTGAACTCGATAATATCTGTAATTTCCATCATGGTGGCTTTATTAACAGGGATCATACTTCCTGTGAAACCCTTTAGATATTTTGCCATAATCTGGCTCCTGGTTCCCTTCTTTCCCTATAAAGAGGCCATACAACATGGGGAGGCTTTAATTCGAGTTCTGGACGTGGGGCAAGGATTAGCCGTAGTGATAAAAACCCGGGATCATGTAATGCTTTATGACACGGGAGATCAATTTTTTCAGGGTAGTGACTTGGGTAAAATCGTTATCCTTCCCTTCCTGACGGATCTTGGTATTAAAAAAGTAGACAAAATAGTCATTAGTCACCCTGATAAAGATCATCTTGGAGGACTAAAATCAATTGAAGCTGAAGTCAAAGTTGATCAATTGATTGTCAACAATCCTTCGTTTTATCATCGAGGTTTTAATTGCCATAACTATCCGGAATGGGAGTGGAATGGGGTTCGTTTCCATTTTTTTCCTATTCATTTTAACTTTAATAATAAAAATGATAACTCCTGTATATTACAAATAAGTTCTTCAATCGGCAGCATTTTATTAACAGGCGATATAGAAAAAACAGCAGAAGATTATCTGGTACGAACTTATGGTGATCAACTGGCCTCAGATGTATTGATTGTTCCCCATCATGGCAGCAAAACCTCTTCCTCTTATCGATTTTTATTGGAAACAGCACCTCAATATGCCATTGCCTCCCTGGGATTCGATAATCGCTTTCATTTTCCACATAATAAAACAATGGAGAATATGAATACCCTGAACATCCCTTTTTACAGAACAGATGAATGCGGCATGGTGCAAATAAAACTGCCGGCAAAAGGGGCGTTAAAAAAACCATCCTGTTTTAGTGGAAATAAATAACAAACGAGGTTCATATGATTCAAAAATAAGACAAACCCTGATAAAATATTACCCCTCTTTCTATTTGATGAGCATCATGGCTAAATCACGTAACTCCATTCTCTTTCTTGGACTCCTTTCAGCATTCTCTTTGGTAACGTTTGATTTATATCAACCATCGCTTCCTTACATTACCAATTTATTTGAAACCACATTCAGCCTGAGCCAACTGACTTTAAGTGTTTATTTGTTTGTTTTTGGGGTTACGCATCTCTTTTGGGGCCCCCTTATTGACCATTATGGACGACGCGCGCTCCTGCCAGGAAGTCTGCTGCTTGCTCTGATTGGAAGTGTGCTCTGCGCCTTTGCACCCAATATAACCCTGTTGATAATAGGGCGAGCCATTCAGGGTTTCGCTTTGTGTTGTTCCAATTTAATCGCTTTTTCAACGTCTCGAGACTTTGAAGATGAAGTAGAACGTGCAAAAATTCTCTCCTATATCTCCATGATAGTATCAGCTTCCCCCATATTTGCCCCAGTTTTGGGTTCTCTTATTTTTACCTGGCTTGGATGGCAATTTAATTTTATAGTAATGGCAGGAATGGCTCTGATTCTCTACATTCAATCACTCAGGATATTGGTTGAATCACCGTTTTGGAGTCCACCAAAAACATCATTTAAAATAAACAATCTAGTCAGCTCCTACAAAGCGATAGTACCTAAAATGTCCTTGTGGTCTGCTTCGTTTATTATGATGTTCAGTTTTACAGCAGTGATGCTTACCGTTATTAATTCCTCCTACCTGATTATCGATGTCCTTGGATTTTCACCTTTGGCCTTCGGTATTATCTTTATCTTTAATGGAATCAATATCATCATAGGAAATTATATTGGTATATGGCTAAGAAAACGCTTCAGCATGACATCAACCATTTTCATGGGAAATTGGCTCATTTTACTTGGCGGATTAGCCATGTTATTAAGTACAGAACTTTATGGTTTTAGTCTCATTGCTTTATCTTTTGCCTTAATCTGTAATCTGGGAATCAGCGTGAGCGCTGCACCAACCATGTCTCTGGCACTTTCTGATTTTAAAGAGAACGCGGGAATAGCGACTGCTTTCATAAGCACCGTTCGCCTGTTTGGTTCGTCTATTCTATCCATGCTAGTGGCATATTTATTAACTAAAAATCTCAATGCGTTACCAATAGGCTTAATGTGCTGCGGGGTTTGCGCACTCTACTCTTCATGGTTGTTTAAACGTCAAATAACACCTACAGATGACACCGAGGTGGATGGAATTCAGGCCAGCGCCTGATTCTATTCCCGGCGGTCAGCCTGGGGTTCAGTATTCGATGAACAAAATAATGAAAAATAGCCGGAATTCAGGAGCATCTCTATATAAAACGAGTGTTATGAGTATATATTTCGAGATATACTCTCGGGCTGTTGACATTTCATTATGTTCAAGCCTACTTTCCGCGACTTGTTCGCGGAATCGATAGATCATGCGCAAAACAAGAATATATTGCGCCTATAAAGAGTGAATTGGATCCCGCGAACAAGTCGCGGGACGT
>NZ_AUHS01000034.1 GCF_000423305.1 Legionella moravica DSM 19234 | reverse complement strand
TTTAGAATTTATTTTAACTAAATGACCGAATTAAAAACTCCTTTTAACAAAGAGATTGGGCTTTATCAGCAAGCCCTGTCTATACTTTGTAATAATCATCTTGAAAATGACTTCACATGATAAAACAATTACAACAAGCATTAAGTCATACGCTACTAGGGAAAGAAGAAGTAGTGAGACTTGGGATTACCTGTTTGCTGGCAAATGGGCATTTGCTCCTTGAAGACATCCCTGGCATGGGTAAAACCACCTTCAGTCATGCCCTGGCACAACTTACGGGGATGCACTATAAACGAATTCAATTTACCAGTGATCTGCTACCCAGTGATCTTCTGGGTGTCTCAATATACGACAGTCAGCTCAAATCCTTTTGTTTTCACAAAGGACCTGTTTTCTCTCAACTGATTCTTGCGGATGAAATAAACCGGGCAACACCTAAAACTCAGAGTGCCTTATTAGAAGCAATGGAGGAGAAGCAGGTTACAACAGATGAAGGAACGATACCGTTACCGAATCCATTTTTTGTAATCGCAACTCAAAACCCTTCATATCATACCGGAACGTACCCTCTGCCCGAATCCCAGCTCGATCGATTTCTTATGCGTCTGGTTATTGGCTATCCCCCACCAGAGGCGGAACGGTTGTTGTTAAAATCGCCCGGATTGCATAACCAGTATACCGAATTGAAGCCCATCATCAATCCAGATCAATTACTGGAGTTGCAGCATCAAAGTCAAAGCATTCAGATTTCTGATCTGGTACTGGATTACGTTCAATCACTACTTGCGGCAAGCCGGAATCAAGGATGGTTTCATCATGGCCTAAGTCCAAGAGCAGGTATGGGTTTAATTCGAGCAGCACAAGCCTATGCACTAACTGAGGAACGTGATTTCATTCGTCCAGACGACATTCAGGCTGTAATGCCAGCGGTAGTTAATCACCGTTTAATCATAAAAAAATCACACACGCAATTATCTGCAACAGAGCTATTAATAAATGAAGTTGAGGTCCCAGTGTGATAAATCAAGTGAAAATCAAAAGTAAAAACTATTGGAATCAATGGATTAACAATCGCACCCCATTAACGAATCCACAAATTCTTGGCTCAAACAATATCTACATATTGCCTTCAGGTCTTGGCTGGATCTATGGTCTTATCGTGCTCACCCTGTGTTCCGGGGCAATTAATTATCAAATAAGTACTTTGTTTTTAATGACCTTTCTAATGGCAGTTATAGGACTAACCAGTGCCTGGGAAGCTCATTCCAATCTAAAAGATTTATCAGTCCAATTGATTTCTGTTGAAGACACGCCGCAAGGAAAACCAGCTCAAGTGACCTTGCTCATTCAATCCAACACCAAAACACGGTTTGGAGTGGTATTTCAAATTGCAAATCAACCCGTTACACGAATAGAAAACATCCCTCCAGAAGGGATGCAATTTATCTTGCCCGTAGAAACAACAGAACGGGGTTGCTTCGCTCTGCCCCGAATTAAAATATCCAGTCTTTATCCCTTTGGAATCTTTAAAGTTTGGGGGTATGCGCGATTCGACCTGCATTATTATGTCTACCCCAGCGCCCTGTCACCTGATTTTTGGCCGCCACCAGTCTCCAATCAACAGGGCGAAAGAAAAAATGCTCTTGGAGATGAAGAGTTTTTTGATTTAAAGCAAGTAGAAAATCCCTGGGTTCAGCCAAATCTTATTGCCTGGAAAATAGCAGCAAAAGGACAAGGATGGTATCTCAAAACCCGAGACAATACAGAAGAAGATTATTGGCAGTTCAAGTTAAACGATTTGCCAATGCAACCGATTGAAATAAAACTGCAAAACTTGTGCTATTGGTTACTCACCGCAGAACAAAATGGTCTGGTCTATAGTCTGGATTTGACTCAAAATGCAACTCCTTTTGACCGGGGTGAACACCATTTACGCCGCTGTTTACGACAACTGGCAGTATTCAAATGAGCAGCCCCCACTCTCAACAAGTCCTTATCAGTACCACAAAATACGCTCTATCGGTCATGTTACTTTGTTATCTTCCTCATTTTTTCACCGCACCATGGTGGATGTGTGTCCTGGTTCTAAGCGCCATGGGATATCGACTGCTTGCAGATTATTATGGCATTCCAATGCTCAATAAATGGATCCGTTTTACTCTGGTGGCTGTCTGTCTGGTTTTATTGAAAGTACATTATGGCAGCATGATGTCCAGTGGATTATTTATAGGCTTCTTACTCACTTTTATTGGACTGAAGATTATTGAAATTCATCATTTCCGCGATTTAAAAGTACTGGCGTTGTGTAATTTTTACTTAATTTTTTCTGCGCTTCTCGTCATACAAGAGCTTTGGATTATTCTCTATTTAATTATTGGCATCATAGCCAACCTGTCTTTAATGCTCAAATTAACTGCCCCACAAGCCCCATTGAATATAAGCAGTGGAAAAAGCATCAAACTGATGCTCATAGGAATACCACTAAGCATCATCTTATTTTATATTTTTCCACGAATGCCTCCATTATGGCAAGTTCCATCTCCAGGAGGAATGCATACCGGATTCAGCGAACAAATGGACCCAGGCTCCATTGCTGATCTGATTCAAGATGACACTATTGCCATGAGAATCACGTTCCATAACAAACCGGTTCTGAATGGATATTGGCGAGGATTAATTTTAAGTCTGTATAATGGTATAAGCTGGAATCATGGCTGGTACGATGCATCAGCATTTCCACCGTTACAAGAACTCAGCCCGACTGAAACCGCCGATTATGAAGTACTGCTGGAACCACACCAAAAAAAATGGTTATTTTATCTTGGCTATCCTGAATTTTCTCGTCCTACGCTCTTATTTTCGGTCAATTATGGATTAATCAGTCAAAATAAAGAACTGATTAATCAACGGGTATCATATGCTCTGAAAGTGCAATCGTACCCCTACCATGAACTCAGCAAAAAAGAACTAATCCAAACCACTCAATTGCCAGGAAACAGCAATCCTCGCTTAACTATTTGGGCAAAAGAGCAATTTGCACAACTAAATAAAAACCCACAATCATTTATTGCGTTCTTGAAACAATACATTAATGAGCAATCGTTCTGGTATAGCTTGACCCCACCCGTACTAAAGTCAAATAAAAATCAAATGGATCAATTCTGGTTCGACACACAAAAAGGATTTTGTGAGCACTATGCCAGCGCTGTGACCGTTATACTGCGTTCAGTCGGGATTCCGGCGCGAATAGTAGTCGGCTATCAGGGTGGTGAGTGGAATCCTCTGGCACGCTACCTTACGATAAGACAGAATGATGCTCATGCCTGGTTAGAATATTGGCAGGAAGGTATTGGATGGCAAGAATTTGATCCCACCCTCTTTATCGCTTCTGATCGTATCGACCCCTCCATTCAAGAGGCAAGAACCAACCGCTTGAATCAAACAGAATGGCCCAGTATCTCCAGTATGTCATGGTTACAACGTTCCCGATTATTTTGGGATTCAGTTCAATTTTTTGCTGAACGATGGTTGTTGTTTTATAACCAGGATACACAGCGAAACTTATTGGAAAAAGTGGGACTTGAAGAGTGGAGGATGGGGCAATTACTGCAGGCATCTATAGCCAGTATGCTGCTGTTTATTATGTCATATGGGCTATACTATCAATGGCGGCAAAGAAGAAACAAAGATCCGTTGCTTATTGAATATCATCTTTTACAAAAAGAATTCAAACGCTTTAATGTCTCAACCCACCCTTCCGCAACATTAAAACAACAGTGTCATTCGCTGAGTGAAAAAATACCGGCCTTATCTCCAGTGATTTCTAATTTTCTATACCGTTATGAGACTTTACGCTTAAAATGCACTGAAGTTCATCCCAGAGAAAATAAAAAACAAACCATTTTATTATTCAAAACATTCAGGCGAGTTCTCAGTCAAAAAAAATCTCGAAAAGAGTCAACACAGTAATTCGCCTGACTCCATTTGAAATAAGTATTCAGCAATCAATTTATTTTGAAATTTCTAGGTCAACCCTCTCGATTCCGAGGTCAATGCCGCGGAAATTCAAGGTGGAGAGCTTGCTCAAATCTCAACCGAATTCCCGCTGCGTGACCGGGGGCCCATTCATTTAATGCTTCCACGCTGGCAATGAGGTCATAAAGACCAATGCAGCCCAGGAAACTGAACTACTAAGATAAACCCAGCGGAGGAACAGAAGAACTGGCAATCTGTAAAGTACAGTTAGAATAACCGACAGGCAATCCCTTACCAAAGAAGACCTGACCATTGGTTTGCCAATAATTAGGATGTTCTGAGGGAAAATAGCTTGGGCATGTCCGCGCAACATCCGTTATATAATCTCTGGCAGCCTCAATGCACTGATCGACACAATCCAAAAAGAATTTAGGAAGGAAACTGGATTCATTGGCAGATTCGTTTACCGGCCCCGGAGCAATAAAGCTCTTGGAGTCTTTCAACACAAGAGTATTGCTACCATCAGCCACAGAAATATCTATCCGCTCACCAGGCTGACAAATTCGTGATTCAAGGCTGATCAGTTGACCTGACATATCAAGACCTAGCCCATACTGTCTAACAGCTTGATCCCCTACTTTATCGGTCACGACAACACGTATAGAAAATAAATCTCGAGCTGCAGCCCATTTCATCAATGACTCAGGATCTGCTTGCGCTGCAACAAAATCAGCGCTTGACGTTTCAATTACTTCACTAAAAAAAAGTTCTGCAACATCATGCATTAAATTATCCTGGGCTATTTGATAACTAATAATGTTGAATTTATTTCGTTCTCGGGCAATTAAAGAACCCGCCAGTTGCCTTGTTAAGTTTTGAACTCTAAGATCTGAATCTTGCTTTGAACCATAATCCCGACCATCAGTAAACAACAGTATATTATTATGATTGTTTGTGGAGCTAATTCGTTCCACAAAGTCAGCAGTTACCTCATATAATGGCGTATAGGTTTCTGCCGCAAGCGCATCTACATCTCGTTCCAATAATTCGATAAGCCCAGCTCTATAGACGCCTATTTGCTTCACTCCTGCAGAAAAGGTCGTTATGGTCAACGCTGCTTCCGGTTGAAAGTCAAAAAGTTGCTTTGCAAGTAATTTAACACTTTTTTTCAACTCAGGCAGTGCTGATTCCATGGAACCACTCACATCAAGAACAAAATGATAACTTGGCGGAGTTAAGGCGTGGGGTACAAAAAAATAGGGAGTCACTTCAACACGGCCATCATCCAAGGTTTGAGTTGCATAGTAAATTTGGCGAGCTTGCAAAGCGTTATTATTTAGAAAGAGTAAGGAAGATTCCCTGGAGTCATCCTGTATAATTTTTATTAAATTAGCAGGCGCATTCTGGAGGTATTTTTTAAGATCAAAAACGAGTTTACCTTCAGTACTGATAAATAGTTTGGGATAATTTAAAAGATTCAGCATCGTCGCATAAGCGGGATCGGGTAACGCCATCTCCAACAAAGCGGATTCCTGAGACAAAACAAAATGCGCCCCTTGCGCTTTAATGATATCCAGGATTGCTTTGCATGACTTCCTGTGAGTTTCAAGCATGCTCGGATTGTCGCATGTTGCCTGAGCGATTTCAGCGTCAATAAGATGCATCAGTCTTATCGATTCTACCTCATTCTCACCGCTTGCATTGATTATTGTGTTTAATCTATTGGCAAACTCGTCTACTTGCCCGACCTCATCAAAGTCGAACAGAAAAAAATCGTCCAGACTGGATACCCTTATCCGTGTCAGATCCATCCCCATAGCATGCAAAAACGTTTTTAACGATCGCTCTCGAAGCAAATAATTGCTCAATTTTGGCATAACAACCCCACTCACTTTAAAAATAATGCAGAAAATATAAATGAAAAGGGATTGATCGGCAAGCCTGAATTTTGAACATGGTTTATGTCCTGGTCACCATTTCATGCTAACAAAAAAACCAACCTATTGATAAATTTAACATAAATAATTAAGCCATGACGTCATCTATTTTAAGAATGCATGCATAAATAATCGCTTATGAAGGAATGGTTCTTTTTTATCAGTAAGAAGTGAAAAGCAAATATCCAGGGCATCGGAAATGAATCGCCCCAATACCCTTCAGAAATCATTTAAACTTTAAAAAAGCAATGGATACAGCCCCAATTATTTAGGGAACCAATCTTTTTGCAGTTTCAATATAAGCAGTATGACCAGCAATTTTTTTAGCCAGAATGGCTTTTTGAGCTCGATCACTGATCTTGTGACTCACTTCACCAGAACCTGGATTTTGGAACAACATAAAACTGAACACTTTTTTAGCCATGCTAACTTGTTGTTTTTTTATAGGAGCCAAGGGATTGGTATTAGCAATCATGTCCTTTTCAACGCCACTTAATTTATTACCCTGACATTTTTTTTGATAATAAGCAGTAAAATCCAGATGCTCAGGAACTCTTTTACCTTTTTTGCTTAAAATCGTTCCCAGTTCGGATCTCAGATGCCGAATTTCAGCTGATAGATGTTCCTGGGCTTCCAATAGCTCATTTTGTTTCTTTTCTGCTGTTATGTTCCCCGCTCGTCTTAAGGCATTCAGACCTGGCTCAAGAGCCGGGTTAGTTCCCTTATAACGGTGAAGATGATGGTGGGCTCTTTGGATAATGTAAGAATTAAACAACACAAATACAGGGTCGGTTACCTGTGTTTTGAACCAGGCAAGTAAGGAAGATTGAGAGCAGGTTCCATTGGTTTGCAATTCTAACGATTGTTCATCATCGTGTAATTTTCCATCACGATACAATTCTAGCAGTGGGGCATTCATCAGTTCGCCGTTCTCGTTGTCACCAACGATTACCGGTTCTAATAATCGCTCAATAAAACGCTCCTTAAGCAATGAATCAATATCAAAAGGACTACTTATCTTGATTGGACGGGTTCGGTTGTCACCCAAAAATGCCGTTTTAAAAATAGTTTTGTAGCTTTCTGTTTCATTAACACCGAAGCCGGTATTGATGAACTTGAACACAACCTCATTGTAGTTAATGCGCTTGCACTCAACAACTGTAGCATGTCGCTCATCTTTGCTACCAAAACCATGAGGGATAATCATAGAATCACCCACAGCAAGATGATATACAGAATCTTTTATTTGATAGGCTAAATCATGCAATAGTTCCTCACGACGGTCTTTACTTTCATCCATCTGATCGATAATAAGCATAAAATCTATTTTACTGGCCAGCACAAATCCGTCATCAAACTTCTTTTTCAACGCAAGTAATTGGGCCGTCGTCATTGGATCCAGGGTATGCTTTGCGTTTTTTATAAATTTTTTTAAATCATTTGAGAAATGCTGGTAAGCACTTGCCTTGCTTTTGCCTTGCAATACTTCATGAGCATTTAATTGCTGATCGCCCATAAGATGATGGGAGAGGTATTTCAATTGTTCATGAGAAGTATAGGATTTATAGTTTTTGCGCTCAAACAGCTCATTGGAAGTAAATCCAAAAAATCGCAAGATACGAAAAAAGAAATTAGGGTACAAAACGTCATCTTGCTGTTTTTGAGCCTGTCTAAAGGATTTGGAAACAGAGTTAATCACATTCTGTAAGAGGCGTTCATGAGGGGGAAGAAAACCGAAAAAGCCAATCAATCGCCCCCACCAGGATTTATCTTTGACAATTTCTTTCTGATAATTTTTAAGCGATTGGTAGAGTGCCCCAAAAAACTCAGAGCGAGCAAGCGAGCTTCGTTCAGGATTTGAGTGATAGTGTGAATATATGGCTCTTGCTCTATGGGCTATGTATTCGATATTTTGAGGTTGATTATACTGCGCGTATTCATTTAATTGTTCCATCAAATTATGAAGATTTTTTCTTGACTCTATATCATAGCTCATAATAACCTCATCTATCTCTCTTAAAAGATTTAATCACCAGAACGTAAAAAAACGATCATTTCAACGTAATAATTATGTTTTGAATACTTCATATCCAGGCTCATTATGTAGAATGAACCATTAGCTTCATAACAAGATGGCTGACTTTAGCACAAAGACATTAACAAATTATTAAGGGCTTGAACCAAGAGATACCTTGTAAAATGGGGAATAACGTGCAAATTTATTTGCCTAACTCCATTTCAGGGTGTATATATTACCATCACATAAATTACAGAAGTCATTAATCCAATGGTTAATTTCAAAGAACCCAACCTAACCACTTTTTTAAAAGAATATTGGCAAAAAAAACCTTTGGTCATAAGAGGTGCTTTGCCCGATTTTATCAATCCTGTATCTCCTGATGAATTGGCAGGTCTGGCTCTTGAAGAAGACATGGAAAGCCGTATTGTCTTTGAAACAACCAACACACCCACCCAATGGCATTTAAAAAGAGGCCCATTTCAAGAATCCCTGTTTTCCACGCTCCCTGATACGCATTGGACTCTATTAGTTCAGGGAGTTGATCGAGTGATTCCGGAGGTGTATGCCTTACTGACTCATTTTGATTTTATACCTCAATGGCGACTTGATGACGTCATGATCAGCTACGCCACGCAATATGGTAGCGTTGGACCACACTATGATAATTATGACGTCTTTTTATATCAGGCTAAAGGGCGACGCAAGTGGGCTTTGACTTCTAAAAACTGCACTCCGGAAAATTACATCCCTAATCTGGAATTACGGATTATGAAGGAGTTTGACACCGAACAAGAAATCATCCTTGAGGAGGGGGACATGCTATATCTGCCTCCTCACATTGGACATTATGGCGTTTCGTTATCCGATCAGTGTATGACCTACTCTTTTGGTTATCGAAGTTATCAAGGCCAGGAGGTCTGGGATAGCCTGGGAGATTTCTTGTCGGAGAAGAATTTATTTAAATCGCTGTATTGTGATCCTGATTGGTCTGCTCAACAAGGAACTTCCGAAATAAAAAAACCTGCATGGCAACAAGCCAAGCAATTATTACAGCATTTAATCGATGATGAACTCATTATGAAATCCTGGTTTGGCTGTTTTGCAACCCGGCTTGATCAACAGGCCGAACAGCAATTAGCCCTTCCCTTGGATGAAGAGGATTGGGTCGATATGCCTGTTTTTATTAACGAATTAAAAGAGAACGACATGGTACGCGATGCCTCATGTCGATTTGCTTATCTCATGGAAGAGCATACTGCCACTCTCCATCTTTATATTAACGGTTGTGAGTGGGAAACCGAGGGAGTATCTGAAGATCTGTTGCTTCTGATTGCCAATAACCGATTCATATCGAGTGATGAACTAAAGCCTTTTTTATGCAGGGAACAAAACCAAATGTTTCTCTATGATTTATGGAAACTGCAATGGTTGCAATTTCTAAACGATGCGTAGAATTGACATTCCGACTTCCTGGTCGCTTGACTTAGCTTGCATGGTGCAGTTTTTTGAACTTTATTACTTTTTATCTATAGACAAACCTTGATTTTCTGATAAGTTTTTATTAGAACAATAAAAATTACAGGGATGAATATGATGAAACGCACCTCAAAATTATGGAGCTGTATCGGTATCGGTCTTTTTTCTCTTCATGCGTTTGCAGCAGATACGATAAAAGTTACGGTGAAAACGTTGGAAAAAAATGCCATAGCCATAGGTTTTACTGTAGACAATAAGGAGTATGGTACTTTAGGAAAATCCTATTCAGGACGAGGACCAAAGGATAAAGTCTACTCATTTGGTTACAGAAAAGACTCTCTTTTCGGTGATAATGTCAGTTGTGGAGCGCTTACCTTAACGCAAGACAGCACTATTATGTTAATAGTTCAAGATAATAAATGTTATAGCGTCTTGGGGTAATTGTATCCATTTTCACTGGGTAGCTATTATAGACGGCTCTTGTATTACTGTGAAAATTCAAAATACCACATGTACCCCCATCCCAAGTGCCCTTGAGATTAAGCTTTTTTGCTTACACATTAAAGATACAAGCCTGTTTGCTCGCAAATAGGCTCATGGATTCTCAAACTTCTAAATAAAAGTTTATACTTTGCACATAAAATCCTGGTTGCGAGCAACTGACTCTTAGTCACAAATATGGAATCTTGGAGAAAAGTCAGATTTGCGTGCAACCAGGCTACTTAATTACCTTCTAAACCGAATTCCCGCGACGTGGATCGAGGTATCCAGAAAGTGGATCCTGGCTGGTTTTTCGAAGAGATGTAGACAATTCGTAGTTAGTCGGATGCACCCAGCAAAGTGACAAAATACCAATCCATTGGAAAATTTATAAATCATGTCGTATATTTAAAATACACAAACAAGCAAGGATAGGCGATGAAAAAAATAATACTGGCCTTAATAATTGTTTCAATCTCTGCATTAGGCGCAAGCTGTTCCAGTAACTGCTGTGGAACCAATTATAACAGTTGTTGCGGCTCAGACAGTTATGGCAATTGGTATTAAAGACACTCTAAGTGAAATTTAACCAAAACACCATGAAAAAACACGGATTTCTTGGAATATCTGATGAGGGATTCCATAATGTAGCTTACACCGAATGGGGAACTTCGGATTTGGAACTCCCTACCGTAATCTGCGTCCATGGATACACCCGTAATTCTCATGATTTTGATGCGTTGGCATACTATCTCAGCATGAATGGACGTCATGTGTTTTGCCCTGATGTCGTAGGTCGCGGTGACAGTTCCTGGTTTAAAAACTCAAAGCATTACAATTTTACCCAATATCTTTCCGACATGAATACACTGATTGCCAGAACACAAGCTCAACAGTTTGATTGGATAGGTACATCTATGGGTGGGCTGATAGGAATGATGCTGGCCGCATTGCCCCACTCTCCAATTCAGCGTCTGGTTCTTAACGATATAGGTCCGCAAGTTCCCATCTTTGGATTACGCAGACTTGCTAAGTATGCGGGAAAAGAACCTGAGTTTAAAAGCATTGAGGAAGCAACACAATTCTATAAAACGAATTTCACTGGATTTGGCTCATTGACAGACAAACAATGGGAAGAGTTTACCGCACGCAGTGTCGAGGAAATCACTCCGGGCCGTTTCATAGCCAAGGTTGATCCAGGGATAAAAAATCCAAAATCAACCTTTCAAGTCATGTCCGAATTTTTTCATCATCCGCATAAGGCGATGGAAGGTATCTTTTATGACATCGATCTTTGGTCTGTTTGGCAAAAGGTACGCTGTCCCGTTCTGGTTATCCACGGAGCTCATTCGGATTTATTAACCCCGGAAATCATCAAAAGAATGCAACGAAGCCACAATAAAGTGGATGTTTTTGAGATAGAAGACGCAGGACATGCGCCTGCACTGTTAAATATTACAGAACATGAAACCATAATGAACTGGCTAACATCAACTCACTAACCATTCAGTAAAAAAACACTACATCTGCAAAGCAAAAATAACAGATATCTATTGCTCAGCACGTAATTTATTGATTAACCAGTATTTTAATTGCCCCAGATTGATTCGATGACTGTACAGTGTGATTAAAGCCCCTGCCAACACAAAAACAATTCCCAGTGCATGCCATGATTTTAATTCTTCTCCTAATAAAAGAACACCAAAAATCACCACAAACACGGGTTCAAGAACAGACAAAATCGAAGCTTTTTCAGAGCTGATGTATTTCAGGCTGTGCAGCATCAAAAGAATAGGAATAACGGTAGCAATCACTCCAATTCCAAACAAATTAATCCACACTGTTGCTGAAGCAGGCATTGACAACGTATGGCCCCATGAAGCCACAATAAAGCTGGTCATCATACATCCTAAACAGACCATCAGAGTTGAGACTGTGGGAGAAATTTTATTTCGCTTACTGGTAGTGATGTAGCAAGCATAAAAAAAAGCGGAAATAAGTCCAAGGCAGATGCCGACCAAATCAAAAGCTGCTTTACTCATATCAACCAAGAGCATCATGCCCATCAGGATAATAAAAGTCGCCAGATAATAGATTGAAGGTATGGGTTGTCCGTAAACGAAAAAATTCAGCAGCAGGATCATTACCGGATAAGTAAAAAATATAACCATTGCCAAACCGGAACCTATATACTGAGAGGAATAAAAATATAAAAGTGTTGATACCCCATAATACAAAGCACCACCTACAAACGCGATAAACAGAGATCTGAAGGAATCATTCATGCTTTTAAATTGAGGAATTAATAGAATTAAAATCAGAATACTGGATATTAAAAAACGCCAGAACAACATCGTTTCGGCTGATAAATTACCGTTCATGGCACTGAGTCCAAAATAACCAATAAATCCATACAAAAAACCCGATAATATGGCGTATAAGGATCCTTTTTGCTCTTGCGACTTCATGATTAATGCCTGGAAAATGTGTACGTTCAATATAAAAAGTATCTGCTCAATACCCCAAAACGTCATCTTGCTCGAGTTGAACGATCTCCTGATTACGGTATGGTGACTATCCCAGGATGATCCAGCGATTAAGGTTATTGATAAAATACTATAAAACCGACAATGTACTATTTTTAAACTATAAAGTAAATTATTAAGTCAAATAAAAATATTGAATCTTCTGGCCGATAACAACGATTTCATTATTGACAGCAAAATATACACAATGTATCATACGGGCACCTTGGACTGAGGGTTATCCTATGTTCCGTTTTTTGGTCATTATTGCTAGTTTTATAGTTGTATCCTCTCCTGTTTATCCCGCTGATAATTCGTGTACTGATCATCAATGTATTGCTGTAATCGATGCAGGAAGTACGGGATCCCGATTGCATGTTTACTCATATGATCTCGACAAAACACACTCTCCGGTCAATATTAACGAAATCTGGAATAAAAAAATCAGACCCGGTTTTGCGACTATAGAACCCAATGCAAACACAATAGATGCTTATTTGACCACTCTCCTATCTGGTGCCCCCAATAAACAGATTCCAGTTTATTTTTATGCCACAGCAGGCATGAGACTACTTCCAGTATCAAAACAAAAAAAATATTACGATGAATTGCAACGTTGGTTCGCTCAACAATCTCAATGGCAGCTTGTTGACGCTAAAACTATTACCGGAAATGATGAAGCCTTATACGATTGGCTCTCGGTTAATTATCATTTGGGGACCCTGCAAAAATCTCAAAAAGGATCTACTGTAGGTGTAATGGATATGGGAGGCGCCTCAGTACAAATTGTTTTCCCTATTCAAGAAAATTCAGAAATTGGCACTCGATCTCAAGTTGACGTAGATCTGTACGGCCAACATCACACGCTTTATGTCCAGAGCTTTTTAGGACTGGGACAGACTGAAGTGGCGCACCAATTTTTAAATTCAGCCTCCTGTTTTTCAAACAACTACCCACTGCCAGATGGAGAGTCAGGACAAGGTAATGCTTCAGCATGCGAACAAGAAGTATCCCGGTTAATGACTGAAGTGCATAAAGTAAACAATGTCATTCAGCCTTTGCTTGAAGCCAACCCAGTTGACTCATGGTACTCCATCGGTGGCATCTCCAATCTGGCTGACAGCAGTTTATTTCACTTTAAAAACAGCAAATTAACTAATCAGAATCTGCTTCAACAAGCTGACAGCCAGGTGTGTCATCAGCAATGGGATTCACTCAATTCTCAATTTCCTGATGATGAGTACGTTTACCAATATTGTCTTTTTTCTGCTTATTATTATGCCCTGATGGTTGATGGTTATGGCATCGTCGCCGATCAATCCATAAATTACATCCCACCAGATCAAAATCTGGATTGGACTTTAGGCGTAGTCTTACATCATTAAACAAGAAATCGAAAACTGAATTAAAGCTCGGAGATCACAAAATTTTCTGGCTTTAATTCAAGCGGACGTTTATAAAAAGTGCACAGCGCTCTACGAAACTGTTCGGCGCGATCAGGAAGTCCTTTAGAACAATAATGCATGACTTGAGAATGAACTGCTGTTTTGAATGAGTCTGTATCCGATTCCACACCATTAAGATTATCAACACTGACGCGAAATTTATGACCTGCCGCAACTGAAAGGATCCACTCGATGGCCTGTGGCTTCACTTCAACTTGTTGAAACAATGCCTGTTGCTCTGCATTGCGCCCATCAGGCATATACCAATATCCAAAATCAATCAGTTTACGACGCTCCTCGCCTGCAATTAACCAATGAGAGCACTCATGCAATGCACTGCTGTAAAAGCCATGAGCAAAATATAAAGCATTATACGTACGCACCTCATCAGCAGGAAGGTAAATAGGCTCATCATCACCTCTTACCAATCGGGTATTGTATGAATTGGCAAAACACTCATCAAATATAGCAATCAAATCCTGGTAACAATGCATGATGTTCCTCACGAAAACAGAGTTCTACCCAAAACCACATTTTTTCATGGATCCCCGTATTCACGAGGATGACTTATAATAAGTGAGGGTATTTTGAGAATAAATCTGAAGTGGGCAAAGTCGAAACGGTCAACAAGCCCTATACTAAAATGGCACTATTTTAATAAAATAATTAGCAAATTGCGAATGAAACAACACTTGAAACACCTACTACTATCCAGAACAGTCAAAAGGACAGATCAAATACTATTGATCTTCCCTTGAGTATAATGCCTGTATTCCAAATCCAAAGCCTTCTTAAGTTCTTTATCATTTTCAAAACCTAATTGGTCGATGAATGTTAAAGTATGCTTAATCTGCACGGCTTTAGCTTTCGTTGTTTTAAGAGTTACAACACGTTCTTCATTTTCTGGCTTCTGGCTATCCATCAAGCACTGTCTTTTTGATACCTCAGTACCCTTAATCATTTTGAGATCGTCAGCAGGTATGAAGTCTTTTTGTTTCACCAGCACGCGCATCGCTTTATAATATGCATGCAGTTCTTTATAAGTTAAATTCACCTCAATTTGATGTTCTTTATTGTATAAATCCATTTCAGGGTTTCTGGGTAAAGCAGGATCATGTATTTGAGCGTAATTTATTTGGTTGTCCGTATCTTGTGCAAGGCTTGTTTGATTCGAAAGAATGGCATTCATAACAGCAGGAATCAAAAATAAACTGCTTAGAATAGCAAACACTGCAGTAGCCCCGATAAACAACAAGGGAGGCAGAATTCCAGTAATGGCCAAACCAATTAATACCCCAGCTCCAGCTAGCACTGCCAAGAATATTAAAGATGCTGACTTTATGGCGTCCTTAGTATAATACCATGCTGGTCGAAGAATATGTGTATAAGGACTTATCATAAGATAATAAACGACACTTCGCCCTATTGAATAAAATAATAAATTACGGGTCTTTCTCTTTGCATTTTGCTGTTCCGGATCCATATAAGTAAATACAGTATCCGCAAATCCAGCGTAATTCATAAAATGATCGCAGAATGGATTAGGACCTTTTTTTTCTGGTGGCGGTGATACATGCAGAATTTCCCAATCGGATTTCCACAACCCTAATAATGAAACCGGATCATCTCCCTGCTGTTGGATAATGACGGGAGGTTTTGAAGTCAATTTCTCCCATTGATCGTACTTGCTCTTTGGCTCAAGATGATGCAAACCTGCTGGATTTAACGCATCAACCCGAGACAGATGTTCGCCCAAATCAACAGCCAGAAGCAAACCTAGTGAACCGCCAAGGCTTGCACCGCAAACATGCACTTTGTCTTTTTGTCTGGACAACCAATCCTTAATTCGTTGACGCCCACTCAGATACAACGAACTTCCGACGGTCTCAAAAGCTTCAAAATCAGTAACGATTTGAGGCAGAAATCCTTGGCCAGTTGGATAATTTGTACCCATAAAAATTAAATGCGATTCCGCATTTTTATTGATTATAGGCTCTATACCATAAGCAAAAACACGATCTGTCTTTCTGACTGTATATTGATTATCATCAGTCAATTCGATTGGATTAACAGAATATTCAACAAGCTCCCATTCCCCGTTCACACACTGAGGAATTTTGATGGATTCAAAAGGAGTCAGATCAGAATAAGGCAAATGGCACAAACAGTTGCTTAAATACAATTGTACCTGTTCACTTTGCTTTGCATCCAGGGTTCGACCTTTAAGTTGGGCGTATATGTTTTCAAATCCCTGCTGAAAAGCAGCGCGAAATTCTTTCAATAATGCATGATCATGTTCAATAAAAACCGCACTTAAAGTATGCCATGTGATTAATTCAGTCCATGATTTTGGCCATCCCATCATCAGTAAACGTAAGACATTACGTCCGATAATCCCGGAGCGTTGTTGCTTATCATTATTCTCCAAAGATTCAAACTCTGAACTGGGTAAGAAGTTTAAGTTCAAACCACCTTTAAATGAATCTTTAATGGGCATTCTAAAACTCCAGATGAATTAGAAATATCTATCGTTTATAATACAGATAGTTTTACGATTCAACATTTCTGTCAAACAAGCAGATGATAAAAAATCATTATAACATGTATTCAATTAATACACATAGGCATATTCATAAGCGTTCATCCCACACAGTTTTGATTTTATGTACCCTGGTCCTGTTGACTATTCCTCTCTATCCCATTCATCGCATCGCTTGTTCCTGAAGCAATCTCTCTTTTGTACACTATCCTCGCTACGGCTTTGTTCCGATAATAAGTGAATTGTTAACTAGGGGCTGTTGACATTTCATTATGTTCAAGCCTACTTTCCGCGACTTGTTCGCGGAATCGATAGCTCTTGCGCAAAACAAGAATATATTGCGCTTATAAAGAGTGAGTTAGATCCCGCGAACAAGTCGCGGGACGTCGAAACTTAAATTGTCAACAGACCCTAATACTTGAATCGACACTCCCAACCAATTCTCTAGTTTCTGGCAAATGCGACATAATAACTATCCAGGCCATCCAGTTTGCGAAGCGCCTGTGATAGTTCAGGTATGGAGCGGGTCGTTTTTTTGGATGATGCGACGCCAACAAAACGCCACTCAATTGAATTTTTTACTGAAGTGATTGCTATGGTACTCTGAGCCATAGAATACTCACATTCTCGTAATATATGCCGTATAACCTCCTTATCGGGAATGACGCCTGGTTTAAAGGTTAACGACACAGCAATTGCATGACGTGAAGGAAGCCATTGTTCCAGTCCAAGTCCCCACATCATAATAGATAAAGCCAAAAAGGTGAGTACTATTGCAGAGAAGTAGAACCCCACACCAACCAATATTCCTATTGCAGATGCAGTCCAGATGGAAGCAGCGGTAGTTAAGCCACTGATAGAAAAGCCTTCCTTCATAATAACGCCAGCGCCCAGAAATCCAATTCCAGTCACGATCCCCTGCACAACACGAGCAACATCAGGAACAAGCGTGCTTGAAGGATGCAAACCGCCGAACCAATAATTGGGATAACCTACTATAACCACCAAAGCAGTGGATGCCATACACACCAATCCGTATGTGCGCATACCCGCAGCCCGGCCATGATAAGAGCGCTCATAGCCTACGATTAACCCCAGAATTAATGAGCCCAGCAAATTCATCAGCACCATGATATTGATCTCTATTGCCGGCAAGGACCAATAAGACAAAAGAGTATCAAAATTAAGAGACATCATGCTTGCTCCTGAGTTAACCTAAAACCCTTCCTGTTTTAAAGACTTCATAACCGCAGGTCTGCTTTGAATGTACTCCATGTATTTGGTCAAACTGGGATAGGCAGAAAAATCCAGTTTAAAACTCTTTGCCCACATTAAAACGACAAATAGATACGCATCAGGTAACGTAAAATGATCGCCCATTAAATAGGTATTGCGAGACAAATGCTGCTCAACATGCCTTAATTTAAACATCGCCATGGGAATTAATATTTTTGATTTAAATTCATCAGTAACCATAGGGACAAAAAACATCCCGAGAGTTTTATGAAGCTCTGTAGAAACATAATTCAGCCATTCTAAAGTATGATAGCGTTTCATGTCGCCAACATGGGCTAATAGCTCCTGTCCTGGAGTGATGTCAGTCAGGTATTGTAA
Source organism: Legionella moravica DSM 19234 (assembly GCF_000423305.1). Classification (GTDB taxonomy): domain Bacteria; phylum Pseudomonadota; class Gammaproteobacteria; order Legionellales; family Legionellaceae; genus Legionella; species Legionella moravica. Next base: position 14,013 of record NZ_AUHS01000034.1, on the reverse strand, counting down.
AATAACCTGATTTTCCGTTATCACATCACCGTTATCAAGACCTAAAACAGGTACGGCACCTTTGGCATTAATCGCTAGAAAATCCGCTCCGCCCGCTGTTTTTTTAGCTCGCAGATCTACCTCTTCATCCTGAAAATCTATTCCCATTTCATTCATGATTATGCGAACAACCAGAGAGCAGGCACCTTTGTAATAATATAGTTTCACAGTCACTCCTTTGATAATGGGGCACACAGAGTATTCATTGTGTACCGTTAGAAATCAGTTCCAATTCTAAATGTAGCATATAACATGCAGCATAACAGGAATGAAGGCAAGAGCTATTCCGTTGAAAAGTATTCGCAATGTATCAAAGGGTCCCCAAAATCCTGTGAACCATTCCTGAAATAAATCACCAATAAAGGTCAACCTAGAGCAAAAGCGTATTGCCAAAGAAAAACAAAAAGAATGATGCGACAATGCGAAGTTATTTCAGATTAGTTACATTGAATTTTTTTTATTTTGCGTAATAAGTCTGTGCTCAATCTCGTTGATCATCGTCATAGTAGCTGAAGTTCGTGTAAAAAATGCATCCCAAAAATAAGTTGTTCGCAATGAATTTAAAATGGATTTATCTCGTTCTTTCCATGTTTGGATGCTTTGCAGTAATTGCTCCAGATTAAATTCTCTTTGGGGTCCAACGATCTGAGTGTACTCAGTTTTAATACTATTAAATTTTTTTACGGTTTGTGCAGAAGCAGGTTCGAGCAAAACCAAACGCTCCATCCGTGCATAGAGCTTTTCTATTATGGATTTTTGTACTGCGTTTAGATCAGGATAAGCATCTGGCGACATGGGCAATACATAGAATGGAATGCCCATGCTGGGTTTTCCATAAACAAGTTGTGTTCTGTAAGGTAAATCAATAAAAAAATTAGAGGATACCAGAGAGGATACAGGAACTTTTTGAACTTCCTCAACAAGCTTGATAGCAGTATGCCGGCAGGTGTTATCAATAGAAAACTCTTCGATATTCTTTTTAATACCCTCATGCAGTTTTTGATTGTTCGTTATTAACTGAAATGATTTAGTCAACTCAATGTGATTCCCTTCTTGTTTTCTCGGCTTATAGCATAAATAGCGATTGTGTTTATTTTGCAGGGTTTCAAGTAATCCAATAAACTCAAGATAATGTTCATAAGTTGTGTCATAAGCCTGATAACTGATTGGTATGTTACCCGGATTATCTCTCGAAATTCGCTCATTCTTTAGTCTGGATTTAATCTTTGAAAAAAACACATCAGCTATACGTCCGGCAATAGCCATACATCGGTTCTCGCCAGGTTGATTAGGCTCATTAATATCTTTTCCTACCCGGCAAAGCAAATGTCTTACTTTATTTTGGTCATAAACGCCAAACATGATAAAGGTATGCTTGCCTTCCTTGCCTAATGCAAGGAAGAATTTATCGGTTTCTTTATTTATAGTGATGGTCATAGAGTTTCAACAAAAAAATCAATTAAACAGCACAACGCAGCTGAGGATGGTGTTCAATAATCGTATGATACAAATTCATATTCGCTTCCAGAATATGATTCCCCATTTTAGAATCAGAGGCGTCCTCACCTCCTTTACTGTTCAAAGCAACAACCGTAGTGACATTATTGCAAGGTTGCCATAGGTACATGACTCTGAATCCTAAAGTACTGCCCTGATAGGTCCAAAATTTTAATCCTGACTTCTGGTCATAATAATATCCAACCCCCAAACCAAAGCCCAACGGATCGTCTTCTGTGACTGTAGCAATGGGCTTCCCGGTTTTCATCGATACTACAGAGGTCAGTTCGTTTAAAGCTTTGTCTCTGTGAACTGGATCAATCAACGTGCCATGATAAAGGATTTGAACCCAACGCATTACGTCTTCAGTATTGGCGACTATCGCTCCGGCAGCTCCAGCCCAGGATAAATCATTGACAAACGCATCCACGATTTTATTATTTGTTGGATCCAAATAATAGCCGTGCATTTTGCGATCGACAATAGACTCTTTAACCGCAACTCCATCTGGCCCTGCAGGATAGAAGGTGTTATTCAAAACATTATGCTGATTAATAATCCGTTCTTGAAGTTGATTCGCAAAGGTATCATGAGTTACTTTTTCAATGATTAATCCCGCAAGAATATAATTGGTATTGGAATAATCAAAGAGGTTCGTATCCTTCCGCTCTATTGGTTTTTCAGGATGGGCATAGGTGAGTAATTCTTCATCGGTCCAGACATGACTTAAATCATGCTCCATTTTGTTCCAAAACTCCGGATCATTCGAGTAATTTGGAATACCGCTGGTCATATTCAATAACTGCCGAATGGTTACCTCACTCCAGTTAGGGTATTGAGGCAGCCATTTCCCTATTGGATCATCAAGAGATAAAGCATCTTCAGATTGTAATTGCAATAAAATCAGCGAAGTAAATGATTTGGTAATACTGCCTATATCAAACAAATGATCAAAGGTAATCACTTCTGAAAAAGGGGGGAACCCAACATGACCTGTCATTACTGTTTTAATCTCGTCAACAGCATCTTGATCATTCTGAGGAATCAATACAGACGCAGAAATAGCAGTAAATTGTTCTTTTTTACTGTATTTTTTATAATAATCATCAATAACAAACTGAATGATATCTTTTTTTACAGGCTCAGTGCTGATGAAACCTGCCCATGACTCTGAAACAATGAGTTGTGCTGCGAGAAAGACACTCATTAGAGTTTTTGATAATTTCATAAAAAACACCCGATAATCCAATGGAAACGACCAAAATCGGCTCTATTTTATATTAAATACAGGAAAAAGGGTAAATTTACTCTAAAATATCTCAACTGAATTCCAACGACAAGGCCAGGATAGTTGCAGATTTATAGATTTCGTAAACAAGTAAAGGGCTACATGTGCTGGATCCCGCGGTCGAAGCAGCGAGAATTCGAAATGTAACTCTTGTTTACTTAACAACCGAATTCCCGCGGCATCGACCGCGGGATCCAATTTTATGGCGCTGTTATTCAAAGGTAAAGTCAAGGAAAATCGATTGAGTCGACTGACGATATATTGAAAATATCCCAGGTATCTAGCCTTTACATTGTAATTCAGGATGCAATCGCATTATCGCCTGATACAAATGCAAATTCGCTGTTCCAATATGATCACCCATCTTCGAATCCGGATTTCCTTCCGCCCCTTTACTATTCAATGCAACAACTGTAGTCACATCATTACATGGACTCCATAAATACATCACTCTGAAGCCTAAAGTACTTCCCTCATAAAACCAAAACCGCTGCTTCATCTCATTATCATAACGGTACGCAACACCCAACCCGAATGCCATCGGATCTGCTGCAGTTACCGTGTCAATGGGTCTTCCAGTCTTTGTAGAGACTACGGATTCCAGTTCAGTCAGAATTTTTTCCCGATATTCTGGATTAATTAAAGTGCCGTGATAAAGTAATTGCACCCATTGCACTACATCTTCAACCGTTGCCACAATAGCCCCTGCTGAGGAAGCCCAGGATAAATCATTGTTAATTGTATCCACTGATTTTTTAGTGGCCTCATCATAAAAATAACCATGTACCCGTCGATTTTTTATAACATTTCCCACAGCTACCCCATTGGGCCCGGCAGGATAAAAAGACTCATTCAGATTGTTTTTAGAATTAATGATTCTTTTTTTCAACTGATTTTCAAAAGTATCCTGAGTCGCCTTTTCAATAACCAGCGCCGCGAGAACATAATTGGAATTACAATATTCATAGCGATTGACATGATTCACCTTGAGGGCTTGTTCAGGATGTGCATAAGTCAGTAACTCTTCATCAGTCCATACATGGCTGAGATCACTCATCATTTTTTTAGCAAACACCGGATCTTCCGAGTAATTTGGAATACCACTGGTCATATTCAAAAGCTGGCGAAGAGTCACCTCTTTCCAGTTAGGATACTGAGGCAACCATTTGCCCAAAGTATCATCGAGCGACAACACGCCTTCTGTCTGTAATTGCAACAAAATTAAAGAAGTAAAGGATTTGGTAATGCTGCCTATATCAAATAAACTGTTGGACGTTATTTCCTGATTGAATGGAGGAAAACCCATTGTTCCTTTGACTACAGTGATGGTATTTTTAATATCTGTCTGCTTATTGTGAGGAATAAGTACTGAGGCAGCCATTGCAGTAAATAATTCCTTATCACTGTATTGTTTATAATAATCAGCCACTACCTTCTGCATCTGTTGTTTTAATTCCGTGTCCAGAGAACTAGAGTCTGCGTAGCTAGATGTCGATATTAATGATGCAACCAGGGCAAGTCTGCAAATACTTGATTTTATCTTCATGATTTATGTTCCGGTCTTCAGTACAAATTCAATTAAATGTTCATTTATATTAACTTGAATTGATCTGAAGTTACTACAGTACTTTAAAATAATTGATGTTTTTTAAAGGCGTATACTTCTGTACATGACAAAAAAACTGTCATGCCCGCGCAGGCAACCATCCATCAAAATAAACCGATGCCAAGGTCAAGCCACTGAAGATTGTTTTGCTCAATGAGATTTATTTTCCATTGACAGTTCCACTTTTAGATACGATTTTCTCTGGTTATGGCTTCATAAACAGCAATGTGAATTTCATAAGAATCCAAATGATGAACGGGATATTTTTTGGTGAATTCTTCAACCAAGCCATCCGTGTGTTGCCAAAATGGTATGCCAGCGAGCTATCTCAATTTACTTCAGTGTCGAATGCCAAATGGTTACCCGCCTGGCGCGGGCATGACAGTTTTTTTGTCATGTACAGAGAACGTATACAGAAAGTTCCGGGGTCAAGGGAAAGGCCCTTATCAACCCCGGACAAAAATGAAGGATTATTGTGCGCTGGCTCTCAACCGTATTTTCTCAAGAGCTTGTTCCAAACGGCTTAAAACACGTTGTTTACCTAATAAAGTCAATGTCATATCAATGGAAGGAGACATGCTCGTTCCTGTAACCGCTACTCGCAATGGCTGAGCAATTTTTCCCATATTCATATCAAATTGCGCACTAATATCGTTAATGCATTCCTGAAGATGATCTTTTTGCCAATCATTCACTTCTTTCAAACGTTCATAGAGTGCTGCCAAAGGCTCCAGAATTGCAGGACGTAAATGCTTTTTAACGGCATCGTCATCGTATTCGATTGAATCGGTATAAAAATAAAGGCTCAAATTACACATTTCTGCCAAAGACTTACACCGTTCAGCCTGAGTCACGACCAAATCCTTAAGCTGTGGCCCTTTGCTTAAATCGATACCCGCCTGCTCAAAATGCCAACTCAACGCTTGTGCAACTGAATCGGGATCATCACTTTTTTGATAGTGTTGATTCAACCAATATAATTTATCGTAGTTAAAGCTCGATACTCCCCTGCTCACATTCTTTAAATCAAAACAAGAGATCATTTCCTCAACACTAAAGATTTCCTGATCGCCATTCGACCACCCCAGGCGAACCAAATAATTTAACAAGGCATGCGGTAAAATCCCTAATTCTTTAAACTGCATCACCCCTACAGCACCATGTCTTTTGGACAAACGCTTACCATCATCGCCTAATATCATTGGCAAATGAGCAAAAACTGGAATCGGGGCATTCAATGCTTTAAATAAATTAATTTGCCTTGGTGTGTTATTGATATGATCATCACCGCGAATCACATGCGTAATATTCATATCCAAATCATCAATGACTACAGCAAAATTGTACGTGGGATGCCCATCTGATCGAACTAAAATTAAATCGTCCAATTCATTATTATCAACATGGATATCGCCATACACTTCATCTTTAAATGAAACCATACCGCTATCAGGATTCTTGAAGCGAATAACGAAAGGAACATCGGATTCAGGCAGATTTTTATTACGGCAATGGCCATCATAGCGAGGCTTTAATTTAGCAGCTAATTGCGACTCACGAAGCGACTCAAGCCGCTCTTTACTGCAAACACAACGATAAGCCTTGCCTTCATCCAGAAATTGCTGCGCTACCTCAATGTAACGGGTATAGCGATCAGTTTGATAATAAGGCCCCTCATCACAATCCATGCCCAGCCAGGCCATGCCATCTAAAATAGCCTGAACTGACTCTTGCGTAGACCGCTCTCTATCAGTATCTTCTATTCTTAGAATAAACTGACCCTGATGACGTTTGGCATATAACCAGGAGAATAAGGCTGTTCTTACTCCTCCCACATGTAAAAATCCAGTAGGGCTTGGAGCAAATCGAGTTCTAACAGTCATAATATCATCCGTTGTAAGGAATAAAACAATCGGGCTATAATAGCCGACTTTACCATCAACGCAAAGATTCAACCGCTCAATTCAGTATAAACGGGAGTTATCTTGAAAAGTATTGGTATTAAATATCAACTAAGAATCACCACGCTGATCCCAGCTTTCTTAGTCGCCTTGCTTTTTGCTGTATTTTACAATGGCCAATTTGGGAAGGACTTGAATCAACACATGTCCCGTTTAGGCGAGGCTTACATTCGCCAGTTACTTCCTGCTGCTCAATTTGCCTTGCTTCGTAATGATGACCGCACCTTGCAAGGACTGATTAATGCATCCACAATCAATCCCGAGGTAAAAGCACTTGCATTTTACAATGCCAGCGGGCAATTGCTCGCTTATCGCGGTGGAAAACATTCCATCCATAAACCCTTTAATCCACCAGACTTCACTGGGGATTATATTGAAAGCAAACACATCAATCCCTTTACCATTAATTTTATCGCCCCCATAACCATTCCCAAATTCAACTTGTACTCCAACAGCACCTTATTCAAAAACATTCCAAGCCCCGTAGCCTTCCAGGCAGACGATATTTTAGGCTGGCTGTCCATTGATATCGATACGCAATCCATGCTCATCAAGCGCTATCAAATGCTTATAGTCACTATTTTTATTACGTTGTTTGGCTTGTTGATGGGCTTAACCATTCATTATTTTCTGTCCAAGCGAATCTATTTACCGATTTCCCGATTACGCCGCAGCATGAAACAAATTTTGAGTAATGAGTTTGAAACAGAAATAAAAGTCGGCAGCCAGGGAGAATTAGGCGTTATTGAAAAAGGATGTGCGCACTTACAAAAGCAATATCTGAATACCATAAGAGATCTCAATCAACATATTGAAGTAGCCACCGAAGATTTACAACAAAGTCTGGAGTTACTGGAAGAGAAAAACATTCAATTGTCTCTGGAAAAGAAAAAAACAGAAGAGAAAAGCCGACAAAAATCAGAGTTCATCGCGAACATGAGCCATGAAATTCGAACTCCAATGAACGGGGTTATCGGTTTTACCAATGTATTACTGGAAAGCAAACTGGATCCATTGCAACTTGACTATGTAAAAACCATTAAATCATCTGCCCAGGATTTATTGGGTATCATTAATGATATTCTCGATTTTTCAAAAATTGATGCGGGTAAATTACATCTCGACTGCATCCCTGTTGACATCAGAGCGTGTGTCGACGAAGTCCTTACTCTGGCCAGTCCCAATGCCCACAAAAAGGGTATTGATTTAATCCCGATCACAGACATACAGGTGCCTAAAACCATACTGGGCGATCCGTTCAGAATCAAACAGATTATCAGTAATCTGGTAACCAATGCGGTAAAATTCACGGATCACGGTTATGTTTTAATACGCACCAAAATTGATCTCGAAACCGACAAAGACTATACCCTGCTGTTTACCATAACCGACACAGGTATAGGCATATCCCCTGAAGATCAAAACAAATTGTTTACAGCCTTTAATCAGGCCGACACCAGCATAACCCGACGTTATGGGGGGTCAGGATTAGGTCTGGTTATCTGTAAAAAACTCTGTGAAGAAATGCATGGCCGTATCAGTCTCACCAGCGAACTGAACAAAGGGTCAACGTTTACAGCGCGAATAAAAGTTGAAAAATTACTAGCCTATGAAATTGAAAAAAACCAGACTCACCGCTTCGCTCATCTTAAAATTTTGTGTTTTGATGACAACCCCCTGCATTTAGAGGCCTTATGTAATGGGCTGGGATATTGGGGTATTGAATGTGTTGCGGTTAACTCATTTAACAAACTGGCAAAAGCCCTGGCTAAAAACACCAACTGCAACATAGCGTTTATTAACGTCAATCAGGGTTGCGAACAACAGGTAGCCGAGTTGATTAAACAACACCATCACCTACCCAGTGTTCTGATTTCGAAATGGCCTATAAACGATTACGCGGCACTTGGAGCCCATGGATTTTTATACAAACCCATCAGCATACAGAAACTTCAGGATCTCATCGAATCGCTGAACAACAATAACACGAGTGAAAAAGCAACAAATCATGAATTAGACGGCTTACGCGAACAATTGCGCTTCTTACACCCTGAATTATTAATCGCTGAGGATAATCCGGTCAACAAAATGCTCCTCAACTCCTTATTAAATGAGAATACCCATGTAACGGCAGTTGATGATGGAGCTATGGCTGTAACAGCTTGTGAAGATAAAAAGTTCAATATTATCCTGCTCGACTTGCAAATGCCAAAACTCAATGGTCTGGAAGCTGCCCGAATGATTCGCCACAACTCCTTGCTTAACAAACATACTCCCATTGTTCTGATCAGTGCAAACAGTGGTGATATCAGCACAGTAGATTTGAAAAAATCAGGTGTTGATTTTTGTCTGCAAAAACCGATAGATGAAAAACAATTATTGCTACAGATTCTGCGTATTGTTGACAAAGCCAAACACGCAGCGATCGACTGGCAATTGTGTGTTCAAAAAGTTTCAGGAAATCAAGAGCTCGCCGAAGAATTTCTGGCAAAGTTCATCGAGGAACTGTATAAAAACCGGGAAGAATTTATCGAGCTCATGCATAACAAAAACATCAAGGGCCTGGGCGAGTTAGCACATAAATTACATGGAGCCTGTTGTTTTTGTGGTGTTCCTGTCTTGCAAAAGAAAGTGATGCAAATGGAAAAACTGGCAGCAGCCAACGCAAAAATAGATGACTTATCCGGAGCTTTTGCTGAATTAATTCAAAGCATCGATGCAGTGCTTAATGAATATGAAAATCAATACTCACAATAAAACTCAATAATTCCAATAAATTGATGGAGATAAAATGGCTGTTAAAAATGCAATTTATGCGCAATCAGGTGGCGTTACTGCCGTGATAAACGCCTCGGCTTGTGGCGTTATTCAGACTGCAAAGTTATACCCCGAACACATCAGAACCGTGTTTGCTGCCAAAAATGGAATTATTGGAGCTTTGAATGAAGAACTCATTGATACCTCTCTGGAAAGCGATGCGGATATCGCTAAATTAATGCAAACACCTTCGGGGGCTTTTGGTTCTTGTCGGTATAAATTAAATAATAATGACGATGAGTACAAACGGTTGATTGAAGTATTCAAGGCTCATAATATCGGATATTTTTTCTACAATGGCGGTGGTGACTCTCAGGATACAGCGCATAAAGTTTCGCAGCTAGGGGAAACTATGGGTTACCCAATTACCTGTATCGGAATACCCAAAACAGTGGACAATGACCTGCCCTATACTGACGCCTGCCCTGGATTTGGTTCAGTTGCCAAATACGTAGCGATTTCAACCAAGGAAGCCGGCTTTGATGTAGCCTCTATGGCAGCATCATCCACCAAAGTATTTATTCTTGAAGTAATGGGTCGTCATGCTGGCTGGATCGCCGCAGCCAGTGGACTTGCGAGTGACAATCCAGAAGAACCACCGCATATTATTCTGTTACCGGAAGTCTCTTTTGATCCGGAAAAATTCCTGGCAAAAGTTTCCGAATGTGTTAAATCCTACGGTTATTGCGTTATTGTTGTTTCAGAAGGAATACGCAACAAAGAAGGCAAATTCTTAAGTGACGCAGGATTAAGAGACGCTTTCGGTCATGCGCAACTGGGAGGAGTAGCTCCGGTCATAGCACAACTGGTTAAGTCAGAACTGGGCTACAAATACCACTGGGCTGTAGCGGATTATCTGCAACGAGCCGCTCGCCACATTGCGTCGCAAGTGGATGTAGAACAAGCCTATGCTCTGGGCAAAGCAGCTGTTGAATATGCCGTTAAAGGCCATAATGCCATCATGCCTGTGATTATCCGCGAACAGGATGAGCCCTATCAATGGTCTATAGGTAAAGTAGCGTTAGCAGAAGTAGCCAATCAGGAAAAAGCAATGCCAGCTGAATATATTTCAGAAGACGGAATGGGTATCACTCCTGCCTGTAAACGGTATCTGTCTCCATTGATTCAAGGCGAAGCTTATCCCAATTACATCAACGGAATGCCTGATTATGTCCGTTTAAAAAATCAATTGGTCGCAAAAAAATTAAACGCTCGCTAAGAACGTTCGAACCTTCTAACTTCGGCGTCCCGCGCCTAGTACAGAAGGTTCCTCACTGCTTATTCATCATCCTCGCCAAAGCGAGGGTTCCTGATTTTAAGAAATTTTGCTTTAGCGTGTCTGAACAACTTACTCACAACGCTGCCCCAGCACCTAAATCCAGCTTTCGTCCGTGGTAAATGCGATCGTTAACCAAAGCTTAGGGCCATTTCCGCCCATAACGCCTACGATTTCACGACGGATTGCATCCAGAGTTTCAATACCGGAAATGGGATAACCCTCAGGAACTACTATATGAATTTCAATAAACTGCGCACGTCCTATCTTTGCAACATAGCTGGAATAGGTTTTAAATTGATATCGTTTTGTCAGTTCATCTAAAAAGCCCCTTACTTTTTCATCGAGACCAAAAGGGGCAATTAAAAACATGTCGCGCATTGCATCACGCACCGCTCCCATGGGTACAAAAATCAGACATGCAGTTAATACGGCTAAAATAAAGGGATCAATATACGGGGTCAGGTACTCATAAGCAGTGCCATCCATTAAAGCAGCGGTACCAAATGCAATCAAAAGCGAGCTGGAAATCGCTGCAGAAATAAGCCAGCTTTGTGTGTCCAGTCGCAAAAATTCGGAACTCAGTTTGACGTTCTTATGGCGAATATACACATACATGATTATCGATAAGACCGACATCAATAAAGCAAAAACGAAAGCCCAGTCAAAGTTTAATTCTCGTCCACCTGACAGTAAACTGCCAATCGCGTTGACTAATGCATAAGCACAGATCAAAATAAGAACACTTCCATTAAAGACAAGTACCATTGGTTCAACATGCCAATAACCGTATTGAAATCGGCGATTACCTTTACTGGTCAAAAGACGTGCTACCATAAGAGAGAGTATGGACATGACAGTGTCAACCATATTGAACATACCATCAAATACAATCGCCAATGACCCCGAAAGTAAGCCAAACAAAACACCTGCTACTGCTAGCAAAAATGTTACGGATATGGATATTTTAAGTATGCGCTGTTCTTCTAGTACTGATGTTGTGCTGTTCATGTAAATACCCAATGTGTTACTGAGTTATGGCAATCATATACTATCACTCAGTTAATTTTGCAGAGATGTAAAAAATTCAGTCAGAGACGGCAATACGCAGGGCGATAACGATTAGCCAAGGTTCCTCCAGTGCAATCCCAATGTATGGCTCTATCCGGATCCAGGGTGGGAGTCAAAACTATAGTCCCATCACCGGCTTGTGCCGTATATGTTATGGTAATTAGCCCCTGATTTGCAATGGTTATTGATGCTACATTAGGGGTTGCAGCAGGAGTTATATATCCTGTTTCCAATTGAGTAGTCGGGAAAGCGCTTTGGGCAAACGTGGTTTCTGTAACTGAAAGCTGAGCCGCATAGGCTAAATTCAATCCTTCTACTACTCGCGCGCGGATGAGATAATCTTGATAGGCAGGAATAGCTATAGCGGCCAAAATCCCTATTATGGCCACAACAATCATCACTTCAATCAAAGTAAATCCTTTTGCTACCATAGTACTCTCTGGGGTTGTATTTAAAATTTAGCACGCATAATAAATGCCAGTTTGTTTGATAGAAACAGCCTAATCACAAAATAATCAAAAGCCCCAATATTTAAGGCAAATAAAAACCGCCCCTAAGGGCGGTTTAAAATAAGCGAGATTATTATCTGCAACTTGCGGGTCGATATTTAGCCAATAAGGTGCCGCCAGTACAAGTCCAGGTCACATCTCCATTTGCTTGGAGAGTAGGAGTCATAACGATAGTACCGCCACCAGCAGCTGCGGTGTAAGTAATGGTTATAGCCCCTGTAGCATCAGCTATAGCTATTGAAGCAACATTAGGTGTTGCAGCAGGAGAAACATATCCTGTAGCAGCCTGGGTTGCTGGTAAGGCATTATTGGTGATGGCTGTTTCAGATACTGCGAGTTTAGCGGAAGAAGCTAGTTCCAATCCCTCAGTAACACGTGCTCTTATGGTATAATCTTGATAAGCAGGAATCGCAATTGCAGCCAAAATACCGATAATCGCGACTACGATCATTAATTCAATCAACGTAAAACCCTTTTGTCTCATGGCCATCTCCATAGGTAATTAACAATTTTATTCATGCATACATAATGCCAATTTAAATGACAGTACGTATGAGGGTATTTTAGCTCGATAAACCACCTGAAATCATCTCCATTTCCAGTATCAGTTCATTTTAACCCCGATAAAAACTGACATTTTATGTCATATTGTGACAAAATTGTCAGTGCACTATGACAGCACATGATTAGCGGATATAATCAAACATCGAATATCTGGCATAAGAGTAAATCATGTCGCGTAAATTAGATATAGAACGTCAATTATCAGAGGAACTTTCTCCTGTATTCTTATCAGTAGAGGATGAGTCTAAAAATCATCATGTACCGGAAGGAGCGGAAACACACTTTAAAGTCATTGCCGTGTCCTCTCGATTTAATGAATTAAGCCGAATAGCACGTCACCGGATGGTCAATAACCTGTTAAAACAGGAGTTTGACAAGGGATTACATGCCTTAAGCATGCATTTGTATACGGAACATGAGTGGGAACAAAAAGAATCCCCTGTTTTAAAATCCCCTTCCTGTAAAGATGGGTATAAAAACAGGTAATTTAATGCATTAGACTAGATTAATGAATGAAAGATGTTTGATCCCCTCATCCGCCTGTCGGCACCTTCTCCCGGAGGGAGAAGGCTATTCATGATAGATATGGGGGATATTAAAATATTTTTTTTCAATTAGCACCGCTCTCTCTAGAATGACCTTCTCCCGGAGGGAGAAGGCTATTCATGATAGATATGGGGGGTATTAAAACATTTTATTTCAAGTAGCACCGTTCTCTCTAGAATGACCTTCTCCCTCCGGGAGAAGGTGCCGACAGGCGGATGAGGGGATCTTAAAATTATAAATTTTATCAATTAATATGCATAGCCCAACTAATAATGGATTAAATACATGGCGTTACTTGATAAAGCAAAAAAACTACGCAAAAACAGCACCTGCATGGAAACTAAAATATGGCACTCACTAAGATCACGACGATTTCAAGGATTTAAATTCAGAAGACAATGTCCGTTGGAGAACTATATTGTTGATTTCGTTTGTATCGAAAAAAAAATAATTATTGAGATAGATGGCGGTCAGCATAATGATTTCGGGCAACAGGAATATGATAATAAAAGGACTGATTATCTTAATCATTTGGGCTATGAAGTTCTAAGATTTTGGAATGATGAGGTGCAGCAACAGTTTGATTTAGTTATGGATGTGATCTATCGATGTTTGATAAAAGATGTTTGATCCCCTCATCCGCCTGTCGGCACCTTCTCCCGGAGGGAGAAGGCTATTCTAGAAAGACCGATGATGCTTGAAATGGAATATTGGGGATTTTCTCTGGAAAGTATTCAGATAATGATCTGCTTTTAAATCCCCTCATCCGCCTGGCGGCACCTTCTCCCGGAGGGAGAAGGCTATTCTAGAAAGACCGATGATGCTTGAAATGGAATATT
>NZ_AUHS01000033.1 GCF_000423305.1 Legionella moravica DSM 19234 | reverse complement strand
AAAAATGCTCATGTACCTGATGTACACTCCGCTTTTTTTAGTCGAGAGATCGTGCAACCTGCACTCAAAGCCAAGCCTTCATTTAATGATGATCGTTGGCACAACATGAAGAGTTTTTGATAAAGATAATCTGATACGAATTATCAATATTGTCTATAAGATATTCCAATGAATTGTTAATGGTTGCTTAATATCTATTTTGTACAATAATAATCGGCGTATTGGTATTTAACAATTAAGAAATACTTTAAAAACATCTGGTTTTGATGTGTTTTTCTGGGACGTTTTCGCCATAAATGCACAGTAAGCTATCTATTCGGGAATCTACAGTTTGTAGCAGCAAGTGCATAATAACTAAAATATATAGATTTAGGTTTTTGTATTAAGCGTTAAATTATTAAAAATTGTCTTGTGTAAAAAAGGAACAAATCATGCCAACTACAGAATCACAAATGACTCAGGCTTGTCAGCTTTTCTTTTCAGAACAATCCAGTCCTCGTTTACGTCAGCAACTTTGTAATGGCTTTAAAATAAGCGAAGTTAAAAAAAATCCTGATTTATTGAAAAAGTACATTGCAATGAAAATATTTTGCTTGGCAGAACGCTCGTTTAATAAAAGTGTATTTGATTTGACGCATGGATTTCGTAATCTTATAGGTGAGAGCATGCAAGTAAAGACGCATCTCCCATATACACTTGAACTAATTCAATCAGAAGAAAATGTGCAGATCAAACCGGGAACTATCTATATAAATCCGGATTTAGAATATTTTATAGTTATCGGTCCTGGTGGAAAACGGAGAGTTGGCACTCTTTCACTTTGGACTAACTATAATTTTCAAGCGGTGGATAATATAGAGGGCATTCATGACATTTGTTCAGGAACCATAATATTAGCAAATAATGGTGAATATATTGTTAAGGATTTTAATGAAAATCAATTTGTCGGTAAACTTGAACATATTGATTTACATAATCTTTCTGAAAAACTGCGTGGTGAAAATCAAAGACACTTTAAAATGAACGTATTGGATCAAATAGCAAAAGACACTGGCATAATGAGCAGAATTAATTTTGATGATTTGGAAAATAAACTTGATGATAAAGCGTTTATAGATGAAGTTTTAAAATTTACCTCATTAAGAGGTTTCACTCGAAAAAGTAATACAGGATTTTTACGTATTTCTCATCAAGAAGAATTTGGGCATTGGACTGCTACAAGAAAATATTGCGAAATTTCAATTAATGAGGATTTCACCAAGATCATCATTGAGCGATATGATGTGAGTAAAGGGATTGCCTGGCCGGGACATCCTGGCCAAGTACATAATAAAAAGATAGACGTTTACGAGAATTTCATAGATCCGGAAGTTTTACGAGATATTTTCAATATAATCGAAACAGAAAATCGCTATTGCCATACTTTGGGTTTTGATTTTTATCAAGCAACACTTTGGTTTGCTAACGAATATAACTTTGTTTTCTTGTTAAGTTATTTACTTTTAATTCCTGTTATTCCTGTATCTGTTTTGTTAACTTTTGTCGAAATATTTGTGGTCGAACCCATCAAAAGAGCATTCAATTGTAATTCTAACCCAGATGTTGAATCGTTTATTAAGGACGTTAGCAAACCTCAACACCAAAATACATGGTCTTTTTTTACCGCTCCAGGACAATCAAGTAATTCTTCACAGTCAATTGATAACAACGTAAATGATGAGCTGGAAAATGTTTCAGAGTGCTCCTTCAATTCTCAGGCATAAACTTGGGAATTTATGGTTAAAAAATTCAAGCTTGATGTATATCAGGTTAAATTGTGTCATTTAGAAAATAAATGATTGCTTTTTAAAGATGAATCAATAGATACAACTGATGAATCATATTTAAAAATTATTGATTTAAAAGAATTCGCTGTATTTTTTCAATGGAAATCACACTTTTCTGTTGCATTTGCACTCATTGGCTGATGATCAACTGCATCGAAGTCTTTATCAATAGATTATATTTTAATAAGACCCACACCAAAAATGCTTTAACGCTTTACAATAAAGTTATCAGAGTCTTCATTATTTAATCCTTATGACTTCAGGTTGAAAGTTTGAAAGTAACAGGTGAATATAAAGGTGTAACATATATATCCATCTACTTGAGTATTTTTACTCTATATACTTATAACTGTCATTCATTCAATAGAACACAATTTTATTGAAAATCACGCTTTTTGGTGATGATTTGTACTGTTCGAGGAGGTCAGATCACCGCTGGAGGTATAAATACTAGTCGCCTCTACTCTATTTCCTGACAGCGCGTTGACAATTTGTTGACGCGTGTAAATATTACTAGCAATTACTTGACCGTTTATCGTATTTAAGTCACGGCAGATGGATAGCTGTTCTATCAGTTTTGTGTTTAATGTGTTTATTTTATTTGCTTCAATTACAGAGCAATTTTTTAAAAATACTTGTAGGGAGAGGTTGGGGGAAGACTCAGGATGTGTGTCGTTAATTAGATCTATTCTTTGCTTGGCACTTTCTTCCAGTTTTGTAGACAGAACCTGTTTTTTTTCTGCCAGTTCTTCCAGCTGATTAAATTGCCTTGTACTCAGAACATTTTTTTCTTCGGCCAATAGTATATTAAGCGCTTCGATCCAGTTAATTTCTTGCTCTAAATGCCCGATCAGCTTGTTTGCATTGTTATTATTATTCATTAAATCATCCTAATATTTAAGCCATTTCTACAGAGTTCAACATGTTCATCGCAATTTGGCTGCTGTTGATTTGATAGCTGCCTGAATTAATTTCTGCTTTAAAATATAAAACACGTGCTTCATTAATTTCAGGTACATCCTTGAGTGACGCTTTAAGAGCTTCTAATTGCTTTGAGGTATCGCTGAGATTGACGCTGTCAGTAGATACAGCTGTATTCTCAGGGGCAGAACGTTGTGCGTCATGAGTCTTGGCTTTCAGACGACTATCTGAATCAATGGATTTCATATTGGCCGAATCGTTGATATGGTTAACCATACTAATATCCTCATTCAAGTTTAACATTGTTATCGGCTCCTTTTGCGATTTCTTTAGTAAATTTCGGTTAATTTTTAATCTTTATAATTACTTAAGGCATTAAAAGCTGTTTATTCAGTGATTTGGGCATCATTAACGCAGTGAACTGCCTTTTTTCACATAAACCATATTTGTCCAGGGGCGCGTTATAATTGAGTTTACGATAATCTCTATTTCCCTTGCTAAGCAGAGAGATTAAAGCTGTAGTATCTCAACTATAAAACAACGGCTACTTTTTTTTCCCCAGTTACCTGTGCATCTATAACTCGTTTTGAGGACAGATTTTTTACTTTAATCGAATCACCAAGTACTCCTTCATCCAATGCAATCCCATCCATACTCACTGTTAAATAGTCATTCGTTGCCACGATGGTCACCTGATCACCTCTATGAACCAGCTTTGCTAATTCAATATTAAACGAGTTAAGGGGACTATCCGGGGTTATATCATGCTTACAGATAAGTCCAATTAATTCTTTAGGGTCAGTAAAATATCCTTGTTTTAATTTTTGGGCATCCATCTCCATTGGATAAAGATCATTGCTCGTGATTCGACTTCCTTTAACCAATGCCCGCTTTGCAACTAATACTGTTTTTAAAACGCTAATTTTTACGGGAACGTATAAGGTCCAATGATTGTCTTCTTCTAAACATTTGATCCCCATTGTATTGGTATTGAGCATGGGGGTTTTATACGGGTTAAAAATCTCAAGTTTGTTTTCTGCACAAGCCCTGAGGTTTAAGCGTGGATCCAGTTGATCTGCTTGTACTTCAATTTTTCCTTCGGTATAGGTGGTCAGTTCATTTAAAACATGTGATTCAATTTTATTTTTTATTAAATCGAGCGATTGGCTCAGGTCTGCATATAAACAGAAGCTTGCAAAAAATGTTAAAACACTTAGTATGCTCTTTTTCACAACATGAATCCTTTTTCTATTTATTGACTCATTTATTATGAGTATTGAATCCCTAGCAATATTTACGCCAATTTTCAGGAGTATAACATGAGAGACTATTTCACTGTCTACCTGTTGATTTTATGCGTGTTTACTGGAACGGCTTATTCCGAGAGCCATCATCCACAAGATTTTTTAAAGTCAGTTGAAGGGGCAAAAGATGAGGGCGAACAGATTTATAGCCATTATTGCGCCAACTGCCATGCTCAAAAACCCTTGATTTCACTCGGTGCTCCACGAATCGGTGAGGAAGCCGATTGGAAAATAAGATTGAAGCAAGGGTTTGACGTTCTTTTTATGCACACTGATGAAGGTTTTAATGCAATGCCTCCACGCGGTGGATGCTTTGAGTGTTCAGATAGGCAGTTGGCTCTGGTTCTAATCAGCATGGTTCCTAAAGAAGCACAAAAAAGCCTACTAAGTGAGCTTCGAGATCACAAAAAATACAAATAGTTAAAATATTTTATCAAAAAAGCTAAACCTATTTCAAAATCTCCCGATACAATAAAAAAAAAGAGGGAGATATAAAGTGAAAAAACAACTACTGTTAGTACCTGTTTGTGCTTTGGCGGCCTCTTGTGCTTCCATGGATAGGTCAACTGCTATTGTCGATGATGCGGGGTATACTCATTACACTATGAGTATGGAATCAGATCATAAGGGCGCTAATTATTTTCCTGAAAAAAGAGAGCCTACCGGGAAAAAAGTGTTTGTGTTTGATCCTAAAGCTACAGCATGGGCAGCCTATGATGCTCAGGGTAACAGGGTGAAAACTGGAAGCGCTTCAGGAGGAAAAGATTTCTGTGAAGACGTGGGCAGATCGTGTCGAACGGTAACAGGTACCTTTAAGGTTTATTCGAAAAAAGGGGAAGATTGCAAATCCAGCATCTATCCTATAGAAACAGGGGGCGGTGCGAAAATGCCTTATTGCATGCACTTTAGTGGCGGATACTCGATACATGCAGCCTATGAAGTACCTAATTACAATGCAAGCCATGGATGCATCAGGGTGTTACCCAGCGCTGCAAAATGGTTGAATCAGAATTTTATTGATGTTGGAACTTCTGTAATTGTTAAGCCATACTAAGAATAGATTCAATATAAACGCTTCTCCACTACTGCCCTGTAATTTACAGGGCTTTTTTTTGGGCTTTTGCCTCTATTCAGGGTTTTTCGTAAGTCCAGTGAGTATTTATACGAGTGTATCAGGACTTGATAATAATTGAACCACATCATACTATCGTGATTTTTTTATTCAGGGTAGAACGCTATAATGATTTTATGTATTGATGTTGGAAATTCTCACATATATGGTGGAGTTTTTGATGGCGACGAGATAAAGCTTCGTTTTCGACATACCTCTAAAGTGAGCACTTCCGATGAGTTGGGTATCTTTTTAAAAAGTGTTCTGCGTGAAAATAATTGTTCTCCAGACAGAATTAAACAAATTGGCATTTGTTCCGTAGTTCCTCAATTAGATTACTCATTGCGAGCAGCTTGTGTCAAATATTTCTCATCAGAACCCTTTTTTTTACAAGCAGGGGTTAAAACAGGTTTGAATATCAAATACCGCAATCCAATAGAGGTAGGTGCGGACAGGATTGCCAATTCAATTTCAGCAACCCACATTTATCCCAATCAAAATATTATCGTGATCGATTTTGGCACAGCAACTACTTTTTGTGTGATTACCGCTCAAAAAGCGTATCTTGGGGGAGCTATTTTGCCAGGAGTTCGATTATCTGTTGATGCGTTATCAAATAATACCGCCAAATTACCTTCCGTTGAAATTATTAAAACTGAAAGTGTCGTTGGGCGTTCTACCATCGAAAGCATTCAGTCTGGAGTGTATTACGGTGTTTTAGGTGCTTGCAAAGAGTTAATACACCGAATTAATCAGGAATCCTTTGCTGGAAAAAAAGCATTAGTACTCGCTACAGGAGGTTTTGCCTCATTATTTGATAAACAGGATTTGTATGATCATCTGGTTCCTGATTTAGTGCTTCAGGGGATTCGATTGGCATCTTTGATGAATGTATAGCTTGTTGATTGATGAAAGGATTCTTTCCAGTCCAAATTGCACTTGCCCGCTTGCTTGCAACTGAATCTTATACACATCGTCGAAAAATCAGTTCTGTTTTACATTCTGGTTTCCGCGGTTGCAGCCGCGGAAATTCGAAATGCAGCATGTACATACATATCAAGCGAATTCCCGTGGCCGTGACCGCGGGATCTCATGTTTTAGCACAGCCATCCTGGTTATGCGATCAAATCCGTTGGTCGTGGGCAAGATGTGATTAAGAGACAGTTGCTAGCAAACAGGCTCCTGTTGTTTAACCTATCATTCCCCTTCACACGAAGTGTGGGGGAGAGGGATAGGGTGATATAATGATTGCGACAGCAACCCTTGTTCGATTCAATCTCCTTTTGACTTTAATTTGTGCTCTCATTTTTATCTTTCACATATAAATTTGAACATCACCAGCTTTTGTTTATTAAAATATCAAATAAATATACCAAAAAGTGGGTTTTCGGCTTGACTGGTGAAGAAATGTGTTTCTATAGTGTATAAAAGTGGGGTAAAATAATAAAAAAGTGGAAAAATGTGGAGTAGTTGTATTCCACCACCTGGGACTAAATCATGTTTCGTGGAATAAATAGCATCACCATAGACACTAAAGGACGGTTGGCCATCCCAACTCGTTACCGAAGTGCTTTGGGTGCAGAGGACAAAATTCCTTTGGTGGTGACTATTGATACTGAAGAAACGTGTTTGCTTCTTTACACTGCGGCTCAATGGCAGGTGATTGAAGATAATTTGCAAAAACTACCAAGTTTTAATGCAGCTGCTCGAAGGATACAGCGTTTGCTAATTGGTCATGCTACTGATGTTGAAGTCGATGCTAATGGCCGTGTGCTGTTGCCTACAGTGTTGAGAAATTATGCAAAATTGGAAAAAGACGTAGTGATGATAGGCCAGGGTAATAAATTTGAAGTATGGAATAAAGAACTTTGGGATTCCAAACGCGAACAATGGTTGGCTGATGAAGCCTCCGGAACCGATGGATTACCTGATGAAATGAAAACGTTTTCTTTGTAATGGAAACCTAAATGGCAGCGCATCAATCAGTATTACTACACGAATCCATCAACGGTCTGGCTATTAAAGCTGACGGAATCTATTTTGATGGAACATTTGGTCGTGGGGGGCATAGTCAGGAATTATTAAATCATTTAAATGATAAGGGAAGGTTGTTTGCCATAGATAAAGATCCCGATGCAATTCAATATGCAAAAGATCATTTTGGTTTGGACAAACGCTTTCATATCTTTCACGGGTCATTTGCAAGAATCAAGGATTTTGCCGCAGAAGCTGGAGTGCTTGGCTCAGTTAATGGCATATTGCTTGATTTGGGGGTGTCTTCTCCACAGCTCGATAATCCTGAGCGAGGATTCAGTTTTATGCAACAAGGTCCATTAGACATGCGTATGGACATCACTCAAGCAGTAAGCGCGGCTAAATTTGTTAATGAAGCTGAAGTTGATGAGATGGCTTCAATCTTCAGGTTGTATGGAGAAGAACGTTTTGCAGGAAGAATTGCCCGGGCAATTCTTGAGGCGAGAAAAATTAAACCTATTACAACGACTTTGCAATTGGCAGAGATAGTAAAAGAAGCAAATCCAAAATGGGAAAAGCACAAGCATCCTGCGACTCGAGTATTTCAAGCGATTCGTATTCATGTAAACCAGGAGCTGGACGATCTGATCAGTTGTCTGGAACAGTGTCTGGATGTTCTGGCTCCCGGCGGGCGATTGGCTGTGATCAGCTTCCACTCGCTTGAGGACCGTATAGTAAAGCAGTTTATGAGAGATAAAGAACAGGGGCACAGGCCTCCGCCTGAAGTACCTGTAAAATACGAGCAACTTAAGACAGGATTTAAACGCGTAGGTAAAGCCATAATGCCACAAGAAAATGAATTAAAAGACAATATCAGATCAAGAAGTGCGGTGCTTAGGATAGGGGAGAAACTAGCATGAATGCTGCAGCTAAAGTAATAAATCAAGGTAATTTATTCAATGGTCAATGGGCAGATATTCACATGTCTAAATCAATATATATGCTGATGGTATTGTTAGCTGCCGTGTTAGTGAGTGCCTTGGCAGTGATTTATAGTACGAACTCGTATAGGTCAACGCTCAGTCAGGTAGAACAGGAAGAACAACAAACTCATTTTTTCCAATTACAATGGGGGCAGTTGTTGTTAGAGCAAGCCAGTCTGGCAACTCCTGCTCGAGTTGAAGAGTTGGCAATAGAAAAACTGGGCATGACTCTGCCAAACCCCAAAAACACCTATTTTTTACATGCGCAATGAACACCGCACTTCATGGTGAAGAAGAGCTGAGTACGTACATGAGCTTAAGATTAAGAGAAAAATCACCTCGAAATATTTTAAGGCTTCATGTACACTCCCTACTCAATAACAACACGCGCAATATGGATGTATTTGTGCTTCAAAATACTTTTTTTGAGTAGTCACTTATGAAAAAAACACATCATTTAGCTCGACTGATTACTGTTGCTGTTTTTTTTTCCATACTCCTGCTTATCTTGATTTGGCGAATGGTCGATCTGACTGTTTTACACAGGCAATTTTTACAAGGACAGGGTAATGCCCGAAGTTTGAGGGTAGTTGATATACCCGCGTATCGAGGAATGATTACCGACAGAAACGGTACTCCTCTTGCAGTTAGCACACCGGTTGAATCTGTATGGGTGAATCCTAAAGAATTTTCTCCTGACAAAGAGCAGTTCATGCAGTTGGCAAAATACTTGAATTTTAGTCCTAAAGCCTTAAGCAGAAAAGTGGTCGATGCTCAAAATCGAGAGTTTCTCTATTTACAGAGGCAATTACCGCCTCCTCTTTCAAAAAAAATTGAAGCGCTAAAAATTCCGGGCGTTAACTTCCAAAAGGAATTTAAACGCTATTATCCAGATTCCGATAGTATGTCCCAGTTATTAGGATTTACTAATGTTGATGATCAGGGACTGGAGGGTATAGAGCTGGCTTATCAGGATTGGTTGATGGGCATTGTAGGCAAGAAAAGAGTTATTAAAGATCGCCTGGGTCGTGTCATAGAAGAGTTAGGGGTGTTAAAAGAACCGCGCCCTGGTCATGAATTATCCTTGAGTATTGATAGACGA
Source organism: Legionella moravica DSM 19234 (assembly GCF_000423305.1). Taxonomy (GTDB): domain Bacteria; phylum Pseudomonadota; class Gammaproteobacteria; order Legionellales; family Legionellaceae; genus Legionella; species Legionella moravica. The sequence continues at coordinate 23,675 of NZ_AUHS01000033.1, read as the reverse complement.
TTACAATATCTGGCATACAGTGAATTGCACAAAACCGTTGAGGAATTTGCAGCCAAATCGGGTTCTGTAGTGGTACTCGATACTGAAAATGGTGAAATTTTGGCTATGGCTAATGTCCCATCCTATAATCCTAACTCTCGTGGCCGTTATGATAAGGACACTTACAGAAACAGAGCCTTAACCGATACTTTTGAGCCAGGCTCGGTAATTAAGCCGTTCAGTATCGCCAGCGCACTGGAAACTGGGCTTTTTACACCTGATACTATTATTGATACCAATCCAAGCTGGATGAGTGTGCATGGGCGTACCGTTCGTGATATTCATAATTATGGTGTATTGGATGTAACCGGAGTATTGCAACACTCCAGTAATGTCGGGGTGACTAAAATGGTATTGGCCAGTCCCCCGGAGCAATTGATTGGATTATTACAACGCAGTGGATTTGGGCAAAGAACTGAAAGTGCTTATCCTGGTGAAAGTGAAGGTTCAATCGTAAAAGCCAAAGACGCCAATCCCTTTGTTTTGGCAACCCTGGGTTTTGGATATGGTCTTTCTGTTACTGCTCTTCAGCTAGCGAAAGCAAGTTTAATCTTTGCTAACAAGGGACAATTAATTCCCGTTACTTTAATACATAATGATACACCAACACCCGGAGTGCAGGTGATAAAGCCTAAGACCGCTGAGCAAGTGCTTCTCATGATGGAGGCTGTTTTAGGTACAGGTGGTACAGGAAAGAGTGCACGGGTACCAGGTTACAGGGTTGCAGGAAAAACCGGAACCGCTCGTATTGCCGGAAAAAATGGTTATAAAGACAGAAAATATACAGCCAGTTTTATGGGTATAGCTCCTGTATCCAAGCCCAAATTTGTTGTGGTGGTTATTATTCATGAGCCGACAAGAAAGGGCTATTATGCCGCAGCAGTCGCAGCTCCGTTGTTTGCTAAAGTGATGTCCGGGGCATTGCGTTTATTTAATGTGCCTACTGATGATCCGGTTGGATAATGTAGGCTGTCTGTTCACGCGAAACGATGTTTGGGCAGCTTGAGCCGTTTGTACGGGATCATTGTAGAGGATTTCCTTATGCTCAGGTTATTCTAAATTTGACTATTTATCAGAATGAGGCGTAGGCTCATGGAACTTAATCAATTATTAAAACCCTGGATGCAGCAGGAAATAAGCAACTGTGAACTGAATGATATTAAGAATGACAGCCGATTAATTCAGAAAGGGGACTTGTTCATTGCATATCCTGGAGCCGCGTCGGATGGTCGTCTGTATATTGATAAAGCAGTTCAGTCAGGAGCCGTTGCCGTAGTCTATGATCCAGATAATCTGCCCGCTACCTTTAAATTGCCTGTATCAGTGCCTTGTGTGCCTGTACCTCATTTAGCGGCTCAATTAGCACCGATTGCCAAACGATTTTATCAGGAACCTGGTAAATCATTAACCGTTACTGGAGTTACTGGCACTAATGGTAAAACGACAATTGCCTATCAATTGGCTCAAGCACATGAATTGCTTGGGCAAAAATCAGCTTATATTGGCACTATAGGTCAAGGAACGGTGCACGAGCTCAAACCCTTGGACAATACCACGCCGGATGCCTTGTGCTTGCAAAAATTATTATTCCAATATCAACAACAGGGAATAAAGCAAGTGTCTATGGAAGTATCATCCCATGCTTTAAGTCAGCATCGTGTTGATAGTATTGATTTTAATCAGGCATTGTTTACCAATTTGACCCTGGATCATTTGGATTATCATCACACCATGCAGGCATATGGCGAAGCAAAGGCTATGCTGTTTGCCAGAGAAGAGTTGCAATGGGCTATCATAAATCAAGATGATGAGTACCAGCATTTAATGAGCCGTTCCATCATGCCGCATGTTAAAAAAATTACCTACGGCATGGGTTCTTCTTGTGATGTCAAAGCAGTGAAATGGCATAGTGATTTGAATGGAACAGCAATTGAAGTGCATTCTCCCTGGGGAATGCATGAATTGAATATTAATGCTCTCGGACAGTTTAATATTTATAACAGTTTGGCTGTGTTTAGCAGTTTAATGGCAAGCGGTTACGCAGCAGGCAACGTCGCCCAAGTTATGTCTCGGTTAAACGCGGCACCTGGACGTATGGAAATTGTGGCAAATTCTCCGTACGTTCTAGTGGATTATGCCCATACTCCTGATGCTCTGGAAAACGTACTCACGACGTTAAATCAATTAAAAAAAGGGCGGCTTTGGGTCATATTTGGTTGTGGGGGAGACAGGGATAAATCAAAACGACCCGTTATGGGAAAAGCGGCCAGTCGTTATGCGGATAAAATTGTTATTACCAGTGACAATCCCAGAAGTGAAGATCCATCTGTAATCATTGAAGAGGTTGCACAGGGAATTCCATCGTCTGCTTCGGTTATCAAATTAATTAACCGTGAAGAAGCCATTGCACATGCATTACAGGGCGCAGAAAAGGACGATATCATTCTTATTGCTGGCAAAGGCCATGAAGCCTATCAACAAATAGGTTCAGAAAAACGGGTATTTTCCGATCAGGAAGTCGTCAGGCGATTGATTAAGGAATAGTTTCCTGGATACTTCTATAGACCATCAATCTGATTGTCTGAGTATATGGCCATTTTATAGGCACTTGATTAGGATTTTATATAGTCGGTATTGAAAATTAAGTCCCTCGCTTAAGTATCGCTTAATATTGATACCGTATTTTAGTCATCCGTGAATTTTTGAGTATCCAGCTGATGACTACCGAAATTTTTTATTGGGATGGTCTTATCATTGATGAAGCCATCGCCGATAAATATGTAGAGGTTATTAATCAATTAAAAAATGGCGAACTCCAGGGGGCTGGTTTATCGCTGAAAAAAATGCGTCATCATAGAGTCTTTAGCCTTAGTACCAGCTACAGTGGTCGATTATTATTTACATCTCGGGTTATCAATCAAAAGAAATGTCTGATTTTTCTGGAAGAGCTTCCTAATCATGATTATAAAAAATCAAAATTTTTAAATAATCCAGCAACGTTAAATCAATTTTTAGAAAAGAATCACAATGATTTGGTAGCGATAGTTGATTTTGAAGAAGAGTTTATGGACATCGATGAGTTTCCAATCTCTTTGGATATTAATTTAACGGAAAAGCGACGGTATACCCCGGTTGAGTACTATGATCAGGAATTTATTGTTTTAAACAGTTCGCAAAAGCACGCCAAATTTGCAAAAGGACCAGCCGTAATTGAAGGGCCACCTGGCTCTGGAAAATCATGCGCCTCACTTTCATTAATCACCAATGCAAGGGCAGAATTAACTAAAATTCTTTTTTTAACGTCTTCTCCTGCTTTAGTGAGTCATATGGAGGTTTTATATAATAGTTTACCTGCCTCCCTGGACAGTCCTCCTGGCCGAGTAGTTTTTAAGTCCTATTTACAATTGGTGCATGAATCGGATCCCGCTACGGAGTCTAAAAAAGTTGTTGGGCAAAAGCATTTTGCCAAATGGTATGCCGGTTATTGCAATACAAAAGAACACTTGTTAAAAACTCAAAACAGCAAGCACAATAAGTCAAAACAAAAGAGACATAAAAAACAGACTCATCATCTGCCTCAAGAAGTCTTAGATGCAAGGAATGTATATCAAGAATTCAGAACAACAGCCGCGTATTCGGATTATGTTGATACCCAATTTGGCACTGAGAAAAATTACACACAGTCAGCCTATGAGAGACTGGGTGAAAAACATCAATCGTTATTTACAAAGGAACATCGTCCCTGGCTATATCAAGCCTTTCAAGACTATGCCGCCTATTTGAAACATACTAATCACATTGATCTTTCTTTTTATCGTTTAAAATCAGATGAAGTATTCGACATGGTCGTTGTCGATGAAAGTCAGGATTTTTCAAAGTCTCAAATTCAGGATATAACCAGATTAACAAGTCCAGCTTTGCAGATCTATTTTTGCCGGGATTCTCATCAAAGTTTGGAAGACAGCCAGTCATCTGGTCCTTTCATCCACGAGCATTTATACCGACTAGGCAACAGGATTGGTATCAAAGCACAGCACATTCAATTACCCTGCTCCTACAGAGTGTTTCCAAACGCTCAATCTTTGGTGGATAGAATATTGGATTTGCGTCTGAAACTAATTGGTGGCCGCGCGGACAATCTTGAATACGTCAAATTGCCAATGACTGTGGAACAAAACAGCACTTTAGGATCGGTTCATTGGTTTGATAGAGTACCTGAAGCGGTGCAGACTGCTTTGCAGGAGGCAACACACAGCAGTGATTTAATTATTATTACTTTGCCTGAGTTTATCGAAGAAGCAAGAATTTTTTTCAAGACGGATTTAATCTACACTGTAGATCAGGTCAAAGGCTTACAATTTCCTGTTGTTGTTTTATTCCGAATGGCTGAAGATAAAGCATTGGAAGAAGCAAATAAAATACTGAGTAAACCAGAACGTTCTTATGTAGCCAGTAGTTCTACCACAAATCGTCCTGCTGATGGAGTAGGTAATCCTAAGTTTGGCCCTCCATTAAATCGATTTTTTACCGCAGCAACGCGTGCTCAGCAGCAAATTATAGTCATACAACCTCATCAACATAAATTCGGTTATGTAATCAATGCCATGAAATCTGCAGAGCAATCTGCTGATGAGTTTAAAATAGAACTCAATAAACAAAGTTATTCTGAAGAGAAATGGTTGGATTTAATTAGAAAACTCATCAGCAAAAATGAAATCGCTCTTGCCAGGAAAATATACATCCAGTACTTAAAGAAAACTCCGATTGAATTCAAAGAGTTTGTAAAGCAAGCCAAGACTCCATGTTCTGCTTCTATCCAGAAGTCAGGGTTGATGGCCACCAGTATATTAAGTACTCAGGGTCCTGTTGCTTCGAGTTCATCTACTTCGGCAAGCTCTGGAAGTGTCGCTTCTGTGAGTACCATGGGTCTCTTTTCCGACAGAACAACTGATGAAATGCATCCTTCCTATAGGGAAAAAAGAGGTAGCAGAAACAAACCCAGGATTGTGAAACCCGTCTCGTTATCCGTTCAAGCCTCCGATACGATGACCCAACAGGTTAAAACTATTCCTGCAACTCAGAGTACCAGGCATTCACCACAACAGAATAGAAGAATGCGGACAGATAAACGTTCCTCAGGCAGAACCCACCGGGATGGGTTTATGAAGCGCATAAGCAACGAAGCTTATCCAGGATTATACTTGGCCAACGAGTTATCTAACGGGAGGCTGGATTCTCAAAATTTAATCAATCTATTGATATACTACCCGGAGTTATGTGATTTAATTACTATCGAGCACTTGTGTAAAGTGGGAGAACAACCTTATTCATCCCTCTTAAGCCAGCTTTGCTGCCCTTTTGTTGAATCCAGACATATTGCACTCAATTTTTTGCTTGAAAGAGATGATGAATTAATCAGTTTTCTTGTCGCGGGGATAAAGTGTTATTTGTTTTCATTTCAAGATGCTCAGTTGAAAGAACTAACGGAAAAAGATCAATCACTCCTGAATATTTTTCAGAAAAAAGTGACTGATTTCCGAGACATTCAATATTTGAATACTACGAAAACAGGTAAAGAAATCCTTGAAAAACTGGCATATCTATTAAATGGGAGCATAATCGATTTGCATTATGATTTGCAGAATGCAATCAGAAAGCAACCAGAGCCTAATTTCGAGGTTACATTTCAACGCCAACAGATTCATACGACAGAAAATCAGCATGCTTTGTTTGCATCTCAGCTTAATGAACTTAAAGAGACATTTTGGCAACACATTATCGCCCAATATCCATTAGACGATACCTCAAGAAAAATTGTACGACTTATGATCCAGGGCAATAGCATTGGGGTAGAGTTGTGGAACAAAACTCCCTTTGTCAACTTGGCAGATTTTTTTCCTCATGCATTTTGTGATTTAAACATTCGGCATCTGTTTAGTGAACAGGAACGTGAGTTGGCAAGACGATTGATAACTACACTTGAAAGTCATCCTCATTGGACCACAATAGAGGAATTAAATTATATTGATCTGGAACTGAGTGCTCCAGATTTTGATTTTACCAGTATTTTTTCAGGGATTTTGCGTACTGTCCGTGCACAGTTAATTCTTGAAAACCGATTGCTTAATAAACTCTACAATGTAAATATGATGTTTTGGGATAATATCGTTACCCAATTTGGCGAGGTTTTTACTAATCGTCTTCGTATCAAAAACATCATGGATCAGCTAGCACAAAATGATTCAGTAGCAATCAAAGCCTGGAATTCCATGGATGAAAGAGAAAGCAAATTTAAAAATAATCAACCATCATGCTTGTTACAATTTTTTACAACATGCAAAAATGCAATGAGTGCAGAAGAATTTGAGAAATGTACTTTGCTTCAGAACATTATTGCGTGGTTAGAAGCAGATAAGGTATGGGAATTAGAGGCTTGTTTTAATTACATTAGCGCATGTTTGAATTCTTCAGAGTTGGGTCGGTTTAGTCTTTTAGCTGGATATTTGCGATTTACACAAGATTATCTGGCCAAACAGTTATTGCAGGAAAAAAAGAATAATAGACAATTAATGACCCTTTCTGTACCGGTGTCGATACCCGAACAGAGTAATGTCGGGTCGACACCCTTGATGCTTGAGCATGAAGAGAATGAAGTCGAAGAACAACAATCCATGAGCAGAATGATGCCTTTAAATTAGCAGAATCACCTGGTATATACGAGATACGGCAAGCGAAACCAGGTTTGTTTTTTATTTAAAAAGCATCCTTGCTGTTCAGCGTTCTTCAAGAGGTGTTACCCGATGGGGTGTTCGTCGATGGAGATTCGTTTAAATCAGAATGAGTGTTGTTCATCTGATTATCCTGGTGAGAAAAAAAGGACAATGGAGTGACTGGTTTTATCTCATCATTTAAGGATTTTTGCTTGTTGATAATAATCTCCAGGCCAGGATTATTGTTAACCAGTTGATTAAGGAATTGCTCTCCATCTTTCGATTTCAACAGTAAACTTAAAGGAGATGCCTTAAAGTTGTTTTGAACAGCTACACTGCATTCCTGACAAAGAAATTCTTCGGTAATTTCTTTTGCAATTGATGGATTTTGTTCCAGGATAATGTTCAGTATTTTGTGGCCAAAAGCCGAGGTAGATAGCCAGGATAAGGCGGAAGTTTTGGCGTATTTACCAATACCAGCATCTCTTTGGTTACATAAAGCGAGTGCAGTAATACCTTGAGCAATCGCTTGGTTTTTTTCTAATAATTTAAGTAAAATGGTGCGTCCGCATGTCGTGTTTGAGAACCAATACAACGCAGAAAGAGCACTGACTCCATTATCTTCTGTTTCGATCATCAGAGATAAGTCATCGGCTGTGATGGCTTGTATCAAAGTCGGATTTTCATTTAATATCTGGTAAAAAAGTATTTGCCCATTACCGTGCTTGGCAAATAAATACAGAGGTGAAATATTGGCGAATGTACATACGTCCGGTGGGCGAGCAGTACACAGGATTTTTCTGTTAAGGCATTGAGCTATAGATGGATTTGTTTTGCATAGCCTGGTAAGAGCACGTATGCCTTCTGCATCGGTTAATAACCAGAAAAAAGATGAGTTGCCTTGCATTGGAACAGCGTTTAAAGGGCGTTCAAGAAATAAAACAGTGCTGTCAATGGATAAAGCCAGATCGGGGTTAAGGTCCAATAATTGATTCAGTAATTCTCGTCCATCAGAGTTAGCGGCGAGCCAGAATAATGGGGAAGAGTTATATTCTGGATCATCGGGAGAACTAACAAAATGGCATAGAGCCTCAGCAGTAATGGACCGAGCTAATTCGTGATTGACTTCAATTAATCGTTTTAACATATCTCTCCCATCTTTTTGTCCACAAAGCCAAAATAGTGGGGAAGTATCTAATTTAGCTTGAGTTGGCTCCTTGAGAATCTGGCATAATTCTTTAGCTCTTATTTCCTTGGCCAGATTGGGGTTATTGTCTAATAGTTTTTTAAGCAATACGCGACCATCAGTATTAGCGGAAAGCCAGTATAGTGGTGATGTATTTGGATTAAAACGAGCGTTTGAATTCAGCGCAGCACATAGAGTGTTCCCTGTTATTCCCTTAGCTAAATCCGGGTTTTCATCGACTAACCTCAAGAGTAATTGGCGACCTGCTGGAGAGCTGGTAAGTACAGAAAAAATGGATGTACTGGAGTCATCTTCTTCTATTTGTTGCAGGATGTAACAAATACTTTCCGCACTAATTTCTTTCGCTAATTCAGAATTCAGGTCTAATAATTTATTGACTAACGCTATTCCTTCTGGAGTGCTGGATGCATAGGATAAAGGGGAGTGGTGGGCGTTTTTACCTATTGAGACTGCTCGTCGATTACATAAAGCTTCCCCACTGATTCCTTTCGCAAGATCGGGATTAAGAGTCAATAATCGGTCCAGAATTACTCGACCACCAGAAGTTGAAAATAACCAGAATAGTCCTGAAATATTGGCGTTGATTTCTGCATGCGGAGTAAGTGGTCGACATAATGCTTTGGCTGTTATTTCTTGAGCCAATTGGGAGTTGAGATCCAATAATACATTTAATACCTCTCGTCCTAGTGCTGATGAAGTAAGCCAATATAAAGCTGAAGAATTGGTTTCAATGCTATTCGGGATGGTGCGTTTTCTACACAAACTCTTTCCGGAAATCGTTTGTCCTAACCTGGGATTTTGAGCTAGTAATTTAGTAAATAAGGTCAATCCTATGGTAGAACTTGCAATCCAGTATATTGGTGCGATTATTTCCCCAGCACCAGTTGTTTTTGGTCCGGGCGAGTAGTTCAAAAATGTATCATCAAGATTTTTTCCCAGTTCAGGGTTTAAATCTAAAAGTTTGTTTACAAATTTTCGACCATCAATATAAGCCAAGAGCCAATAGAAAGTAGATGCATTATTATGAGCAATTGCATCCGATTTAGGAATATAAGTTAAAGTGCTGAGTTTGATGTCTTGAGCCCGATTGCTGTGACAGTTCAATACCATGTTCAGTATTAAACGACCCGTTGGATGTAATGCGAAGATCATAATGGATGGAATGTCTTGTGGAGGATTGGTTTGACAGAGGATCTCCGGTGTGAACGCCTTGGATAGGGCACTCCAATGTTTGTTGATCAGTTGAAAAATCAAATCTCTGTAGGTCGGGTTATTGATGAGTTTTGTGAACAAGCAGGTCCCGTCTTTGAGTGGGTGTTGAAATAAAAGTTTGGCTGCTGATTTGTGTTTAAAAAGATTAATAATGGATTTTTCGTTTAATTGGTTTAATAGCGAATGGATGTAAGCGTCACATGGAGATATCTTTGGCGAATTCAAAGCCGCAGTACTCGGTTTAAGGGCTATGCTGCTCTCATGAGGAATACTGCTTTTGTCTTTTGGTATTTGATTCTTGTTTGGAGATAACTGTTTAGTTTGGGCTGCTGAATTTTTTTTATTATGCTTTTTTCTTTTAGATGATGATTTGGTTTTTTTTGGCGAGGCATTTGTGTCCAGGGCCTTTTCTTTTGGCAGATCATTTTTTTGAGGAATGATTTCGCCTGGAGTCGAAGTAGAAACAGCAGTTGATGACGGAACACTCTTCCGCGCATTTATTTTTTCCTCAATGGCAGTCGAGTCCAGCTTAAGGTGAAAGTGCATCAGTTCTCTGGCGACAGCTATTCTTCCTTCCGATAAATGATGTTCAATCACGTGTTCCCATTTTAATTGTTCATTTTCAGAGTTTTGTTCTTGTATTGAGGCACTTAGTTGATTCAGGGGCAACTGACCTAAAAAGTGCTCTCCCAGCTCCATCCATCGTTTACTTGGTTCGTGGACGAATACATCGGACTGAGAGCGAGTAATCGAGACGTATAAGGCATTTAATGTATTCCATTGCTCCAGAGTTAACTCGGTGTTGCCAGGTTTTTTTATTTTTTGCAGCAACTCATGAAAACATTTATTTCCTGAAAAGGGTTTCCATAAAATCACTCGATCAAAATCAAGGCCAATAGCTTGTTTGGCAGTCAAAATATGATTGGTATTTAAATGATTATTAATAAATTCCCGATCACCGGATTCCAGATGTTCAGCAATCACAACAGTTCCAGTTAATGTGCCAAATTCACGAATTTTTGCCATGCCACAGGAATTTATCCAGCTTACCATTCCTCCGCTGGAGTGCATTGATTCAATGCTGTGGTAGTTACGCCGTTTTCCTCCACCATCTAAAGAGTATTTTACTTGCATGAGGGTATTGGCAACTTCAGCTACTTTGGGACGGCATCGCCAGGTTTTAGGTAAAGGTTGTTCTGAATAAGCACCGTAGTGTTGATGCATGAGTTCTTTTAGGCAACTGAGAATGTAGGGAGAGGAAATCAGGCATTGCTCACTGTCGAGACAGGCCACAAAACGCTGATCTTTTGCTGATAAGATTAAATCACACAGTGCTACGGGCGGCAGATTTTGTGCCTCATCACAAAAAACACTGAGGAATTGGTGATTTTGGGGGAGATTTATTCGAGTGACCATTGGATCGAGAAGCTGATGTTCCTTCAGATGCTGTTGCCAACGCGCAAGTAAATCAATTAATTTATTTTGCATGTCCGAATTTTTTGAGTAATAACATTGTCGATTACCTAGATTCATGTAGCTTTTGGTTCCCAGGGCAACAATCAAACTGAATTCATAATGAATGACATCACTGGCTTCTTTGGGAAGTTTGTCTTTTAACCAAAGGGAAAACTCATTATCCTCGATTAATTTTAAATCAGGATGATGGAGCATCAACAATGACTGCCACGTCGTAAATAAAACGCCAGAGGTATCTTTAGATTGATAGACTTGATGTTGTTCTTTTAAAGAGCTTATCAAATGTTCGGACTGGGAGAGGAACAATACTGGGGCTGTGGCGGGCTGCTCTGCTGTGTCGGTGTTCAGATCAGAATTTAAACTTAAAGAATAAGCATTAAGGATTTTCAGCATCAGATTGTACAAAATTACCGTTTTACCCGCACCCGGTGGCCCATTCAGTATTAATGGTGTTTTTTGCAACATGGCTTTTTGTTGGGAGTCATCCAAAGCCAAGGTTAATCTATTGTAGGATACAGCAGGAGTCACTGATAGCTTGTCGGATGTGGGTTCTGGTGCATCCTTATAGGGATCCTCTTCGATTGTGATTAGCCTAATATTCCCTGGATTTTTACTGCGAAGTTGCCGTTTAACCTGCCCGTAATTATGATCGTTAAGGGCTAATATCAACAAGGTTTTGTTCTCGTTATGAAGTATGTAGGTATAAATCAGACGATTTTTTTTATCTGTTTTTGCCCGAAAGACATCTTCGTTATTGTATTTAGAACCAGCTAATTTTTTTACATTGGGATAACGAAGAGTTCTTGAAAGGATGTTATTAATTAAATCAGAATGTTGAAGCAATTCTGCGGCGTTTATTCGAGTGTGATCATAGAGTATTTGGGGCATATAAGCAGACCTTTAAAGTTATCTTTCCTTTGTTTAAGAAGTGATGGATCAAAAAGAGTGCTTATTGTAACTAATTGGATCCCTGCGTGTCAAAATTCTTACAATATGGGTTTATATTTGATTTTATGCCAGAGATAGATGCTCTGTACATAATAAAAAAACTGTCATGCCCACGCAGACATTACTATCAATTCTTTGTACTTGCGGTTGAGCCATCCCATTTAGCAAGGATGCTTATAAACCAAAACACCAATTAATAAACATCCCGCTGAACAAATGTGATACTTTACTGAATTAGGAACTCATGCTACAAGAAGCTGATTGTTCTTCTGCAACTGATTTTTCACTAACTTCCTGCGCACTGAAAAAAGAATACTCACTTCCAGGAATCTGAGGTGCAATCAGAGCCGGAGGAACTTGCGCTTTGCGCTGCATCTCGAGTTCCCTGAGCGATTCTTTCGCCAAAATATCTTGAGCTAATCGCAAATAAGCAGCCAACAGACTTAAGGGTTTCAAATTATCCGAGTTCAAACATGTAGTGATGTAAGCAAAATACTCTTTTAATGATTTACATTGATTTTCCCTAAGCCAACTAATAATATTCTCAAGCAGAGAACTGCGTCCTAACTCCTCTTTATCTTGCAGATTTTTGCACGTTACGAAAAAGTTCCATAAGATAAACGCACGATGTTCAATGCTTGAGAAGTCCAGAATTTTAACGGATTTGAATGCTTCTTCTGCGACCGAATCATTAGCGGAGAGCCTATTCAAAATTGCGTCAACTCGCTGTTGATTAGTAAATAAATTACTCAGTTTTTTAACTGTATTCCCCCAAAATATATTATTTGACTTGTATAGTTGGTTGATTAAGGAGTGTTCTCGTGCTAAATGCTTACGAACTGTGCGCAGAATTCCTGAAAAAGTACTGGTACGATCTAGGTCTGACCCATTCAACTCACCACATATATAAGTTTTCTGTTCTATAGCAGTCCACTGTGGAGCGGCATTCATAACCATTATGACTCGCTTTGCTATTTCTTTGTCTTTGTCGCTCAGTATTTTTTGTAAAGCTGGTACGTAGAAGAGGTTCTGAAAAAATGTAGATAGCGATACACAATTCATATTGCACCATAAATCTTCCCCAACAATATTGGCTTGCACCATCAAACGCACTACAGCTCTGGAAATGTCATCTGTAGGATAGCGCGTTACTATTGTTCCCCATGATTCTTCATTCTCTCTATTCAGATCAAATGCCAACACATCATGATCAAGGATTTTTAATAGTTTCTGTTGATTTTGTAGTGGAACTGGAAAATTCGCCTCCAGATTCATCCTGAATGCGTGATGCATTTTTGTAGCCAGAGTCTCCGCAGTCCATTCCATTTTTTTAGCCAGCTTTAACAAAATTTGTTTACCGGTTTCTGTTGTTTGCAAAAACTGCAACTCTCGCAGCTCCTGGGATTTTTTTTGAAAAAAGGCTAAATACTTATTGGTTGCCTCGGGAGATTCTCCTATATGAGACTCCTGGTATGAAAGAAGAAAACACTTATATCCCGTAGCAAAGGTATTAAACAACTCATGTTCCTTTTCAAACAGAAAGAACAACGCAACATGTCGCGACTCATTATAAGGTGAGCATAGTTGACTGAGCAGTGATGTATGAGGTTCTTTTTCTGATACTGTAAGACACAGTTGACCCACGTCAATCACTTCTTTTGACTGCGGATAATAGAAAAATAGTTCTCGCAATTTATGTGAATCTATAGCGCCACAGGATAAAAGCGTGGATAAATACAATCCTGGATTAGGATTAGCTAATACGTTGCTCAACAGTTCTTCCATAGGTGGCTTTGCAAGAAACTGCATACCAACCAAAGAATCATCTCCTGAGGCAGATAGCCTTGTCTTTGAAGTATCAGCCACTCCCGAAGTTCTGCTTTTGGGCGCAGCAGTCTTGGCTGTAGCCAAAGCAGATTTTGTACTTAACATAGTCGATGACGCAGTGGAGCTACTGGCTTGTTGCGCACGACGTCCACCTCTTCTTTTATGATATCGAGAAGCATTTTCTGAGGATGTTTTAGCGGAAAAAATACCCGCCGCACTGACAGAGGCAGCATCCGTAGAACTGGATGAGCTGTAAGTAGCTTGTTGGGGAGCAATAACAGTGCTCACAGGAGAAATGGTCACAGATGAAGTGGCCACAACACTTGGCGGAGCTGTTGTTATCTGGAGAAACTCCTTAAACTCAGCCGTTGTTTTTTTTAAATGTTTCACGTAAATGGTTTGAGCCAGTGACAGTTCCTTTTTGTGAATCAGTTTTTGCACCAGCTGCAACCAATTGTCTTCCGAGTAACTTTGTTTGGTTAATTCAATTTTAAAATCATCACCGAATCGTTCGGTTGATCTAATCGCATCAATGATATAACTGTACTGATGCTGGGAAGGCTGAATCACGATGATTTGCTGCTGAGCTCGAGTTACAGCAGTAAAAAAGCGATTTAACGGAGGTCCAAATTTGGGATTACCCACTCCTGCCGCAGGACGATGTGCGGTAGAACTGCTGGCTACATAAGAGCGCTCAGGATGAGCCAGTAGTTTATTGGCTTCTATCAACGCCTCATCCTCGGCCATGCGATACAGAACCACTACTGGAAACTGCAGGCCTTTGACTTGATCGACCGTATACACAACATCCGTATTGAAAAATGCCTTGGCTTCTTCTATCCATTCAGGTAACGTGATGATGACCAAGTCACTGCTTTGTGTCGCATCTTGCAACGCCCTGTGTGCATCTTCGGGTACTTGTTCAAACCAATGAACAGAGCCTAATGTGCTGTTTTCTTCTACCGTCAAAGGCAGTTGCACGTATTCAAGATTATCGGCACGACCGCCAATGAGTTTCAGACGCAAATCCAATAACTTGTCGACTAAAGGTTGGGCATTAGGAAACACTCGGTACGAACTCGGAAGTTGAATGTGTTGCACTTCAATGCCTGCTTTATGACCCAGTTGATACAAATGCTCTTTGATGAAAGGGCCTGAGGATTGGCTGTCTGTCAAACTTTGATGAGAATCTCGACAAAAATAAATTTGCAAAGAGGGGGTTAGAGCGATGAGTTGCTGAATCTGGGCTTTAGAAAAATCCTGAGCCTCATCAGCTACCACCATATCGTATACTTCAGTGGATTGCAGGCGATAAAAAGACAAATCAATGCATTCATGATGCCTCAAATAGGCCGCATAATCCTGATAGGCTTGATAGAGCCAGGAACGGTGTTCTTTTTTAAATAAAGACTGGTGTTTTTCACCCAAACCGTCATAACTCGATTGGGTATATGCTTTACTGGTGCCGTAGCGAGTATCAACATAATCCACATAGGCCGCAACTGTTCTGAACTCCTGGTATACCGTTGCGGCATCTAATAATTCTTTTGGCAAAAGAGGTACTTTACTGAACACCCTCTTTCCTTTTCCTTTTCCTCTGACTTGATCGGTTTTTGCAGTTTTTAGCTGCTGTTGTTTTCTGGTGCAATAAGAACCAAACCATTCGCTAAAATGTTCCAGGCCTACACTTCTTTTAGATACAGTCGCCGGATCTGATTCATGAACCAATTGCGCATAAGACTTAAACACGACCCGGCCAGGAGGGCCTTCCAGCTCAGCAGGCAAACTCTGATACAATCCTTCCATGTGGCTCACTAAGGCAGCAGAAGAAGTCACGTACAGCACTTTGTTGAGGTCAGTAGGTGCATTAGCAACTAATGACAGCGCAGCGCAGGACTTTCCAGAGCCAGGAGGGCCTTCAATAATAGCCGGTCCTTTAGCGTATTTCGCTTCTTTTTGCGAATCGTTTAATTTGATGAATTCCTGATTATAATACTCCACTGGAGTGTAAACGAGCTGTTCATCCCCTATGTCATCCAAAGGCAGAACCGATGCATCCACATCAATGAATTCATCTTCAAGGTTAACTATCTTCCTGAATTCACCCTGATTTTTATCAAGAAAATTACTCAACGTCTTGGGGTGATTCAAAAATCGGGATTTTTTATACTCGTGATTAGACAGATCTTCCAGAAAAATCAGGCATCTTTTTTTATCAATTTCACTTATGGTAAATAAAATCCTGCCTTTACGACTGGTTCGGACACTGAATACTTGATGAGAGCGCATTTGTTTTAAATCTAAACCAGCTTCTTGCAACTCTCGGTTTTTTAATTGCATGATGACTTCCATGTACTTCTTGGCTACTGATTCATCAATGATTAGACCATCCCAATAGTAAATTTCACCTGGCATTTATTCGATTCTCTAGATAATAGATAAAGGCTCTATGATAAAGCATTAATATTAAGCAAATATTAATTGATGTAACTGCCAACGTCACTTCGACAGGCTTCATAGAAAATTAGTCTTTCCAGGTACAGATGTTAAATTTGATCGAAAGAAGATCACTTCCCTTGATATAAGTGCGCCTGTGAGGGAAGACAGTTTTTTTTTATCATGTACAGTGGGATGGATGGGTGGTTGATAAAACAAACAGCACGATGGAGTGTCTGTCACTGATGGTACTCAGGAGTCTGCAATTGCATTAAAAAACGAAGAGACTTCTTCAGGTACGAAAGTGCTATAGAGTGAAAAATTATGGCGATTCTGGTGTTGTTTGCGCAGTATCTGAAATGTTTGTTCTTTATTTTGAGCTTCTTTGAGGATTTTGGTTTCTATTGATGGATTGTATAGGGAAAGTATCAGTTCCTGCCATGATTGATGTGTACCCAATGAAGGTTTAGTAGATAAGTCCGGTTGAGCAAAAATTGGTTCAGGCAAGTTCATCATTTTGTGTAATTGCTGACTAATCATTGCGACTGCCCCATATTTAGCTTCCATACTATGACCTGCGATGTGTGGGGTGCATAAAGTAGCTCGATCAACGATCCTCTGATCCAGTGCTGGCTCATTCAGATAGACATCGGTACAATAGATCAGTGCCTTTTGGTTGTTTAACAATGCTTCCTCGTTGACAATTCCACCTCGTGAGGCATTGATAATCGTGCAACCTGCTCTTAATTGACTCAAAAAATTCTGATCAATTAAATTTTTGCTGGGGTGAGGGTTGGTATTGTGTAGTTCGGCATGAATGCACAGGAGATCGCATTCATACAAATCTTCTAAAGCGCAACTTTTAAATGAATTACTCGCATCTGTTTTCAGTGGATCGTACGTATGAATCTGATAATTTAATGCGTTCAGACGACGGTAAACTTTGCTGCCCACAGCGCCCATTCCAATAATTCCAGCGTTCCTGCCTTTCAACATTTTGTTTTGCTCAAGATAGGCCAGGGAAGAGACGACATAATCAGCTACTGCGGTTGCATTACATCCTTTGGCGTCAATGAGTATAATGTTGTTGCTTTTTAAATAGGCGTGATCGATGTGATCCGTGCCACTGCTGGCCGTAGCAACATATTTTAATTGATGGTCTTTGAGCAAATGATGATTCACTTTCAGTGTAGCTCGGCAAAGCAGAATGTCTTGTTGAATCAGCAATAAAGGAATGTCTTCTTGCTTTTCATAAAGAGTCAGAATAAACGGTGAAGGAAAGGCTGCTTCCAAACCAGGGAGAGAGGCATCGGCAAGAATATTCATAAATTAAATATGAGACTGAGTAAATATAATCCACCGTTTATCAAGGGAAGCAAGACATAGCCAAGGATATTAGTGAATATCAAAATGACAAGAATCAAGAATCCATAAGGTTCAATTTTTTCATAGACCATGGCTTGTCTGGGAGGCAATAAACTGCTGACTACCCTGCTGCCATCAAGAGGGGGGATGGGTATGAGATTTAAAAATGCCAACACCAGATTGATCATCATACCGGCTCGGGCAGTAACTAACAAGAAGAGCCCTGGCATGGAGGATTCAGGATGCAAAAATGTGGCGATTTTAAAGCACCCAGCCCATAAAAAAGCCATAAGAAAATTAGAAAACGGACCTGCCAAAGTAACCAGAATCATATCTCTTCTGGGGTTGCGTAATTGATTCCAGTTTATCGGTACAGGTTTTGCATAACCAATGACAAAATTAAAATGAGTGAGCACTCCTGCCAGTATGGGTAACAGAATTGTGCCTACGGGGTCAATGTGTCTGACGGGATTTAAACTTAATCGACCGAACATTTTTGCTGTATTATCACCACATTTGAACGCTACATAGGCATGAGCCGCTTCATGCAAGGTAATTGCCAATAAAACAGGGAGAGCCCAAATACAGATTTGTTGGATTAGGGTAAATTGGTGCATTAATCGTTCTATATATAAAATTCAGGATTTGATTCTATCCAATTCTTCATGTGATTAACAAGGCATAAGCCGATAAATAGCACGGCTGTCCCATTAAAAATATGACGTCTTTCCGAGCGTAGCGAGGAATCTCCTGCAAATTGGCACAATCTGAATTAATACATTAATTATCATTACCTTTTAAACTCTTTTTTTTATAAGGAATTTAATGATGTCATCAGAAGATGTACCTGGATTTTTATATCATTTCGACAGGCTCGAAGATTCAAGAATTGATAGAAAGAAATTGTATCCTTTAACGGAACTATTATTTTGAACAGGTTACAAAATACCAAAAAGAAATTTAAGGATATGAGCATTAGGCGCCTGCAGAAAAAGGCTGGCTGGGGAGACTCAACTCTTGATATGATTTTAATGGCCGCATTGTAATGGGATCGTGCAACCTTGCAGGAGATTCCTCGCTACGCTCGGAAAGACGTCATATTTTTAATGGGACAGCCGTGCGATAAATAGTATTGGATAAATTCCCCTTGATAATATGCATGAGTTAAACTTCACTGTTGATTTTATGCATTGGTCTTGGCTAAAGCAGTTCCATCTTATATGATGCTTTATCACGTATTATTTTTAATGGATTTTGTGAATGACTCAATTTGAACGAACTTTTAATTTAATGAAAAAACCTTGGGTAATAGTGCTTTACGTTGTTCTAGTGGTGTTAAGTTACTTCTATGTAGATATTCCTGTTGCTATTTATTTTCATCAACTAGACCTCCGAAATACGTTTCCTGCCCTGAATGTGTTGACTGCTTTCGGGCAATGGAAAGCCTATATCATTCTGTTTGTGTTTCTGGGCTTTTATTCCCGATACATTCATAAAAATGATCGTTTTGAGGCCCGCGTCTGGTATCTTTTAGGTTGTGTTTTTATCCCTAATCTCATTGGTTTTATAGTGAAAGTCTGTGTGAGTCGAGCTCGCCCCGATTTATTCTTTTCTGACAATCTGTTCGGTTTCTACTGGTTTCAGACTAAAGATTTGTACTGGTCGTTTCCTTCTGGCCATTCACTTACTGTAATTGGCCTGGCTTCCGGCTTAGGGGTCCTGTTTCCAAAGTATTTCTTTTCATTCCTGGGTTTTGCTGTGCTTGTGGTGCTTTCCCGTGTATTTCTATACCATCACTACTTAAGTGATGTCATGACCGGATGTTATTTGAGTATTTTAATAGTTGGCTATTTTACTGAATTTCTTAAAGGGAAGCATTATCTTAGTAAAATGAGATGAGTCTGATGAGTCAGTCTGATTAAAGGAGTAATTATGACAATAGAAGCGGAATTGAAACGACTGGTAAAGTTCTACGCGATATTTGATTCAGAGCACAATTGCTATGTACCGCAACTGGATAAACAAATTGTATTAAGTTTAGAGCGTGATTTTGTTAAAGTGGTGAATCAACAGCTCCTGGAAAATGGACCATCTAAAGAGAGCATAACCAGTCAGTACAGAAAAATCAGTGTAAAATTTCATCCTGACCGACATTTGAATTACTCCCCTGAAATCAGTTGGCTTGAACAGATTCTATCTGAAGGAAAAAATGATGGTGCCTGCTTCAAGGTTTTGAACTTTTGCCATGATAAATTCATTAATCCGGAGAAATTTAAAGAACCAAAATTTGCTGATATTAAAACCAAAGAAGACTGTAAGGTATGGCTGGATGGTTTAAAAAATCAATCGACCACTTATTCTGGGCGCAGCTTGTATGAAAGTTTACAGGACTTGCTTGATCAATCCGGTGATTTTTTTGATCATGCCGGAAAGATTAAACCAACTGGTTTAAGAGTGTTAATCAAATCCATTCCGGTTATTTTTGCTACCTATGGAACCTTTATATTTGCTGAAGAATTATTTGCCGTTTACGCGCTTTATTTGATTGTGTTAAAGAGTGGCCAATACTTGGAGAGCTGTCATTCATCAGAATTAAAAAGTATAGGTAAAACGCTGCAGGAGTTGAGTACTATTACCGCGACAGCGACTACAACGTTTATGGTCCGTTTGCTTGAGATGATATTTTGGGCTTCCCACCAATGCCTGGATATGAGTTTACAAATAGGTTCTTCTCTTTTCACACCCATACTTGTTTCTTCATCAAGACAGGATAGTCCAGAAGATGTTGATGCCGAGATGTGCAGGGAGATGATTATCGCAAGTCAGAACATGCAAGAAGGCATGCAACTCAAGACGCCTGAGTTAAAGGTTATTTCAGCCCCCCTTGAGTCTTATATAGGATTAAATGAACAGCAATTTTTCCGTGGCCTACGGTCAGGCCAAGCGAAATTTCGAGCATTAGAGGCCTTTTTATTTCGGATGAGAATATTGGATGAGTGCTCAGATCCTATTGAGGCAAAACTAACCCAGGCAGAAGAAGAGCTACGTAAAATTAAAGATAACCCAGAGGTTTATAACAGCAAAACCGCCACTGCTGTAGATCGTGCAAGTCGAATAATTGATTTGTTAAAGGATTCCGATGTTTCAGACCGGCAGTTGGTTTTATATACACCAAGATAGCATATGATACATAGAGGTTTTTTTTACGAAATTGAAAATGAAATTAACCTCTTGAATTTACACCCGTATCTCTGGCAAGATGCGGATTGTTTTGATTTTTCCAGTGAGGAACCATGAAAATACTCGTGGCAGTGAAGCGTGTGATAGACCCTTATGTAAAAATTCGTGTCAAATCGGATAATTCAGGAGTCGAAACGCAAAACATAAAAATGGCGATGAATCCCTTTGATGAAATCGCTGTTGAAGAAGCCTTACGCTTGCGTGAGCACAATTGGGCGACTGAAGTGGTTGCGGTCAGTATAGGCGACGACAGTTCTCAGGAAACCTTGCGCCATGCTCTTGCTTTAGGCGCAGACAGAGCCATTCTGGTGCGAAGCGAACAGGCATTGGAAAGCCTGAATGTAGCAAAAATTCTGAAAAAAATTGTCGACGAAGAACAGCCCGATTTAATCTTGATGGGTAAACAAGCCATAGATGGTGATAATAATCAAACACCGCAAATGTTGGCTGCATTGCTGGGTTGGCCTCAAGCGACCTATGCTTCCCACTTGAATGCCAATAGCGACAGTCTTGAAGTAACTCGCGAAATTGATGGTGGATTGGAAACGATAAAAGTGCAATTACCAGCAGTCGTAAGTACTGATCTGCGTCTTAACGAGCCCAGATATGCAAGCCTTCCCAACATCATGAAAGCAAAGCGCAAACCCCTGGACGTGCGTGAGCTCGATGCATTAGGGCTTTCCTTGAAGCAACATATTGAAATCTTAAAAGTCAATGCGCCTGCTGTTCGCAGTGGCGGAGTCAAGGTTGAGTCTGTAGCCGCATTGTTGGATAAATTACAACATGAAGCCAAAGTGCTTTGATAAGGAGATGAGATGAGCACTTTAGTACTTGTAGAACACAACAATCAGACTTTGCATCCATCAATTCGAAATGTATTGGCTGCTGCATTGGAGATGGATAATAAACCGACACTTCTTGTTGTTGGACATCAATGTAAAACCATCGCAGAACAAGCCGCTCAATTAGAAGGAGTTCATGCTGTCTGGTATGTTGATAATTCTTGTTATGAACATCAACTGGCAGAACAAATCAGTGAACTGGTTGTATCCTTTGCAGGATCTTTTGATGTAATCATGGCTCCTGCCAGCACATACGGTAAAAACATAAGCCCTCGGATTGCCGCTCTTTTGGATGTAGCTCAGGTTTCTGATGTAACCCGAATCATTGACGCAAATACCTTTGAACATCCGATCTACGCAGGGAATGCGATTGAAACGGTTCGAGTGTTGGATACTCAAAAAGTGATGACCATCAGGCCAACAGCCTTTAATCCAGTAACCGGCAATCAGGCTGCTTGTTGCATTGAAACGATGAGTCAGGAATTTTTGCCCCAAAACAGTCAATTTATCAAGCATGAACTCAGTAAGTCAGAACGACCTGAGCTGGGTAGTGCTAAAATTGTTGTTTCTGGTGGAAGAGGATTGCAAAGTGCTGAAAAATTCAAATTAATTGAAGATTTGGCTGATTGCCTGGGAGCTGCAGTAGGTGCTTCGCGCGCAGCTGTTGACGCAGGTTTTGTACCGAATGATTATCAAGTAGGACAAACCGGCAAGGTAGTTGCTCCTTCGCTCTATATCGCAGTGGGTATTTCTGGAGCAGTGCAGCATTTGGCTGGTATGAAAGACTCTAAAGTAATTGTTGCAATCAATAAGGATGAAGATGCCCCCATTTTCCAAATTGCTAATTACGGCTTGGTGGGTGATTTGTTTGAACTGGTTCCTCAATTAATTGAACAATTAAAGAACCGTTAGGGAGAGTTGTTATGTTAGTAGGTGTTCCAAAAGAAATTAAACCACAAGAAAATCGCGTAGGTCTTGTTCCCTCCAGCGTGAGGGAAATTGTTCGTGTAGGCAGTTCTGTTATAGTGGAACGCGGAGCAGGACTTGGTATTGGTATTTCTGATGATGACTACCGAAATGCTGGCGCAGAAGTCGTTGACAGTGCTGATGAAGTTTTTGCTAATGCCGAGCTAATTGTTAAAGTAAAAGAACCTCAACCCATTGAATGTAAAAGACTTCGTGAAGGTCAAACCTTATTTACTTATTTGCACTTGGCTCCTGACCCTCAGCAAACTCGTTTGCTAAAAGAATCTGGTGTTACCGCAATCGCTTACGAAACGGTAACTCAGGATGATGGGGGCTTGCCTTTATTGACTCCTATGTCTCAGGTCGCAGGCCGTATGTCCATTCAGGCTGGAGCCCATTGCCTCGAGATGGCACAAGGTGGCAGCGGGGTTTTGTTAGGTGGCGTTCCAGGTGTGGCAGCCGCTAATGTCGTTGTGATTGGAGGCGGTGTAGTCGGTTCCAATGCGGTTCGAATGGCTATGGGTATGGAGGCACGGGTTATTGTTCTTGATCGTTCTTTACAACGCTTGAATGATTTGGATTTTCAATTTGGCTCTAAACTGAATACTGTTTACTCTACAGCTGATGCCATAGAAAAATACGTGGCCAGTGCTGATTTGGTTATCGGGGCAGTGTTGGTGCCTGGCGCGGCAGCGCCCAAGCTGGTGACCAGGGCGATGTTGAAATCAATGCGTCCAGGTTCAGTTCTTGTTGATGTGGCTATCGATCAAGGGGGATGTTTTGAAACCAGTCGTGCTACTACCCATCAGGAACCTACCTACGTAGTTGATAATGTTGTGCATTACTGTGTGGCAAACATGCCAGGTGCAGTACCCAGAACATCAACATTTGCCTTAAACAATGCAACTTTACCCTTTGTTTTAAGCATTGTAACTAAAGGTACCAAATTGGCATTATTAAGCGATCATCATCTGTTGAATGGTCTTAATGTTCATCAAGGTAAAATTACTTATGAAGCTGTGGCAAGGGATTTGGGATTTGATTATGTTCCTGCCAATATTGCTTTGGCTGGAAAGTAGGCAACGTCCCTGAAGTTTGTTTAGACAAGATTTAATCTTGAAATGAGCACAGATTTTTCAATTTCACTTCGAACTGCCCCCTCTCCCGCGATAATAACTTTGATAGTATGATGATGCCCTTCGCGGGAGAGGGTTGGGGAGAGGGAGATGGACAAATCTGCGCTAAGACAACGAGTCCGTAATTTACGGAAAAACAGCACCGATGCTGAAAGACATCTTTGGTATCATCTTCGAGCGGGTAGACTTGGATTTAAATTCAAGAGACAAGTGCCAATAGGCTCATATATCGTTGACTTTGTCTGCATTGAAAAACGACTGGTTATCGAAC
>NZ_AUHS01000032.1 GCF_000423305.1 Legionella moravica DSM 19234 | reverse complement strand
GTGCTTGTTGCCCTCAAGACGATCTACCTTTTTAATCTTGTGTTTTAATGAACTGTTTCCAGTTAATCCTTTGCCTATTGCTGTCAGCGATAGGTTTTGCTTCTTTTGTAGTGAACATGCTACATCCATTAATGCTTGTAAACGTTTGCCATGGATAAAAGGACATTCCTCCATGAGATGGTCATGTAGTAAATCGATAGGTTCCATCATTTTCCCCAAACAAATTTGTTGGGGAAAATTAGATCACGACTTCAACTTTACTGCAATTATTTTTAGCAAATTTGAGGGGATATATCAGCCCGCGAAGGGCATCATCATACTATCAAAGTTACTATCGCGGGAGAGGGGGCAGTTCGAAGTGAAATTGAAAAATCTGTGCTCATTTCTAGATTAAATCTTGTCTAAACAAACTTCAGGGACGTTGCCTACAGTGCAAAATGCCAAATAGTTGCCCGCCGGCGCGGGCAAGACAGATTTTTTTTCCATGTAGAGAGCCTGTTGAATAAGTAACGTCGATTAAAGCCCCCTTAATGAACATCAATAGGGTAAACGTGGTTAAAGCGAATGCGACTATGTACCTGAAAATATGGAATTTAATAAAATAGTAAGGTTTACCAGCGAAACTCTTGTTTTTATATTATAGTTATTAAAACAAAGCGTTAAAAAATACATGTCACAGCAAGCAATTACTTTTCGCAAGGAGCACGGAATGAAATTAGGATCATTTGCTATTCATTTAATAGCAGGGATGGTAGGTACGAGTTCAGTTTTTGCATCAATGACGATTGTTGGAGCTGGAGCTACTTTTCCATATCCCGTTTATGCCAAATGGGCAGAGGCTTATCACAAAAAAACCGGAATTCAGATTAACTATCAATCAATTGGATCGGGTGGAGGCATTCAACAAATCAAAGCGGGTACCGTAGATTTCGGTGCTTCTGACAAACCGTTAACAGATTCTGAACTACAAGCAGCAGGTCTGGTTCAATTTCCAACTGTCCTGGGTGCGGTTGTACCGGTAATTAATATACCTGGTGTTCATTCTGGCGAATTAAAATTAACAGGTCCCCTTTTGGCCGATATTTTCCTGGGTACTGTTAAAAAATGGAATGATCCTGCAATAGTTGCGCTAAACCCTGAATTGAAACTTCCTGATCAGGATATTACAGTCGTACATCGCTCTGATGGTTCTGGCACTTCCTTTTTATTTACTCACTATTTGTCACAGGTAAGCCCTGATTGGGCACAAAAAGTAGGTAGTGATGCTTCAGTTAACTGGCCTGTTGGTATTGCAGGAAAAGGTAATGAAGGGGTTGCACTTTATGTAAAACAAATACCAGGCTCCATTGGGTATGTTGAATACAGCTATGCAACAAGCAACCATTTGTCTGCAACCCAGCTTAAAAATAAAGAGAATGCCTATGTCAATGCTTCAATGGATTCCGTTCAGGCAGCAGCGCAATATGCCGACTGGAAGAAAACACCTGTTATTTTAACGGATGAACCAGGGGCTGCAAGCTGGCCTATTACGGGTGCCACTTTTATTTTGATGCACAGTCAAGTAAGTGATGCCAATAAAGACAAATCAAAAGCGGTGCTTGATTTCTTTAGCTGGGCTTATAAAAATGGCAAAGCAGATGCCAATGCTTTGGAATACGTAACGCTGCCTGAGTCATTAATTAAGCAGATTAATATGGAATGGGCGAATAAATTTCAGGACCAACAAGGTAAGGGTATTTGGACTAATTAAATGAAAGCAAAACGAAATAGCGCATTTATCAACAGTTCTGTATTTTATTTGAGCCTATCCTGCGCTATTTCTATTGTGCTTATTTTTGCAGGGATATTTTATTTTTTAATTAAGGGAAGTCTCCCTGCAATTCATGCCTTTGGTATTCAATTTCTGTTTAACGATAACTGGGATCCTGTGCTCCAAAAATTTGGTGCTGCAAGTGCTATTGCAGGAACGTTGATTACATCGTTCATTGCCCTGTTAATCGCTGTTCCTATCAGTTTTGGAATTACGGTATTTACACTAAAAATAGCTCCATTTGCATTAAGGAAGTATTTACGCGTCGCTATTGATGTTCTTGCAGGTATACCCAGTATTATTTATGGAATGTGGGGCCTGTTTGCTCTGGCCCCCATTTTAAGCACTTATGTACAACCATGGCTTAACCATAATACACAAGCAATACCCTATATAGGCGGTATGTTCACTGGACCACAAATCGGTATTGGCCTGTTTACCGCAGGCCTTGTTCTTGGAATTATGATCATCCCTTTTATAGCCTCGATTATGTACGATGTATTTGAACTGATACCCGACATCTTGCAAGAATCAGCTTATGCCTTAGGAGCAACGACCTGGGAAACGATTTGGTATGTCATGGTTCCCTATGCTCGCAGTGGTTTTATAGGCGGTATTATGTTGGGATTAGGACGAGCTTTGGGAGAAACGATGGCGGTTGCTTTTGTTATTGGAAACGCCCATACCTTGACTACGTCTTTATTCATGCCCTCCAGTAGCGTGACCTCTGTTTTGGCAAATGAGTTTACCGAGGCTACCAGCGAACTGTTTCTGGCAGCGTTAACGGAACTAGGCCTGTGTCTTTTTATTTTAACTTCAGTGGTTATATTGTTATCCAGGATTTTACTGAGCTTTATCCAGAAACAACTGAATAATCCTTGAGGGTGAAATATGACGCTCCATATAATACGAAGAAAAATAATCAACTCCCTGATGTTAATCATCGCAAGCCTGGCAACGTTCATTGCTTTATCATTTTTGGGATGGTTATTTTATGTTTTGATAAAATTAGGTTATCCAGGATTACATTGGAGTGTTATGACATTAATGACGCCACCACCAGGTAGCAGTGGAGGACTGTTAAATTCAATTACTGGAAGCTTGCTTTTAAGCACTCTGGCTATCTTGATTGGCGCGCCAATTGGCATTATGGCCGGTGTGTTTCTTGCTGAATATCATCCTAAAGGAATTTTTTCAACCACTGTTCGTTTTATCATTGATATTTTGCTAGGTG
Organism: Legionella moravica DSM 19234; assembly: GCF_000423305.1. Lineage (GTDB taxonomy): Bacteria > Pseudomonadota > Gammaproteobacteria > Legionellales > Legionellaceae > Legionella > Legionella moravica. The sequence goes on along the minus strand of NZ_AUHS01000032.1, from coordinate 33,998 downwards.
CCCCGTCCATTATTATTGGTTTATTTATCTATCAGATTTATGTGATTAAAACAGGGCATTTTTCTGGTTGGGCCGGCTGTTTTGCACTAAGTATTTTAGTGATTCCTATTGTTGCCCGCACAACGGAAAATATTTATACCCTGGTACCTTATACTTTAAGAGAGTCAGTTTTGGCTTTAGGCGCTCCCCAATGGCGGCTTATTGTTTTTTTACTCTCCAGGGTAATTAACGGTGCAGTATTTACTGGTATCTTGCTAGCATTGTCACGAATTGTTGGCGAGGCAGCCCCACTATTATTTACTGCTCTGAATAATCAGTTCCTTAATTTAAACATGAATCAGCCAATGGCAAATCTTCCAGTAACTATATTTAATTTTGCAATGAGCCCTTATCCTGACTGGCAGCAATTAGCATGGACTGGAGCCCTACTGATTACTTTATGGGTTTTTATAATCAATTTAATATGCCGTTTATTGATTAAGCAACACAAAATTGCACATTAATGCCTGAGGTGAATATGGAAAACAAAGTTTCTAAAGAAAAAATTTCAGTTCGTGACATGTGCTTTTATTATGGAACTACGCAAGTATTGCACCATATCAATTTATCCTTTATGGAAAACAAAATCACTGCGATGATTGGTCCATCCGGAAGTGGGAAATCTACTTTTCTTCGCACCTTAAATTTAATGCATATTACTTATCCCAATCATAAAATGTCAGGTGAAATCATTTTGGATGAGATCAACATTTTAAATATGGATGTTAATGAACTCCGCAGTAAAATTGGAATGGTATTTCAAAAACCCACTCCATTTCCTATGTCCATTTTCAACAATGTCGCTTTTGGCGTAAAGCTATACGAAAGCCTGAAACGAAATGAATTGGCAGAACGCGTTGAATGGGCTCTGCAACAAGCCTGCTTGTGGGATGAAGTTAAAGATAAACTGCATGTAAGTGGTTTAAGCCTTTCCGGAGGACAGCAACAACGTTTATGCATTGCACGCGCTATTGCAATCAGACCCGAGGTATTGTTACTGGATGAACCCACCTCTTCATTGGATCCCGTAGCAACTGCAAAGATAGAAAGTTTGTTACATACCCTTAAAGAACATTTTACGATTATTATTGTGACTCATAATATGCAACAAGCAGCACGATTATCAGATTATACCGCGTACATGTATCTCGGTTCACTGATTGAATACAACGAAACACCAATAATTTTTCATTCCGCTCAAAAAAAAGAAACACAGGATTATGTAGATGGTAAATATGGGTAGGCAGAAGTACAGCTACCGTTAATTGATTGCGATAATCCAAAATTTAATTTTAATAGATCTATTGTAAAAACATGCAAACCTGGGATACGGCCCTTTGGGCCTACTCCCAGGCTACGCTGGTTTATTTGATTAGGTGATCATATCAACGATTATTCGAAATACCAGACGTCCATGATTGATATTGACTGGACCTATATCATTCAACCAGCGTAGCCTGGGAATAGGCCCAAAGGGCCGTATCCCAGGTTTTCATTTTGACTGCTCAGGATTCATTATGATACTTAGCCTCAAATCCCATGTCCTACCGAGCAGTTATCAACAGCCACTGAAGGTCAGCTGTTTTTTATGAACAGATAATGGATAAAACCACCCTATAAAGTTGCATCTTAAATACATCTTTAATATAATAACTAGATAATACATACCGTAAAGGAGCATGTCATGTCAGCAATTCATAAACCGGCTAAAACGCTAAGTGATAAAATTGCTTTTGGGCTTGTAAAGTTTTTTCGATTTTTCGCAGATACTTTTTTTCAAAAACGCTATGGTAATCGTGCAATAGTCCTCGAAACTGTAGCTGCAGTACCTGGTATGGTCGGAGCTGCCTTACTGCATTTACGCTGTTTAAGAAAAATAAAAAATGATGAAGGCTGGATTAAAACCTTGCTGGATGAAGCAGAAAATGAACGGATGCATCTGATTACCTTTATGTACATTGCCAAACCCAATTGGTTTGAACGATTTATTATTTTCATAGCTCAAGCCATTTTCGTGGTGTTGTATCTGTTAATGTATGTTCTTTCTTCTAAAACAGCCCATCGCTTTGTTGGCTATCTTGAGGAAGAAGCTGTTGTTAGTTATACCCATTATCTGCAAGAATTAGATGAAGGCCGCATTGAAAATTGCCCAGCTCCAGATATTGCTAAAGCCTATTGGGGGTTAGCTTCTGACGCACGCTTGCGTGAGGTACTACTGGCCGTACGCATTGATGAAGAAGAGCATCGAGATGTCAATCACCAGCTAGCTGACAAATTGGTGAGCGATCGCACTCTTTTAACCAAACTGGAATCAGAGCTTACAGATAATAAGAGCAGAAATTAAAGGTGCATCATGATAAAAGAATACAGTGAGTTAATGTGTTACAAACAAATAGAGCTTGACAGCCATGGAAAACTCAAATTTTTCCTTGAAAAACACAGCACTAAAGAAGGAACCTGGGGGCAACTTACTTTAATTGAGGGAGCAATTGATTTTGTATTCCTCAACGGTCAGGGAGAAGAACTATCACGCAGCCGAATTGACAAAGAGCATCGCCAATTGCTGATTCCTCCTGCTGCATGGCATAAAATTATTCCCGTCAGTGAGCCTTTTAAGGCAAATCTTGAATTTTATTGTATGCCCCAGCGCTATTTCAATAAAAAATACGATTTAGGAGCCGCACACAGTGATTTAGTGTATGTCTATCAAACTTATTTACGTCATTTACAAGCCGCATCAATTCTTGATATTGGCTGTGGCTCAGGAAGAAATGTACTGTACCTGGCAAAAATGGGACACAGGGTCACAGGAATTGATAACAATTTAATGGCATTGGAAACTCTAAAAGAAATCACCCATAAGGAGTCCTTGTCCGGAATCGATACGATAGCACATGATTTAAACCAACCTATGAAACTTGAGCCTGAATCCTATGACCTGGTTCTTTCTACTGTCTCATTGCAATTTTTAAACAAGCAACGCATTCCAGAATTGCTCAGTGAACTCCAAAAAACAACCAGGAAAAACGGGTATCATTTTTTAGTAGTTCCTATTCATTCAGAACTCTACTCAATGCCAGAGTTTTTTACTTTTCTGCCCCAAAAAGAAGAACTCTATCATCTGTATCAAGAAAGTGGCTGGTCGATACTGGAATATAAAGAATCGGTAGGCCATTTGCATAAAAAAGATGAACTGGGGCGGCCCATGTCGGGTTTATTTGGTCTGTTGCTCGCCCAAAAAATCACATAACGCTTTGCCCTGTAGAGCAAAAATAGAGGACATTATTTTCGACTCCAATTTATAGATGTTGGAATAGCTTTTACAGTATCGGGTAATGCAGACAAAAATTGACTTGCAGGAAGTGATGCTTAGCCAATCACCCCATTCATACTGGCATTACAGATTATTAATCACATGGAGCAAAGCGACTGCATTATTATGTTCTGTTTCTTTAGAAGCAAAAAGTAAGGTTACTTTTTGCTGTTTTGCCTTTTCTTTAATTGAATCGAGTAGATCGCGTTTATCGTCCAATTCTTTTGCGTAACGCTTTTGAAACTCAGGCCATTTTTGAGCGTCATGGTTAAACCATTTACGTAATAAATCACTGGGAGCAATCTCTTTCAGCCATAAATCAATAACCGCTTCTTCTTTTTTTACACCACGAGGCCATAGCTTATCCACCAATATTCTAAATCCATCCGTTTTTTCAGGTTCCTCATAAATCCTTTTGATTTCAATATTTGGCATTTTAGAGCACTCCTTTCTCATTAAGTTTTTGCAGTAATAAATGGAAATAAATCAATCCTGCATAGGGATACCAAGGTGCGGCAATTTCTGAGATCATTTTATAATCGAGCTTATTCTCAAGATGAAGCAGTGTTTGTAAATTATTTTGTGCACCAATGTCATCGCCTGGAAAGACATCAACCCTCCCTAAGCCTCGTAATAAAACGTATTCAGCAGTCCAGCGACCTATCCCTTTAAATTGACACAGCAATTCCATCACCTCATCATTGGGTTGTTCCTCCAAATGACTCAACATGGATTGGTCTTCTTTTAAAGCGGATGCCAAAGTTCTAATTGTTGCACTTTTCCTGGCGCTGTATCCCATTTCTTTTAACTCAATCAGAGAACACTGGCTAACCTCATCAGCTCTTGGAAATGCATAAAATACTTGGTTATTATGATTCATTTTCATGCCAACATGTTCAACCAATCGATTCTGGATGTGTAATCCCGCATCCAGGGATATTTGTTGGCAGGAAATTGCATTAATCAGCGTTTCAAAAAGAGTGGGAAAACGGGGTGGTTTGACCCCCATAAAACAAGATACCAGAGGATTTAAGCATTTATCATTTTTAGCCATTGCATAAAAGGGTCGTAAATCTCGTTTAAGCCCCAACATCCTTTCAAGAAGGCACGTTATTTTTTCCTGAATTCCGCGATGAATTGGCTCATCGAGTGTGATAAGGAGTTTTGGGGTATGAAGGTTATCAATTTGCTCAACCTTCACATTAAAGGGTTTATTGTCAAGATTAAATACACGCCTATAATACTGACCATCCCAACGATCCACACAGTTTTTAACCCGCCTACGCAATACTAACACCGTATAATCCAATCGATACGGAGCAACAGGATGTAATGTAAATGACGTATTCATATTATTTTTAAGCCTCTCGGCCAGCTCCGCCGCTTAATCAATAAAGGAACCAATAACATAGAGCAATAGGGCAAAACCATTGTTGAGTAAGGAATAAGTTAATCCCAAAAATGAAGCATATGTTTCATTATAGTTCAATCCAATGCCTTATCAGGCAAGGCCCCTTAGGCACCTTGTTATGGGCAAATAAAAAACACATTGCATCATCTTTTCTTAATATTCTTTTGATAAAATGCCGGTTCAATCAATAGAGGTATATATGAGCAAAGGCAAAATAGAAATAAATCATCCGGCAGAACCTTCGAAGATTCAGCCCAATAGTAACAATCTCACGAACATAAATATTGAGGAAGCGGAGCCAGACGATGGGATCCATTTGATGAATGATCACGCCCCCGTGGTACCACAATCCATCACGGTTTCCAGCATGGCCACTTACACAGAAGAAATGCTGCTTAATCGTCTGAATGAGACCGGTTTATTAGATGATTTTATAGGCGGAAGAAAAGTTTCTGAACGAAGCAAACACTGGGTAGAATGCTTTTCAAGAGACGACCTTGTTCAAATCTTCACAACATTCCCCAAAGTGTACGACCGTTGTTGTGCCTTACTCGATAGCTCTCTTGGAGCAGCCGCACTTACTCTTCAACATTTTAATGACCCGTTTTGTGAATTATTTGAGGGGGTTTTACAAAAAGCAAAAGCGATTCATTTACAATGGAGCTGGGGCTTTGGGGAAGGAACCGATGAGTTTACCCATCTCGAAATAGCTCTTTCGCAATGGCACCAGTTTCTAAAAGCGGATGCTTACACAGCTAAAGAAGCCAATCTGATTAGAGCATTAGATAAATTTGCAGAATCTGATTTTGTTCATTTAAACCAAAATGGATTCGCATCGATAAGTACTCAATTGCATAAAATTTGCCAAAATGGACATTGCAGCGCTGGTTTTACTGAACAATTATCCAGAGTCTACGCAGCATTAACTCTCGCTCGAACCGTCCTCTTTTTTGAAAATGTGCTAAACAGAGATGCAATTAAACACCAGACAGAAGCCCCAAATCATTCAAAAAAATGGGATTATTGCCAATCAGCAGTATTTTTTAAAATGAATCCGGAATTAAAAAAAGAGATAGAAGCTCCATTGTACCACGGCAATATTGATACGGAGGCTGCAAAGTGTTTACTCAGGAATCCTGGTGATTATTTAGCCAGATACTCTCCCAATCATAAAAATCATTATATTACGATCTTGCTTCATACCGATGCTTTACACAATAAAACAGTTCTGAATCTGGTAATTCCTGCATCAAAACGGGAATCGTGGACAACAAAACCAATAGAGCATCGCGATGAAATGGAACGTTACCTTAAAGAACAGCTGTCCCTGGAGCATCCAGAGCAAACTCAAAAAATTATAGGGTTATTTTTAAAAAAAGAAGAATACAATCCAATAATGAATTCGGTTTGTACTCTTGAAGCGGCTCATGCCGTACTTAAAATTTAATCATCCTTATCCAGCCTTTAATCCATCTTTTTCCAAAAATGATGGATTAAATCGAGCTGTTTGTCCACTAATTGAAATCACGCTGTCGGGCATCGAAATAAAAGACATATAAAATATTCATAATGATCATTGAAAATTCATATAATCATTTCATTCTTCCTTAAGCTAGATCGTGGATAATGACAAATACAGCCATGAATTAATTCCCCAAATCAATTCTGCTGTTACTGAGTTCACTATCCAACCTGAAGGAGATTAACATGCCGTGGATTTATCCGCCCTATACTTCGCTCTCTGCACCTGAACAACAAGCGATCGTTAGAAGTTATGAACAAAAATTCCTTGACTTTGACAATGACATCATTATTTACAGTGCACTCGAAGTATTACGTGAAAATGGGCATACGGATATTAACGCAATTCATGTGGGTCAAGATACACCTGGCGAAGAGTTTGAACTCTTTATGCAACTCATAAACAAAATTCCTCAGGACAAGCGTTATACTATTTTTTCATTACCTACCAGACAAGGTCGGCATTCAGTTGCAGTGGTCATTGATACTCAAAATCATGAATGTCATGTTATTGATTCTATCAACCAGTATTATGGTGAAGCAGTCAGACAAATCCAAACAGCAATTGATTATGGTGTTCTAGAAGGCTACAGCATAGTACGACCTACATCACAAATTACTCAACAAGATGACCATTGGAGTTGTGGTATACACAGCGCAGCCAATATTGTGGGCATTATTAATGGCGATATTGATCTTAAAACAAATAAGGGAGTGAACAGAAGAAGCGGAGCAGAAGTACGAACACTTTTGGGAATCTTCAGCAAAGCTTATGAACAAATCTCCATTCAGCGCAGTCAGAATTTAGATAATCCTCGTCTAAATGTTCGGCAAAAAAGAACCCTTCGCTATGGATTACAAGGACTTGATACCACCATGTTCAGCCCTCAGATCCAAAATGACATAAATCAATTAATCGCTGCCTTGCGTGAAGAGCTTCCAAGTGGGATGCTTGAGGCAGAAGTACTGCAACAAAGATCTTTAAATGCTTTTTTAAACGAGTTCAGGGACAGAAATCCTGAAAATGCATTGAATGAACTGGTAAATACTGAAGAATTTACCCAAACATTGCCTGCGTCCCTGGAAGAAAATGCCGAACTGAAAGAAGCAGTAGTTACAGCCTATTTCTCAGAACAACTCAATGCGTTGCAACAATCCCTACAGCAATCGGCCGGCGCTGCCAGCTCGTCCACTCCGGTTGTTGCAGAAGATTTGACATTAGAAACCACCATAACTCATTCTGTTAATCCCATTTCTGCTCCAGAGCAACGGGAATCTGCAGGCGCTGCCAGCTCGTCGACTCCAGTTGTTGCAGAAGATTTTACATTAGAAACCGCCATAACTCGTTTTGTTAATCCCATTTCTGATTCAGAGCAACGAGAAAATGTCAGACATGCCATAAACTATTTCGAATATATGACTCAACAGAATCCTCGAGTATTTAATGAAGTATCTTGTCGCACTGTAGCGTCACATACCCAACCAACGCTCCTGGCGTGTGCACTTCTCATGCTAAATTCCGTAAATGAAGACGATCCAAACATTCAGGCTATTGCAGCTTTAGACAATCCAATGGACTTCTGGCACACCCAAAGCATTGTACATGAAATCGAACAAACAGCTGAATCAGCCCATTATCCAGTGAGTAGTAGTAGTAGTAGTAGTAGTAACGAACCTGCAGCGGAACCAAGCAGCTCTTCGCCAGCAGATGAGGAATTAACTCTGGAACTGAAGCAATTTTTATCCACTCTCCGAAAAGAGCGCAACGGATTGTACGTGACTGAATTCTGGTCAAGTAGAACAAGAGAGGAGAAAGAGGAATTGAAAGCTCGCTTTAATGCTGAAAATCAATCACCTGCAGCATCACGTCCTGTTAACAGGGCATCATCTGGGGGATTATTGGAGTATGTAGGCAGCTTTTTTGGACTGACCTCGTCAAGTGCATCAAGATCAAAGGAATCCGCAATCACTCAACGTTTGGACGAAAAAGCCCAATTGATGGGTTTTGAGAATTCTAAAGCTCTTGGCGGAGCTTTAGGTCCAAGAGTTTTACAAGAAATGAAGCAGGAACTCGAAAGAGAATACAATCAAATGTCCCCAAGATAATCCATTAATTTTCCTTTAAAATGAAAAAGCAAGTCATCTTGCTTTTTCATTTTATCAAGAGAGGACCGGCAATTCGGATATGCATCCTCTTCGAATGATGTTCCATTATTCATTAACTTTGATGCACTGCGTGTATTAGCCCAATATTATGATGTAATTTATCTCAGGCAATTACCCAGTAGCTCATTTGAGTTACAAGATTTGAGATACAGCCTGATATAAAATCTGAAGAAGATCAGGGTTTGCAGACAGTTCATCTATTTAGTTCTATTCAGGAATTGGTAATCGTACATCATGTTTAATCATCGCTTGAATATCTAGAAACGGTACCGGTTTAGAAAAATAATACCCCTGAATTTCATCACAACCAGCCCCCATTAAAAATGCAATCTGCTCAGAAGACTCTACGCCTTCAGCAACAACCTTCAAACCTAAACTATGGGCAACCGAGATCATCGCATTGATTATTTTTATCGTGTTCAAATCGCCTGGTACCCCATCAATAAATGATTTATCAATTTTAATGAAGTCTGGAGCAAAATTTTTTAAATAAGCAAAACTACTGTATCCCGTTCCAAAATCATCCAGTGATATGGTGATACCCATTGCTCTTAATTTGGATATTACCTGTGAGGCCAACGTTCTATTGGTCATCAATATAGTTTCGGTAACTTCCATCTCCAGATAATTATAATTGACACCATATTTTGCTTTAAATTGAGTTAATTTTTCTAACAAATCATACGAAGTGGTGAATTGACGGGCTGATAAATTAATGGACGTTTTTATGGGGTGTTCACTACGCGCTATATCCTGCATTACAGTATCCAATACCCACTCATTAATTTCCAAAATTAAATCAGTTTGTTCACACACAGGAATGAAATAATCCGGTGAGCGAATTGTATTTTTTGATTCATGCCAACGGATTAGCGCTTCAACACCAACAATTTTTCCGGTATTTAAAGATACTTTAGGCTGATAAAAAAGTTCCAGCTCATTATTGCCAAGCGCATGATGCATTGCATTTTCAATTTCAATGTTTTGTGAGGTACTTTTTAAGATGTCCTGGGTTGCAAATTTAAACCGATTGCCCCCCTCATTTGAAGATTGAATCACTGCTAAAATAGCACTGCCTAATAACTGATCTGGTGTAGTACCATTTTGGGGATATCGGCTGATTCCAATACTGGCTGATAAAAATATTTCAATATTGTTTTTTTTAATTGGTTTTTTAAAAAGATCCAACAACTTGGTTACAAAATCAATGATGACATCTTTTTCATCAAATTGATGCGATAAAAAACAAAAAATTCCAGGCTCGGCAATAGCCACAAAATCAATAGAAGATAATGGCGAACTATAAGAAGATAAAAAATCAGTGATCTTTTTACTCATTTCTTGCAGTATTTTATTCCCAACGTCATACCCCAAGGCGTAATTAATGAGCTGGAAATTATTTACCCGCAGCTTGATAACGGTAATAGGCTGTACATTATTTTTAATCATTTCCCTTATTTTTTTCACAAGAGAAAATCGATTGTATAGGCCAGTCAGTGCATCATAAACAGCGGAATATTTGAGTTGCTTCATGAGTAATTTATTATGGATGTACTCGCCAAATTCTTCTGCGAACTCCAGTAATATTTTGTATCCATCAATGTCAAGATTAAGTATTTGACGATTATAAAAACACAGTACCCCGATGGGTTTATTAGAAACTACTATAGGTATTCCAACGACTTCTTTTAGGTTGATTTCGGCCCCATCAACCCCTGTATAATGCGTTTTAAGATGCATTGCGTGTGTGCTGTATTGAATAATTTTATGGTTTAAACAGATGACCTGGAACGTATCTTTCGTTTTATCAGATACAGACAGTACTTCATGTATTTTATTATTGTCCTCCAAATTATCCCGAGACCAATGAACCAAACAGACCAGTTTTTTTTCTTTATCATCAAATATCCATAGTTCACCAATATCATAATTAATCGCCAATCCAATTGACTTTAAGGTGATGTACGACAGGTTTTTCATATCTTTTAACTGGTTTAAATTTTTATGTAGTTCAGCCCGCAATCGTTTTTGCAAAGCTAAATTATATTGCGCAGTGATATCACTAATGATGCCAAGCACTGCAATGACTGTTCCCTGCCTGTTTTTTGAAGGAAAAAGTTGATTTGATAGCACCGCGATAACCCCATCAGCTCTTAAAATTTTAATGTCTAAAGTGATGTCTGAAACACCTTGTTTCACTTGATTAATCGCGGCCATTATTTTGGGTTTATCTTCAGGTATAATGTATCGCAACCAACTTTCCTCATCTTTATTAATTAAATCAACTGGTTGCCCAAATACCTGTGTTGCATAAGAACTAATATAGGTAAATTTATGGGTATTGATTGAAAAGCGCCACAAAACCTGATGGATGTTTTCAGTAAACTCTGAAAATAATTGCTCACTACCAGATAACTTATATTGAATTGTTTTTGTTTTTTTTTTAGAACGCTTCAAGGTAAAAATAAGGCTAAAGAACACACCCATAACGATAATGGCGATGAACATTGAATATGCTGCCAAACTAAAATTGAGCCTTTCCATAAGATCCTGTTATGCCAACCTTTAGGGTCACAAACCGAGTTAATAGACTCCAATTCAAACAATCAAGCGTTGCTCTATACAGTATAGAACAGAACGCTTTGATTGGAATGAATTTATCATCAAGAACAATCTATATAATTCTTTTCCTAATCTATAATAAGAGGAACATACTGTTTTTTTTATGGAAAAATCGAGAAAGATAAATCTATTAAGAAGGATATCTAAACAAGGGTCATTGCTATGACAAACGGAAAAAAAGCGACACCTCCCTCATTAGATCAAGTTACCAAATGCTTAACAGGCATCGAGGGTTTTGATCAAATCAGTCTTGGAGGCCTTCCCAAAAACCGCTCTACCTTATTAATCGGCTCTGCGGGCAGTGGTAAAACACTGTTTGGTATGCAATTTCTTGTCGCCGGCATCAAAAACAACGAGCCAGGTCTATTTATCTCTTTTGAAGAAACAGAAGCAGAGCTGATTAAAAACTGCAATTCATTAAATTTCAATTTAAATGAACTTATTAAAAATCAGCAGTTAATCTTGCACTACATTCACCTTGATCGTTCTGAATTCGATGAGTCTGGTAGCTACAATCTCGAAGGACTCTTTATTCAGATAGGGTATCTGATTGATAAGCATCAAATTAAACGAATTGTAATTGATACAATAGAGGTATTATTTAATCAACTAGATAACACCAAAATCATTCGTTCTGAACTCCAACGTCTTTTTCGTTGGTTAAGCACAAAAAATGTTACCTCAATCATTACAGGTGAACAAGGAGAAAACTCCCTTTCCCGTCATGGCCTGGAAGAGTATGTTGCTGATTGTGTTGTTTTCCTTGATAACCGGGTTAGTAATGAATTAACCACCCGTTTTTTGCGCATCATCAAATATCGTGGTTCGTCCCATGGTTCGAATGAATTCCCATTTATCATAGATTATGAAGGTATTACGCTATCACCGGTCACCTCAATGACGCTTGATTTTATCGTCCCCAAAACTTTTGTCTCGACTGGAATTAAAGAGTTGGATCACGCTTTAAGTGACAAGGGTTATTATGTGGGTGGAAGTGTATTGATTACCGGAACGGCAGGAACTGGAAAAAGCAGTATCGCAGCAACCTTTGTGGAGAGTGAGTGTATATCAGGTAAAAAATGCATTTACTTTGCTTTTGAGGAATCTTCCGACCAGATCATACGAAATATGAAATCTATTAATATTAATCTGGAACGATGGAAAAACAAAGGGACATTATTATTTAATTCCATACGACCCAGCGTTTATGGTTTGGAATCTCACTTAATCAAAATGGTCCAACTGATAAAGAAATTTAAACCTTCAAGTGTAGTCATTGATCCTATTTCCAACTTTAATCTTATAGGCTCAAAGTACAGCGTAAAATTAATGTTAGCTCGTTTAGTCAACTTTCTTAAACTAAACAACATAACAACCGTCATGACCAGTTTGTTGCATGAGGATGCGAATCACGAACACGAGGGTGTTTCTTCATTAATGGATACCTGGATTTTACTCAGTCAAGTTGAAGTTGATTTAGAACAAAACACATTACTCGTTATTAAAAAATCACGAGGAATGGCTCATTCACAACAAATGCGAGAATTTCAAATCAGCAGCAAAGGTATTCGTCTCCAGGAAGTATATATGGGAGAAGGAAAGTTATTAATTGGCTCCGCACGTGTTGTACAAGCCATGCAAGAGAAAATTCAGGAAATAATTAAAAATCAAAATCTGAAACAAAATATAAATCAACTTAAAGCAGAGCAGGATCATGTTGAATCCAATATCCTTATATTGAACTCTCAGCTGAACACAATTAAAGAAAATATACGTTTATTAATAGCTAATCAGAAACAAATTGATCACCTAACAAAAGAGGGGTTCGAACAAATTCGTAAATCCAGAACTTTAATAACCCGGGATCAAAACAAAAAAGAGAAAAAAGATGAGTAGTGCAATCACAAAAACGCCTTTGACTACAGAAAAAAGCTCATCAAGTTCCCCTAAAAAGGAATGGCAATTTAATCTTTTTATTGCAGGACAAACGCCTCATGGAGTTTTGACCTTGGCCAACTTGAAGAATTTCTGTGATATGTACCTACCTAACCAATATAACATTGAAGTGATTGATTTACTGCAATATCCTGAACGCGCCCAGGAAGAAGAAATAATTGCAATTCCCACCATTGTAAAATTAGAACCCGCTCCTAAAAGGTATATTATTGGAGATTTTTCAAACCACGACTTAATGCTAATGAAACTGGGAATAAACCTGAACCTCAATTCGAAACAAAAATAAAGCTGAGCCTCCCAATTTCCCAGGGCTGCCCCATATAAATGGTTTTTATTTGAACACAGGTAGTAAATTCAGGCACACATCTGCTCCCTTCTCCCTTTTTTAAGGGAGAAGGGCTGGGGATGAGGGTTTCTTATCAGTTGACACCCTCTCGAGTAAACTTAAAATGTGTTCCATAACACCTTGGATATTTTTAAAAACTTCATTATTCCAAACACGCACTAGCCAATAGCCAACTGCTTCTAAATCCTTAGTGCGTTTTTGATCCTATGCTTCAACAGCAATTTGTTTAGCATCTACAGGCTGACTGCTTATAAAAAATCGACGCTCAATAATAATTTTATCACCAACTCTCGCGTTACTTCTATCATCGCTTACAACTGACTTTCCCTACAGTAAAAAAAGGTTATGCCACCTTATTATTTTATCAAATTATTTTGTAAGCATTTTGTGTGTGATGTATCTTAACTTTACTCGAGAGCGGGTCAACTGATAAAAAACCCTCATCCCCAGCCCTTCTCCCTTAAAAAGGGAGAAGGGAGTAGTTACCGATGTGTCCGGGTCGGATCATCTGCTCCCTTCTCCCTTTTTTAAGGGAGAAGGGAGCAGCTGCGTGCCTGAATTCACACCTGTGTTCAAATAAAAACCATTTATATGGGACAGCCCTGCCCAATTTCCTGCAATGGATTGTTTCCTGGATTGACCTGGTCATATAATCGACATAAAAATCGTGCTGTTATCTCATAGCAAGCCACCCAAGTGGAATTAGGTATTAGCTTTATGCAAGGCTCGAAGAAGAGTATATTTTATAAGAATCGCTCAGAATTAGTCTGAGTATGTATCAACAATGTATTGTAAACTAACTCCATAAAAGCGTCATAGAGTAGGAATGGTAATTTGAATAAGACATTTATCAGTAAAAAAATACAATTGCTATTCAGTTGCCTAATATTGAGTATTTTAAGTACTCACGCAAAAGCAAATCAATCCATTGATGTATGGGATGTTTTGCGCGGTGAATTTAAAATGAGCCATGAGATTAATCGCCCTGAAGTTCAGGATCAAATTCGCTGGCTTTTGGATCACCCGGGCTTTATCACCAAAGTCTGTCAGAAGGCTGAACCCTATCTCTATCATGTGACTCGAGAAATTCAAAGAAGAAATTTGCCTGGAGAGTTGGCATTACTTCCTATGATAGAAAGTGCCTATGACCCTTTTGCTTATTCCAAAGTTGGTGCAGCAGGCTTATGGCAGATCATGCCTGTGACGGGAAATCAATTGGGCTTAATCCAGGACTGGTGGTTTGATGGCAGAAGAAGTATTAATCATTCAACGGACGCAGCACTCACTCACTTGATGCATCTCAATAAAGTGTTTAATGGAAACTGGATATTCTCAATTGCCGCCTACGATGCAGGCGAAGGTGCCATAGGCAGGGCAATTAAAGCTCAAACTACAAATAATCGTCCTGTAAGTTTTTGGGAATTAAATGTCCCTAAAGAAACCCAGGTTTATGTGCCGCGATTTTTAGCTCTGGCGGAAATCATGAGCAACCCCAAAGCTTATAAAATTAATCTCCCTGCAATGCCCTTTCGTCCCTATTTTGAAGAAGTGAATATTGGCAGTCAAATTGACTTAAGTCATGCCGCCAGATTAGCGGGCATCACAGTTAGTGAGTTAACCAAATTAAATCCAGGTTATAACCGATGGGCTACAGCACCGTATAAACCCTTCACCTTGCTGATCCCTATAGCGAAAGTGACTCAGTTTTATTTCAATTTATCTCATTCACCTGTCGATAAACGAGTCAGCTGGACCAAACATCTTGTTCTTCCGAGCGATAGTTTGCGAAGTATTGCCAGACAGTATCACACGACGATCACTTTAATTAAAAAATTAAATCGTCTGTCTGATCAGTCCATACGTCCCAATCAGGTGTTGTTAATTCCAAGCTCAAAAAATTCCCCTGTATTACCATTCCATGAAATATCTAAATCAAAATTCTTAAGCCAAACGTCAATCAAAGGAACTGTATACCGAGTCATTCATATTGTGCAACCCAACGAATCTTATAAAACACTCGAAATGCTCTACAAGGTTACCACTCAGGATATAATGAATTGGAATCATCTCAATTCAGAAACGGCATTAGTAAACGGTCAGCAATTAATTATCTGGAAAAAAATCAAACAAGCGTAAATAACTTTATAAAAAGACAAGGAAAGAGTGGACATCTTTTTTCTGGCAAAACAGAGTTAATTTACTAAACAACTATCAAAAAGGCCTATTGTTACTCTGAATGTATCCCGTATTTAATATTTAATTAATCTGGTTACAGTAAAATCAATTCACAAAAGAACACTTGATAAAGCACATTTAAAACAGGATTCTTATGTCCGCAACAAATGAACAGGTTTATAAACTGTTAAATCGACCCGTTTTGGAAGGTTTTAGAGAAGGCGAAGTATTCAATCATCAAAAATTATTATCCAGTTACTTGTGTGAATGGGCCAAACACAATGGTTTTAAGGGAGATGCCCGGTTGAAGTCCATTATGAGCATCAAAACATTCTTTTCCGTAATTGAATCCGGGGCATTATTTAAAGACAGTGTGTTTCAAGGGAATACACATGGTGATTTTTCTCATTTTATCCAATGGGTATTAATTACTAACTGGAATAACGAAAATCCACACAAACCCCAATTAAAAACACCACCTCCGACTTTGTATCAATGGATTGGAAAAAAGAAATCCCCCCTTTATTGGGAAAATACATTCGAATCCCCCAGTATCTCCTCTTTGTATAAACCTGCACAACGTGATTTTAGACATGTTGAAGTCTTGCACCAGTACTTACTGTCCCGTGAGTGCAAATTTCCTGTACTTCATCAACTGACATCGGGGCGTGCTGCAAAAGGAGAAAGAGCCCTTATTAACGGTCAAATCAATGAGTTCACCCTTGTACCATTTAATCCATAATCTAACAGGGTGTGTTGCAGGCATTTGTGATTCATTGAACAAGTCAACCGTTAGCAGACTCCTGGATTAATCGCAGTGTTATGACAGCATTTTTTTTAAAAAAATAACCTCATTGCCACGAATATTGGCTATGTTATTTAGAATCAATGGGGTATCCCTCAATAAATTCCTGATATCACCCAGCAAATCATAGCCATGTTGTTTTAATGGTCGCAGTAAAAAATACGCCTCGCCACCAACTGTCAATGAATTGGCTAAGGCCTTAATGAAATTGTCAAAAGTGCTGTCTATAAAAAAGCGGCAACGATTTTTAAATTCAGAAGGCGAAAGCACTCCATGCCCTTGGTGAAAATAAGGAGGATTACTCACGATCAAGTCAAATTGATTGGTCCATTGATCTTCTATTAAGCAATCATAATTAGCCAAATGCCAGTGTAATTGCAACTCAGGCCTGTTAATCAAAGCGACATTTTTATAAAAATAATCCGTATAAACCGCTTGAACATCCATAAACTCAATATGCCTTAGTTCAGGTAGATGCCAGGTAAGCTCCATACCAATGACACCAGAACCAGCACACAGATCGAGAACGCGCAACAGGTTCAGATCGTGCCGATTTCGTAATTGATCTGCAACAAACAATGCCAACTGAATTGAATCGAGACTGCAACGATATTCTTCTGGCTGATGGTAATGATAAGTAAACATAAACAAACTGACCGAATTAAAAAGTACACTTGAGGATAAGATCGTTCTTTTGGGGTAATTATTGATTCAAAGAGGAATAATGACATGATAACGAACTATCAATAAAAAAACACCCTCCACACAAATGGAGGGCGCTCGATTGATTAGTCTAATTGTGGAGCAGAACTGCAAGGTTCTGATTGAGGTTCCGTTAACAAAGCAACGGCTTCTACTGAAACATAAGTTCTTGCATAATCAGCGAGGACCACATGATAGCTCTCCAAAGTTACCCTTTTTCCAACAAGCTCTGCTAACTGATTCATAAGAAAATATTTCTTGTTATCTGTTGCTGAATGTATATCAGCATGCTCTACCATGATGCTTAATAATTGCTTGAATGCGGTTATTAATTCATTAGCGGTAGAACCCGGATCAAGATACTCAAAAATTTTGCCTATAGCGAAGCCTAAAGCTCTATCTGAAGACTCGCGGGAGCAGACAAGGGGAGAAGTATTAACTGAACGGAATATAAAATCACCGACATTAGGAGACGTAAAAAATCCCATAAATCCACCACTCTTAGGCACAAAGGGTGTGGTACTTTGTGGCAATTTTGAAGCGTTCGGGTTCGTTGGAATATTAGCTGCACCCCATTCGGCAGAAGATGTTGATGAATACGCTGAGTATGAACTACTATGTGATGGTGCTCTTGAAGCAAAGCTTGGGCCTGCATCAGGTTGATTCCAATCAGGTTTGATTGCCTGTGCGGTAAACCGATTATAATACGCCAGAGCTTTTGCCTCTTCGTCAATTAAAGACCATGCTTTTTGTAAATCCTTAAAGACCTGTTGATCACCGCCACGATCAGGGTGATTTTCAAACGCTTTGGTACGATATGCTTTTTTTAATTCTTTAAAATCAGCAGTGGGTTGAAGACCTAAAAATTCATAAACTGTTGCCATTTTGTGTTACTCCTATAATTGGTTACAGCCTCATTATAAGTCTTTGAGGGCAAAAAAAGAACGATTTGTTATTAATAGGAGCTATTGAAAAATCATATAATGCCCTTGCCTGTATTCGATTTTATAAACTACCACCCCCCTTGATAAGGTCGATGTTTATTCATCTGACTGGAATTTTTTCCTCTATGATAATGGAAACGCCATTGATTTTGTTGGGTTTTTGGATCTTTGAACGGGTGATAATCTACAGCAAACATCCGATGCAACTTGCCATCAGGTTTCTTTTTATAAAAATTGACTCCCCCGCCCCCTGCTTTGGGATAAAAGATTAATGCGGCTTTATAATTACCTTTTTTAAGTAATGCATAACTGGCTAATGCAGCGGCTACAAATAAAGCGATGTTCTGAGAATACGTTTTTTGCTCAGGGAGTTTTTTTTCTTTAATTTCCAAGTTGAAGTCTGCCAAAAATAAATACAGCATATTCTACAACATTTGATAAAAAAATGAACCCTATGAGCAATAACAAACAAATATAGGAATCAATTACCCAGGATTACCCCATCATCGTAGAGGTAACACAATATGTTGACTATTTTATTCTATGTTCTGGCTGAAAAGGACTGGAAGCAGAGACTTCGTCTGGAGATTGGAGGCTGTATTTTGGAAATTTTCTTTTCACATGAGCCAATGCTTCTTCAAGAGAATTGGCATGGCATATTGCATGAAACATGGTGATCCGATTATTTAACTGAGCACTCTCGCTTGCAGGATTGTGTTCTAATCGATCTTTGTTTGCATCCAAGCCTCGAGATGCAATTTCTTTAATAGCAGATAAATCCTCATTATTCCGGATTGCGATTAATAAATCACACACATTGGGATAATAAACTGGTTTCAACCTCCTGCCGGGTTCAATCATATCAGGACTTTCTAATATTGCTTTGAATTCATTATGAAGTTCTATTGAGTGCTCACTCATACTCCTGCGTTCAACACCATATCTCTGCTCATTTCTGTCTATTCTCGATTGAGTTGAGACAACAGATCCAGGGGCACTCTGTTGATTGCCTCGCGCCACAATAGCATCAACCTTGTCCTTTAATTGTTCCGGTTCAATACCTAATATTCCTCTTAGCGTATTTACAGTACGATCATCTGAACTGAGTTTATTCATTAACCAATGGACTGATTGTGTATCAGAGGAATACTTTGCCCGACCAGGTATCTTGAGCCGTCGTTCACAGCAAGTCAAACAAAGTGATTCAAATGCTTTTTTGGCATTAGCCTGATCCCCTCGTTGTGCATAAGAGCATAAAGCCCTAATTTGATTGTTAATTCTGGCTTCTTTTTGGGCCGCACTGCCTGCCAACATGATATTGGTGTCGGTCTTCCTTTCCCTGACCGTATTAACACAAAAATCCTGGTAGGAAATCTCTGACTGAATCAAATCAGGAGTCACTCCCTGGCACTGTTCATCTGCATAGGCTTTTTGCGGATGCTTGTCTTTTAAATCAGTAGAGGCAAACAAGGAGTATTGATTAAAATCTTTACTAAGAAATGCATTTTGTACTGTTTCAGTTGCGTATTTAAGCAAGGAACTGTCTTTTTCTACCAGATGATTCTGTGTATGTTCCGGCAATTCTTTAAATGCAATCTCCAGAATCTGATCTCGGGCTTTTTCAGCCGCAAACCATAGATAAGAAGGATATTGATTCATTGAAAATCTAATATTATCGGCATGTGCGTGATTCGGGTGTTTCATCAAAAAGCTCTGGCACATCCTTTTGTTGCGTTCAGCAAGTACATCAACATATCTTTGACAGTTTATTGAAAAATCTTCGCTAACCAAGGGTTTGATTACATTAATAAGTGTTTGCTCATCTTTTTTAGCTTCCTCAATAAGCGTGTCGACATGCTTGATTTCTTGATTTGCCTGATCTTTATTTTGAAATTTCTTAAGAGCCTCTAAATAATTATAAAAATAAGCATCCTTCGATAAATAAGATTCTCTGTCGTTTGCCAGATATATAAAAGCCTGTACACGATCATCTCTTCTCATTTTTTTATATTCTTCGCGTGTCGCTTCATATGCTTGGGCAAAACTGATGACTCGTCCCTTCTGCCTTTCTTGATTCATATAATCAGAGGCCAGTTGGAAATGCCAGGATATATTGGAGTTTGCTATAGTACAGTTTCCCGTTTTTTGATCTTTTTTTGTAATTATCCTGGTAAGGTTATTGGCTGTAATAACATGTTCATCTTCAGGATGTGCCAGTTGCTCCGCCCGTTTTTGATTTAAAAACCTGGACATTTGTTGTCGACCTTCAATTCCGATGGAGAATGAAGCACTTATCAGTTCATTGGCAAAAGATTCAGCTTCTGTATTAGGGACGGTAAATACCATGACTGTGGGTATATTGTTTGAATCATCCTCATGAATAACCAATTGGCCATTCTCTTGTTCCGAAGGGAGGTAGTGAAAAGTTGAATCCGCAATATGACGTTCTCCCCTGTTCACATAGATAAAGTGAGTTACATCACCTTCTTTAACAGCATGAAGTGTGTAAGCATGGCCACTAAACGGTGAACTTCCCTTCATAAATTCAGATAAATCCAACCCAAGCCAACCAGTTGAAAATCCTATGTATTCACCATGGTTCAAACGAGCTATTTTAGATGAACCATTCAAGAGACTTCCAACATTAAGTGGATGAAAATTCAGATCCGTATCGTTGTTATGTTCCTCTTGTTTTAACTGTTGAAACCGGTTTTTGATGCTTTTTATTGCCTCAGATACATACCATCCTTCATTTTTAATCATGGAAAAAAAAGGATTTGATTTCAACCCCAGGATGTGTGCCATTTCTTTGTGTGATTGAACCATTACAGCGCCATCAAACCGAGTGAGCATGATTTAATTATAGCAAAATGCACATTATTTAATCATTAACTAAAATAAAAAAGAATCTAATATATGCGCCTTCCTTTAAATTCTGAGGAACTGTAGACAATAAGACGAAATGTGTATTCTAATGTTGGTACTGACTCACGGCAGGAAAAGGAATTATGATGTTAAAAAGGATGTTCTGTTTCATTGTATTACTAAGCATTTGCTGGATACAGACCACTCAAGCGGAAGAAACCGATCAATTCACTCTTCCCCCTGGTGAATTGCAAGACATTGGTCCGGCTGCAAGCAGCAGACTGTATGAAGTTCTGGAACACATAGTAGCGCAAACCAATTCAGAAATCCGAATGCTGCTGCCAAGAGCCAAAAACAGTCGGCTTGCCGCTGCAAAATTGGCGTCAAGGCATAATGATTCCTATCTCGTTGATTTAATTTATGAAAAAACAGGACCTGGCTTTCCCCGCTGGATGCGCTGGAGCCAGTTACCAGTCGACATCAAGCCCATGCAATATAAAGAATTCAAGCCCTGGAACACAGTATACTGGCTGGTTTTTTCACAATCTCCTCTGTTTATTATTGGCCTGGCACCAACAATCAATATGTACGACTATTATTTTGGTACTGACAAGTTAGGGCATTTTTTTATGATGGGCCATACGTATTATAAAATTTATATGTATTTCCTGAATCATGGAAAATCTGCTAAAAAAGCCCATGCAGCGATTGTCACTTACGGTCAAATCCTGGAACAAACCTACTTAGGTACCTTGATTAACGGCGTTTATTCCAATGGAGATTTATCGGCCAACTACGCTGGCTGGAAATTTTATATGAATATTGGTCATCCCGTAAAAATAGGAAACAAAACTCTTCCGCCAATTCTGGTACTAAAGAATAATCAATGGGAGTTTGCACAACACATCAACAAAGAGAACCTGTTAAAGCCTTACATCTCGGATAATTTCAATGAAGCCTACAACCCTTGTCGTTACTCATTTATGCGCGGCCAAATTCGCAGACAAATTAAAAAGCGTTGTGCCCAATGGATTGAACGAAAAGGACTCACAAAACAAATTGTTGAAGCAAAACTAGAAGAAACCCGTCTTTGGCATGGAGAAAATTACGGTCACTGGCTACCGAAAGACAATGCCGTCACCCTCAATACCTGTTTTGGAGGCAAATAAACTGTTTGAATACATGTCAATTAATTATCGTTCAAAGGATCGATTGCGTCATCCACCTGATTTTGCAGGTCTTCAATGAACGCCGATACTTTTTCAATTTCTTCAAAGCTGGCAATGTGATACATGGCATCGCCTTCATTAACCAATGGGAGATTGGTTTTGCCGATCACTATACCGCCAAACGGGGCTTTTACCGTAATGGTTTTATTCATTAAAAAAGGATCATGTATGTACCCAAGAGGATCATCTTTTTGCACTGCTTGAGCCAGATCAACTATAGGCTGCACCAACCCGCTTCCTGGCGCTCGCGCCCAACGGCTTGTTTCAGTAATGACAGGCTCATATTTCTTTCGTTTGCTACTTTTGGGTTTGGCAATCATTCCTAATAAAGTGAGCACTTTAAGTATTCCTCTAACTCCCATCCGGATACACAGCTCATTAAACCGTAATGCTTCTCCACCTTCATAAACCAGGAGAGGAATACCTAATTCGCTTGCCGCCTCTCTAAGCGAACCATCACGAATTTTAGCATCGATAATGACGGGTGCATCGAAAGCCAAAGCCAAGTCCCTGGCGCCCGGGGTTTCCAGATTGACGCGCAATTGCGGCATATTAATACGCCCAATTGCGCCAGTATGTAAATCAATCCCATAATTGCATTTGACGACTACTTCATTGATCAAAATGTCGGCAAGTCGCGCAGCAAGAGAACCTGATTTAGAACCTGGAAACGCTCGATTCAAATCCCTCCTGTCAGGCAAATAACGTGATTGCAAAATAAAGCCAAAAATATTAGCCACAGGAATTGTAATTAATGTGCCGTGCAGATGCTTCAATACAGAATGATGATGAACTCGTCTGATAATTTCGATGCTATTCAGTTCATCGCCGTGGATAGTACCAATGATAAATACCTTGGGGCCGGCTTTTTTCCCATGAAACACATGGACCGGGATATCCATATTACTCTGGGTATAAAGGCTTGCTGAAGGTAAGGTCACACAAGTTCTGGTTCCCGGTTTAATTATTTGACCTGCAATTTCAATCGGAATATTTTGCATGGTATTGAGCAGCAACCTGGTTATTTATACTCTAAGTGTAGCAAAATAAATCAATTGCAGATGAATCACCAGGATGGGGTGGCAATTTATCAACTCATTCCTAAGGTTCAACATCCTCAGGTAGAGCACTGTCTGTAGTTCCAGTTTACTTAATGACATATAAGCACTTAGAATATCCTTCTCGATGAGGCATGTGTGCACTTCCCATCATTTTTCAATCTCTTCATAAGGAAATACTATGTCAATAACAACGACCAAGATTGTTCGCTTTCACAAAACTGGCGGTCCTGAAGTGTTGCAATTAGAGGAAATGCCATTACCCGAACCCGAAGCTGGAGAAGTACGACTGCGTGTACATGCAATTGGTTTAAATCGGGCTGAAGTGATGTTTCGCCGTGGACAGTATCTTGTAAATCCGCAGTTACCATCCAAAATTGGTTATGAAGCCTCAGGTATCGTTGAAGCAGTAGGTCCTGGAGTTGACCCAGGAATAATAGCTAAAAAATTCAGTACTGTTCCTTGTTTTGATATCAGCAAATACGGTGTTTATGGAGAAGTGGCCGTTGTTCCTGCATATGCGCTTGCAGAATACCCCGAAGAACTTTCTTTCGCCGAGTCAACCTCAATCTGGATGCCATACATGACCGCCTATGGCGCTTTAGTTCATTATGGCAAAATCACAAAAGGCGATTATGTTTTAATCACTGCGGCCAGTAGCAGTGTCGGAATAGCAGCAATTGAGATTGTAAAAGCAGAAGGAGCCATCAGCATTGCAACCACTCGAACTCAAAAGAAAAAAGCCGAGTTATTAAAACTGGGAGCAGACCATGTGATTGTCACTGATGAGGAGAATATACCTGCTCGTGTTCATGAAATCACCTCAGGTAAAGGTGCACGACTTATTTTTGATCCGGTAGCTGGAAAAGGGCTTGAAGCACTTGCTGAAGCCGCGGCATCCCAGGGTATCATTTTTGTTTATGGTGCGTTGTCACATGAAGCCACGCCCTATCCGCTTTTTACAGCATTAAACAAAGGCTTATCGATAAGAGCTTATACATTATTTGAACTGTCAACAGTATCTGAGCTGCGTAAAAAAGCAGAACAATACATATTCAATCATATTAAAAAAGGCACATTTAAACCGATTATAGCTAAGACCTTCTCTCTGGATCAGATCGTTAATGCTCATCAATATATGGAATCCAATGAACAAATCGGGAAAATTGTAGTCACCGTATAAATGTTCTTAATCAGCCCTCTTATAAGCCACAGCAGCAGTTGGGTCACCATGACCCAACAAAATTGCTGCGCCATTTGTCAATTTTTAGGCATTCACTACTGACAAAAATTGTCAGTATAAAGTAATAAACTGAGTTCAGTCATAACTATAACTCCATACCAAGGAACTCATTATGTTTGAACCAAACGCAATTGTGCTTTATGTCGATGATCTTGAATTAAGCAGCAGCTTTTATCAGGATTTACTAAAAATTAAACCGGTAGAAGCGTCATCATCATTCCATTCATTCCCCTTATCCAATGGAATGAGTCTGGCGTTAAAAGCAATGCATACCGCTATCCCGGCAGCCTACAACAAAGACGGTGTTGAATTAGCATTCACAGTTGAAAATACCACGCAGGTTGATGAATTATTTGCAGAATGGCAAATGAAAGGCATCAAGATGGCGCAACCCCCAATGTCCCTGCCCTATGGTTATACATTTCTTGCTCTGGATCGAGATAGTCACCGACTGCGCGTTGTCTCGCTCCGAGCATCATAAAGACAGCAAACACAGGATCTCTCTATTTATTTTTTGCTTAACATTAGGGTCGTTGACAATTCAGATTTCAACAGCCCCTAATTCACCTGCATCCCAATTGATGCAGGTTTCTTGTAACCTTAAAATCCATTAAAAATATGGCATAAATACTGCATCTATAAATCAAATATCAACAACCTCTGATATTCCGAGCATTATTCTGCTAAATTATCAGTGATGAAAAGCAACAAGAATTGAATTGTACCAATAACCGGATGATGTTTTATCATTTTCTTAACACATAGAGAACATTATGGAAGATATTCTATTTATTTTATCTACAGTACTGTTTTTTTGTCTTTGCAAAGGCGTAATCAGATTTTATGATTCATTATCACGGAGCGAATAATGGATATTTATTGGATTAGCGGACTAATTACTTTAGGCTTACTGATTTATTTATTGATCGTTTTATTTAAACCCGAACTTTTTTAGCCTTCATATAGGGAATGGATTCTATGATTTCTGAAACGAGCATGATGCAAATTGCTTTCTATCTTTTGGTTCTTCTTTTATTGGTTAAGCCATTAGGCTGGTATATGGCTAGGGTTTATCAAGGGAAACTCTCTGCAATAAATCGTATTGGCAGCCCCATAGAACGACTCATATACAAGCTGTGCGGTATTGATCCCAATCAGGCTATGGATTGGAAACGCTATTTATCAGCAATGCTGCTGTTTAACGTACTCGGTTTATTAACAGTCTACCTGGTGCAAAGACTTCAAGTGTTCCTACCGTTAAACCCCCAAAATTATTCATCTCCTTCACCATATTTGGCATTTAATACAGCAGTCAGTTTTGCTACGAATTCGAATTGGCAAGCCTATAGCAACGATACAACAATGAGCTATCTCACTAAAATGCTCGCCCTGACATCGCAAAATTTCCTCTCAGCGGCAACGGGCATGTCCTTATTAATGGCCTTAACTCGAGGAATTGTAAATCACGAAAGCACTGATCTTGGAAATTTTTGGGTAGATACCCTGCGAGGAATACTGTACATCCTGTTACCTCTCTCATTCCTTTTTGCCTTAATCCTGGTGTCACAAGGAGTCATACAAAATTTAAAACCCAACCAAACCGTTCATTTAATTCAGCCGTTTAATTATACGCAACCCATTGTAAATAATACGCCAAACACAGAGAACATAAATGTAACGCAACAGGTCATTCCAATGGGGCCAGTAGCGTCTGAAGTGGCAATCAAACAATTAGGAACTAACGGAGGCGGCTTTTTTAATGTCAATTCAGCCCATCCCTTTGAAAATCCAACCCCGCTAACCAATTTTTTAGAAATGCTGGCGATCCTGCTCATCCCGGCCTCCTTATGTTACAGCTTTGGAATGATGGTTAACGACAAGCGTCAAGGTTGGGCTATTCTGACAGCAATGTACCTCATGTTTATTCCGTTTGTTTTTCTTGGCGTGTATTCAGAGCAAACAGGTAACCCTACGTTGACTCAAATGGGAGTAAATCAGGTAAGCCAATTGGATGGATTCCCTGGCGGCAACATGGAAGGAAAAGAAACCCGATTCGGGATTGTCAATTCCGCACTATGGACTACAGCAACCACTGCGGCAGCTAATGGCTCCGTGAATTCCATGCTTGATTCCTATACTCCCATTGGAGGCTTTGTTCCTTTATGGATGATGCATTTGGGTGAAGTAATCTTTGGTGGGGTAGGTTCAGGTTTATACGGCATGCTCATGCTGGTGATCATTACTGTATTTATCGCAGGCTTAATGGTTGGACGAACGCCTGAATACTTAGGAAAAAAAATCGAGCCATTTGAGATGAAAATGGCCGCAATAGCGGTCTTAATCCTGCCGCTGACGGTGCTACTTTCTACTGCGGTGGGTTCAGTGACCCAGATGGGTACCAGTACAATTGCCAACCCTGGAGCCCATGGCTTTAGTGAAATCCTTTACGCCTTTACATCCATGGGCAGTAATAATGGCAGTGCGTTTGAAGGCCTGAATGCAAACACTCCATTTTACACCATATTAGGCGGTGCCATGATGTTAATATCCAGATACTGGATAGCTATTTCCATCATGGCGATTGCAGGCTCGCTGGCGCGAAAAAAAATCACCATCAGCAGCGCTGGGACACTGGCTACTCATACGCCTCTTTTTATTTTTCTGCTTCTCGGCGTCCTGATTCTTATCGGCGCCCTTTCGTTTCTTCCAGCCTTGGCATTAGGACCAATTGCTGAACAGTTGATGCTTGGGGGATATTATGGACAATAAACATCACCGTTCCATGTGGGACATTAAAATTATCAAACAGGCGGTATGGCAATCCATTACAAAACTGGTACCTCAAAACCAGGTACGCAATCCGGTAATGTTCTGTGTTTATATTGGCTCCATTCTGTCCACACTCCTGTTCATCCAATCTGTGACAGGGAAAGGCGAATCCTCTCCTGGTTTTATTTTAGCAATTACATTACTCCTGTGGATCACCTTGTTTTTTGCCAATTTTGCAGAAAGTATGGCCGAAGGCCGTGGAAAAGCCCAGGCTCAGTCATTAAAAAAAGCACGACGGGAAATTCAAGCCAAAAAACTATCTAAACCATCCCGGGACGGCAAAATTACATTAGTCCAATCCGCTCTTTTACGTGCAGGCGATATAGTATTGGTTGAAATGGGCGATTTTATTCCAAGTGACGGTGAAGTCATTGAGGGAATTGCCTCAGTTAATGAAAGCGCCATTACCGGTGAAAGTGCGCCAGTAATCAGAGAAAGCGGAGGGGATCGCAATGCAGTTACTGGAGGAACACAGGTTATCTCGGATTGGTTAATTATACGCATCACGTCTAACCCCGGAGAGACTTTTTTAGATGGCATGATCGCTCTGGTTGAAGGGGCAAAAAGACAGAAAACACCCAATGAACTGGCACTGACGATACTGCTTGCTACCCTTACGATTATCTTTTTATTGGTTTGTACCACCCTTCTGCCCTTTTCTATTTACAGCGTTCATTCCGCACATGCAGGACAAGTGGTGTCGATCACCGTTCTTGTCGCCTTGTTTGTTTGTTTGGCGCCAACGACTATAGGCGGATTGCTTTCAGCAATCGGAATTGCTGGCATGGACAGGATGATTCAGGCCAATGTCATTGCCATGTCCGGCAATGCCGTTGAAGCAGCCGGTGATGTCGATGTCTTGCTGCTCGATAAAACGGGAACCATTACCCTGGGAAATCGTGAAGCCATAGAATTTATACCTGCTGATGGAGTCAGCATAGGAACCTTAACCGATGCCGCTCAATTGGCATCACTTGCCGATGAAACTCCCGAAGGAAGAAGTATCGTCATATTGGCAAAAAATAAATATGGGCTGCGCGGACGGGATTTGACTCAACTGGGTGCAACCTTTATTCCCTTTGCAGCAGAAACGCGCATGAGTGGTGCAAATTTACCTGGTCGACAGATACGTAAGGGAGCCTCCATTGCAATGGAAGAGTATCTTACAGAGCTTGGCAGCCATTTACCGGAATCCGTACAAAGTACTGTGGAACAGATCTCACGAAAGGGAGGAACCGCTCTTGTTGTCACAGAGGGTAGCCAGGCGCTGGGCGTTATCCATTTAAAAGACATTATCAAAGGAGGCATTAAAGAGCGCTTCATGCAATTAAGGCGCATGGGTATCAAAACCATCATGGTGACTGGCGATAATGAGCTCACCGCTGCAGCCATTGCCGCAGAATCGGGAGTGGATGATTTTTTAGCTAATGCAAAACCCGAAGATAAATTGAAACTGATTCGTCAATTGCAAGCCAAGGGCAATTTAGTTGCCATGGCAGGTGATGGAACGAACGATGCCCCTGGCTTGGCACAGGCAGATGTAGCGGTTGCGATGAACACGGGTACTCAAGCTGCAAAAGAAGCCGGTAATCTGATCGATTTGGATTCCAACCCAACCAAGCTGATTGAAATAGTTGAAATTGGCAAACAATTATTAATGACCCGAGGGGCATTAACGACATTTAGCATCGCGAATGACGTAGCAAAATACTTTGCTATTCTTCCTGCGGCATTCGCAGCAACTTATCCTGCATTAAACACACTGAATATAATGCATTTAGCCACACCCAAAAGCGCTATTTTATCCGCTGTTATTTATAATGCGCTCATTATCATTTTTTTAATTCCACTGGCTTTGCGTGGAGTGAAATATCGACATGTGGAGGCGGCCAAACTGCTGCGCTCGAATGTCTTGGTTTATGGTTTAGGCGGTTTGATAGTTCCATTTTTCTGCATTAAATTCATTGATTTTATTTTATCAGGCTTAGGATTGGTATAAGGACACACTATGTTTAAAGAAGCTGTCAGACAAATAAGAGCAGCATTTGTTTTACTTGTACTGTTAACGGTATTAACCGGATTAATCTATCCGCTTGTTGTAACCGGAGTGGCACAGTTTGTGTTCCCATGGCAAGCCAATGGAAGCATTATTTCTCAAGATGGAAAGCCTGTAGGATCGTTATTAATCGGACAATCATTTACCTCTCCAGGTTATTTTTGGGGTCGTCCATCAGCTACCCCATTATTTCCCTATAATGGTGAAGCCTCTTCAGGATCAAACAGCGGCCCTTCAAACCCGAGTTTTTTGTTAACCGTAAAAGAAAGAGTAGCTGAACTGAAAAAATTGGATTCGGAATCAAACAATCTAGTCCCGGTTGATTTAGTTACTGCCTCTGGAAGTGGTCTGGATCCGGAAATTAGCCCTCTGGCGGCAAGGTACCAAATTCCAAGAATTGCTAATGCGCGCCATATTCCAGAACAAGTACTTGAAGATCTTGTACAAAAACATATTGAACATCGCACGTTCTATCTATTAGGTGAGCAACGGGTTAATGTTTTAAAGTTAAACCTGGCATTGGATAACTTAAGGATGAGTGATGGTCAATCAACGCCTGAGTCCTGAACAATTTTTGCAACAGATACAGAAAGAAGAACTCAAAGAGCAACGAGGGAAACTAAAGATTTATCTTGGAGCAGCTCCTGGAGTAGGCAAGACCTACGCCATGCTGCATGATGCGCTTGAAAAAAGATCCAAAAACCTTGACGTGATTGTTGGCATCGCAGAGTCTCATGGGCGGGTTGATACAGAGGCCATGTTGGAACAATTGGAAAAAATGCCTCGCCTGACCGTCAACTATAAAGACAGAATGTGTGAGGAATTCGATCTTGATGCAGCATTGAAACGCCACCCAGGCCTCATTTTAGTTGATGAAATGGCTCATACCAATGTTCCCGGTTTACGGCATGAAAAAAGATGGCAGGATATCAAAGAACTTCTGGACAAAGGCATTGACGTTTACACCACCCTTAATGTACAGCATATTGAAAGCTTAAAGGATGATGTTGCCCGCATCATTCAAGCGCCAATCAAAGAGACCGTTCCCGATTCAATGATAGAACGAGCAGATGCAATTGAGCTCATTGACTTTCCTCCGGAAGAATTACTAAAACGACTTCAGGATGGAAAAATTTATTTTCCCAAGCAGGCTGAACTCGCGGGAGAACATTTTTTTCGAAAAGGCAATTTGATTGCATTACGTGAACTGGCTTTACGTATTACTGCAAACCGGGTGGGATTTGATGCCCAAATGTACCGACAAGATGCTGGCATAAAGGAAATTTGGGCAACTAGCGATAAAATTTTAGTCTGCGTCGGTCCCAAGCCTGAAGTGCAAAGCTTGATTCGTTCGGCAAAACGTATAGCTAATAGCTTACAGGCGGAATGGATAGCAGTCTATGTTGATACTCCCACGCTGCGTTCATCATCCCAACAACGAAACAGCGCCATCCAAAATTTGCGTCTGGCAGAACTTCTGGGTGCTCAAACCTTTGTTTTAACAGGTTTTGACATCGTTAAAGAAATTATTAATTTTTCCCGTGAGCAAAATGTAACGCAAATTATTATATGGAAACATGTTTTAAGTCGCTGGAAAGGCTGGTTTCGCAAGAATCTCTCTGATGAAGTATTACGTCAAAGTGGTGACATTGACGTTTATGTGATCACTGGTGAGGAAACCAAACCCCAACCAGAAAAAAAGGCTGAACCAGAGACTTTTTCATGGAAATCATACGGAATTTCTATTGCCATAGTGGCCTTGGTTACCGAAATTAATCTCCTGATTGAACCCGTTATGACTTCCAGCAATTTAGTTATGGTGTATTTGTTAGGTGTAACTGTTACTGCCTTATTGGGAAGACTGGGGCCTTCTATTCTGTCCTCGATTCTTAGCGTCCTGGCTTTTGACTTTTTCTTTGTTCCCCCTGTTAAAAGTTTCGCAGTATCCGATAAAGAATATTTTTTTACTCTGTTGATCATGCTGATTATCTCTCAAATTATTAGTAATTTAACCATACTTGCTCGACGCCAGGCCGAATCATCACGTATAACTCAAAATCAGACGACCGCACTCTATACTTTGAATCGTCAATTAACCAGAACACGAGGAGATGAGCACATCATCGAGTTAGGAACCAACTTTATTTCGAAAGTCTTTAAAAGCGACGTACTGATACTCATTCCTAAAAATAACCAGCTAAAACCCTCTTCCTATACCCCCTTTTTCGAGACTTTGGATTTAAAAGAATACGGTATCGCTCAATGGGTATTTGAAATGACGCAACCGGCTGGGCTAGGTACAGATACCCTTTCATTCTCAAAAGCCTTATATCTTCCGATTACATCGTCAGTTGAAACCATTGGCGTTTTAAGAATTCAACCCAAAGATGGGCAACTCTTTACTCCTGAACAAATGAAACTGTTACAATCGTGTATTAGTCATGTATCTTTAGCTTTGGAAGTTGATCGATTACAAGATAAAGAGCGAAAAAAAGATCTTGAACAAGAAACAGATAAAGCACGTTCAGCATTGCTTCAAACCATTGTGCATGATTTAAGTTCCCCTCTCAAACAAGTGATCAAAGCAGTGAATGGTTTAAAAAAAATCGAAGGAGCAAAAGTCAGAATTATTGAAGAAAATATCGATTATGAAATCGATAAACTCAACAGATTAAATACGAATCTTAACCTGATAATTCAATTGGAATCAGAAAAAATACTCTTTAAAAAAACTCCCACCTCCATCGTTGACGTGATTCA
Source organism: Legionella moravica DSM 19234 (assembly GCF_000423305.1). Classification (GTDB taxonomy): domain Bacteria; phylum Pseudomonadota; class Gammaproteobacteria; order Legionellales; family Legionellaceae; genus Legionella; species Legionella moravica. The sequence goes on along the minus strand of NZ_AUHS01000032.1, from coordinate 1,958 downwards.
TTCTGTCATTGAATCGTCAAAAAACAGACTCGACAAAAGAACGGTACAAACCAATATTCCCGAACAGGTACCCCTTGTCCAGGCAGATCCACAAATGATCAAGGAAGTATTTATTCACCTCTTTGATAATGCCATTAAATATTCACCTCCTGATACTCCGATTCATATTTCAGTACATAGCCAAGAACATCAGCTGGTGATCAGTATTGAAGATTTCGGCTCAGGTATATCCAATGAAGAGAAAAATAAATTATTTAAAAAATTTTATCGGGGCAAAGACGACATTACAGAACATGGGCTGGGTTTGGGTTTAGCCATTTGTCAGAAGATTATTGCCGCGCACGAAGGGCAAATTTGGGTAGAAAATGTGAAAAGCAAAGGAGCAACCTTTCGTTTCACCCTTCCGATTGCTTCGAATTAATCTTCAAAAACAGATACTCAACGGGCAACTTGTGACTTGATTATATTTTCGGTCCAGGTATTTTTACTTCATCAAACATCCGCTCCAGTTCAGTAATGGAGTCTGTTTGACTTTTAAAAAAAGTTCCCAGCAATAAGGGACTCTGTCGAGTCTGAAGCAACTGATACTCATATGAGTCCCTAATCCGTTCGATAAAGCCAGACAAAAGATCTCGTGGACAATCGTTTATTCTGATGGTCAACTCGTTCATGATCGCTGTCTTTAAGCTATTTCCTCTTAACCCTGAAAACCTGTCACTGCCAATCAGGACCTCATGGTTATTAATTTGTTGCCCAACCACTAACCCCTCTTCATATTGAAGGACATCATGACCTTCAGACTGTTGATTCCGGTTGTACTCGTTCTGAACATTGGAAAAGTTAAACAGATAGATACCGCACCTGACCATCTGCAAACGAAGGATTTCATTTTTTAGGGATTCATTCGTTAATAAAGTTTCATCCGCCACCTCATCCTCAACTAAAATCTTCATCTCAATTTTATTGAGGATGTGCTGGCATAGTTCATAAAAATTACGCAGTGCCTGTTTTGCTGGCCGATTGTACTCGCTTTGAGTCAGTTTTCCGATGATCTCGGTATTAAGCGCATCACGAGCTTGGATAAAGGTAGTGGTTTCTCGTGCCTCAGAAGTGGGGAATTGGCGATAGAGTTCTCCATATTTGTATTTCAACCAAAGATATACATTGAGAACGCTGTGTTTTTCAAGACCTTCTTTCAACGCATCAAGTGACTTTAAATCATCAAGACTCTTCATAATCGAATTCTCCGGAATACCTATTCCCATTTATTCAATTATAGTTCAAATAAAAGCCACTCCGTTTTTATGATAAACTCCATGATTCCACGAAGAGTTTTCTTCATTTAGTTCAAATACTCCCTAGGCCTTGGCCCGACAATTCCTTGATTTGTATAAATAAACCCAGCGCTATATGGAATTAACCCCTTCAAATTTAAGAATTTTAAAAAGTTCAACGTGATCTTTATTAATGAAAATATCTTTCATATTATTTATTACTCCAGTAATTATGGGTTGTCACAATTTTTTTACTTTTTAGGGAAGCAATATAAAGGGCTTCAATTTCAGTCCTTGCCCATGGTGTTTTGCGCAGGAATTTAAGGCTTGATTTGATGCTGGGGTTCGAAGAAAAGCAATTAATCTTGACTCTTTCCTCCAAGCCTTTCCAGCCATAACAAATCAATAAACTATTCAAGATAGCCTCTAGGGTAATACCGTGTAGAGGATCATTAGAAATTCTTTCCATCAACTATACCTTTTTACACATTCTGTATTTAGTCTAGACCTAACATTTAAAAATCCATCAATATTAAGGCCTTCTTTGAAATTTAAAATAACGTGTACAAAATTAGTTATAAGGTCTCAATTTTAATAACTTTTCACGCAAATTACATCCAGAAGCATTAAGTAACTACAAAAAGTGACGACAGCTTTAGAGGCATAAATTTATATCGCGTTAAA
>NZ_AUHS01000031.1 GCF_000423305.1 Legionella moravica DSM 19234 | reverse complement strand
ATATCTTCTTATTCGATGGCCGTTTGGAGCTCGATAATAACCTCGGTGAACGTACCATTAAACCTTTCGTTATCGGTCGAAAAAACTGGCTCTTTCATGGCAATGACCTCGGCGCCAAAGCCGGTAGTATCCTCTTCTCGCTTATTGAAACCTGTAAGCAGAATAAAATCGAAACTTTTTCCTGGTTTAAATACGTCCTTACTCATATTCGCCAGGCCAGCACTCTAGAACAACTGGAGAACCTTCTTCCTTATAACATTGACCACTCATTACTAACTGATATGCGTAGCTTACCCAATCTCATTATGCCTGAGAAGAGTGAGGTTAATTAACCGTTTACGACATATTAAGAAGATTATCCTTAAGAAAACTGGCAGATGAGTTAAAGCTTAGCAATGAATATCAGGGTGTTGTAAATAAATCATTTATTATTAAAAATCAGATTGTACTTGAGGATGCTTAAATGGAACGATAGTTATTACTCTATGTTTATGATATTGAGGCCCCTCTTAAGATCTTAGAGGGGCTGATTATAAAAAATTCAGTAATCAATAGCTAATAAAAAAATGTGTGGTACAAACTGGTAATTAAGCCCTAAATGTTATTTTTGGATAATGAATCCATTCCCCACTCGGATTATCCGTCAAACAGAGCAACCAAGAAGCGGCAACTCTCAACTCCTTGGACAAAATCATAGCCTCCTCCGACCCAGGACTCCTAGTTCCCTGCTCCCAATTTCCAATCCTAGCCGCCCCTAATCCCGTCCTTTCAGCCAAGACTTTAATCGTCAACTCATTCGCCCTTCTAGCCTGCGTAATCCTACTGCCAATAATTTTTTTCATGTTCATTTAGGTTCATTTGCTATCAAACGGAAATACCCCATTGACTCTAAAAAGCGCCTATTTACAATGGGTTATCAACAACACATTTCGTGTTATTGATTGATACTAATTGAAATCATTTGATAGTGCAAGTGCTGTTTTTAGCGGTGCTTATTAAGGATGAAATAGAGAAATGGGATTTTTGTTTGTTAATACCGATGAATTATCTGCACTGATGGGATTGCCTTATATTCAGCAATCAGCCTATTTGCTGGGAATTCGTCCGTATATGGATCGCAATACCTTTCTGGTAGGCGTTAAGCGTAAAATCAGCTACCAACAGCTTGCTGAAGCCCTTTACGTTGAACCGCACCAAGGTTTTGAATATTCAGGTAGTCCTAGCCGTCCGCAATTACGCCGTATCATCTATGCGCTTGAACGCGCTGGGTTGGTGGAGATCAAATCTATTGGCAAACAACTCATTTTAAAATGCTTATTAGCCAATTCGGATTTGTCTGCTCAAAATAAACCCGTCACAAACCCGACACATCAACCCGACACAAACCCGAACGACAAAAACAATATTAAATCATCAAGTTACGATGATAAAAATCAAAAACCCAGCACAGCGCAAAACACAAAACCCGACACACCTCATAACTCCAAAGATCGTTTTATTTTTTTAAAGCAGCAATTTGAAAAATTTTGGTCTCTTTATCCTTTAAAACAAGACCGAACTAAAGCCTGGCGTGAGTTTGGTTATCTGCAACCAGATGAACAGATGGTTGAACAAATACTGACAGGCCTGCAAGCCCAAATTAATAACCGAGAGGAAATGGAGTTTATTGGTGAGTGGCTACCGAACTGGAAATATCCAGCTACCTGGCTTTCACGCAAATGCTGGAACGATGAATTACTTACCTTAAAAACCCAAGAGGAGCAGCAAAATGAAGCCAATCAAGTGCGTTCTCGAAAAAAATCAGCAACAGATATCCTTACTGAATCCTGCAAAGATGCAAACTTCGATTTCGACTTTGATGAACCATCAGACTCAGGAAACAACATCCTCTCATTCGACCACACCAGAGTACGATAAGCGAATGGATACGCTGTTTATGCGACTTGCAGCAATTTATGGCTATTTGTGGGTCTCCACTTATAGCAACCCTAGTTTTCTCGAACTCTCAAAACGTGAATGGTCAGAAAGCTTAAACGAGTTTGACAACCAAGTACTTAAACTTGCTTTAGAACAAATCAAGAAGAAGTTGGCTGTTCCTCCTTGTCTTCCGATTTTTTATGAGTACTGCACTAACATCCAAAAAGGCATCCAAGCCCGTCAAGAAGCGATCAAACAAAAAACTGAACCGCATATCCCTACCGATCCCCAGGTCGTTCAACTGCATATCAACCAAATGAAAGACTACCTCTTCAAAGAAGCTAAGGAGAAAACATCATGCTGACCTTAATCCGTCGTATCGGCGAAGCAATTTACATTGATAAAGGAAGAATCAAAGTGCATTTAATCTCTGAAAACGAGGGGCTAATTAGGCTAGGTATAGAAGCACCTAAGCATGTTGATATTGAACGTAAAGAAGTCTTTGTCCGCAAAGCAGTGGCACAACATGAACAAGCGCAGGCACTTAGAAACCAATCAGGAGGCGATGATGCTTAAGAAAACTATGGTATTCAGCCTAGTGTTATGTGGTCTGCAAACTCATGCAGCCAATATCACCCAAGTAAGCCGCTATGCCACGGTTAAAAATCAACCGTTAGCAGCCCAAATTAACCCCATGAAAACCGTACAACAGATTCATTTTCCTGCCTCCATTCAAACCATAGGGGAGGCAGTGGATTACTGGTTAGGTTATTCCGGTTATCACCTTGCACCCAAGGAAAAACAAAGTGAAAGCCTGCAACAAGTCTTTCAACAACCATTACCACAAGTCAGTAGAAATCTTGGACCACTAACCATTGAACGAGGTCTGACGGTATTGGTCGGGCAACAACTGTTCACTCTCAAACAAGACGATTTGTTAAGGGAAATCAATTTTAGTCTGATTGCAAGGAGCGCAAGATGAAAAAGTATCTGGATGTTAAATGGCTTAGCCTGCTTGTTTTAAATGTTTTATTAATTACTTTTGTATGTGTAAAAAATCAATCGCCTGCAAATCATAATGAGCTAAATATCCTTGGCGAACAACTCACATCTATTCAAACGCAATTAAAACAACCTGTAGAACAACCTGATTTATCGCTAATTACCCAAAACCTCAACCAGTTAAATAACTTCGTTCAGCAACTGAAAAATAAAGACGATCATCAATTAGGTGAAATATTCACTACAGAACAAGGTGCAATAAAAAAACAACTCGAAGGTATTACGGATTTATTACGCCACTTAGATGAGAAAAAGAAACCTGTGAAAATGCTCTCTGCAAGTCAACTGCCCTTTAAGGTATTAAGCATAGACAGCATCCAAGAAATACCCGTTGCATCCCTTGCTTACCACTACAAAACCCAAGCATTGGAAAAAGGCGATACGTTAGCTGGTTGGACAGTTTTTGAAATCGACTTTGCCAAACAAATCATAGAATTTGAAAACGCAGATAAAGCCCATGTACTGGTTCGCTTAAATCAACATGAGGTGAGCCATGCTTAAGTTATCTACTCTAGCCATGGGATTAGTACTTGGGCAACAGGCCATCGCTGGTTTGTATATCCCTGGCATTGCCACCTCACCCATGCAACAAGCCGACAATGCCTTGGCAAAAGCAGGCCTTACTGAGTTTCATGATGAAGTCATCGAAGAAAAAGATTTCCAACTAAATGACGCTCAAAAGCAAGAAGCGAAAGTCTGGGGATTAAATGAAAAGGAAGAAAAACGCTATCTGCAATTAATGCAGAGCCGGAGTGGCGTGTATTACAAAGACTTGCGAATGACACCGATTGATATCCTTGGACTTAACGCCAAAGATGATGTGGAGCGTGAACATTTTGCCAGCCTGGCTGTCCGCCAGGAAGCGCAAAAGGTGGCGCAAAATATCGCCTGGAACAATGCCTTTTACAAAGCCTATAACGAACTGTTTAAAGATGTACCCGTGGTTGGTGATTTTGATCCCTCCCCTTACTCACCCTATGCACATCAACCTATTCAATTAAAAACAGGTGAAACACTCTATTTATTTGTAAGACCTGACGATGCTGTTACCACGATTGTTCTGCAACTGGTTGACGCGATTAACCGCACTCCCAATACAAAACTTAACCTGTTGTTTTTGGATATGGACAATAACGCCATACAGTTATGGGCGAACCGACATCAAATCCCTATTCAATTAGTGACCAGCCAACAAGTCACCCTAACCTCTGGCAACCAACAATTTGAAAGCTTAACGCTTGCCAAGAAACAAACCCCATTACTGTTAATAGCCAACGGTAAAACCTCGCAAGTCGTCGATTTAGGGAGATTTTAATGATTAGGATTTTGTTCTTACTCTTGGTCACGTTGAATGTTCATAGCATGAACGTCATTCCTTTAACCCTGTCACAAAGTGATACGTCATTAAAATTAAATCTGTCCAGCCCAATAGGCGTACCAGCCAAAAGCAAAGCCACCGCAGGCAAAGTCAGCCGTAAAACATTGGATACCAGTTTATTAAACATGCCTTTGTTTGTCATAGGTGCAGATAAAGCGTCGATTCAATGGTTAGAACAGCATCAAGAAGAATTAAAATCCATGCAAGCCACAGGATTCATTACCAACGTCAATGACTTTGAATCTATTGTCGCTTTGCAAGAAAAATTCAAACTACCGTTATTACCAGTTAATGTTGATCCATTGCTTGCATACCTTCATGAACAACATTACCCCCTAATCATTGCTGAGGGGGCTGTATGGCAGTAAAGCAATATTCAAGGCAACTGACCATGCAATTAACCATAGTGCTATTCTTAGGTTGGTTGGCGATTATTATCTGGGCTTTAAGTCAATGGCTTCTGCATGGCTACTCATTTGCTTTTGAAAAAGTGAATACCCTTGTAAACACTCAAAGAGAAGCCATCACCCCTGTTTATCAAGGCTCACTTTTGGCAGTTCTTCCTTTGAATTCTAAACCAGATTGGGCATTCGCTATCCCCTACTTAAACAAACTGGCCATCAATGACCTTGCCAAGGACTTAATCGAAAAATCACAACAATTCTTGCAGATCCTTTTATTAAGCAGCCAGTGCCTTTTAATCAAACTCATTATCCTATTCGCCGCCCTGCCCTTATTTGCTTTAACCATGATTGCAGGCCTGGTTGACGGCCTAAATCAAAGAGCAATACGCACCGCTTGTTTAGGTCGTGAATCCTCATATGTGTTCCACAGGCTTAATCACTATTTAAAAAAGGGACTGGTGATTTTACTCATGCTGTGGCTTGCCCTGCCCGTTAGCATCACCCCTGCTTATGTCTTTGTGCCTGTCAGTTTGTTGATGGGATTAATGGTAGCCATGACGGCCAGCCGCTTTAAGAAATACTTATAGGGAGAAACCATGAAACGAATATTATGCCTGACCTTAATGATAATAAGCCTGCAATGTTCAGCGAATAACCCTGATTTGAATGAAACACTGGTACGCATTATTAATCAGATTAACGCCATCATGCCTTTGCTTGATGAAGCGCAAACACAGATAACACCAAATGCTCGTATCCAATTGCAAATAGAAGGATTTGAAGATCTCCAAGGCCAGCATCACGCCGGATTGAGAGAAGACTTGCTAAACATCCGCAACGGGCTGATTGACTATATCAACCAGCCCATCATTGCCCCTCGAAAAATTAAACCATTAGAAATGGATTTTGTGAGGAAACCCTAATGAGTAAAGACGAAATAGCGAGAATGTTTGCTTCAACATTCAAACAAGCCAGCAACAACATCTCAGCCCAAGTCTTTTCCAGCAGTATCCGTTTTATTGCCATAAGCCTGGTGATTTTAGCGGTGATGTGGTGCGTCAACCACATGATGGGATCCGAGGAAAAACAGCAACAAGGATACTTGCTGAACTTCGGTTCTCGAATGGTCAGGCTTGTCATTGGCCTGATGATTTTCATTTTAGTGTTATTCGTTAAGGAGACAACATGAAAACAACGCTTCGCACGCTCTACCTGGGAGCTGTCAATCTTTTTTATGCGCCTGTGTTACTGGCAGATAACTGGTTCCCTAAAATTTCTGATGCGGACAACATCGGTGACGGTTCCAAAAGCATGATGTCGGTAACAGGCAATTACGTCAAACAGGGTCTTGGCTTATTGCTGTTCATCACCGCAGTCGTGACCTTTATCAAGTTCATTACCACTGTGCAACACGGTATTGAAGAATCCAAAAAGAACGAAGGTTCCATGGTGGCCTTCGGTACTTTTGCCGTAATGGGGATTACCTATTTAGCCATTAGCATCGCTTCTGGTTATGTGGGTTACACCATGATTACCAAGTTCAAAATATAGGAGGTGAAATTATGAGTCAGCCTTCTTCGCGTCATCTATCACATGACTTCCCAGCCTGGAAAGGCTTAAGTCTGCGTGAATTGTTTTGGATTGTCATCACTACAACACCAGTAACCACCCTGCTTTTTATCCTTTTAGGAACAATGGCAGGATATCCACTGGCCGCTGGCTGCATCGGTTTTGTGATTGGATTCATCCTCTCCATTACCGTGTGGCCTAAAGGAGTCGCCCGTATCAAAGCAGGCAAACCTTATGGTTATGTGATGAAGAAAACCATTCAATGGATGGTGCGATTAAGGCTCAAACACTCGCCCTGGATTCATTATCAAGGACAGTGGCAAAAGAATAAATCTGTTGGAGAGCCTCATGTTTGAATATTGGAAAAAGATCGACAGCCTACAGCATCATAACCGTTTATTACTGGCTTTTATCGGCCTGTTATCAGCCATCGTTTTGGCCTTAATCATTAACCTCATGACCATGCCCAAACGCTATGAGTTTTGGCTAAGTCCTAATATGGCGGCCAATGGCGGTTTAATGAAAGCAAGCGATATCCCTAATGAATATGTGCAAGGATTTGTGTCCTCATTAATACCAACGCTATATACCTGGTCTAATAAAGGCAAAGAAGAATTTAACCAAAATATCAAAGCCTTTCATTATTATTTTACCTCTCGTCATGAACAATTACTCAGAGAAACGCTGGGAGCTTATAAAAACGCGCAGCTCTTTGACCGCAGTCAAGTAGCCAGTCTCTATCGTTTCATGGAGCCTCAAGATATTAGAAAAATTGGTCCCGATACCTGGGAAGTGAAATTAATCCTGCGCATTACTCAAAGACTGAAAGACAACAGTGGTATGGTGATTGCCGACAAGGTAGTGGCCTATCACCTGCGTGTGGTCAAACTCAATTTGTCTCGTTTACACAACCCTTTCCAACTCGCTCTCGATGGCTACACCCGTCCTGAAGAACGTTTACAAGATTTATTGGTCGACACGGAGGAATCTCATGAAACTCATTAAACACATGTTATTAATAATTGGCTTTATGCTCACGCAAGTAAGCTACGCTCTGCAAAGTGAACATCTGGTTTGGGAAAAAGTCCCTTTAACGATTGAATTACCTATCAATAAAGAAAGGCTCGTTCAATTTCCCCAGGCCATTAAAATTATTGATCAACAACTCAGTACCAACCTCGATATTCTGAAAGTAAAAGGCAGTCTGTATTTAAAGGCTAAAGACACCTTCAACGATGCACGTTTGATTGTGCAACTCTTACCCGAAGGTGAAGTCATCATACTGAACCTTAAAGCCAATGAGAAAGCTGTTAATACCACACCTATTGAAATCCTCATTGATGATCCCAAAGTCAGCCATCAGTCAAATGCAAGCCAATATGAATACAATGCTATACAGCTCACCCGTTTTGCCATTCAAGCCTTGTACTCGCCAGAGCGTGTCAGAGATATTCCAGAGGGTATTTATCGCTCGCCCATGCAAACCAATAAAACCATCCCCTTATTCTATGGAGCAAGCATTGAAGCTCACCCTCTGGCTTCATGGCGTGGTGGTAGCCTCTATGTAACCGCGGTCGATTTAAAAAACCTGCTAAATCAACCTGTCAAACTGCAATTTTCAAAACTCATGGGGCATTGGCAAACCGCAAGTTTCTACCCCAAAAGTGAATTGCCTCCGCGAAATCAACACGAAAGTACAACAGTCTTTGTGGTTTCTGACCAACCCTTTGCCGCAGCACTTACTCAACATGCGAGGTACAGCCGATGAACAAAAACAAAGGTATTAAAATCTTAGCTGGATCGGTGGTGTTCGCAGTCGTCATGATTCTAATCAATAGCCGTCATAGCGCGCCTATCCATGATGACACACCTAATCCCAACAATTTTCATGAAGCCATTACCAGCCAATTCAACGACAACATCCGTGATGTGTCTGCAAGACTCCTTGAAACAGAAAAGAAGCTGGAACAAATGCACAAGGAGAATAAATCGCTGCAAAAACAATTAAAGCAACCCATACAAGAAGCAAGTCATACGCTACAGGATGAACTGCAAACACTGAAAGAAAAGCTCTCAGCACTTACCGATCATCAAACCCAATCTTATCCCATGGAAGGCAATCAAGCTCCTGTATCTGGCCAAATCAAAGATCTGGATGGATTGTTGGATAAAGCCCCTATTGAGAGCAAAATCTTTGCAGACCAAGACTCATCCACCAAAGAAGAAGCGCCAACCAAAACACCCTTCTATACCATTCCGGCAGGTAGTGATTTTAGCAAGGTTACGCTTTTGTCTGCCCTAATGGGTGAAGTACCTGTTGAGGGCAAACTAATGCAGCCCTTATTTCCTTTTACCGCAATGGTCAGCCGTGGCGATTTAATGACAGCCAATGGGATGCAATTGCCGGAAGAAATCATTGGTATGAAAATCAGCGGTTATTCCATTGGCGTAGGCTCTTTCCTCGATAACATCAGCTGCGTCCGTGCTTATGTCACCTCAGCTTTATTTGTCTTTGAAGATGGACATTTCGTCAGTGCTGGTCAGGAACAAATGAAAAGCTCTGCGGAGCTGGTGAACAATGACAGCATTGGTTATCTAACTACTCAATTCGGCAATCCTTGCATTAAAGGACAGTATATCACTAATGCCCCCAGAGTTTTAGCCGCTTTCATGGCTGCTGGCGGTATTCAAGGGGCAGGTAATGCTTTATCCAAGTGGCAAATGAGTTATCAAGCAGAAGGCGGTTCTGCTATTGCCACACCTACTGGCGATTTAGCACATTTTGCAGCAGGTGGAGCTATCAACGAGGGCAGCCAAAAAATTACTGATTGGCTTGAGAAAAGAATACAAGGCAGTTTCGATATGGTTTTTGTTCCTGCCAGCATCCGCAGCCACTCAGGCTTTATACCAAATCAATTCAGTCTTCATTTTAGTCAAACCATAGCCATTGATAAAGAACACCAAGGGAGGGTATTAGATTATGGTTACCATCAACAAAAGAACTTTGACAATGCTTTGCGCTAGTCTGGCTTTGAGCGCTTGCTCAACCGCCAATATATCGCAAAGTGCCATTCCTGAGCAGGGATTAACAGTCAGTCAGCTCTATCAGCAAAGCATGCAACAGCCTATACAAAAGGCTGTTGTTCAACAGGTACGGTTTGAGGATTCAGGCGAAGAATTTAAGCAGCTGCCGAATCCCGAAGTGCCTATTCATATTTTTGCGCATGTGGCTCAGCTCGGCGATGAACAAATCATCAAACCAGCCTATACCACACGCTTTTTTCTTTACAAGCAAAATCAATACGCCCTGGCATCAGAACTGTATTAAGGAGGCATGATGAAACGATTATCTAACTGGTTGCTTGGGGAAATGAATCCCCAGGCTATAAAAGAACAAACCATTAAAAAGCAATACGCCAATCCTTTACCTTCTTTTGCTGACAGGCTGGCCATTGTTGATTTCAACGAACAAGAACAAGTATTTTTATTTGCTGATGGAAAAAGTTTAGGTTCAGGGTTTGAGCTAGGTGATATTCAAGCCGAAGCAGCTTCTCCTGAATACTTGCAAGCTGTCTTTAATAAAATCCGCGATACCTTTGCAACGGTAGTTCCCCTTCATGCGATAGATCCTTGGGTCATGCAAATGTTTGTTCAAGATGAATATTGCCTTGATCCCGTTATTAATCATATTAAATCCAAAATCCCACAACAACTCGTTGAAAATCCACTAACGCAAGATTACTTACAACGCTTACAAGATCTCTACAACAAAATGACCAGGCCAGAAGGTTTATTTCTCGATCCGAAAACAGGTGCGCCTTATCGTGGCCGCAGACGAAGAATCCGAGTATTGTTTTATAGACAATTACATCAAACCACTCTACCCCGCGAGCAAATTCTTCTCGAACATCAAGAAGTCGTCAGTCAGATTGAAACCAAACTACGTTCGCCAGGCCTCGAAATCAAACGTCTTACGGGTCAGGATTATTATCAATGGTGGATACGCTGGTTTAATCCTAAATCAGCCGATGAGATCTTGGAACAATATCCCTACCCTAATTCCATACCCGCAGGTTTTAATCTGGCGCAAAATATATTCTTTTCCCCGCCTGAGAGCGATGAGCAAGGATTTATTTTTGAAGGCCGAAAACAAAGAATCCTGTATGTTGATAGTTTAAAAGAAGCGCCCATTATTGGTTTAGTCTCCCGAGAAAGACAACAAGCCAATCCAAAGCACCGCTATGCGCTTTTGGATACCTTGCCAGAAGGAAGCATCTACACCATTCAAGTCGTCTTTAGCCATGATGAAAATCTTGATTCCCATTTAACACGATTAGAAAAGGGAATTGTGGGAACTAGCCTAAAACCTCAAGAAGTCAGAGATGATATAAAAACAGCCCGTAATGAATTAAGTACTGGCAATCGCCTGTTCTGGGTTAATCAGGCCGTTTTTTATCAAGCCGAAGATGAGCAACAAGCTCAGGTTATAGAAAAAAACCTACATAGCATTTTCAACGATGCCAAGATGCCCTTAATTCATTCCATCTATGATATCCACCCATTAAATTCCTGGCTCAATGCTCTACCGTTTAATTTCGATCCCCACTATGCCCGTAAGTACTTATGCTTTGACCGTCTGATGTATGCCACAGAGCTTGCGGCTTTACTTCCTGTTTATGGACGAAACCAAGGCGCAAGACATTTACCCTGCTTTCCTTTTTTCAACCGCTTAGGTGAACCTGTTTTCTTTGACTTACTTCACCATGATTTTATTAGCCAAAATTCGCATTGCGCGATTTTCGCCAACTCTGGTGGTGGTAAGTCAGTTTTAACAGGTTGGATGATTCAATCACTGCTCGCCATGAAAAACGCCCGTGTAGTACTTTTTGAAATGGGGAACTCGTTTGACCGAATGCTCATTCATGCCAAAGCCCATGGCAAAAAAACCAAACAGTTATTATTGAGCAATAAAAAAGAAGAAGCTGTTCCATTAAATCCCTTTTGCGAAGCGTATAAAGCCATTCCAGAAATTACAGATAATTTAAGCGCAGAACAAGCTGCTTTAATAGCTCAAAAAATTATGGATCTTAAAGATCCTGCTCACTCAGAAGATTTGGCTTGTGGTGATGGTTCTCGCGCATATCTTGCAGAGCTTGCCTTAGCTTTGCGTACCATGATTACGGAAGCCAATGCCCTGGAAGAAGAACAATTTACCCTGGCTGATGAAACACTGTTAATCGAAGTATTAATTGATGCCATCCTAACTTCATTTAACAATGGCATACCACAAATGCTGACTGAACATATTGTGAGTGCATTTCAACGACGATTGGATAAAGAAACGGTGGCGCGTAAGAAAGACCGGATTCTGGATATGCACGACCGATTAAACAGTTATGTCATTAACAGCGCGAAATCCCGCTTCTTTAATGTGCCAACTGAGCCTTTAGGTGATTTTGATATCTTTCATATTGATATTTCCGCCATTAAAGATGATACCGGAAAACTGGCTTTGGTCATGGTGTCTTTGTTGCCAAGAATACTGGCCATGGCTGAGGCTACTCAAAACGATAATAGACCAACCTTTCTTTTTATTGATGAGTCCCACCTGCAATTTCAAATTCCTTCTGTGGTGACAGTGTGTCTACTGGTTGCCAAAGTAGCCAGAAAGCTCGGGCTTTGGCTGGTTGCGATTACCCAAAACGTCACCGACATGAATTCTGAAAAGGCTGCAAAGATTTTATCGTTAATTGAAACCTGGATTTTATTAGGATTGGATGAAAAAGAAATCACTGATGTGAAACGCTTTAAATCCTTAACACCGCAGCAGGAAACATTAATCAGAGATATTGATTCGCAAAAAGGTTTGTATGCAGAAGCAGTTTTATTAGGGTCACGCTACCAAGGATTATTTCGCGTCATTCCACCCCGCTACCTGCTTGCCCTCTTAATGACTGAGAAATCTGAAAAAGCACAACGCCACCTTCTGGAGAAAGAACATGATGTCCTGGTCGCCGCTGAAATCATGGCTAAAAAACTCGAACAACCAAAAACAACTACTAATAACAGGGCTTATTTTTATGACTAATACTGCCTTTGCTTTAGAAAGCACAAGCCCGCCTCATCCTGTGAATACCTTCACAATCGCCACACGGGTTTTGCAAAAGCTGTTTCATAACAGCCATTACAAAGTCATTGGCTCTTGCACTTGGACGGTGGGACGTTTACCGCCAAGACTTGAAGTCACCCCTGCCATTGAACAGTTTTTACCTGATCTAATAATTACGGTCAGTAATAAACCAGAAGAAAATCCCTGGCTTGAAGCGCGAACCCTTTATGAAAATAAAGCTGCAAGAACGATGTATCAACAAGCCTATAAGGCTGCAACTGGTTCAGCGTTGGGATTTGGTAATGACAGCGGTCAAACCACAGACCTTCATATCAATGATGAGCGCACGCGCATTGTTGATGTGATTGGCAGTCCTGCTGCATTTTACCGTATCCCCTATCTATCACATAGGCCGGAAACTGGTTTTGGCGTTCCTTATTATTTGGCCGAAGCTGATGCAGTCATGGATAGAACAGAAGCAGCTGAATTGCTGTATATGGGAACGCATCCTCATCTGTTAATCAACCATGAAATCGGCACATTGACACAACATTGGGGTTCTGAAATTCCAAGATTGATGCGCGTAACGCAACCCTATAACTACAGGGCTTCAGTTGTTGCAGCCATGCACGCGGTTGATATTGTCACTAATAAAAATCCGTTGCATGTCACCAAATCAACCAGTAATTCCTGCGGTAAAAACTGTGTGGTGGCTAATGCCATTTACGACCCACAAAACACGAAAGTCATCTGGCAGGAAATTTATCCGTTAAATCGCAATATTCACCCAGGCAACGCACAGGATTTCGGCATTGAAGACGAAAAAGCCGGAAATGGTAATTATGTGTTTGTCCTTTGGCGCAAATACCGCGGCTGTATTCAGCATAAAGGCAAACTCGTGAACTTTCTTACTTTTCCCAAGGTTGGGCAACCTCAAAAACGATAGGACATCATCATGAAGAAATCTCTATTACTAGCTTTAATCGTTCCAACACTGACCCATGCTGGCAGCTTTATGCCCAGCCAATCGGATTACTATTATGAATTAGGAGGAACATCCAATTTATTTATTCCACCCGTTAATAAAGACCAAACACTGGTTATTGGTGCAGATATTGATGGCCGTATGGGATTCTCTTGTAGCGGTTTTAATCCTGTCGTATCCATTACCAATACCTTTCAGGATTTGAAAAAATCAGCGTTAAATATCCCTGGCGGTGTCATTGATAACCTCAAAGGCTCTGTCGCAGGATTCCCACTTTATAAGCTACAGCAGTCCATGCCTGCTTTATACAATGTTCTACAAAATGCCGCATCCAGCGCACAAAATGAATTTACCCTCAAGGTTAAGGATTGCCAAGAAGTCAAACAAGCTCTGGAACAAAACCAATCGCCAATGGAAGGCATATTATCAGTATCCGATAGTCAAGGATGGCTGGACGCTGCTAAACGCGCTAAAAAGGAAAACGTCGATGTGACTGAGACATCGAAAAGCATCGCCCAAAAACGAGATGAATATGGCCTGCCCTGGATAGGCCACGATAAAGGCAATGCTGGCGGTAAATTTCAACGTCCTATTAAGGTCATCAACGATGTGGTCATTGCTGGCTACAACATCCTTTTAGAGAGAAAACCTTTAGATTCTTTGGAAAAGCCAAGTACCAAAATCCCTATGGTACAAAGCTGGCCAACGCCTACCGATGCTGCTAATTGGGCAGTTAAGGTTCTTGGTGACATCCAGGTCAGTAGTAGTGAGAACAAACAAAGCCATGATGCTAAAGCAGGAATTGGTTTGTCAGCTTTATTGCAAAGCTGTGCGAACGCCAATACTTGTAGCCAGAACATTGCCAAAGCCTTATGGAATTTGGTCAATGGTACATGGAAACTGACTGAGGAAAATCTGCATAAAGTCAGTGCTTCCAATTTACTGATTACCGATGAAGTCATTACCACCATTCAGCATCTACCGCGCGAGGAGCAAATGCTCACTGTCTCAAAACTGGCAGAAGAAATCGCTGTTCAAAATATGTTGGATAAAGCGTTGATGATGCGCCGCATCTTGCAGGCAGGATTACAAGTGCAAGAAGTACAAAATTTAAAACCTGCGATGAATATGGTCTTGTTTGCCCTTAAAAAATTAGATGATGACATTCACTCGTTATCTTTTGAAAACGATGTCCGCAAAAAAATGATGACTGAAACCTTGGGAACTATCATGGATATTCGACATCAAGCTCAAAGCCAGAATATGCCAGGTCAGGATCACGAACAGCCTGCTGTTAAAAATGGCGCAATTTACGTTAAAGAAAATAAAGGAGCTTAATCATGATTGTTTTTAACCCTTTATCCCTCTACACCACCTATCTAGGCTGGCAACAGTATGAGGTTCTATTCAACGCCCTGTGGCAAACAGGGCTTTTGTACCTTGGCTTTTTGGCCATTGGTTATCGCTTTCTTAAAAACGTGCTCAATCCCGCAGGTGCGTTCTATGCGGTTGAACACGCTTTAAATAATTTTCTTTATGAACTGGCAGTTACTTTCCTGATATGCAGCTTATTTGTCTATCCTTGTGTACCGTTGGAAACCAAAGCCCTACAGTTTAAACCCCTGTGTGGCCTAAAAAACCCAACGACTGCGGTCATTGGCGACAGCGGAACAACTTATGATGAAGCCTTTGCAGATCTGCTGACTAACCAAGTCAAAATTCCCATAGGTTTTGCCATCATTCAGAACTTTATGTCGAGCTTTACTTACAGTCTCATGAAAGTAACGGGCTGCACTGACAGTTTACAGTCCATTCAAGGCGACTTGGTATCAACCTACCTGCCACAGAATATTCGCAAACAAGCTCTGGATTTTCATAGACAATGTTTTATCGAAGCGAGAACGCAATTCAACAGTGAGAAGCACAAAGCCAGTGAATTAGATCCTATGCTAAAACGCTATGGCGGTGAGGATGATCTAAACTGGATGGGTTCTAAAATCCTGCAAAAAATGTATTACAGCAAACTTCATGCACGTAAACCTGTGCCTGGTTTTACTTTCCATCAAGCCCCTAATCGTAATCTTGAAAAAGCGGCTAATCGCGGTGATATACCACCAGAGCAATTGCCAGAAGACGGCTACCCTAGCTGTCAGCAATGGTGGAGCAAAATCAAAACTGACCTGGTTGAAGTCTCTAATCAAGCCAGTGTTTTTAACAAACATCTAAATTACTACGCCATGCTGGATAGGGTTCGCCAATATAAAGTGAAACACCCGAAAGCCTGGAAAGCAGACATCAGCGCAGAAGATTTTATTGCGAAAATGCTCTTGCAAGAAAGCAGAGACATGCAGACCAGTTCTGTTCAAAGCTTCATGGATAATAACAATGGAAAGGTCGCATCTGCCATTACCCATAGCTTGGTCAATGTCGGACAATGGACAAAATCATGGACATCTACCCCATTAAAAAGAGAAGCCATCATGCAAACCTTACCTGTAATGCAGGCGTTTTTCATGTTCTTTTTAATCATTCTCACCCCAATGGTTTTGTCTTTGAGCTGCTACAGCACCCGAGCATTAGGCAGCCTGTGCGCCTTATTTGTCATGGCTATTTTTCTTCAATACCTCTGGCATTTAGTCGGATTTCTTGAACGTTCAGTGCTTGACCCATTAGGTGAAAACGATGCGATTTCTGCTATGAAGAATATGGCTGTGATGTTTTACTTTGTCGCGCCTGTTTTATTGCTGAGATTATCAAGTCATTTTGGCGGTGACGCTGGGGCTGGTCTTATGGATTTGGTTAACGGTTCAGATAGGCAGAGTGAAAGCATGACGCAATCCGGTATGGACGTAGCCAAGACAGGAGTAAAAATTATTTCAAAAGGAATTCGATGAATATGTTAAAGCACGTCCTTACGTTCAAAGGCTTCATTGTATTCACGAATAGTGATCAAACCATTATCAAGTTTATCTTGAGCCTCATAAACAGACATATAGCGTTTGGCAGGTTTATCCTCTGCCACTCCGACAATGGCATCAAGAACGACCGCCAACAACCGAAATATCTTTCTCATTTGGAGTTATCCCTATGATTAAACATTACATCCGTTCATCCATTATAGTATTAATTCAAACCATTTTACCAATGATTGCCTTACTAGTAATTGCGCCTTCGTTCATTAATAGCAATCTACTAGCACACTGGCAAAGCACGGTCACTACCATTCAACCATTATTTCTTGGTCTGCATGGAGCGCTCTATTTAGCCCTTATTCTATTATGGCCAAGACTAATTTCACGCTTACAGAATCAACACCAACTTACCACAGAACAGCTGAGCATCGCCTTAAAAGCTCGTTGGTATCTGCTGGCTATTTTTGTATTTATTGATGCCTTGATGATCGGGAGCCGACTATGAGCAATTACCCTATTAATAACCTATTAAGAGAACCAACAGAAGCCTGGTCAGCCATTACCTGTTTGTCTCTAGCCTTACTGGCATATACTCAACCGCATTTGTTTTTACTAACACAAACTATGGGATTATATGCTGCGCTCGCATTATTAATCCCTGGAACTTATAGAGCCTGGCAAGCAATAAAAGTAAAACGCTATCACCGAAGATTATTAGCCATGCCCACCTATGCCCTATCCACCACACAAATACCTTTATCCAAAAACTGGTTGTTCCTGGGCAAAGGCTTTCGCTGGCGACCAAGCCATACCCAAAAACTGCATCAAATTAAACAAGTCAAAAATGAAAAGTTCATGCAACGAAGCTGTTGCTACCAGCTTGCCAGAAGATTCTGCCAAAACCATGAACATACAAAGCTAGCCAAATGGCTAAATACCAATTCAAAATTAAACCCTTTTAGACCTGATCCACCTGTTGGCGGTAGTCCATTTTTGCATGGTGTAGGCGAAGAAGATAAACCTGTATACATCCCTCAAGATGTACGAGTAGGCCACACTTTCGTTGTTGGTACAACCCGAGTGGGGAAAACCCGTTTAGCCAGCATTTTGATTAACCAAGACATCCGCAACGGTGATGCTGTCATTGTTGTAGACCCCAAAGGTGATCAAGATCTGGTTAGAGATATGATCGCAGCCTGTAAAGTATCAGGACGAATAGAAGATTTCAAAATAGTACATTTAGGCTTTCCAGAACAATCTGCACAATACAACCCTTTAAAGAACTTCGACCAAATCAGCGAAGTTGCCACACGCATCACCGATGCAATCTCCGCAGAGGGAGAGGGAAAACAGTTCGCAGCCTTCGCATGGAAATACGTTAATATTGTTGCTATATGCCTGGAAGAAATGAATCAACCCATTACCTATCAAACAATAGCCTTCTATATTAGTCGATTAGAACAACTGTTAATGTCCTATGCTGATAAAATTCTGCCTAACCACTATCCTAATTATCATCAAGAGATAGATGAAATCATCGAGGAACACGATAGTAAAATAGGAAAAAATAATAAGACAAAATCCCCAATGGAACGCCACCAGGCGGTCATTCAGTATGTCAAAGACCACATCAACAAAACCATCAAAAGCAACAATGCTGAAGCCCTACACGACCAAATCTTAATAGACCTCTACGATGCAGCCATTATGGATAAACATTATTACGACAAAATCACGGCCAGTGTTGGTCCTGTACTGTCTGAAATCAATAAGAGTAATGCCTCAAAAATCCTGTCGTCAAAAGCTCATCCAGGTGAAATTGAGCTGATGGATATAATTAAAAATAAGAAAGTGCTTTATATTGGTTTAGACAGCCTTACTAATCCCAATATTGCTCAAGCTGTAGGTAAAGCCATCTTGTCTGATCTGGTATCTACTGCTGGTAAAATCTATAAAGAACCCAACGCACGATATACTTTAAATCTGCACTGCGATGAATTGTCAGAGATTATCCAAGATTCCTTTGTGAAGATACTTAATAAAGCAGGTGGGGCTGGGTTTCAGGTCACCGCTTATGCTCAAACTATCCAGGATATGGAGGTTGCACTTGGCTCCAAGGCTAAAGCAGAAGTATCCGAAGGAAATTTTAATACATTGATTATGCTGCGTGTTAAAAATGAAGAAACAGCCAATTTACTGGTTAAAGTCCTACCTCAAGTTGGTGTTGTTGGACATACGCAGGTTTCTATGGTTAACGATACGCCGCATGGGGATGATGGGATTTATTTTAATACGACTAATGAAGATCGAGTCCAGACTTCTTCTGTGCCTATGATTGGGGTGGACGATATAGTTTCATTACCTAAAGGTCAAGCATTTATTCTAACTAACGGAGGAGATTTATTTAAAGTTAGACTACCTTTAATGAAATCAATTTGATAACTTATAGATTGATATCAAGAGACTAACGTGACCGACTTTCTAAAAACCAATCGCTTAACCATTAGTTTTACTGAACGAAGCCATTTTGAAGATATTCTCCAATTGCGCTCAGATCCTGACGTACAGCGATTTACTATACAAAGACCTCAATCACACGTAGGGATATTGAACGATTTATGGATACTATGATTTACAACCAGAAATAGAAATTGGTTATCGTTTTCATAAGAAACACTGGGGTAAGGGGTATGAGACAGAGGTAACAAAAGCCACTTGTTGATTGGAGGTTTAAAAATCTGAATATAGATACTATCGTCTCCTTTCAAGAAATTTGCCAGATGATGGGTATTTCAAAACCAACACTGTATGAATACCTTAAAGAAAGAGAAGAAAAATAGAATTATGGCCAATTTATGTATACGAAGAGCAACACTTGCTGATGCCGAAGCAATCAGTCATGTTATCATTCAATCACTCAAAAAAGTAAACGCGAAGGATTACTCGGAGAGTGTGATTAATTCAGTGATTAAAAATTTCTCTACAGAGCAAATAGCTACGAAAATGAAACTGAGAAAAATTTTTGTCATAACAGAAAAGGACCAAATTATTGGCACAGCAAGTCTTGAAGGAAACATGGTACGTACAGTTTTTGTACTACCCAGTAAGCAAGGTAAAAAATCAGGAGCATTGTTAATGCACTATTTGGAAGAAGTGGCACGTAAAGAAAATATTTCCTGCTTGACAGTATCCTCTTCAATTACTGCGGAGGGATTTTATCGAAAGATTGGGTATAACGCTTTGCGCGATGAGTACTATGGGGAAGAAAGAACTATTATCATGGAAAAAAAATTATCCGAGCTTCCTTAGCGTACATTTTCGTACCATTGGACTTCAAATCCCAAAAACAGACTAAAACACGATTGCCAATATTCAGCACCTACTTCAATCGCACTATATGATACAATTTATTCAAAGCACTATATTCCAATCACTTTTGGATGATGATTTGATATTATGGTTTACCAAAAGGGTGAAATAATAAAATGAAATTTCCCTATCACCTCATCGAATTAACCCATACTCTAGATGAAACCAGCCCTTCTTGGAAGGCAAACTGTGGTTTTTCGTCATCAGTAATATTGGATTATTGCCATGAATTATCCTAAAGAAAAAATAGAACCCAATCCTGATGCGCAACAAATCAATGAATGTATTAATTTAGTCACTAAAGTTTTAGGTGACAATCTTTTGGGCGTTTATCTCTATGGTTCAGCCCTTGTGGGTGGTTTACAAAAATACAGTGATATTGACTTATTCGTTGTAACCAATCATGCCACAACCTTGAGTGAAAAGAATGAATTGACGAAACACCTGCTTCACATATCAGGCCGTTACATGAAAAGCGCAAAACGGCCTATAGAAATGACGGTTGTTGAAAAAGGTGCAGTTAACCCCTGGCATTATCCCCCTCGTTTTGATTTTCAATATGGAGAATGGTTAAGAGATTCTTTTGAAATGGGTGAGATTGAACCACAGAATTATGAAATGCCCGATCTTGCTTTGATTATCACTCAGGTTTTATTGAAGAGTCAGACCTTGTATGGGAAGAAGTCTGAAAAAATTTTAGCGCCAGTTCCCTACGTTGATTTTATTAATGCGATGCTTCAAGATCTGGATAGACTTGCAGCCGATATCAGAGATGATACTCGAAATGTGCTGCTAACCTTGGCGCGTATTTGGAGTACCTTAGAAACAAATAAGATTCGATCCAAGCCTGATGCGGCTGATTGGGTGATAGTGCGGTTGCCGGAAACTCACAAAGCAGTGATGAATAGGGCTAAAGAGATCTGTATCGGCAAGAAGGAAGAATGTTGGGAAGATATTAAAGAATCTTTAAAACCTTGTGCCGATTTGATGCTACAGAACATTAACGAACTTAAATCATCCGTCAATCTACTAGATCCCTGCAAACGCATCCAGCTGATGCCCCCCACTTTTATAATAAGGCTTTTAAAGAAAGAGGATATAGCACCTTGTGCTGAGTTATTTTTTAACACTGTTCATCATGTTAATAAAAAAGACTACGACCAAGCCCAACTGGATGCATGGGCGCCTGATGCCAAACTTTTTATTGAACGCTTTCAGGTGATGTTAAACCGGATTGCCTGGGTAGTGGAGGATAACGGCCAAATGGTTGGTTTTGGAGATATGACCCAAGAAGGCTATATTGACCGGTTGTATGTCCATAAGGATTATCAGCGCCAAGGGGTTGCTCGATTAATTTTTTCCAAGTGGCTTGATTTTGCAAAAGCACAAGACTTGAAGCAATTAACAACAGAGGCCAGCATTACAGCAAAAGCAGCCTGCGAAGCTATTGGATTTACTCTGATGGAAAAACAGATTGTTGAAACAAATGGGGTGAGGTTCATTAATTACAAGATGGCTTATCAGGTGAACAAATGAAAGAGCTTACTTTTTTTAAGGGTTACCAACAAGAGGATAAAAAACGCGCCGCGTTTAATCGCCTTGCAGTTAATACCTTTGATTTATCTTTTGAAGAATGGTACCAATCCGGCTATTGGCGAGATAAATACATCCCCTATACCTTGTTTGATGGAGAGCACGCCATTGCCAATGTTTCAGTGAATATCATGGATTTTAGCATCTTTGGTCATAGCCAAAGAGCCATCCAGATTGGCACTGTGATGACAGATGAAGCTTACAGAAATCAAGGCTTAAGTCGAAGACTCATGGAAAAGGTCTTTGAAGATTGGAAAGCAGATAGCCATTTGATTTATCTTTTTGCTAATTCAAGCGTATGGAGCTTTTATCCTAAACTTGGATTTAAGTCAGTTAAAGAATATCAATACCAGCGCACAATCACATCCAGAATACATGCTAACTTTGTTAAATTGGATATGGATAATAAAGAAAATAGAGAAAAGCTTCATAATTATGCGCAAAACACCTGTCCATTTGGCAAGATTTCCATGCAAGAAAATGCCGATTTGATCATGTTTTACGGCATCACGGTATATAAAAATAATGTCTTCTATCTCCCTGAATTGGATACCATCGCCATTGCCGAAATAAATGGACGACAACTCCATTTATTAGACGTATTTAGCAAAAAAGAGCAAAATTTAAACGATGTTATCCATGCTTTGAGTGATGAAACCATAGATACTGTGCGACTTGGTTTTGTCCCCACGGATTGTTCATCCTATGAGATAATTCCTATCGATGAAAAAGAAAAGGATGAAATGCTTTTTGTTGAGACAGAAAAAACTGCTTTATTCGATGAAAATCAGTTGATGTTTCCCCTGTTGTCGCATGCATAGATTAAGAGGGTTTAAATATGAATGAACATAACACTTTGATTCTGTTAAATGAACTATCAGAAAAAATCAATAACCTATACGGCTTTGTCAAAATTGCTGGTGAAAATTTTGGAGAACCGGCAATAAACTCCGGTCCATGTGGCCCTTTTGCTAATGCTTTTTATACTATTTGGAATCAAAAGTTTACTGAAAGAGTAAACATTGCCTTTATCATGGTAAAAAATTCTGATGAGTGCTGGCATGTATTAATTAGATTGCCAAATGGGTTACTTTTTGACGGTGGTATTGGCGTTCATCCAGATGATAGATGGGATAAAAACAAATTTGATATAGTGGATATGTTCCAATATGACCTGCAACTATTAGAAAAACATTCCGGTGGTTTGAATAGAAAATATCCTCGATATTGCCCCAATTTTTCTATTAATGAAGTCACCCATTTGATAACCAATTGCCTCAATTTGATTGAAGAATAAATGAATATGCAACTGTTAATAGATAAGCTGCAACTTACTGAACTAACAGCACAGCCAGAATTACTCAAAAGCGGCTTCTTTTAAACTAAGTCAAGCTTTATTGTCAGTTGCAAAACACTAATATAATTGATCACCATAATCTGCAACCAATTTTTTATTTGAAGAACAACCTAATTGTTTTCGAATTTTATCAAAATAATACTCCACCGTGCGATAAGAAATCAGAAGTTCGCTTGCAATTTCTTTTGCTGATTTTCCTTGCACCAGCAAAAGCAAACAACGACTTTGTTGCTTGGAAAGATGAATAGGTAGGTGCAGCTCCTTATGTAACAGCGTTAGTGTTGCTTCTGAGTTGTTTATCTGGCATTTCTTCAAATTTACTACGTCACTGGTGGTAGGCAATGTTAATCTATGCTCAAGCGATTTCGCTTCTAAAATAAGATCACTTGCACACTTATTGTACCCCACAATGAAGTCGTTTAAAAAAGCGCCATTATTGACCACCCATTGTAAAAAATCATTCTCACTTAAATCAAAAAATAATGAGTAAAAGTGCTGACAATCGTGCTCTTTGGTAAGAATATGAACCGAGTTTTGGCCATAGTTCTGCTTATACTTTAAACCTATTTTCCTCAAAAGAGGCATTAACAACGCACAATCTTTGCGACTATTTTCAAGGGTTTTATTTAAATAGACGCCCTCAGCTAAGGTTCTTCCTGTCTTGTCCGTGCATAATGCTGGAATTTGATTTCGCTTATAATAGCTGACAATATTCGGCTCACTAATGATCATTGATATTTGGTTATTTCCAAAAGTAATATCGTGGGTGAAATTTACGAGAGCAATATTTTGATGTGATGCGCAATTTGATTGAATCAATTCACTTGCTAACGACAGCATATAAATCATCACTATTCTTTAGAATTAACTAGAAATGTACTACAATTAACCAATTATTTCAAATCAATTTACCGTATTTATACGTATATCATTTCAGATCCAAATCAACTAAAATTTACTATAATGTACAAATAAAGACCTGCTTGAATGGATTTCTTAAATAAACTTAAGATTAGGGAGCGTAATATGTCCCCCAAAAATTCAAATACTGACAAAAATGAAGACCCTCGAAAACAAGCGATAGAAAGCAATCCTTGTGGTATATGCCGTTCAGCTGGCATTCCAAACTGTAAGGGTCATAAAGGAGGTGCTGGTGGCGGAGAAACTTCAGATGAAGAATCGGAAGAACTGATTGATGAACATTTGTCCTCACCAATGACGGCTTTTAAACCCAGCGTAAATTTCATAAAAAGTGAAGTGTGGAGACAACCTGATAGTTGGGAGTCTGTTTTTGAATTCAAGAATCCTGACGCATTAATTACGATCAAACTGGATTTCGAACAAGGCATCCTATGTTTATCAAGCAAAGAACGACTACCAAAAGATCAACAAAAAGCAGTTGACGAGCTTTTTAACGCGATAAAAAATGAATTTAACCAATTTAAAAAAGAGTTAGCCAATCAGGGAATCTCCGTTGAAAATATGCAATTAAATCATCAGGGAAACAACTTAACCCTTAATATCAATAAACCAAAACTCTTTGATGCATTTATCCAAAGGTTGATGGATAAAAATTTGTTAATAGCTCAAGCGCCAACACTGCAAAATGATAAACAAGAGAAATTCTCTGCTACGCCTGAAAAATCAATGAATACAACATTGGACGCTAAACAAGATTATAACTCAACCGCACCAACACCATTTGATATGACACCAAAACCCAAATACTAGGATATGGATGACTTAAACTATGAAAGAAGCTGCAATTGAATTCCTAATTTATAAACCCAATCCAGAACATCCTGTGCCGGAAGAGCAAAGAGGCGTGGTGGTAAACCCTCACCTAAAACAACGGTTTAAGCAGCAATTTCTTCCAATTGGTGTCTATTTAGAAGGCTCCGATTTGAGGTATTATTTTTTCGACCAATGTGATGAAGCCCCAGAAATCTATAGTAGTTTGGATGCCCTCAAATTAGACTTACCCCAGGAATTAAACACTATATTCGAAAAAAAACCGAAATTATATATTATGGGGCATGCTAGTGGTGGCCATTATGGCATGGGGAATTGCCATGGACCAAGTGAGCAGTTATTTGGGGATCATTTCGATCATTTATTAAACAGCTTAAAACAAACCTTGCCCGCAGATCATGGTGAGGTTTTTGTGACTTTAGAAGGTTGTAATACAGACAATCAACTGAATGCTACAGAAAATCAACAAGAAAAAACGTTTTTAGAAAGAGTATCAGCGAAACATAGAGAAATTACGTTTGGGGGGAGCAGACCATGGAACGCTCAAGAGGCACTAACTGGCGCCCGCTCGCTCACTCCAGCAGCGCCTATCACATCAATGACAGGAAATGTTTGGAAGTCTGGAAACAGTGTTATTTTTCATCATGGTCAATATCAAATCGCTGTTCGTAAATCTTTATTTGCTTCAACACAAACGGCTAAAGAACTAAAAATAAACACCATAGAATATGCAAGTGCGATACTAGGCAATAACAGCCGTAATGAATTAATTGCCAAGATAGCATTAAACCGAGATATTCTAACTATTCAGGATTTGGAAAAAATCGATGGTTTTCCAAAATTACCCATTGAAGAAGAGAATGTTTCCAGCTTTATTGCGCAAGAAAAGCTAATTTTAAACAAAGAGCAAGAACACTATTTAGCACGTGTTCGTGGCATCCTCGAGCGAGCAGAACCGATAGATCAACTGACGGATAGAGATATACTGGATCTTCTCCTTGGCTTAAAAGAACCTTCTGTATTTATGGATCATGAATATTTTCTAGAAAGTATTTTGGCCAATAAAGCTTTGTTGCAGTTGGCAATAGTTAGTTGTGGAAAAGTCCTTGTTGGTGGTCCAAGTAATGATAGTCTCATTGATTTATTATTAAAACATGGTGCTGATATCAATAGTGCCGATAAAGAAGGGATGACTGCGTTGCACTATGCAGTACAGAACTTTTATAATTACAGAGAAGAGCCACTGAATCTCATTAAAAAGCTAATAGACTGTGGCGCCAGTCTCGAAGTGCAAAACAAGAAAGAGCAGACTCCCATCGACATAGCGCGGGAACATAGTCAAGATGGAAGGGTTACTGCTAGTGATAAACTTTTATCATCTTTGAAACATGACCATTCCCCACCTACTCCCCTTGAAGTAAAACAACTTGTTAATCGAATATTTCAAATGAGTCAACACAAGTCAGATGAACTACTTTCATTACCTATTGCGACACGTGAATATTTCAAATGTAGAGATGGCACTCTTTATATTCCAGAAGATGTAGTGGAAAAATTACATGGGGTCCTTCAATCTGCAAAAGGCAATGATGAACTCTTGTCAGCGTTTGAATCAGAGCTTAGTGCAGTTATAAGCGCTCTTGAAAGAGGTATTGGGACTGGAGAGGTGTTTTCTGAACAAGATGAATTTATCCCTAAATGTTTCATGGATGTAAATCTAAGGCTGACATCAGTTATGGACACACTGATTGAGCTGAAACAAGATATGGCTGCTTCAAAAGTTACTGAGCCTGAAATTGTCTTTGCGGATCATCGCCCTGAGTCTTGTTAAAAGTCAAAAAATTTATATTTCAGGCAAATTAATCCAGATAAAGTTTCATTCCTTCATGGCTAGCCTCAAAACCCAATTTCTCATAAAATTTTTTAGCTCTTGCACGTTTTTTGTTAGTTGTTAATTGAATAATTGAAGCACCTTGGGATTTACCGTAATTGATTGCGGTATTTATCATCCATTCACCAATTTTCTGACCTCTGAATTTTTCAAAAACCCTTACCGCTTCGATCTGCATTCGAGTTTGACCGATAAAGGTTAGTGATGGCATGATGGTTAAATGGCACGTTCCCATAATTTCAACATCATTCTCTACAATCATCAGGTATTGATTCGGGTCACATTCAATCTTGTAGAATGCATCAATGTAACGTTGATCCATTTCTGGCTGAATGTATTCACGAGCTCTACCAAGTTCATCATCCTGAAGCAGAAACACGATTGAGGGCAGATCATTTATATTAGCTTTGCGGTGCCTGATAATTTGGTTCATAATTCATTCCTGTAGGCAAATAAACAAATGAATAGATATGAGTAAAATTATAAAAGTTCCAAATGGTAATTACCATTTTATTACAGGTTATCAGAAGAATGATCTGTACCGTCATGCATTCAACGATCTGGCAGTAAGAGGGTTACGATGAGCATAAAAAAATCATTGATAATGATTACGGGAGCTAGTTCAGGAATTGGCGGCGGGATTGCGGACATTTTTTCAGAAAATGGCTATCCTCTTTTATTAATTTCTAGGAATATTACTTCACAACAGCATCATCAATTACCCAATACCCTATATTTCCAGGCAGATGTTACCGATCCCATTTCTCTTAGCCACGCTATCAAGGAAGCTGAAATAAAATTTGGACCGGTTGAATGCTTAATTAATAATGCTGGTACTGTAAAAAACGGTGAATTCTCTAAATTATCACACCATGATCACGAGCAAATGGTCGATGTAAATGTAAAGGGCGTTATCAATTGTATAGAAGCCGTACTACCTGGAATGCAGTCAAGAAAAACAGGAACAATTATCAATATCAGTTCATTGGCAGACAGAAAAACGCGTCCAAAATTAGCCACCTATGCAGCAACCAAGGCTGCTATAAAGAGTTTAAGTGAATCTCTAAGAATGGCCAATGCTTCATTAGGAATTCGCGTATGCAATATTGCACCCGCCAAGGTAAAAACCTCACTCCTTCAGCAATCAAACCTGCAAGAAAACCAAATTATTTCAGTTGCTGAATTGGCAAAAGCCGTTTTATGGATTTATGAACAACCCCAACATATCTGCATCCGAGATATTGTGATTGCACCGACTTACTATGAAGATTAGCAGTGAACATCAATTGCTGCTCAAACGTTTGCTGCTGGCACGTATAAAAATAGACAATCAGTCTCTGACAATTCATTGGATTTATCGGACAATCCAGTGTATCAATAAACGTTAATAAAACGCCTTCCCCTCTAAGAGTTTTTCTAATCGAATAAGCTCTAAGAGAGGGATTACTCTGCTCTTCCAATTGTAGCAAAAAAGTACTGTATTTTTACGGTATTAACTTAACCATGCGATTTTGATAAAATTATATCCAATGATTTTTGGACGAAACACTCCCGAACCTTACCCACAAACATAGGCAGTTCTGATGTACCTATTTATTTTATTGCTAGGACTTACAATTGTGATTGCGCGAGTGATTCTACGCACGGCTCATATTTCAAATTCACGAGCAGAAGCTGAAGAATCCATTGTATTACAGATTGATGAGGCACCCGATTTTGTGGATGAACCCGAGGAAAAAGAAATATCCGCACTGCAGATTATCTCAAGCCTGGGTACCTTAGTTATTTCGCCAGAAAATCGTTTACGCATTGCCTTTGCTACATTACTTACGGCTGCAAATACCGGATTAAATTTTATAACGCCATGGTTGTTTGCTGAAACACTGAATTTATTATCAGGAGAGGATGAAACAACTGAAATTGGAGGTGTGGAAATTTCCTCCAATATGTTAATTACACTACTGGTTTCAGCATATGCACTGTCGCAAGTGATTCCCAATTTGCGTGATCAAACCATGGTACCGGTCACCGCTTACAACACCAAAAAAATCCTGATGATGGGAACTCAACATTTGCTAAAAAAATCACTTGATTATCACGTAAATACCCCTTTTTCAGACCAAATTTATCTAATACAAAAAAGTTTTTCGTTGAGTAACATCGGCACCCCACTGCTTACCCAAATAGCGCCAACAGTTGTCGAAATTGCGATCGCAAGTAGTGTTTTAGCAAGTCGATATGGTTATGGGGTGGGAGCTGGTTTATTCGCTGTTATGGCTGCATACACAGGCTATAGCGCCCTCACCGCCAAACCTATTATTGACGCAAGAGAAATGATGCTAAAAACAGGAAGTGAAGCTTATCAAAGTTTCAGTGATGCCATAGCGCAATATAAAGTCATGCGCGATTTTGGTCAATACGAGCATACAATGAAAGGCGTCGATGCGGCATTAACAAAAATGATGCATGTTGAAATTGATGCGCATATTAAACCCCAACTAATCTCATTAGGGCATATCAGTATTTCGCGCCTTGGCATGCTTTTGGCCACCTTGTATATGGGAAATGGCGTTAAATCCGGCGCTTATTCTATTCAGGATTTTGTCATTTTAACAGGCTATTTAAATTCACTCTCCGCTTTATTGCCTGCTTTTGGTCAAGCTGTAAACGACTTATTTGCATCATGGCCCGATTTGAAATTTGTCTTTAAAGAGCTGGCTATACCCGATGAGGTAGTTGATTTAAATCCAGAAACACCACTTCCAATTGAACCAGAATCACCTCCTGTCATAGAGTTTGATAATGTAACTTTCAGCTATACAGCTAAACCAGGACAAGCACCCGTGGTCTTATTTAAAAACCTTTCATTCAAGATTGAATCCGGTGAAAAAGTGATATTTGTGAGTGAAAGCGGTGCTGGCAAAACAACTCTTTTCAATATGCTTTATGGTTACTATCAACCTACCGAAGGCACCATAAAAATTAACGGAAAAAATATTGCTGAAGTTAGTCTTCAATCACTCCAGAAAAATATCACTCTGCTTGGGCAATCACCGAATTTATTTAATGGCTCAATCCGGGAGAATATCTGCTACGGTTCAGAAAACCCTGATGAAGTCAGCGATGAAACCATTTGGACATTGGCTGAGGCGTTAAATTTGCGCACGTTTCTTGAATCGTTTGAAAATAAATTAGATACTAACGTAGGTGAAAATGGAAAGACACTGTCTGGCGGCCAACAACAAAAAGTAGCCATTTTACGAGGATTCATGAAAAAAACGTCCATTCGGCTTATGGATGAAATTACTGCTCCTTTTGATAGTCAATCAGCAAAGTCGGTATTGGAAAGTATTGATAAACTATCGACAAGCGTTACAACAATGATGATTACTCACAAGCTTACAGAGGGTCAAAACGCTTCAAAAATCATCGTCCTGGCAGAGGGACGTGTCATTGATGAAGGCTCACATGCAACTTTGCTGCAACGCTGTAACCTATATCAACATTTATGGAACGCCTATATTGCTCAAAATGAAACGCTTTCTTCATCTTCTACCGCTCGTATGCTTGCATCCCTTGGTGGGCCGCAAACTTCGGAAACAATGATATTGGAACATAATGATCCATCAATGGCATTCGTCCAAAATGAAGAAACAAATGATTTCAAACATTGCGCTGATCAAATTAAAACACAATATACTCTTCATGCGAGCTCATCAAGGGACACAGAAGAAAGGCATTTCGATTCCTCTCCATTAGAAATAACGCCGAAACCACAGTAAGCGAACCTTGGTCAATCCTTCAAAAATAATAATAATTTAGACTCTGAACAGCTTGAATTTAGCGACTTCGTAAAAGATGAAACAAATGTCCTATATACTGCACTTGAGTCGTAGCGAAAATTTCCAGAATAATATGAGCTGCTTACTGTTGTTAATCCTCAAATTATTCAGTACCTGCTCTTTCTTTGTCAGGTAAAAATCCTCCGGCTTGCATCTGCCACATTCTGGCATAATGCCCTTTTAAAACCAGTAAAGAATCATGCGTACCGTCTTCAATGATCCGGCCTTTATCAAACACCAAAATCCGGTCCATTTTCGCTAAAGTTGACAGGCGATGTGCTATCACTATCGTGGTTTTATTTTGCATTAAATGATACAACGACTCCTGTATGTATTGCTCAGTCACTGAGTCTAGTGCGGAAGTTGCTTCATCAAGAATGAGGATAGGCGCATTTTTTAATATGGCTCGTGCTATAGCAATTCGTTGTCGCTGACCACCGGATAGCTTGATCCCTCGCTCACCTACCATGGATTGATAAGCTTCAGGTAATTCGCTGATGAACTCATGACAATGTGCTTTTTTAGCCGCATCAATCACTGCTTCATCGCTAGCAGTCGGATCACCAAATCGAATATTCTCCAACAGGTTTCTATGAAACAATGTAATATCTTGTGGAATCAAGGCAATATGTTCGCGCAAAGACTGTTGAGTCACATGATTGATATTTTGCTCATCAATCAAAATATCACCAGACTCTACTTCAAATAAACGCAAAATTAAATTCACAAAACTGCTTTTACCGCTGCCTGAAAAACCAACTAACCCTACTTTTTGGCCACCATCTATAATAACACTCTTATTATCAAATAAACGAGCGCCTTCATCATAGTGAAAAGTGACGTTATCAAACCGAATTTCACCTCGATTTAATTTAAGCGGTAAAGCATCGGCGGCATCAACGATTTCATGCGGTTCGACGATAATACTTAGTGCTTGCTTACAACGCCCTATTTGTTCAGTAAAGGAAACAAACTGGCCGGCTACAAACCATAAGTTCCACAATATACTTATAGATAAAGACGTGACAAAGGTAAAATCTCCAATGGTCACTTTATTTATACTATACATCTTCAGTAAAACGATAAGGTTTAAACCCAGCAAACAAATAATACTGATGTCCCAAAGCACACGCATACCGATAATTTTTGCTTGCAAAGCCTGGTCTCTTTTTACTGCTTCTTTCACAGAGTTTTGGATGTACTGATTTTCCGTTGTAAAGCGGTCGAACAACCGAACATTCATTACATTACTAACGCTATCCACCATATTGCCCACAAACTGCGTGATACTTTCTGCATAGTGTTGCGATGCATTTTTAATCGGGCGTAAAAATAAAAAAGTGATACCTAAAAAGACGATTACCCACGAAATTAAAATCAAAGCAAATATTGGATAAAGGTATAACAACACCCCTATGGCTACCAGAAAGCCTAAAAATTGGGTATATACATCATCAACGATATTCAGAATATTGATGGTCGCGCTCTGCATATCATTAATTTTATTAATCAAACTGCCAGCAAAATTATTTTGAAAATAACGATGCGAATGCTGATTTAACCAGCGAAACATCGACATGCAAATATCTTCTCGCAAAACTGGAAATAATTTTAATCGGATCCAATCCAGGAATCGCATGCTGGTACAAAGCAAAAACCACAGCGCCAAATAACAACCAATCCAAGGCATGACCGATTTAAACAACTGTTGTTTATCACCTGAAAATGACACGGCATGATCAATTATCATTTTCAGAGTCCATGGCATGAACGTGGTTATAAACGCCCAGAAAAAGCCAATTAAAGTCATCAACAACACCAACCGTCTGTAAGGTTTAAGCATGGCGAAGATATAACGAGGGAGGGTTAATTTTTGTGTAGTGTTCATATATTCCTTATCAGCGACGAACAAGCTAATTTAATGTCCTATAATCCATCATATTCGTGACCGTAGAGATTTAACTTATCGTAACATAAATTGCTTGCAAACGTTGAGATTACTGACACCTAATGACTGGCATGGAAAAACCAAGCAAGTCATAATTGAAACCATTTTGAGAATAAATTAACAGCATCGTCATTTTAGGTAATATTTAAACACAGCACAACACAGTAGAATTACGGTATTGATACTCCCCTTATCGTTTACTAGAATGCGTGAAAATTATCCTTGGCATCTGTACCTCTAATCGATACCATGTACATTTTTTCTGCAACATTTATTCTTCTGACATTAGTTTTTGTAATAAATTAGCATGGTATCATGCTATAATTAGTTCATAGTGAACAATTTGCGATACTACATTATGCCAAAAATTACAGGAATTGACCGCAAACTGATTGAATCCACTATGCGTAAAGCTCATATACCAGGGGTCAGTATTGCGTATAGAGATGGTAAATCAACCATTCCGTCAACAACAAACATTGGCACAACCGACACACGAGATACTTCAATTCTGAGCAAAGTAGAGGATGATACTGTTTTCGGAGCAGCCTCTTTGAGCAAGCCTGTTTTTGCTTACCTGGTATTAAAACTTATCGACAAAGGTGTTTTAAGTGGACCAGGAAAAAGTGCTGGAAGTGGCTTAGATAGGCCTTTACATGAAGTGTTTTCTTTAGAAAAATTCTTTCATGAGCATGACAAACAATTAAGTGAAATAGATATTGAACGAGCTAAAGCAATTACTCCAAGAATGCTTCTATCACATACATCCGGTCTTGGCATTGACGCTAGTGCGACTTTGAGTTTTGCACCGGGTACTGAATATGCCTACTCCGGTACGGGGCTCGAATATCTACAAAGAGTTATTAAGGAACAAACTGGAAAGTCACTGTGTACTTTAGCTCAGGAGCATGTATTTGGTGAGTTGGCTTTGGATATGAAAATGAGTAGCTTTGTTCCACCGGGAACCTCCGAAGATAAAGCAGATGCCGCTAATAGCCTCTACACGACAGCCAGTGATTATACAAAGTTGATGATTGCCTGGATGCAGGATCCCAGTCCTATTATGCAACAAGCGTTTGTAAGACAAGTCAGTTTAACCCAAGATAATCAGAGATTGCCAGGAGAATCAAATCCCGCAGCTGAACATGTAGACATGAAAGTTAAAGAGTGTCTTGCATGGGGTTTAGGATTAGGCTTAGAACTTGATGAGACTGGCAAAGCAGTTAAAGCGTTTCATACAGGAGATATGAATCAATTTCGTGCGCAAACGGCACTCGATTTAGAAAAGAAATCCTGCATTGTATATTTTGCGAATGCTAATAGCGATTTGCAGGCAAATGGCCATGTTTTAGCCCCACTTATCATTAAACCCAAAATTCCCATCGATTACGCCCATACATGGTTTTACTCAAAATTTCCATTTGCATTAAAGCCTGATCAGCTTACGGAGGGCTCTCGCTTTGGATTAAGGGTACAAGGAAAGGATAAAAAAGCAGACAGTGATGCGGTCATGACAGCATTTATGCCAGGAGGTGCGCCAACACATGTTCTAAACCCTGATGCATCCGATGGCAGCAGCTATGCTGTGATGAGAGCGTTGATGCCCACGCATTCTCCAACGCCAGCCTTAATTTCTCCTGAATTAGAAGAACAATCCAGTGTGGAATCGCCTCCTACAACGGCGATCGAAGAGGAAATTCAAGCGGAAACTGATAGACCTTCCTCACCATCACCATTTAAATTGACACCCAAACCCTCTGGTTATTCTTGATGTTGTATTTACGAAATATTTGTGTCACAGACCATTTAAATACAAGATGGGAATCTTCTACTTTATTTAGTAGATGTTAAGTGTTCTAACTATAGTAAAAGATGGCTCAACAAGACAGACGATTATCCTTAAGTAGGTTGGATATTCTATTGCTCCCCAAGTTCGGATAGGGGTATTTTTCATTTATATTTTTTCCTTTAATATCAGTATCGAGAGTACCCTAATAAATCAGCAAGCTTGATAACCAGTTCCGTCTTGTTTTTACATTGCAGTTTGGCTTTTATATTAATCAGATAAGTCTCTACTGTGCGATGAGATAAATTTACACGTTTTGCCATTTCCTTTGCAGTTAAACCAGTTATCAATAATTTTGCGAGGGATAACTCCTGTTTTGAAAGCGATGCTCTGTCTTTGGCAACCACAGTTTTAAAAACATTAGCGCTTAATAGACCTAGCTCCGCAATACATTGCAGAGATTCGGCCAATGGGTGTAAACCAAGCATTATGGAACAACCGAAGACCCCTACCACGTTCTGCTGTTGATACCAAGGCGATTTTATTGTTAAATATTGATAACTTGTACCTTCATTATGCTCTAACATATGTTCGCAAATGTTCACAGTCTCTTGAGCCATCACAGTCTTATCCACCGCCACAGCAAAATGTGCGCTTTCCTTATTTAAAAAATCCGAAGCGATTTTACCAATGGCAGAAAATTCCGAGTCAAAACCACAATTTTGAGCGCAGGTTGAGTTTATTTTGCCAAGACTACAATCATTTCCTTTTACAAAATAAATACTAAAGGGTTGTTTTAGTATATTCTCAACACTTAAGTGCGCAGTTTCAGTCATAGTTTCAGGGGGTAATAATACAATGCCTTTTTTATATCGAGAAAAGACGAATTCATTGCTAATATTCATAAGCGTACTATAAAACCAATTTATGTTTATTATACACCCAAAACAATATTTGCATATATATTAATTATAATGCGCTAAATTTCAACATTTTTTTGATCGAAATACGATAACGAAAGATTGAAGGAACATCTAATAAGCTGGCCTGAAAGATCTATTGCCAGACCAGTATAAGTCAGCATTAAAATTAAATTCTTTTAAAATATTTACTCATAAAATTAAATTTCGGATTTTTATCCCCTCTTCTGAATACCGTAATTTTTCTTTATAGATATCCCATCTTATAACATTGTACAATTTATGAAATTATTTCATAGTATTAATCTGCAAGAACATTTAAAGCACGTTTAGCTATTTTTATACAAAAGCATAATTGCAAGAATAAAGCCCAGTTATTAGAATGTGTTGTCCACTCTCAATTATTTTATCCAATTTTTTTGAAAGAGAGCGGCAAATCAACAGGCGACCCCTGCCGATCGGAGAGTTAAAGCACAGTAGAATTACGGTATTGATACTCTCCTTATCATTTATTAGAATGCGTGAAAATTATCCTTGGCATATGTGGCTCTAATCCATGCCTGAGTCGCCTGGGTGTCTCTGACACAATAAAGATGTGGGTAATGATATGGTTAATTAGATGCTTACTCTTGGCATTGTGCCAGCCTTATTGAAGGATCTGGACTATTCTATACTAGGGGAATTAAAATGAAAGCAGCCTTAATAACAGGTGCAACACATGGTATTGGTTTGGCTCTAACACGCAATTTACTGAGTAAAGGGTGGACTGTTTTTGGCGTAGGCCGAGATCAAGACAGTCTGGATAGAACAAGCAGCGAATTTGCTACATTCAGACCTATCTGCGCTGATTTAACCAATAACGATGATCTTAAAAAAGTGGCTGATGTTGTTAATAATACTAAAATCCCCTTGAACATTTTAGTACAAAACGCTGGCATGAAGACCCCACCGCGAGATTTAGAAAAGCATACCTGCGAAGCGATTGATGAAGTCATAGGTCTTAATTTATCAGCGCCTATGAAACTTACAGCATTGTTGATCCCTTGCATGCCATCAGGATCGCGTATTTTATATGTCACTTCGCGTGCAGCTACCTTGAAGTTAATGCAAAGCTCAACTTATTGTGCAACTAAAGCGGCTTTAGATGAGGTTGCAGCTATTGTCAGACAAGAATTGCGTGAAAAAAATATCGCTGTTGGATCAGTAATTCCTGGTGAAGTAAACACGAGTATCCAGAAAACTCTGCGAGAAACTACCGGTTTTCATTTACACAGAATGTTTCAACAAGCGTATGAATCGGGGCAATTGATTCGTCCGGAAATTTGTGCGGATTTTTTAAAGTGGTTGTTGTGTGATTTATCCTTTGAAGAATTTAATAACGGTGAGATACATACCATTTATGACGACGCACATCATAAGTATTGGTTGGCTAATCCAGAAGATTTACCCGCATTTCCATTTGAGGATAAACCACAAAATACGCTACTTATGTCTAAGCTTTAACTTTAGGCTATTAAACCTAATAAAAATCAAATGGTTTGATCATTCAAATTTTGGGCAAATGCCAACCTTAGATGCAACGAATTACAAATTAGATATTCATTTTGACAAATAAACTCAGACTAATGAAATTAAATGAGCTTATAGCAGAAAATACAAAAAATCATGATCAAATTTCTTATATAATGTTTAAAGGGAAACGCCATGAATAATCGGGTGTCGCGTATAGAGCAGGTTATACAGTCGTATGTGGCAGATAAGCAATTCATGGGCGCAATTCTTATGGCTCAACATGAGCAAGTAGTACTGGATAAAGGATATGGCTTTGCTAATCTTGAATGGCAAATCTCCAACACACCGAAGACAAAATTTCGCATTGCCTCGCTTACAAAACAATTTACAGCTGCTGCGATATTGTTACTTGAAGAGCAGGGGAAACTTAAAACTTCCGATTTCATTAATAAATTCATGCCTGATGCTCCATCAACATGGAACAAAGTGACTCTCTTCCATTTATTGAACCACACATCTGGTATTCCTAATTACACTGGTTTTCCTGATTTCGCTAAATTTACAACAAGTACAAAAACACCGGAACAGCAGATAGAACTCTTTCGTCATAAACCATTGAATTTTCAACCTGGCTCAAACTTTGAATACAACAATTCAGGATATGTACTTCTTGGCTACTTGATTGAAAAAATAAGCGGTCAAAGTTATGAAGATTTTATTATGACTAATATATTCAACCCATTGAGCATGAATGACTCGGGATACGACTCCCATTCAAAGATAATTATAAATCGAGCTTCTGGATATATGGTTAGCTCCAATGGAATTTGCAATGCAGATTATTTAGATATGAGTATCCCCTATTCTGCTGGTTCTCTTTACTCTACCACGCGAGATTTGCTCTTGTGGGAACAAGGTTTATTTGGAGGAACAATTTTATCACCAGAGTCCTTAAACAAAATGATAAATCCGTTTAAAAATGAATATGGCTTAGGTGTGAGGATACACTCTCTGGAAGAACATAAATCAATAACACATGCTGGCGGCACCAGTGGCTTCAATACAAAGTTAATCTATTCACCTGATGATAAACTGACTGTCATTGTATTAGCTAATCTAAATGCATTGGGCTACGTAGCTCAAGATCTTGCTTTAAAGATTGTAGCTTTGGCTAGGGGTAAAACAGTTAAATTGCCATCTGAGAGAAAAGAAATAGTAATACCCACAGAACAACTTGTTAAATATACTGGGAAATACACCATAAAACCCTATATTGCTCCATATGGATTAACGTCAGAAAAGCACCTTGTTGTTTCATTAGAAAATAACTACCTAATGGTACAAGAGATAAATCAATCAAAAATCGAACTATTTCCTGAATCAGAAACTAATTTTTTTGGAAAAATACCCGATATACAGATTCAGTTTTTTAATAATGAGCAAGGTCAAGTCTCTCATTTGGTATTGTGCCAAGACGGAGAAAAAGCAACAGGAATAAAGCATTATTTATAGTAGGATCAATGAGTTTCCACAAAATAAAGCACACCAATACTATTCTCTTAATTTGTGATCAATGAGCTATAATTATCAATAACTCATTGGTAGGATTGTCCTATGAATTTTAAAATCACTCAACATTATGCAAGAGGCGAAGAAAAATTAATTGCTGAATTTAATGAGTTAGATGAAGCAAAAGTTTTTATAACAAAAAAATCTTTGACTGATGAAGAAGAAAGGAAAAAAGTCATTTACAGAGTATATGACGATCATGAGTTGTTGATTAAATTAAATAAAGAAAATCTTTGTGTAACCCATGCTAAATATGCTGAAGGCAGCGCTGATTTTCACAATTCAGAACTCATCTATCATGTTTTCATTAAATCTATAGATTCATCAGAAAGAAAGGAAGTCGCACAGTTCAATGATAGGAATAATGCTCGCCTGTTTGTTTTTGTTATATTTGAAACCGCCTGTGAACTTAATGAGAGCAATTTATTTTTAATATTTAAAAATAACATATTGATAGATACATTAAATAAAAACACCATTGCAAATCAACAAGGAGCGAGCGGTTCCAGCAGCAATGAAAAAGGGGCAACCTATCGATTAAGCCCATTATCAACGAGGCCAACGCCTGGTGGAGGACCTGCCGATTATTGGGTAGAGGATAAAGATGACAATTAACATCTATATACATATAGGTTGGCTAATTCAAAATTTTATCTACATCTCCATTTAAGATAAAACGCAAAGGACGATACTGATATCCAGGTTCTATGTACCATCAGAAAGTACATTGGAAAAAACCATTTCAAAAGTAAACGGTTAATTAACCTCACTCTTCTCAGGCATAATGAGATTGGGTAAGCTACGCATATCAGTTAGTAATG
Source organism: Legionella moravica DSM 19234 (assembly GCF_000423305.1). Classification (GTDB taxonomy): domain Bacteria; phylum Pseudomonadota; class Gammaproteobacteria; order Legionellales; family Legionellaceae; genus Legionella; species Legionella moravica. The sequence goes on along the minus strand of NZ_AUHS01000031.1, from coordinate 22 downwards.
AGTGGTCAATGTTATAAGGAAG
>NZ_AUHS01000030.1 GCF_000423305.1 Legionella moravica DSM 19234 | reverse complement strand
CCTACATAAATCGAACTTATCTCTTCATATAGGTGCTTGTTGCCCTCAAGACGATCTACCTTTTTAATCTTGTGTTTTAATGAACTGTTTCCAGTTAATCCTTTGCCTATTGCTGTCAGCGATAGGTTTTGCTTCTTTTGTAGTGAACATGCTACATCCATTAATGCTTGTAAACGTTTGCCATGGATAAAAGGACATTCCTCCATGAGATGGTCATGTAGTAAATCGATAGGTTCCATCATTTTCCCCAAACAAATTTGTTGGGGAAAATTAGATCACGACTTCAACTTTACTGCAATTATTTTTAGCAAATTTGAGGGGATATATCAGTTCGCGGAGGGTGACAAGGATTAAGTGTTAAACATATTATAGCGACATAATTTCCTAAGCCCTGAGAGCACTACCCTCATGGTCCACTAAGTCACCCTCCGTGCGCTTGTTACGCTCCGTGCTCTTGTTACGCTCCGTGCTCTTGTTACGCTCCGTGCTCTTGTTACGCTCCGTGCTCTTGTTACGCTCCGCGCGCTTGTCACGCTCCGTGCGCTGGTTACGCTCCGTGCGCTGGTTACGCTCCGTGCGCTGGTTACGCTCCGTGCGCTGGTCACGCTCCGTGCGCTCGTCACCCTCCGCGAAGGCGGAGGGTCCATTGATTTTCAGGTATGAACTGAACGGTCTCTATCCTGTAAACACTGCAGAACCTCATAAAAACTCAATTCGCAGGATTTTAACAGAACAAGTAAATGAAAGATCAGATCTGCGGTTTCATTAATCAGTTCTTCTCTGTTGCGGTTTACCGCTGCGATTACCGTTTCAACTGCTTCTTCTCCGACTTTTTGGGCGCATTTGTTCAGACCTTCATTAAGAAGCTGAGCAGTATAACTGTGACTGCTGTTCTGTCTGGCTCGTTCATTGATTAATTTGATTAACCCATCGAGAAAACTCAGAGTGGTATTTAAAGGAGGTTGAAAACAACTGGTATAGCCAAGGTGGCATGCCGGTCCCTTCGGTCTCACATGGATTAAAAGGCTGTCCTTATCACAATCAGTGCTAATGTGGTCTATGAGCATGCTGTTTCCGGAAGTTTCGCCTTTACGCCATAATTTTTGTTTGCTACGACTGTATAAAGTCAATTCGCCACTGGAGAGCGTAGCACTTAAAGCCTCCTGATTCATATAACCCAACATTAATACGGTACCGTTTTCCGCATTTTGAATGATGGAGGGTATTAAACCGTTCATTTTTTTCCAATCCAGACTGTTTAGTTCCAGTTCATTCATAGTCGTACCTCTATAGTGTTTGCCTTAAGGCCTTGTTTGACTTCGGCAATTGTTACTTTGTTGTCATGAAAAATGCTCGCTGCTAAAGCGCCATTAATTGGAGTTTGAAGAAATAATTCGATAAAATCCTGTACTGATCCGGCTCCGCCCGAAGCAATTAAGGGAACATGACAGAGAGTCTGCATTTCCTGTAGCTGAACCAGGTCATAACCCGATCGAACACCATCTGATTGCATGCAATTAAAAACAATTTCACCTGCACCTCTGTCCTGGACTTCCTTAATCCATTCCCTGGTCTTGCGTCTGGAATTGATGCTTGTGTGTTCATTACCAGTGTACTGATACACGTAATAATCGTCGACAATCCATTGGCTATCAATCCCGATAACAACGCATTGAGTACCAAATTGCGCACTTAACTCGTTAATCAATGATGGATTTTCCAAGGCAGGGCTATTCACCGAGATCTTGTCGGCTCCAGCATGAAGCAATGATTTGGCTTGATGCACGGTTCGGATTCCTCCGGCAACGGTAAACGGTATATTAATCGCTGCTGCAACCTGATTGACCCAGTCAGGCGATACTGAACGTGCATCACTGCTGGCTGTAATATCATAAAATACCAGTTCGTCAGCACCTGAATCTGAGTAGTGGGCAGCCAAGGGAATAATATCGCCAATAATTCGGTGATTACGGAATTGTACTCCTTTGACCACTTTATTATCACGTACATCAAGGCACGGTATGATGCGTTTGGTTAGCATAATAGATACCTCATTTTCATTAAGCATACTCTTGCAAGCATTCAGTTAAATCAAAACTCCCTTGATATAGCGTTAATCCCAGAATTGCAGCGGCAACGCCAAGAGATTCAAGAGTAGCGATATCCTCTCTGTTTCGAATTCCTCCGGAAGCTTGCCAGGATATATTGGGAAAACGTTCTACCGCCTGTTGGTACAGGTTGAAATTGGGGCCAGACATCATTCCATCACAGGAGATGTCGGTACAAAGTATGTCATTGATGCCCAGCTGATGATAATAACCAACCACTTCCCACAGATTACTTTGGCTGCTCATTTGCCAACCATTTATCGCCGGAACCGGGATCTCGTGATCAATTCGTACATCAAGCGCGAGAATAATATGTTCTGGCTTGATTTCCTGAATGATGTTCGTAGTCACTTCTGGATTGGAAATGGCGATGCTGCCAATGACCAGATGAGAAATACCTGAATCAATGCAGCGTTTTGCCTGATCAAGGGTTCTAATTCCTCCTCCGGCTTGAACCGTGATCCCACAGTCCAGCATGGCGCAAATTAAAGGTAATTGTTGCATGGCTCCCATACGAGCCCCATCCAAATCCACAATATGCAAACGTTGCGCCCCTGATTGTTTGAAATATAAAGATCTCTCAACAGGCGCAACATCAAATTGGGTTACCTGATCAAATTGACCTTGTTTTAATCGGACACAACGACCTGCTTGTAAATCAATTGCTGGAACAACTAACATACCGCCTCCAGAGACAAGAAATTTTTGAGTAATGTCAGACCGACACCGGCTGATTTTTCGGGGTGGAACTGCATCCCATAGACGTTATTTTTGTTAACAATAGCCGTGAATGGTTCGCTGTAATTGCATCGAGCCACCGCATGATTATGATCTTTTAAGGCGTAACTATGGACAAAGTAGACGTAATCACTCTGATTTAATCCCTGTTGCAGAGGTGAATCAGTACACCATTGCAATTGATTCCATCCCATGTGCGGAACAGGACAGTCATTAGTTCTCGTCAATAATTCAGCCTGTCCTGGAATTAAACCCAAGCAGTCAATCATTCCTTCTTCACTGCATTCAACTAATAACTGCATACCCAGACAAATCCCCAATAGGGGTTGTTTCAGGTGAGTAATGACCTCGACAAGATTAGAGTCACGTAAGGCGTTCATCCCATAAGTTGCTGTGCCTACGCCGGGTAAAATCACATGAGAAGCCTGTTGTATTTCCTTGCTATCATGGGTTAATTGATAATTGACTCCCAAACGTTTTAACGCATTTACCAGAGACGTCAGGTTATTACCACAGACATCGATTACCGCAATCATAACAACCCCTTGGTTGAGGGGAGTGATTCACTGGTTCTGGCACAAGCCTGCCTCAATGCTCTTCCCAAAGATTTAAAACATGCCTCAATCATGTGGTGGTGGTTGGATCCGGTTACATTAAGGTGAATGGTTGCACCTAGAGCGCTGGATAAGGATTGAAAGAAATGAGGGATCATCTCCGTTGCCATACCTCCAACAAACTCGCGGCTGAATTGACCATTGAATTGACAAAAGCTTCTGCCGCTAATATCGATAGCAATAGAGGCAAGGGATTCATCCATAGGCAGAGTAAAGCCGTAGCGATTTATACCCCATTTGTCTCCAAGCGCTGCTTTAATCGCCTCACCCAAAGCAATTGCAGTGTCCTCAATCAAATGATGATCATCGACCTCCAAATCTCCTGTAGCCTTGAGATCCAGAGCGAACTCACCGTGTTTTGCGACCTGCTCCAGCATGTGATTAAAAAATGGAATGGACGTATTAATGGAGCTGGGTTGGTCACTATCCAAGGTTAATTTCAGCTTAATTTCTGTTTCATTTGTTGTTCTGTTGATAATGGCACTACGGCGATTATTCATTAAAGCGACAACTACATCATCCCAGGAGTGCTCTTTTGATATGGGAAGAAATTTAACTCCTAAATTATCTGCTAATTCTCTATCCGTATCCCTATCCCCAATGACCCATGAGCTGGATACATCAATAGAGGTTTCTCGCATAAACCGATCCAGTAAACCGGTTTTGGGTTTTCGGCAGCAGCACAGATCTTCAGGCATGTGAGGACAAATGTAAATTTCATCAAAAAAGATACCTTGGGAAGAAAAAAGATCCAGGGTAAAGTCATGGCAAATGGCAAAATCTTCTTCAGGAAAACTTGAGGTCCCCACACCGTTTTGATTGGACACCATGATGAGCTTGAATCCTGCCTTTTTGAGTCGGAGCAGGGCAGGGATTACTCCCTGCGTTAACTTGATTTTTTCTAATGAATCGACCTGGTTGTCAAAGGGCTCTTCAATTAAGGTACCATCACGGTCAATAAATAAGATCTTTTGCATAATTTAATCCTGAAACATTATTGATAAAACTGGATAAGGAGTCGATAAGTAATCGATTTTGCTCCGGGTCTCCCACTGTGATGCGTATATGATCGTGTAATAAGGAAGATGGGGGAAAATCTCTTACTGCGATGTTGTGTTCTGCAAACCAGGCAGTTAGCTCCTTGGCGAAGAGGGATTTTACGAGCACAAAATTGGTTTCAGAGGGGTATACTTTTTCAATTACCGGAGTGTTTTTTAATACGTCAATAAGTTTTTGCTTCGAACTGCGGATACGCTCAATAACTGTTGGAAACCAGTTCGTGTTCTCAAATGCCTGGGTGGCTAATTCAATAGTGCTGCCTGGAATAATATAAGGCGCAATAATTTTATTGAATGCTTCTATAACATGCGCTTGAGCGATAATGCTGCCTAGACGTAGTCCAGCCAAGCCACTTGCCTTGGATAACGTTCTTAATATCACCAGATTTTCATAGCGATTTAGCAAAGAAACGGCACTTTTTGTTCTCGCAAACTCTATATACGCTTCGTCTACGACAATGACCGATCGATTTGCAAAATACTCACAAGCGGCGGCAATCAAATCCAGGTCGATTAAATTTCCTGTCGGGTTGTTGGGGCTACACAACATGATGATTTTGCAGTTGGATTGCCAATTGTTTTTAATCTGCTCTAAAGCGAGACTAAACTCATCCTGATGATTGAGGGGGCATTGAATGAGTTCCGCCTGTTGTAAACGAACGTAAAAGGCATACATTGGAAAGGTCGGAGGAAATTGCATGAATGCATCCTGACCTGCTGTTAAAAATAAACGTGTAACCAAATCGATGCCATCATCACTGCCCCTGGTTAATACAATCTGATCGGGATCTACTTGATAGCGAGCAGCTAACCTGGCCTGTAATTGATTTTGCAAACGTGTATCAGGGTAATAGTTAAGCGATTTAGCGATACTTGAATTAACTGGACACCAGGGCAATTCATTAGCATGTAATCTTAATGTGCACTGCTCTCCACCAGGTACGTAATTCTGGCTGTTTAACAACTCGGGTCGTATTAAGTTAAGTATAGACATCTAATCCTCCAAGATATTGAGTCTGATTTGTATGGCATTTGCATGGGCATCCAAACCTTCGATTTGAGCCAAAGAAACAGCAGCCGGACCTAAGTTTTTGATACCTTCCTGGTTAATTGATTGCACATTAAAACGGGTTAAGAAATCAAGAGTACTCAAACCGTTGTGATTTTTTGCATAACCGTTCGTAGGCAGAACGTGGTTGCTGCCGCTGACATAGTCTCCCATTGTCTCTGCAGCCCATGAACCAAGGAACACGGTACCAGCAGAATTAATGTGACTCACCCATGAGTCTGCATCTTCCCTGTTGATGATTAAATGTTCGGGAGCATAGTCGTTGATTATGGCCAGTTGCTCCTTTCTGTCGGAACAGAGAATGATTCTGCTTTTTGCCAGTGATTGCTTCATAATAGAAGTACGCGATAAATGAGTTAATTGCCGTTTTATTTCTTCATTAACTGCGTTGGCAAAAGCCAAATCCTCGCAAATTAAAAAGACCTGAGAGTCCGCACCATGTTCTGCCTGGGCCAATAAATCTGCTGCAACGAAGGATGCATTGGCTTGGTTGTCGGCAATGATCATGACTTCAGAAGGCCCCGCCGGCATGTCTATTGCTGCACCGCAGGGATCAATGGAAACCAGATTTTTAGCCTCTGTAACGAAACGATTACCCGGTCCAAATAATTTGTCCACCTTGGTAATGCTTTCAGTACCATAGGCCATGGCTGCAATTGCCTGGGCGCCACCCAGAGTGTAGATGGTTTCTATTCCACACAATCGGGCAGCTACCAGTAAATGAGGGTTGATTTCACCGTTTGCGTCTGGTGGAGTGCACAGTACTTTGATTGGACATCCTGCGATTCGGGCTGGTATGGCTTGCATCAAAAGTGACGATACTAACGGAGTGTTATTCCCGCCAGGTACATATAAACCTATCTTTTGTATCGGTCTGTAGGTGGTCAGTACACGAACCCCCAAGGCGGTATAGATGTTCTGATCTTCGGGTACTAAAGATTGGTGGTAGTTGGTTATGGTCTGTATGGCCTGGTTCATGGCAGAAAGCAGGTGCGGATCGGTTGTTGCATCCTGGATTTGTTGCTGAGGAACTTTGAATTGTTTCAGACACGCTCCATCAAATTTTTGGGTTAATTCGAACAAAGCCTGGTCCCCCTTTGCTCGTACCTGTTGAATAATTTCCCGTACTTGATTGGAGACTGAATTTGTCTCTACAGGACGCAATAAGCACAGCGCTCGTTCGGAAGGTGATAATAATCGCCAGTTTTTAATGGATAACATCGCACTTACTCCAACATTTTTTCAATGGGTAACACTAAAATTGAACTTGCTCCTAAATCCTGGATCGTTTCCAGAGTTTTCCAGAAGACGCGCTCACTGGAAACAACATGCACTGCCACTTTATCCATATTATCGGGTAAGGGGAGAATGGTTGGTGCCTCTGCTCCGGGCAATTGTTCCGAAATACGCTCCAGTGCTGATTTTGGGGCATGAAAAACTATGTATTTTCGTTCCTGCGCCTGCTGAACTGCCTGAATACGTCGCGCAAGCATGCCAAACAGCTCTTGAGCTTCGGGGGAAAATTGCTTTTGAGTCTGGATGAATACTGCCTGGCTTTGCAGTACGGTATCTACTTCATATAGTTTATTTTCTTCCAATGTCTGTCCGCTGGATACCAGATCACAAATGGCATCTGCCATCCCCATTCGGGGCGCTACCTCTACGGAGCCTGATAAGATCAGACGTTCAGCACAAATGGAGCGTTCTTCCAGATATTGGTTAAGTAAATAGGGGTAACTGGTTGCAATGCGTTTACCATCCAGACTTCCAGGACCCTGGTAATCAAAGGATTCAGGAACTGCAATCGAGAGACGACAGGTGCAGCTGCCTAAAGCTAATAATTGTTTATATAATTTACCTGGTTTTGCCAGAGAGGCTTCCAATAAAACATTTTCACCAACAATTCCGCCATCGCATAAATTGTCAAACACTAAAGTGGGAATGTCATCATCGCGAACAAAAAGCAAATCGATAGGGAAGTTATCTACATGAGTGAGAAGGGCGTTGGGTTTAATGCGAAATTTTAAACCGCAGCGTTGTAATAGACTGATCGATTCATCAGATAATCGCCCCTTTTTTTGTATGGCCAGTCGTAAACGATTTTTCATAAATTCTCCATTCGTTCCGCAATCAGCTTATAACCACCCGTTCCAAAGCTTAAACAACGGGCTACACGTGTGATAGTAGTTACACTAACGGCAGTTTGGTCATGAATCGTGCGATAGGGGATGCCTTGACGGAGCAGAGGAACTACTTGCCAACGGTCAGCCATCGATTCCAATTCAGCCGGGGTGCATAAATCCGTAAAAAATTGAAGCGCTTCTTCTTTATTATTTAATAAACTGATTGCATGCATTAATTCAGGAAGCGCAGAATTTTTGGTATAAGTATGTATTTTCATATTAATGTATTAGCACGTTAAAACATGAATTAATGATAATGATTATCTTTAGCATTGTCAAGAACTTAGTGAAAATTAATTTTACTTAAGATATAGTATTAACGTTCCAAATCTGGATAACTGCTATGAAACCATTTACACGAGATATAACTTTAACGATCACGGTTAAAATGATATTGCTTTTTCTATTATGGTATGTCTGTGTCAGAGGAATGCATCCTGTCGTGCCAAGCGGCGAGGAGTGGATGTTAGGAAAAACAACACAACCCGCATCGTCCCAAATTAATAAGAGGTGATTTAATGATTCCTGTTAGTGAGGTAGTAGATCTTTCCCGGCTACAGTTCGCTTTGACCGCACTGTACCACTTTTTATTTGTTCCGCTGACCTTGGGTTTTTCGGTGATGCTTGCCATTATGGAAACGGTTTATGTTATGACCGGGCGGGAAATCTGGCGGCAAATGGTCAAATACTGGGGTGTCTTGTTTGGTATTAACTTCGTTTTGGGAGTCGCAACCGGTCTAACCATGGAGTTTCAGTTTGGAACTAACTGGGCCTATTATTCTCATTATGTTGGTGATGTGTTTGGAGCGCCACTGGCTATTGAAGGGATGATGGCATTCTTTTTAGAAGCTACTTTTGTTGGGTTATTCTTTTTTGGTTGGGATAAACTGTCGAAATTCCAGCACATGATTTGTACCTGGTTGTTAGCTTTAGGTACTAACCTGTCGGCATTATGGATTTTGATTGCTAATGGCTGGATGCAAAATCCCGTGGGCTCCTATTTTGATTATCAAACCATGCGTATGGAAGTCAGCAGCTTCTACGATATGTTATTTAATCCAGTTGCTCAAGCCAAGTTTGTGCATACCATAAGTGCTGGCTATGTTACTGGCGCCATGTTTGTTTTATCGATTAGCGCCTATTTTTTGTTGCGTGATCGAAATAAGGCCTTTGCCAAACGCTCCATGACGGTAGCTGTGTCTTTTGGACTGGCTTCAGCATTATCGGTAGTGGTATTGGGTGATGAGAGCGGATACGTTGCCAATTCAAACCAAAAAATGAAACTGGCTGCAATGGAAGCTATGTGGCATACCGAGAAAGCACCAGCCTCTTTAACTGTTTTTGGTATACCTGATGAAAAAACGCTGAGTACCAAGTACGCTATTGATATCCCCTTTGCATTAGGCATTATTGCCACTCGCTCATTAAATACCCCATTACAGGGAATTATTGAGTTGATCGATGAAGGAAAGTTAAAAATAAAAGACGGGATGATTGCTTATAACGCCTTGAAAACGTTACAAAAAGATCCTAATAATGAAGAGGCTAAAAAAGTATTTAGTGAACACAGCAATAGCCTTGGCTATGCATTACTGTTAAAAAAATACACTGAGAATGTGACTGATGCTACTGATGAACAGATTAATATGGCGGCTCAAGACTTAAAACCCAAGGTTATGCCCATGTTTTTCTCGTTCCGAATAATGGTTGCCTGTGGTCTTTATTTTATTCTCCTCTTTGCGATCGGTTTCTATTTATCAGTGCGCCATCGATTGGAAAAAACCCGATGGTATCATCGAATGGCATTTTATTCTTTACCTCTACCCTGGGTTGCTGCTGAATTAGGCTGGGTGGTTGCTGAATACGGTCGTCAACCCTGGGTTGTTCAGGGAATATTGCCTACGTTTATGGGCGCTTCCGCATTAACTCCAGGCCAAGTGATGACATCAATAGCCGGTTTCGTATTATTTTATACCGTTCTAGCCGTTGTAGAGCTTTATTTGATGGTGAAATACATTCGCCTTGGTCCAGATGGCATGCAGCACTAATTTTAGGAGATACCAATGCCTTTAGATTATGAAACATTACGAGTAATATGGTGGTTATTAATAGGTATTTTATTAATCGGCTTTGCTATTATGGATGGATTCGATCTGGGTGTGGCCATGTGGCTTCCCTGGCTTGGAAAAACCGATATTGAGCGACGTGTGCTCATTAACAGCATTGGGCCGACTTGGGAGGGTAATCAGGTCTGGTTTATTCTGGGGGGCGGCGCTATCTTTGCTGCCTGGCCTGCATTATACGCACTGTCATTTTCCGGATTTTACCTGGCCATGCTGGTTGTTCTTTTAGCATTAATTCTTCGGCCGGTTGGATTTAAATACCGTTCTAAATTGAAAAATCCTGCCTGGCGAACTACATGGGACTGGGCTTTATTTATTGGCGGATTCGTACCCTCGCTCATTTTTGGAGTCGCGTTGGGAAATGTGCTGCAAGGTGTTCCATTTTATTTTGATGACAGTTTAAGAGTTTTTTATACGGGTTCTTTCATTGAGTTGCTTAATCCTTATGCCCTGGCATGTGGTATTTTATCGGTATTAATGCTCGCAATGCATGGTGCTTTTTTTATTCAGGTAAAAACTGAAGGTGTTCTGCAGGAAAGAGCGCGTATCTGCGCCAAGTGGTGCGCTTTAAGTGTGATTTTACTGTTTAGTGTACTGGGCATTTGGACTTTTTATGCTATTGATGGCTATGTTATTAATGGCGTTATGCCTCATGATGGGCCATCAAATCCATTATATAAAGAAGCTTCAAGCCAAGCTGGAGCCTGGTTTAATAATTATCGTGCCCATCCTGCTACAATGCTGGTGCCTATAGTTAGTCTGGTTTTAGCATTGCTCGCGATGATATTGGCAAAACGAGCCGTATTAGCGTTTGTATTAAGCGGATTGAGTGTTGGTACTTTGATTGGAACTGTTGGCGTGAGTATGTTTCCTTTTATTCTTCCTTCGTCCACCTACCCACAACAAAGTTTATTGGTTTGGGATAGTTCTTCCAGTCAGTTGACGTTGTTTATCATGCTGGTTGTGACGGTAGTATTTTTACCCATCATTCTGGCTTACACAGCATGGGTTTATCGAGTATTGCGAGGCAAAGTAACTGAGAAGACTGTTCTGGATAATCAGGATTCAGCTTATTGAGGAGAGAAGTATGTGGTATTTTTCCTGGGTTTTAGGTACTGGTTTGGCTTGTTTTTTTGCAGTATTGAATGCAATGTGGCTCGAACTAAGAGAAGAAGACGCAAAAGATTAGCGCCAGTTTAGCCGGGTTATCGTGTTGTTGTAACCCGGCTCATCTTAATTTGTCAGGAGAAGCTGATTTTGAGTCTCTAATGTGTTCTCAACGTTCACAGCCATACAGTTCTTGATATGCTTCCAATTTTTTTACCTGAGCTAGTTCATTTTCATTGTGCAGATACTCAATTAAATCAAATAAGTCGATAATTGAATAAACAGCAATACCTTGAGCTTTGATTTCAGACAAAGTTGATTTTTCTGTCAGTCCCTTTTCACATCGATCCAATGCAATAATAACCCCGCTTAGAATTCCTCCATGATCTTTAATTAGTGATTGAGCCTCACGAAAAGCAGTTCCGGCAGTAATCACATCATCAACTATAATGGTTTTTCCAGTTAGTGGAGCGCCAATTAATTGCCCTCCTTCACCATGATCTTTTACTTCTTTTCGGTTAAAGGTGACAGTACAGTCTTTTCCTAATTCATCTAGCGCTACTGCTGTCGTAGTTGCAAGAGGAAGTCCTTTGTAGGCGGGTCCAAATAGATGTTCGAATTCAACCTGGTGTTCTATTAGAGTTTGGGCATAAAACTGGCCAAGCTTACGCAATGCGCTCCCTTGATAAAATAATCCAGCATTAAAAAAGTAGGGGCTGAGTCGTCCGGATTTTAAAGTAAACTCACCAAATTTTAAAACCTGGCAATCTAGAGCTAATTTTATAAAAGATGATTTGGTATGATTCATTATTCATTCCTAAAACAAAAAATTATTGAAAACAAATGTAATTTTTGAAAAAAATCCTTAACAATCAATAAAAAACTGTTATGCTAATCAGAGTGTGCGTGATTATTCGTGCATGAGAAACTGTTTATTATAGCGTAGATAACAACTTTATGAGTGACTTAAATTTAGACATTTATAAAAGACTATCTGAAATAAACATTAATATAATTAAATAACGAACACGATGTAAAAAGTTTAAGACAAAGGGGATAGCTAATGTCGCAAAGAGAGACAGGCCATGTTAAATGGTTTAATGAAAAAAAGGGATTTGGATTTATTATTAATCAGCAGGGCGATGATATTTTTGTACATTACAAAGACATTCAAGGTGTAGGTTTTAAAACCCTCCATGAAAACGATCCTGTAACTTTTGTGCTTGATAAAGGACCAAAAGGCCTTAAAGCTCAAGAGGTTGTTTTAGCTACCGAAGCAAGCGAATAAAGATAAGACATCCAAGCCAGATAATTTAGTCTGGCTTGATCCTCAAAAATTAATCCATCAGTACTTCATAAACTTCTTTTCAATATAAAATACTACGACATTGTTTGAACAACAGGGGCTATAGAGCAATTGAATAATCTAATTGCCAATACATTCCAGGCATATGCTGTTGATGCGTTATTGCTTCAACTTAATTAAAACCCGGTAGTATAACTCGGTAATGTATCTGTAGAAGACTCTGTAGCTGTCTCAGAATCAATTTGCTCCCGATGCAGATCCTCTCTTGGAGGCATTAACCTATGAACCGACAACATCCTGGATGGTTTTACTGCGCCTTGTATTTGTTGTTCTGTGTGAGGTAATCGGGATTCTGAATCAGAAATTTCATGGCTCTGTTCTTCAGATGAATATAATTGAAGAGGGGGCAATGATAAATCAAAATCAGCGCAGCTTTGCGGTACATAAGCAGGATCAGGAGCATCGTTATAAGGTGTATTTGAAGTTGAACTCGAGGCATAACTAAAGCCAGGCCTTGGATCTGAACTGCTACTCGTCATAGAAGCTGATCGTGGGGAGGAGGAACTGGTACCATAAGTGTCGGCTAATAAATTTCTACTGGAAAAGAATGATGATCCAAATCGAGCTAATCGACTTTTTTTAGGAGTAAAATATTCTGGCGGCTTATCGGGCAGCATACCAGGCTCATAGTAAGCAGCAACTTTAATTGTCGATGTATTAAAATGGTAGCGTTTTGCTTCTTCGTAGCTTGAGATAGACTTTCGAGAAAGGGTTGCGGTCAGAAAATAATCTTTAGCATTCATCTGTTCTATAGTTACTGCGGCCATTATTTTGACCGTATGCTTGTAGTCTGCATCAGCTTCGGCTCGGGTTCCTCTTAGAGGAGCATAGTCTTCCATGATGGGATCAATTGGATTATTGTCCTTATCGTAAGGCCCAGTATATTTTTTTAAATGCAAAGTGACATTATGGGGAATGAGTTCCGGATATTTTAGGAAATAGTTATGTAAGTTATCTAAAATATCCTCTCGATCATCAATGAAATTGAATTGAAGATCGTCAAGTGGATGGTCTTTTGCTATTTTGTGAATCTGGGCATAAAGCACTGTTAATTTGCTCTCATCATGCATCCAGTTTGGATGGTGCTCAGCCTTCTTTAATTTTCCTGGAATATAATCTTTTTTGTTTTTGTCTATGCATCTAAGTGCCATTTTAAACGAAGTACCATCAGCCAGGTCGTTATAGACATCACTCAGTAGCAACTCATCGAGAGTGGCAGGGGCTTCGTGAGTGTTCAATTCCCTGGTAATCAATTTTACTGCAGGAAAACAGGAGCCTCGTTTGTCAGGTAGGGCGTTGTTATAGTCATCCATTAACCCCTGTCGGTTTGAACCTACCAGAATAATTTTGGGATTTGGTGATGATTTGAGTGCATCAAGCAAGCCTTTATTGGCCAGAATAATGTTTTTATCCTCGCTGGATAAATAAAAAAGATTCGCCAGGCATCCATCAAAATCGAAGGAATATATCTCATAAATCAAAATTGCAACTCCAAAACGGTACAAAAAGGTATGTATGAATACATACTCATGGTTTTGTTGTACATTCAACCACATTGTTTAATGTTTTTAAAGCATGTTTTAATTTATATTTTGTGATGCTATGCGACTACTAATGCATCAAATTGCTGTTTTGAGTTAAAATCAAACATATTGCAGCATATATCTTATATTTGATCCTGATTCTTTCACAGGATGAGATCAAGGTCTATTCAAAGTAGTCTGTACTAGACGAAGTCGTAATACAGGGAGATTTCTCTATCTTACGGTAATGGAATAACCTCATGCCGGGTTGATTATAACGGAGATGTAATTATGTAGTTCACTGGTGAAATTAGACGGTGCTAATTCGCTAATTGACTAAAGAATAATTTTACAGCCAGAACAATCAAAATGGCTCCGGTTACTCGTTCAATCCAGTGGCTAATGCTCTGAAATTTGGCTCTTGTCTTCTTTCCTGAAAGGCTGAATGCTACGAATGAAAACCAGACTAATGTCTCTAAAAAGAGTACGATGGCTAGAACTATTTTATTGGGGTCTGAAATGTCTCTGGGCATGAGTACGGAAAATAGACTGATAAAAAATAACATCGCTTTGGGATTAAAAATATTGGTTATAAAACCTACTGAAAAAGCCTGCCAAGGGTTCAGATCCTCTATGTTGTCATATCCATCGATTCGATCTCCGGTTGCTTTGGCTCTCAAATTTCTATAACCAATATAAAAGAGATATGACGCACCAATGTATTGGATAATTTGCATCAAAACAGGAATTTCTGTAATTAACAGACCTAGGCCAAGCAAGGTATAACTAATATGGATTAAACTTCCTAAGGCAATACCCAGGGCTGTGAGCAAACCACTGCGTCTTGAATAGACCAGGCTGGTTTTTACGGTAATTGCAAAGTCCGGTCCGGGGCTTATTAAGGAGATAAAAACCAGTGCGATAAGGGGCATAAGGGGTGTTAATTGATTTAGATGCTCCATAGAGACTCCATACAGATTATTAAATAGTTTAATCGGAATGTATTGACCACTGTTCAAATGACCCGCTCTGTTTTTCAAGAGCTATTAATTTATAAAATTAATAAAAATTTGAAACTATAATATTGAAAATGAATTTGTATTGCAATATATATATATCTGTACATGACAAAAAAACTGTCTTAGCCTGCGCAGGCGCATTAGGGGCCGGGCAAAATAAGCGCGCTTTTGCGCGCAAGTATTTTACCCCCCTCACCCTAAACCCACTCCCCCACGCTACGCGCGGTGGAGAGGGGATTTGATCGAAAGAAGCTCATTTTCCCCGGACCCTAATGCGCTCGGGCAGGCAAAGCAAGATTTTTTGTCATGTACAGAGAATATATAATCATTTAATGTGTTTTATGCTGTCGGATTTATATTTTTTAAGTAAAATAAATATGAATTGAAACCATTTTTATAATGTAACGAGGATTCTGATGATGAATGATTCAATTGATACATTAAGACATCACTCCCGAAAATTGATTCGCGAGTTAGGGATGCTGCAATTAAACAAAATCGATGCCAAAGAACAACCTTCATATTGGCATGCTTTGATAGAGATTAATAAAGAACCCAATGTTACCAGTGCCAAATTGAGTCAATTACTGTTAATTTCGATGCCTACATTATCTCGAATAGTTACATCCTTGATTAAAGAGGGTTTGGTTTCTGCGACGGAAGGGATAGATAAGCGAGAACGTTTTCTCAGAATCACCGATAAGGGCAAAGAAAAAATTCATTATATTGACGAGTATTCTAACAGCAAAATCAAGCGGGCATTTCATTTTTTGACACAGGAAGATAAAGAGCAGGTGATTAGTGCCATTGGCAAATACGCTTTAGCTCTTGAACAAAGCCGTATTGCGCGAGATCAGGTCAAACTCTTAAGACTTTCAACTTCAAGAACCTTACGAAAACAAATAATGACCATGATTGAGCGAATTCAGGTTGAAGAATTTAATATCCCTGTAACCGCTGATATCAACATATCAATTCTTAAGGCGGAAGATAACTACTATTTTAATAATTCCTGTAATTTTTGGTATGCTGTTGATGCTCAAGGCACAATTATTGGGAGCATCGGGTTAAAGAAAATAAATAATGAACAGGGAGAACTGAAAAAATTTTTTCTAACTCCTGAATATCGAGGGTTGGGTATTGCATCTTTATTACTAAGAACGTTGATTAAGAATTCATTAAAGCATGGTTTTAAAGAATTGTTTCTTGGCACAGTAGAGCAATTGCAAGCGGCACAAAAGTTTTATGAGCGTCACGGATTTCAAGCAATCAAAAAAGAAAGCTTACCCGGTCAATTTGTTGTATGCCCCGTAGACACTCTGTTTTACCGGGGTGAAACCAAAAAAATAGAGCAATTGCTTGATGAGTTGGTCTAAGCGATTCACTAGAGCAATAGGTGGTGCTTGAACCCTATTTGTTTGTCAATTTTTTTCAATGCAAGGCAGTATATCAATAATTCGTTTTTTTATTTATAGCAATCAGATGAAGGTACGCTTTCAAAAGCGGCATGTGTTTTTGTTACGTTAAATTTGAGAGTGAATTTAATCAGTTAATTGAGATTTTTCATTTACTTTCTACCGGGACCCCAATATCCTTGCTGATATTCATTTATTACAGTATTGATGGGGATATTGTGAGTTCAGGGTATATTAATCTTCTAAAGCAGAGAAAATTTCTACCGATCTTTCTTACTCAGTTTTTCGGTGCCTTTAATGATAATGCTTATAAATTGGCAATGTTAACGATGATTAGCTACCATCTAAGCCATGTTCAATCTCAATCTGAATATTATCAAGCATTGGCTGGTGCATTGTATATCTCTCCATTCTTTATTTTTTCAGCCCTATCCGGGCAATTAGCTGATAAATTTGATAAAGCACTGTTAGCACGTTTGGTAAAAGTATTCGAAGTTATTTTGATGCTACTAGGCAGTTTCGCCTTGTACAGAGGAAATATCTTTTTGATGATGTTTACCCTGACTGGCTTGGGAATTCACTCGTCATTTTTTGGACCGATAAAGTACGCGATCTTGCCAGATCTCCTGCCAAAACAGGATTTACTGCGTGCCACGGGTTTAATAGAGGCCAGTACTTTTGTAGCCATCTTGTTAGGAACAACCCTGGGAACACTAGCAATTGGTTCAGATCGGGCAACACCTTCCTTTGCGATGCTCATGACGCTTGGCGCGGCATGTTCCGGACTAATTTCCAGTCTGTTTATTCCAAGTGCACCATCATCTCTCCAGACCTTGCATGTGGATTTCCATATCTGGCGTTCCACCTTAATGATGTTAAAACAAGCCAAAAAGGATAAAAAGATTTTATTATCCACATTAACGATTTCCTGGTTCTGGTTAATTGGCGCAGTATTGTTGACCAAGTTACCGGATTATTCTCATTATGTGTTAGGAGCAAATACTAACGTGTTTGCTGTGTTTTTAGCGATTTTTTCTATTGGCATCGCTTTAGGTTCATTAATGATTAATCGAATACTGCATGGGACTATTTCCCTGTCCATAGTTCCAATTGCCATGTTGGCACTAACCTGTTTTACTTTTGATCTTTATTGGGCTTCACCTTCAGAAAATCAAATGACGGAACAGTTGACACCATTGCTGGTCTTTTTTACTTATCTGAACCATTGGCGAATCGCTTTTGATTTATTGATGCTGGCATTCTGTGCCGGTTTATTTGTTGTGCCCTTATATACTTATTTACAGGTTGCCAGTCACCCTGAGGCACGCGCACGAACAATTGCAGCCAATAATATTTATAATGCACTATTCATGGTGTTTGGTACTATTTTAGTGATGGTCCTATTGCATTTTAATGTAGCAATACCTCAAGTATTTCTCTTACTTGCTGTGATGAATAGTATTGCAGCATTAGGGCTATGGGTCTGTTTGAGACAGCAGAACAAAAGCGATGTTGGGTTTGGTTGATTTAACTATGCGGGCTAATTGAATAACTGGTTAGCAGGTCGTATTTTATTCATTAAGATTCAACCGGTTGACCACAAATGCTCTAAGGATCAGCATTAATCCAATCTTTTGCCGGGAGGAAGTCGGTATACAAGATACTTTCCTTGCTGCCTTCTTCTGGATGCCAATTGTAATTCCAATGTACTTCTGGTGGAAGTGACATCAATATGGATTCCGTTCTGCCGCCAGATTGTAAACCAAATAGCGTACCTCGATCATAGACTAAATTAAACTCGACATATCGTCCACGTCTGTAATTTTGAAATGCTTTTTCTTCAGATCCATAAGGATGATCTTTTCGACGCGAAACTATTGGGCCGTACGCTGGAATAAAATGGTTTCCTATGCTTTGCATTAAAGCAAAACTGTGATCAAAACTGATTCTGTTGTAATCATCGAAAAATAATCCGCCGATCCCTCGAGCTTCGTTTCGATGTTTGATAAAGAAATATTCATCACACCATTTTTTAAACTCAGGATAGATTGAGCAGCCAAATGGTTGGCAGGCTTCATATGCTGTTTGATGCCAGTGTTTGCAATCTTCGACAAAACCGTAGTAGGGGGTTAGATCAAACCCACCACCAAACCACCACACGGGGTCCGCTCCGTCTTTTTCAGCAATAAAAAATCGTACATTTGCATGTGACGTAGGAACATAGGGATTTTCAGGATGAATGACCAGTGACACTCCTAATGCACTAAAATGCCTACCCGCCAGTTCGGGTCGGTGCGCAGTAGCTGAACCAGGTAATTGTTCTCCCGAAACATGGGAAAAATTGACTCCAGCCTTGGCAAATACTCCACCATTGGACAGTACTCGGGTGATCCCACCTCCACCACCAGGGCGTTCCCAGGACTCTTCTTTAAATTGAGCTGAACCGTCAAGTTCCTCAACAGTCGAGCAAATTGAATTTTGCAACTGCAGCAGATAAGATTTAATAAGTTGGATGGCGTTTGGAGGAATTGTCTTACAGTCTGACATATAGAGTACTCCAGACAAGTTAAATTGCCTTATTTTCTCACTCTTTCTGTATTGGCACAATGTTTGCTTTATTAATATCAATAATAAAAAGGAGTGAATATGCCTCTTAATCTTGATTCTTACTTTGGGATTCATGCCAAAGCGCTTCTTGTCCGAGATCAGCGAGCATCCCAATTAGCGAATAACCTGGCCAATGTGAATACTCCAAATTATAAGGCCAGAGATATGGACTTTAATGAGGTTCTCGCTGCTTCCATGGCAGGAAGTTCTCAGCAATTACAGACTACTTCAGCGAATCATATCAGCAGCAATGCGGATATTTCTGCACAAATGAAGTATCGCATCACGAATCATAAATCGATGGACGGGAACACGGTCGATAAAGACATTGAAACCGCAGAATTCACGAAGAATGCGCTCAATTATCAAGCAAGTCTTAGTTTTCTTGACGGTAAAATTAAATCCATGATCGTTGCGTTAAAAGGAGAATAATCATGTCATTAAATACCATTTTTGACATTGCCGGATCAGCTATGACGGCAGAAACTGCTCGATTGACTACAAGCGCTGGAAATATGAGTAATGCGAACGTTGAGGCCAGTAGTCCTGACGAAGTGTATCAAGCCAAATATCCAGTTTTTCAGGCTGTTCAGGAAAAAGCAAATCAATGGATGGGAGATAATATCAGGGCGGGCGTGCAATTGAAGGGCATTTATGAGAGTAATGCGGAGCCTTCAAGGCGCTATAATCCTAATAGTCCCCTGGCTGATGAGAATGGGTTTGTTTATACCCCAAATATCAATTACGTCGAGGAAATGGCTAATGTGATTTCTGCGTCCAGATCGTATCAAATGAACATAGAATTACTCAATACTACCAAGCAACTGATGCAAAGAACACTGCAATTGGGTGAATAAGGTGAATAAGGGGAACAGAATGACAAATTCAGTAAATGGAGCTAACGCAGCAAGCACTTTAGGACTGAGTCAGGCGGATTCTTCTGCCAGAACAAGTTTAGGGCAGCAGGATTTTTTAAGGCTTATGGTTGCTCAAGTACAAAATCAGGATCCCATGCAGCCACAACCTAATGGTGAATTCCTATCACAGTTAGCACAGTTTAGTACCAATGACGGTATTACCCGTATGCAAGATTCATTACAGCAAATGGCTACTTCTTTACAATCCAATCAGGCCCTTCAAGCTTCTGCGCTGGTGGGACGTAAAGTTTTGGTTCACAGCGACGGTCTGAGCCTGGGAACTGATGGTGATGCCAAGGCAGCCATAGACATGCCCGCAGGACTTGCCAATCCAACGGCATCTGTTTACTCAGCATCTGGAGAGCTTATTAAAACCTTTACTTTGGGGCAGCCTACACCTGGTTTCTTTCAATTTAACTGGGATGGAACCGATCAAAATAATCAACGCGTAGCGGCTGGAAATTATAAAATTAAAGTCAATGGAACTTATGGTGGACAGGAAGTTGCATTAAAAACCATGACTTCAGCAAATGTCGACAGCGTTAGTTTGGGTCAAAACGGAGAAGGTTTAAAACTCAATGTTTCGGGAATTGGTTCAATATCTCTAGACCAGGTAAGGCAAATAACAGTATAAAAGAGCTGCAATCTCTGCATGTATCTGGGTGAGTGCTAAAAATTATAAGCAGGAGGCTATTATGGTTTTTAATACAGCATTAAGTGGAATACAGGCATCGACCAAAGACCTGGATGTCATAGGTAATAATATCGCTAACTCAGCAACAGTTGGATTTAAGGGATCGCGCGCAGAGTTTGCTGACATCTATACCTATAGTGCCTATGGAACAGGTAGTACATCCGTTGGAAGCGGGGTTAAATTATCTCGAGTGCATCAATCATTTGCAACTGGAACATTAAGCCCAACAAATAATACATTGGATCTTGCCGTAAATGGATCCGGATTTTTTATTTTGAGTGACCAGGGGGCAAAAGTATACACCCGTGCAGGTCAGTTTAAACTGGATAATGAAAATCACATTGTTAATGCGAACAATCAACGCTTGACTGGGTTGCTTGCAGATAAAAGTGGTGCCATTACTGGTGCTTCAGGTGATTTACAAATTAATACTGCCAATATTAGTCCCAAGGCGAGTAGCTTGCTCACTGCGGGAGTCAATTTATATTCTCAGAGCAAAGCACCTGCGGTTGATTGGGTTGGTGGTTCAACTCCAGCTACTGATACCTATAATAACGTCAGCTCATCTACAATATATGACAGTTTGGGAAATTCTCATGTATTAAGCATGTATTTTATTCGGGCAGACTCAGCAGCTGTAGCGGGAGACCCTAATGCCGCGTCTCCTCCTGGAACAATGAATCAATGGTATGTTGCCTTTCAAATTGATAATCAAAACGTACCTGCCAACGTTGGACCTAATAATACAGACAATTTGTTCCGGGCAAACTTTAATACGGATGGAACCTTTGCAGGGGTAACCGATACAGCAAACGCCCCATTGCCTAATAATTACATTCCAATATCATATAATTTAAACAATGGCTCGAACCCTTTGAGTATCAATATTGACTTGTCTGACAGCACACAATTTGGTAGTCCCTTTGCGGTTCAGGCAACTCAAAATGATGGATACACAACAGGCAGCCTTGCTGGTTTGGATATTGATGATTCAGGAGTGATTCTCGGTCGTTATACTAACGGTCGCACACTGACTATGGGACAAGTATTGTTGGCCAACTTTTCTGATCCGGAAAGCTTGCAAAATTTAGGAAATACGAGTTGGGCTGAGACCTTTTCTTCAGGTCAACCATTAGTGAGTGGCGCAGGAACTGGTGGCTTGGGATTGATTAATTCAGGCCGCCTGGAAGAGTCTAATGTGGATTTAACCAGTGAGTTGGTCAAATTAATTGGCGCCCAGCGTAATTTCCAGGCAAATGCACAAACCATACGAACAGGGGATGCCATTACTCAAACCATCATTAATATAAGGTAGGAGATAAGCCATGGAGCCTATTCTGTATAATGCTGTAAATGGTGGGCGTTCTGATTTTAAAAGACAGGAGTTAATCGCCAATAATTTGGCGAATATAAACACCCCAGGTTTTAAAGCAGATCTCTATCAGGCGCAAACTATGTACATGAGTGACGCTAATGGAGTCAACGAGAAAAGTGGACAATCGTTTGTTGTTCAGGCACCCAATGGCATAGATTTGACACCTGGTGAGATTATTACTACTGGCCGCGATCTTGATGTTGCTATAGACGGTGATGGATGGATGGCAGTGAGGGACGGTCAGGGAAATGAAGCTTACACTCGTGGAGGAAGTCTACGATTGGATGTTAACAGACAATTAATTACAGCTTCGGGAAAAGTAGTCATGGGGGATGGTGGTCCAATTTCCATCCCACCTGCAAAATCTATAGAAATTGGCAATGACGGCACCATAACGATCATTCCATTAGAAGGAGATGTCAAAAGCCTTGCGATATTGGATAGAATTAAACTGGTCAAACTGGATAGAACCAATATTGTTAAAAACGATGAAGGATTAATGCAGCTTAAGCAAGGGGGTATAGCTAAAGCTGACTCGACTGTAAAAGTGATTAATGGTGCAATTGAGGGTTCAAATGTTAAGGCGATTGATCAAATGGTGGGAATGATCAGTGCTGGTCGCGAATTTGATGCCCAAATGAAAATACTTTCAACAGTAGATGATAATGGACAAAAATTGGCACAACTATTGCAGGATTAGTCTTAAAATAATAAGAATAAATGCGGGAGACAGTCATGGAACCAGCACTATGGGTCAGTAAATCTGGCTTGGAAGCCCAGGATAAAAATATTGCTACCATCGCGAATAACCTTGCAAACGTTAACACCACGGGATTTAAAAAGGGTAGAGCCTTATTTGAAGACTTAATTTATCAAAACCTGCGTCAGGCGGGAGCTCAATCAACTCAGAACTCTCAAATCCCGACTGGTATCAATATGGGAACCGGTGTTCACCTGGTTGCAACAGAAAAAATGTTTGCTCAGGGTGGTCTGCAAAATACTCAAAATCCTCTCGATGTCGCGATTGAGGGTCAGGGATTCTTAACGGTTCTGATGCCGGATGGTACTCAGGCTTATACACGAGATGGAAGCCTAAAGACAGACAATACAGGACAGATTGTTAACAGTAATGGATACCCCATTCAACCTGCCATAACCGTTCCTGCGCAAACAATAGGCATTACAATTGGAACAGATGGAACGGTAAGTGCCACCGTTGCTGGAAATAATACCCCGTCAGTAATTGGAACAATCCAGTTAACCAACTTTATTAATAATGCAGGTCTTCAACCCATAGGGCAAAATTTATTTACTGAAACAGCTGCCAGTGGAACCCCTCAAACCGATAATCCCGGTAACTCTGGACTGGGAACCTTGCTTCAAGGTTCTCTTGAGGCATCTAACGTGAATGTGGTTGAAGAGTTGGTGAATATGATTCAGGCTCAACGAAGTTATGAAATTACCGCAAAGAGCATTCAGACTGTCGACAGTATGTTGCAGTATTTAACACAAACTCTATAAGCGGATTAGTGTCATGAAAACTCTAAAATTAGCTGCAACTTGTTTTTCAGTGCTTCTGTTGAGCGGGTGTGAAGCAATTAATCCACCGACTCCTGGAACAAACCCTGAGTACGCTCCAACTTATCCCACTGGCCCGGATCCTAAAGAACTACGAAAAGCCAATGGAGCCATCTACAGTAGTGAAACAGCTTTACCCCTTTTTGAAACACCAAGAGCAAGGCATCCTGGTGATATATTGACTATTTTCCTGGTTGAACGTACTGATGCTCAAAAAAATGCATCGACAACGCAAAAGAAAAATGATCAGGAACAAGTGACCAATAACCTGTTTCTGGGTAGACCCATTTCATTGGGTAGTGGATACAGCATGGATTTTGATCTGAGCAACCAAAGGAAATTTACTGGTGATGCCAAGTCCATTCAGAATAATCGATTGGCGGGTAGCATTTCAGTTACCGTCGCTAAAGTCCTGGCTAATGGAAATATGGTAGTACAGGGTGAAAAATGGGTTAAAATTAACCAAGGCAATGAATACGTGCAACTTTCTGGTATAGTTCGACCTCAGGATATCAGAGCGGATAATTCGGTTACTTCAGATAGAGTAGCGAATGCCAGAATATCTTATGGGGGAACGGGACAAGTTAATAATACGAATGCTCAGGGTTGGTTTGCTCGATTCCTTTGGAGTCCGTTATTCCCAACTTAATTTTAAAAGGCAATTAACAAGGAACTGTAATGCGGCGACTGCTGGTTATTACATGGTTTATAGTAATGAATTTGATCTTTAG
Organism: Legionella moravica DSM 19234; assembly: GCF_000423305.1. Lineage (GTDB taxonomy): Bacteria > Pseudomonadota > Gammaproteobacteria > Legionellales > Legionellaceae > Legionella > Legionella moravica. Next base: position 18,482 of record NZ_AUHS01000030.1, on the reverse strand, counting down.
TTCAGCTTTTGCTGAACGGATCAAAGACATAGCAACTTTGTCTGGAGTCCGAACCAACCAGTTGGTTGGTTATGGATTGGTTGTGGGATTAAATGGTACTGGTGATAAATCAGGAACTAAATATACCGAAGATACTTTCGCCAATATGTTAACTCAGTTGGGTATCAACATTCCCCCTGGCATTAGACTAAATTCTAAAAACATTGCTGCAGTGATGGTTACAGCCAGTCTTTCTACGTTTATGAAAAAAGGGCAAACACTGGATGTGAATATCTCATCCATTGGTGATTCTAAAAGTCTGCTCGGGGGAACTTTATTACTTACCCCATTAAAAGGAGCGGATGGTCGTGTATATGCCATGTCACAGGGTAACGTTGTTGTTTCTGGTATCAGCGCAGCGGGTTCCGATGGTTCCAGTGTCACAGTCAACGTTCCTAGCGGAGGACGAATCCCGAATGGAGCTACCGTTGAAGCAGACATTCCTAATCCTTTTTATTTCTCAAAAACATTAACCTATAATTTGCATGCCCCTGATTTTACTACTGCAAAACGGATGAGCGATGCCATTAATGAAATGATGGGACCAGGTACAGCAAGGCCTCTCGATGCTACTTCGGTTACAGTAACTGCACCGAAAAAATTATCTCAACGGGTAGACTATGTTTCTGTCCTGGAGAATATAGAGTTCACGCCAGGAGAACCCGTTGCTAAAATTATCATTAACTCAAGGACTGGTACGGTTGTTATTTCCAGTAACGTGATTGTTAAATCAGCGGCTGTATCTCATGGAAATCTCGTGGTCAGTATCACCGAGACTCCGGTAATAAGCCAGCCCAATGCATTTGCCGGGGGACGAACGGTTTCAACACAGCAATCTCAGGTTAACATTCAGCAAAAGAGTAATCATGCCTTCGTGCTTCCCAAAGGAACTACTTTGAAGGATATCGTTCGAGGAATCAATGCTGTAGGAGCAACTCCGGCGGATGTTATCTCCATACTCGAAGCCTTACAGCAGGCTGGCGCTTTGAATGCTACATTAATCGTAATTTAAAGATGTATAGAACAGGTGATGGAAATGAAAATAGATCGAATAGCTGTCAGTGATTTTCAAAGCTTGAATGAATTGAAAGTCCAGGCTAATCAGGATGAAAAAAAGGCCTTACCTGAAGTTGCCAGGCAATTTGAAGGGATATTTTTGCAATCCATGCTGAAAAGTATGCGTATGGGACAACATTTTCTTGATGAGTCCAGTCCTTTCAGCGGCAAGAATGAAGCTACTTTTCAGGAAATGTTGGATGGGCAATATGCTAAAAATATAGCAGATTCAGGTGGAGTAGGTTTAGCCGCTATGCTGTCCAGACAATTAGAAGGTACGGTTGGCAGAAATCAAGCAGATAGCATGAAAACAGGAAGTACTGATTCGTTACGTCCACTGAGCGGATCGGTAGATTCTAAAGCACAAAAGGGCACAGAAACGCCAGTCATTGATGACTTTGTTAAATCGATTTGGCCAATGGCCAAGCAGGCAGCCTCGTTAATGGGACTTGATCCTAAAGTGCTTATCGCTCAAGCTGCTCTTGAAACCGGTTGGGGAAAATTTGTAGCCAAGGATGCAGATGGGTCTAGCAGTAATAATTTATTTAACGTAAAAACCGGATCCAGTAAGGGGTTTGAATCGGTTAAAATTAAAACAACTGAGTATATTGCCGATACACCTATTAATATGAGTGCGTCGTTTCGCAAATACCCGTCTGTTGAACACAGTTTTAATGATTATGTTTCATTAATTAAAGGCAGTGAGCGATACCAGAATGCACTGGCAAATGCGGGAGATCCAGAGGCCTATGTCCAGGAGCTTCATAAAGCCGGATATGCAACGGATCCAAATTATGGAAGTAAAATACTGTCTATTTATCATGGCGACGAATTGAATCAGGCAATACAACGATGTGGATTCGCAGATCAGGTATAACGCTTGGAACAATTGAATGCATTAGTCTAGGGAGTGAACGAAGATGTCCATACTGAATATTGCTTATACTGGCTTAAGTGCATTCCAACGTGCCTTCCAAGTCGCTGGAAATAATATTACCAATGCGACTACTAAAGGTTATACCCGGCAGACTATTCAATTTACTCCTGGGCCTTCTCAACGTTTTGCAGGTTCTTACATCGGTAGCGGGGTGTTTGTTGCCTCAATTGACCGAAATGTTGATCAATTTACAAATTCACAGGTCAGATCTACCTTAAGCCTTAAATCGCAATTTGATACCTTCTATAATCAAGCGATTCAAATAGATAAATTATTGTCTCAGGATGGAACGAGCATTTCTACTTCTTTACAGTCGTTTTTTGATGCTTTAGGCCAATTAAACAGTGCTCCTGACAGTATTTCCTCAAGAAGTGTGGCAATTAAACAAAGCCAATTATTAGTGCAACAATTTAATTCCATACAAAACAAACTGGATGAGTATCAACAGAATTCAACGGCTCAAATTTCAGGTGCAGTCCGACAAATTAATCAACTGACGACAGACATTGCTGCTATAAATAAACAGTTGATGAGCACCCCTGATACACCAGAATTACTTGATAGAAGGGATGAGTTGCTTAAAGAATTGTCTCAATACACTAGTTTGTCTATTTTTGATCAAGGCGATGGCACGATCAGTGTCGGAATTGCAACTGGTGATATGTTGGTGTCAGGGACAGAACAAAGGGATTTGGTTGTAGGTTCGGGAAATTCAACTGTTTCGGGAACAAAGGTTTATTTGGATAATGGAACCGGTCAAATTGATATTACCTCGAGATTAACTACAGGTATGCTTGGCGGATTAATGGATTATGAGAGTGAAGTGATTAGCCAGGCCAGTCAAATGATAGGACAAATGGCCATTGGTTTGGCGCAAACCTTTAATGCCCAACATAAATTGGGCGTGGATTTGAATAATCAAATCGGTAAAGATTTTTTTACTGATTATAATAGTTCTGCACAACAACTAAACCGGGTTGTCACTCCATCAACCAATACAGGCACAGGCATCTTATCAGTGGCCATATCGGATATTTCACAAACAAAACTGAGTGATTACGATTTGGTTGTCACCGATGCTTTGACGAATGAGGTACGAGTAACTCGTAAATCCGATGGAACTTCTACGCTCTTAAACTGGACAAATACACCACCTGCTCCACCAGCAGGGCAACTGGTTTTTGAGGGCATGACGATCACAGTTGATGATACGACACATCTTTCTGATAACGATCGCTTTACCTTAATTCCAACTCGTGGAGCTGGGCGAGATTTGGCTTTGCAAATTAATGATCCACGCGAAATAGCCCTGGCATCATCTGTAAGCACCCAAGCCTCACTGAATAATACAGGGCAGGGGCAAATTGCTTTAGGAACGGTATACAACACTACAGGAGTTAGTAAAGAGTACCGAATTGAATTTATCTCGGACACACAATACAACCTGGTCAATGTAACGGACAGTATCACAACAGGTCCAGTTGCTTTTGTACCCAATACCAATAATACGATTCAGATACCTGATAGTGTAAACCCATCTTATTCTGTAGTGGTATCGGGTATTCCTAAATCAGGTGATCAATTTACTGCTAATTATAATTCAGGCTCAGCGGGTGATAACCGTAATGGTTTAAGCTTATCCAATATCCAGCAGGACAAATTTTTATCCAATGGTACTGAAAGTCTTTTTGACCGATATGCCAATTTATTGGCAGAAGTTGGCGGACAAACCAAACAAGCTCAACTAAGTTCTGAATCTGCCGATGTATTACATAAACAAGCGCTGGATTTTTGGCAAAGTAAAAGCGGTGTGAACCAGGATGAGGAAGGAGTGAATCTCCTTAAATTTAAACAGGCCTATGAAGCAGCCGGGAAGCTTTTGGAAATATCCAATCAGATGATGAGCATGTTGTTCGATATGGTGAGGTGATAAATGAGAATTTCTACCAATCAAATGTATCAAACCGGGTTAAATAATTTATTGGATTTGCAATCAAGAGTAATGAAATTGCAAGGCCAGCAATCCAGTGGCCTAAAAGTTCAATCACCATCGGATGATCCGGTAGCTTCATCTCAAATTGAATTAATGAATCATCGTATAGGCGCTACAGAATTATTGCAAAAAAATAGGCAGTCTGCGGAAAGTGCTCTTAGCTTGGAAGAGGGAATATTAACTGATGCCATTCATTCCTTAAATCGTTTGAGAGAAATCCAAATTCAGGCAGGTAATGATGCAATGTCTGAAGAGGATAGAAAAGCATTATCAGTTGAAACTAAAAACCTTTTGGGTCAGCTCCAGGATTATGCCAATACAAAGGATTCTAACGGTAATTACATGTTCAGTGGAGGAAAGTCGTTTGTTCAGCCCATTTCTATAAACTCCTCAGGACAGTTTGTATATAATGGCGACAGTACTCAGCGATTTCAGGCTGTGACTCATAGCCTGCAAGTAGCCATGAACGACACTGGTGATAATGTGTTTATGCGTATACCCAATGGTAATGGTACGTTTACAGTAAAACAAACTGCTACTCCCAATACGGGCACGGGGGTAGTCAGCACGGGTTCAGTCGTTGATCCACTTGCTTACGTATCCGATACTTATACGATGAGTTTTGCTCTCAACACTCAAGGTAATTTAGTCGTTATGGTTAGTGGTGCGGCAAGCGGGAATGTTATTCCACCAACAGGATTACCTGATGATGCTCCTTTATATAATGAGGGATCTGTAATTTCCTTTAATGGTATGGATATGACGATAACGGGTGCGCCTCAGGCTGGTGATGCTTTCGAAATTGCTCCGGCCCAGAATGAATCGATGTTTTCCACCGTTCAACGGATGATAACGAATTTAAATCAACCTTATAAAACACCGGTTGAAAAAGCAGCGACAAAAACTGAAAACAATCAATTATTGGCTCAGTTAGATGCTGCGTTTTCTCATATTTCTGAAATTCAGGCCGACTTGGGTGCTCGTCTCAATCAATTAGACAGTGCTGATAATGCGAATAAAACTTTACTCGATACCAGTGAAGCAGCCTTAAAATTGCTTCGGGAAATCGATCCTATAGAAGTAGCAACACAATTTAACATTCAAGTCCTGAATTTACAGATTGCACAACAAAGTTTCGTCCGAATTCAAGGATTAACGCTGTTTAATTATATTTAATTTATATTCCTCTGAATCTGAGTGTATATTACAGTTTTATTCTTAGTACTTCAGTAGGATTGCTATCCAGAGCATTGTCACATATATGCTCCGCACCTTCAGAGGTGTATAAGCGATTTAAATTAGGTTTTAAGGTCTCCAGTAAAACAATACTAGCGTTCTCTTGTCCGGAAAGGCATTTAATTTCCTGGACAATTTGACGTCCAACACCTAAACCACGAGACATTGGATCGACATAGATGAACCATATTTCATTCGTTTTTAGCTTATCTTGCCACCCATTATTGGCTTGATCTTCTAGCAGTTCGTTTACAAATTCTTTATTCTCTATTCGAAATGCGCCAACAACAAGTTCGTCATAAAACGCCAAATGGATTCGATCCGCATTTTCTGTCAGGTATTGCATACGATCTTCAATGGCTTGTTCGAGTTCTTTATATGTGCCGCCAACTTTGTCATGAATGTAACCCCACTCCTGTGTAAACCATTTGGTGACCAATTCTAAACAAGGCCCAAATGAATCAGGATTTACCTGATTTAACGTTTTGAAGGTTACCCTTGGTTTTGCTGTACTGAATAAAAGCATTTTTAACTCGATAATTAGAATAATTAATTCATTATACCAATTGTCTGTATAAAATATAATCAGTTGTGCGGCTTTTTTTTAAAAAAAAGGCTATTGAGCCGTTTATTGGTACATACAAGCATCAATGACGGGCAAAATAATGAACAAATTAATGTCGATTTGAATTGATTTAGTACCTCGGTTAAAATAGAGCGCATTGTGCTCGTATATTGTATTGCGGAGTTGAACATTAAGAATTTGATACCTAATGAGTTCTATTATACTCAAACCCAGCAAAGTCCGGAGTATACACGAACACCTACTGGAAATTTGTCTGTTATGCGTTTGATTGAATGCCAGGACGCTTATTGGATAAAGCCAATCAAACAGGTTAAAAAACAGAAAAAACTCATTGTCCAGGATTGGACCATTTCATATTGGACTGAGAGAAAAACCCGGATCGTGAAAGAAGCATTCAATGAGCTCCTCGACCAAGGATTTACTTTATATTTTCGGCATAAAGATTCGTTACAAGTAGTAACTCAATCTAATCTTGGTCATTTTTTGGATGAACGACACAATACAAAGCAAAGCTTTACTCATGTAAATAAGATTCTTAATGAATCGAGCATCATGCTGGGGTGTTCTATCGATGAATTGTTTGTACTGGATGATCACTGGATTTCGTGTCTTATTGAGCAGGATGCGGTGCCGTCGATACGTCGTTTAGATATTAATTATTTTCGTCGTCTTCCTTTACACTTGCACGACCCCTTCTTTTCTTTTATCAGGATTACGCAACCTTCGTTACAACAATTGATTGTTTATAAGCAAAATGTGCAAAATAACCTGCTAGTTCAGGAGATTCTCAAGAGGTTTCCCGATCTCAGCATTAATATGAAGCCGATACATATTTGTTTTCATAATCCAGAATATCAACGTTTGGCACCTTCTATCACTTTCTTAGGCTGTGATGATAGAATAAAACCAATAACTGCTCCTCTTCCCGTAATGCCAGAATTAATGGTATTTGCAATAAGGAGAATAGCCAGTAGCGAGAGCATTCGTCATTTAATGGCGGCTGCTCCGAATTTGGAGAACGTTTCAATAGATAATCTAAATCAGGAGGAACTGTTTGAATCCTTTAATAAAAACCTGACTTCAATTGAGATCATAAATTCCAGAATCACTACCCAGCAATATAAACAAATCATTGTTTCTTTTCCAAAGCTAAAAATACTCCAGTTAAGTTCATCAGTAATAGAAGGGGGTACTCTTTTTGATGGTTCTACTCCAAAGAATTTGAGCATTAATCTGCTTAGTTTACGGGATGTTACTATGCCCAAGAGCATATTGAATGAGCTTGTTCTTTGCTGCCCTGAACTGAAAAGCTTTATCTACTCCAATCCTGCAGGTGGGAGTCATGATGAAATCAAGAAATGGAATCTATCAAACCTCAATGAGATACATCTGAGTAATATACGATTTAAAACAGATGAATTAAAACATTTGATTTTAACCAATCCCAACCTCAAGAGCATGTCTCTTCAGTCATTATCATTATCAGGCTGTACGGACGATCTTCCTGTTTTAAGCCAACTGGAAATGTTGCATTTGGGATATTGTGTTCTGAATGAGGATGAATTGAATAACGTTTTTGCTTGCGCTCCTAATATTCAATATTTAGTGCTTTATTCAATAACAGATGGTAAAAAAAATCATTTCTTTCAAAATCATTCCAAATTTAAAAACCTCTCTCGATTGCACTCACTCACGCTCATCGAAGCAACATCACGGACAATAGAGAAAAATCTTATTCATCTTGTTCCTTTTTTAAGCCAGTTAAAGACCATTACATTGGAAGAGGATCCTTACAGACCTCTGGTATACATAGAGCAAATGAACAGAATGGGGGTTTCTGTAAAATTTCTTACTTGTAACAGGAAGGCGTCCCAATCTTCTGAACCAGAACGGACTCTCTATCAACAGTCAATTTCTTTTCATAATTATCGGTCCTTTTTAAATCACACTCCAACAGCTAAAGACTATATTTTTCAATACACTAAACCGAACGGTTCATTAAGCCAGTCCATGATCGTTCAACAATTAGCGCAGTACCTTACATTAAAACAAAAGGATGTTGTTTTTATTCCTAAAATAATGGATGGAATATGTACGCCCTTAACCCAGTTATTTACTCAGTTACATTTTTCAGAATTTAAACAGTTTGAAGCGAGGATATTGCAATGGGATGGTACTTTATCCTCGTTGAATCAGGTTTTAATTGAACAATTTGAATTGCTTTGGGAGTTGGTAAAAAATCATCTGTCTGGGAGATCTTCTGCCATACCCTTAACCTTTATTGGAGCTAATTTAGAGCAAATAGAGAACCAAAGTGTACCCTCTGTTCCTATCCATGAACTGGATGGTGATAACTGGGTGGACTTTATCCTGGAGCCGCTTAGATCTGAAGATAAAGTGAGTCATTCGTTATTCAGCAACAAGAATCTGGAGCGAAAGCAAAAAATAGATTCTTTTAATTCATTTCTTAAATCAGGATGCAGGCTTTTTAATCCCTGGCATGCTATCGCTATAAAACGAATCGATAAAGATCAATGGCAATTTTATGATCCCAATTCAATCGAAGGTGCTCAAACAGTACCCCGTCATAATTTAGCAAAATACATTAAACGGTCATTGGGAACACAGGTGTCGATAGAAACCGTCAATGAACTATTAGTGCCCCAAATTGAAAATTCTGATGCTTTTATCCAAAAAGGTGGACTTCTGAGTTTATGTGAATCATCAAATTATCAAGATATTTTGCAACTGTTAGGCCCCGACCAAGCATACAGCCCTGAAGCTCTTCAGGGCATTTTACTGAGAACTATGAAGGGTGTTCCAGCCTGGTATGAAGGATTATTTTCACCAAGAGCTGCAACATTAACACATCAATTACTGGCACAATTCATCCAAAAGCATCCTGTTGATTACCGGCGATTATTAACCAAGAGTGTGAAATTATTGACCCCGCAACAAAAAAGCGAATGCATTCAGCTCCTGACAAGTCAATTGCCAAGCTACTCTGCCTTAAATGCTCCTATTGATTTTCCTCCTGTACTGGGTTGTCAGGTAAGAGGAATTGAACACAGCTTATACGATGTATTGCACGATGTTTTGAGGGGAGCCGGTAATAAACATTATTTTAAGAACGAACTGAAAACATGGTATAGGCCAGTTGTGCAAATGCTGTCAACACAGGATTATTGCGAGTACTTGATTCAAGGAGACAGAATTAAAAATACACTGATTGAATTTGGTTCAACTCAGTCGCTTAATGCGTTTCGTCTTGCCTTGGAACTAATCGTAAAAAACAGGAATTATTCGGTTTATTATGCTCATTCTCCACAGGATTTAATCTGCTCCGCTCCTTTTATTCAACGCAATGGACATCAAGGTACATTACAAAGAGGTCCTGGAGGCGCGTTTTACGACTTTTTGATCAAAAGTCATAACAACAGTCTTCCTTCAATTTTGATTGTGAACTACGACACGTTTTCAGTTGAAGATTTAGTCCGATTTAATGGTCTTTTGGATAAAAAACGATGTGCAGATGGAGTTGCGGTTCCTGAAACAACACTGATTTTTGGCCTTATAAATATCAATAAACCAGATTGTTATCAAGGCTCTGATTTTTATTCACGATTTAACCGAGTTGAAAAAAACCCATTGTCTGAGGTCAGTCTGGCTGAATCGATAAATCGAATTCATTTTGTTGAACAGCAAGCATCTGCCCATGTTATTAATTTATTCAATAGTAGTGACTGGAAACAGTTGCTACTGGGATCATGGGTTTTAGAGGGAACTCGTTTGCGCTTTAAAGAGGGCGCATTGGCTCATCTTGAGGGAACTATTATTGAATTGCGCAACGCCCCATGGAATCATGATGAATTTAAACTGTTTTGGCAAGCAGCCTGTTATCCTGGGGCAACTCACTTTCCAGGAAGTAATTTACCCATTCCTTATAATCTTCAGTTGATTGAAAGTAATGGATACGATTTATCCGGGTTCATGCACCGATGTTCCATTACAAACACGAGTTTATCTTCTCAAGTGAGTGATGATTCTTCAGTTGAACATTCAGACCTTACTATTTTGAACTCATATAGCCTCTATAAATATTTCAATCATTATCAGTTCAGTGATGAATACCAGAGTCTGGTTCTAAAACCTGGCTTGATTGAGACTAATCAGGGTGGGGCACTCTCTGTTTGTTTAACTCATACAATTTCTGTAGATGAATGGGCTCGATTATTGACTGAATGTGAATGCTATCAAGTCTATTTGTATGTCAGTATTTCTCCAGGAGTTGTTCTTCCTGATGAGTTTCACGTGTCTGTAGAGACGCTCAGTTCAGTAACTACTCCATGGGTTGAGCGTCAAGAAGTGCATACCGAGGTTATTGTCAGTAACGACCCTGATTATACTCAGGCACTGATATTGAGTTTTCAACCTGATTGCTTGGTACTTGATGTATCTGAATTAAGTTCTGCTGATTTATTGGAGAGATTAAGTGGTTCGCTCAACAAGGACACGCTTGAATTTCAATTCAGTCGTCAGCCCTCTTTTTTGAAAGATACACTAAAAAATAACAAGCGTATTCTGTTAAAAGGAACGTGTTCTCAAGAATTGGAACAACAACTCGCATCATTATTAATGCAGCGCCAATTATTGGAGTCTGCTCCTGGACAATTAATTCTGCTGACTCAAAATGAGAACTCTTTTCAATTTATGCCCAGAACAACTCACAAAGTCAGTGCAGACGATTTAAGAGCCTTCTTCGGTTCTCTGCCACATGATGGCATTTCAGATACATTCATCACTTTGCGTGCAAGAAGACGATATCGGCTTGCATTTCCAGAAATGGACAGCAAGCAAGCCTGGGCTGGTATTAATAATTTGGAACCACAGTCTTTAAAATTAAAGGAACTTAATCCTTTAACCTCAGCCAAAGAAGTTATGAATTATGATGATGATCGTCAACAAAGAATCAGAGCCTTGTTATGCCATTCTCCTTATGTTCTGTTAACAGGATTTTCTGGTGCAGGGAAAACAACATTTGTTCTGAATGAATTGGTTCGAAATGGTGAAAAACTGTATGTTGGCTTTGATCAAATAAAAAACTGGATAGATGATAATGAGACCGATGATTATAGGTATTTGTTTCTTGATGAAGTGAATCTTGAGGGAAGTCAATTGAGCGTGTTTGAGGGCTTGTTTAATGAACCGCCTGCATTGTTAATTGATGGCGAAATCAAGGTGCTTTCTTCCCGACATAAACTGATATGCGCCGCGAATCCTTTGAGCTATGGTGGTGAGCGGAGAGTGCCAGCATTTTTTATGCGTCACGGTAATGCACTGGTTTTTGATCCTCTTCCGACAGCCTTACTCTATGAAAAAATTATTAAACCTGTTTTTGCCGCTCATCATTATTCAATGCCTCAGATTGAACAATTGAGCAAACAATTTCTTGAGCTGTATCGATTTCTGGTTGAATGCTCCAGCACCGATATACTGATTTCTCCTCGGGAGCTGCAAATGATGGCGTTACTCACGCTTAATTATCTCAGGAATAACCCAGAGGTTGATCCGGAACAAGTCGCTGCACATTATGCTTATACCCTTGGAGAACCATTAGTTCCTGAACAGCATCAAGCAGAGTTTCACGAAAGGTTCAAGCCGATAACACCTTTAATAATTAAGGCATCACATCAACAATATGATGGAGGCTCGCGAAAGGTCAAGTTTCAAATAACCCCATCCAGATATCCTGCACATCAACTTTTGACTGATTTGTTGTCTTTACATGAATTCCGGAAAACTCAAGCAGTAAATGATGAGCAACGCTATGGGGGACTGGGTGGTATCATTTTTGAGGGTGATCCGGGTCTTGGTAAATCAGAACTGGTTTTTGAAACATTAATTGAGCAAGGATTTAGAGAAGCAGAGGCGGATATAGAATACCAAGAAGGAGAAGCTGTTTTTTACAAAATACCGGTCAGCATGGACGTTGCAGAAAAGGAATCTTTGCTTCTCAAAGCATTTAATCAAGGTGCGATTGTTGTAATTGATGAAATCAATAGTTCCACCATGCTGGAACGATTATTAAATTCATTATTGATGGGTAGTGATTTAAATGGGAATCGTCCAACACGTCCTGGTTTTATGCTTATTGGGACACAAAATCCAAATACTATGGCAGGACGAAGGACCCTTGGTAATGCTCTTTCACGACGAATGATCACGCTGACCTTATCTGATTATCCGGCTGAAGAAATTCAATTTATTCTGGAACAAAAAGGTTATGGCAATCAAACGGCATATGATTTAACTGCGGCATTTAAAAAAAATCAACACTTGGCAGCTGAAAAAGAATTGACCCCTCGTCCAACTTTTAGAGATCTGATGATGTTTGCAAAAAAATTCAAAAAAGCTAATCCAACACTACAGAATAATAGCAGTGCCAAGCGTTCTTATATTGACAACAGATTGAGTCAGGAATCAGTTAAAAGAATAAAGCACGATATACCAGCTAGTGCGCAAGGGACAGAAGCATCTTCCTCCTCATCATCGTCGTCTTCTGCTGTATCTTCCTATGGACTGTTTCAGCCAGCAAATAATTCTTTAAATTGCAAACGAACACGGACAATGGTAGCCGCCGTCAAAGAGCCTCGTTCGCTTTAGGTATCTAATGAATTATCATTACACTCGAATAGGCCTGGCTCATTTTATTAGTTCTTTTTTAATTTGGTGCGCTTTTCACCATGCAGTGTATTACACCATTATCCAATTGAACTTCATTACCTCCAGAATCAGTCATAAATTGTCCAATATAGGTTTTACTCTTTTTATCAAATTGTGCAGAAATAAATAGTCTTGGGCGAGAATAGTCATCTTGATCCACAGCAATAAGAAGCAAATTATTGGGTCTCAGGCTGAATTGAATGACTTTAATGGGGTAATCAAAATCAACGGAAGGGACTGTACTTTTTTTGTGGGGTATAACAAAAGAAATAGGATCGTTCATTTCTTCCATAGAACATGTCACGGTGTTGACTGAGGCATAAGAAAGAACCGTTCCATACATGGTGATTAAAATACAAAAAATGAATTGTTTCATAGGGTTTCCCTCTAGTTTTCGCGTTTATTTAAAATGTAGCTGATATTTGATGAATCCCCAAGTTCATTTTGGGGGCAGTATATTGAGTGGGTTCCTCATGAATAATGTATTAACAGAATATAAAGCAGAAGGTATAATCTGTCTGCCCATAGCCTGTCCACAAAGAACATGATGAAGGCGCGTTTAGGAGTGTTCCTGAACCTGGGGCGTTTAGTCTGAAACTGTTTTATCCTGAACAATAACTGTTGAAAGAATGCTGGTGATAGGGATGTTGCTTTCTAAAACTTAATATTAAGAATAGGAAGATCATAAATGCTAAGAACTATCGAACTAAAGCATACCCGTCATTATCCACTTCTTCGCTTAGAAAAAAATGAACATGGTTTATACCCGGTTCCAACCATGCGTTGCGGCATTTTACCTTACATACGCCAAGGGAATGATATTATTTGGGGATGCGTCAGATCAAACCGTGTAGGACCTGTTACTATTACATTACCTGCAGGAACTCAAGACATTCATGTAATCAAAGATGAACGACGTTTTTCTTTGGAGGTAGGAAAACCTTTCCCTGATTTGGAGTATGATTTTTTAGCAGAATTCGTTGGGAAACTGTTTAGAGACCAAATTTATCAAGACATTGTCACTCGCTTAATGGAGCATCAATTTGAAGTTTATGCTGAAAATCCCTTGGTCACTGCCCTTCATGAAACACGTGAGGAACACGGTGTGGATTTGCGCAAGGAAGAGGGACGAGATCATCATTTATTAAATCGGTTAATACAATTACCCGTTCAAAGTCTCTCAGGAAAACGAGGAGCGAACGCACAAAGTTTTTGGGTTGCTGCGTTAGACAATCTTGATGGTATCGTTTTAAGTGATACAGTAAAAGTTGAAAATAAAATCAGGCGAAATTTTGGTCGAGTATTTTATGAACAAGGTTGCTGGGGCACTTTGTCTGATTTTAAAAATCAACTAAAGGAAGCAAGGACCTATTCCTCACATCCTACTGCTTCGTCTCATCAATCTGATTTAATCAATGGAGTTTTGGAGGCTTATGAAGAAAATATCGAACTGCTGGAGCGAATTGAGTTATTAATCAGAGCCGATTTTTTAAAATCAGCATTTCCTCGAGGATTGCATCCCTTTTTCTCAAGCCCTCCAAAAAGACACAAGCAAGATATCCAGGAAGTTCAAACGATTAAATCGGCTTTAAGGACTATCAGCTATGATACCTGGTTTGTCCTTGACCTGGATAATACGGTTATGGAATCAACTCTGGAGTTAGGAAGTGATCAATGGTTTACTTACTTGGCTGATTATGCCCTTAAGACTCTTCCTGAACCACGAGAAGCTATGCGATTAACGCTCTTGATATATTCTGCTGTTCAAGCTCACACTGTCACCAGGGCAGTAGAACCTGGAATGATCAGTATCATTAAGGCTCTTCAAGATATAGGGATACCTGTATTGGCACTGACAGCACGCGACATCACGATAAAACAATCTACGGTTCTTCAACTGGCGGGTATTGGAATTGATTTCTCTAGAAACTGTATTGATGTGAGCGATGACTCTTATGAGCAAGGAATTATTTTTTGTAATGGGAAAAATAAAGGAACAGTGTGGCAAGAATTCATGAAAAAATGTCCAAAAAACCCTGCACATATTGTAATGTTAGATGATAAAAAAAGACATTTGGAGCGTATGTCCGATGCAGCAAAGGCACTTGGTGTTAATTTTACAGGGTTGCGGTATGGCTTCCTTGATGAAAAAATCAGTTCCTTTGATATGAAGCTAGCGAATCATCAATTAGCTTATCTAACAAAGGAACTGCCAGAGGAGGTACAGGATGCAATAGTAAGCCTGAAACTGGTGCCTCATCTCCACGAGACTTCATATTCTGATTCTTTGTTTTCATCCAGTTTTTTTAATCCAGATGAGCGAGTCGGGTTTTTATCCGAACCTCACGTCAGGCCTGATTCGAGCAGAGCTTGTTCTTCGGTTAAATAAATGAAAGGGGCACATGATTACTCCCAAAATGAATCAAGGCCTCTTTGAGAGGCTATAACAAGATTTTTTAATCTTATGATCAAATAGTTTAGATTGAACTGAGATGAAGCTGATGGATGTACTTTTTGAGGCAATCTGAATAGATCAAAAATTGTACTAACTATCAGTGGCTTGTGATTCCAATTTTACATATTGAATGTTTTTTGTTCTATTATTAAAGGAAGCACACCAGCCTATATAGGGATATGGCATGTTATCACAAGTCGCTATTGGTGTTGTAAGAGTCCTAAACGGCGTACTTGAAAAGGTCAACGCAGATGGAGACGCTCGTATCGTTAAATCTGGTGCCCCTCTTTATCACGGTGATGTTCTTACCTTATTAAGCGGTGAGGCATACATACAAATCACCCATGATCCACCCAAAGAATTGGCTTTAAACAAACCATTCTCGCTAGATGGAATTTCGCTTGCTTTAAAACCCGGTATATTAAATTCGAATCAAGCAGTTATTCAAGGTTTATTCGGTGAATACAACCATATCTCTGTTTTTGTAAATAAACTGATTGCTTCTGGAGCATACTTTGACAAAACAGAGTCGGTCAAAGAACCTTTTTATTTGGATGTGCTCTTCAGTAACCGATTAATATCTTCTGGATTCATCCCGCCACCTTTGTTATTTGAGGATTTTGATGATTTCAAATCAACAATAAATCCACAGGCCACAGTATTCAAGCCAGTATCAGAGATAAACGATTCAAATCAGGCTTTGGTTATACCCAACATTTCTATACCTAATTCGATAATTAGTGGAATTTTTAAAGGTGATGTAACGGAGTTGGGTGGTGTAAATAATTCCCTTCCTGGAACACTAAAGTTTGAAGCCCAAATTTCTAGTATCAATGGTTTTATTCCTGGAAATCTTTCAGGGGCACTGGGTACATTTACCCTGGATACTTCTGGTAAATGGACTTATGAATTGAATCATAACAGTCTCTTAGTTGATTCGCTTAAAGCAGGTGAAGTGCGCGTTGTGACCTTTGACGCTGTAGCGAAAGATGGCACTATACAACAGCTAACGGTAAATATTCATGGCACAAATGACTCTCCTTACGTACTACCTGATAATGGCGTAGCGCTTGAAGACAGCGTCCTTATGGGCAATGTGTTAGTTAATGATAAGGACCCAGAAGGGGATGTTGTATACGTTACCAAGTTTAGAATTGATGGTGATCCCACATTATATCAAGCAGGACAGACAGCAAGTATTCTTGGCAGAGATCAGTTAACCATTCTTGCTAATGGAAACTACATATTTAATCCCCTGCATAACTACAGTGGTTCAATTCCAAATACGACCTATACCATTTCAGATGGAACTACAGAAAACAATAGTACTTTATCTTTATATGTCGGCTTGGTTAATGATGCCCCTGAGGGCACAAACAAAAACATATCCACTCTTGAAGATACTCCAATTGTTATTAATGCAACTGATTTTGGTTTTACTGATCCGGATGATTCCTCTGCTAACACTTTGCTTGCGGTTAAAATTAATTCGCTTCCAGTTGAAGGTGCACTTTATTTGAATGGAGTGATGGTCACTCCCGGGCAAATTATCAGTGGTGCAGCAATAAATGCCAATACCCTTGTTTATGTTCCTCTAGCAAATAGCAATGGCAGCGTTCAATTTACATTTCAGGTTCAGGATAACGGCGGAACTTTAAATGGAGGTATTGATCTCGACCCAACCTCTAATACATTGCGTATAGACATCACTCCTGTTGATGATGCCTTTAGTGATGCTAATGAAATATTGAGTACCGCTGAAGATATCAATTTAAACGGCAATGTGCTGACGGGTACTAGCAGTGTGGATGGTGCAGTGAGTGTTACTCATTTTAGTGTGGCAGGTGATCTGACTGTCTATAATGCCGGAGATATGGCTACTATTGCTGGAGTAGGTACTTTACGTATTGATGCAAATGGTCATTTCAGTTTTATACCTGCCCCTGATTACAATGGTCCCGTTCCTTTAGTTACCTACATGCTGAGCGACGGAAGCAGCAGCGATACCTCAACCTTGAGCATAGGTGTCACTCCAGTGGCTGATCCCTTTAGCGACGCAGATGAAGTATTGAGTACCGCTGAAGACACTATTTTGAATGGTAATGTATTGATAGGTACGAGCAGTGATGGCGGCACAGTGACTGTTACTGAGTTTACTATTTTGGGTGATTTAGCAACCTACGCTACTGGAGACACGGCTACTATTGCTGGAATTGGTAGTTTGCGTATTGATACCAATGGCGATTTTAATTTTATTCCGGCAGCCAATTACAACGGCTCGGTTCCTTTAGTGACTTATACCTTAAGTGACGGCAGCAGCGGCAATGTCTCCACTTTGAGTATAAATATCACGCCAGTGGATGATGCGTTTAGCGATGCCAATGAGGTAGTGAGTACTGCTGAAGACACTACTTTAAATGGCAATGTACTTACCGGAACGAGCAGTGTAGATGGTGCGGTCAACGTCACGCAATTTAGCGTGGCAGGGGATCCTGCAATCTACACTGCTGGAGATGCAGCCACCATAACCGGAATAGGCAGTTTGCGCATTGATGCCAATGGTGCTTTTAGCTTTATTCCGGCAGCCAATTACAACGGCGCGGTTCCAGTCGTTACCTACACTTTAAGCGATGGCAGCAGTACTGATACTTCAACCTTGAGCATAGACGTTACTCCAGTCGATGATGCCTTTAGCGATGCGAATGAAGTACTGAGTACGGCGGAAGACACCACTTTAAATGGCAACGTGCTGACCGGAACGAGCAGTGTGGATGGACTGGTTAGCGTGACGCAATTTAGTGTGACCGGAGATCCGACAACTTACATTGCTGGAGATACGGCCATCCTCGCCGGAGTAGGTACTTTACGCATTGATGCCAATGGTGCTTTTAGTTTTATCCCGGTAGCGAATTACAATGGCGCGGTTCCTGTGGTGACCTACACCATGAGTGACGGCAGCAGCAATGATACTTCGACTTTGAGTATCGAGGTTACGCCTGTTGATGATGCCTTTAGTGATGCGAATGAAGTACTGAGTACGGCGGAAGACACGACTTTAAACGGTAATGTGCTGACCGGAACGAGCAGCGTGGACGGTACGGTGAGTGTCACTCAATTTAGCCTGGCCGGCGATCCGTCTACCTATAATGCAGGCGATACGGCGACTATTGCCGGTGTAGGCGCTTTAAGTATCGATGCCAATGGTGCTTTTAGTTTTATCCCGGAAGCCAATTACAACGGGGCGGTTCCTGTGGTGACCTACACCATGAGTGATGGCAGCAGCAATGATACCTCGACTTTGAGTATCGAGGTTACGCCTGTTGATGATGCCTTTAGTGATGCGAATGAAGTGTTGAGTACGGCGGAAGACACCACTTTAAACGGTAATGTGCTGACGGGTACCAGCAGCGTGGACGGTGTGGTGAGTGTGACTCAGTTTAGCGTGGCCGGCGATGTG
>NZ_AUHS01000029.1 GCF_000423305.1 Legionella moravica DSM 19234 | reverse complement strand
TTCTCACGCACCATGAGAATCCTCACTATGGTTAATTTTTGTGAGGATCTCTCAGGGTCAGAGCCGCGGAAATTCGAAATGCAGCATATTCTCACATATCAAGCGAATTCCCGCGGCTGTGATCGCGGGAGAATAGGAGTTGTAGCCTGTTTGCTCGCAAACAGGATCATGGTTTCTCAAGCTTCTAAATCGAAGCTTATAGTTTGGGCATAAAACCAGGCTACTGAACTGAGACATAGTTGTTCCAGCCGCCCATTAGAACCAAAGTTATTTTTTGGGCATAAAAAATAGGGATGTAGCGTATAAAGTGCCAATTTATACAATAATGGAGCTTTATGTTTTGTTTTTTGGAGTGGTTCTTCGCTTTTGTAAGGTCAACAGATTTTGGTCAATCCAATTCATGATATTGATATTTATTCATTTATCTGTTTAAAGTAACTGCAAGGCGAGTACTTTGTAAAACAGATTTTTCATTAATAATGAAATACCACTTAAAGGACAATTGATGCACCAAAAACAGAATGCTCAAAATATAAAACCAATCTTGATTTGTACCATTTTATTCATGATGGCATTGATGCAAATGACTATGGATCAGTATGTTCCTTCCTTACCAGCGATGACTCAATTTTTTCAGAGCAGTGAAGCAACGCTACAATTAACCCTGACTTTTTTCATGTTGGGTTTGAGTATTTCCCATGTGTTCTATGGACCTTTATCGGATCGAATAGGACGAAAACCGCCACTGATGTTCGGTGTGGGGTTGAGCATTATTGGCAGTATTTTTTGTTTTATGGCACCCTCGACAACGGTATTAATTTGGGGTCGCCTGTTACAGGGGTTTGGTATTGGGTGCTGTAATTCCGTAGGGCGATCATTAATCCGTGATTTGTTTACTGACCGACTGCTGGCAAAAATCGGTTCTTACGTTGGGATAGTGAGCGTTTTTATCATGGTCGCATCTCCCACATTGGGCGGATACATACAAGAACATGCCGGGTGGAGAGCTAATTTTTTATTTTTAATTGTATTTGGCATTGCCGTATGGAGCATGGCACTCATAACTCTTCCAGAAACCAACAAAAATCTTAATCCTGATGCAACGAAATTAAAGGTCATGGGAGCTAATTATCGTACCTTGATAAGCAACAAAGTCTTTTTAGGCTATACTCTCTGTGCCTGCTTTGCTTGTGCTGGATTGGTTTCATATCTTACGATTGGTCCTTTTTTATTTCAGGATAGATTAGGCTTAAGTCCACTAGAATTTGGGCAATTGACCTTTTTTATTGCAGGGGCCATTTGTGTGAGTGGTATCATAAACAGTCAGTTAGTGATGCTTAAAGGCATCTCTTACATGGTACTTACCGGAGTGCTGTTGATGATTATAGGCGGACTAAGTCTGTTCTTGCTTACTGTGGCTGGAGTAACCCATGTTTTGGGGATCATGATCCCTGTAGCACTGTTTAGCACAGGAGTTGGCTTTACGTTCATTAACGCCTTTGCAGGCGCTTTTCATCCATTTCCGAACATGGCTGGAACGGCAGGGGCATTGTATGCCAGCATGCAGGATTTGAGTGCTGCCTTTACTAGCGGCGGGATTGCTGCATTTAAAGGGTTCGGGCAGTTTTCTTTGGCTATAATATTACTGGTATTGGGATTAGCTTCATTAGCCGCATGGTATTATTTGGCGATTCGCGACGAGTCGCCTTCAAATTAAGAGGACATTATGAAAATAACAGACGCACAATTAAAAGAAATTGTTTGTAAATTATCCGGGGCGAAAGCAGACGAGATTAATGATGACACGGCACTAATAGAGGATTTGCAATTAGATTCTTTGAAAATTGTAGAATTGTTGGCGATATTGAGCGAAGACTACCAGATTCCGGTTTCTGAAGAAGATGCAATGAAATTTCATACCTATAAAAATTTATTCGATTTTACGCAACAATAAAATGACAGGGCGAAACAAAGCTGTATATAGCTCGTTTCGTGTCTGGATGAAGCGCTTTCTTATGATGCTCGGGATGACGCACTATTCTGGATGATGAATTGCTGATGAAGCATGATGAAATAGAATGGACTCAATGGTCTAAACAACTTCGAGTAATGCGCATGCCGCAATTCCTCCTCCTCCGGCGGCGACCAGAAGTACTTTGTCTCCAGATTGTATAGGCGAATTGACTCGTAAATCATCGAGGGCTATTCCTACGCTTGCTCCGGAAGTATTACCTGTTTCCTCAACAGTCTTGATGACTCGTTCAACAGGAAAACCCAATTGTTTTGCAACCGACAGAACCAGATTTTTATTGCCTTGATGAGGTACCAGCCAATCGATATCTGTTGGACTCAGCGCCAGTTCTTTCAGAAACATTTGGGCGCTATCAACCATTCCATGAACGGCTTTCACAAACAGGGCGGTACTTTCACGTATGGTGATATGGAATTGATCCGGATTGGTACACAAGGCTGCCGGCAAGCGTGATCCCCCTGCGGGTGTTGAAACGGTATCACTGACCTCACCATCCGCAAATAATGCTGAAGCAAGAAAACGAAATTCAGCGTCTTTTACGTCCTGGGAAACACTACAAGCCGCGGCACCATCTCCAAACAGAACACTGGTGGCAAAATTATTCTTATTTAAGAACTTGGAGCGAATTTCGCTGGCTATGAGTAATACGGCTCCTGAACTGGCTTGGGCAAGAGCGGCACTGGTATGCAAACCTACGACAAAACCTGCGCAAGCGGCGCCTACATCAAAAGCTCCTGCGTGTTCTAATCCTAGCCGATATTGAATCAGGGGGCTTGTAGGCGGTGCTATATAATCCCCGGAGATGGTTGCAAGAATAACTTGGGTTATTTTAATTTTTTCATCAGGTTTTTCAGAGAACAACCGCTCAGCAGCACTAACCGCCAGATCACTACAGGCTTGTTCTGCATTGACCCAGCGTCGATTTCTGATTCCGGTGGAAAATCCAATCAAGGCCGGGTTTTGAGTACTGTTCATCCAATTCAGCACATCCTGATTGCTCATTACTCGCTCAGGCAGGGCAACGTATGGACCTTTAAGGTATATGGGTTTTTCTGCACGAAAAAAATTCATTATGACAATACTCCCTCAGAACTCATCAAAGGCAATCCGCCGCTTACGGTCACCACTGAACCGGTCATGAACGAAGTCAGGGAAAGAAGAGGATCCATTGCTTCTGCAACTTGAGCCGGCTCTCCCATGGTTCCTTGTGGAATAATTTTTGATACTTTTTCCTGATAGGCCGGATTTTTCCAGAACTGTTCTGTCCGTGACGTTTTAATCAAGCCCACTCTCAGTATATTGGATAATATATTTTTTGCGCTGTAATCTACGGCTAAGTTTAAGAACAATCCTTCCAGCGCCGCTTTTGCTGCACAATAAGCAGGATAGCGGCTTGTTCCAGTTATCGATGACAAACTTGAAACAAGAACCAATCGCCCCAATTTATTAATTAACATGGACGAAATGACTTTTTGGATCAACCATATGTTGCCATTGATATTCGTGTCAATGTAATTACGCACTGCAGAGTAAGGCAGTGCATGCAATTTGCGTAGTTGAGTGACTCGGGTGAAGGCATTAAGAATTAATCCATCAATCGGTTGCTGAATTAAACGATCTAATTCTTTTTCACAGTCTTCTGGATGAGCAAAATCATAAACAAAGCCCGTTACATCCATTTTTTGAGCCTCATAGTGTTCCAAGGTCTGCTTCAGTTTCTGTTCATTAGAGGCAGTTATAATGATGGTATCGCCCATTTGAATACGTCTTTTGGCTATCGCCTGGGCAATTTCTGAGGAACCTCCGGTAATTAAAAGATTCATTTTGCCCCCAGATCGGTGAGGTGTTGTTCTATGCTTGCTCTGGTTTCATAATGTTCTTTTACCAAGGGGATGACCGGGATTTTAATTTTAAACTCACGCTCCAGTTCCAGAATTAACAAGGCCAGCATCAAGCTATCCAGCCCGCCTTGTTCGAGAGGCGCATGCTGGTCTTGCGGAAGATTCCCCAGGCCAATTCGTTCAAAAGCGTTTTGAATTCTATCGCTCAACATGGTGTGATTCCTTATGATCAAAAGTCATTTTGTTTGCCAGCAATGCTTTTCTATCCGGTTTACCGTGAGGATTTCGTGGTAAATAGTCCAGAATACATGCGTTAATGGGTACTTTTTTGGGAAGTAGATGCTGCTGAATGCGCTCAGAGAGCTGTTGCTCCGTCCGATTGGCGGGGAGAGTACCTCGTTCGAAACACGCGATTAATCGGGTGCCATAAAGCTCATCCTCTATAGGTAACACAATGACTTCTTTAATCCCATCCATTTGACACAATTTTTGTTCTATTTCAGTCAAATTCACCTTTTCCCCGCCAATGTTCACTTGAGTATCACGCCGTCCTTTGATTGCGACCAATCCGTTGGGAAGTATCTCGGCAATGTCTCCGGTGTGCAGCCAGCCATTGTGTATCTTTTCATTTTTATCTTCCCCCAAATAACCTAACATCATCTGGCTGCCTTGAATTACTAATTCGTGATCTTCGGATACCTTTATTTGCCAGTCTCCTACTGGATAACCAGCATATGGTTCAAAAAAAAGGGGATCCTGGCTTGAATAAGTGAGGACTCTTGGTGATGCTTCAGTTAAACCATAATTGTTGTACAAGATGGCTTGGGGAAATGTGTTTCTTAGTTCCTTTCGTAAAGTTATAGGCAGGGGTGCACCTGCAGAAACAATTGCGGCAATTTGGTCGGTATTTTCTGGATAAAGAGAGGCCATTTTACTGATGGCTACCCAATGAGACGGGACTCCACTCCACATTTGAGGAATGGGGCCGTCTTCAAGTAAATTTTTTATGTCTGTAAATTGTGCTATCAGCCGGGTAGTGATACCGCACAGTAAACCGGGCAGTAGTTGTCCTAATAGTCCATAAGAATAGGAAAGAGGTAAAAAGAGCAATTGACTTTCAATTTGGGAACAGTTCAGTGCCTTAATGACCGCCAGACAATTTGCTTCAATATTTTTAGCGGACAATTGGACTGCTTTTACCTGGCCTGTTGTGCCAGATGTAAACAGGATTAACGCTAATTCCGGATGATGTTGGGTCGTTTTATTTTCATAAAATGCCAATAAATTCCCTTGGCTGTCCACTGTCATTGCAGTATCCAGAATAGCCAGTCTGCTGTGCAGTTCCTGTTCTGTTAAGGCATTTGGAATAAGGGCTACAGGCTTCTCAATCGCGAATGCAGCGAGAAGTTGAATAACAAACTGGATACTGTGGCTAGCGGTAAGCAACAGTATGCCCTTGGGTAATTGTTGCAATTGCAGTGCCTGATGCTTTATTTCATTGCGTAATTGCGCAAAAGAACAGCTTAACTCTCCCTCGATAAGTGCTGTTTTTTCAGGATATTTATTGGATAAAAACCGCATGTGTTTATTCCTTGTTCTTACTTAATTGCCAGGTCGCAATGACTGGCAAAGTATGATCCAATAAACTGTTTCGACAGAAATTTCTGCGTATTTTTCCACTGGTCGTATGGGGAATTGCTTGAGGAGGAATGAGTACGATTCTATTAATTTCCAGTTGATGTGTTTGATAAGTGAGCTTGAATATGGCGTTAAATAATTCTTCCTGGGCTGCAGTATCCATTAATTCATTTTTGATCTCACACACTACGGTGAGTTCGTATTCTTGCTCATTCTGAATCACGAATGCAGCACATTTTCTTAATAAGGGACGTAAGGGTGAGTGAATCAGGCTGTATTCTATATCTTGAGGATAGTGATTTTTTCCATAAAGAATAATTAAATCTTTGATTCTTCCGGTAACATAAAGTTCTTCATCGTGAATAAATCCCAGATCGCCAGTCCTTAAATAGGATAAATTTGTATCGTCGCCTTTGATTTTGCCGTGAAACGCATGTTTTGTTTCTTCTTTTTGCTCCCAGTAACCCAGGGCTACGCTTTCGCCATGAACCCAGATTTCACCGACCTGATCCCGTTCACAAGGTATTAAGGTATCTGGATCAACAATTTTAACGTTTTGAGCCAATGCACCACAACCAACCAAAACATGGCTCCCAGGGCTATTTTCTTCTACAAAATGAACACGATGATCCTGGTAATATTCTTTATCCAGGGTGAGTGTTCTGAAGCGCATTCCCGGAGTTCCGCAAGTCACCAGTAATGTTGCTTCTGCTAAACCATAACAGGGATAAAAGGCTTCCATTTGGAAACCATAGTCTTTAAAGGCTTGATAAAAATGTTCCATGGTTTCCTTACGGACTGGCTCTGCGGCATTTGATGCGATGTTCCAGGAACTTAAATCCAGCCCCTGTTTTTTTTCTTCACTTATCCGTTTAACGCAGTAATCGTAAGCAAAATTGGGGCTTCCACTAATGGTTATCTTATATTTAGTAATATTGGTTAACCAGGATAGAGGACTTTCAATAAAGGAAAAGGGAGACATCATAATAACAGGAAGCATCTTGTATATTGGGGTTAGAATATAGCCAATTAAACCCATATCATGATGCGGCGGCAACCAACTGAACAAGACACTCTTTTCGTTAACCTGAAATCTGGTGCACATGAGTTCGAGGTTATGGATTAAATTTCCGTGACTGACCATCACACCTTTAGGATGCATGGTAGATCCTGAAGTGTATTGAAGGAAGGCAATGTCGTTTTTATTCAGTTCAAGTGGACGCCAATGAGCACCTTGCTCTGATTTAATGGAGTCCACTGCAAGACAGGGGATTTGAGCAAAACTTCCTTTTGATTTTGAATCTGTTCCAGTGAATAGTTTCAGGTGTGCGGCAGTCAATAATACCAAACCCGGTTTGGAATTTTTAATGATGCGATGTGCTTTTTCAAGTAATTTTTCCTGGGCAGGCGGATAAATAGGAACGCCAATACAACCGGCATACAGGCAACCAAAAAAAGCCTGTATCAAGGGTAATCCCGGGGAGAATAATAACAGCACTCTATCCCCTTTGTTTAGCCCCTGCTCTTGCAATGCTGCGGCTATGGCCCTGGCTTGTTCATCCAGTTCAGCATAAGTCATGGTCTGTTCTGTCTCTTTATTCAGAAAAGTGCAGATGATTTTTTGAGGGCTGCTTAGGGCTCTAAATCTTAAAACATCAACTAAAGATTGGCATTCTTGCAATTCTTTATTCATGATTGATTCCTGGTATCTCGACTGTTCGTTCCATATTAAACAGATTCCTGGCTTGATTGATTTTTGGTGTATTGCAGTACTTGTGCAGCATAAGACAAGCCCCCACCGACACTCATTAATAGAATTTTTCCTGATCTGTCCAATACATTTTCTTCTACCGCTCTGGCAAGGGTATAGGCTATGGATGCTCCTCCAATGTTTCCAATGGTGTCGGAATCCCACAGTACGGTTGTATTTTTTAATTGATGTTCCTCCAGAAGAAGATCGATTAATTTACGGTTAACCTGATGCGGGATTACCCAGGTAATTTCATTTCGTTGCTGTTCTGTAGGGAGGATATGGGTCAACATTTCGTTATATTGTTTATAAGCCAGTTCTTTTAACAACGCTTCATCACCAAGCAAATGATAGCCAATAGTGTCTAACTGCTCCTGGGTCGGTGGAAAGACGCCTTGAGTGGTGAATGCCTCAACATAGGCGCCATCTGTTGAAAAAAAACTCTGTTCAACTGTAAAGGAACCTTGATCGGATTGCTCAAGGAATAAAGCGGCAGCGCCATCTGCCAGGCCAATCCAGGTTTTTTCATTTTCGGGATCAATGACTTTTGATAACGTCTCAGCACAACTGACCAGTACATTCTTATAACCTAAAGCCATTAACGCATAGGCTAAATGCAAGGTGGATAGGGATGTTGAGCAGCCTGTTTTTAAATCATATGCTGGTGCATTTAACCCTAATTCTCCCAAGACAGCCGCTGCCTGGGAGCCAGTAAACCGTTTATTCGTTGTGGAACCTAAAAGAAAAGCGGCGATGTGTTCCGGTTTATACCGCATAATGAGCTTTTTAACTGCTTCGGCTGCAAGGGATTCAGCGGTTAGATTTCGTGACGCATCCAGAGACCCCCAAGGTTTATGACACCAGTACCGTGTATAAAAACCAAATTCTTCACCTATTTTTTCAGCGAATTTTTGAAGAAAAGCCGGAGATTGTTTTGCCGTTCGCGGGAAATTTTGAAGGATTTCCAAATTGGTAATTGGGCCAGATTCAGGTAAGCTTCTTGACGTCGCAGAAATATTAAAGCGAATATTAGGTTTTAAAATATCCATAATGTGAGTTCACCTCTCCAAACGATTGGGTGATGATAGGTTAATGAAACTACACTTTTTTGTAGAAGCAAATCAAGTATATTTTTGTTACAAAATTCATAATGAGTGTTAATTTATTACCTTTATATTAGTCTATATTTTACTAAGTTGATTTATTTTTAATTCAGTTAGGGGGTTAGATGTCCGTACAGTCTTCTGAAAAGGCTTCCATGAAATGGATAGAGCATTTGGTTGATGCCCATAGTTTTTTTCCATTGTGCCCCGAGTATGCCCCTGAAAATCAGCCTCACTTGAAAATGGGCGCGGAAGTGATTACCGGGCTGGCAAAAGTCAATAATAGACCTGTTGCTGTGTATGCCCACAATCCAGGAGAGAATCGCGGTTATGTGACTCGTGAGGGCGCTATAAAAATCGTTCGTCTGATGGATAAGGCAAAAGAATTAAGAATCCCGGTAATTGCTTTTTTGGCCTCTCCAGGAATCTCTCTGGATTTGTTAAGTGGCGATGAGTACACCCAAATCATCAGTAGAAACATTTCATTATCTGGATTAGTTCCTCAGCTGGCAGTCATTTCTGCGCCTACTCTTGGGGCTCCTGCTTATTCAGCAGTATTAATGGATTTAGTGTTTTTTAATAAACACCGCAGTTATCTAATGGTCACGAGCCCAATGGTAGTCCAACAAGCTATAGGTGAAAAGGTATCAATGAGTGAGTTGGGTGGTTCAGGAATGCATGCTACGACTACAGGGATAGCCGATTTTGTCGATGACAGTACCGCCGCTCAAATTAATCACGTGAAATTGCTGTTGAATTTTTTACCTTCTCATGCGAATGAACTGCCTCCACTGCACTCACCACATGAACCGGTGCAGCCTATGCCGATAATTCCAGCCAATCCCCGCTTGCCTTTTAATATGCTCGATTTGATTCATGCGGTTGTTGATAATTCTGAAATCATCCAATATAAGCGCTCTTATGGACAGGCAATGATATGTGCCTTTGTTCGTATTAACGGATATGCAGTTGGGTTGGTTGCCAATCAAAGCATACGCTTTAGTGGAGCTATTGATTCTGATGCGGCACAAAAAACTTCAAAATTTATACGAATATGCGATGCGTATTCAATTCCTATACTGACGTTGATTGATGTGCCAGGGTTTATGCCGGGTAAAAGAGAAGAGCAAAAAGGATTACTTCAACACGGGGCAAGGCTGTGTGTGGCCATGCAGACTCGAGTGCCGAGGATGAGTGTTGTTGTACGAAAATGCTATGGCGCAGCAGCGTTTCTAATGATGCAAACCAAATCTCAGAATGGAGATTTGGTTTTAGCTTTGGAGACGGCAAGTTTAGGGGTAATGGGTAAAGAAACAACCAAAAAAGTTCAAACGACAGATGGTCAGATTCAGGAGCACAAAATTGATCCCGATTCAGCTCCAGCATCTTCAATAGATGAGTCGCTTGCGGAGGCTTACTCTTTGGGAATAATTGATGAAATTATTAAACCCATGCAGATACGCGCTCGATTGGCGCAACATATCGAATTTTTATATAGAAAAATGCAGCAAATGCCTGATGCGCGTCATTCAATTGTTTAAGGAATATTCATGCCATCTCTTAATGACTTGATCCGATTATTAGAGTCTTTTGAACGCTATTTGGGTAATCCTCAAGACACGAAAACACCTGTTAATTACATGCAGATCCTGGTTCACGATGAGCAGGAATCCCTCGACTGGGAGCAGTTAAATTACATCAGGGATTGGGGATTTATGAAATACATCATACCTCAAAATATAGGCGGCTCATTGCATACTCTGGATGAAGTGTACTTGCTGAGTAAAGTCATTGCCAGACGAGACATTACTGCTGCAGTTGCTCTGGGATTATCCTTTCTTGGTGCTTTGCCTTTCTGGATTGCCGGTACAGAGGAACAGAATAATTTTTTGAAGGAACGTATCCTGAAGGGGAGTATTGCTGCATTGGCTTTAACCGAAGAGGAGCATGGATCAGATTTAGCTTCAAATGAAGTTATTGCTCTACCTGTTGAGGACGGCTGGGAACTTTCAGGACAAAAATGGTGCATTAATTTTGCTACTGAGGGGGATTTGGTTTCAGTCCTTTGTCGAACTCATGGACAAGGGGGATTATTAGGATTTGGTCTTTTTTTAATTGATAAATCATCAATAGAACA
Organism: Legionella moravica DSM 19234; assembly: GCF_000423305.1. Lineage (GTDB taxonomy): Bacteria > Pseudomonadota > Gammaproteobacteria > Legionellales > Legionellaceae > Legionella > Legionella moravica. The sequence goes on along the minus strand of NZ_AUHS01000029.1, from coordinate 36,977 downwards.
AGGTCTTACACCAATACCCAAACTGCTGACCCATGGTGTCAGAGGGTTGGATATTAGTGGTTTTCACCTGAACAAGCTTCGATTGCCCAAAGAGGCATTAATCGGAACGGCACAAAGAGGTTTGGAAATTACATATAAGGTCTTTCAAATTTCGCGGACTCTCTGTGCTGGCTTGTCAGTAGGCGGTGCTGATACTGCACTGCGCTTGGCTTTCTCATTTAGTTTGGACAGAGAACTGTATGGCAAAGCTGCTTATGAAATCCCTGCAGTAAAACAGCGATTGGGAACCTTGTTTACCCAATTATTAATCGCGGACTGCACTTCTCTTTGTGTGATGCGGGCGTGCACTGTGTTTCCGGAAAAAATGAGTTTTTGGTCTGCAATTATCAAGTTTTTAATTCCCCATCTTTGCGAGGATCTCGTGGAGCAGTGTGGAATTATATTGGGAGCCAGGGGGTTTCTAAGAACCACCTCGTGGGCCATATATCAGAAGATTAGACGCGACATCCAGGTCGTGGGACTATTTGATGGAAGTACTCAAGTTAATCTATCCCTTATTGCGGGTAATTTATTACCTCAGGCGCGGATGCGTGGTACTAATAAGCTGCTTGATCCGGAACAACTGGAGCGAATGTTTCAACTAGAACTACCTTGTCCTCCGTTTGATGGCAATAATTTGAGTCTTTTTACTCATGAGGAAGATGATGTCTTTGCAGGATTGATGCAACTCGAATGTGGGCCGATCAATCATCTTATCGCTGCTGTGCGAGATGAAATAAAAAAATTGGATCAACAGGTTAATCAGTTAAGAGAGCAAAAGATTTTTGATCCACGAAGTCTGGCCGCTTTTCGTTTGGCAGAACATTATTGCTGGATCTATGCAGCCTGTTGTTGTCTGCTGTTTTGGTATCATAATCACAACTCACTGGGTGAGGAATTAAAAGAGATTGACTGGCTCAATTTAGCGATACAATTCATCTTGAATCAACTGGATTCAACTCGTTTAATGGAAAGCGGGTTGCAGGAAAAGATGGCAGAACATTTAAGTACTTTTTATCAGCAAAATAAATTGTTTGCTGTAATTCCAACGAAGATAGCGGAGTAGCAGGAATGAATTGGAGAAAGATGTTAATCGCAGCAATAACAAAAAATAAATACAAAGCGTTTCTTGTAGATACCCAATTTCCTGAACAGGCACGAGATCGTTTGTGGACTAAGGAAATCCTCCCTTTATTACGCAAATCAACTTATTGGCCTCCGATTCTTGAACAGCAACAATCTTTAGAACTTGATGCGTTTTCAATAACCCATTATGAGGATTATGAGGCGCCTTTATTAGCGGCTCAGAATACGCAAACTCAACCTTTCAATGGTGAACCTTTGATTTTTTGGTCAGAGACTTCAGGAACAGCGGGCGCCAGAAAATTTTTTCCAATTACCGCTTCATTTCAAAAACAGTTTCAACGAACCATGCCGCCTTATATATACTCTCTGACTCAGCGGTTTAAAAATTTGTTCAAGGAAAAACTGGTGTATCTGGTCGCTGTAAACACGAATAAATCAACCCCGGCAGGGATTCCTTCCGGATGGATTAGTAATTTTAACTACCGTCATCTGCCTTCGTTTATTAAGCGATTCTATGCGATGCCAGATGAAGTGTTTGCTAATGATGAGGTTTATGAACAATGGGCTCCGTTGTATGCTTTGGCTTGTGATTTAAGTGCGATGTTTGCAGTTACTCCCATGGTTATTGATACGTTCTATAGCCGCTGTGTGGATGGTTTTCATCACTATCTCCCTTATTTAACGGGCGAAAGAGCGGTTCCGAACGAATTGCCTCCTGTTCAGGTGACCAAGGCTCGTCAATATTATTTAAAGAAACTGGCAGCGAAAAAATCTTCCCTGAGTTTTACTGAACTTTGGCCTTCACTAGAGTGCGCAGGCTGCTGGACTTCAGGGCTTTGTGAGCTCCCCGCTCAGCAATTACAAAACAAAATGGGGGATAAAATCAGTCTGGTTGATGGCACTTATTCTGCCACGGAAGGCTGGCTGACTGTGCCGCTGGAACAGGGGGTATTGGGCGGTATTTTGCATCCCGGAGCTCATATTGTCGAATTTATCCAAGAGGGCAAGGAGCTTGATAAAAGTAACCTGCTTCAGAGCTGGGAGTTGGAGGTTGGTGTCAAGTATGAGGTGTTTTTGACTACTGCTATGGGATTTGTCCGTTATCGTCTAAAAGATGTTGTGCGATGTACGGGGTACTTGAATAAAGCACCCAGATTGAATTTTTGTTACAAAACTCAATTATTGAAATTGGAAAGTTGCGCTATAACTGGTCAGGAGCTGCAGGCTATGGTGCAGGCGGCTGATTTTAAAATGGCTCCTCACTGGTTTTTTGCGCGTAATAGTGTTGGGAACCGAATTGTTCTTGTAACAGATGATGAGTTAGAACTTCCTGATTCAATTTTGGCTGAATTGCATCGTCATTTAATGCACATTAGTCCTACTTACGCTCACAGTATGGAGACTGGCGAAGTGATCTCTATGACCTTCTTTCAAGTACCTAAGGATGAATTATTGGCAGATGTTCATGCCCAAACAAAACCAAAATTAATTTCCCAACAGGTTATTGCGGAAAGGTGATGCCTTTCCTTATTTTAATTTAATCTATCTGAATTATTTATAATAACAATATGCAAGATTTTGAATCATTTTGTATTTTAATATCGTGCAATGTTTGATTTTTGTAATATACTTTAATTCGATAGCTAATTAAAATAAGGTATCTAACATGGACATGAAAAAATATATTTTATCGCTTTCGTTGGTTACATTAATGAGCTCTTATGCCTTTGCAACAACACAGGAAGGCGAAGATGCCTATAACCAGAAGCATTATGAAAAGGCCTTTATTTTACTTAGCCCTGAAGCAGAAAAAGGTGATGCCAAGGCCCAATATCTGCTCGGAAAAATGTATTACAATGCTCAGGGGGTAGCTTATAATGCGGACAAGACAGAGCAATTATTACTGGCTTCCGCAAATCAGGGTAATGTAGACGCGCAGGTACTTCTGGCTGGATTTTACTGGTACCTAAATACCCCGGAAGGCTTTAAAAAAGCGCTGACCTGGTATCAAAAAGCGGCTGATCAGAATAATCCCGACGGTCAATACGGTCTGGGCTATATGTACGATACCGGATCAGGCGTTCCTCAGAGTGCTGAAACAGCCATGATTTGGTATAAGAAAGCAGCAGAATTAGGTAATTCCAATGCGGCTTTAGCGATTGGCTATGACTACGACACCGGAACGGGTGTGAAAAAAGATAAAGCAGAAGCGATAGTCTGGTATTCCAAGGCAGCAGATATGGGAAATGCCAGCGCTCAGTATAATCTTGGTTTAATGTACGAGCAGGGTGATGGTGTTCCTGTGGACTTTAATAAAGCGTCTCAATATTTCGAAAAAGCAGCGGAACAAAATCACGCCAAATCTCAATTAGAGTTGGGCTACTTATACGATGCAGGTAAGTTGGGAAGGACAGATTTGCAAAAGGCAGCTTATTGGTATCAAAAAAGTGCTGATTTAGGGAATGCTAACGCGCAATTTAATCTGGGCGATATGTACTTCTATGGAGACGGGGTAGGTAAAAACCTGGAGCAATCAGTATTCTGGATGCGTAAGGCAGCGGAACAAGGATACGGTAAAGCGCAAAACCAATTGGGTGTTTATTATCGTGATGGGATTGGCATAGCAGCGGATCCGGTTATGGCCTATGCCTGGTTTAGTGCTGCAGTTAATCATGGCTATGATAAGGCATCTCCAAATCTGAGTGAGCTTGAGAAAACACTCAGTGCTGATGATTTGGTCAAGGCCAAAATGTTAGGTCAGCAATACAGCGATAATTATAAAGCTAAAACAGAATGATCGCGCCTCCGGGTGAACGATGGATTCACCCGGGTCACTTTCAGATTTCTCTTTTTGAATGTACTATGGATACCATTAACTGCTGCTTCGTGTAAATGAGATAAGTTCTAAGGAATTCTGCGTCATGACAGAGAAAACCAACCGTAAAAAATCCACCAAAAAAAATCAGGTAACCGTTTCTTCACTTCTCTTCATTGATTTAATTTCTTTTTTCTTAAGTTTGATGCCGGCAGTTGTGGCCATGAGTATGACCGGTTTATTTGTTTATCACGGTTACTCAAAAACCTGGCTTGTCCTCCCTTTGGCACCCCTTATCCTTTTTTTTACATTAATCGCGATTGTCTTTTTAATCCGAATCAGTTTACCCAAATTAAAACCAGGGCGCTACAAACGGGAATTGAATCGAATGATGATCGCCTGGTTTTGTCATTTTGCCTTGTCCCGAGCAGCAAAAATCACCGGGTTAATTTTTATCATTCAATCGTTCAATATTTTGAAATTTTTGTATTGGCGAGCATTGGGAGCAAAGGTTTCATTTCAGATAATGAATTCTTATGATATTGATCTGGTCGATACTCCTCTTATTTCAATAGGAAAAAATGTCACAATAGGGAGCGGTGTCAGCATCAGTTGCCATTCCGATGTGGGCAGCCTTGTTTTTATGTCCCCTGTGGTTATTGAAGATGACGTGTTTATAGGGATGGCCACTACAATCGGTCCCGGTACGACAATCAAAAAAGGGGCATGGATAGGTTATGGAAATACATTAGTCAATGAAACAGTGGAAGCAAATGCCAAACTTGGCAGTATTCGTGCAGTTTCAGAATGATGGATCACTTTGATAGTTTTTTTGAAATGCAGCTAAGGTATTTTTTCAGTGACTGATGCAGCAGAGTTTGTGCGTTCCCTTTAAATGAGGCCAGATATACCGGTGTAGGGTAAGGGTTGAACTCATCCATAATCAAGTAAGCAGCATCTTTTTGTATCAGATGAATCGGGACAATGGCTTTTCCCAGTCCCATTTTTACTCCGGCAAGAATCATATGAATATTATCCAGGTAAAATGTTCGCCATGACTCTGGCCCAGAGTGTTGCATGCGCCAGAAATTTGAGGTCATTGTATCTTCATAATCATGATCCAGGAATACATCATCAGGACAGCTTTGTGTTGCTGATGTGATGAGTACATTCAGTTCGTATCCTAGTAACTCATAGTCAATTTCAGGTCGGGGTACTTGAGCTTGTGTAATGATAAAATCAACTTTGCCCTCCTCCAATGCAGGCATTAACTCTCTGAGTTCCATTGAATGAAGTTCAAGATTTAATTGGGGTGCTTTTTGAAGTAGTTCCACGAGTTCAGGAATGACGAGCGACTCCATGATTGTTGAGAAGCCTGCAATTCTGATGGTGCCGACCAACTTTTGATAATCGGATAATCCAGTATGAATCAGAAATTCTTCTTCCAGTTTCGCTTGAGTTGTACAATAGCGAAGTAGGTGCTCTCCAATGTTGGTTAATTTTATACCGCCTGCTCCTCTTATAAATAAGGCATTCTTGAGGCGATCCTCCAGTTTTTGAATTCGTTGCGATAATGCGGACTGAGTAATATGCAACTGCAGGGCTGCCTTGGAAAAATTGAGTGTTTGGGCCGTTACTGCAAAAGCTTTTAATTGCCGTGAGGAGAGTTTCATAAATAAAACTAATCACTTGATAAAATTAATTAATTTTACTTATTAATGGGATGCAAATACAGTGTTCTCATCAATTATAAGGATGGAATGCAATGAGAAAATTATTGGTTGGATTAATATTAATTTCTTCACTGGCTCATGCAAAATGTATGGTTTATATGAACAATAAGCCTTTAGGGCGCATCATGCATGATCCTTTGTTTGTCATGTTATCAAGCGCAACATCCTGTCCTGTAACTATTCATGAGCTTAAAAAAATCATTGATGAAAATGGAATGCATGAGCAGATCAGCATGGTAGCCAATCGTGGGAGGAATAATCCTTACCAGGGTAGTTTCAGTTTTTTTGAATCCATTTTTGGCAGGTTACCTGGAGGTAGTTTAATTGCTCGGGGCGATTTATTTCTGGGGTATTTTACCGATGTGCATGATTCTGAAATTATATTGGATCAACAATCTGAACCTCGTAAATTATTGATAGAGGCTATTGCCTGGGATAAACAAAAAGGGTTTTATAATTTTTATGAGCTTAGAGGTATAGAACATAATGCTGTTCGTTGGTTTTATCGAGGTGATTCAGCGGATGCATATCAAGATAATAAGTGGTTGTACAGGGATACCCCAAAGGAAGAACATCATTTTGGTCATCGCATGCGTTGTTCCGCATGTCATAATTCAGGCGGCCCAATCCTGAAAGAATTAGAGAAACCCCATAATGATTGGTGGACTGTTCGTCGCCCGTTAATCCTGACTCCTAACTCGCCGGATAATGAGGTTAAGGCTCTCTTAAATGAAGTAGAAGATGCCGCTTTATTTACCAAGGATGTATCCGCTGGATTGGAGAAATTGGCCAGAAGCAAGTCTATGGCACAGTTTCAAAAGAAATTATCGTTACAGGAACAACTACGCCCCTTATTTTGTACTACTGAAATCAATATAGAGTCCAGTACGGAGCAATCAGATCGTCGAATAGTTATACCCTCGTCATTTTGGTTGCATCCTTTATTAGGGCGTATCGATGTATCGGTTTCCCGTCAGGATTATGAGCAAGTGCTTCAGGAGTTTGACATGCAATTTCCTGAAACCACATTACGGGATGCCGATCATGCATGGCTTACTCCCGTTAACGCTAAGGCGGGCATTCAGATGATTCACCAATTGATTCATCAAAACGTGATCAACAAACATTTTGCTGAGTCAGTGCTGATGGTGGATTTTACTCATCCACTTTTTTCATCACAACGTTGTGATTTATTAAAGCTTCTGCCCGAGCAGAGTACTGGAGATTGGTTGAACTCGTTTTTAAATAATCTTCGGGAGAACAGTGCTCAATTTCAAGGAGCAACTTTGTTGGCAGACTATTTAGCTAATGATGCTTATACTCATGAGGTCTTCATGAAGTATATCAATCAGTATAGGGATAATCTGAACCAGTTAGTCAGTACATTATCTGGAGTCAGAAGCAGCTATCAACACCTGATGGAATTAAGAGAATTGGTCTATGCCAGCGAATTGTCGCATAATCCACTGGGGCAGATTTTAGAGCCTGGGTTTCGAGTTATTTTTTCTGTAAGCATGCTCAATAACACCATGGACGTCCCTACTTAACTCAATGACGGTTTTAATTTTTCTTTTCTTATTTATATAGGTCATTATTCTAGGAGGCATTGAGCTGGGGCTATGCTTTTTATGTTTGTAGTGCAGGAACATGTTATGTGCTGTTATTCTGAATCCATGTTCTGATTTTGATGAACGGGCAGGCATTTAAAATAATGCTGGACGTGAGTTGTCGGGGTGATCAAAAATCGATAGCAGCGTTTCAGCGGCTGGAATGAAAGGGGACAATGTATGCTTGCATCATCAACAGAATTATATTATTTCAATGAAGTCTGTCATACGCTTAATTTTTCCAGAGCCTCGGAACGACTTGGCATCAGTCAGCCCTCATTAAGTCAGGCAATCAAACGTCTGGAAACCTTTATAGGAACACCCTTGTTCCTGAGAGTCAAAACCGGCGTCAAATTAACCAAGGCCGGCTGCCAGTTGCATCGGCATACCAAGGAGTTGTTAACTTTATGGGAACGAGTTAAATCGGAAAGTCTGGCTTCATGTCAAGAAGTACAGGGCCGCATTACTCTGGGGTGTCATCCCACGGTGGCACGTCATCTTTTACCGCATTTACTCCCTGATTTTGTAGCGAATTATCCTCATTTGGAAATTGCATTGGTTCATGATCTGTCAAGAAGGATTGTTGAGGGAGTCATTAAGATGTCAATAGATGTAGGGATAGTGGTTAATCCCGTACAACATCCGGGAATTATTCTACACAAATTATATAGGGATGAAGTCGGCTTTTGGCAGGCAGATGATTATCAGTGGTCATTTGAGCAGGGGGGAACGATCATTTGTGATCCAGAATTAATGCAAACGCAACAGATCCTGAGCACTCTCCGTGAACAGGGGAGAAGCAATTATCGGTTATTGACCAGCAGTAATCTGGACGTAATCGCCAGTTTGCTTGCTAGCGGTACAGGGATTGGAATTTTACCGTATAGTGTTGTTCGAACAGTACAATATGCTTTAAAGCCCGTAGCGAACATGCCCAATTACCTGGATGAAATATACTTGGCTTATCGCCCAGAGCAACGTGATATAATGGCTTTAAAAGAATTAATTAAAGCCATTAAAAATACCGTTAAGCTGCTTCATGAAGATGGTCTGCAAACCAGTTCCTGAGCACTTCTTCACCTAATACCTTATAAACGTAATTGAGGAATAAGGTAAGTGACTCAACGAATTGGGATTCGGAATAGGCCAAACTCTCTCTCATATTGGGTTCATGGTGCAGAAAGTGGCCGAAATAGTGGTGACAAAAATCATGATAATCTCGAGTTATTAATATAAATTCATGCCACATATTATCTATAGTACGCATTTCTTCATGCATCACCGGAATAAAACGCAGGTCAGGATTGTCAGGAGACTGTATTAAATCCCAGGAATGTTTCTCACATAACCATAAATAACGCAGCATCTCAGAAAACAGTTGTTCCGCTCGTGAAGCTTCTTTAGGATAGTTATCTTGAAAGCGTTTGATTACCGCTGGATTTTTGTAATTGAGTACGTCATTTAATTGGGGTAGATGATTCATTCTGTAGCACCTGTATTGTGTTCCGGTGAGATATAAATTTTAACTCGTTAACCATGCATCCCACGACAACATTTGTGCTGGGTGATTCCTTTGGCTAATTTCGCTTTGATGATTGTTTCGATTATTTGTTGTCTCATTTTGGGTTCCTTTTAGTTATTAGACGAACCCAGTATAGAAAGAACGGTTTCATTCAACCATTAGGTAGGGGTTATCATGGTGATAACGTTTTGTTATATCCTGTTAAACAGCGAGTTCCATCCGATTTACTGTCATGTGTTCTCATGAATGGGGACAAAAAAGAATAGCGCTTAACAAATAGGCACAGGAATGGTTCAATAATTTCTTTTTTTTCAGGAATCATTTAGAAATTCACACAGTAAACGTTGAAAATGGTGAGTACCCTGTTCTTTTGTTGGTGAAAACCGCCCCGTATCATAATAACGTGATTTGATTCCTTTTTGTACGGACTCTACAACTGCCTCATCTTCAAGTTCTACTTGATCCAGTGCTCCGCCTGCGCCTTTGCCCAGTTTTGTTTTATCCAGAACATAGGTTAAAAAAGACACTTTAGTCAGCTCGGGGCTGATAGGTTGAACGTTATTAACAGAGCAGCCCCATGGATAAAAATTCAGCATGGTATTAGGGAATATCCAATAATAATACGCCGCAACTCGCCTTCCATAATCCTGAGATTCCCTTGGTAACGCGAAGCATTCTTCTCCTTCACGAGCTAATGCCAGTTGCAAATTACTGTATCGGTACAACTCAGTGGTGTAGGTAGTACAATCAATGACCTGTCTTAATCCAGAATGGACAAAAGGGATGTGCAAGGCTTCCAGATAATTTTCACAATATAAAGCCCAGTGTGCTTTAACCATATAATCTCTGGAGCGCTCTCTATCAAGACGCATTTGCTCCATAGGAAGCCAGAACAATCTTTCTTTAATATCAGCAAATACTTCATTGAAAGGAACTGTTGGAGCCAGAGATGCGAAAATAAAAGGTTCCAGCGTATTGAAAGGGATTGGGGTGAGGTGTTCGCGAGGTGAAGGAAAATCCTTAGTTTGTTCAAATTCAGGCATATAGAGGAATTCACCACGATAATTAAATCGACGGCCATGGTAGGGACATTTTATTTTATGCGAGGTACAGGGGTGATCTACCAGAATTTTACCTCTGTGCGTGCAAATATTACTTAAGCAGCGTGTAATGCCTTGTTCATCTTTGGTAAAGAGTAACGGTTCATTCAAAAAATCAGGAAGTAAAGTATGTGGTACGAGAGTTCCCTGGGTATTCAACGTATCGGTACCAAGGCAGAATTGCCAGGTTTTACTGAATATTTTTTCTTTACTTAATTCAAACCAATCCGGTGAGGTATAAAATTGTGAAGCTATGGTTGATGCTTTTGCAATATCCGGATCAACAAACAGAGTATTCATAGAGACATCCTTTGTACTAAACCAATCCATAATTAAGTGTGAAGAAGCTAGTGTACTATACAGCATACTGTCAATAATTTAATGCTACAGAGTGGAGTGGTTTGATAATAAATCGGCAAAATGGTTGATTAATTTACCTGCTGGTGTAAAATTGCCCAGATATTTAAAATTAAGGATCATCTGATGCGCTACTCCAGAATTATATCGTTCATCAATGGGTTAATGATGTCGGGTAATGCCGTTGCCTTTATGGCTTCTCCAGTTCCTGCAATATTGAGCAGTATTGAAGTTAAATCCATGACCGATGTTAATCAGTTATTTCTTCACACTGAGAATCTTTTGATAATTAATAATCTTAAAAATACACTTAATATTCTTGAAATAATCAATTAATATCGATTGAGGCTCGGCAGGATTGGACCGGTATCTGCTTAAACATTCGGGAAACGCTCATCGAAATGAAGTGAGTGATATCCTGAAACAGGCACGATGCTTGATTTGGAATTCCTGTGCTGCGTTCAGGATGACTTAATTATCAGACTGATTAATAGCAGGATTTATTGACGACCAATTAACGGATTTAGGATGATGATGTTGACTAAAAGGGAACGTTTTGAACAATGGCGAGGGACTGAAGCACGTAACGAACAAGGAATTATCGATACTGTCGCCATAATAGAAGATTATTTCACTTCTATAGATAGTCTCTCTTCGATAAAAAGAGATCTTGCCGATCATAAGACGGATCATTTTTTGAAATTGAACGTTTACGGTGGACGTTCATTTGGTGCAGTGGCTTTTTGCCGATTTGTAATAGAAGAATCAATTGAACTATTGCCTGATACAGCATCAGACGAAATACATCTGTTAAAAGAATTAAGAACTATCCTGGGTGAACTATATGATAACCCTCGAAAGAATGTAGTGAATAACGCGAATATTTTAATAGGACACATCCAAAAGTTATTAGCAATAAAGACGGAGGATATGACTCAATTAAAACAATTCAGATCACTTTTTGTTTGTTTTTTTTATACCCTTAAACTTCTTAAGACTGGAATTGATAATTTAAGCGACTGGAAAAAAATTGCAATTAACGCTTTTATCGATCTGGACAAAATTATTCTGGATGTTAAGGGTCTTACTGAATTGGCTGAAGAAAAAATCAGGCAAATTGAACGGACTTTGGAACAATTAGACATTGAAGAAGCCAAAACACGTGCTGGAAAAAAATCGCTGCAGGATTATTTTAATGAGCGATTCGCAGCCCTTTTTATGGCAGATGAACGAGAAGTTAAAAAATTTTTGAATTTGCACCGTTGTCTGGATGAATTGAGTGACAGGATTAATTCTTTAATTGCGGCACGCGATGTCCGGCAAGAAATTTCTGAGAACATAACCAAGATCCAATCCTTATTAAATGCTTTGTTGAAGAATGAGCAGAGGGTCACTGGCAGACAGTATTTTTTAGAGCTTATGAATCACTCAATGGATGCATTTACGGTATTGATGAAACACACCAACGGGATTAAAAAAAAACAGTTAGTTGAAAAAGTTAATCAATTAAACGATCCCGGAATCTTGCAAAATATATCATCAAAACTCTTGTATGGAGTGAGTTGGGTAACCAGCTTTCTTGCAGTTGGCTATCGATTGGTTACCTCTAATTCATTTCAGGACTTTATAGCCAAAAAAATTCCATCAACCCTTGATGCTCAGTGTAAATCGGAACTGAAATTGCTGGCTACGGAATATTTAGCTGATTTGAAGCGACAATCCATTGAGGTCCAAAATCACATTATGGTTCATGAAGAGCACTTATCCAGGGGAGATGCCAATTTAAAAAAATTAATAGCCCATGCTTCAAATGAAACGCTGACTCAGGTTCTGACTGCAAATCATACTGTAGCTGAAGCTTTTGGCGAATACAGGCGAATTTCATTTTCATTAACACAAAAACATTGTTTTCTGACTTCACTTAAAGAAACCCATAACCTGTTATGTGATTTTATTCAGCAGCATGACGGATGGATGGTTAAATTATCCAATTTCCTGGCGCAGTTTTTGACAATTTTTAAATCAGAAACAGCCGTGGTGATCGATCGTGCTCGTGCGTTAAAGCAAAAATTAGTGAATTTTGAAACGGAATATAGGAAAGAGGTTCACAATGGTGTGATTGCAATTCAAAATAATCCTCACTTAACTAAAACCGTCAAAGATAAGTTTATTAATGAGTTTGGTACAGTTAAATCCCTGGAGTCGTTCCGAGTGATCCGTCCTGCGATCAGTAAAGAAGATCTCGATCATCTTATTGATAATACCACATTATTTTTTAATTCGGGTAGAAAACAAGGTGCTCTGGATAAGCGAGTACGTGTTGAATCTATTACGGTTACTGGGGCTGTATTATCTTTTTGATTTAATAAGTTATCTGAAATAACTCGAATTGCTGTTAAATAAAAACATCATTGAGTCTGATTGTTGTGCATTATCAGACTCAAAAAAGTACTGTTCGGGGTGGTCAATAATTAAAAATGTTTTTAATATCGAGGTTGAACATCATATTGGAGTTCAGAATTATCTGCTTTTGAAGAGTGAAACAAAGAGTTCACTGCACCACCAATCAAGTCAATTAAATTAACTAATGGGCTTGAAATAGCAGCAAGGACAAATATGGGAGACATTACTGATAACGTAGCACAATCTACTAATTTATCTGCAGCTTTGGCAAATTCAAACATCAAAATGTTTGAAAAAACTTTTAATAGCTTGCTGGCTGCTTCCAAGAGAAGAGAAATGCTAGCTAAAGACAAAAAGACAGGTGCGGTAGCTACAGATGCAACTCGAAAACCGAAATCACTGACAGAGTTATAACTAGAAAAAAAAGCGGGTCTGCGATAGCTTTTTAAAGTAGGGAATAGAGTTGCTCCAATTAATTTTTCACTTACATTTCTACGATCTACCATAATATGCTCCTAAATTGTATTGGGGGCTAAATAGTAACACAAATTGATAAAAAATGATCACTTTGTTGTGTTTTTTTATTGACTAATATCGATATGAACTTAAATACCTTTGTTTTAGGGGTAAGAACCCAATATCCATTTAAGATGTATTCCTTTGAAGCCAGGCCTACACGGCATTAGTTTCCATCGCACCCGAATTCCCGAGGCAATGACCGCGGGATCTAATACTTCAATGCTACCATTATGGCTCCCGCGATTATCGTCGTGGGAGCTTGAATCATATTTATTCAAACATGGCAACATTAACTATTTATGAAAATTAAGCTATTTGAAATCAAAGGAATTTTTAGATATTGTCAGCTCTAAAATAAATGAATATCATGGCTTGCTCTGCTTTTTTGTAATGCAGCTTTGTCACCAAACAGGTGTTTTTAAAATAAATTTTACATAAAAAGGGATTTATATGCGTATCCTATCAGCAGTATTACTTTTTTCGCTAACCTCAAGCGCTTTTTCAAGCACCTATTTTGTTCAGCTTGGAGCTTATGATAAAAAATATCCAGCCGAGCAATTAATCCGTCAGCTTGAAAAGAAAGGTATTTCTGGACCTACTATTTCAGAAAAAACGGTCACTAACAAACGCTATTACACGGTTATTGCAGGCCCTTTTGATAATCAAACCAAAGTACATGGCTATGTAACCTCTCTGAAGAAAAACAACCAACCGTATTTTGTATTCAAACAAAAAAGCGCTGTTAGTAAGCAGCCCGATTCCTTGCCCGCAATAAATCTGGATAAATCAGGCAAACAGGTCCCAGCGTTGTATCAGGCTCGAAAGGGAGGTAACTTTATTGGTGTAAATGGGGGGTATGCACAACAACAAGTTGCTCTCGGCTATTTAGTGCCTCCCACAAACCCATTACTCGTACGCGATAAAACCTACGAACACACCAGTGCTTTTTGGGGCCTGTCTTTAATTCATGATTTTGAGAGCATCCCTTTTCGGATTGATTTTAAATTCACTGATATTCTTGGTTCCAACCAGTTCGTCAACAACTATCTTTTTAATGCGTCAGAGCCTAAAGGTTACGTTAATGCAAATATTGATATTAACTCCCGGCAATATATGGTGGATTTGTACTATTTATTAAATATGACACCCGATTTTAGCATTTACGCTGGCGGTGGAATTGGTTTAAGCACCAATAGCTCTCTTACTACCATTAACAATTCTCCGGCATTTGGCAACAATGCTGAATATTTCGCATACACTGAAAACGCTTTTGCATATAACGTGGAGGCTGGCGTGAGTATGAACGTGTATGAGAAGACCAGTATTGGGTTATTCGCGCGCTACGTCGCTTTAGGCGGAGTTGTAGTAGAACAGCATTCTCTTGAAAACAAGCGTGGCGTAGGTGATAACCATGCCAAGGCAATGCTAGCCGGTGTTAATGTCAACTTCCGGTTAGGCTAAAGTCATAAAAGCGTCAGGGTTTTGATGCATCGACAAATTTTTTTATTTTGGGGCAGCTCCGTTTAATGGAGTCAATGAGGTCAAAGTAAATCTTACATTGACCTCATTAGCTTTCTCACTGAAACCATTGATTCGGATAATGATTGAATCAGCATAGTGATGCATTAGCTAATTAAATAAATATTGACATTTTGGTAATAAAATATACAATTGGTGTCTTTTTGGATGCCGTATGTTTACTATTAACTCAAAAAACATAAAAGAGAGTTTATTTAATGTCTTGTTACGCAATGAAAACATACAAGCTGCTGAAGAATTAAAAAACGCCCATCCAGAAGAATTTGCTGCTGTATTTTCTGAATCGATCCAAACCATCATGCTGAGGATTTCTCTGGCGATGACACGGTGGTGCTTCAAAGAATTTCCAGCTCAATGTCGGGAAATTTCTGCTCACCTGCCCCAATTTATCTCTAATGAATATTTTGATGAACGCTGGTATTTACCCAGTGAGGTTCTCCATTTTTGGCTGCAGCAAAATCCCGAGAGCATCGTTGATTTATTACGTATGGAACAGTATGCCATTATTTTCAAGGCCGCGAGATATGGCAAATTTCAACTGGTCGACGAATATTTACAAATGCTGCCTTCCTATGCGGCAGAAATACTAACCAGCCAAAATCAAAAAATTTTTCAGAGAATAGCATATTCTGATCAGTTTCATCTTATTGAACAATGGTTGAGGGCCTATCCGGAAATTGCTCCCATGGTGCTGGCCCACGATAATTTTTATATAGTACGAAGAACAGCCGCTAACGGTCATCTGGAATTATTGCAGTACATGCTTTCTTTCGTGGATGCCAAACAGGCTGTGGCTGCCAAAGATTATGATTTGTTTTTTTGCGTTGTTTGTGAACACCCAGCAATCTGCCGCTTTCTGTTGGATTTTGCAGCAGATCAGGTACAGGCCATGGTTTGCAGCCAAAATTTTAAAGCTTTTCAGATATGCTCAGAGGAACTACTGCTGATTATGTGTGGTATTTTGGAAAGCAATCCTGAAGCGTTGCAACAGTCTGTGACCACTGTGGTTATAGAAGCTGTTCGCTGTTCTGAATTGGATAAACTTAAGATTGTTAAGGAACATTATTCCGAAGCGGTACGTGTGGCAATGAACTCAAAAGAACTCAGCTGTGCTCTTGACTCGACAAAAATTGAAGTATGGGTATGGCTTACCTTTTATTATCAACCTGAGATTAAAGCGCTATTCCCTGATGGGATGAGTGTGTTGTATCAGACTTTGAAATTCCACAAGGAAATCAGAAAGGCCGAATTTTTAAAAGAACATTATAACGATGTACTTTCTAAATCAGGTATTCATCGGATAACCTCCCGCTTATTGCAATTTTTAATGACCCATCTTAATGAACAATCTGATTTTAAGACGGTTAGACAAATTGCAGAACAGGCTATTGGAGAGGGGCTGGTTAAATCTGTTGATGAGAAAGAATACTGGTTGCATTCCTCCTTAATGGAACTCTGTCAGCTAAAAGACATGACCATCAAGACAAAAACGCTCCTGCTGCAAGCAATTGAAGTGATCATGTTGTCCAGAAGGGTTTCTAATCTGGGAAAACTGAATATTTTCAGCCGTAAGTTATCAGCGAATACCAATCATATTTGGCTTATGAACGGAGTCAGACTCCTTCTTTCCCAGCTATACCCGTCTTTAACAATCGTATTTCTGCTAGCCGATCAGAACGACCTGCTGCAAGAAATCGAGTATATTTCTCAGACATTAAAAGAGTCAGGCGCTATTTGGGCTGTGGTTGGATACAGTAATCGTTACCATTTATCGCTGTTAAGACTTCAATTAAACAAAAATGAGTTGGAAATTCAGGTGCTTGATTCTTTGGGTGCCGTTCCAGCCTCAGGTGAAGATTTATATTATTCGAGAGTATTGGTTAAACTTATTAATACTCTGAAACACAATATAAACCTTGATTCCTTTAATGTTGTTACCTGTCCGCAAGTCAGACAAAAGGATGGTCGGAGTTGCTTCAGTTTTGTACTTCATGATCTGGAGACTGCAGAATATTATCTTTCTCAGGGCATCTCTCATTTTTTTTCAATGGAAGCTGAGGTCTGGGATGACCACAAGTTACTGTTTAAAAGTACATTTTTACCTGAGTTTTATAGTATAAGTCAAATTGCATATCCCGGGGCTAAACTTGAATCCAGATTGTCAATAGAGCGCGATCACTATGGAAGTTCAAAAGCACTGGACAGGTCCATTCATTCCCTTTCCAGTCTTTTGACAAGCAAAATGATCACTTTTGCTCCGGAAAATCATATTGAAGAGGGGACATCGGAAGAGGATGAAATAATAAATACCTGCTCTATTATGTAAGGTTACTGTTATTCAAATATAACCCCAGCCCTTAAGAGTTTACCCTTTCCTCATACTTACCCGGTTTTAATGCCCTTTTTATCATGCCCGTGAATTCGGGTAACTCTTTATGAAAGGAGTTGAAAAGTACTTGGGATTGTTGACAATTCGCCCTGCCACCTACGCGCCGCGGCCATATCATTACCCAGAAGTATCTAAAATATTGTTTGTCGTTCCCGCGAAAGCGGGAATCCATCCTTTACTTGAGCACTTTGCCTGATTATGAATAGATTCTCACTTTCGCGGGAATGACTTTATCTGGCTACTCAATACTTTTTAAAACCCGGCATTCCTTGCCGAGAAAGGGGTGTCAGTCTTGTGGGTAATGATGTGGCCGCGGCGTGTAGGTGGCAGGGTGAATTGTCAACAGGCCCTAAAGAAAAGAGGTATTTATTCGCTCTCATAGAGTCAGGTTTTCCCTTTAGCTGAATATTTGATAATTATCTGAAGATATAGTAGGGTTTATTAGCAGTCACATTAAAATTTTGGCGTAGTCTTACAGCCCTGAAGGATAGTAGCGGATAGCCTCAAGGGATTATGAATTTAATTGTTTAAAGACCCTGGTCAATTAGAACTGTACTAAAGGAGTTTAGTTCATCGTGAATATTTTAATAGCTGGAGCTTCAGGATTAATTGGCCAGGAACTGATTCATGGTTTATCTCAGGAGCACCATTTTACTGTTCTGGGCAGGCATAAGGATTTATTGCGTCAGGTATTTTCAGGGCAATTTGTATCCGTTTCCTGGGATGAACTGGATACATTAGACGCCAGTCAATTTGATGCGGTCATGAATTTGAGTGGGCTAAATATTTCAGCATCACGCTGGACACCCAAAATAAAAGAAGAAATCATCTCTTCACGAGTCGAAACTACACAGCGTTTAGTGCGCTGGATTATAAAGCAAAAAGCTAATCCTCATTTTTACTGTGCGAATGCCGTTGGAATCTATGGCATGCAGGAGAATGGTGAACAAACGGTATTAAGCGAGGATACATCTATTGATTTTTCCCACCCTAAAGATTTTTTAAGTGAAGTAGGGATACGTTGGCAACAGGCCTTGGAAGAGGCTGAAGCGGCAGGACTGGCTGTTACTTCAACTCGATTCGGCGTGGTGTTAAAGAAAGGGCAAGGAATGTTGGGAAAATTATATCCCAGTTTTATTAGTGGTTTTGGAAGTGTTATAGGAAATGGAAAGCAATTTATTTCCTGGGTAGGCAGTAAGGATGTCGTCAACGCTTATCGATTTTTGCTCAATCATCCTCAAATTACAGGAGCAGTGAATATTACTTCTCCTAATCCATGCATGCAAAAGGATTTCGCCAAAGCTTATGCTAAATCCTTGCATCGCCCATTATTGTTAATGACCCCTGCTTTTGTTATTCATTTCTTATTTGGTGAAATGGGTGATTGTTTAATCAATCACGGTCAACAAGTCATTCCTAAAAGACTGCTGGATGAAGGATTTACATTTCAATACCCGACAATAGAAATGGCATTGGAGTATGAAGCAACTGCCAAGGATATGGCGTGAACTGAATGGTGATACCTTCAGGTAAATTAATTCATTGCAGGATTGGATATGAAGATATTTCGGAATGGACGATTGGCTCCGCCAGCCAATATGTATCTGCATTTAATTCGTAATTGGTTTATTGGGATGTCCCTTATTGTTGCCGCTTTAGGGACGGGTATGTTGGGTTATCATGTTTTTGAAGGAATGTCATGGATCGATTCGTTTTTAAATGCGTCAATGATTCTTTCTGGAATGGGACCCGCAGCTACTTTAGTTACTTCATCAGGTAAATTATTTGCTGGAGTTTATGCGTTATTTAGTGGATTGGCTTTTATTGCAATTGTTGTGATTATGTTGTCTCCAGTAATACATCGGTTTTTTCGTAAAATTCACATGGAAAGTGCAGCAAGCAAGGATTAATAACGAATTCATCTCAGAGGGTGAGCACGTGTTTGAGATGCGGTGAGTATTTCAAATCCGCAAAACGCATCGCGTTTTGCGGGATCAGGCATTAGGCTATTAATGGGCTCTTTTGAAAAAGTATTTGAGTCTCATTGGAGTAATTTGTTGATTATCATTGATTGCCGCAGCAAACACATCCTGACGACCTGTATCGTAATCGCAAATCACAGCTCCGCCATGTTGCTCAGGAACTCCAGGAGCACTCATTGTGCTTAAAATTTCGTTAGCGCCTTCAACAGCTACTTCAGCGGAATCTGCTTCTACTGGTGCAATCAGAAATCCCCAGGTAGATTCAGTATTGTAGTTGCTAATATTATAGCTAATATAAAGATTTAGCCCAATTTCTTCAGCCATAGAAATGCCTTCTGCTTTAATGTCATTGATATTGGGGCATAGGCTTTCTTGTCCAGCAAAAGCAGATCCTGCGAGAATTAATGCACCAGCAAAAGCGGCTAATTTGGATTTCAACATCATGTTCTGTACTCCTGACTTGTTTATTAAAAAAATCAGCAAAAGAGTATCACTTGCATATAAGATTTACAACAGAGTGTCTTTTTGGAAGCGAGGGTTAAAAATAAATCACAGACCATTGCTGTTCAAGCATGATTTTTGAAAATGATAATATAAATCAGTAGGTTATTTTCCTTGCGATAACTTCTCAACTGCGTCTAATAGCTCATCCCCGCAGAGCTGGAACTTGAAGCCTGATGAGGTAAATGTGCGGTGATAATCTGAGTTAATAAACTGACTTGCCGTTCATACATTGCTCTATCATAACCCCCTTCCAATCCCCAATAGATGCCTTTAATAAGTTCCCTGTTTTTATTGTATAGCTGGAATATTTGCTCATAAAAATAAGTTAAATCCCCATCATTAAACCGAGTTTTGCTTGCCTCAGATAGTGACATCATTCGCTCATTAACCCATTTTCCGCAGGGAGCGGTTTCGTCTTCATGGGAATCCCAGCCTGTTGGTAACAAAAGCGCAATGTGATGATGATGAGTTTTAGCCTGCGCAATCTGCTCCTTTATCTTGGCGAGAGCAAACTGAAGCGCTGGATGAAGAGAAATTTTTTTACGAAAGGTAAGGCTTAAATCAACCGCATAATAATCCAGGTTATTATGCTTCCAATATTTTATTTGTTCGCCAACCTCTGTGCCGGTTAAATTGAATTCTTTATTAATGTCGAGATGATTCTGCCCGGGGTACACTCGTGAGTCAAAGACATCAATATGGCAAATATTCATATGAGATGATGTTTGCCGTATTATGTCGCATAAACCATTATCTCTATTTACATCCGTACCAACAATAATGTAATGCAAGGGTTCTGCATGAACAGTTTCCCAATACTTCATCAGTACGGCTGTCTTGTTGATGAGACAAAAACCACTGCCTTCATCATGAAACGCATGATGGGTGGGTAATCCAAAGGAAAAAATCATTTTGGAGGGATTCAGTAGGGTTGTTGCCAAATCCGTGATCAATACTTCAAATGTCCCTGGAGTGATTACGATATCAGAATTAATTTCTTTCACCCCATTTTCTAATGCCTGAATGGAATAGTCTATTAATTGCTGCACGTACTCATTAGAGTGCACTGCAAGCAGGGAGCGAAGAATTATGTCGTCTGCAGGAATTTGATTTAAAGCGTGAAAAGCGGTGAGACGATTCCCGGCGCCTATCTCTCTGAATAATTGCGACCAATATTCGGGTAAGTTGTTGTGATCGCTGGTGATTACGGGTAGCGAATGGCAATTACTCAGTATTTGACTCATGTGCATGAGGCGAGTCTGTTGATCTTCCGTACTACCAGCAGGCATGTGATGCATTTGCGCCAGAGCATTATGAGAAGGAATTTGAATGTAACATTCTGATAAATCGTAAAGTTCCTTGTCGTCCTCAATGGAGCTTAATGCGTATATACGTTCATTAATTTTGTTTAAAATATTATTTGCGACTCTTTGTATGTAGGGCTTGAGCTTGGAATAATTAGGAGATTGAATATATGTGGATACAAGAGTTTTATATTCATTTAAGCTTTCAATGGTTTGAATTGACAAAAACTTGTTGCCTTTAAACAAACGATTCAATGCTAATAGTTCCGATCTAAGATTACTCGGTGAGTGCTTTTCAAAAAATGTTCTTGGCATAAAGTGTCCTGCGCAACACAAATCAGCTTATAATTAATTTATTAGTCTATACAGTATAGTAGAGATAGGCTAATTATTCTGGTGCTTTTAATTGGGAGTACGCTTCAGTGATCACTCATAAATTAGTTCAATTATCACCTAAGCCTTATGGGGTGCATCTTATCACCAACGAGATACTTAATCAGGTTGAACTCCCGGGTTCAGGAATTCTGAATGTGTTTATTCAACATACTTCAGCAGCTTTGGCTTTAAATGAAAATGCTTCATCGGATGTAGTGTTGGATGTGCATCATTTTTTTTGTGATCTTGTTCCTGAAAACAGAGAGTACCGACATAAGGAAGAAGGTCCTGATGATATGCCGGCTCATATTAAATCCATAATTTGTGGCGCTTCCTTGAGTATTCCCTTTCTTGATAACCGGTTATTATTGGGTGTTTGGCAAGGAATATATTTAATGGAATTCAGAAGGAACGCAGGCGCCAGGAATGTTGTTTTAAGTGTGCAGGTTTAATTACTGGCGCAATTGCAGGTACTGTTGCTCTATATTAATTTTTTCTGGCAATTACGGTGGGGAATATTCCCTTGCTGTCGTATATCACGTTCAAGACATCAAATCCTGCTTTATTCAACTGAGCACGGGTTTGTTCTTCCGTTCTGTAGGTTTGCCAGTTGGCTTGTATGATCTCGTTAAAAATAATCTGTTGTTTGATGGCATCGTCACTGTTGATATTGTTCCAGGTTGATTGGCTGGTTAATTTTGGGGGGGGAGTAAGGAAACTGGTGATTAAAATCCCTTTATTTTTTAATGCATTATAAAATTGTTTGTAAAGTAAGGTGACTTGTTCATCATCCGGTTCATAGAAGTTCAGACCATTGCTGGTTATTAAATTAAATTGCGATTCAATGTCCAGGCTCCATGCATCTTTTTTCAAAAAGGATACATTTTTAAAATCATGTTTGATCGCATTCTGTGCAGCAAGCTCTAAAGAACTCTCATCCAAATCGATGCCGACCAGATTGATGTTGGTTTTGTTTGAATAATCCAGACTGAGAAGATCGTCCATTAATCCGCAGGGAATTGAAGCCAGTGTCCAGTTATCCTGTAAATACGCTTGAATTTGTTCCTGAAATATTTTAAAGCGTTCTTTAGTTGCAAGGCATATTGGTGATTTATATAAAAGCCAATGTTCCAAGGGGTGCATGGATTCTTTTTTCATGCTATAGAGAATGACATAGGCTGTCCAATATCCATTAAGGCCTCTATTGGATAATAAAAATCGTCCCAGCTCAAATTGAGATAAACCATCAAGTAATTTGAGCGCTTCACTTAGAGGAAGACTGAGGTTCTCTGCTTTTTTTAGTCTGTTTTGGTGTTCGGCTAATTTCGTGTTCATGCTGTGGTTATGTGAAATGATCATGCTCAATTCCATATGGTTGGGAATACAGCGAAGTATAGACTTCTCCTTATAGTTAATCCAGAACAGGAATTATTAACTATAATGTATATTATTTTGGTATCAAGGTGAGTTCATGGCAGGAAGCAATGTTAAACACTTCAAAAATTCTGCTCTGTTGATTTTAATGATGCTGCTTTTTGTTTCCAAAGGACTAGTGGCAAACGATACTGCTTTTGGTGGTGAGGGTTCTTTACCTATCCCCATATCGCAACCGGATATCAAAATGGTTAATGAAGTCATCATCATCACCGGAAAGAACCTGGATAATTCACAGATGAATGGTTCCTGGCATTACAGTTGTGATTTTAATTTTCAAAATACTTTGAATGAACAATTGAACGTGTCGATGGGGTTCCCGTTTCCAGTGTACAATGAAGAATCAAGTGCTATTGCCCTGCCTGAAGGGCAGAAAACGGGGCAAGGACAACCTTTGGTCTATGATTTTCAGGTACTTGTTGATGGCATTACAGTTTCTGCGCATAAAGAAAAAATTGCTCCAAACAGGGATAAGGGGTTGTATTATGATGAAGCATATTTATGGACTACTGTCTTTCCTCCCTTGTCATCGGTACGCATTCAACATGATTATGATACCGGCGCTACTTTTGATGTAATGGGATATCACTGGGTTGCCTACGTTCTCAAGACGGGAGCACTTTGGCATAACCAAACCATAGGGCATACCCGAGTGGAAGTCATTCCGAATACCCCAACACGGTTATGTTCTGAAATTGACGGCAATAAGGAGTATCTCAAGACGACACCCGCTGGTATGACCATTCGCGGTACTGGTGCCAATAGGAACTATGTGTGGGATTTGCCTCAATTTCATCCTGAAGAGGATCTTTCGCTGTGTCTGTTTACTCCTAAAAGTTTTGTGCGTTATAAATTGATTTATCCCATTTTAAATTCTGAAAATCCGGTTATTGAGTTATCTAAAATGACTTCATCGCAACTACGACTCTTGCGTAACAGCGTATTTGCTCAATATGGAAGACCCTTTAACTCTTCTGATTTGCAGCATTATTTTAATCAGCAATGGTGGTATGAGCTAAATCCAGATTATTCAGACAGTATGTTAACTGATGAAGATAAAAAGCTCCTTTCGTTCATTAAACAGATACATGAATGAGCATGCTGCTTTTTCTTACTGAATTTGTCGGTTAATCAGGGGCTGTTGACATGTCCTCTATTTAAACCTGCTTCCCGCGCATAAGGAGCGAAAGGTAGGTTAAGGGAGCAATGGGCAACAGAGCCTATTGAGTTCTCTTATTTTGGCGCAAGTTTGCCTGCGATTTAATTAAGAAATAGTGATATAGTTTTAACGGATCTCAGTGATTGAAAGTACTGCTATTTTATTTTTAAGGATGAATTATGAAAGCGATAGGTTATTTAAAGTCATTGCCCATTGATAATGCTCAGTCTTTAATTGATCTGGAGCTGCCTGCTCCTAAAGTCTCAGGGCGTGATATTCTGGTTGCTGTACAAGCCATCGCGGTAAATCCCATCGATACGAAAATAAGACGCAATGTTCAACCCCAAGGTGATGAGCCCAAGGTTTTGGGTTGGGATGCTGCTGGTGTGGTCGTTGATGTGGGGCCTGAAGTGACGTTATTTAAGCCCGGGGATGAGGTATGGTATGCAGGGGATTTGACAAGGCCAGGTACGAACAGTGAATTTCATTTGGTTGACGAACGAATTGTGGCAAAAAAACCTGAGTCGTTAAGTTTCGAGGAAGCGGCAGCTCTTCCGTTAACCAGTTTGACTGCCTGGGAACTTCTATTTGACCGTCTGGAACTATCGCCAACCAAGCCAGGCAGTTTATTAATTACCGGTGCTGCTGGAGGGGTTGGTTCTGTGTTGGTGCAACTGGCAAGAACATTAACTCATTTAACCGTTATAGGGACTGCTTCACGTCCTGAGTCTGTTCAATGGATTCTGGGTAATGGCGCTCATTATGTCATCGATCACAGCAAGGACATGAAGGCTCAATTGCAGGCAATCAATTATCCTGAAGTGGATTATGTCATTAGTCTGACCCACAGTGATGAGCATGGTAAAGCGTTGGTTGACGTTTCAAAACCGCAAGGTAAATTTGCTTTAATTGATGATCCCCAGCATTTGGATTTTAAAATGTTTAAGCTTAAAAGCATCTCCATTCACTGGGAAATGATGTACACCCGTTCAATGTTTAAAACTCCTGACATGATAAAGCAACACGACATTTTGAGCAAAATGGCTCAATTGGTCGATGAAGGGCAGATAAAAACTACCGTGGCAGAATCTATGGGAACTATTAATGCGGCCAATTTGAGAAAAGCCCATGCCTTACTGGAAAGTGGATTGGCAAGAGGGAAAATCGTACTGAGTGGATTTTAGGTGATTTTGATTCGGCTATAAGAATGGTGTTTGTGTAAAATTAACTCCTCACCACATCAGCCTTAATTTTTGCTGCGCTTGGGATAAATCGAATTCCCGCGGCTATGACTGCGGGCTAGCCTGTTTGCTCGCAAACAGGCTACTTAACTGCGCTGTCTCTTGAGTAGAGTTTTGACCAAGCTCAGTGGATTCCACGGTCAATGCTGTGGGAATTAGGTTGAGGTTTGAGCAAAGGTCATGTTTCGAGTTTCCGCAGCTATGACTGCCCCTATTTATTTTTTAAGGATAATTGTGTTTGGTTCTGTTCACAGGCACTGATTAAATCTTTGAGATTATTCATTTGTCGAACATTCATCGCTTCTTTTAAGGGGGCTTTAAATTCAGCAATGAATTCAGAAATTAACCTGCCCAAACTGCCTTGATTTAAGGCTCCTAAATCTTTTGTGGTTAAGGTATTCTTTCCACCTTGTAAAAGATTCATCAAGTGAGTGGCAGCAGTGCATTTCTCTCTTCTGGTGTATTGCGGAAACAGGGATAAATGATGCATCTCAGGTTGTTTTGCACGCTGCTTATTGTACTGCTCCAATTGGTGTATTAATTTGTCCACCGGATTTTGCTTATTGAGGGCATTAATTAATTGATTCACCGTTTTGATTGGTTTATCTGCCTTGAAATACGATTGAATGGCAAGCTCATGTTCCGCAAGATAGTTTTTGATTGTCTTGTTTAAGCGTCCGTCATTCAATACGGCTTTATCATGATGATTAATCATTGATGCTGGATTGTTCAACGCATTAATAAAGTGCTGTACAGCATCCAGTTTATCCTTTCT
This sequence comes from Legionella moravica DSM 19234, assembly GCF_000423305.1. Taxonomy (GTDB): domain Bacteria; phylum Pseudomonadota; class Gammaproteobacteria; order Legionellales; family Legionellaceae; genus Legionella; species Legionella moravica. The sequence continues at coordinate 11,094 of NZ_AUHS01000029.1, read as the reverse complement.
AGTGTATTGGAATAATGGGATCCAATGATGAGTGAAGTACTCATCTTTCCTTTTTTGGGCATATTCTTCTACAGTTTTTATCAATCCTGAAAATGGATTTAATTGATCAGTTTCCGATTTGTCTTTATCTGGCACGGATGCGTTGCCTGATGCCTGTTGTGATGTTGTGTTTTCTTGCTGTGTGTTCAATACCTTTTGGTCTTGGAGTTCTTCCTGTTCTTTTGGCTGCTTGGCTGTCTCGATTTCTTTTTGACGCTGTATTTGTGCTTCCAGTTTTTGTTTTCGTTGTTCTTGTGCCTCTAGTTCTTTTTGGTGCTGTTGCTGCGCTTCCATTTTCAGTTGTCTGTGCTGTTGGGCTTCCAAGTCTTTTTGTTGTCGGTGCAATTCTTCCTGTTCTATTTGTTTTTGATGTTCCTGGAATTTTTTATCAAAGGCATTCAGAGCATCAAAAGCACTTTCCAATTCATGCTGTTCATCAAAATATGCGGGTACTAATTTATTGGCTTCCAGAAGTGCTTTGAACTCGCGAATTTGATTGCGATTCAATTCATTTGATATCAGTTCGCTTGGAGAGTGTTCTTTATTGCGTTCAAAAAATTGTTCAATTTGAGGGCTCAGAGTGTCCATCGCCGTTTTGGTATTTTTGATATCGTAATATAAATCAAAGCGATAATAATGGCTTTTCAGATCGATATGGTTTTCTTCCATCATATTTTGTACATTCATGATGGCTTCTTGTATCGCTTTTTTTTGTTCTTTCAAAATAACATTTAAGGCCAGATTGCCTGTCGAGCCCAGAAGAGCATTCAGTTCATGGCGTGGATCGTTGGGAAGCGCTTGTTTTGCTTCAGATTGGAGAACTTGCACCAGTTGATTGCCATGAGTCTTAAGGGATGTTATTAAGTTCGGGCTTAATTCATCAGCAGAACGCCCTTTAAGAAAATGAGCAATGAATGGCCACATCTTCATTTCGATTGCTTTAGCAAGAACATGGTCGATTTTATAGTGGTCCAGAAGGACGCTGATAATTAAGGGTTTATTGAGGTTTGCATTAAAAAGAGAAATGATGTCCTCATCTACTTCAAGCTCGTTTTGCAAACGGTTTTCTGACTTACTTTGGATTTGTTCCAATAATGCACCAAGAATGATTTGATCATTCTCTTCCAACGCTCTGAAAATCAGATGATTTTTCATAGGCTTGGATAATCCTGGATCATCGGTCATCTCATTGATGGAGTGAAACAGGCTGGTAAAGGGACGGTATTTATTTTGAATGACAAATTCATACAGGCGATTGAGTGCTCGTTTATAAATTAAATCGTAGGCAGTATGCGCTGTGTTTGGAGATTCTTTTGTGTTCATACCAAACAGATGATCAAGTAGTTCATAAAGCTCTTGCTTCTTTTCAAATTCAATAGGGGATTTTAATAATTCGTTCACTATATCTGGAGCCTGAGCCAGACAGGCTTGTTTGAACAATTCTTTCGTGTGTGTGGTGAATTGCTCCATTTTCTGCAACTGTCTAAATAGAACGAGATCATTGTTTGTAATGGCAAAATTGATGAAGGCGGCAAAATAGTCGTTCATTTTATCTTGCTCATGGCCCAGTTTCATTTTTTTATAAAAGTATAAAACAGCTTCGGGGGTTCCATCGAGAAACAGTAGACGCAAAAGTTCATTAGAATGGGATTTAAAAAATTGTTCAAATTTAGGTTTTTGGAAAGCAGCATCCAGCAAGCGGTTATTCGTGTGTTTTATGGCAAGTGAAAACAATTGACGAGGCGGCATTTCCGCGTCGTATTTGATCAAAAGCAAATAGCCTTCCTCATTTTTTTCATGAATCGCCTCATACAGAGGAGAGCCTTCGATTTTGTATGCAGAATTGATATATGGAGAAAGGATTTGAATTACTGGTTCATGGTGTGACCTTACCGCTGCTTTTAGCAGGCTGATATAAATTGTGTGATCCATCAGTCGATTGCGTTTTAATAATAATGCCAATAAATCAAACTCTTTTGATTCGGCCAGTCTTAAATAAACCTGTTTATCTGCTGATAAGTTGGGATAATGGTCCAGGAGAAATTCAATGGATTTATAATTTTTATTTTGATGGGCTGAAACAAATAAATCATAGGCTTCATTTAATGACAAATAAACCTGTGAATTTAATTCTTCGGCAAAGGAAAAATAGTGATTTTCAATGGCATAAATCAGTATGTTACATAAGGGTTGGATGAGTATTCTTAATTCGGCACGGTATTGTCTATCGGCAAACTCATCATCTTTTGTAGTACGTTCAAACAATCGTTGATCGTATTCACTCATTTCATTGCGAATGAATTGATACAAGAGGGAAGAAGAAAATGATTGTGTCGAGTTTGGAAGTGCTTGAGCCAGCTTGATTGCATAGGGATAAAAATCAGAGTTACTACTGTCTATGATTACCTTTATGGTTTTTAATGCCAGATCTGGGGACTCTTTGGTAATGTGTTCGTACAAATGTTTATTATCATTGGTTACGGCAATCCATAATAAATCATCCAGTTGCAGATGATCTGCCGTTAATATTCGGTGTTTTGGGACGTCATGCTGGTAATTATTCCATGATCGGATGATAAAATCACTGAAACCTGATTGAATTAATTCTTTAATTAATGGTTTGTTAGTTTGAGTAAAAAATTGGTAAAAATCAACAGAACTTGACAGTATGGCATCCAGACGTTGATGATCATTTAATTTTAAAGCATCTTTGATTTGTTCTATTTGAAATTCAGTGGATACCTTAAATTGTTTCCGGGTCAGAAATTCAACCATCTCCTTATTACCGCATTCGCAGGCAAATTGAAGCGCCTCGTTACCTGCATTGGCGGAAATTGAATCGGGCCAGTTTCGTTTAATTAATGCATTCTTTTTGTAACTAATTAATACGTGCAGGACAGATAATGATTGATTTTGACTTAACAAATCGACAGGTTCTTCCAGTGAGTTACTCTTTAATGATGCGATGAATCCGTTCCATTCTGATGAAGGATTACTGGCAACACTCAATTCAAAAAACTCGTGGCGGTTTCTTTTTAACGTTTCAGAATAAAGAGACGGTGAGACTGTAAAACCGGCCTGAATTAATTGTTGGAAATTTAAGAGTGAGGTTTTGCTAATCAGTTTTTTATTGATTAGATCATTGTTGTCAACCATCGGATATTGTTCGCGAACCCCAAGCCAAAACGTTAATGCGCCACGCTTATCGTGGTTTGCAGCAGTTCGTATTCCTGCGGTGATAACGGATTTGGGTAGAACCGGGATTTCTTCAGTAAAGGCTTTTAAAAGTTCTGCATTCCCATTTTTGGTGAGTTGGATGATTATTTTTGTTAAGAGAGGCTCAGAAATTGAGTTTAATGGAATGTCATAATTTTTGTATAGTTTTAGTACTTCCATGATACAGACTGGATTTCTTGACCGAGCTGCTCTTAGCAAGCTAAAGTCATTTTGTATCAAAAATTTAAATGCTGTTTTTTCAACAGCCGTCACTACATGATTTTTTTGGTAGTCTTCAATCATTCGTTGAAACAGTCCAATAGTACCTGACCAAAGTGCGTAATAGATTAATGCTTGTTTGTTTTCTTTGTTGGATTTATTGGTATAGATCTGATAAACAAGTTCATTATTGCTGTCCATCAGCATGAGATAGGCGCAGTCTTTTATTGCAATTTCATCGTGTTGCACATGATATTCAATAGTTTGTCTGTCATTGATGTTAGTAGCAAAGAACAAGCTGTTGTAGTTCCAGTCTTTGTCTTTTGGGGCAATAGTTCTTTGGTAGTCCGGTTTGCTATGAAGCGACTTAAGTAACACTTGCTTTTTATCGGGGTAGGTAGCCTGGGATGTGTCATTAGGATTTGCATAGACGATTATGCCTAATCCTACATTACTGTTATCCGGATAGCCAAACTGCCGGGATAACTCATCTATTGCCTCATCTGCTGTCCTAAATCGCCGGGTATTGGTTGACTGGGGATTAGGATGTTCCTCATTATCTTCATCGTAATTGGGATCATAGATTTCAAATTGATCATCAATAAAGGAGAGGGCTATGGCGTGGTTGTGAGAGCGGATATAACACGCTCTGCCTTCGTTACGGATTTGTTCAAGAAGATTGGACCAATTGGTCGGGCTTTCAACCAAGCCGATGCTGAATTCCTTTTTAATGGGTTTACCGTTGATTAAAACGCTATGTTCCATATCTCCTTGATAATACTGACCTTTAGTATACTGAAATCGATTAAATTCAATTTCAATCTCTCTGATAAATTGATCAATCGCATTATTGTGTCCCATTTGATAATCTTCGGGGAGGCTGGCTAATCGTTTTGATAATTCGAAAAATTCGTTTTTTTTACCTTCAAGAGTGTATCGTACGTATAAGCTTGCTAAACCACCACAAACGCCACCTTTATTCAGTTTCATGTGAGCATCATTTCTGCTTAGAAATTTATTGACAGAATCAATAATTTTAACTTGTAATGGCATATCAACCTCGGGGTAATTTTTATTCGATGATTTAAGTGGTGATGTTTTAAATTATAACATATTGTGCCTAAATCGATACTTTTAGAGGTCATTTGATCGCGAAGTATAGGAGTCAATTCAAAATTTGCTTGATTTAATAAGGGTATATTCACTAAGGTAACCCATCAGAAGTGATCAAATAAGGAAGGGGCATATGTTTGGAATGTTTAATCAAGCCAGTCAATGGAAGAGGGGATTACAGATAGTTAGTGTGTTGTTGTTAAGCACAGCAACTTATAAACTGTTAACGGATCCTGATGCGAAGGCCTCGGTAGAAGGCTTGGATATAGCGGTTCACGCCCTTAATTTTTTAACTCTTAGAGAACATGCCAGTCCTCTGAATGAATTCCTGACTTTAGGCGTGAATCTTTTCAGCATGGGGGCATCCTATACCCGAATGACTTCCGAATCGACGCAGACATCTCCATTGCTTGATGCACTGGGAGTTGTTTCTACTGTGCTGAATACCGGGGCTCTATTGTCCGAATCGACACGCGCTAATCCTGAAACTTGTTCATCTATAGTGATGGCTCCTTGATTTGGTTGATCCTGTTTTTATAGAAAAAGAACTGATGAGTAAATTTCTTACTGGTACAATATAATCCATATTTTCCTTAAAGTTTCCTATCCGTATCCTTTTTAATGGGTAAAGTAGTGTAAATTTGGAAAATGCTTGATTTATTAGAGGCTCAATGGATAAAATTTCGACATTTTAATCCTGAGAGGTACTGTATTATGTTTGGTTTTTTTGATAAAGGCATATCCTGGACACAAGGTATGCAATTGTACAATGCAGCAGTTATTTCTGTAGCTGCTTATTCTTTGATTACAGATCCTCAAGGAAAAGTTGCTGATCTTGGACTGGCTCTATGCACTCATGCATTCAGCACTTATTGTCTGAATGAGACAACCGGGTTTGGAGCGAAGTTGCTTGGTGTTGGCGGTAACTTATTCAGATTGGGAGCTATTTATGCTGGAGTGACTTCTGGATGTACTAATGCCTCATGGACATTGAATGCTTTGAGCGCTTGCGCTAGCGCATTGAATTCAACAACCCTTTTATTCTGTGACAGGTCTGATGAGGATGATGCCAAGGCTACCAAAAAGCTCCAATAATGACAGGGTGTATTGATCATTCTTCACCTGTTTCCAAATGTGTCTTGATTTGTTCCTGAAAGAGCATTGCTTTTTGTAAGTTATCCTCGCGAAAACGCACTTGTATCCAGGGAAAATGAGCTTCTTTAGATCGCATTCCCTCTCCCCCACGCGCAGCGAGGGGGAGAGAGTTTAGGGTGAGGGGGTTAAAATATTTGCGCGCAAAAGCGCGCACATTCAGGTACCTTGATTAAATTAATTATCTTTAAATTAAATTTTGTGCACGCTGATTGTTTGTGATCTATATTAATGATTATAGGAATAATAATAATTTAAGATTAATACAATCAAGGAAATGCTATGATCAATATTCTGCTATTGCTATTAGCAGTAACGTCATCTGATTTCGCTTTACTTCCCTTACCTGTACTAGAAAAACAACTCGCTATGAATGAGAGTGTTCAAAGCGTGATCCCATCTTATAATTATCAATTGAATGAAATAAAGGACATGCTTCAAAAGGAGGGGAATACCTTACATGCACCGGTCATTAATAAAGTTCTGACAACGATCAAATGTGCGACAACTTATAATGTTCAACGTAATAACATTTTGACCATTATTGATTATTCCTTACCATCGAACGAAAAAAGATTATGGGTATTTGATTTACAAGAAAAGAAATTACTTTTTCATACCTACGTGTCTCATGGCATCAGATCAGGTACTTTATTAACCAACTATTTTTCAAATAAATACGACAGCAAAGCCAGCAGCATTGGCGTCTATAAAACCGATCAGGCTTATTACGGTCGAGAGGGGCTTTCTTTAAGATTGGCTGGTCTTGATAAAAATTTTAATGACAATGCCTATAATCGGTCGGTCGTGATGCATGGGGGGTGGTATGTAGAGGAGAATTTTATAAAACGTTATGGGAGGCCAGGACGCAGTTGGGGATGTCCTGCTCTTCCTCCGGATCTCTATAAGCCCATTATTAATACCATAAAAGACAATTCACTCATGGTCATTTATTATCCCAGTGATGAATGGTTTGGAAAATCCAAATTTTTAACCTGTGATGCCCCTCCTCAACCAGTCAATTCGACTGTACTGATGGCCAAGCCGGACTCACCACCCAATGATGTGGATCTTAGAGAACCTGTTTTATTTGCTGATCTGAATAAAAATGATCGACGAGAAGAGGAAGAGCCCATTGTTGTGATGTCGGCTGATGCTTATGAGCGGGTATTTCATACCCAGGCACCATTAGGAAGGATGTTGCGCCGTCAAATTAATAATCAAGAGTACATCGCTTTAAGTAGCAAAGAATTTAATAAACTGGTGGTGCAAAATGATAGAGGTGGGTTAGATTCGATTAATTTCGTAATACCCGTCATTATTATGGTGCATGGGTATTATGAAACGCAAATGAAAATTCTCAACATGGGAAAAATTAAAGAGGTGCGTTCAAACTCGGCTACATCAAGTACTATTGATGATGCAATAAAGAGTTATACAGTGAACACGGAAACCAGGCCATTCATTAATTTAAAAGCTACTAATCGGTTCATCCGCTGGTTGGGACTTTAATCCGTTTACCAGGTTGGCAAACCCGAAGGTAGTTTGCCAACCTGGTGTTTACTAAGAGTTAAGCGAGATAGCCTTTAATCCAACTGCAAAATCCACTGGTGATGCTGCACAGTATGATTCCCCAGCACCAATCAATTATTGAAACAGAAACAGGCCAATTTTTAAGTACCGACAGATTGGTCATGTCATAAATTCCGTAGACTATCAGCCCCAAAAATGCGCCATAGAAAAAACTGCTCGCTACTTGATTGTCTGCCAAAGGAAGGACAACCCACCAAATCATCAGCGCAAACAGGATATAAACTACAAAAGCAGCAGGCAGATTTGCGTTTAATTGATTTCCTTCAATATTTAAAAACGGGCCAAGCTGGTTAAAATAAATTGATTTCCCAATCCATCCAATCCAGAGAAAATCCAGCAGGCAGAATAAGAGCATTGTGGGAATGAGGCATTTAAGAGCGGTCATGATTTAATCCTTAATCAATGAGTGAATCGGTTTAAATAATAATTTATGACATAAAAAGGGAAAAAGAACCATCCATATTATACCAAGAATAATGGAGCTGATCGTACCTGCTTGAAATACAGCTACGTGAAATCCTACTCCGCCCAGATAGGCTGCTGGAAATCCAATTAATGCGATAAGCCAGAGAAGACGGCGTATCCGATTGAGAAGATCTACCAGGCAAATGCACAACACACTGAAATTGATCCAAAAGCCTAACATCCACGGAGGTGCAAGATAAGGTTGAAAGGGATTGGGCTGAAAATAAATGAATGAGGTTGCAGCAAATAGACTGTCGCACAGAAAACCTAAACTGGATAGGTAGAACATAAACAGTTTCCAGTTTTTGACTTTGGATAAATCACACCAAAAATAGAGTTGAATCGCGCTGATGGATAGTGACAAGAGAAGAGGAAGCCAGGCAAAATGATTCGCGGCCAGGATAAGTGAGCCAAACCAGACGATGTAATAGGTGTAAATAACCAGTATTTTATTCATTTATTGGCCTAAACAGGGGTTGATATTGATCCAGGGGAATGGAGTTAAAATACCCTGTTTTCATACAGGCCAGGGTGAGAAGCATCTGCTGTTTTATTATCGGTGTTTTGCAAAAAGTACCGTGCAATGCATCTCTTAAAAAGCCCATAACCCGATTTGAGGATTGGAACCAAGGAGTAACAAAACGGCTTGCGGTTTGATAATAATGAAGCTGTGAAGCTCTTTTTTCAGTATAGAGGGTCAAGGCTTTTTGGACGGGCTGTTCGCGTAAACATTCAAAAAGGATTCTGGCATCAATTAATCCCAGATTGGCGCCTTGACCTAATTGGGGGCTCATGCCATGAGCGGCATCTCCAATAATCACAACCCGGTTGTCATGCCATGGGTGCATGCTCACATCGGCATAGGATGCATAGGCGAATTGATCATGTGAATCCAGATGATCCAATAAGGGTCTCAACTTGGGCCAAACATTTAGAACCTCTTTTTTCCATGCAGGGAAAGGGGTATTTTTCCATTGTTCCAATTTTGCTTGGTGTAAACTCCAGAAAAAACTGACCATGAGGTTTTTGTTCTGATACCCCATAGGCAAAATACCGGCCATAATTTCAGTATGTTTATAAACCTGTTCCAGAATTGTATCGAATGTCTGTTCTGTATCCTGACAGATTGCCCATAGTGCACCCCATTCGTAAGGAGTTACGTTTATTTTGCAATTCATGCTGTATCGCAATTGGGATCGTGATCCGTCTGCAATAATCACACAATCATAAGGGCCATGATGGTTTCCTTGATTATCATTCAGATGAACACATTCTTCGCTCTGTTTTATACCAGTAATTTCACAAGGATTGATTATTTTGATGTTCAGCTCGGTCATCTTTTTAAATAATTCTTCATAGAGGACAGCTCTATGGATGCCCAAACCACTATGGTGAGGCACCAAATCAGCATAATGTAAATCCAGAACCACTTTATTTTTATGATTCCTTCCATACAAACCTGAAATGGGGGCGCCTCTGGAAATCAGTGAACGAACAATTCCTAATTGGTTCAACACATCCAGGCCTGCTGGTTGCAATAAGAATCCAGCACCAACAGGTTTTAAATTCTCGACTTTATCAAATACAGTAACGTCAGCATTTAATTTCTTTAAAAACAAAGCAGCTGCAGGGCCAGCAATCCCGCATCCAATAATGGCAATATGCAACATAACTTGCTCCTTCTAATGCGCTGCTCCATTAAGAGTGACATAAAGTATGGTTTTCATCAATGCAACATCAAGTAACGTAGTTATCTCTTCAGGTAAGGCACTCTGTCTTGCTGGTTTAATCGGCCACGGGATAAAAATAAATAACTCATCAGAGCAATAAAGCTGACCCACACAGGAGCGATCCAGGTCATGTCATGGAGATGAGCCTGTTCGGCTACCGGTAAACTGATTGCTCCAAGGCTTGCTGAAATTGCCCAAACAGTGGAAACACCTCGACAGCGGTATTGAGCAGGTAGCTGAAGGTATAAAAAATAATAGAGGGCAGAGCACAGAAAACCATTGGCCAGTATATACAAAACAAGGCCGAGCATTACTCCTGCAACAGAATCCTGGGCGGTAAACCAAAATAACACTGGGGCGCCGAAAAATGCCGCAATCATACTGTTTCGTAATAACCATAACACTTTGGACGGGGGAGTATATCGAGCAATTGGTAATGCCAACAAAGCAGACATAAGTTGCGCCATGGATCCAGCCCAGGCACAGGCAACTGGAGAACCCAAACCCTGATCGGTGGCGTAAGAGACCCAGAATGCATTGCATATATATACTGTAACGCTTACAAAAGCTCCCATAATAGTAATATTCATAATACCTGGCCATTCTTCACGGATTATTTGGCTTATCGGTGATCTGTCGGCAACAAATTCAGGCGATTCTGTGAGTTTTTTTCGTAAGCCACAAACCCAAAGTGAAATCAGCCCAACGAGAACAAAAATAATTCGCCACAACCCTGTACCAGGAGTTGATTGAACCAATGCAGCGGTTGCACCACCCAGAAACATACCAGCAGCACCACTGGCGGCGACAAAACTGCCGGCAATCAGAGGTTTATTGGATTGGTGTTCAACAAGAAACATGGCTGAATTGTTAATTTCTCCGCCAAGAGCGAGACCTTGAGCAATTCTTAAAAGGAGTAATCCCCAGGTCGCACTGATACCAATAACTTCATAACCGGGAAGCAGGGCTATGCCTATTGTTGCCATGCCCATTAAAGCCGCAGAAAAAATGAGCGGTGTTCGCCGACCAAAGCCATCTGCAGAGCGGCCGAACAACCAACCGCCTAAAGGTCTGGCAAGAAAGGCTGTAGCAAATAAGGCAAATGAAAGCATCAAGCTGTATTCTGATGGAGGAAAAAACAGTTTGGCAAACACCGACTTGGCCAGATAAAGGTACAAACTGAAATCCAGCCATTCGAGAAACACCAAAGCAATAACAACCAGTAAGGCTTTTCGATTCATTATATTATCCAATATCAGGGTGACCTCTTAATAAATCCTCGGATTTCGTCATTTTGAAAGCAGAGAAGGATCTCGAAATGCTGGTACAACATCACCTTCAAGAGATTCCTGACTACGTTCGGAATGATTTTCCCGAGGCTATTAAGACGTCACATGCCAGAAGTCTAGGTTCTGTTGACAATTCAAGTTTCGACGTCCCGCGACTTGTTCGCGGGATCCAATTCACTCTTTATAGGCGCAATATATTCTTGTTTTGCGCATGATCTATCGATTCCGCGAACAAGTCGCGGAAAGTAGGCTTGAACATAATGAAATGTCAACAGCCC
>NZ_AUHS01000028.1 GCF_000423305.1 Legionella moravica DSM 19234 | reverse complement strand
AGATATTAAAAGTCATCAATTGGGTTTATCAGCACGTTATGCGCACACAAAAAGCATTTATCGTTGGGGAGTTAAGATGCTTTTGGCTGCTATTGTTCAACTGATGTTTTGGATTATCGGGGTCATCGCCCATAGCCAAAATTACCAACGCGTTTTTCAGGCAAACACCGTCAGAGATAAAAAAGTATTCTCTTATTTCTATCTGGGGCAGTTGATGATTGAATTTGATAAGCTACAAGAGCTCAATATTGACTATGAAAACTTGCCAACCCTGATGGAGCAGGAGTTGGCTAGAAAATGGTAAATTCTAGTTGTTCAAAAAATATCAGGGGATCACTCAGCCCGCGCAGGCGCACTAATGTTCGAGGAAATTGAGCTTCTTTCGATCTAATCCCCTCTCCACCGCGCGTAGCGTGGGGGAGAGGGTTTAGGGTGAGGGGGTTAAAATACTTGCCCGCAAAAGCGCGCTCATTTAAAAAATAATGCAGCAATCAAGCTCACAAAAAACAACTACGTGCATGGAGAAACGATACTGGAAGAACATTTATTTTTATTTAAAAATAAAACGCTGCGAAGGGGTAAACGCAACTTATATCAACAGCCATTACGATGAATCAGTGTCAAAAGAAAAGGAAATGAACCTATCATTCCAGTAACTAATTTAAATGAGCGCGCTTTTGCGCGCTAATATTTTAACCCCCTCACCCTAAACCCTCTCCCCCACGCTACGCGTGGTGGAGAGGGGATTGGCTCGAAAGAAGCTCAATTTCCCCGAACATTAGTGCGCCTGTGCGGGCACGATAGCTTATTTGTTATATAGAGCTTAATTAATCCGCCTCGCTAAAAAACATTTGGAAGTTCCCTGGAAGAGAAAAGAATGTATATTATGATGTTTAGGGTGCTGTAATGAGTATTCGTCATCGAAGCTACGGAAGCAGAAACAGCTTCCGTAATGATTAATTAATTTTAATGGGTTTTTCTGAGGTATCTGGACATTTTTAATGGGGAAATCATATCGTCTGCCTGGACTGCAAACGCAGATACATCGGGGAAATTGGTTTCATATTGACAGATCCAGCTTCCCTCTCCATCATCTTCAGGCGTAGGCGAACCTGACATGGTTGAAAGAATTTGATTGCTTTCTTCGATAGCAATATCTTCAGAGTCTGCATTAATTGCCCCCATGATAAATACCCAATTAGAAGGAGTATCGTAATGGCTTAAATTAAATGTCAGATATAAGCCTTCAAGAATTTCCGCAGCGTTGGTCATTCCTTCTGCCTGTACGGCTGCCATTCCAGGACATATTTCGGGCTTATCCTGGGCAGCGAAAACAGAGCTGGCAAGGACTAAGGCGCTAACAAAAGTGGCCAGCTTTGATTTGAACATCATGTTACATCTCCTTGTTACATAGGGTTAAAATTCATAGAGAGACTAACAAGTTGAATATTCTGTTGCAACTATTTTGACTAGGTAAATTTTTATCAGGCAGAACGCTTAATTGATCAAAAAGTATATTTTCCTAAAATATACAAAACATTGCCATTTTTATTAAATCCAGGAATATAGGTAGCGGCTATTGCCATTTTTTTATAAAAAATTGATGTCCAGGGAAGAATTCCCGGAAAGGGCATGTAATTATTGATATCAGAACGAGCGGTAAGCAGTACAGAATATCCAAGCCCCGCTTTTAAATTGGTGTTCAGAGTTGCTACTTTTAAATAAGCGTAACCCGCAGCAGGCTCCCAGTCAGAGTGAGAATCAAGAAATGCTATAGCAAATAAACCATGCCAATTTCCCTTCTCATCAAACAGCCCCTTCCCAAGTCCTCCGCCTAAAGCGGCTTCATTATAGGATGCTATTTTTTCTCGGCTGTACGTATAACGATTATGCCAGGCGTAGCCAGAAATATAGAGATCGGTATCACCTTCAGTCCAGACCTGATGAAGTCGTTGGCACACTGGTTTTAGAAAAGATATCCAGCGAGAACAGCTGTCTTGTAACTTTGCAGTAGAGGCGTTCGAGGTTAATGTACACATCATCAGTAAACTGGAAGTTATTCTTTTCATTCAAATTTTAACCTTTGTGGGGTTTCTCCCAGCCTTTGTTTAGTGTTAGAGTTAAATGGTGAACGGTTTTAGTTATATGGACCTTAACCAGACGTTATATTTCAACAACACAGAATTAGGTGCTGAAATAAAAAGTCATAAACCTGAGAGCATACTATCATGGACTTGTTTCGCAAAAAAGATATTGCTGATTCGTTAGATAATGAAACGCATTTAGCCAAATGCCTCACTGCATTCGATCTTACCTTGTTAGGCGTGGGCGCTATTATAGGTGCTGGAATTTTTATCCTCACGGGCATCGTTGCAGCGACTCAGGCTGGCCCTGCAGTAATAATATCCTATGTTATCGCTGGATTTGCCTGTGCCTTTGCAGCATTGTCCTATGCTGAACTGGCTGCCTCAATCGGAGGGTGTGGAAGCGCGTACGGATATGCCTACGTCGGATTTGGTGAATTGCTGGCCTGGATTGTTGGCTGGGATTTATTATTGGAATACTCCATCTCGGTTTCAGCAGTTTCAGTGGGTTGGAGCGGTTATGCCAATGATTTTCTCTTAGCATTGAAAGTACATATTCCGAATTATTTATTGCATGGTCCCGAAGATGGGGGAGTATTTAATATCCTGTCTTTTTCTATTATTGCTGTTTTGACTGGTTTATTGGTTATCGGAGTAAAGTCCAGCACCCGTTTTAATAACCTGATGGTTATAATCAAGTTATTTGTAATTTTTATTTTTATAGCGATTGCATCTACGGAAGTGCGCGCAGAAAACTGGTCATCATTCATGCCCTTTGGCTGGTCAGGAGTAATGAAAGGAGCCTCGTTGATATTTTTTGCTTATGTTGGCTTTGATGCCGTTTCCACCGCTGCGGAGGAGGCCATTAATCCGCAACGTGATTTGCCCAAAGGGATTATAGGCTCCTTAATAATTTGTACTGTCTTATACATTATCGTTTCAGGATTGCTTACTGCCATTGCTCATTACACAACGCTTAATGTTTCTTCACCGATCAGTCATTCACTGCTGGTTTTGGGGCATAAAACAGCAGCTGGTTTGATTGGAGTGGGTGCTATAGCGGGATTAACCACGGTGATGCTTGTTTTATTTTATGGCTTAACCCGAGTATTTTTCGCCATGTCTCGCGACGGATTGTTACCCAGGATATTTTCTAAAACAAACCCCAAGACCAAAACTCCAGCCCGTATCATTGTGATGTGCGGTACTTTAATGGCTTTGTTTGCTGCAGTTACTCCAATTACCACTTTGGCTGAGTTAGTGAATATAGGTACATTATTTGCCTTTATCATAGTCTGCGGTGGAGTTTTATATTTGCGAAAAACACAGCCAGATATGCACAGACCCTATAAAACTCCGGGAATGCCTTATGTTCCCATTTTAGGTATAGTCAGTTGTTTGTATCTGATAATGAATTTACCCTGGATCACGATTTTGCGTTTTGTTGTCTGGATGGTAGTGGGCATGGTGGTGTATTTTACTTTTAGCCGTAAAAACAGTGCGTTGCACATAGGTAAAACCTGTTCGGCAGAATAATAAATTAACACAGGGTTAACATCATTGCAGCAGCAACCATTGTTGCTGCAGGTATAGTGATTAACCGGGATAAAAATATTCTGCGTAACATGTTTCAATGAGTGCGATAAAATCCTTTGATGAATCCTACTCCGGCTATCGCTCCAGTTTCAACCGCGCAGCCTTTTAGAGTATTTAATTTGGTAATTTTGTTGACCATAGGAATTTGTCCTAACTTAAATATAGTAACTACTTTTGGTCATTAGTTTCGATACAATACTCATTAATTGTTTTACTGGATAAGGAAGTTCTGCTGCTCCCGCATCTAGAGCCATTGCGGCGTGATGCTCCTCATCCTCTTGCATTTGCTGAAGTATTGACCTGGATTGTTCATCTTTGTCAGGCAAGCCTTGTACATGTTTTTTTAAATGGGCGGTTACCTGTCGTTCCGTTTCAGCAACAAACCCCAGGCTTATTTTATCTCCTGCAATTCCAGCAAGGGCGCCAAGGAGTAGTGAACCGCAATACCAGAGCGGGTTCAGTATACTGGGTTTGGAGCCTAACTCCGACAAGCGCTCTTCGCACCAGGCTAAATGATCGGTTTCTTCTATAGCTGCCTGAGTCATTTGTTCTTTGACATGGGCTAACTGGGCAGTTAATGCTTGTCCTTGATACAAAGCCTGGGCACACACTTCGCCAGCATGATTCACTCGCATCAAGCCTGCAACATGTTTTTTTTCATGAGAAGAGAGTGGTACGTTATTCATTTGTGCTGCAGGGGATGGACGAGAAGCAGTTCGCTTTGGAGGGGGAAGTAATGTACGAAGGGCGGTGTCGATTTCGGTTATTAGATGATCAAGAAAATGGGGTGTTCTCATAGAAACTTTATATAGGATTCCAATACCCTATGTTAACTTGATTAATGTATACTTTGAAGTCATTCATGGATTTAATTTTACCTCGCTCATGGTGCACTATCGTTATAGAATGAGGTAAATCAATAATGTTACAAGGGATTGCGGTGACTAAGAACTCCAATTTTTTAATTTATGGCTCTTATGGTTATACTGGCTCATTAATTGCGGAACTGAGTGTGAAGCAAGGGCTGAATCCAGTGTTGGGTGGACGAAACAAAGAGCAGTTGATTCGTCAGTCGAATGCGTTAAATCTGGAATATAGAGTTTTTGATCTTGAGGATTTGGAACAAACCACAAAAATTTTAGAAGACTTTACTGCCGTTTTGCATTGTGCTGGCCCCTTTATCAATACCTATTCAAAAATGGTTCAAGCCTGCCTTGCTTCTGGGACGCATTATGTTGATATTACCGGTGAAGTGCAGGTCATTGAACAATTGATGACTTTGAATGAACAGGCTAAATCGGCTGGTATTATGATATTGCCAGGTGCGGGTTTTGATGTTGTTCCCAGTGATTGTCTGGCTCGGTACCTGGAGAGCAAATTGCCTGATGCCATAGAGTTAATTCTTGCCATAGGATTTTTGCAAAAGGGAGTTAAATCCGGTTCGAGTGTTTCTCGTGGAACAGCGAGAACGATGATGTCAGGATTTTCGGAAGGTACTCTCATTCGAGAAAACGGCCATTTAATGCAAAGTTCCAAGAACTGGAAGATGCGGACCTTTGATTTTGGCCTTAAAAAATCGCTAACTTGTGCTAGGATTTCCTGGGGCGATTTAGCTTCAGCCTGGTGGAGTACTGGAATACCTCATATTGAAACCTACATGGCATTACCCAGAAAAGTGATTCAATTGCACAAATGGATTAATCCGGTTAAATCATTATTTAAATGGGCTCCTATTCAGCATCTTATCGACTATAAAATCAGGCGATTACCTGAAGGACCATCCAGAGACGAGCGGCATAATTCCCTTTCCAAAATATACGGTGAAGTGATTAATCGCGAGGGCATCAAGAAAGCCGCATTGATGACGACACCAAATGGCTATGAATTGACGTCAATAATTTCTTTAGTCATTATGAAGCATATTTTAGCAGGAAATGCTCCTGTTGGTTTTCAGACACCATCTACTGCTTATACGGAACATCTTATTAAGGAAGTGCCTGAAGTGACTCTGGATGATGTGGTTTGAAGAACTGCTCAATGGCGGTTAAATAGTTCGGTGCTGGAGCGTGTTAAATGTTAGGCATTAGCGAGGATTAAAAATCCATTGATGCAGGGGTTTTTGAGTCAGGGGGCATCTTTTCGAGTGGAGGTTGTCCCTGTTTTGAAGCGTGATTCAGTGGTTGATCGTACAGTCTAAGCCTTGAATCGGCGCTTTGATTGGTATGATACCCGTGAATCTGCTCGACTCTTTGTGAATGCTTAGTATCTAATCGTTCTATTTCTGTAGTATTGATAGCTATAACCAGAGTGTTTTTGATTGTATTAATATACAAGGTAATCATTTCAGTTAATGCTTTTAATCCAAAATTGTTTTTAATTGCATATCCTATTATTTCTATAAGCCGTGCAAGAAGACTCAGTGTGTATTTGGGGGGATTGTAGTCAGTCTCTCCTAGCACTTCATTGACTCGTCGCCCCAGATCCTGGATTAGGGTGCCAATGCAGGTGAAAGCGGCTCCACCGATGTACCCCAAATTGCCTGCAAAGAGGATGATTTCCCTTACGAGAAAGAATAAAGCCTCTACCAGCCCTGTTAAAGCGCTATTGAGCAATGATTGTTGATGAATTTGATAGGTACGGCCTTGCATATTTAATAAATTGCGTAGCATGAATTTTAATTCAGATGAGCTATTGGACTTAATCAGAAAAGTGTAATGTGCTTCAATAGCTTCCAGGATGAGATGATATTTTGTATCCCTACTCAGCGGAGAATTATTGACAATAAAGTTGATTTGACTGCGAATGGACGTAACAAAGGTGGATAGGGTGCGGTTTGAGTCAAAATTCAGTTCTGATTTTTCACGTTGATAACGAAAGCATAATCGATAAATTGCTGACTCAAGTTGTGGCAGTTGATTCATTACCTGGTCATGCTGTTTTATCTGATCAGGTACCATGTGCGGTATAATTTGTTGAATGCAGGAACACGGTTCCAGATAATAGATGCCACGAGGTGGGCCTAGCGATATATCCTGATCATTAAGGCTAAGCCCCCTTGCGTACAGACGCTCGAATAAGTCAGGATCTTCTTGTTTTAATGTGCCAAGTTCAGCAACGACATCATGTTTGTTACTGGCGCTATCATGTGGAAAGCGTTCATCAAACTGATTTTTTTCGAATAAATAATTAAACGTTTTGGGATAGGATATTTTTAGTAGTTCACGCTCTAACTGGTTTGTAAAAAAATGGGAATTTTTTACGTAGTATTTTAAATGATTTTTTAAGGTTCTTGCGATCCTGGGAAGAGGTATTCCATCGTAAAAGTTAAGCATTTGTCCTGATGCTAAATAATGTTCACGTTCCATATGGTGAAGAGTGCATAATTTTAATAAATCCTTTGGATCAGGATTTTCCGGAAGCTCCATGATACCTTGCTCAAGATGTTGGGCGATTATTGGCGGTATTTGATTGTTTTTGAATTGGGCACCGTTTTGCGTTAAAAAATAATACAGCATATACCAGGACAATATGGCACCACTTTGCATGTCCTTATTTTTTATTTTGGTATTATCCGAATGATTCCCATACATTGGCAGCATGGATACTTTGGTTTGCGTTGGTGAAACAATAATAGTGCGTGTGATGTCCTGGGGCTTGAAATCACGTCGCATCTCATCCATTTGCAAAATGGCGATGTAATTTTTTACATTGTCTGGAATGGTTCGAGCGAGCAGGTCACTTTTATCGCTCATGCCAGCTACGGGATCAATGGCAAAAAGGTTTAATTTTAACGAGTGCAATTGATTCAGTAATTTACTGTGTCGTGCACTCAATGGTCTTGCCTTATGTTCCAGATAGGATTCAAATTCTTTGAGTTGGTTTGCGATATGAATGCAGGTTACTGAACCTCGACTAAATCCAGTTAAATTGATTGAGTTATCCATGCTGTCTTGAGCACTTAACCATTTTACAATACGACGAGCGGCATTTATAGCATTACCCCTAACTTCTCTCCCAAGCCAATCGGGACCCTCGATATTGAGATGTTCGCTGCTACAGGCAGCAGAAAATTGAGATATAATATTTTTTGTTACAGTACTTCGTTCCCCAGTACCAAACGCAAATACAGTGAATGCTGCCATCATTAGCTCAGTATTTTAACCGAATGAATTTTTATATTAAGTCAAGAAAAACGGGATTTGCAATGTGGAATGCAAAGTCCTCTCCATATTTAACTCCTTGATTAACATGCAATAAAATTTAAGGTCACTCTGTATTTGTTTTATTGCTTTTGAAAAAGACCATCCTGGGAAACATAATTAATCAATATGTACTATAATTTTCTTAAAATACAAAAGAAGAGAGAATCCATATGTTTTGGAATCATCAGAAAGGAAAACCAGAGGATGTAGAACAGATTCATCAATATTACATGGATATTATGAATTGCCTTCCTGATATGGTTTATTGGGTTGATGTGGATTGCAATTTATTGGGTTGCAATAATCGGTTTGTTCAATTATTAGGTTTCAATGGACTACGTGATTTTAAAGGAACTCCCTACTTGCAAATGAAAAAATTTGCTCGCTGGAAGGACGAATGCATTGAGGAGCTAAAATTAAAGGATATGAACGCCATATTTACCGGCAAATCTCATTATAATGTAGAAGAAAGGCCAATATTCAATGACAAGCAAAAGAGTTTTTATTTTAAAACCAATCGTGTACCGATGTTTGATGAAAATAAAAATGTAGTGGGTTTGGTGGTTGTATTAACGGATATCAGTGGACTAAAAATTCAGGAACAACAAACCAGGTCCAAAGCAGAAAAATCGCTAAGTTCAGAAAAACCATCAAAAACCACATCCTTGCCTAACGTGTTAATGATAGAAGACAATGTCATCGCACAAAATGTTGAGAAGGCTCTTTTAACTGCGTTGAATTGTCAGGTCGATATTGCCGAGACAGGAGATAAGGCTTTAAAGCTGTTTGGTCCTGGTAAATATGATTTAGTTTTAATGGATATTGGTCTGGAGGATACTTCAGGATATGTTGTTGCCAAGCAATTACGTAACATGGAAAAAGATACGAATCATCATGTTCCTATTATCGCTTTAACGGGATATGAAGCCGATGTAATAAAATACGATTGTGAGCAGTATTTCATGGAAGGTGCCATAACGAAACCATTAACCAGCGAACAGGCCGAGCAAATAATTAATCATTATGTATATCATATGGACGTTCCGGTGCGTGGATTGAAGACTACCTAACTGAACTGGTGATTGATGATTTCGATCTAGCGCTCCAGAATCGCAGCTACCCCCATGCCACCTGCTGTACAGATGCTGATTAAAACGCGGCCATTCCCTTTATGAGCAAGCATTTTAGCTGCAGATCCTACGATTCGACCACCCGTTGCCGCAAAAGGATGACCTAAAGCAAGACTTCCACCTTTTACATTTAATCGGTTTAAATCAATACTTCCCAGTGCGGATTTGCGTCCTAGGATGTTATTGCAATATTCTTCTGATTCCCAGGCTTTTAACGTACAAAGTACCTGACCAGCAAAAGCTTCATGAATTTCATAATAATCAAAATCTTGCAGGCGTAGCTTGTTTCTTTCTAACAAGCGGCTCACTGCAATGGTGGGAGCCATTAACAATCCAGCTCCATGCACAAAATCAACAGCAGCGACTTCGCAATCCACAAAATAGGCCTGTACCTCTAATTGACGGGCTTTTGCCCATTCAGGTGAGCTTAATAAAACAACGGATGCGCCGTCAGTCAGTGGGGTTGAGTTTCCTGCTGTCAGGCTTCCTTTGTCTGAGCGATCAAAGGCTGGCTTTAAATGTGCCAGCTTTTGCAAGGTTGTGTCTTTACGAGTAATGGTATCTCGATTTAGTCCATCGATACTGGTGATTAAATCATTAAAAAAACCTTCATCATAAGCTTGCGCAGCGTTTTTATGGGATAGCAGGGCCAGTTCATCTTGTGCTGCGCGGGAAATATTCCATTCTTTTACCATCAACTCACAATGCTCTCCCATAGACAAACCGGTTCGTGGTTCTCTTACTTCGGGGAGCTGGGGCTTTAACATGCTGAGCCTGAATGACTTAAGTGCGACCAGTTTTTCCGTAATGCGTTTAGCTTGTTTTAATTTAATTAGAAAATGAGTTAATTCTCGTTGACCAATTAAGGGGATGTCTGAATTCGTATCGGTGCCTCCTCCTATACCGGCACTGATTTGGCCGCTGGCGATTTTTAATCCAATAAGATTCACCGCTTCCAATCCTGTTCCACAGGCGCGTTGTATTGTTAGTCCTGGGGTCTCTGGAGATAATTCGCTTCCTAATACCGCCTCTCGAGCAAGATTCCAGTCAAACGGATGATTTATCACTGCACCAGCGATGACATCGCCTAATATTTGGCCTTGTAGTTTCGTCTTATGTATTAAATCAGCCAAAGCAGCACCCAGTAAATCTTGATTTGATTTGCCCAGATAGAGCGTTTGGGATTTAACAAATGGAGTTCTGGAGCTATTGATTATGGCCACCTTGTTTTTAAAACTCATAATAACTTCCTTCGTTGAAGCCTCTATTAAGCATATACCAAAAATGATCATTCAATTTATAGTGACGGTGTAATTCGATGAGTGTCTGATGAAATATGAAATAAGTTTATTTTGCTTAATGGAGAATAAGAGCCTAAACTTAATGTATTATATTTGGTCTTTGTGTGCGGGTTTTGAATGACTAATAAAGAAATAAACTCTCTTTTAGCGATTCATTTAAGTCATCCAAAGAGCCATGACGATTATTTAAGTGTGAAAAAATACGAGCGTGAGCTGATCAGTCAATTGATCCACATCAGTCATAATGACATGTCATTACCTGCTTATGCTGAACAGGTTATTAGTGTCTTGATTCAACATCCTCTGTTAAAAAATAATATAATCGTCATCTGGCAGTATGATGTGCACCAATCCATTAATCCCCTTGCCTTTTACGGTTCTGATTTCGATATTCAAAAAGAGTTGCGACAGGCCCCAGTGAAATTGGCAACCAGTTCGCTTTTAAAAATCAAAAAAGTCAGACTTAACCATCGGCGGCTGGATAATGTAACGAACCGCATTGATGTTTGTTTAGAAAAAACACAGCATGAACTGATTTGTATTAGTATTTGGTTTAATTCACCTGCCCATTATTTAGCCTTGGTGACCCCGTTTCTTAAAGATATATTAGGAGTGTGTGCTCTTACTTTTTCGAAAATGAACGTTAAACAAAGAGAAAAAATACTGAATACTATCCTGGAAAAGGCGGGTGACATTATAGAAATAACCAATGAAGAAGCAGTGATACAATATGTAAATCCTGCTTTTGAACACATTACATTGTACGATGCTGCTGAGGCACTTAATAAATCCGTATCGTCTTTATTACGTTCGCCTATAGAAGATATCACATTATTTGAACAGATAAAGGCTCAGTTAGACTCTGGGGCGATTTGGAAAGGCCAAATTCAATCACGAAAAAAAGACGGCAGCGATTGGATTGCTAAAACAACCATAGTTCCTGTGCTTAATGATGTTGGCAAAGTCGTCCAGCATATAGCTATAAAACAAGATATTACAGAGCAGATTAAGCAGATTAATCAGTTGAAGATAAGTGAGGAACGATACCGAAACTTGATGAATGCTGCTGCGGATGCCATTTTTATTCATGATTTAAGTGGACATTTTGTAGAAACAAACAGTGCTGCTTGTCAGTCATTAGGCTATACGAGGGAAGAGATTTGTACTTTATCTGTTTGGGATATCGAAATTGGTGCGACACAAGCGGCATTGAACCAAATTTGGCTGGATTTACAAAACGGTCCCATCACCTTTGAAGGACGCCATAAAAGAAAGGATGGAACTTCGTTCCCCGTTGATGTTCGCCTGGGTATTTTTAATGCCACTGGTGAAAAGCTGGTTTTGGCTATCGCAAGAGACATTTCTGCCAGAAAAAGCTCAGAGGATACCATCAGGAAACTAACCCGTGCTCTGGAACAAACTCCTGTATTAGTAATGATTACTGATAAATCCGGGGCTATTGAATACGTCAATGCCAAAGTGCTCGAGCAGACAGGATATTGTGCTGATGAGCTTTTGGGAAAAAATACAAGGATACTCCAGTCAGGTAAAACTCCAGTAGAAGTCTATGAGTCAATGTGGAATCAATTAATCAAAGGGGAAGAATGGCGAGGTGAGCTGCTCAATCGAAATAAAAAGGGGGAAGATTTTTGGGTATCCGCAATTATATCCCCACTTCGCAATGACAATGAGGAGACAACCCACTATTTAGCTGTTATGGAAGATGTGTCTCAGAAAAAAAGTTATGAGGAAATGCTGAAACATCAGGCAACTTACGATCATTTAACCAATTTACCCAATCGCTCTTATGGCGTTAGGAAATTAGAGCGTGCTATTTCAAAGGCCTATGCGAGTGAGAAAAAACTGGCAGTGCTGTTTCTTGATCTGGATGATTTTAAGCAGATTAATGACTCCATGGGGCATGCTGCAGGAGATATGCTGTTAAAGGCATTATCAGCTCGATACCTCTCTGTCATCCGACAGACCGATACAATTGCCCGTTTGGGCGGTGATGAGTTTATGCTGCTATTGGAAAATATAAATAATATCTCTGATGCGGAGCGTATTGTCCTGAAATGTCGGGAAATTTGTTTGTGTCCCTTTAAAATTGAATCGCTGGAGTTATATATTTCGTTCAGTATTGGAATTGCCATTTATCCTGATCATGGAATCGATGCGAAAACACTAATGCGTAATGCAGATGCTGCGATGTATCAAAGCAAAATGAAAGGAAAGAACAATTGGACAGTCTTTGCTAACACTATGACGGATACGGCGACTCATTATCTTAGCATCAAGGCCGAATTACCCCAGGTACTGGCTCGTAACGAGTTTTATTTATGCTATCAGCCTATTATTGATACTAAAGAAAATAAAATCATAGCAGCAGAAGCTTTATTAAGATGGAATAGTCAGTCATTGGGGTCGATTACTCCAGAACAAATTATTCCTATAGCAGAAGAAACGGGTCTAATCATTCCACTGGGGTATTGGATACTCAAAAGAGTGTGTTCACAAATTAAAGAATGGCAATTAATTACAGGGAGAAACATAAAGGTTGCGGTCAATATTTCACCTGTCCAGTTAAAACAAAGAGATTTTATAGAACAACTTAAGTCCATTTTAAACGAAGCGGAAGTACATCCCGAGTCTTTAATTTTCGAGATCACAGAATCTGCCTTTAATGATGACGACAAAATAATTTTGTCTCATTTAAATCAGTTAAATAAAATGAATATTCATTGTTCTCTGGATGATTTTGGTATGAGCTATTCTGCACTGGAGTACATCCGCTCCTATCCGGTCAAAAGCTTAAAAATTGATCGCGTTTTTATTCAGAGTATTAATACCAATAATAATGATATGAATTTGGTGAGCAGTATTATTGCCCTGTCCAAAAATTTAAAATTAGAGGTCATTGCAGAGGGGATAGAAACTGAGGAACAATTAGACTTGATTCGAACTCTTCACTGTGATTTGGTTCAAGGTTGGTATTTCTCAAAAGAAATGACCAGTGATAAATTTTTATTGTATTTAATTAATGAATAGATCAAGAACATGGGATTCTATCAGCAGAGGATAAAATCACAGTGTTTTAATCGAATCCATTTCTCATGATATACTCTCACATGTTTTATTCTCACCCATTCGTAGGCCATTGATCGATAAACGCTGATCTGGCCACGGTTTTCCAAGGAATTTGTTGATGTATTCTCTTGATTGGCCACGTATACACGGTATTCCAAAATCTACGGTCAGTTTTAAATTGGCTCCTGAAGATTTTCAGGTTAATGAGTATTTTGAGGGACAGTTTAGTGGTGAAGGCGAGCACATTCTGATTCGTATAGAAAAAAGAGGTTTAACTACCGAAGAGGTAGTTAAATCTTTGGGTCGGTTGATTAATAAACCGATAAAACTGATCAGTTATGCGGGCTTAAAAGATCGTCAGGCTTTAGCTACTCAGTGGTTAAGCATTCATGCTCCTGGTGAGACTATTCCTGGTATTGAAACACTTGAGGCACCGGGATGGCGGGTTTTAGAATGCACGCGCCATAATAAAAAACTTAGGCCGGGTTATTTAGCTGGCAATCAATTTGTCATGAGATTGAGGGATGTCTCCAATGAACAAGATTTAGCGGATCGAGTGGAGCTTGTTAAAACGACAGGCGTTCCTAATTATTTTGGGGAGCAGCGGTTTGGCCGCGAGGGTGGAAACCTGATAAAAGCAGAAGAAATGCTGGTACAGGGACGAAAAGTTAAAGATCGATTTTTAAAGGGAATCTATTGTTCTGCTGCCCGTTCATGGCTTTATAATTTAGTCTTGTCCCGAAGAGTGCTCGATTTAACCTGGAATGTCCCTCAGCCAGGCGATGTGATTCAACTCAGAGGATCAAACAGTATTTTTGTTATTGATGAGGTGGATGAACAGTTATTAAATCGAGTTAAGGATAAGGACATTGCTCCGGCAAGCCCATTACCAGGTAAGGGCAAACCCATGGTGCAGGGAAGGGCTCGTGAGTTGATTAACGAAGTGTTTTCAGATTGGAGTGAGTGGTTGGCTGGATTGGAGCGGAATGGCTTGGAAGAGGCTTGGCGCTCTAACATCCTTCATATTGAGCAATGCAATTATTCAATTCAAGATTCTGTTGCTGAATTATCGTTTACATTGCCAGCAGGAGCATATGCTACCTGTGTATTGCGTGAGTTGGCGCAGTACTAATCGGAACTATAGTGTTCCGATTCGTTGAGTTAATAAGGCGATAAACTTGATGAGTAAGCAGGGTAAAAATGATTTTGCATGCAGTTGTACTGCATGCAACAGCAAACCGCTTTTTAATAGTTAAGCACAGTGCGAATGCTTAATCCTCTGTGCATTAATTCGAAGCCTTCATTGATTTGATCAAAAGGTAACTCATAAGTAATCAGATCATCAATATTAATTCGTCCTTCCATATACCAATCAACAATTTTAGGCACATCAGTTCGTCCACGCGCTCCTCCAAAAGCGGATCCTTGCCAAACTCTGCCTGTAACTAATTGGAAAGGGCGAGTTGAGATTTCATGGCCGCCTGGGGCAACACCGATAATGGTTGAAACGCCCCAACCTTTATGGCAGCACTCTAAGGCCTGGCGCATGATGTCTACGTTACCAATGCATTCGAAGGTGTAATCAGCGCCACCTTGGGTTAATTCAACCAAATGCCCAACCAAATCACCATGTACGTCGTTTGGATTGACAAAATCAGTCATTCCCAGTTGTGTTGCAAGCCCTTTACGATCAGGGTTTTTATCTACGCCAATTATTTGCCGCGCGCCCACCATGCGTGCTCCCTGAATTACATTAAGACCAATGCCACCTAATCCAAATACAATGACTCGGCTTCCTGCTTCAACTTTGGCATTAAACAACACGGCTCCAAGGCCTGTAGTGACTCCACAGCCGATGTAACATACTTTATTAAATGGCGCGTCGTTACGAATTTTTGCCAGAGCAATTTCTGGCAGAACCGTATAATTGGCAAAGGTTGATGTTCCCATGTAATGATGAATGGTTTTGCCATTCAGACTAAATCGAGACGTTCCATCGGGCATGACGCCCCGGCTCTGAGTGTTGCGAATGGCCTGGCATAAATTGGTTTTTTGGGAGAGGCAGTATTCGCATTGCCTGCATTCAGGTGTATAAAGCGGTATAACATGATCGCCAGGTTTCAGGCTGGTTACCTTTTTTCCTGTTTCAACGACTACCCCGGCTCCTTCATGCCCCAGAATAGCTGGAAAGAGTCCTTCGGGATCCTGCCCTGACAGAGTATAACGGTCGGTATGACAAATTCCGGTTGCTTTAATTTCTACTAAAACTTCAGTATCTCGCGGTCCTTCCAGATCAACCATTTCTAGTTCAAGTGGCTCACCTGCTGCAAATGCTATTGCTGCTTTTACTCGCATGATTCCTTCCTGTATTGATTGTGTTGTATATCGATATTGATTCTTTGGTTACTTTAATGCAGTTCATAAGAAAAATCATTTTAAATCATATATCTTAAAAGGAAGAGTGGAGCCGAAACGAGTGTTTCGGCTTAAAATTTGATTATCGGGTCAGGCTGAATCCACAACTCGTTTCAGTAGTTGTGTTGAGGCTGTCGACAACAGTTGATGCGGCACGAGTGACCAGGTAAAGAGGATTCAACATTAAAGCAAGGGCGGTTGAAAACAGGGCCAAGGTGGCCATTCCTGTTGAAACCAGTGCATGCGTTGCTGCCAGTTTGAAGGTTTCGCTGGTGGCTTTGCTTAAGTCGGATGTAGGGGCAATAATGACCAATGCCAAAGCGCAGGGTGCTAAAATAACAGATACAGCAAGGGAAAGTACCGCTTTTAATAAAAAGCTCAAGGTATGAATACCCAGCCACAATGGTTTCTCAATCGGTCGAACTGCTAAAGTTGCGAATTCGTCTATAGACCGAATACGGTTAAAATAACTTTTTTGTGGAATAGGGATCGCGTCTGAATATTTATTTCTTAAAGAAGAATATTCATCCCATGTTGCATTGAGTTGAGAAAAAAACGAATGCCCGGCCATTGATTACTCCAAAATTTATATATGAATTTGCAGGATAGTAAAAAAAAGCACAGTAATTGTAAATATAATTCATATGGACCCATCGCATCCGGTTTAAAATGCATGAACACTATTCAGATTTCGTGATGTTTTGAGCTATTGAAAAAAGCCCTGTCTTCCGATATCGAATCAACAGGGCTAAAGAGCGTTTTACAAGGTTTTAGTTTGTGCCGTGTTTGAATTGGTTTGTATCCATTGCTCCATTTCCTGAACCAAATCCTTTTGAGTGTAGCGTGCCGTTTGGTGTGCGGTTACTAAACCCTTTTGCGCCAGTGCGTCAGCAAGATATGAAGTGAATGAATGATGGTGATAGGCTCTGGATGAATCACTCATAAAATCTTTTAGAGTACCTACAATCTCTTGTGCGGTGAGTGTATCTGAATTTATTGAGCTGTATAATGCATTTGCAGTGGCTAAACCTTTTGCTCCGTGACGTAAAAAGCTAAAGAAGCCATCTCCTTGTCCTCTGTTCACTTGAGCATTTCCTTTGTCACCAACTCTATGGTATTGGGTATAGTCTTGTACTGCTTTGAGTACAGCTTCCTGAAGCTCTTTTGCAGTGAGTTGATTATTGCTTTCTGTCGATTCTGGATTGGTATCTAATGCACTTGGTTCAGCAGGTATAGCCAAACCTTTGACTCCATTTGCAACGATTGCCTGAAGCTCTTTTATCGTTTTTTGTTTTTCGGGTTCAACAGGCGTTGACTCGGTGGTTTGTGCTGGTACTGAAGCAGATAGTACAGGTATTGATTCTCTTTCGGATGGTGATGCAGTGTTTTTATTGGGCTCGGTAGCTTGTGGTACTGCTGATGATGCGTCTTCACCTGCTTTTCTTCTGGTGGGCAATCTACGTCCTTTGGGGGCTGGGCGCGACTTGGTCAGTGAATCTAAAAGTGGAGCACTTTTGTTTTGATCGCTCTGTTCCTGTTCTTTTGTTTGTGATGATGACGCTACAGCCAGAAAAGTTCCCGTAGCTTTGTAGTGTTGGTATTTGGTTTCGGTATCTATATGAGCCCAGGCATTTTGGAGATCGACAACAGGAATTAATGCGGCTGCTTGTGGTCCATAGGGGTTAACTGCACCTATTCTTTTCATCCTTTCAAGCAGTTCATGTTGTTCTTTTAATGCAAGATATTTTTTTTGAATGTCTCCAAAAGTATCTGTTGCTGTTACATTAAGGAGATTGAGTAATTCTTCAGTAGTTTTCATATAAACTCCGGTATATTGGACTCGAATGGGCGTGTCTAAATTATAATTACTCCTCCTTAAGGAAATATTAATTGCTTCATCGTGGCGAAAAAGACCGGTTGAATGGGTGAGTTAGCCACGAATCAGCTATGGGCCATTACATTTTTTTCACGAACTGGGATTTAAGTTTCATTGGCCCTATCCCATCAATTTTACAATCGATATCATGATCGCCTTCAACCAGGCGAATGTTTTTTACCTTTGTTCCTACCTTGACTACCAGTGATGAACCTTTGACTTTCAAGTCTTTGATGACCGTAACTGAATCGCCATCTTGAAGGATATTGCCGTTAGCATCTTTTATAATACGTGAATGTTCCTGGTCTGCTTCCTGATGGTCTTTAGCCCATTCATGCGTGCATTCCGGGCAAACGTACAGAGCGCCGTCCTCGTAGGTATATTCAGAATTGCATTTAGGACAATTGGGTAATTGATTCATGGCTGATTTCCTGCATTGATTAAATAAAGGGAACAGGACTTACGGAAAAGCCCAATCGCTTCATGAAACAAAAGAGTTTCAAAG
Organism: Legionella moravica DSM 19234; assembly: GCF_000423305.1. Lineage (GTDB taxonomy): Bacteria > Pseudomonadota > Gammaproteobacteria > Legionellales > Legionellaceae > Legionella > Legionella moravica. The sequence continues at coordinate 30,386 of NZ_AUHS01000028.1, read as the reverse complement.
CCAGTCATCAAGCCTGTGTGTATGCTTGTATTGTTGGGTTTTTTCGTAAGTTCTGGCGCTATGATAACGCATTTAGAGAGCAGGCGTATATTTTCTATATCTTTTGGATGAGTTTGTCGCATCAATTGAAGTCAATGTGAACATTTATTGATGCGACTTTGGCGTTAGGAGTTATTAATCTGGCTTAAAGGACTCTAGTGTTGGGGAAGTAGATTGATCCGCAGTAGAATATTCTTTTGAAGAATGTTCTACCAAGAGTACTCCAGGAAAATGAGCGACTGGAGCATCAGACTGAGAAACAGGTGCTTTTCCACCTAAACCACGCAACGAGATGATGCTGCTGCAACTTTGGATAGAGTTATCGGTATTGAGTTTTGGTCCCGCATTAGGGCTGGGTTGTCTGGCTATATCAATTATTAATCCAAATACTCCAGTTATTAGCGCTGTATGGGCACCAAGTACCGCTCCAAGTATTGTGGCTCCAATGAGACCCAATCCGAAAGGAGCAAAAACACCGCTGGCTACTAAAGCAAAACCAACTATAAAAGCAAGGCTAAAGCCTAATCCAGCCATTGTAGCCATAATTTTTGCAGGGCTGGAATTTGATGTCAGAGGTGGCGTTTGCTGTGTTTTGGTGTTATCGGGTAGTACAGATTTTGGCTGAGGATGGTTATTCGGAGCCTCATCGGATACATGGGCTTGTATCACTACAGTTGAATTTTGCCCGTCAGTTATTTCCTGTTGTGGCGTAGATTGAGCGTGTTCATCGCTCCTTTGAATTGTTGATGTTCCCAGGTTGAAGATTCCAGCTACCCGTAAATCCACATCTGTGGTTTGAGTAGACGAGGCAGACGTAGAGGGTTCAGTAGTCAGTGAGTCCTGATGTTCCGTGTTGGGTTCCACTATGAGGGCCTCTGGTCTTAAAATGTCTGCCTTGACATCATCCAGGTAGAGATTCCACTCGAATTGTCCTGGTTCTTTATTAAATGCTTTAGTTTGCTCGTCGGTATAAGAATTCAATCTGGCTGCATCACGCATGGCTAAGAAATCACTCCTCGCATCATCAAGAATATATAGAGATGATGGACGTTGGCCTCGTAGATCTCGCACTTTAAGGTCTCTATCAACATCTTCAAATTTAAAGCCACTCTCCATAAAGGTTAATTTATTGATTTCACTGTCAGAAAATCCCTGATACTTAAACAGCGCGTTTACGTACTCGGAGCGATTTCGAGTGACTATATTAATACTGACCTGGTCATTCGCTAATAATTCATGGAAAAATTGAACAGCTGACGGTGCCATAAGCATGTCAGCGTCAGGTTTATTGAAGTCGAATTGCTCGGTGTATTCACCAAATTTTGTTACGAACAGTTCCTGGATTGCATCGACGGACTTCATCGGTGTTCTTTTGTAATCCTGAGTTTTACCTTCTTCATAACCTACTAATAGCGATTGGTAGAAGGGGGTAAATACAGCTTTACTTCCCGCTCTACTGGTTACAGTGCCATCAAAATCTGTATAGATTACTACTTTGGTCATTATCGTTCGTTCCAAAAAGTTAAATAAATAGAAAATATAGTGTATTCAAATTTACTTAAGGAATTATTAAGACAGATATAATTCGGTTCATTTTGTCTTTTTAATGAACCGAATTTTGGGTGTATGAATTAGGCATACGAGTCATTTAGGGGGGACTCAATCTAGTTCAAACCAAGCTCCGCAACAAAGGCCAATCCCAGCTTTGAAAAATTTACCATATGCTCCAGATTAATGATGTCGAGTTTATCTTCAGAAGTGTGTAAATAGGGATTATCATCATCCAGGGTGGTCGCTGAAGGATAGCAAGCGCTAAATCCTTCCCTTGTCCAATTGGCGTGGTCGCTGCACGCGTAACCGCATCGGGTATAAGCTACTGGAATTTTGACGTATTGAGTTAATAATTGAGCGATAAATCGGGTGAGATCCGAATCAACATAATCTTTAAGTAACCATATCGTTTGGTCTTTTGGATTTGCTCTGAATCCTGCTTGATCCAACTGCATCACCGCTTTAACAGGAATTTTTTTATTTAAAAAATGGTTCACAACATAACCAGAACCGACCAGGCCACGTTCTTCAGCTGCGTAAGCAATGATATAAACTGGATGATCCAGTTGAATTTCCGATGCTAACAATGTTCTGGCTATCTCCAGGGCTACTGATATACCGCTGGAATCATCATCTGCTCCTGGCATGTTTCCATCTAAGGTATCGATGTGAGCGCCAATGACAATTGCTGCGGTCGGTTTATCTTTACCAATTACGGTTATTGTTGAGGGTTGAGGGTATTTTGTTCCTGTTGCAATAAAATAGCTGTTAACATCCGTCCGTCCATATTCTTGGGCCAGTGTATCGAATTGCTCTTTAAACCAATGAGCGGCAGCTACACCGGTATCGGATTTTGCCGAGCGGTTAAGGTAACTGGTCAAATGTTGATTGGTTTGCCAAATCTTGCCCGGCTCGATCAGCTTAAATAATTGCTCGACCTGTTGTTCATGACGAATTGGATAGGATTTATTGCTGAATAATTCTTTGTTGTGTGTAAAATGCTGTATTAACTGTTCAGGACTCAGTGTTGTACGAGGAGTATTGGAGTAATAGGCATCCAGGTTAAGAAATTTTCCGCAAGTTGGCCTGTTCTCATGCATCGTATTTAATACTTCATTATCCAGTTCGGTTTCAATCAAACTGAATTCAGTCGTTTGATGAATGACCCTGGCTTTTTCTTTGAGTTTGTTAACCATACAGTTTGTAACGATTAATCGATCTTTATTTATGGCTGCTTGAGTCAATCCTGAGGTGCTTAATGCTCCTAATATTAGTGAAGATAGAATACTGTAGCGATATAACATAACCCAAACTCCATTTATTGAAATTCGGGCACTATATAACAAACAATAAAGTTTCAGCTATGATTTATTTAAAATTAAATCCGCATTTTAGAATGAATTACAGAAGGCTCGTCCCGGCCGTAATAAAGTTTCTTTACTAAAAGTCGATACAGATGTTGATGATTAATGGATGATTCTTATGAAAATAATTACTGTCGGTGCTAACCAATTACAATTGGTAATTAGTCAATGGATTCTTCACATATTGGGTTTAGTGATTCTCATTGGTAGTTTATTGGCAAGTTCCTTTATGATGTTGGAATACACGATTGTTTGTAAAGAGAAGCAATTAAACAGTGCCAAATCATGCACCTTGGAACGCAGCATTTTTAATATTTATCACTCAATTACTGATTTGGGCCAGTTAAAAGGAGCTTTTGTTATGAGTGGCCGTTCAAGTAAAGGGGGAACGGTTTACTCGGTAAATCTCGTTACTGGTAATGGTGACGTGAATCTTACAGGTGGAAGCTCAAGTGGTCGAATCAATAAAGACCGTGCTGCTCAGGCTATAAATAACTACATTAACCAAAGTTTTGATACACATTTCAAGATTCCGTACCCAACACCTTGGTGGGCTTATATTTTAGCCGCATTTATCTCATTACTAGGGATTGTTTTACTTGCGGTAAGAGGGGTGACCGTTGATTTTGACCGGATATTGAAAACAATCGTGATTAAACGAAAAGGATTTTTTCATGCAGAGGAACAAAAATTGTCGTTTTCAGATGTTGAACAAGTAATCATTCAGGAAAGTAGGGGAAGCAAGGGGGGCATGACCTATCGATTGGCTTTGGCCTTAAACAATCAGCCTGCGTTACCGCTGGTAAGCACTTACGATTCTTCTTTGAGAAAAAAAGAGCGTATTGCCAAACAACTCAATGATTTTATGCAGATACATCAAGACCGAAAAACCATGCTATAACGTGACAAAACCTCGGTATTCTTCCCAAGGTAAATCTTCCCTGGCGTAGCGGTCTACCCTGGCAAGTCGAGGCCCACTTTGGAGCCAAATATGAAATTGCTCCAATTGTTCATAGGTACCACAAGCAAATACTTCTACTCTGCCATCATCCAGATTTCGTGCCCAGCCACTTATGCGCAGTTTATCTGCTTCAATCTTGGCTGAGGCACGAAACCAGACTCCTTGAACTTTTCCAGCAATGTAACAACGCATACAGAGTTGATTTGTCATAAGAGATCGTGTTTCTTTATCTTTTATGCCGATAATAATAGCACAAAATAACCAATGGAAAGAGAACTATAACATTCTGTTCCACCGGTTATATTATCTATTAGCAGCGTACATTGATTGAAACGTAAGGTCCGCCTACTGAAAAATTACTTTGGGTGTGTTTGGCACTTGATGTAGAGAGTGAACCTGAATCAATGGCAATAACATTGGTATTGGTTTCGTAACTTGAAAGAGGATTAATGTATAAGGCGCCCATGTAGCCCGCTTCAAACGTTAATTCAGTTTTTTGATTATAGAGGTATCGATAACTTAAACCCAGTTTTGCATCCAGAGCCGTAACCAGCTGATTAACTGTGGGATTTGCAAGCCCTTCCTGGTTTACATAGATCTGCGCTGCAATTAATTCCTTGGAAGTACCGGTAAATTGGTATTGAGCCGGCTGCATTCTGCCATAAAGGAGCGAGCCTGCGAATTGGCCAATCAGATGAATACCCCGATAAAACTCGTAGTTGTTGTTAAGTCCTAATCTTGGCCCGATGCCTTTGTACGACGTGGTATTGTTAAATACAAAAATGGGTAATGGTAAACCACGAAAGGTAGATATCAATCGTTCTTTAATAAACACGGAACTGATTCCAGTAAACAGGCGGCTTTGCAGGTTAGAGCCAAAATTGATAAATTTTCCCATATCAAGATTAACGGAATCGTAATTAAAATTCAGTTGGGTATCGGCTATTTTCAATAAGGAAACGCCAGTGATCTGACCTGTTGCGGTCGGGGGTGTTCCTGTTTGGGAAAAAGGAGAAACCCACTGTGATGTTGGATTCACAATGACTCCATCACGGTCTTGGGAGTCGAGGTGCGACCAGTTCAGTTGGACATCGGTACCAGGGTTTGAGAACACGTAACGAGCTCCCAGATTAAAGCCCATTTGGTATTCAGGATCTATCGTTTCCACCTGCCAGTTAGGCGAGGGTATGGGGAGCACGGTTGTGATGACTGCCCAGCCTAAATTATCTGCGTGTGGCTGGAGGTATGTAGCGCTTGCTGTAAATTCAAATCCTGGTTTTAAATCCGGAATATAAACCCGGATTGAATTGTCCTCTTTGGCAGGACCAACATCACCGGCAAAGCTTAATGCACAAAAAAGCTGCAAAACGAATATAATAATAAATCTAGTGTTCATCTGCTTATGTATCCCTTCATAAATATTTTAGTGTAAAAAATCCAAGTCCTGTCATTAAGTTAATGCGACTTGAATTTCCATTGTAGATTGGTTTTGGAATGAGCTTTGAGACTTTGATTTGGCCTGTCATTGCTCAGTAATGGCTGTATTGTGGGCAGATGCCATTTTCCGCGGCAATCATATCATAGATAGTTCATAAAATAAGGATTATTTAAGATCGTGCTTGGTACATGACACAAAACCTGTCTTGCCCGCCTGCGCGGGAATACGGGTTTTTGTCATGAAGAGAGCGTGGATACGTCTTAAGAATATTGATGGATAACACGTGTTAAAAATATTGGATAAGCTCAGTAACCTTTGATTTGGACTATACTTTCACATATGGCTTTAAGTATAACTCGAATCATCTGGAGTAAAACATGCATGATAAAAAAGTTCTGGAACGATTAATCGTATTGAGACAATTAGAAGAACAAAAAAAATTGGAAGAACAGCAGTTGCAGGAATTAAATCAACTTATGGAGAAGAACAGCCAATTGGCGAAAATGTCCATGCTGGAATTACAAGAAGCCTTGGCGAAAGAAAAAGAGTTGCCGAAGGCAGATGTTTCAAGTAAAAATCTTGATCCCATTGTTGAAGATTATAAAAAGCAATTTAGTAAAGAAGATTGGTATAGAGAGCCTAAAGTTGAAAATGGCAGGGTAACGCTTGCATTTCCTACCAAGGAAGCTATGACTGATTTTTTCCATAAACAGGCTGAATTAAACAGACCTTTTGTTGTCGTGGATCATGCAACCAATAAAGTGATGGCTTTCTCAAAAGGTGATGGCAATTTATATCATGGTGATGGTCGGCCCTATGTCAAAGGGGATGAATTGACACCTAGTGGATTGGACATAGAGGAGTATCGAAAACAACAAAAGAGCCCCTCGAATCTGTCACCAATGTCTGAAACGGTGCAGGATCCCGGCAAGGGAATAGATGACGCAAAACTTCCTTCCATCCCAAAAGAGCATGCAGAACACGATGACAGAGAAATCCTGGATGATGAGAAACAGTCAGATATGCAACTTGGGACCTGATAGTGCTTAATAGGATGCCTTGAATTTGGGTTCATAGAAGTATTGTGCTTTGACTCTTGGGGTTTTAAACATGATAAAATCAGACATGTCGCCCAGACATATAGGCCTTGTTGCTGATGATTTGAAAGGTAATGGATCTTTGGGGCGTTATATTATTCTCACCGGATCAGATGGCCGAGCAAAACGCATCAGTGAACATTTTGAATCAGTTCAGATAAAACCACATCCACGACAGCATAATTGTTATCTTGGTGTGATGAAACAAGATCACAGGAGCCTTGATGTTGCTGTTATATCAACGGGTATGGGAGGCGGTAGTGCTGATATTATCATTACAGAATTAATGCTGCTGGGAGGCAGTCGTTTTCTACGTGTTGGTACTGCAGGAACGCTCTTGCCGATTCAAGTTCGCTCAGGAGATTTGGTTATCGTTACAGGTGCTGTACGGGATGACAAAGCCAGCTGGGATTATATTTACAAGGAGTACCCCGCAATTGCTTCTTTGGAGTTTGTTCTGGCTTCTCAGGAAGCGAGTAAAGATATGCCTTCAACTGCATTCAATATCCATACCGGAATAGTTCACTCTAAAAGCTCACTTTTTGCCAGGGAATTTGGTTTTTCATTGATGGATGACAACAGTTCCTACATGACGACCTTGAAAAGAGCGGGCGTATTGGCCAGCGAGATGGAGTGTGCGCAATTATTTATACTTTCCAGTTTGCATACGGCGTTCAGGTACGCGTCTAACTCACTGTATCCACCTATTCTGAGTGGAGCAATTTTGGCTGTTATTGGTGATGATATTGCGTTTGACAAAGATGAACAGTTGATCGAAAAAACGGAAGACCACGCAATAGAACTTGGATTAAAAAGTTTGTTTAAATTGAAGGCATAGGAACATGAATTAAGTAAGCACCTGTTGGCTATCCCTCATTTGGGATTAGCTGTCCTATGCCATCGTTTTATTCACATAACGGATACGAAGCCTGTTTAACAAGAAGCCATATACGGGAACAAATGCAACCAGGCTAATGATGATTTTAAACAGGGCATCGACGGCAGCAATCTCTGGCCAATGCTGATTTAAAAATGGATTGGAACTGTGATAAAACGCAATAGCAAAAAATAAAAGGGTATCGATGAGATTCCCAACGGTAGTTGACAGTGCAGGGGCTAGCCACCAGGACGAATGAGTTCTATAGTGCTGAAAAACGAAGATATCAAGAAGCTGCCCAGCAACATAAGCGATAAAACAGGCGAATGCTATACGTAAAGGTATCGGATGTAGAACAAAAAAAAGACTCAAGTCTTGAGTTTCTAAATAGCTTGCAACAGCATAAGAAATGATTAATCCAGGAAACATACTACGAAAAATAATAGTTCGTGCAGCACTGGCGGAAGTGAGCCGGGTTGTGAGATCGGTTAGAATAAATATGGCGGGGTAGGTAAAGGCCCCCCAGGTTGTATGAAAACCAAGAAGTTCAATGGGGTATTGAACTAATATGTTGCTGATTGTTATTAAAAAAACATGACAAACAGATAAAATTCCGACAGAAGAATTACTTAAAGGTGAATGATTCAATTCCAATGGTCTCTCGTTTAGAAGCCTCTTGCCCAACTGTTCCAAGGCTCATTGATATTTTAGAATAGTCAAATTGCCAATTCAATAATGGCATTTCATTGGCGATGTCTGAGGTTATCTGATTACATCGAAATGCCTGAGAATAGTTTACCGTATTTTTGGACTATAATTAAGCATATAGGCTGTATGCGGTTCTGAAAATGAGTTTAACAGAAGATTTTGTCCAGCAGAATCCTGAACTAATCAAAAAATTAACAAAAGTGGGTCTTGTGCAGGAGCATATTGAATATGGTCCATTGAATAAAAACCCATATACCTATGCTTTTGAGCACTTGATTTCAGCATTTCTTGATTACCAGGTTGGAAACAACAAGGAGCCTGTTACCTTTGAAATAAAAGATGAAATTTTGTATGCAAGGTATCAAAATGAGATCTTTGATATGAGTGAAATAATACGTTTCGCTAATATGAATCATGTAGCCTTGAGTAAAGAGGACGCGGCACATTATGAAAAGTTCATTAATAGTGGATTATCAATGGAACTTCCCCGATTGCCCGATCTGGATGGTATTCCTACTGAAAATGATTATAAAGAGCGAGAAAAGGCATCATCAAAACCAAAGGCATTGGAACAATTAAATTGGTCAGAAAAGAGCGCTATCAATATTTATTCAGGTGGATTTTATGTTCTGTGTAACAGTTTATTAAGAGGTTCGACTGAGAAAGTATCTTCTCTTGACTCCCGGCAACTGGGCGAAACATTATGCCATATTGCTTTTGTCAGCAGTGGCCTCAATCAGATTTCGGAAACCCATCCAGTACATACCTTTAGGGTAGAAGACAAATTCAGTGAAGAGTACATTGAAGAACGAATTAAAGCCGTGGAACAAGGTGGTCTTGTTACTCAGGAGATGGGGTTTATCAGTACATCACATGAGAAAATCGAATCGGAATTTATGAGGGCAATGATAGAAGAAGGTATCAACTCGGGCGTAATTACCGGGATTGTTTATTCCAATGTTATCGGGAAATACATATCAAGTATTTCCAGAAAGCCAGAGGAGCTTGAATATCTGATACCCCCTACCCAAATGCAGTGGACAGGATATGATAAAAATCCAAACGGCGGTTGTATTTTTCATGCACAGCCAGTGAGCACTTTAACTGGATTAAGTGAGAAGCAATCGAGAGGGGTGGATGAGGAACATCCTTTAGTAAAAAGCTCCAATACTGGTTTCTATACAAAATTGATGAAGGGTCAGTTGGACGCTGCAAAGAATTCAAAATCCGATTTAACTGCCGCAGATGAGGCATCGCTTTCTTCAAGTCCCCAGAAACGTTAGTGTGGAATTTTTGGATTTTAAAATAGCTAAGCTCTGCTCTGTTGACGATATCAGGTACTTAATGACGGTCCTGAAAATGAAAAGTAGCGGTTGAGCACGGGTTCAATGTCTTCTGTAGTGGCATCTATTCCTGATAAAAGCAATGTGTTATAGACATAGTTTTATTCAGGAATAGCATCAATAAAGCTGAATCCGATTTCAAAGTAATAACTTCTTGCTTCAGTGGTGATTAGTCTAAAGTATTTAATCGATTATACTCTGCTTCTGGGTTTTGCTTGAGATGCACATTTTTGTAAATATCGTGAACGATGATCATAATAACTGCTACTGCGGCGAGATATTTAAACATATCAATGAATAGCAGTAAGGTGTCTTCTCCTAAGCAAATCATGCTGTAGCCCGGAGCTCGACCTCTGTTTGCCTCCATGCATTCATTAAAAAGAGTTTGATTGTACGTCATAGTGTTCATCCTTGTTTGTATTGTTAATAAAAGAGCACATTATCCTGATTTGCAGCAAAAGAAAAGTATTTAAATCAATAATTTCTCCATCCCATTCTAAAGTGGATTTTGGATAAAATATTGGGTCGCTTAGAAATGCAGTTAGCCTGGTTGCTCGCAACCAGGATTTGATGCACCAACTATAAGCTTCGATTTAGACACTTGAGAAACCATGATCCTGTTTGCGAGCAAACAGGCTACCACTCCTATTCTCTTGATTCCTCGGGCACAGCCGTTGGGCATGGGCAAAGATGTGAGCAAAAGACAGTTTTTGCAGCCAGTTTTTGCATGGACGCCATGATCCGGTTTTTTGCTTGGTAAAATACCTAAGTAAGGAGTTGTTTTCCGTTTGTCAGTGGATTAAACCCAGCCAACCAAATTACTTTCACATTGCTCTTTTTTTTGCCTCGACGTATACTTGAGCGCTTTTTTATTACACAAGACTAGAGGATATTTATGGCTGGCAAATTATCAATAAGTTTTCTAACAGGTTCAGATCACGTAATTCAAAATCGTTTAAATAGCGATATTGTTATTCCACGTAAACGTCGTACAGTAGATCAGATGTTCTTTCAGCCTTATGAGTCTAAAGAAGAGTTTGTTTTTTGCGCACGCCATACATTTTTACCAGTAGCATTGATTGGATTGGCAATTTTAGATCCTGCGGTGCTCATAACCATGCCTGCGGTAATTGGCGCGATTATTATTGGTGGCGCTGTTCTTTCTGGAATCCATGAATTAGTTGGGGATGAGCATAACGCATCTTATTTTTTTAATGTCGCAAAATATATATTTAACGACTTGTGTCAGGCGGTTCTTGATTTAGTCGTATTGCCCCTATCGTTGCTTGTAATGACAACTCGAGGAGCCTCGACTGGATTACATGCTGCAGTAGCTTCTACTGAACGTGATGAGACACCAGCTCCTGGTCTCTAAAAAGGTTCAGCACGTGTCTTGAATGAAGCATTCAAGACACGTGCGATATCTGCTGAATTCATTAAGATAACTGATTTCAGCAAGCCGCCTCAGCACCGGCTTGTAATCGCCTTAAATATATAAAGTGAAATCGTCTTCAGCTATTGACTGATGCATTTCTTTAAAGCACTCGGTTGCATCTTGGGCTGAATTAATCTGAAACTCTTTTTGAGGTAAGAAAAAACCCGCACTGAAGTTTCTATTCATTTTATTTAATGAAGCTTGCAGCTCGTCCTTTGCATCCCAAAAATGTTCCACTTTTTTGGAAAACTTATGAACGTGTTTTTCTATAGTTTCTATACGATGGATTTCCTCATCCAAAGAAGAATGGCGCAGCCGCGTCATGATCATTTTTTTTGCTAATTTTTTCAGTTCCACAAGCATAAAGTGCTGTAAATTTTTTTGTTGATCAGAGACACTATCATAGTGATCTTCTACTGTTTCAGGTTTAAATACATCATCCATAGCTTGCTGGATCAGGCTGGGAGATATTCGTGTAGTAAATAGTTCATGAGCAACCAGCGCTTTTTGCTCGCGAATGGCCTTTTGATAATTTCTTGAGGTAAGAATTTCAGCAATAATAACACCTAAAGAAAAATAATCATGTTCTTTGTGGTATGGTTCTTGATGTTCCAGACTATATATTTCCGGATCGGTGTAACCATCGGTCCCACAGAGCTCTTTTATTTCTGAGTCGACAGGAACGGCGTCGCCAAAATCAATGATACGCACTTTAAGAGTCTCATTTGCATAATATACTTTAATGTTTTCTGGCTTTAAATCTCGATGCAATAATCCATACTGTTCCTGAAGTTTTAATACTTCTTTCATTAAACTGATGATAATTTTCAATTGCAGCTCAAAATCAATGCTTTTTTTATGAGGACAGTAGTTGGCATAGATATCATGCTTGGAAACCGTTTCATCAGTAACATAAAGGACTTGCAACAAAGTATCCCCTGGTATTTGTTTCATGATCAACGCTTGCTCGTTACTGTTGATTTGATAACGCGCATAAAACCACCCTCTTTTTTTAAGATTCTCGATCTCTATGTCACGTACTTCTTTAGTGACGCTTTTATTGAGTATTTTTATAGCCAGGTACTGTTTGTTTATTAAATCATATCCCCTGATTACTCGATTAGCCCCTTCTCCTTCAATTTTTTGCTTATCGACAAGAATGACTGTTTTGGTTTGAGTTAATGTATCCGTTTTCATTATTCGGTGAGGGGTCACTACCAAGTGGATATTTGGTCTGTCTTCATCAGTCAATACAACAATATCGGTGTCTTTCATTTTTAAATAGGGTTTTAATCTATTGAGGTACTGATGCAGGGTTTCCTTATTTACTGGTAGCAAATCAGTGAATGCTTGTTCTCTTGGTGATTCCTTTTTTCCACTATGTGGACTGGTAAATGATCTTCTTTTTCTGGGAGATTCACTGCTTTCGCTCCCGGCAAGAAACCATCTTGGACTGCTTGAATTTCTGCGTGGCGAAGGAGTTGAGGAATGAGCAGTATCATGAAGAGAATCTGATGATTTTGTGCCTGCCTGGATTATTATATCTCTGGGAGAGCTTTTATCTTTTGGAGAGCTTTTGCTTTTTGCCACGTCGCCCTCTTTAGAGGCTTTGGACCTTGCCTTTCTTTCTTCTAAATTTAGTGAAATTTTCCTATTTTGACTACGGGAACGGGGTTTTTGAGGTGTGTCAATGTGAACTAAATCACTGGTAACTACTGGATTGGAATGGGTTTCCTTTACTGGTCTTGCCGGTGCTTCACTGCCGGTGGTTGTTGTAGTTGCCTGATTCGATTGATTGACGTGTATCTTATCAACTTCAGGGTTGATTTTATTGTCCAAAGAAAGTTGTATGTTGAGATAAGTATCCAGATTTAATTTAATTATTTCCAAAATCAAGGCTGACTTTAATTCTGGAGAAAGAAGCGTATTTTCCGACACGTTGTGCAGCATTTCATTTAGAATGGATTCTTTGATTAATGCTTCGTTTTGTTGCATTTTCTTTTGTTCAAGTGCTTCTTTAATAGCTGTTGTAGATTGCATAAAATTGTTCCAAATCTAAATTATTTCATATGTATTTATGACTCACTATCTATAGATGACAGGGGATACTTGTTCAGGGCCATTTCCCTAAAAAATACAGTTGTCTCAATTGAGCTCGCGGATTATACGTTAACCTATATTTAATATCTAACTTCTTTTTGAAACAGGATACATTATGGAAAATGAAAGAGCGGCTGTTACGCTGGATGACTGCAGTTCTATTAGTGAAACTGTCCTTGATTCCTACACAGAAGGGTCAAATCTTGTCTTTTGCTATTATCATATCATGACAAATTTCTGATTTGTATGATTTCTAGCCCATGGTACAGGCAAAAGGCAAGATCGGATCCCTTTACTTATTGTGCGGGCAAAAATTCAAAAGGTTTCGTCGGTTTTAACAGTTTTGATACTTCTCCCGCATAAAAAGTACCTCTATCAACTAAAAGACTTAGCACTGGAGCGCCGGGAGCAAAATTAATTTTTTTCAGATTCACCCAAAAAATGTTGGGATAGGTTGATGAGTCAAAATAATAAACACGATTTTTCTGATCAGAGATGGTGCGCCAAACAGTTGATGCAAGGTTAGGTTTTGCCGCATCCGAGATGCCCAAAGGAACAGAAACAGAGCGTATAACCCCCAATACTCCAGCAATAGCCTGATAGGTATAAGCCTGTTCGGGTACATTTTGAATGTAATTTTTATCCACTTGTTTTGGAATGGACTGAATCAAATATGAGGCTCTGGCAAATCTATCCGCAGCACTGATGGTTCCCGGTAAAAATACAGAACCGTTAATGTTCTGCCAGTATTCGTTAATTGCCAATTGTTTGCTGTAAATGGGGGAATTAGTCATCACCTGATATTGACGGCCATGATGAATCACCAACTCGCCATTAATGTATTCAAAAATAGCGGAGTCACCATTAGAATCGGATAATGATAAGTGGACTGTGCTTGCTGTTCCATCCGGTAAATGGGGCGCGATAATCTGAAAGGGCTTTTTAGACATGGCCTCTACAGCTTCATTAACTGTTGCAAAATTATCCAGAACATATTGCCCCCATATACTCACCGATAAAGGAGGATGCCCTTCTTTGGCACTGCCATAATCTGACTCTGCCAAATAAAGCATGTTGGTGACCAAGCCACGCTCATTCATTCCATCGGCCGTTGCAAAGTTATATATAGAGATAACCACTGATCCGTATTTTGATGTCCATTGTGGTGATTCGGGGCCTGCCAATCCATTACGTTTCATCCCTCTTGGAAATACCCAGATACTGGACTGCATGTTTTCCTTCCAATCCATAGAGCGACCAGTAATAACCAGATTATCAGAACCTAAATACACTGCACGTGTGCACGCGTTGCTGGTTGGCATCTGACTCAATAAAAGCCCTGAGCATAAAAAGGTGGTTATTCTTTTCAGGAATTTTTTTTTCATTTCATTATTCAATCCATGAACTCATTTTCATCGTTTATTATTAGTTATCTGGCAAGGCTTAGCAAGCCATCAAAAACTCCTGAAAGATGATCTTTTATCAAATCATCCTCCGCCTTTGGTGTTGGTGTAAAAAACCATCTGAGTTGCTCGCGCCTGGCATTACTCAGCGCATGTCGTTGACTTGCGCCTCTGACTCGGGAGGGCGCGTTAGCAAGCAACAGCATCACAACCACTTTAGGTGTCGCGTGTTCGATAGCTAATTGCACCAAATTAACTTCAGGTTCTCTGGTCAGCCTATCTTGTGCTGAGGGTACAAATTCTCTGTCCCGTGTATCGTGATCGCTATCATCAGAACAGGCCTGGACTTCGCAATTATCAACATCCTTGGTGCTCACACAACCCACTTCCTCTTTTATATTGAATCGCTTACTGCTGAGCATCATTCGAAAGATGTCCTGTTGATTAGAAATAATGGCTAAAGCAAGTGGTGAGATTTTTTCGTAAAATGTTCTTCCCTGGAGCGAGTGACTGATTGACTGATCACAACGACTAATTTGCAATGCCTTACAGCTTAATAAGAGCCCTAATGCTACTCGATCTTCATTCACCACCGCTAAATGAAGCAAGGATGCGCCTAAAAGCCTGTCAGTATTGACCCGATGGAAAGGATCATTAAAGCAATTTATAAAATATGGTGTACGCAACATATATCTTAAAGCAAAGTAGCGTTTGTGTTTCAAAGCATTAAGTGCAAACGCCATGGGCAAGGTGAGCGCCGGATTTTTTTTGTCATCTACGCCAGCTAAACCATGTTCAGACAGTAATGATTCATCTATTTTACCAAGCAATTGGGAGTAATCTCTTGGGTTGGTCAAGCGAACGATTTTATCCCCAACTCCACGCGCCAACGTTCTACGAAATTTTACCATCTGATTGATTGGTGATTTAACTTCTTCAGTATTAGTACTTGTATTACAACGAGGTGAATCAATAGGCGGAGTCAGCGAAAAGGTTTTTCCTATGCCTTTATAAATCAAAACATACCCATCTTCTTCGGCTTTCTTACGGGCTATTTCAATCAATCGTACTTCGTGAAACCCACACAACCACTCACCTAAAATCTGTTTAAAAGCCACCATTTCTTTTGTATGTGGCGCAGCATGCTCCAACATCTCCTGTAACGTATTATAAAACACCTCGTCTATACCGTATTTGGCAAGATAAATCTGTTTGTAGGGTCCAACAAAAGAAGGATATTTTGCAATGTGTTTGTAGATGACTCTTTGTCCAGGCAAAAAGGAAGGAAAACAGGACTCCTTTTCAGGGACAATGTTGAGTTCACTACTCAGTCTGATTTCAGCATCCCATGTCAATGTTGGAATATGTAAAGGGCCATCTACATCAAAATCGGTGAGCGGATGCAAGGAGACATAAACCGCTCCTGAATATGGGCGCTCTGCCCGGCCTGTTTTATTCCACCGAGGTCTGAGCCGCTCATCTTTATGACCCTTATAGGGTTTGATGCCATAGGCATATTTATCGGCATGATACGGAGTGCCGCCAGTAGAAAGAAAAGGGTTAGCATCATTAATGAGCATCTTACTGAGCATGGGATCTTGCGATATGTATCGATGAAATGCATCATAGGCTTGAGTATAGAGATTTTGTAAAAAATAAGCGTAGGTTGAGTAGCTGTAGCCCTTCCAGGCAAGGGGACGAGGTTCACGAAAAGTCAATAATAATTCACGAAGTGTATTAGCTATCAAGGTTACTTTTCTTCTGGTTTTTGGATCTTTAAGACGCTGCCGTCCATCCGCATAATCTTTAAAAATATCAATTCCAGCAGCTTTATAGACAGAGGCACTGTATTGCGGCTGTCCTAACTCATCCGCTTTACGATGGCCTTCACGTGCTGGTTTATTCCATCTTGATGTTAAATAGGTCACGCCTCGATATTGCGCAATTTTGAATTGGGTTACTACTCTTTTTTGGGCTTCTTCAATAGAATATCCAAGCCCAATATATGCGTTAAGTCTCTCCAGATCTCGCGTTACAGCATCCATATCCTCTGACTTAGGATGATGAATTTGCATACGATCCTGCAGTTTAAATACGCTGGAGGCGTCATTAATTTTCTTAAAATCGCCACGTTGATAGTCTTTGTTTTTTTTTCTATAAAAAAGATTATTTCGCTGAGCATGGGACTGAGAAGTTTTGGCTTCAGAGAGAATAGCCTCACGGTCTTCTTCTGGTTGGGCAAGAAACGCTTGTTCTTCTTCCGAATCCGAATCATCTGACAACCAGGAACCAAAAAAATCATGTTGAGTTGTTTCTTGATGGAGGAGGTACGATTCATATGCTTTTTCATCTTTCTCCTCAAACGAAGAGTCCAGGGAATTGATGTAATATCTTAGGTTAATGCAATACTGATCATCCCAACCATGACGTTTGCTTTTGTACAACAATGTAGTAATGAGCTTATTGATGATAAGCTCTGTTGTATCATAGGAATTAATTTGAGCTAAATGTTCAACCTTTGCATGCTGAATGACCAACATACGAATAATGTTTTCGTTCTTTCCCTGTGCTGCTGTTATTGGCGTTTGCTCGTTATTATTGGCTTTAAACAGGTCAGGGTTTTGAGACAGCAAATAACGAACAATCAACGGGCGTTGCCGTACAACAGCGAGCATCAGCGGTGTATTGCCGTTAATATCAGTGCAGTCAATATCAGCTCCATTATCAATCCATTGTTTGACGTCATCCAAAGATCCTAACCGAACTGCCTCATGAAATGTTTTCATCATTAAACCAACCACGGGAAAATAATGGCGCACTATATCACAGATTGTGTATATTTGATCTAATTTTTGCTGTTATTTTGTACTTTAGCAAAATTTTGTGAGCACTTTTTTTATTAATACACAGGGGGAATTATGGATCTGTTGATTATTTTAAAAATAACCAACACTCAGTGAGTAATTCTGTTTCAGCAACCTCATGTTCAAAATTATAATAACAAAAAATGCAAGGCAAATCCCCCAGTTCCTCACCTGATGTTGGTAGCCAATTACGGTATAATTCATACACCGTGTCACTCAGGTTATTGCGTGAACCTTGATGAATGGCTACTGCGTAACGGCCAGCGGGTAATCGTTTTTCAATTACTTCACCTTCCAGTTTCAATTGCTCTGGTACCGTAATACCAAGATCAAAACGAAATTCATTTGGTGGGGTCCTTTGAGGATCATCATATCCAAATCCAAAGGCTTCTCCCGCTTTAGGTTTCAGGCTAATAGTTTGAGCTTTAGCCCAGCTAATTAATCGACTAACGCTATCTCCCATTGTTCGAGGATCTCCTCGGTGTTCTAAAACTGCTAACCGTCTTGTTTTTATATTTTTAATCGTTACATTCATGGTCATGTCACCTTGTTTAGGCAAACAATACGGCGGTTGCTCCCAGACTTGCCAGCTTGATTGTGCTCTAAATTCACTGGGGTTTAGATTGCACGCTTTTTTAAAGGCTCGTGTAAATGATTCATGAGATTCAAACCCCGAGTTGATTGCGATTTCAATAATGGACGTATCTTTATTAACAATTAATTGATGAGCCGCTCTTTTTAGGCGAAGCCAACGAATATATTGTTGCAAAGATAAGCCAGTAAAAGCCGTAAATAAGCGATGAAAATGATATTTTGAAAAGCATGCAATATCACTCAGTTGATTTAAAGTGAGTTTGTCGTCAAGATGCTCACCGATAAAATCGATTACTTTATTTAACTGACGTTCATAATTCATACTGTTCTCACTCAACTATCGCTACATATACAGGGTTCAGGTTACTTAGATCTTAAACTGATTGTTTGACCAATATTGCTAAAAATAACTTAAGAGATAGTGTAAACCAGGATTTTGTCTATTGAAGTCTACCGATTCCAATACATACATGTTCTGTTCGCCTCAGCAAGACGCAAAGGAAGAATTACATGGTCAATTACAGACGAGATTAAACTCGAGGCGATACTTATTTTTTACACTAACGTTAAAAAATAGAAAATCAGATTTATTAGTAAAATACATCCGATTATTAGGACGGTCTATTCGCTGTGCGAAAAAGAATAATCCGTTAAGTATCAAATCAATAGTAGTATTACCTGATCACTTGCATATGATTATAGAACTTCCGCATGGCTGTCCCATTAAAAATATGACGTCTTTCCGAGCGTAGCGAGGAATCTCCTGCAAGGTTGACGATCCCATTACAATGCGGCCATTAAAATCATATCAAGAGTTGAGTCTCCCCAGCCAGCCTTTTTCTGCAGGCGCCTAATGCTCATATCTTTAAATTTCTTTAATGTTTTGCCATCAATGGCTATCAAATTACCCAATGCTTGTTGGAATGATTGAATCCAAGAAATAAAGCACTTCTTAAATTCATCCAGATTTAAAATCGAAAATACACGAGCATATGTATTTTTAGATGGAATGCCATTCTCAAAAGGTAAAAATCGGCGTAAATAATCTAATTGTTCTTCTCCGAATGTTACAAAATCACGCCAACTCTGAGCTCCACATAGGTTAGCGCAGATAACAACAAATAATAGTTCCGTTAAAGGATACAATTTCTTTCTATCAATTCTTGGATCTTCGAGCGTGTCGAAATGATATAAAAATCCAGGTACATCTTCTGATGACATCATTAAATTCCTTGTAAAAACAGAGAGTTTAAAAGGTAATGATAATTAATGCATTAATTCAGATTGTGCCAATTTGCAGGAGATTCCTCGCTACGCTCGGAAAGACGTCACATTTTTAATGGGACAGCCGCGGGAACTTCCGGAGGATGACTTGGTTTATTCGACTCGAGTGCGTCAATTAAAAACATATTACTCTCAAGAGATCCAATTATTGGGTATTCCATTATTAAAAAATGCCCGAGATGAGTATAATTTGTGGCAGAGACGATTTTGGGAACATCGGGTACGTGATGAGTCAGATTTGTCTACTCATATAGATTATATTCATTTTAATCCAGTTAAGCATGGTCTAGTACAAAAGGTTATCGACAGGCCTTATTCAAGTTTTCAGAATTATGCCAGACAAGAAATGTTACCGAACAATTGGGGCGGCAAGTCATTGCAAGGTGAGTTTTGCGAATGAAGCCCTGTTTGCAAGCAAACAGGCTACTTACGGATATACAAATCCATTTCAAGGAATACTATCCAATTGAATTTTTACCAGTTTCAGGATTTCATCCAACATTTGATGTGTTTTTTCAGTATTTCCTGAAGATTGTTTATAGATTACATTAACTATAAAAGAAGATAGGGCATTAGAAACCATTTTTTGATTGCGAAAATGAGGCTGTAATTTTTCCATACTTTGAACTAAGGATGAAAATAAACTTGACCCAATAAGATTCATAGCCTGAGAGTATTCCTCAACAGTTGGTGCTGATTCAGTATTTATGTTCATATTTTTTCCTACAATATTAATTTGTGGCACAAGTATAAAGAAATTCACTAAAGAGTGGAATACAGCTTGCTGTAAGCAGCGAAGCAAACAGGCTAACTGGGATATTCATAACCAGTTAATGGTCTAGGTCAGGCTAATCCCTGATCAATTAATTGTATTGCACCTTCAATATAAAATATATCTGCATCATCTTCACCATTAAATATCCTAGCTTGCAAACTGTCTGGTTGAGAAACGTCAACAAAATTATTAGTATGAATTTCAATAACTCCATTAGAAGAGAATCCGCCTATATGTAAGACCAATGGATTAGATCGAATAATCCTTCCATTATATATTTCAGTTCTACTCATAAAAATATCGCTAATCTATAGCCCCTTAATCAGTAACTTGCATAAAATTAAAAGCAAAAAGCAAGATCTTCTCCCAATGCTGCACAACAGGGAGTAGCATGTGAAAAATAGAATCAAATTTCATGACGATTTATTTGATTAAGGAACATTTAGTTATTATGTGGATATCATTCGTTCCTTAAAGGCTCTCATCCCTTTGAAGATTGGATCTGCAATCTTTTCTGGGAAGTGGTTTGGTAATTGTGTTGAGACTTCATCGATAGCAGAATCAATACGATCAATCACCTGTTCAAAAATCTTAACAGCTTTTATTTTAGAGTATTGAACGTATTTTGCTGTTTCAATAAAGTGTCTTTTTTGAATTCCGTCAATCTTATAATGACTATTTTTACCATATAAAGCCATTGCCATTTTCAATTTTTTAAACTGTAGCTGTTTTTGTTCAATTAGGGGGTAGGCTGATATCATGTCGTATAGTGGAGTGAGCTTATAACTACCTTGGGGTTGTATACTTATACTGAAATTCTTGGCATGCGCATCAATAGCACCAAGGCACCAGTTAACGACCTGAGCCCTGAAAAAATCATCTCTGTCTTTTTGAGGCTGTTGCGAGCCATTAAGTAACTGCATAATTTCTTTAATACCTGGCCCACCATCAGACTGATATTTTAAATTGGGTGAGTATCCCAATGACTGGCATAGATCTTCCTGTGGCAATCTGAGAATATACTGATGATCGCGACTCCATTTTCTATCAAATCTTTCGACAACCAGTACCTTTTCATCTTCGAATTGTAAGATTTTAGATTCTGCAACATCTAAACCAAATTTGCTGGCTAGTAGTAAACAGAGATGTTCATTTTCACAACTCTCACTTAAATCAATTCCTTGATGTGGTAAATATCCAATAGGTAATTTGAATATGTGAGTTGTTGGTGTAGGTCCAAATGGTTTATGCCATTCATTTTGGTAATATAGAAAAGCTGTTTTTTCCTGAGCACCGGCTATTGAGATTCTAAACTCATCCTCCTCTTTATCCATTCCCAGAGGCGAGATTTGATAAGAACGCAAAGTACGAGCGATCTCGGCCTCACTGACAACGCGACTTTCAATGCTTAGACGCTGTGCCTGAGGAATACGTTCAACAATTTGTATTGCACCAACACAATCACTACCAATTAACGCCAATAAATCAAACGGTCGCGATGATTTTGCCTGAAATCGAGCTTGAATTCTGGCTCTTATCTGTGGATTATCGGGAAGTAAATTATCAAAAAAGTTATAAACAACTTCTCCTGAAAATTTTTGATTTACTAACGGCAACGATAAAGATACTGGTCGCGAATGTGGCTTGGAAATCCAGTCCGCAACATAGGAAAAACTTAAGCCACCTGCATTGTCCTGTGTAAGCTCTCCCACAAGCTCATTGTTCATCAATATGTATAATTTACGCATTACCATTCTATCTCTTCATGAGTTTCTTGATTTTTTTCAACAAGACTAATGTTTAAATTTAGGGCGGACAATATTCTAAATAAAGTATCAATTCGACTATTGTCAGGGCTATTTTCAAACTTTGATATAGTGTCCTGTTTTAATCCTACTAAATCTGCGACTTCAGATTGACTCATTCTGAGTTGCTTGCGCTTGTCATTTAAATATAATGCTAAATCTTTTGCTGATCGGATAATCATAAATTCCCTATTTTTACCCCCAATTGCCAATAATGTTAACTATACCCCCAAGTGCGGGTAAAATCAATTATACCCGCATTTGAGGGTAAAAAGCTTGCGAATGCACGAATGTGCACGAATGGGGTCGCGTCTTGACTTTTGCTTATTTCTGAAAGAGCAAATGTCAAGACGCGGCCCCGTGCCGCTTGCTATTCATATCGTGTTAAGTTTCTGATTTTTGTGATTTCTAGCTCATGGTAAAGGCAAACGGCAAGATCTGCCCCCTTTATGTTAGAGGAAGTGAGGCTGTTGGAGTGCACCAATGCAATAGTAAAATTGGCGAATTGTTTTGTTCAACAAACAAATATTCTTGCAAAACTACAGGGGGTTGGTGGTCAAAAAATAATAGTGGAAAGAGTAGATGTTCACCAAGGAGGCCAAGCTATAGTTGGTAATATCCAAGGCAGCATGGGTGGTAAGGATAAAAAATGAAAACGACCTCTTGCACCGAGAATTTTAACTATGCGTTCAATAAGGCTCCACGTTGTGGAGCAAAAACCAAGCGCAATAACGGCAATCCTTGCCTTGCTCCTGCTGTCAAAGGCAAGCAGCGTTGTCGTATTCATGGAGGATCTAAGGGTAGTGGTGGACAAAAAGATAATAAAAATACCTTAAAACATGGCTATTCAACAGCAAGTATCAAAAAACTTAAGAATAAAATAAGGGAAACATTGCACCTTGCAAAACAGGATTTCACTTATGATGAATAACTAATCTAGGAGGGTGCAGGTTTTTATTTTGGAACACGGGAGCGTCGGGTATCAACACGCGTTTGCGCATGCTCAGAAGCAATTGGTTCTAGAATGATACCCTTCATTATGATACGACTAGCTGGGTGATTTAAATTTAAGGTTTTCAAACATATAAACGCTGATTAATTTTGCCGAATTATTTTCAAATATAAATTCATCAACGTATTCACCATCACCTATCTCGCCATCTTTTAATTTAAAATTAAAGTGAAACCTGGCTGCATAATGGTTACCATCTCCTTTGCTCAAAAATGTTTGATGGACCTCCGTGTCAGCAGATTCTATATTAGGAAGAAATGCATGGAAGAAATCATTTGCTCCTACTTCACCTTTTGAGGTAGAAATAACAGTTCCACCTTCTACAAAAAGTGCTGTAATGCCGTGTGGATCGGCTTTTCCTAAATCAAGTATATACTCAGTAATTACCTGTCTTCTTTGTGAATCAAGACTGAGGGAGTCTGAATAAGACCCTGCTGCCATTGTGTTTTGCCCCATTGCTATAGCCAATAGAAAAACTGCTGCTTTTAGATTAATTTTCATTCTTATATCCTCATTAAAGTACATATTGAAACATTAGAGAATGTACCAGTGAGCAATTAATATGTAAAATATATAATAACTATTCTTATCATAGGTAAAATTTATAATATTCTGGATGGGGCTAATTGTCAGAGTTAGCCATGCCATCAGGCTTAAAGAAATCCTTAACAACGGAGCCAATGGTTTGAATAGCTTGTATATTTCTATTCTCATTGCGATAAATTAAACAGATTTCGTCAGAATATACCGGTGCGTTAGGGATGCGCTTGAGTTTATCGGGATACATTGACTTTGCGACCCGAGTTGGGAGTATGCCGATGCCGCAGCCATTGGCTGTTAAATTCGCTACTACTTCCAGGCTATTCATAGTCATAACACGATCCGTTGGAATGCCTGATTTTTTTGCCTTCTTTAATAATGTTTGTGTTTGGGTGAGCAGGGGCTCGCATAATATGATTGCTTTCTCCGAGTGGATATCTTGAATTTCTCGTGTTCCTTCACCTACCCAAAAGGTGACTTCATCCTCACAGATCTTGCGAATAATAAGATCAGGATGTTTGAATGGATTGACCACGATACCAATATCAATGGACAAATTGATCACTTGTTCCGTTATTTTCCGTGAAATATCGTGTTTTAAATGTATTTCTAATTTTGAATACTCCTCCAGTAAATCAGCCAAAAATCCCGACACCATGTAAATGGCAATCGTTGAGTGGCAGCCTAAGGTAAAATAACCCTGTACTTTTTGATGAGAAGATAGTGCTTTTGATTTTGTGTCATCCCAGTGCTGTAACAATTGCCTTGCTTGTAATAATAACTGTTTCCCTGCTTGGGTTAGTGTTACCCCATGCTTATGTCGGATAAAAAGTTCTGTTCCCACAGATTGTTCTAAACGTTTTATGGCCAAACTAAGTGATGGTTGGCTAATCCCAAGTCTCTCAGAGGCACGCGATAAATTTAAGGTACTGGAAACTTCAAGAAAGTATTCTAGCTCGGCTGCTGATGGAAGCATAAATATTACCTATGATAAATATAGACAATATAAATTTTACATATACATGCAAGCGCTGTAAAGTATGATTTGCATACAACTTGGCGTCTATAACGACAGATCCATAAAAAATAGGTGAACAATGATCAAAACATACGATGTTATTATTGTAGGGAATGGAATTATTGGCATGTCGACAGCTTTGTCATTAACCTTGTACGATCCTACCCTTAAAGTGGCTGTCATTGCGCCTTCAAATCGATTAAATGGTGCAACGCCAGCCTCAGGTGCTATGCTTGGTTGCTTTGGAGAAGTAACTGAGTCAACTTTTAAATCCAAACCCGCATTGATAAAATTAGAGATGGCCATTAAATCTTTATCATTATGGCCAGAATGGCTCAATAAAATAAATAACATTTTACCCGCTTCACAGCATCTTAAAATTCATTCAGGTACCCATGTTATTTTAAATTCTCAAGCTGGAAAGCGTGAAACAAGAAATTTCAACGCGATTACCCATGCTCTTAATCATTATAAAGGTAACTATGAAATTAGGTCGCCAGATACCATACCAGGCATTCAGCCTATAGATACTCATCGCCCCTTGCAAAGCCTATTTCTACCGGATGAAGGCTTTATTAATTCCTCCCACCTATTAAATGCTTTGGATAGCTTTGCTGTTAGGCAAAAATTATTTACCTGCATTGATGCTGCCGTGACCTCCTTATCGCATCAAAATCACATACATACTGTAAAAACAAGCTCAGGCGATATTTATAAGACCAACAAGCTTATACTTGCGGCTGGTGCCTACACACAAGAACTAATTAATCAATATCCACAATTATCAAAGCATATACCGCCTATGCTAGCCGGTGTAGGCTGCTCTTTATTGTTAAAATATTCAAATCCTTCACTCAAGCATGTCATAAGAACGCCAAACCGAGCAGGTGCCTGTGGCGCACATTTTATTCCCTTTGATAGCAGCATAGAGCAAGTTTATTTAGGGGCTTCTAATAGTGTCCGCTTGAGTCCTCAAGGCCATGCAAAATTGGGGGATGCAAGCTATCTCATGCATTGGGGCATGCACCAATTTGATCAAAATTTATTTAAAGCTGAAATTATTAAAATGAATACGGGAAATCGCCCTGTCCCAATGGACACCTTTCCTTTATTAGGTGAGACATCCATAAAAGACCTATGGATTGTGAGCGGGACTTTTCGTGATGGTGTGCATGACTCTCCCTTAATCGCTGATTATGTAGCACGGAAAATTTTGTTTGATGAAGAGGCTTTTCCGCATCCTTTTAATCCCGAAAGAGCACCGCTTAATACCATGACTCGTGATGAGGCTATAGATGAAGTGGTCGAGCATTACATGAGTGCTGGATATGAACATGGTATGGAACTGCCTAAAATTGGTTGGGAATTTAGAATTCAACATATGATCAAAAAATGGGTCATTGAATTATATGATGAACTGGACACCTCCTTTGGCATTTCGCCGGAAATCTTAATGATGTTAAACCAAGCAAAGGAATCTATTCCCAAAGTTCGTGAGTATTTTAAAGAGAACGAGAAGGAAAAAAATTATGTCTAGTCTTAGCAAAATAGAATGGCAAAATCCTTATAAAAAAATATGGGGGTTTCATGTACATCAGGAACTGCCTTTCGATGATTTTATCAACGCATTAGCATTACAAAAAAATGCTGCGACCTTTTTAAAAGAAAACCATATCCCAATTGACAATGATGATGTCTTAACGCCTGGTTATGGACCGCACCTGGATTATATGTGGGAATTACGGGTAGAGTCTGCCAAGTATAATATTTTGGAAAAAATGGGTCTGGCTATCTCATATATGGCCATTAATCGTTTCAGATTAAGTGCTTATATCCATCCGCTGATGCATGATCCTTCCCTTTCAGAAGAAATGGCCTTAAGGGCTGAAGGTCATGAAAATCAAGCAAATGCATTATGGTTTAGTCACAGAGTTCCCCAAAACCAGGACTTCTTCTTTAATCCTCCCAAAGACGAGCACAATCAGATCATCGATACGAGAACAGCTCGTATTATGTCAGCAAGAGAAAAGGAAGAGTTAACTGCCGGAGCCTTAAATAAAGAACATCAATCCTTTAAAGATCCTTCTCTAATTATTAGCAATGGCTTCCACATTCACATGGATTTTTCCAATGAAAATGAAGCCTTGGCGTTACAGATTTTTGATAAGTTTATGGTTTTTCTTTTGAATGAAAATCTAAGACCTACGAGCACACGTTTATATGCTCCCTATGAGAATGGTCCGCATGTCTTGGGCGGTTGGGAAGTTAAATTTGAAACAAGTGACCCAAGCATTTTATCAAAGATTGGAATCCCTATTGGCTGGCTAATGTGTAATCGCCAAGGTTTGTCGGTTTTTATACATCCAGTTACTTGGCGAGAAGGTGACCATGAAGAAGAATTAAAAGCACATGAACAATACTCATTTTTTCTTGGGTTTATGCCCGACTTAGAGTTGGAGTTTTTTTCAAATAAGATACCTTCTGCGCAAGATGAGGTAAATTTTTTATGAGAAAATTAATTTCATCTATCTTTTGGGTAACAGGAACCACTATTGGCGGAGGAATGGTGATGCTGCCAGCAGTAGTTGGTGTCTATGGCTATTTCTCAGCAATCGGCTTAGTTGTGGCTGTTTGGTTATTAACTACCCTAATAGCATTGACTTTTTTAGAGGCTAATTGTTATCTTCCTGCACGGACGAATCTGATTTCCATGTCAAAGCAATTAATGGGATCCCGTTTTAAATGGATTACCTGGATCATTTGCCTTTGCTTTCTGTATACCATTATGTGCGTCTATATTTCTGGAATGACAGAAATTATCGGTGGTTTTTTAGAAAAAAACTCCATTTTTATTCCATCAGCTTACTTATCCCTGTTTTCTGTTATTGCAGTCGGCCTACCCATCTATTTCGGTATGGGGAGCATTTCTCGTTTTAATCGTTTCATTGTTATGCTCATGCTTCTTGCATTTTTCACCCTGGTTTTTTTGATTGTTCCGCATATTGATGCTGATATTTTGTTAAATACCACAGAAAGCATCCCTTTGATGGCGCTCCCTATTGTTTTTACCTCATTTGGATTTTTAATTGTCATCCCAAGCTTAAGAACGTATCTTGACGATGATATTAAAAAAATTAAAATCGCTATCGTCGTTGGCAGCTTCATTGCTTTAATGGTTTACATTATTTGGGTAACGGTCGTAATGGGCGTTATTCCGGTTTTTGGGGATAATGGTCTTCAATGGATATTAGAGCAAGCCAAACCGGTTAAACATCTGACCAACACGCTTTCTTCACAGGCGCTTTCGCCATCGATTGCACTATTAATCCAGCTATTTGTTTTATTCGCCATCCTAAGTTCATTCGTGGGCACTTCTTTAGGGCTCTATGCTTTTCTTGCTGATGGTTTGCGTAACTCAAAAAAATGTGAGGGAAAAATGAAACTGCTGGTGTTGACTTTTTTACCCCCGCTGATTATTGCGGCTACCTTTAATCGATTATTTATTATAGCCCTCGGGTTTGCTGGCCTCATATCAACCATTTTATTTGGTCTATATCCCATCATGTTAACTTGGTCGGGAAGATATGGGCATAAACTACCGACGAAATATCGAATCTCTGCCAAAAGAGGAGTTTTTCTTCTTATGGGTACTTTTTGTTTGACTATTATTGGTGTCGAACTATTAACTTTACAATTAAATTTTTTAAAGTAATAAGGAGTGTATAACATGTCTGATTCCACAATTAACCTAACACCAAAGGTGTATTCCTATTTGAAAAATAACTCGCTTCGAGAACCAGAAATATTAAAAAAATTGCGGGACGAGACACATAAAATATTTCAAGAAAGAATGCAGATATCCCCCGAGCAAGGGCAGTTTATGCGCTTATTAATAGAAATCCTAGGTGCAAAAAAAACGCTAGATATTGGGACTTTTACAGGATACAGCGCACTCGCAGTAGCATTATCATTACCAGATGATGGTAAGGTCATTGCCTGTGATACTAATGTAGAATGGACTAATATGGCTCAGTATTTTTGGAAAGAGGCTAAGGTTTCTCATAAGTTAGATTTAAAATTAGCCCCTGCACTGGAAACATTAGATAAGTTACTAGTAGATGGTGAGGAAAATACCTTTGATTTTGCTTTTATTGATGCAGATAAACGCAATTATATGTCCTACTATGAAAGATCACTGGCCTTATTACGCAGAGGGGGATTAATCGCTATTGATAATGTTTTGTGGGGAGGTCAGGTTGCAGATCCCGCAATCCAAGATAGCGATACTGTCATTATCCGCGAGTTGAATGCAAAAATTTTAATGGATGAGCGGGTAACTATTAGTATGTTACCGGTTGGTGATGGACTGACTTTAGCTAGAAAAAACTAAGATGTCTGTTCGCGTTTATGTTAAAAGTGTACCCCGAAGTGTACCCAGAGAACCTGTGAAGAAATTTGAATTTTACCAGAAGCCAAGCTGGGCTTGGCTCCCCATAGTAAGTATATTACGAACTCAGAGGCGGGAGGAAGTGGTTAATTTTGGTCGGTGTTATTCGTCCACTGTAGCTGATAACATGAGAATGAGTGTATAGTGACTAGTGGTAGTTTATTAGACTGTTATTTATATAAGGAACAATTGTTGACCCATCTCGATAGTAAAAAATTTTCAGGTATGTCCGCCTTAAATCCACTATTATCCCAATAATATTGCGCCACATGCTTGTTTTTAAAAATTTCTAATGGCAGGGGATGTTTAGCATGAGGGTTATGAAAAATATACAGTCCGTCAAGTACATGTTCGGAATAATTTTCATTTGCTAAAGTTTTCTGTACAGGCTTCACGCCACCATTTCCAGGATGGTGCATAGTCTCAAATTGAAGTTGCTTATCTTTATTATTGGCAAGCGCTCTAATTTTCCCCCATGTAGTTAGTGGATTATACAATATTGCACTTATCTCATCGTATTCTCTAGACTCAAAATAGCCTAGAGGTATAACTACTCCGTTTCTTTTTTTTATGGCATTTATCTTTATACATATTGGATTATCTACATTAAAAATGGTTGATAATGATTCACAATTATAAACGCCGTAAAGTGCTGCTAATATCGGAACATTTGTCGAGAAATGTGAGCCAGGTTGATTAAAAGGGGCTAATGCTAATACAAATGGCTTATTAGAAATATGATTCAATTTTGAGTATGTGTCGTCATATTTAGTGTGCTTTGAAGAAATACTATTGCAAATTCTTACTATTGCATCACGGTTAAACTCATCCAGACCATTTGGCATTATCACAGGCAACCCATCACCATAGGGAGGAATACCATCTTTCTCAGGGGCTGCAATAGTAGCTTCAATACAAAATTTGTGTTCATTATTAGAACAAAAAAAATCAGGTGACTGATTATCCATATCCACAGCTATACCTATTTCTTTTAATACTGCATAGATATACAACTCCCACATTGAAGATTCAAATGTTGATTGAAATTCTTGGATAAATTTATTGTCGCGGTCTTTAAAGCCATTCGCCCAATTAAGAAGAACTACCCTCTCAGGTTTATTTTCACTTTGCATTAATGTCTTAAATATTTTATGTTGTTTTTCATCAGATATAACAGGTTTAAAAAGTTCCATTAGTATGCTCTTAATCGTGCAATGTTCCAATAACAATCAAAATTAAAAAAGCCAGTTTATTCAGTTAATTTACAATCAGAAGGTTTTACTAGAATGGTAGTGATATGTTTCATATTTTTGTCAAAATATTCAAACGATAAGTTGAATCCCCTAGCAAGCGTTGGTTCAGGAGCCGTTGAGTTACATATTTTGGACAATAATTGATTTTTTAGGTAAGTATGCATTGATTCGTTGATTTCAAATGCACGCTTATTTACGAGTCTATATTGGTAGCTCAATGTATGATTCGAAAATTTCATTTTGAAAAACTCAGTTTCGCTATCCGTCATCTGAGGTAATGCTTCGTTTTCTTTCTCAATTTCTTTTATATAATCTTCCATAGATATTTGTTTGTTAGGCATTTGATATTTTTCTGAAACAAATCCTAGAATGGTCAATCCAATGTAAGCGGTTAATTAACCCCATCTTTTAAATCAAAAGCTAATTTCAGATACTTGCTGCCATTGAATAACGCAGGAGTATTTAAATGAAAGTATCA
>NZ_AUHS01000027.1 GCF_000423305.1 Legionella moravica DSM 19234 | reverse complement strand
TTGGAGCTCGATAATAACCTCGGTGAACGTACCATTAAACCTTTCGTTATCGGTCGAAAAAACTGGCTCTTTCATGGCAATGACCTCGGCGCCAAAGCCGGTAGTATCCTCTTCTCGCTTATTGAAACCTGTAAGCAGAATAAAATCGAAACTTTTTCCTGGTTTAAATACGTCCTTACTCATATTCGCCAGGCCAGCACTCTAGAACAACTGGAGAACCTTCTTCCTTATAACATTGACCACTCATTACTAACTGATATGCGTAGCTTACCCAATCTCATTATGCCTGAGAAGAGTGAGGTTAATTAACCGTTTACAATCCAATTATCATCGTAATAATTAAAAACGAAATAATTGATTTTATAAATCCATAATTACTATGTGTTATTACAAATTTATCTTTATCCCATGAGGTAGTCCCAGTATTTTTTAACTTACTGTATGAAGAAATAAGAGTAAACAAAAAAACAATAGGTATGCCAAAGCCATACCCTTGGCACCAAACCCGGAAACTTCTTACAAAACTGTTATAAAATTTAGGTTTTTTATCATTTACGTCACGAATTTTTATATTAAATAAAAACTTACCTAATGTTGTACCAAAAATGGACAAAAAAATTGGTTCGATTAAAAACCAGCAAAATAAAATTATGAAGCTATTTATTACATTATTATCACTAATAAAATCAGGATAGAATATTCCAAATGAGAAGCCATATACAATCGCTAAAACACCAAGATCAATATTTCTAGCAAAGAACCTATCCCAAGGCTTCACATGTAATTTTTGATATTCTTCTGTTAATTGTGGACTCTTTTGGTCTTTAACAGAGGTTTCATCTGATACCATATTCACATAACTCTCGGCTTCATTTATTAATGGTATCGGAAAAAAAGAAATTATCTTTAGAAAAAATACAGTCAAATTACTCAGAAATTTCAAATTTATTGTTTGATTAGTGGATAATATTTGATGGCATCCTTTAAACACGCATCATAATATTCGTTCAAGTTCTCTGGCAAATTATGAGTATCTTCTAACTGAGGATAAATATCATTATACAAAGAACATACTAAATCGTAAGCGCTGTCAAATTTTGGGATATTCATAATTGTTTTATCATCAAGGTGGGCCACGAATTTATCACGATAGGTTTCTATATAACTAAGATTAAATTTATTAAATTTTTTACCAAAATTATCTTTATCCCTAACTATTTTTGTCCAATAGTATTTATTATTGGTCGGTTTTAGAAATAACTTCGACCACTCCAAAACTGCCATATCTAAGAAGTTATTTTGTGTAGTAATCCAAAAATTATTTTTGTCTATCAAGATTTTCTCATCAAAACCAGCTTTGTAGTAAGCATAGTTTTTAGTAAAATATACGCATACAAGTCCTGCTCGACGTAATTTTTGATTGCGGCTCATAGGAATATCACCCCGATCTAAAGCCACAGAATAAATAACTGATTTAATCACACCTCCCTTAAATGTATCTAATCTATTGTTATCAAGTAAATGCCAGTTTAATGAGGTAAATGCATCATTTTTTGTTATTATTCCTTCTCGCTCTTTACCTGCGTTATCAAGAGCTTTATATCTAATTCTGTCACCGCTCATCACTTCAACATATATTTTTGAACGCTCCAAATTTTTATTTTTAAGTTCTGCTATTAATGCGAGGCTATATTCATTTGTATTATTCATATTCCACTGGCACTTGTTAACCTCTAGAAAGTATAGTCCATTAATGTATCCAAGGGATTTGATGAAAATTCAAACTAATTGCATATTGCTATAAAACCAGCCTGGCGTATGATCACCAACGAAAAACAGGGGTTAAACACCAGTTA
Organism: Legionella moravica DSM 19234; assembly: GCF_000423305.1. Taxonomy (GTDB): domain Bacteria; phylum Pseudomonadota; class Gammaproteobacteria; order Legionellales; family Legionellaceae; genus Legionella; species Legionella moravica. Next base: position 48,514 of record NZ_AUHS01000027.1, on the reverse strand, counting down.
GGTTTGGCACTGGCCTTTAAATAGAAACCAAGAATGTAATGAACTCTAAAAAACCGGTACACTTTTCAGATCATTTTAATATTGATAAAGCAAGACTCAATGAACTGGGGGTTTTCGACCCTATATTGAATTTTGATACCAAGGTTTTTGTTGAGCCTCTTTTATTAAAAGATAGCGCAAGTGAAATAATTAGAAACGCCTATAACACCTATAAAACCTTCTTTGCCAATTTGCTTCTCATATTACAAAAATCAAACCAAGTGGGGGATAAATGCTGGCGGACGGCCAAAAGAATGGTTAACTTTCCTGAATACCAATACACCTGCATTGGTTATAGCTCAGGCAATACAGAAGGACGAGGATCAGGTATCGAGTTTAATGACAAGATACTTCAAAGTGCAAAAGAGATTGTTGATTTGGCGGAGGGTAACCCAGAAATATTCTTGCTATTACCATTACTCGAGGACGGTATCGCTGGCGATAGAATCAGCGATATGGTTCAAAATATAATTGATGATGACATTTGTCGATACACACAAGAGATTATGGCCAAGCTTGATTTAAAGGGCAATCGCCTCCATACCTCGAGAAATTGTAACCCTTACAAGCTTCTTTTTAATCCCTACTCAAAACAGGCGATTAAACTTGTTCCCTTCGATATTTTGTCAAATCTGCCTGTTGCGGATAACGTAGACGCCATAGTTGAAGAATTAGCCGCTTATAATGAACGATTACGAGATATAGTAAACAGGGACATAGGTGATATTTGGCTTGAAACTACAAAGGCGTATCGAAAAGAAATATTGCTAAAAGAGTTGAAAACAAATAAAGAGTTTTTTATTGAAACTTTAACAGCTTTAAAAGCTTATAGTCCTCAACATTATGATTTTGAAAAAGACTATGAAGGGCTTTATAAATGGTTAAAAGATAGCCAAGAATTTGTCAATATTGAATTATCAAAAGAAACCAAGGACTGCCCTGATGATCTTGAATCATTAATGCTTGCGGTAACCGGCATTATTCATCACTACAGGGATACCATAGAAAATAAAGAAATGTGGCGTACATTCTGGACGCTACACAATTCAGAGTATAAACATGTCAGAAGCCATTACTCATATATGTTATTTTTTACGGTTTGCAGGGCTTGGTTAATCTCGCAGAATAGTAATATATCCATCAATTTTAAACAGAGGGACGGGCAGCCAATGCTTGAATTCACCATATCCGGTAAGAATCGCCTGATCCTTCACATTAAGCATGCTAATAACACCAGTCTTGCTAAGGGTTATAAGAACGTATTAGAAAAATATAGACACGTGAAGAATGAAAAACACTGCTATCTAATGATGAACTTCAAAGCGGCTCCCGCTATCCAACTAAAGGAAATTAGAGTTATACAAAATCCAATATGCGAGATATTTGAAATCGATGTGAGCAAAAGAAACGATGAACAAACCGATGGGATCTTCAAGCTGCTTGAGCCTGAGTTCGAGTTCAATTTATTAGAATTTGAGGATATGGTGTTTGAAGACAGTCTTTACACAGAAGAAAAGCGCAAGGGAGGGAAAAATTCATATCAGCGTCATAAAGCGCTTAAAGAGCAAGTTCAGATTCTTTGCAGAGAAGAACTAAATAAAAAGACGTACCCCTCCGCTATGCAATTATCCACGCACGTAGCAAAGAGAATGATTGCTGAATCTCCGAAATTACTTCAATCATTTCAACCTTATCAAACGCATCTCATTGACGGCAGTGACTGGACCACCCCTACATTTTATCGATGGTGCAAAAATGCCTATAAGTTACTCAAAAATAAACTCGAAGTAGTCGATTAAGAACAAAAATCTGTGTTTTTACTCCTGCAATATAACGAAATATGATATATTATAAGAGTATAAACACAGGAATTCTCGATGAAGGCATTAAATTTTATCAATGAATTACGGGCACAAGGGCGCTTCTCTTTCACTATTGCAGAGGCAGAAAATGCGCTTGGATTGAAAAAAATCTCTTGTCTTAATGCATTATATCGTCTTAAAAAGGATAAATGGCTTGTGAGCCCTGCTAGAGGGTTTTACTTGATTGTCCCTCCTGAATATCAAGCCTATGAATGTTTGCCAGCCGAGATGTTTATTTCAGATTTAATGCGCTATTGGAGATTACCCTATTATGTTGGCTTCTTGAGTGCCGCTCAATTTTATGGTGCGGCACATCAAAAGCCTCAACGATTCCAGGTCGTGACCCTCAAAAACCGCCCTCCGATTCATTGTGGTCGAATACATATTGAGTTTATTGCTAAAAAACAAATCGATACTCAAATCACACGGCAATTTAATACGTTAGCAGGAACCATACAGGTTGCAAGCCCAGAGTTGTTGGCATTTGATCTTGTCAGCAGCCCTGAACATGCTGCAGGGATAAATAACGCAGCAACTGTTCTTTCTGAGTTGATTGAATCGTTAGACAAGGAAAAATTAGCCGATTTGACACAATACCATATGAAATCATTCGGTCTACAACGATTAGGGTGGTTACTTGATTATTTGGGGGGTGAAACGCTCACTCAGGCGTTGCTAAGTAAGCTTGATGGCAAAACATTGCATTGGGTACGATTATCACCCCATGGGCCCTATGAGCCTATTGAGCGAAATAAGAAATGGCATGTGATTGTAAATACACATTTGGAGGTTGATGAATGATTCCTATGGCCTATATTACACAGTGGCGGCAAATTGCGCCTTGGCCTGATGATATGCAAGTAGAACAGGATTTAATTTTATCACGAGCAATTGTTGAGATTTTTTCTAATCCGTTTTTATCCGAGCAGCTTGCCTTTCGCGGTGGCACCGCGTTGCACAAATTATTTTTCTCGCCCGCAGCACGTTACAGTGAGGATATCGACTTAGTAAGGACGGCAAAAGGAGGGATTAAAGAAATCATTGATGTATTACGTGATTGCCTAGAACCATGGTTGGGACAACCCAAAACGCGACAAACTGGCCAGAGCTTTAAACTCCTCTTTTATTTTTCTCCAGAGGGTTCTGCGTCCATCAAGCAGAAAATTAAAATTGAAATCAATATTCACGAAAGTTTCGCTGTTTTAGATCGCCTCAAAGTACCGTTTTCTGTTAAGTCACCTTGGTTGTCTCAAGAAGCAAAAGTGAATACTTTTCAGCTTGAAGAACTCCTTGCGACTAAATTGCGTGCTTTATATGAGCGCAAGAAAGGACGTGATGCATTCGATTTGTGGTTGGCCATCAAAGAAAAAGAATTTGATGTTACAAAAACAGTTGATGTTTTCTCTGAATATATGGCACGCAGCAATAAAGCAATAACAAAGAAACTATTCATGAACAATTTAAATTTAAAATTACAAGATGCAACATTTCTTGATGATATTGAACCGCTGCTTGCACCTAGATTGAAAAACAACCATTCTCGCACCTTAGAACTACAAGGGAAAACTACAGAAAGAGAAGAATGGAGCCTAACTGATGCGGTGGAAACGATTAAAGACACCTTTATTCATCAATTACCTCGCTAAAGAAATTGATCGTCTCTAGAGGTGATCGATCATCTCTAGATGTTGTTTATATTTTAATCAAAAAATCCGTTATCGTGTGCTTATATCGTTAAAACTTGTATGAGCCATGTCAAATTTGACCAATTCAATTAAAGAGCTTTATGAGGATATCTCAGCAGAAGAAGCAAAGTCTGCTGCAGGTAATCTGATGAGCTTCTTTAAGATTTTAGAAGAGGTTGAAGCAAGAGTGGCTCAGATCAACCAATGTAATGAGCCAAAAAATGAAAATATCAGAAGTGCAGATTGATTTTATCAAGCCTCAAAACGGTTTAATCGCATTTGCAAGCTTCGTTATTGAGGACAGCTTTTATATTTCCAGCGTTGCTATTCACCGTAAATTAGGCGGGGGCGGTTTCCGCTTAACTTATCCAAGTAAAGGCAAACATACTCTGTGTTACCCCATCAATAAAAAGACCAGCCAAGAAATTGAAGAAGCTATTTTTTGCAAACTAAAAAATGTAATGAAGAAGGCAAATCATCATGTTCAAATATTACAACCCTCGACTGATTAAACAATATCGCTCCTACACAATCGAGCAAATCTGCGCTTTGTTCGCAGATAAAAAATTGCATCCGCAAACGGTAAGGGGGTGGGTGAAATCTGGCGAACTGGAAGCCATCACCAAAAAGCCAATCGTCATTTATGGTCAAGTAATAAAAGAATTTCTGGAAAACAGAAATGCAAAGCACAAACAACAACTTGCTTTCAATCAATTCAAATGCCTGAGATGTCAGGAAATAGTTTGTCCTCTTGATAATACGATTTCGCTATATAGAAATAAAAACGGCAGCTTTCAAGCTGTTGGTGCTTGTCAGTTTTGTAAAGCAACAATAAGACGTTTTTATAAGCAAAAAGAACGCTTGCAGTTGGAGGAAACCTTCATTACCCAAGAGGCAGAGGTAACGACAATATGTAATCCGCTATCTAGCGCCTGCAAGACTCACTTAAATAGCTCACAAAATGATGGTCTAAATGAGCCATCTAAAACAGAGCCGGATACATCTTAGCGGCTTTCTACAATGGATATTAAATTTAAGGAGAATACCGGTGAAAAAAATACAATACAACGCCTCAAACGAGTTAATAAAATCCAAATTTTTTGAAATGTTAGAAAATGCTAAAGGGCGTGATCCAAAAACAGTAGATAGCTATGTGAAAGCAATTCACGAGTTTGAAGTTTATACAAAGTTTATCGATTTCAAGAAATTTAACACCAAGCTTGCTGTGGGTTTTAAAGAGTATTTGTCCAATAAAAAGAATAAACGTACAGGCGAGGCTATTTCAATGTCTTATTTGCAACATTATACCTCGCAAGTGCGAGAATTTTTTGAGTGGTTAAGCCGCCAAAAGGGTTATGACAGGTATATCCAATATGATGATGCTCAATATTTTACTTTGACTCGCAATAATCGCAACAGAGCACGAGCAACCAATTTTCAAGAGAGTTATACCATTGAAGAAATCATTACTACCATCCGCATTATGCCAGCCAGCACCCCCATAGAAATGAGAAATAAGGCAATGATTAGCCTAATGCTGCTAACGGCACCAAGAATCAGCGCACTACAAACAGCGCGTCTTGGCTCTATCAAATATTTTAAAAGTTTTGATGCCTGGGCATTTGTGCAAAACCCCAATCTGGTCAATACAAAGTTTGCTAAAAACATCACGGCTTTCTTTATTGGCAATATACCCGATTTATACAATAATATTCTCCACTTTGTCTCTTTTCTAAAAGAACAAGGTTTTACCGATAAGTGCCCACTCTTCCCTAAGATGGTATCCAGCTTCACAACAGAGGGGTTGCCATGTTTGATTTTAGAAAAAGGATTTATTCGCTCGCAGCCAGTTATCAGATCAATATTTAGGCGAGCATTTAATGCAAATCAATTGCCTTATCATAAACCGCATACATTTCGCCATGCTATCACCAGAAAAATGATACACAGTGTAAAAGCTCCCTTGTTACTATCTAATTTGGCACAAAATCTAGGACAGGAAAAAGACCAGGGTGTTATTATTTCGACCTATGGAACAAGTCCCGAACATGAACGTGCGGGTATTCTAAAAGCGTTTGAGTTGGAATAATGATTTGGCTGACTATTGAAAAAGGTAATGAAGAATGAAAGCTGTAATATTTGCAAGAGTATCCTCTAAAGATCAAGAGGACGGACACTCATTAGATGCACAAATTCAAAGCTGCTTTAAGTATGCAATTGATAAAAATTTTACTGTCGTGGAGCAATTTCGAGTTGTAGAAAGTTCTACTGCAATAGGTAGGCCAGAATTCTCAAAGATGGTTAGTTACGTAAAGGCGCAGAAAGATAAAATTGTTGTGCTTTGTTATTGTGTTGATCGGCTACAGCGTGATTTTGATGAACAGTACATTGAATTGCAGCGTTTAATCAAACAAGATCGCATTGAAATTCATTACATTAAAAATGAATTTATTGAGCATCGAGACATGGATAGCTCTGAAAAATTTAGAAAAAACCTGGATGTGCTGCTTGCTAATGATTACCGCAATAAGATTTCAGATAACGTGAAGCGCAGTGCCCGCAAAAAATTAGATGAAGGAACTATTCTGGGTGATTCACCATTAGGCTACCTTAACAGCAAGCGTGTTGATAAGAAAAAGGAAAAGGTTGAGGTAACGATAGATCCCGTCCGAGGTGATTTTATTAAAAAGATGTTTGAAGAGTATGCCACAGGCTTATATTCCATGGATGAGATTCGTTTGCGGCTCACTGAGGAAGGTTTGAGAAGCAAAAAAGGCTGTAAGGTATCAAAAAGCCAAGTCGAAAAAATTCTTCAAAATCCATTTTACTACGGCTATATGCAATACAATGGTCTACTATACAAGCATATTCATCCAACGCTTATTTCTAAAGAGTTATTTGATGAATGCCAGCGAGTACGATCAGGTAAAAGGAAAGTGAAGTCTAAGCGAACTGAAAAACCGTTTATACTGAAAGGACTCATAAAATGTCAGTATTGCGCCTGCAGCTATAGCCCTTATCTTAAAAAAGAAAAATACGTTTATATGAGCCCTACCAAGAGCAAAGGTGATTGCTCTCATTGTTACCATTTAAGTGAGAAAGCCATCCTATCTCAGATTGAAAGTGTCTTAGAAGGAATGAAAATCCCAGAGTCAGTTTTAATTGAATTACATAAAGAACTTAAAAAGAGCTCTACCGAAGAACATGAGCATCAAATCCAAGAGCGTACCAAGCTGCTAAAACAAGCCGAAGCAATTCAAAACCGTATTAAACGAGCAAGAGAGCTCTTTTTAGACACAGCCATCTCCAGAGAAGACTATGACGAGATGATTATTGATCTACAAGCAGAAAGGCACAATCTTGATATGAGAGTACAGCGATTATCCGAGGCTGATGATAGTTTTAATAAAACGCTTGCAACAATATTTACATTCGCATCTAAAGCACATGATTTATTCAAAAGTTCGAAACTAGAGGAAAAACGTCGAATTATTACAATTTTATTCTCGAACTTGGAAATGAACGCAGGAAAGTTAATGTTTACAACGAGGAAACCGTTTGATGTCTTCTTGAATATGCCACATCGACCTAAGTGGCTCCCCGGGACGGGCTCGAACCGCCGACCTAATGATTAACAGTCATCCGCTCTACCGACTGAGCTACCGGGGAATTGAGGCGAAATCTTAAAACGATTCCGCTTAATGGTCAAGTATATTTTTAATTTATTTTTTATTATTCGCTGCAAAAACGCTGTAAACGGTTTAATGCGTCTTTCAATGTATCTATTCCAGTGGCGAATGAGATGCGGATGCAGCCTTCGGTTCCGAATGCGGATCCGGGTACCAGAGCGACTCCAACTTCATTTAATAATTTTTCGGAAAATTCGATGTCGTTGGCGTAGCCGCGTTTCTCGATGATGGCCTGAACACTTGGGAAGATGTAAAAGGTGCCGTCAGCCGGGATGACATTAATGCCTTCGATGCTGTGTAATCGATCTGCTACATAGTCATGTCGTTGATGAAATGCATTCACCATTTCGTTGACACTGTCGTTACTGCCATTTAAAGCCGCTACTGCTGCTCTTTGAGCTATGGAGCAGGGGTTGGATGTGGATTGGGATTGCACGGTTTTCATGGCATTGATTAAAGGCGCTGGACCTGCTGCATACCCAATGCGCCATCCGGTCATGGCATACGCTTTGGAAACACCGTTCAGTACTATGGTTCTGTCGTATAACTCGGGACAGGCATTCAGTATGTTGGCGAAGGGTTGGCTCCAGATGATGTGTTCGTACATGTCGTCGGTAGCAATAAGAATATTGGGGTGTTTTTTCAATACAGCGCCCAAAGCTTTTAACTCATCCAATGTATAGGCTACTCCTGAGGGATTGGAGGGGCTGTTCAGGAATATCATTTTGGTTTTAGGTGTAATGGCTTGTTCTAACTGCTGTGCATTGATTTTATACCGTTGTTCCGGAGTGGTTGAAATAATGACCGGCACTGCTTCAGCCAATAGAACCATATCCGGATATGAAACCCAATAAGGTGCGGGAATAATGACTTCGTCACCTGCGTTGAGGAATGCCTGGCATAAATTATAGCAACTTTGCTTTCCGCCAACGGAAACTAAAATTTGATTCATCTGATAATTCAGACCATTGTCGCGCTGGAATTTATTCTGAATTGCTTCTTTTAATTCAGGAATCCCGTCTACCGCAGTATATTTGGTGTACCCCGCTTCAATGGCTGCAATGGCGGCAAGTTTAATGTGTTGTGGCGTGTCAAAGTCTGGCTCCCCTGTTCCAAGACCGATGATATCAAGGCCTTGTGCCTTCATCTGAGCTGCTTTTGCAGCTACCGCCAGAGTAGGTGAGGGTTTTACTTTTTGTACACGCTTCGCCAATGCGATATCCATCTGTTACTCCTGTGAATTATCAGTGTCCTAGCATATAATATAGAATATGAAAGACTTATTTAAAATTTATTCAAATTACCAACCAGCCGGTGATCAACCTACTGCAATTGCCTCGTTAATTGATGGCCTGGAATCAGGTTTGGCCAAACAAACACTTTTAGGCGTAACCGGCTCGGGTAAAACCTTTACTATAGCCCATGTCATTCAGGCCATGAGAAGACCCGCGTTAATTATGGCGCCGAATAAAACGCTGGCGGCTCAACTCTATGGCGAGTTTAAAGCTTTTTTCCCTGATAATGCAGTGGAATACTTTGTATCCTACTACGATTATTATCAGCCAGAAGCTTATGTCCCTGCTTCCGATACTTTTATAGAAAAAGACTCATCCATCAATGAACACATCGAGCAGATGCGATTGTCAGCAACCAAAGCCTTAATCGAGCGTAAGGATGCCATAATCGTAGCTACAGTTTCTGCAATCTATGGTTTGGGTGATCCCGATTCCTATTTACGTATGGTATTACATCTTTCCCGTGGAGAACAATGCGGGCAGCGTAAAATTTTAAAACGCCTTGCTGAAATGCAATACACTCGAAATACCTTAACTCTGGAGAGAGGTCAGTTCCGGGTGCATGGGGATGTTGTTGATATTTTTCCAGCTGATTCAGAAAAAGACGCGATCAGAGTCGAATTATTTGATGACGAGATAGAAAATATTGCCAGTTTTGATCCGTTAACCGGTGAAATCCTGCAACGTTTGCCGCGCGTCACCATTTTCCCTAAAACCCACTACGTCACTCCACGTGAACGCATATTGGAAACCGTTGAGTTAGTAAAAGATGAGTTGCAGCATCGTCTTGCTGAATTTAATTCACAAAACAAGCTGGTTGAAGCCCAGCGTCTGGAACAACGAACCTGTTTTGATATTGAAATGATGCTGGAGCTTGGGTATTGCTCGGGTATTGAAAATTACTCTCGTTATTTGTCTGGACGTCAACCCGGTGAAGCACCGCCAACCTTGTTTGATTATTTGCCGCCTGAGGCCTTATTGATCATTGATGAGTCACATGTGACTGTCCCTCAAGTTGGCGGGATGTATAAAGGAGACAGGTCTCGTAAGGAAACCTTGGTCAATTATGGATTTCGCTTGCCCTCAGCCTTGGACAATCGTCCTTTACGCTTTGAAGAATTTGAAGATCGTTCACCGCAAACCATTTATATTTCTGCAACACCAGGGCCTTATGAGCAGGAACATTCGTCCAATATTGCCGAGCAGGTAGTTCGTCCCACCGGATTGATTGATCCGGAAGTGGAAATCAGACCAGTACGAACTCAGGTCGACGATTTAATGTCTGAAACGCGTCAGGTCATCAGGGAGGGGGGGCGTGTCCTGGTGACTACTTTAACTAAAAGAATGGCAGAAGATTTAACGGATTATTTAACGGAACATGGAATTAAAGTGCGCTATTTGCACTCCGATGTAGATACAGTAGAGCGGGTTGAAATCATCCGTGATTTACGTTTGGGCGAATTTGATGTCCTTGTAGGGATTAATTTACTGCGTGAAGGTCTTGATATGCCGGAGGTTGCATTAGTGGCCATCCTTGATGCCGATAAGGAAGGATTTTTGCGTTCGGATCGTTCTTTAATTCAAACCATAGGTCGTGCTGCACGAAATGTAAAAGGAAGGGCGATTCTTTATGCAGATAAAATCACTGGTTCCATGCAAAGAGCCCTGGATGAAACAGACAGACGACGGGAAAAACAAAAAGCCTTTAACCTGAAACATGGCATAACTCCCATGGGGATTAATAAGTCTGTGGAAGATATTATGGAAGGCGCTTATATCGGTAAGCGAAAAACGGCTGTGGCAGAAAAAGTACCTGAATACATGCATTGGTCAGAGCAGGAGCTGGTCAAGCAAATTAATCTCCTGGAAAAGAAAATGTACTTGCACGCCAAGAACATGGAGTTTGAACAGGCCGCCAAGGTTAGGGATGAGTATCTGTTGTTGAAAGAGCAGTTAATGAAGGTATAACCCGACAGTCATCGATTTTGAACCCTGGGGTTCAAGTGGGGGGCGGATGAATCGGTTCAGGCTTCCCACTGCTGTGGTGGGCTTGCACAACGCCGATTACAGGATGCTCCCCTGGTTAATGAGCGTTGGTTCTAAAATCACTTGCCATCGGGTTAACTACATTATAGCAGCGCTTTTTTATTAAAACATAGAAAAAAATATTAATGTGATAAAAATAGTTCTAGAGTGGATATTAAATGAATGCCTTGTTGGGGGCATTCATGTTAACGTGGAAATGTTTTATTCAATAGTGATTTAAATTCACTGGCTTTAACGGGATGAGAAAAATACACCCCCTGGCCGGATTGACAGCCCAGCTCTTTTAATTGTTCTAAAGTATCGTGATCAGCAATTCCATCCGCCATCGTTTTTAGTCCTAATGTATTGGCAATTTTTATAATTGCCTCAACAATCTTAATTTTCTTGGGATCATGCGTCATTTTAAATACATAGGATTTTTCAATTTTGACCTCGTTTATTGGGTAGTTGGTTAAATAAATAAACGAGGTATCGCCACTGCAAAAATCTGCAATGGATAACTGTATTCCGATTGCAGAGAGCTTGCCAAGCACTTCTTTGGTTGTAGTTTGTTCTGTTAAACAGGCTCTTTCAGTAAATTCGAGTATAAAACGGGAAGGGGGTACTTTATATCGATCAAGTAATTCTTCGATGAGACCGGGTAGCTCTTTATTTGAAGCATCTTTTACTGACAGATTGACTGATGCTGATAATGCGTAGCCTTCACTTTGCCAACTGGCAATTTGTTGAATCACTCCTTTCAGCATAAATTCGGTTAATTGTTGAATTAAACTCGTACCCTCAACCAAGGGGATAAATTTTTCAGGGCTTAATATGCCGTATTCAGGGTGTTCAAATCGTATATGAGATTCCGCCCCTATGATTTGGCCGGAAGCCAGATTGATGATGGGTAAATAATAAATTTCCAGTTCATTATGTTCAATAGAGCGTTTCAATTCATTGATCATGATTCGATTCTGAACTAAATCATCCTGCATTTCCGGGTTATAGATGGCATAAGGCCTGCCGTCTTTTCGAGCATGATATACGGCAATGCTGGCATGGTTTATCAAGGTTACGTCATCCTGACCGTGGAACGGGTAGACGGCAATACCGGCTGTGGTGTTGATGTTTATATTGATACCATCAATAGCATAATTCGACGGGATTAATTTCAGCATTTTTTCTAATAATTCATTCGTATTGAATTCTTTTTTTAGTCTGGGGAGTAAAAAAGCAAACTCATCGCTTTGCAAGCGCGAAACCATGTTCAACCCGATCGAGACCTCCAGCATATAAGGGTCGATTAACAGATTTTTTAATTGATCGGCAAATTGTTTCAAGAGCGTATTGGCGTTAAATGCACCGAAATTATAATTAATGGCTTGAAAATCATTAATTTTTATTATGATGAGAGCCAATTGCCCCTGGGTGCCTAATTGTTCTATCCCTTGTTTCATTTGCTCGCTTAGCATGCGGCTATTCGGTAAACTGGTTAAATTGTCATGATTACTCTCGTATCGGAGTTTTAACTCCAGATTTCCACTGATATTTAAAAATTCTCGGGTTTGATCAACCAATAGGGTTTGTGCTCTGTTTACCAGGCCTTCACAGAATGCTTGACCCCAATAGACGAACATAAAAGGGGTTAAATCTAATACCCAAATTGCCGGATTGGAACGTTGCGCTTTTATAAAGCCGGCTAAACTCACCGAGCCAGTCATTTGATAGGAAACGATCAGGCTGGCAATCAATATACTGCTTACAGCAATGGCTAACCCTAAAAAAGTATATCTGTTGACATGACTTTTTAGAATAATGGAGCGTGGTGTAAGGCTGTCTTTAATATTCATTTATTTTATAGGCTCTATGTCAGTAAATCGTATCGCAGGCGGATCTTCAAATGTCTGATTTTTAATATAAGCAGCTCGCAGATACAAATCACCTTGAGGCGGCGATGCGAATCCTCCCCACAGTGTGTGTGCTTTTGCTTCATGCAACCCCTTTGATTCGATTTTTACATTTAATGGACCGCCATGGGGAACGCCACAGGGTGCGAGTAAACACTCATGGGGGTACATTTCTATCCAGTGGTTATCCAGAAATCCTCGGGCTGAGCCAGCCCAAATGACAACACATTCATCAGAAACGGGGTGAGTATGAGCAGCGAATAAATCACCTGGAGAACAACGTGTTAAATGAAATCCACATTGACGTGCACCATGACCAGGCCATAAGACAAATCGCATCGGACTGCCATTGGCGGTGAACTCAGCTCCCATAAATACGTTGAACAGTGCTCCTTTTTGTCGTACTTCTCTGGCTTTCATAGTCCAGGCACGAAGCTGCGGGTGAGTGTCGTTAAAATGCATTTGATTTTCTGTGGACAAGTTACCTGGAATAATTCGGTCTTTTGCGGCTTCTGCTGCGTCAAAATCGATTGTTCCCAGGGCCTGAATATAAAAACCTGATTCTTCATAAAGACTAACTAAAGGCGGGGTAATCGAATTCACCAAAACAAAATCTTCTTTATTTCCGGCTGGATTTCGGACAGCATGCGGAATATTTTCAGGAAAATAAGCAATATCACCGGCTTCAATTTCAACCCATTGGTTATGAAGATAGACTTCGCCCTTTCCTTGCATACACAATAAAGCCTCTTCAGAAATCTGATAGCGATACATTGGGCTTTCTAAACCTGGAGCCAAGGTTAATACGTGAATGCTCTCAGTTTGAAAACCATTTCCAGGCCAGGCGATTAAACGAGTAGGTAGGTTATGCAGGATAATTTCAATTCCCTCATTGAGATTGCCAATAGCTCCACCTCGCCGTATCTCCTCATGAGTGCGATTTTTAACTAAATAGCGTTCTCTGATGTCCATATATCGATTCCTTCGATGATGACTATCCGCCAGGCGTTGGGAATACGGTGCACAGCATAAAATGAGTATAGCATAGTTGTCACTATGATGGTCATATTGAGCATATTTGATCGATCAGTTTGGGCCTTACCTATGTTTTACAACTAAAATTTTTCTGGATTCGCCCTGTCCCAAAACTCTCTAAAACTGCCGGGAATATTCTCACCTAGCAATTGACCAGGTGAGAGGTACTCGTACAGTTCATTGAAGGGTTTTACTTCATTAACGCTGATGCGTCTCATTATATGGCTTGGTCTTAAATCACTGGGATTATTTAAACCCAATGCACCAACCATTTCTAAAAAGCTCTTGATGGTATTGTTGTGAAAGTTGGCTACCTGATGTTTTTTTTCGTCGACAACCAAGCCAAATTGCAACCGTTTATTTTGAGTTGCTACTCCGGTTGGGCAGGTGTTGGCATTGCATTGTTTAGATTGCAGACAGCCTACGGCCATCATCATCGCTCTGGCTGAGTTGCACATATCCGCTCCCAGAGCAATATTGGTAACCAAATCAAAACCATTGGTTACTTTACCGCTGCAGATAATTCGAATTTTATCCCGAACATTGATGCCTACAAGGGCATTATGAACAAAAACCAATCCAGCTTCCAATGGCGTGCCTATAAAATTGGCATATTCTACCGGAGCAGCCCCTGTTCCTCCCTCTGCTCCGTCAACTGTAATGAAATCGGGCAATATTTGTGTTTTTAGCATGGCTTTGCATATGGCGAGAAATTCATCTTTGCGGCCAAGGCATAGTTTAAACCCAATAGGCTTTCCTCCAGAAAGATCGCGGAGTTTTTTTACAAAATGCAATAATCCAACCGGGGTATCAAACGTGGAATGAGCAATCGGTGATAGTACATCAGTTCCCATTTTAACTTTTCGCACTGTGGCTATTTCTTGTGTTAATTTGGCTGCTGGTAATATGCCGCCATGCGAGGGTTTGGCCCCCTGGGACAGTTTGATTTCTATCATTTTAACTTCATTGCGATTGGCTTCTTTAATAAATTCCTCATCGTTGAAATTGCCATGTTCATCTCGGCAACCAAAATAGGCAGTTCCTATCTGAAAAATGATGTCGCCACCTTGCAAATGATAAGGGCTTAGCCCTCCTTCACCTGTGTTATGAGCAAAACCACCAATCATTGCCCCTTTGTTTAATGCCATGATGGCATTTGCGGATAAGGAACCAAAACTCATTGCTGAAATATTCAATCGAGAGGCATTATAGGGTTTTTTGCAATCTGGTCCGCCTACCATAATTCGATCTTCAACTTCCGCGGCGTGCTTGGGTACCAGTGAGTGAAGGGCCCAGGTATACCCTATGCTGGTGATGTCGCGCTCTGTACCAAACGGAATCGTATCACGGGTGTTTTTTGCTCGTTGATATACAAGAGAACGCATTTCCCTGTTAAACGGAAGTTCGCTTTCATCAGTTGCTACGAAATATTGTTGAATCTCTGGCCTTATGAACTCAAGAAAAAATCGGACGTGGCCTAGTACGGGGAAATTTCGTAAAATACTGTGCTTTTTTTGACACAGATCATAAACCCAGAGGATGAGTATAGGAATCATGAAGCCGATAAACCATCTGATGTCATGAAACATTGCAAACAGGGCCATTAACGTTAATAACACTACCCCAAATCCAATATACCATTGACGTCGCATGATGAATTCCTTTCAACTAGACCAATACGTTTATTATAGAGTGTCTTAAAGTAAATTATTTGATTAATCTGTTTGTGGCATGTTATCGGCTTCTCCGCCAACGGTCTTATTAATTTTATTTTCCAAAGAAGTGATAAATTGGGTCACTTTAAGTCGTTGCTGTTCTTGTTCTGTTTTGCACAGAATTAACTCGTGACCAATATCCAGGGCCGCAAGTAATAAATTATGAAAATTATCAAGCATCTTAAATTTGCTTTTATTAATCTGCATTTGCTCATTAAGCTTCTCAGCCGCGAGCAGTAAATTGCCTTCTTCGCCTTCCGGGCATTTTATTTCATATGATTTATTTAATATTTTAACTTTACAGGATTTAATAGGAGTCATTATTATGCCTTTGAAGTAGCAATGTACTATTTAAATAGTAGCAATTTTGCTCGAATGCAGCAAATAGTGTGAATTCCTGATTAACGTGATTAATGCAGGTGAACACTCACTGTAAATCGGTTATCATTAATAATTTTTTTAAAACGAGTGAATTATGTCTGTAGAAAATACCCACTTGCATTTACCAGAGTACGCCGATTTTGCCGAATCCATTGCTGTATTGTCACTCAGTATATCTGGTAGTGAACTGCATGGGATGATGTGTGGTTATCTTTGTGCTGGAGCAGACAGTCAGGGCGAGGCTTATTTACGAGCCTTACTGAACAATAAAAAAGATGAAGAAAGCCGGAATGCTTTATTGGTTATGTTTTCTGTTTATGCGATAAGTCAGCAGCAAATCAACAACTTTGATTTTGAGTTTGAATTATTACTTCCCGATGAGAATGAATCTTTAGTAGAGCGAGCACAAGCATTTAGTGAGTGGTGTGAAGGATTTACGCAAGGTTTGACTATGGCTGGAGTGGATGCGGATCAATTTTATGAAGAAGAAGCCCAGGAAGCGCTTCAGCACATTATCGAATTTGCCGAGTTGGACTGTGAGACTCTGGATGTTGATGAAGAAGATGAAAAAGCATTGATGGAAGTAAGTGAATATGCGCGTTTGGCGGTAATCCGTCTCCATGGTGATTTAGTGATGAATGAACGAGAACGGGGCGGTTCGGAAACAACACATTAATTTAAAAGGAAGTGAAGATGGTGCATTTATTTAGCGAATACGAAACCAGAAGAAAAAATTTAGCGCAACAATTAGCTGACGACAGTATCGCGATAATTTCAGCGGCACATGAATCACTGCGTAATGGTGACGCGCATTATAGATTTCGTCAGGACAGTGACTTTTATTATTTAACGGGATTTAATGAACCGGATGCCTTGCTGGTAATCACTTCAGGTAAGTCAAGCCAAAGCATTTTGTTTAATCGTCCACGTAACCCAGCTCAGGAGCAATGGACCGGCAAACGTTTGGGGCAGGATGGTGCCATTAGCGAGCTGGGTATGGATCAGGCCTTTCCTGTCAGCAGTCTTGAGGACGAGTTACCCAAGCTCATGAGCGGGAAGACCGCGGTTTATTTTATCCTTGGCAGGGATTTGTCCTTAGAAAAACGATTAATGACGACTTTGAATACGATTAAATCTCAAGTCAGAAAAGGAATAAAAGCGCCTGAGACTTTTTGTGATCTGGAGCCTTTAATCAGTGAGATGCGGCTGTTTAAGAGCGAAGCAGAACTTGATTTAATGCGACGTGCCGCCAGTATTTCAGTAAGCGCGCATAAACGTGCGATGCAAGTATGTAAACATATGGAGCATGAGTATCAATTGGAAGCGGAACTTATTCATGAATTCAGCCGCCATGGATGCCGAAGTGTCGCATATGATCCTATAGTAGGAAGTGGTGAAAATGCCTGTATTCTTCATTACACTGATAACAATAAGCCATTGAGACGAGGTGATTTGGTGCTTATTGATGCAGGCGGTGAATACGGTAATTATGCAGCAGACATTACTCGGACTTTTCCTGTTAGCGGCACATTTAGCCCAGAGCAAAAAAGCATTTATGAACTGGTACTTAAAGCCCAAAAAGCGGGTATTGCGGTCATTAAACCCGGGATTCCATGGAATACTGTTCAACAAATAATGGTCAGAATATTAACTTCTGGTCTGGTTGAATTGGGACTTTTACACGGGGACGTGGATGAACTTATTGAAAAAGAAGCATACAAACCTTTTTATATGCACAACTCAGGCCATTGGTTGGGTCTTGATGTTCATGATTCGGGACGTTATAAAATAAATAATGAATGGCGGCCTCTTGAGCCGGGCATGGTGTTGACTGTAGAACCAGGAATTTACATTAGCACCGGGATGAGTGGCGTAGACAAACGTTGGTGGGATATTGGGGTTCGAATAGAGGACGATGTAGTGGTTACTCCTACAGGTCATGAAGTATTAACTGCAGCGTTACCTGTTGATGTAGAAGAAATTGAGGCGTTGATGCGTGACTGACATACAGACTGATATTCTCATAGTGGGTGGTGGTTTGACCGGTGCCACCTTAATGCTGGCTTTGAATGGTTTAGGGCATCGTACTTTATTGGTCGAATCGAAGCCATTTAGTGATAAAGTCAATCCTGATTTTGATGCCAGGTCTATTGCTTTATCGCCGGCCAGCAAGCGCATATTAAGCATGCTCGGTGTGTGGGATATTCTTAAAGACTATGTGACGCCGATTACTATGATTCATGTTTCAGACCAGCATCGCTTTGGTGTGTCCCGATTGCAGGGGGATGAAAAAAATCCTCTGGGTTATGTTGTTGAAATACAATATATTAATCAGGCATTACATCAATTATTAGACAAAAATCAATTATTGGCCCCAGCGACTGTCACGGCATTGGATCGTGAGAATAAAACAGTAACCGTTGCAACGCAATCTGGCGACATGCGTATCGAAGCACAATTAATTGTTGCCGCCGATGGCGCTGATTCTGAAATCCGTAAATTATGCGCTTTAACGGCACAATCCAAAAGTTATGGGCAAAATGCACTTGTTGCCAATATAGGTTTGCTAAAGCCTCATAATTTCAAGGCTTATGAACGATTTACCGTTCATGGTCCTCTTGCCCTTCTACCCATGCAGGATAAGAAAATGTCCTTGGTTTGGGCTATGCCTCCAGAAAAAGCAAAAAAATTAATGGCGTTAAGTGATGGCCTTTTTCTTAAAGAACTGCAGCAAGAGTTTGGGTATCGTTTAGGACGATTTGTCCAGGTTGGAAAACGATTTACCTATCCACTAAAACAGGTTTTGATGCCTCAACAAGCCCAATGGCCTGTTGTTTTTGTGGGTAATGCGGCACACACACTGCATCCGGTTGCAGGTCAGGGCTTTAATCTTGGAATACGGGACGTAGCGACTCTCGCGCAATGTATCGCCCAAAAAGGGCTTAACTCGGACATGCTGGATGAGTACCTGCAGTTAAGGCTGCATGATCAGCGGGTGATAACCCGCTCTACGGATGGTTTGATTCAACTCTTTACCAGTCGTTTTCCCGGGGTTGGTCTGGCACGAAATATTGGTCTCATTGCCCTGGATAATATTCCGGCTCTAAAAAACATTCTTGCACGTTATGCACGTGGGTTTGGCGGGTTTATACCTGATTTGGTTTGTGACATTGCCTTAAGCAAACGGGAGTTAGAATGAGCCAGAGATTTGATGTACTTGTAATCGGCGGAGGAATCGTTGGATTATCCGCGGCCATTGCTATGGCTCAACGAAATTACTCTGTTGCCTTGATTGATGCGGGGCCATTAGAAGCCGATGTTTCTGATACGGATAAACGTGTTTATGCGATTAACAGGGCATCACAGTGTTTATTGCAGAAATTGGATGTATGGGACTGTCTGGATGCAACACGGATATCTCCATACAACCACATGCACGTCTGGGACGCTTCGAGTGGTGCGTACATTGATTTTGATTCACGTCTTATTGCGGAACAGAATTTAGGCTCCATTATCGAAGAGTCCATTTTAAAACAAGGATTATTGCAACGGGCTTCGATTGAATCCAATCTCTGTTTGTTTTCTGATTGTGCTGTTGAAGACGTTACCCATATTGAGAATGGGATTAGGATTTCCAGTTCTAATGGTGTCTGGGAAGGGCAATTACTGATGATTGCTGATGGTGCGAATTCGCCAACCCGTAATAAATTAAAGATTGATGTAAGCAGTTGGTCTTATAATCAAAATGCATTAGTTGCAACGGTACAAACGGAGCAACCTCATTTAAAAACCGCGTACCAGGTATTTAATTCAGATGGAACCTTGGCATTTTTGCCCTTAGTCAATGCACATCAATGCTCTATTGTTTGGTCAACTAATCCTGTTCGAGCACAAAAATTGATGGCCCTCGAACCGAGTGAATTTAATACAGAAATTACCCGATCATTTGCTCAACATTTAGGCCTGGTCACCTTAACAAGCGAACGGCACCAATTTCCATTAAGAATGAGGCATGTGAAGCAATACACTGGAAAACGGTGGTTGCTTCTTGGTGATGCAGCCCATACCATCCATCCTTTGGCAGGATTGGGGTTAAATCTGGGATTGGCAGATGTGACTTCCTGGCTAAAACTCCTGGATCAAGGGAATGATACCTTAATATCCAGCAAGAGAATGGGGGCCTATCAACGAGAGCGCAAACATGCTGTATGGCAAACCATTATGCTAATGGAGGGCTTTAAACAAGTCTTTACTCATACGTTTACCCCGTTAACTGCGTTGCGTGGTTTGGGTTTGCGAGTGTGCAATGAATTTAATCCGATTAAGAGATTATTTATTGAGCATGCTGCCGGCTGATTTAAAAATCATACCGGTCTTAGATATCAGGGTGGGTTAAGTATTAATCAATTTATTCCCAACGCCTCTCTTGGCATCGATCGCGAAATGGTCAATCGATTCTAGGGTCTGTTGACAATTCAAGTTTCGACGTCCCGCGACTTGTTCGCGGGATCCAATTCACTCTTTATAGGCGCAATATATTCTTGTTTTGCGCACGATCTATCGATTCCGCGAACAAGTCGCGGAAAGTTGGCTTGAACATAATGAAATGTCAACAGCACCTAAACTCTATAAATCTTTTAATAAATAAGGGCGGTGCTTAATTTTTAGTTAATATTTGCCAGATATAATCGCTTTGATCATGAGAAGCAAAGAGCTTCAGCGTTACAAATCATCGTTATTATAAAGAGGCAAGCTATGTATTCCGCAAAATGGTTTTTGCATTTAAAACACAAAGTGAAGGATAAAGCTCATGAGATAGGGAATACTCTTAATAATTTGGGAAATCCTCGAATAGGGCGTCCATTAGTCAAATTGCAACAGCCAAAATTATTGTTTCGTGTAGACGGTCGAAGTCATGCCATGTTGCATAAGCAGGGGGGATTAATGGCTCGAGCTACAAAAGATGAATTAATGGCGTTACGGTTTTCTGATGTAGAACAGTATCAAAAATTTAATGAGAATCCTTTTGGCTGGGGTGCTTGTTCATCTCTCAAGCATTTAGAACAATTCATAAAAGATAATAGAACGCATACAATTCAATCTTGGATTCATATCTTTTACGGTTCAGCAACGTGTTTAGGAATGCTAAAAATCGATACAGGAATAGAAGCCGATAGCCTGGATAAAGAACATGAACAATTGGTTCTGGAACATCAGCCTTTGGATCAATGGCTCGCATCGACCTGTCCTACATATCAGAGTAAATTTTTAGACGGTCGAATGGTTCCTAATTTAATGGTTGAGTTTAATGAGGATCTTCCAAAGACTATGCGGAAAACGGATTTTATTTCAGAGCGAAATATCCTTAACTGGCTGTTGGTTAACGGCAGTGAAGAGACGTTTGCGGCCTTTTGCCAACATCTTTATACCGATATGTCTCCGGAACGATTGGCAAGTCGCGTTGAAGGAGATGAAAGGATAATTGGTGCCGTTGAATATTCCCTAAAAATGAATAAGACAGATTATTCGATTTAGTCTCCGCTGTACCGAGGGGGAGTAGTGCTGAACATTTATTCCAGCACTACTCCCCCTTTTTTTCGTTCTGAGCAAAAATTCAAATTTTAGAGACGCAGTTGATGTGACCGAGGATCGGCGTCTGCTTCAGGGATGTTTGTTTCTATTTTGAGGTTCTGGCTTCGTAGTTTAGCGATGCTGGTTGCTTCGATTTTCGCTTGGTAATCCTCCATTATTCTGACAGGAATATGATGCTTCATGTCTAACAGTAAAGGATTTGCATGAATCACTTGATCAAAACGTAGGGAACTGTTGTTACCTATCATTGATTCAACGCTGCCAAATCCCCATTCATTGCCTGTATATGCAAAGGCATCGGATGGATTCACCGCGCAGGGAAAATAGATGTCGGTTTCTTTTTCTGTGAACTGTAATACATCTCGGCCTGTTCGGATGACCTCGATGGAGCTTTTATAATCTTCAAAAACTGATTCAAATTGCATGTGTTGTCTTTCGCTAAACAAGGGAAATTCTACTTTAGCAATCCAGGGATAGCTTTGTTCATTGAGTAGTTTTCTGAAGGCTCTTAGAAAATAAGGGTACAGCATATGCTGAATATCATAATGCCCATCAATTTTGGCAAAAAAACCCATTCCTACTGCGGTTGCTTTTAAAAATGCTGGTCTGCCCGTACTCTTTGCCGCATCATTTACAGAGGCCAACAGTAACGAAGTATCTTCTAACAGGTGTCGAAAATATGCTTCTGATTGAAAGATTACCGCATTGGATTGATTAAAGGATGGATAGTAAGTTCCTGAGTACGTTCGGGCAAGGTAGGGTAATCCAGTTCTGATGCGTATTAATGAATGATTTAAATCATAAGTACCTAATTCCATTTTTGCCACTGCAAATTCAGTGGGCAGATTTTTATAAATTGATTCAAATTTAGCGGTATCAATTTTAAAGTTCTTGGGATCAAGCATAAACAATCGATAATGCAGATAACTATTTTCGAAGGTAGCGCCAGGTAAAGAAAAAAGTCCAACATTGATGGGCTTGGGATATACCCTTACTGGATTCGCATTGGGATAACCACCTGAGGCAAAAACATGACTTTCTGAAAAAATCAGCTTTTTTGCCGATATGAGCCGCTCAACAGGAGATAATAATTCAGGATGGCCTTCAGGGATGTTAGCAAAAAAATCAAGATCAGGCGGAAAACTGAGTCCATTTTGGAAATATCCCGATCGGTCTCCTGCGACGTTAACCGCGGGTATCTTCGTTAATGAATTTTGAACAGCAAGTCCGTCGGACAGATAATTGGTGTTGTAATAAACTTTAACTGTAGCCTGAGATTTTTTTAAGTGTTCTCTGGAAATTTTAGCATTTAATCCACTTTCCATCAGTTGCTTTTCAAACCATTTCTGTGGTTGAACGGGGGCGGGTGTGGTCCGGGGGCGGAATAAAAAAGAAGAGATGCCTTTTCCAAACATATCAATCTCTGTAAACAATAGATGGATGATTATATTACAACTCAGTTCAATTTAAAATCAATTTGAGTTTATTTTTTAACCGATTTGTGCTTGGTTTACAAAAAAATTGATATTTGTGATAATATGAGACTAAAAAAAACGGGTTGTAATTGATGTTCGCACGAAATTTCTATCATATGCTTCGTCGCAGTATGCCTCACACTAAGGAGCTGTCGAACGTTCATATAGGCCGTATGGCGGCTGAAACTACTGAAGACATTATCAGAAAAGAATTGGAAGATGAGATTAAAAAGGCAGGCTGGCAAAGTATACGAGACAGGATTCAGGCCGAAGAATTAGTTCTTGTAGATTTATCTTATGAAAAGCACCAGCTGCAACTGGCGATGGAAACGAGCTGTCTTAATCCTTCTATAGAGAGAGCAAGGCAGGGATTTGCTGTTAGAGGATTATTCTGGGAAGAGATGCAAAAGAACTTGAATCACATTGCCCCTTTAGAAAATATACAAGTTCTGGAAGAACAAATAGACTGGCTCAATACACGGCAAAAGATATTTGAAGAGATACAAGCGCGTCCTTCCATTGGTGCCCCTTCTTCCCGATTTTAATTTTGGCTTGTTACCGGGCAAAAAGTTCGCGGCTGAAGGTCACTTTATCCGATACAGATTCCTGCCCATGCTCCATAAACCGGTTTTCAATAGCTCTGTACCGATTTAATCCGCCCTCACGATTGGCAATCTGAATATTTAACCCTGGCCTTGCGTTAAGCTCCAGCATTAAAGGCCCTTGATCTTTATCCAATACTATATCAACGCCCAGGTAGCCTAATCCGGTTAAATCGTAGCAACTCGATGCAATTTCAAGGATTTGGTTCCAGTAAGGTACTTCAATATCCACAATAGGATTCAAAGTATCGGGATGGTAGTCAATGGTATCGTTTTGAAATACACCGCCAAGAGTTTTTCCGGTTGCAAGATCAACCCCCACACCAATTGCTCCCTGATGCAAATTTGCTTTGCCGCCAGAAAGACGCGTGGGCAAACGCACCATGGCCATTGCCGGATAACCCAATAAGGTAATGATCCGAATATCTGGAATGCCCTCATAACTGACTTCGGCAAAAACGGGATCGACAACGACTCGTTTTTCGATGATGGCATAATCAGAGGATCCCCCGAGACTATAGGCACCTGATAAGAGGCATGACAGATGGTAACTTAATTCCTGATGGGTAGTCAGTTTTCCGTTAATTTGTCGATAGCGGCCGTATACTTTATCTTTGAACACTAAAATACCATCACCACCAGACCCACGTGCGGGTTTAACAACGAAATCATTATAGGGAGAAAATCGTTCCTCTATGTTTCGGATTTGTTGTTCTGTTTCTATGATGTCGTATAAGGGGGGAACAGCAATTCCGGCTTTTAGCGCAAGTTTTTTTGTTTTAAGTTTATCGTCAACCAAGGGAAATAACTTTCTTGGATTGTAACGCAAGACAAAATCAGTATTTCGCTGATTAATACTTAAAACGCCGTGTTTTTTTAAGCGACGATAGAGACGGATCATTCTATAGCGCTCGCAAGTGCTTTAAACCGTTTTAGTTCGGAAAGTCGGTAACCGCGGTATTGGCCAAACCACAAAATAAATCCCAGGAGAACAAGAAGCAGTTCTGGGAACGCGAATACCAAGTATTGCACGGGTTCGTAACTCATTGCCCAATAGGATAAAACAGCGGCTACCAGGCTGCCGACACCCGATTTGATTGCCTCGGATGCTCCACGTTCATCCCATGTAATGCACATCCGTTCGATGGTCATGGTTAAAATAACCATAGGGAATAAAGCAACAGATAACCCGGAATCCAGTCCCAGATTTTGACTAACCACACTAATGAATATCATTAATAAAATGACTACCGTGAGAATGGCAGCCAGCCTCGGCACCAAAAGCAATCGTAATTGATCCAGATAAAAACGGGCGAGCAGGCCAAAAGAAACAATGATAACAAAGAGACTTATCCCCCAGACAACGTGCGTTTCTCTAAATGCCAAAGCAATTAATACCGGCATAAAGGTGCCAAAGGTTTTTATGCCTACGAAATTGCGCAGCAACAGGATAATAAAGGCCCCAATAGGTACTGTTAACAGGATTTTATAAGTGGCCTGAACGTTCACCGGGAGCTGAAGAAGTGAAAATCGCAAGAGTTGTGAATCGGATTGCAAGCCTCTGGATTTGGCAACACTGAGTGCGTTAATCGGCGTTGGAGAAACGGTAAGTGAAAATTGGGCTTTATTACCACCAGTTACGTTAAATAAAGGATCATTACCGTATTGCCAGATGAGAAACTCTTTAGGTAATCCTGCTCCGCCAGTACGTGGATTAATGTAGATCCAGCGCTTGCCATTAAATACTGCCAGCAAGGATTTTAAATCCGCTTTGCTCTGCTGGTTCAGATAAATGCCTTTCACCGGCATAGCAAAAATCTTCGATTGATTGAGTAATAAAATGGTTGCATTGATGATGGTTTCATCGTTGAACTCATTCCCAACTAATAATTTGGCATTTCCATCTTTCTTATTTAACTCTTTAATAGTGCTTTGAGCGAAAGTCTGGATGTCTGCAGATGATTGTCTGACCTGGTTGGTAATAGTTTCAACTGCCGATCTTTGGCTGTCATCCAGGGGCTGTGACTTGATGACAGAGGGTTTGGGTAAAGACGATTCATCACTGTCTGTCTGGCGAAAAATGGCTCGGTAATAGAGTGATTGAGCACCATGGCTACGTCTGATAGACCAGACAGTTTCTCTGTTATAACCGTTTAAATTGGTTGTAACCCCATAGCTTCTGGAAACAAAATATTCATCAAGAATCGCGAAATGAGGGGGTAAATAAGGAATGGTAAAACTGGCTTTAATCGGAGTATTGTTGTCTGCAGTAAAGCGTAAATTCGATTCAACCATCCAGCTGTTTATTGTTTCAGTGTCTGTTAGAGGAACGTCCAAAATAATATGCCGATATAAAAATATTCCAGAACCGAGGAGAAACAGGGTAAGGATGAGGCCGTAGACATGTCGCGTGTTCTTTTTCATTATTTAGTAAAGCTCTTGGATTTCAAGGTAAAGGTAAGGGCGGGATCAACTGCGCCATCAAAATCAATAATTGCATCTCGCCCCAGAAGCAGCGGGTAGAGAAAGCGTTTTCTGTTGGTTAAATTAACCTGTATGGCTCTGACTTTATCTCCCAGTTTTACATTTAAAAGGACTACCGGGCGTTTAATTGGAGCGGATTTTTGTAACCCGGGATTTGACTCGTTAGCTCTGACTTTAATTTTTACTTTGCCTATGTATTCGCATTCAAAAATATGATCGCCATTTTTGGTAGGAACAGTAAAACGTAAATAAGGTACACCTTTTACATCGATTTCAGTGATATTTATTGCGTTTAATGATGCGGACTTTGCACCGGTGTCCAATTTTGCCGAGAGAGTAAGATTTTTATCCACCAATGTGGCTTTTTCAACATAACCATAAATTTGTACTTCACTTTTTGCCATAGCAGATCCAGTCAATAGTGACATAAATAAAAAGAGAGCAAGTATTGATCTCATCTAATCCTCAATTAGGGTTATATATATTAATTGGTGCAATATCGTATCAGGTTTGAGTCTTAAGTCACAGTACGTGAAAGAGATTAGTTAAAGAAATTTCAAATTTATTCATATTTTTTCTCTTTGAGTGTGATAAAATCTTAAATCGCCCTTGATTTTTGTATTTTTTTAATTCAGGATGAAAATTTTATTGACATCAAGCGCAATAATGCATACAATGTTGCGCAATCTTAGCTGATGGCCCATACGTGCACTAATGTCTCTTAAGAGTGATGAAAAACAAACTATAAAACCTGTAGATTTAGTTTTCATTCTAGCAATTGCTGGCCGTATCGACGCGCAAAGTCGAATTCTCGCAGAAAAACTCGATAAAGATCGCACCGTATACTACGCTTATGCAGTTCTCGATTCGCTCAGTTCCTCCTACAGCATGTTCAAATATTTTTTTGATCTGTGCATTCCAAGTGGCACCAATGATCAGATGCACGACTTGATGATGACTCCTGGTGGAATCATCGCAATCTCTATTGAAACTCTATTTTTGGTATCATTCTCTTTTCTGGCAACCCTATATGATAAAGAAAAGGGTGACTCGATTAAAAAATACATCGCTACGGATTGGCCTTATTTTCGTGGCATTATGAAGGGGCTGAAAAATGCGTACAAGGGATTCCGAAGTGCGATAGTCGCCATTAGTTTAATTGGAGGGATTGATTTAAAATATCTTATCGCTCCAGTTGGATTATTGCTTGGCATTTTTGCTGCAGTCAATCGAACCTGGCTGCTTAAAATGGTCAATGACCGAAAAGTAATGATGACAGCCAATGCGGAACTTTTGCTTGAAATCAAAAAGTTGAGAACACTAACCAGGGAAGAAAGTGAATCCTACCTGGGAAAAATCAAAGAACAATCACAATCATTTGATACACGTTGCAAGGCGTTTGTTGCAGTAGCTGCTGGTGGTTTCATTGACGGTTTGTATCTGTATGTCGGGGTGTTAGGTCTGGCTATGTTATCGCCTCCCTTGCTGGCATCAATGGCCATTATTTGCGCTATATACACTATTGCCTGTGTTGTAACCCGTTTATATGAAGAATATGATTTTCAGCTCAGATTGTTTGTCACTCATACTAAATGTGAATTGGCTTTGATTACCAAAGAATTGGAAACCAGCTACGCGCAATTATTAGCTTTAAGGGATATACCCAATAAAACTTTAAAGGATTATATCGCCATTCGCTGTTTGGAATTGGAAGTTTATAAGTTAATCAACCGGTTTGAGGATAAACGAAATCTGCTCAAACACCAATCAACCCCTACTTATTTGTCTGCTGCTTTATTAGGAATAAAAAACGGATTGTATGCTTACAGCGCTTTGGCAAGTATCTTATTTTTGGTGGGATCTATATTGGTATTAACAGGTATAGCCTTTCCACCTGCATTGCTTGTTACCTGCGTCACTCTTGGCTTGGTGTTTATGGTCGGTTTTGCAATTCAATCTCTGGTTACAACTTATTTTAAATTAAACAAGAAAGATGATTCTGAACATCATCCATTCGATGAATTGATTGAAATGAAGAACAATCTATTGAGTGGGGCCGCTGATTTTCTTGAGCCAGAGTCTTTTCAGCAATCAATCAGAGATGGTCTTTTTCTTGATCGATCTCCGCAGTTTTTCTTTCAGGAATGGTTTGAAGTGTTTCGTTCCTTATTTTCCGGTTTTGGTAAAGGACAAAAATTTGTTGATTTTGCCGGAAATCCTCTACAGGAGATGGACGAACAGGGGCATTATCAAGATACACCGATAATGTATGTTCTATCCGTATTCAGTGCATTATTCTTTGGTATTATCCTGGCGCTCAGAGCCTTGGCAAGGGGGCTGGGGCGTGCACCTTTAGGACAGGTCGATCTTGCCGCTGAAGTTGAGCCTCAGCCTGTTCATGATCCTGTAACAACGAAGGTACTGCTCCAAACCGAGTCACAGGGGGAGTCAATCCAGAGCAAAAATCCTCGGACTGATTCCCAGAGTACTTTGCCTACCTCTTCATCCCCTTTCGGATTTTTTAATAAAAAACCAATCAAATCAGAGATACGTCACGCCAAGAGCGAACAGGACTTTTCAATATTTACTGCTAGTCCGCAGAGTACAATTCAGGGTTTAACGTAGGATCGTTATACATTTTAAATTGATGATATATTCTGAAGGTGCGTGATTTTTCGTGTACTTCAGTCAGTAATTGTCCTAGACAAAGAGCTAATTGATCTAATTGTTGATGTATGGTCTTCAGTTTCTGTGCGCAGGTGTTTCTATGCTCGTCATTGACATCAGTACGCTTGGTCTGAAGGTTCATATGATAGGATTTGAGTGCTAATATGGAGAGACGGTCAATAATCATCCCTGGTGATTCTGAATTAACAGGACATTGTGCGGGATTGGCTGGGCGCAATAAATGAAACAACCATTCATCCATAGCTTCCATACGATTATTTCGCAGCTGATTACAGGTATCTATTTCACGTTTCGCCTGATATACAAATTCAAAACCCATGTCGTCTCTGCGTGCCCGATCTTCGGCATGCCATAATTGATAATTAAATGCATGATTTTCTTCAACCAATTGAAGAAACTGCGTATGTTGGTGTTCGATCCCTGAAGATTTCCATGCGATGATGCAGTTTTTATGCAGGTTGGTGATAACTGAGGGATTGATATCCTGGTGCATAATCTATCCTACTGATTAAAAAGTTGAATAGTTTAACCTTTTTTATGGGAGCGAATCCAGCATTCTTTCAATGGGGAAATAATGGAGGTCAATCAGCAACTTCCTTGCTAAGGTAGAGGGAAAGTTTATTGTCCTTCACCAAAGTACAGTGTATAGATGTTGAGATAAGTACCATCAGACTCCATACTGAGCAGAGCGGTATTCACTTTATCTATCAAGGCTTTATTGGTTTGCAGTCCGAGAATTCCATAGCCCTCCCCAATAGGAATTTTGTTACCAATCATTTTGATATCTAATGACGCATTGTACACCATGTAATGCGCGAGATGATTATTAATAAAAACGGCATCGATCTTATTATTTTCAAGTCCTGAGATCATATCTGGAAAATTTGAGTATCGCGTAATTTGGCCATCATCATAATTTGAGTTAAGCAATATTTGATACAGTGTATCGGTTATAACACCGATGCGTTTATTTTTTAGATCGCTAATGGTATTCATTTTGTTGTTGCTTAGGGTCACAAATTGACCATCACTGATTAAATAAGGAAGGCTGAATAAATAATTGCCTGTGGCATCATTGGTTATGGGGATTTGAGTGAACTCAAGATCAACAGAACCATCTTGCAACTCCGCCAACTCATTATTAAACGAGATGGCTTTATACACACAGTCTTCTTTGATTCGCTTACAAATTTCATTCATCAGGTCAATGTTAAAGCCATAAAATTCTTTTTTATCCACGTCTGCAAAGACCACATAAGGAGGAGTAATAATAAAGCCGACAGTGATCGGGGCACCAAAGAGAAGAGTACTGCTTATAAACAAGATAAAACCAAATATCTTTTGCATGTTTATAGCCTAATCAAGATTTACTTAAACTCTAGGTGTCTAAATATTATTTGTCAAATTGGTGATTATTTGGGCTTAAATTAGGATTTGTTGACACTGGCTACTCTCCCTACGCTCTGCACTGTCTCGTGAGTAGATCATTGACTAAGCTCAACCTTTAAAAAGTGAAGATCGTTCAGGGGGAAATAGATGAAATGCCAAGAGCTTCTGTTCACTTTTTTCTAGCCAGGCAGCGATCCAAGGCATTGGCAAATGCGGTTTTTTCTTTGATGCTTAATGCTGGTGGACCACCAATACGCTCTCCCGTAGAACGCAATTGCTCATTTATATCTCTTAGGGTTAAGCGCTGTTTGATATTATTTGCGGTATAAATTTCCCCTCGCGGGTTAATGGCCAAAGCGTTTTTTGCAACAACTTCAGATGCGAGAGGAATATCTGCAGTAATGACTATATCATCAGCTTGTACATGACTGACGATGAAGTTATCGGCTTGATCAAAGCCTTTTTCTACCCGTACCGAACGAATGAAAGGTGAGTTGGGGTACGTCAGGAAGGCATTAGCCACCAAGGTCATGTGGGTTTTTGTGCGTATGGCTGCACGAAATAAAATATCTTTAATTATTTTGGGACAGGCATCAGCGTCTACCCATATATGCATTATGTTTCATCCTTACGAAGGTGTGCTGATCATTTAAAATAATGATCCAGTAGATAACATTCTATCAAAATTGTAGTGATCTCATAACCACAGTGTGTATATTATCTAAAGGCGCACTTCTTCATTTTCAAATTAGTGGATTAACTGTATATTTAACGTATTGTTCTTGATGGAATTAAGTGCCAGGGATTTTTGCGGTTTTAAGGAAAAGTGGTATGAAGCTGTTAATCGATATCGTAAAATCACAAATTCACCAATTAACAAGTCCTGTTTTAAAAAATTGGCTGTTAAAGCATTTTAATGAAGATTCTGACAATGTAACGGATCTGTTTTGCAGACAAATTCCGGCACATTTCAATGAAAAACACGCCCGGAGCATTTCAAACATGCAATTTCCAGGGCATTATCCGATTTTTCCCATTGTATCCGTCTATGCCCCAGAAGAATTACGACAGCAATTACGAGAGTTGCTTCTCGCGTCGCTACAATCATTGGATGGCGGTGAGGGGATCGATAATCATGAATTCAATGCTCGAATTTGTAATCAGTTAAATGATTTTGCAGAGGCTTGGCCAATCATTACCGCATGGCAACAGCAAGGACCTAATGAATTAATCAGGGTACTTGAGCAGTCTATGGAACACTCCCTGATGGCTTTGGATCGTTTAAACAAGGATCCCAATCTTCATGCTTTGCTGGAAGTTTTTTTTAGTAAAAGTAATAAGGAATTGGAGGCAATAAAGCGAAACGATTTATTTCAATTTTTACGCCAACCTGATTTTTCCGGATGGTTTAATCGCTATCTTGATTCATTTGCAGAGCAGGCAATACAACTCATGTCTTTTCGACTTTTATTACTGATTTTTTCATCAGGTACGAATGAGATGGACAAACTGACTGAGTTGAGAGCGTCAATTGATGCTTATCCTTTTCCCCTTCATCTAGAGACTCTATGGGCTATTTGTGCGTATTATCAATCCGCACTGGATCATAATACATCGGTTGCTTCGGGATTTATTACGGTACTTCATGATCTGTTAAAGAAGATGGATACCCTGACACAAATTGAATTTCTAAGTGGCTTGAATGCGGATCAATATTATTTCATTGTTGATTTCTGTTTAAAAAAATGTTCTCAGGAGGGTATTGAAGAACAGCGGCTGTATTTGGAAATGCTGTCCTTATTTTGCTACGAATCCTGTGCGCCTGATAAAAAATGCTTGAAGAGGATACAAGCTCGCCTTAAACAAATGGACGATTTTCTTTTCGAGATACCACTGACTCCAAAATTGGCCAAGCCTCTTCAGGATGGATCTCATCATAAAACAGATGAAGGTTTTGACGGCCAGAGTATAGAGAAGCTGTTAATCTCTCCTGATTTTGTGGCCGCACACTCATCAGCAGTATTAAAACAACTAATCGATAGATTGACTTTGCTTGGTTTAACCCTGAGTCAAACTGAATTAAACAAGATCATCTTGGCGTCGAATGAACGTAATACCAATACGGTTGAATTTAAAGAACATTTAAACCGCATTAATTTGCACTTGCAGAAACAATTTGGCCCCCAAGAAGATTGGTTAGCCAAGCGATTTAAAACAATAAAATTGAGTATTGAGCACAGGATAAATAACTTATTGTATCAATTGGAAGAGCAGGCTAATCAGGAGCTGAAAGAGGGAAATGAAATTGGGGATCGCGCTTTGCACGTGCTTTATGGCTATTACAGTCAGGTGCATTCTTCCTTGCGGTTTGATTTGTTGCTCAGAGCTATTGTAATGGAGTATCAGTCGGTATTAAAAATTGAAAACCTATTGAGCACTGACCCCAATCAAGTTCTTCTGCGATTGAATATACAAGGTTCACAAATCCCTATTGAATCGGCTGATTTAGATCGTAAAAAGGACATTGCATTATACAATTCAGCCGGATTGAAGATTGGATTTATCAATCAGGCTAATGACGCAATTACCTTTGTTAATGAAGAGCCTCTACCATTAATTCAGACACGAGCCGTCCAGGAAAATGAACTTCTCTTTGATCTGGCAGGAAAAGCAATCGGCTATTTATCTGAATCAGGCCAGGTTAGAAGTGCCAGTCAATTGCAAAAAGAGTTGAGCGTTCGCGTACTGAGGTCAATTTCGCAGCGGATCTTGGATAGGTCGCCAGCAGGTTTGGCATTATTGATTCAGCACGTGCTTTTTGAAAACTCACTGGACGTGTTCTACGAAATCGGGGGATCTGGTGCTGGAGTTTTGCGAGCTCAGTGGTTTGAACGGCGTGTTTCAGTCGCGGTACAGAGTATGGCAAAGGACATTAATCCTGCTGCTCTTGAATCGATAGTCAATCATTTTAGTGATGATGAGGTATTTGGAGTATTAGCCAATATTCGGCATAAGACTAATGCGATTCAATTATTTCATAGCGTTTTAAAGCACGATAAAAAGCGGGCGCAATTCTTAAGCGGTTCCTATGAAGCTGATGTTCATCAGTTTTTCGAGCGGCATCATGTGACAGGGTGTTTGGCTGAATATATGGCTCAGTATTATGATAAACCCTGGTTTGCGGAGGGTTTATCGCGATTTGCCTATTACAGTAAAAAAAATAATCTGGATTGCATCCTGAGCGATGCTCTTGCTTTAGTGCCCAGAGACAAAAAAGCAGCTCAATTTGATGCGTTGCTGCTGCAGTTGATTGGAACAGAGGCTTGTGCTGCCGTTGTGCTAAAAGAATTTCTAAATGATCGATCTCAAACGGCTGTTCAGCATGTAAAAAATCCTGAAATCAGTCGAGTGACTCAATATTTTAATAAAAATCATGTGATTGCTGTTATCTCTGCTTTAAATAAAACTTCTTTTTGGGAAGGAACAGCACAATATAAATTAGTTTTGCATGTTTTAGATAAACAGCATGCACACTTGTTTTCAAAAGCAGAGCAGCCTCGCTCGGCTAAAGAGCCATGGCAAACTCGTGAATTAGATGAAATGGCAAAATTTACAAATAGGCATTTGAGTAAAAAGCGTTCATTAGATAAAGATTCTTCAATTGGGCATAAAATCCTGGGGGAATTAATATTCAGGAGCGCCAGCTTGGGACAGACTTCATTGTTTTATTATAAAAAAAGATTTAATAAATCGGTTGCCCGTTTGTCCTTTTCACGTGTTTTTCTGGAGAGATTAATTGATAAATTCTGGATACCTGAAGGTACAAAGGAGCAAATATTAGATGAATTTCCCCATAAAAAGGATTGGTTGCCTATTCACATACCCTTGAAAAAGGAACTCAATGATAGTCCAATTTTATTGGACTGGCGGCATTTAATGCTGGAGACCTGGAAAGAAATTAATACCAAAAAACTCCCAATGATTTGCGTGTATCTGTTGAATTATTCGGGCCAAAAAAGATCAGTCTTGACCTTAATACATGATTATTTTGACTCCTTCGATAATCATACAGAATTCTTTCATCCGGTTTCAGGGTTATTACGCCAATTTCCACAGCGCGATGTCAGTTTTGTTTTATTTGATGCCCTGGAAGAGGTGATGTTAAAAAATCCCAAAAAGCTGGATGGGGTGGTATTAAGTGATATGGCTCAGTTTTATGCAAAAAAAATCATGAACTCTGAGATAAAATCCCCGCAGGCTGAACTCAGTTTATTGACTTACTGGGGGCAAAATAAACAGTACGAGTTGGTGCGACAGGGATGTGACGTTCTGGCTAAGACGTGTACTGATAAAGAATTAAAAAAGCGTTTACAAAAAGGTGCAACCGAAGCTGAAGTGGAAAGAAATTTACATGCCAATATAGGCGAATTTTATTTTGGTTTATTAAAAACGATTAAACGATTATGGCATTATGGTATTTTTGCAGAGCAATCGACTTCCAAAATAGTTAAGTTATGTGATGATCATTCACCAGGATTAGAGCGTCGACAAGCCTCTGATGTAGTAAACACACCAGAAACCAGGGGCATAAATACTGATTGTCTAGGGTTTCGTGTGAAAAGAAAGCAATTAATCGGACTCCTGGACACTGTAAAGCGCAGTCCTGTGATAAATGCCCCGGCGATTCATCGCAAGACAAAGAAACACACCTTATTTGGAGCCGCTCAGGAGTCCAAACCTCCGAAGTGGAACGAAGTTGTCGCTAGTCAGAACGATATGATAACTATATAATTCTTTATAAAGCAGTGGAGTCTATTAGAAGATTCGCTACGATTTAACTGCCCGATTTAAATAATTTTGGAACATAACTATGGAGCGTGTCATGAGAATAGTATTCTCTTTTTGCTTACTGTTTGTCAGTGCGTGTCTCTGGGCGGAATCCACCCTGCCTGATGGATGCCAGGCTGTTGCTGTCCAAGGTGAGTCGGTAACCTTGAAATCAAAGAGCAGCAAATTGGTCTTTATTCATAATCTCACCAGTGCTGATCTTTGGATCACTCATCCCGTGACTAATCCTGGAGCCAGTGCTGGATGGACAACGCGATTGCAGGCGGGTAACTGGTCTGCCCTGGCTGTCGATAAACCCCCATTTGAATTAAATTGCATTGAATCCAGACCGGGCCATGAGCAACAGGTTCCCTGCGAAGGAGCCATTGCGGTATGTCAGTGGAAAGGGGTAAAAATTCCCTCTGGAAGTGAAGGCACTTTTTGGGTTGGTGAAGACATGTCCTTAAATGCTTTGACAGCGGCTGTTGGTGGGCGTGGTTTTAAATTACCTGTAGCGAAGTAAAGGGATAATTGCTCATCTTAATCGACTGGGGTTGACGACTTATCAAAACAATTTCAAGGCCTGTTGACTTAAAAATGCAGGTTGTTGACTCACTCTATATAAATGTGTCTATTCTTGCTAGTTATATAGATAAGTGGTAGAACAGATTAAACTGTGTTTAAGTACTAATTATGACAATAAAATATATAAGTGGTGAAAGGTGAGTAAAAAATCAAAAGATCCTTTTTATAAACGGGAAAGTGAAAAGTATGCCGACCCAATACCCAGTCGAGAATTCATTATGGAAGTTCTTGATGAGTATGGCAGACCCATGTCAAGAAATCAGTTATTCGATAAATTGCATTTGAATGAAGAAAGCAAGCAGGAGTCCCTGGGTTTTCGATTGAAAGCCATGTTGCGCGACGGACAAATAATGCAAGACAGAAGAGGACGATTTTGTCTGTTGCAAAAAATCAATCTGCGCCGTGGAACTGTGCAAGGACATCCTGATGGGTTTGGTTTTTTCGTACCTGATGAGGGTGGCGAAGACATGGTACTTTCTGCTAAAGAAATGCGGGCAGTTATGCATGGGGATGTGGTTCTGGCCTACCAGGCTGGAGTCGATCGACGAGGACGACCCGAAGGTAAAATTCATGAAGTGCTGGAACATGCCAATGCTACTGTAGTCGGCCGATTTTTTACGGATCACGGAGTGAGTTTCGTTTTACCTGACAGCAAACGTTTGACCCAGGACATTTCCATACCCCCTGAATTTGCCGATGGTGCTAAAAACGGGCAAATGGTATTGGTCGAATTAATTGCTTATCCCAATAAACGGGCACAGGCTATTGGAAAGGTCATCCATGTTTTAGGTGAGCACATGGCTCCGGGCATGGAGATTCAGGTCGCAATTCATGCACATGGTATTCCATTTGAATGGCCGGATGACGTTCTGGCGGAAGTCGCAAAAATTCCACAACAGGTTACCGAAGACCAACTTAAGAATCGAACTGATTTGAGAGCATTGCCGTTTGTCACTATTGATGGCGAAGATGCTAAAGATTTTGATGATGCAGTATACTGCTATAAAAAACCTAAAGGCGGCTTTCAACTCTATGTAGCTATTGCTGATGTAAGCAATTATGTAGCGCAAGACTCTGCATTGGATAAGGAAGCATCCCGGCGTGGTAATTCTGTGTATTTTCCCGGCAAGGTTGTGCCCATGTTGCCGGAAGCACTATCCAATGGATTGTGTTCATTGAATCCGCGTGTCGATAGATTGTGTATGGTTGCCGAGATGTCGATTAGTATGGATGGCAAAATTACACGTTCTCGTTTTTATCGAGCGGTTATTCATTCTCAGGCCCGATTAACCTATACCCAGGTTGGATTATGGCTTGAAGAGCAGAAAACCGATGAAAAACACCAGCATTTATGGCCTGTTTTGGGATCGCTTTACGAATTGTATCAGGTTTTATTAACTACTCGAAAATTGCGCGGTGCGATGGATTTTGAGACGACTGAAACCCGCATAGAATTTGATGAAAATAAAAAAATAAAATGCATCGTTCCCGTTATTCGTAATGATGCCCATAAATTAATAGAAGAGTGCATGTTGGCGGCTAATGTTGCAACAGCCAAATTTTTGGAAAAAGCAGAAATTCCTACCCTGTATCGCGTCCATGCGGCTCCCGAAGAAGATAAAATAACCGCTTTGCGCCAGTTTTTAGGTGAGATGGGATTGCAACTAACTGGCGGTAGAAAACCAACACCTAAAGATTTTCAAAAAACCATGATTGCGATTGGCGACAGGCCTGAAAAGCATTTAATCGAGACCGTGATGCTACGCTCCTTAAAGCAAGCCCAATATGTTGAGGCGAATGAGGGGCATTTTGGTTTGGCCTATTCAGCATATACTCATTTTACTTCACCAATCAGGCGATTTCCTGATTTGTTGATTCATCGAGCAATTGGCCATTTGTTGGATAATCGCCCTGTTTATGAGTTTAGTTATACTCATGAGGATATGAATCGTTTAGGCAAACATTCTTCCATGACCGAACGTCGTGCTGATGAAGCAACGCGAGAAGTCGTGACCTGGCTGAAGTGTGAGTACATGCAAGATAAATTGGGACAGGTATTCAAAGGAAGAATCTCCGCGGTCACCAGTTTTGGTATTTTTGTTGAGCTTGATGAAATATATGTCGAGGGGCTGGTGCATGTAACCTCGTTAAAAAATGATTATTATACCTTTGATTCAGTAAAACATCGTTTAATCGGTGCCCGCAGCGGTCAAGTCTATCGTTTAGGCGATAAAATGACAGTTTTGGTTGCACGTGTTGATTTAGACGAGCGTAAAATTGATTTTGAGCCTGCAGAGGATGAAGTTAGCAATGAGTGAGCAGTTTGTATATGGGGTTCATGCGGTTACTGCTTTATTGGCTAACCCCCATAGAGTGATAAACACTCTGTTTGTCAGTCAAGACAGAATTGATAAGAGAGTGCAATATGTATTGGATAAAGCAGAACAGGCAAAGGTACGCATTGAAAAATTAAGCGCTCAGAAAATGAATCAACGTTTTGCCGAGTTTACTCATCAAGGGGTTGTCGCTTCAGCCCGTCCATTACCGGAGTATGGTGAATCCGATTTAATTCCTTTATTGGAGGCCAGTAAAAAACCAGGCCTTGTATTAATATTGGATGGTGTTACCGATCCCCATAATTTGGGGGCCTGTTTGCGCTCCGCAGATGCAACCGGCGTGGATTTTGTGGTGATCCCTAAAGATAAAAGTGCCAGCATTACTCCCGTCGTCAGCAAGGTAGCTTGTGGTGCCGCGGAGTCCGTTCCTTTAGTACGGGTTACAAATCTGGCTAGAGCTATGGACATTCTCAAAGAGCAAGGTGTTTGGATCTACGGTGCAGCGGGTGAAGCAGATGAATCATTATATCAAATTGACTGCACCGGTACTGTAGCAATCGCTCTCGGTGCGGAGGGTGAAGGATTAAGACGTTTGACTCGTGAACACTGTGACGGTCTGTTTTCACTACCGATGGCAGGTACGGTGGACAGCTTGAATGTATCGGTGGCTACTGGTGTTTCATTATACGAAGTAATCAGGCAAAGACAAAAAGGCAGTAAGCAATGAGTGAATTGAAAATCAGAGCAGCAAAAGCAGCCATGGCTTTTATTGAAGACGATATGGTCGTTGGCGTGGGTACTGGATCTACTGTAAATTTCTTTATAAAAGAATTAGCGTCTGTAAAACATCGAATTGATGCCTGTGTTGCAAGTTCCAAAGCAACTGAATCCTTATTGCGAGCAGCAGGTATTCCGGTCATTGATCTTAATGCGGTACATGAATTACCTGTTTATATTGATGGTGCGGATGAAGTGAATGAGCACGGAGAAATGATTAAAGGCGGTGGCGGTGCTCTTACTCGTGAGAAAATTGTTGCCAATGTAGCCCAAAAATTCGTGTGTATTGTGGATGAATCTAAAGTGGTAACTCAGCTCGGCAGGTTCCCTGTTGCAGTTGAAGTGATTCCCATGGCACGTAGTTTTGTCGCCAGACAATTAGTGAAATTAGGTGGTGATCCCGAGTACAGAGAAGGATTTGTAACGGATAATGGCAATATCATCCTTGATGTATTTAATTTAACCATTACTCAGCCCATGGCACTGGAAGACAGCATTAACCAGATACCTGGAGTAGTTGAAAATGGATTGTTTGCTCATCGTTTGGCAGATAAGGTGCTGGTAGCTTCAGTTGACGAAGTTAAGAGCTTGAAATAAGCAGGAATACAGCAGGGATTGTAGAGCAATTATCAAAAGCCCCTGGTTAAAAGACTCATTTTATAGGTTTTAAAAAAGATGGATGCACACAAGGTTTTTGTCAATAGAATTATCAACATGAAAAAAATCAAGTTAATTGGTCTGGATATGGATCACACCTTGATTCGATATAATTCAGAGGCATTTGAAGCCCTGGTGTATCAGTTGATTAAAGAGCGATTGGTTGAATTAAAACAATATCCTGAAGCCATCAAAAATTTGCAATTTAATTATCATGATGCCATACGCGGTTTGGTTATCGACAGTAAAAACGGCAACATTTTAAAGTTAAGTCGTTATGGTGCAATTAGACAAAGCTATCATGGAACGAAATTAATCAGTTTTAATGAGCAGCAAAAATTTTACCGAAGTACTTACGTTGATTTAAGTGATCCCAATTACATGGCGATTGATACTTCATTTTCGATTGCTTTTTGTGTGTTATACGGTCAGTTGGTCGATTTAAAAGAGGCGTTTCCAGAAGAAATGCCTAATTACCAGACTATAGCGTTGGATGTGCAATATTGTGTTGATAAAGTGCATTCGGATGGCAGTTTAAAAAATCTTATTATTCAGGATTTAGACAAATACGTTATCAAAGAAAAAGCGGTTGTAGAGGGTTTAAAACATTTTATTCGCCATGGGAAAAAAGTATTTATTTTGACCAACTCGGAATACACTTATACTAAATTGCTCCTGGATTATGCCATTACTCCATTTTTGAATAAGGGCGAAACCTGGCGCGACTTGTTTGAATACGTCATTACTTTAGCAAATAAACCCCGGTTTTTTTACGACAACCTCAGGTTTTTATCCGTTAATCCTGAAAATGGCACCATGACCAATGTGACTGGGGCTATCACTCCAGGGGTCTATCAAGGAGGCAATGCTAAAAAATTCACGGAGCAACTTAACGTTAGCGGTGATGAGATTCTTTATATTGGTGATCACATCTATGGCGATATTTTAAGATTGAAAAAAGATTGCAACTGGCGAACCGCCTTGGTTGTTGACGAATTAGGTCAAGAGATTGCGGCTCAGTTAAAAGCATTACCGACTGAAAGAAAAATAGTCGAATCCATGAATGTTAAAAAAAATCTGGAACAACACTACGTCAATCTGTGTACTCGAAGCATTGATGAAGCATCCAGAGAATACGACAGTCAAATTCATAATTTGCAGGTGGAAATTTCAGCCATAGATTTACAAATTAGCAAATTAATACAAGAGCAAGCCAAATTTTATAATCCCAAGTGGGAGAGAGTATTCCGGGCTGGAGCAGAAGAAAGTTATTTTGCTTATCAGGTGGATAGATTTGCCTGTATTTACATGGAAAAGCTCTCCGATTTTCTGGAACATTCACCAATCACTTATTTCAGGGCGCACAGACGATTATTGGCTCATGATGTCGAGATTTAATTTTAATCCTTAAGTTTTTGTTAAGGTTTACCCCTTATACTCGCTTTGTGAATCTTAGGGAGTTGAGATGCGAGTATTAATTGTCGAGGACAGTGCGTTTAATGCATTTTGTTTACGTCGTTTGTTGGAGTCAGTGGTAGCACAGGTTTCTGTGACGATTGTGAATAACAGTCAGGCCGCTTTATCACTGATTAATAGCCACTATCCGGATATGGTCGTTATTGATGGGGATTTAGGCGTAACCTCTGATGACCAATACTGTAATGGACCTGAGCTTGCCGACATCCTGATTTCAAAACACCCAAAACTTCCCCTGATTGCCTGGACCGATTCCGAATTCATGCGAGAAGCGTTCTGCAAGGTATTTAAGCGTCATAATCATTCATTCAATGAATACAACAGCTGGAACAAAGTCATCAGCATCGACAGGATTTGCAAAACCTGGGCTTATTATTTCGATGAGTTCATGGGAGGACAAGCGGAGGCTTTTTCCAGTCAATCCTGTGTGGTTTCGTGCTGAGCCTGATTATTCAAGATGTATTCTTTTGCAGCCAACCTTCTATACAAATAATGGTTTCTTCAATAGTACTTATTGCCTGAAGATACAGTTGCTTAAACAATTTACGCTCGCCTGATTTCCAATAGCGTTCCAGATATTGGCAAGCAAATTTCATTCGAGTAGTGCCAATATAGACGGCACTGCCCTTGATTTTGTGAGCTATTTTTTCAACCAGAAGATAATTATTTGCCTTGAAGGCATTTTTCATCCCGTCCAAATCTTTAGGAAGTTCGTGAGCCATTAAAGTTAACAATTCTTTTAGCTTCTCCTGAGTTGCGCAGTTTTTCAATGCTTCGTCACTGTTTAAGATAGGAAACTGGTTTAATTGAAACAGTTCATCATCACTGTCAGGCAAGTCTTTTCTTGTTTTGGATGATTCAATTTCTGGAGTTTCATGTCGCTCTGGAATAAATGATTTAAGAATATCTATGGCATGTGCTTGAGTCAGTGGCTTGGTTAATACCGCATCCATTCCAGATTCAATGCAGCGTTGCCTGTTTTCATCACCACCATGTGCCGTGAGCGCAATAATAGGGGTGTTCTTTATTTCAGTGGAGTAATTTCTAATGTGGTGGGTGACTTCATATCCATCCATGCCATCACCTAATCCTATATCCATAAAAATCAAATCATAGTGCTTCTTTTTGCACAGCTCCAGAGCATCAATGCCATTAGATGCAACATCAACAGCACAGGCTAACTGGGTTAATAATGCTTTGGCTACGGTCTGGGCAATATAATTATCTTCAACAACCAAAATCAAGGCCGCTGTTTTATTATGTGGTACGGAGATAGATGGATCTTTGTATGGTTGGTGTTTTGCAGGAGTCATATATGCTGTTTTAGCCTTTAAATCTTCGTGTTCATCAATAATGCCTGAATCATCATCGAGAAGTGGCGCTTGGAGAGGAATTAGACAGGTAAAACAGGTTCCTTTACGAGATTCGCTGGAAACATAAATTTCACCACCGAGCTCTTCCACAAATTGTTTTACCACATAAAGTCCTAATCCCGCACCTTTATAAATACCTTGGTACGACGGGGTCAGTCGTTTGAATTGCAGATAAATTTCTTGCTGTTTGTCTTTTGGAATACCCATGCCAGTATCAGTCACGGTTAGTTTAATGACTAATTGGCGCTCTTCTTTTTTAGCAAGGGTCACATCTACCGACACATAGCCGCTATCGGTGAAGTTAAGGGCATTTCCAATTAATTCAAGAGCTATTCGGTGAATTCGGATTTTATCCCCAATAACAAAGCTGGGGAGGTTGGTATCCACTGTAAGGGATAAGTTTAATTTTTTTTCATGAGCACGCGCCTGGTTTAATGCAATGACCTGATCGAACGTCTTCCTCAGGTTAAATTTGCGTTTAAGCATGGGTATTTCACCAGAACTTACTCTGACGGCCTCAAGAACTTCGTCCATTAAATTCAGTAATGCATGGCTTGATGCGATGAGATTATCAGCATATTCTTTAATGCGAGACTCAGTAGATTCAGATTTTAACAGCTCTGAATACCCTACAATTCCCGCGAGAGGTGTTCGGATGTCATGGCGCATGTTGGTTAGAAACTCAGTTTTTGCATTATTAGCAGCTTCTGCACGTTCTTTTTCCTCTCTAAGCTCTATTTCTAATTGTTTACGTTCTGTAATATCTATAGAAATACCCACCACGCCAATAATATTTTTTTTGTTATCAAACAACGGTACTCGATGAGTTAAAAAGTAGATAATTCGGCCATCATGGTGAGGAATTGGGGGTTCTTCAATATTAAGTTTTGGGGTTCCAGTATGAAGGACGTCCAGGGTATCTTGTTTAAATGATTGTATGGCTGTGTCCGTCCAATGCCCAATTCGCCCCATTTCCTCAAAACTTAAGCCTTTAAACTGTACAATGGAATCTAAACCAAACATCGTCAATACGTTTTTATTGCAACCGACTGTTTTTCCGTGTTTATCCAACCAATACACATTGCCCGGCATACACCCGATAATGGTTTCATAATAATGAACAATATGCTCCAGTAACGTTTCGATATTTAAGTCTTTGTTAGAACCAATATCCAGGATGCGCTCTAATTGCTCCAGTAAAGAATTTGGTGCTGTGTCGTATCCTTTGTCTTTCATTAGACGATCTTTTTAATGGCATGTATTTCAATTCTAGTACGTTTATAGTTTTTTTGTTTCTGGAACCACCTCTTGGAACTCTATAGAATCTGGTCTTAGTGCGTCATCTGGTTCCGCGCCATCAGTTCGGTTTTTATTAGCGAAAAGGCCTATGTTTCTTGAAGCATGCTGGATAATTTTTTTATCAATCAACAAGGTGGATAGTGTTTTAAGATTGCTCGCGAAATAAAATAAAAGCCCAGTGGTTGTCGGGGAGTAAGTAATAACCGGATCAAAAGTTGTAAGATTAACGGTTTGGGGATAAAGGTTTTTTTCGCTCGGAAGATGTTTAGACCATTTATCAACATATGCTGCATAGTGCAGTTGGATTTGTTTTTCAGATAAGGGGAGAAGAGAACATGTCTCATAATCGGCTTTCCCTCTAGCAGCCATTGCGACCATTACTGCATTGGCTATTTTGAATAAGCCTTCAATTGTATTGGGTATCTGATCTTTCTCTTCGAGGTTTAGGAAGTCTTGCCATACTGCGCGTTGTTCCAGATTTATCTCGTTCGTACTGAGTTGTGACAAAAAATATAAAACCATATTTTCTTCTTGTTCTTCACCCCTTTGAAGGGAATAGGGATTAATCTTTAATTGTTCAAGTAGTGATTCGGTGGGCGTTACACTATCGAGCTCACCAAATAGGTTATCAAAAGGAGATTGAAAGGTAACCTCTATCCCATGTTGGTGACACAACGCTCCAAGGGACGCCTTATAAAACTCCTTTTTAGCGAGCACGGCTTTGATGAACGTATCTAAAGCGTCATAAGTCATTTGATGACGAACAAAAAGTTCAATACCAAATAACATATAATCATGAGAAGGCAGATGATAGAACAATCGTTTTGCCTCATTATCCTTAGCACATGCTTTTATTATGAGGCAATTTTTTTCAAATTCACTAAAAAGAACGTGCTCATATGGGTTTCCTGTACTCTCGTCATAATGAAGAGAAGTAATTACTTGTCCCGGGCGAAGTCTTATTTGATGGTTAATCAACTCCAGCGTTTCTCCATCATGAGTAATCGCTTGTAAGCTTGCCCCAAACATACAGCCAGCAGTAACAAATTGGCTGAAACCAGAGAAATTAGAAAAAGGTGTCTTTGCTTTAGCTATCCAGGGATAAAGATAAAGGGCATGGTCTGTTGTATCACCAAATAACAGGGGTAAAAATATTTCATCTCGTCGTCGTTT
This sequence comes from Legionella moravica DSM 19234, assembly GCF_000423305.1. Taxonomy (GTDB): domain Bacteria; phylum Pseudomonadota; class Gammaproteobacteria; order Legionellales; family Legionellaceae; genus Legionella; species Legionella moravica. The sequence continues at coordinate 4,145 of NZ_AUHS01000027.1, read as the reverse complement.
GTTAAATAGAACGACTGGTTTTTCAGCAAGTGGGTTAATAACCGTCTCACGCGTGGCTGCAAAAGTTATTAGTGAGGACATTAAAGCATAAGTTTTTTTAAACGAGCGAGATTCTGGTTTTTGCGAGGAAGGTGTCTTGGGTAGGTGAAAGATAAATTCTCTTTCTTTAATCACAAAACGTTCTTGTTCATCTGAAACTAACTCATCGTTATTAGGTGTTGGTGAAACCAGCAGAAGACCACGTTTAAAGAATAAAGGGTTGATGTATAAATCGTTAAATAAAAGCCAGGTTAGTTCAGGCGCATTCGATACATTGAGGTATTCTTCGGTGTTTGTCTTGTCACATTTTTCTTCCATAAATGTTCCTTTTAAAGAGGTGGTATGCTAAGAAATGAATGCTGTTGATTGATTTTAAGTCATTGATATGGTTTTGTCGAAACAAAATTGATTAAATTACTGCTAATAAATCCTATTTCAGTAAAGGTATTGGGTGCCAGTTGTTTCATAACTGAATGTTACCGAAGGGATAGTGATTAATAATTGTCAAATGGCTTATATTAACCTATAATGCTCAAATTTTTACCTACAAAAAGGTTAATTAAGTCCGCATGATATCTTTAAAAAACCCGCTGCAACACGCCGCTCACCCCATAGCTCGTCGTATTCCCTGGACGATATGGAAACATGAATTTGATTATCAAGCGGATGCTCGGGAGTTTGGGGCCATGGATTTGGATTTCGACACCTTTTTGCAGCGTGTGAACCGTTGGTACCAACCTTACAACGCTTTGTTGTGCATGCTGTTGGGGCATCAGGAGGCTTCGCCTGCAGAATTGCTACCTACGCTTTTGAATATTGATAAGAAGCATTTGTATGTTTTGCTCAAGGCGCTGTTGGTTACGGGACGAACAGACCTTCTGGAGCGTTATATCACGCACCCTGATGTCAAAATCGCTCCCCAAACCCTGCAACGTTTTTGGACTCGAGCATGTATTATTTCTGCAAAATACGGCAATCTGTCTTTCATGCAATTTTTGGCACAGCGTGTAACACCCGAACAGTGGCAGAGGATGATTGCAGCCAATGATTTCGCTGTGTATATTGAAGCAGCAGCAAATGGCCAAATGGCTTTTCTTCACTATCTTGAAAATTACCCCTATCCTGTTAACCGATGTGTGGCTGTACTGGTTCAGAATTCTCGGGCATTCAGAGAAGCGTTATCCAATGGGCATACTGAGATAGTAATACATCTGGATTCCCTGATGTCGCCGGCATTCAGGAACATAGTGCTTGCAGCGGATGGCTTTGGCGCTCTGTTAAAGGCCGCGGCAAACGGTCATACCGCTACCCTGGAATATGCTGAACGATGGATGACGGAAGAGCGCATCATGGCCATGGTTCAGACCAACCGATTTGAGGCATACCGAAAGGCGGCTGCCAATGGACATGCGGATACCTTGCGGTACCTGGAACGCCGAATGAGTTCAGAAGACATCAATACCGCGATTCGGGAAAATCACTTTGAGGCCTATCGAGAGGCCGCCGCAAAGGGATGTGTTGACATACTGCAGTATCTTGAGTCGCACATGACGAAAAAACAACGAATCGCTGCAGTTGTCGCCGGTTATTATCAGGCATACCGCCAAGCTGCTATAAACGGCCATGTCGCTACCATGCAGTACCTGGAGCCACGAATGCCCTATGGACGCAAACATGCCGCATTACGAGCAAATCAATATAAGGTGGTGCGAGCTGCAGTCAAAAGAGGGGATGTTTCGACACTCGAGCAGTTGCAAACAGGATTAGAAGACAGCATCTGGAAAGAAGCACTGAGTGCCAATGGTTACGAAATCTATGGCATGGCTGCAGAACAGGGGGATATGGTCACCCTGCAGTACTTGGAAGGTTGTATGGGCGCGGCACAAAGAAGCATAGCGATTTCAATGTTTAACCCCGAAGGTTTGGGTTGCACGCCTTATATTCGGGCCATTAGAAACGGTCATATAGAGATGGTGCAGCACCTTGAGTCATTAATGACACCTCAACAAGTACTCGAAGCCTTAAAAAACAGTACTTTTAATCCATATTACCTTGCGATCTCTTGCGGTCACCTTCATATACTCAAACATCTCGAATCCAATATACTCAAGGAAGCAACACGTTTATTCATAAGTGCAGGTTCGTGGTTAGCATACCGCAAGGCGCTGTGTGGCAATAATACCGCCATCGTTGAGCATCTTGAAACCTACATGACTGATGCAGAAATTAAAATGATTTTAAGGGCATCGAATTACAAATTATATGAAGAAGTGATGCGGTCTGGCTGTCTTTCGAACCTTAAGCACATAGAAAAGCATCTTTTTAAAGCAGAAACTCAGACAGTTCTTCGAAATCAGAATTGCCACAATTATGCTCTTGCCATATCTCACGGTACTGTTCAAATATTGAAATACTTTGAGTCTGAAGGCTTTATAACCCGTGAAGAAATTAGACAGGTACTACCGAAATATGATTATGGAGTGTTTCGAAACGTTGTATCTAGAGGTGATATTGAAGTCGCTGAGTACTTAAGTGGTTTTATGAGCCATGAAGAAATAAGGAATGTGTTCCAGCGAGAACAATTTCAGGAATGGGGCACGGCCATATGCCGAGAGCATTTTGAAATCCTGGCATTTCTTGAAGGGTTCATGTCTCTTGACGACATGAAACAGATACTTCAAAACGATAATTATAGAATAGTGATTGATGCTGTCACAAAAGGCAATATCGACTTATTTCAGCATTTGTTTGAAATAATGCCTTCTGGTTTCCTGGAGGCGGCGCTTCAGGCCGATAATTATGCAGCATACAGAAATGCTCTTAAACTGTGGAAGATTGACGTCTTGCCTTACCTTGAGTTTTACATGCCTCGAAGGCAAATCTATAGAGCGATTTTCGCCGATTATTATCTTACTTATTCTTGCGTAATGGGAACTCCCGAAAGCGCGTACTATGTGGAACGACAATTAAAGAAGTGGCGACATCCCGAAATTCCTGATCGAATTATCGCCAACATATACGTTGATGCTGCGGCAAATGGGAGAACCTCCATTCTGCGGCACCTGGAACGCTCGATGACACCAGAGTTTTTGAACACTGTACTCCGATGTCTTTGTGGAATTGACGATTTTCAGGTGGTGTTCAATGACTGCCCGGCTGATAATTTTCGTCTCACTCAATGCGCTCAAAAACATCCTGATACACTGTGGCATCTTCTGAACCACCCGATATTTATGGATTGGGCGCTCTTGCATCAGGCGGAGTGTGGTGATGTATTGTCGGTATTTTTGTACGAGCGCTGTGAATCATGGCATGCTGAAGCAGTAGCCTTTGCCAAAAGTAATCCAGACTCAGTCTTTACGCTGGATGAGGCGAACACCGCTTTTGCCCTGCGTGCGGCAATAGCACTTACTCGACATAACAGTCCTGCATCGCAACAGCTTTTGCGCTTTTTACTGCGTATCCCCAGCGTACGTGCCCAGGCACATACGATGCTTCTCAATGAGGAAAACGCACTCCTGCGCACAGCAATTCGTCACCAAAACCAGGGAGCGATTCAATTGCTCATGGCAATACCGCAGGTGCATGATCTGGCGCAAGCCCATAATTATTATGCAGATGACGTTACCGGTGATGTGGACATCCGAGCCATAGCACTGGACAGGGAATCGTCTTTACGTGCTTTATCACCGTTGGAGCAACTTCGCTTCTCTCGTCTTAAAGAGCATTATGCGCATACGGCTTTCCTCAGCACAGACCATTTATTGGAAGAGCTACGTGACTATCTACGCACACGTTATGAAGCCAAACCGGCTCGCATCACTCTTCATGGAAAGGACTTAGTCCTGCCCCTGACCTGGGATGCGTTTCAGCAGCTTGGCCTCAGCGGGGAAGCGCGCGCCAGTGCATTGAGGGCTTATTACGCACATGATGTGCATACTGCGCTGCGCTGGATACTGAAACCCAACCCATGGATGGCTGCTAATGCATCTTTTGCTGAGGGAGAGCCGGAGGCGGGATTGGGTTATGCGCCATTTGAGGGATACAGCAAAGAGATTGTACTTCTTTGGGCTGCGGCAACCGACGAAAAGGCGGAGCCAACCCAG
>NZ_AUHS01000026.1 GCF_000423305.1 Legionella moravica DSM 19234 | reverse complement strand
ATCCATCTTCGTCCCTTGATCCATCTTCATGTTGGGATCCATCTTCGTCCCTTGATCCATCTTCATGTTGGGATCCATCTTCGTCCCTTGATCCAGGTTTATGTCCTGCTTCATTTTTGACGTAACAGTGTTTAATTTAGAATGTATCGGTTGTTTTTGATGAGAAGAACTTGGTAAATTCCCATTCTGGATTTGTGAGGTTATCCTCATTTGTTTCATTGCCTGGGAGGATCTGACATTATTCATCATCGTTGATGCTTTTGTATTCATGACACCTTGATTCATGCCTGACTTCATCATGTTTTCCATCATGTCTCTCGTGACTGGAAGCGGCTCAGGAAAGGGCATGACTTGCTGATAATTGACGACTTGATTAGGGGAAGTCACTAAGGATCCATAAGCTTTGCCCAGGGTATCAATCGACTCGGCATAAATAATGTAAGGCTTGTCTTTTTGAATGCTCACCAAGATATCATAGGTTTCACCCGGTGCGATCCAAAAATCCTCAATGGGGTAAGGTGTCACATCATTTCCCTGGATGTGCACCATGTCCACTTTGGCATCAGGAATTTTGACACGATAGATGGTGCTTGCTCCCGCGCCAATGAAGCGTAGCCGCACGGTATCCCCTACCTTCACAGGAGCATTCCAAGGATGAGATTTAGAGTGACCATTTAATAAATACGCATCATAAGCCACGTCACTTAAATCATAGATACTCATGCGCGTTTGTTGCATCATTTTATAATCGGCGATTAATTTTTTACGCTCTTCGGGAGGGGCTTTACGATAATCATGAAGAAATTTCATGAGTGAGGGTTGGAGGGGAAATCGAGGACCGTAATAATCGCCGTCTTTTTTTAAATTCGCAAGCACTTGTTCAGCAGGAGTATTGCTCCAATCGGATAACACCACCACATAATCTTTGGTGTAGTGATAGCTAGGAGGATATGGTGGGTCAATAATAAAAGTACCATACAAACCTTCTTGTTCTTGAACCTTGGCGTGGGCGTGATACCAATAGGTTCCCCGTTGATAAAGCTTAAAGCGATAATGAAACACGCCTCCCGGAGGAATTGGTTTTTGACTCACCTCATCTACCCCATCCATTTGCCAAGGGACTAAAAGACCATGCCAATGAATGGACGTTCCCTCATCCAAATGGTTGTATACATTGATGGTGACATCATCCCCCTCTTTAAAATGCAAGGTCGGTGCCGGAATTTGCCCATTGACGGCAATGGCACGCCTGGTTTTTCCTGCAAAATTCACCGTTTTATAAGCAACCACCAAATTAACCGTATGCTTTGCTCCGCCTGTCATGGTGAGAGGCGTCACCGTTTTAACAGGTTGCTTTTTAGCAATAGGTTGTTCCGTTTTGTTTTTCGCAGGTTTAGGCTGAAGCTTTGTTGTCTTGGGAGAAGTCTGCTTTTGCGTTGAAGCACTATGTTGCTCATGCTGGGCAAACAAAGCAGAAGAACTGAACAATAAAAAGGAAAAAATAAAGAAATAGTTCCTTATTGAACAACGCAAGTCCTTTTGTAACATGTTTCCATCCCTCTATAAAAATCGTATTAATGTGGCGATACCGCTTTTTCTGCTTTTGCAGGCAAAAGAACACCGTACCCATAGCGATAGACTAATTCCCCTCCATACCAAGCCGTCGTGAGCAACAGCACTTGGACAAGGAACAACGCCATTAAGAAGGTCACAGTCGGTTTTTGGGATTTAATATAACGCCAAACCGCCCAGAAAGCCATAAGTAAAATGGCACTCGCGGTAGCGAGAGCCCAGTTGCGGTGAATCACTTTTGCGGCATGCGCCATAGCACCATGTTCCACCGTATAAAAGGCATAAAACCCAGCTGACACAGTGGTAATTGTGCTCAATGCGGCCAGCCATAAACACCAACGAGCCACTATGTCACATTCGACAACAAACAAGCTCGTGTTCCATCGGCTGTAGGAGGCCCAAAAGATGACGGTATAAAGAATCACTGAAACAGTGAATAAAGCCACGGTAAAATGAACAAAAATGGGGTGCCAATTGGGGATAATTTCTATCATGGTTGATGTGTTCCTTATTCCAGTTTGGGGAACCAGCATCCCCCTCATCCTTGATTTCCTATAAAAAACAGCCATGCTATGGGCATGCTATGGGCATGCTATGGATGGCTCTTTTATTCCTTACTTTTGTCAATTGATATAGTAATCCGTTATGCTAAATGTCGGCTATGGAAATAGCAACAACAAAGCGGGTTGTTTCTCGTCGTTGGCAAGGACAAGAAAAAATAATCTTGAATGATTTAATGCACATTCATTAATAAGGAATGTATGAACACGAAAGATTGTTTTGTTACGACGGAATACACAGAAAAAACAAGCAAAACTGTTCCCCTCCTTGATGAGAAAGAGCGTCATGAACTCAGTGACTTAGAGCATGAGAAGGACCTTGATGAGGAGTTTTATGCCATACGCTCCATGAATTAACACCCTAAATATTAATCGGGGTCCTTATAGAGCGCGTCAAACCAATTCGTCATGACATCATTACGCATTATTCGAACGAATTCCAATGAATATCTCATCATCTGCGCAAAGTCATGCTCTATTTTTTTAAAACTATTGTTCTCTGTGGCCATGCGGCGATTGGCTTGAATGGGTGGGCCTAATAGTTCGATTGCTTTCATGAGTGGATTTACTTTTTCAGAAAAAACATAGCGACTTAGGCGCATGGGATGGGTTTTCTCAAGCCACCAGGATAAGAAAGGATTGCTTAGGCTTCGCACTAAAGGTTGCGTTGTTTTTTGGTAAATCGAATCATTGGCTTCTGATGTTTGACGGACTTTTTCAAAAGGCTCTGTGGAACTACTTGTGCAAAGTTCAGTGAGCTCGCGCTCTTCAAAACGCACCTGGTATTGCTCTTTGCTGCAATCAGGATCACCAGTTGGATTAATGATCACCATTTCATAGAGTCCTGGCTTTAATTTCTCAATAGCGGCAGTATGTTCTAAAATAGCGCGATGGTGCAAACGAACAACGTTGGCTGAGACAAAGATCCCTAAATGCCCTATGGAGGGATGAAGAAGATAGACAATCCGCTGTTTTGCCTTTTTCAAAGCCTGAGTAGTAGGATAAATAGTCCTTATCCAATGCAAGGCCTGTCTAGGTGGGGTAATTTGATCGCCTTGGGAAGCAAAGACAACGATTGGATTTTGAATGCGTTTTAAATCATAAGTACATCCTTGATGAATCAACATTTCACCGCGTTCCAATTGATTACCAATAAAAAGAGTGTTCACTGTTGCTGTAATCTCTTCCTCGCTAAATTGGTAAAAACCATTCCACCATCGTTCAAACTCTAAAAATCGCTCACTCTTCACATCGATTTCATCAAATAAACCATAATACTTATCCCAAATCGCTGTGGTTGGATTGAGCAACTCAAAATTAGAGACCAACCAGGCTCCATCAAATGTGCCCTCCTTTAAATCAGATAGAAAACGAGCACTCCATACACCACCCAAGAGTCCACCCAATAATTGCATGGGATTGGCTTCTTCTTCACTGTTTGACCAATAAGAAACCGGTGAGCCATTCATGACAGTCAAGCCAACGGATCCCACACAATCAGAAGCCAATAAGGCAAGCATCCAACCCGCCTGGCAATTACCATAAAGAATAGGCGATTTGCCTGCATGCCATGCTTGAACTTTTTCAACAAAATGTCGCATGGTTGCCAAGACATCGGCTAATGTTTGGTGAGGAATGGGATCGGGATAAAAAATGACAAAATACACGGCATGGCCACTATGTAGTGCAATGCCCACTTCAGAATCCCGTTTAAACCCACCGATACCTGGTCCATGACCTGCCCTGGGATCAACGACAATCACAGGAGAGGTAGTGGGATCAAAGCATTTATTAAAGCAAATATCGCCTACTTCAAGAATTTTAACTAAGGCATAATTCGCTTTGGGCTCTAACGTTCTCCCATCCAGGACTAATTCATATTTAAAATTAAGTAATGGTGGCAACCCTTGTTGTTCATGCTCCATCATGTTATTAGCACGCTCACGCAAGGTATCAAAAAACAAAATAGAACGTTGCCAACAATCCAGTTGATACGAAAAAAAATCATGCCCAATTTGATAAGGTAAGTCGATATCTTGCTTATCCATGCTTCACCACTACATTAAATGATTTAGTACTTTCTATTGTGGACCACCGAGGATATTTTTACAAAAATCTTCGATATATTTAATGCCTGTTATTCACAGGATAAATTGGAGATAACAACTTCTCAATGAAGTGGTTAAAATGAAACAATAATAAAAAGAGTCATGCGCAAATAAAAACCAATTCTTCTGATATAATTTAAGGTAAGCAGCCGGTCCGGTTAAAAATCATGGTAATTTCTATTGTTATGATCCTTTTTGGCATTGTCTTTCTTTCACGTGGGGCTTATTTAATCAAAGCTGTATTGCAACAAACCAGTTATTACCGCCCTCAATGGCATGCTTACCTTGCTTTTATTGCATTTTTTATTGCTAGTTATTTAGCTACCATTATTTATGGGGTATTGGTTGATCCCCATTGTCTTAATTATTTTTATGCCACCATTTTTTTAGTGGGCGGGCTCTATGTCTACTTATCCTGTCATCTCACGACAAAAACTATTCGAAAAATTGAGCTAATGGACACTTTAAAAATGAGCTACGAAAAACTGCACTATCATGCCAACCACGACTCACTCACTGGATGTAATAATCGGGAATCTCTTTTTGAAATTCTCAAAAACCGTTTTCAACAAATCAAACTTGATGGCGGACAACTTATTGTTATGTTTATTGATATGGATGGTTTTAAGGCAGTGAACGACCATTATGGTCATGACGTAGGAGATACCACCCTGCAATATTTTGGGCAGCTGTTACGACAGCGATTACGAAAAGACGATATTGTAGCGCGTTATGGCGGCGATGAGTTTGTCATTGTGATGGAACAAATATCCAGCGAGGACGCTCAAAAAATTGCTGAAGACATTGTTCGTACAACACAACAGTCCATCAATGAAGAAACTTTACCCCCACTTAAACTGGGCTGCTCCATTGGCATCACTCAAATGAACAATCAATCCACTTCATTTAATGCCGTTATCAAAGAAGCTGACCGCGCCTGCTATGCTGCCAAACAAAGAAAAATCAATGGCTCAGTATGTATGTACAGTCAGGTTTTATCAAGTGAAAAGGAACACAATGAGTAATCACTGGTTCGATAGCTCGACTTTTTTATCAATACATTTTCTTATTTGTGAGTAATAAGCCCTCCAAAGAGAGCTCAGTCACATAAAATGACACTATTTACAGCGATAAGCCTTGCCTACTAAACCATGTTGATCAACCAGGTGATTTTTTGGATTACCTGTAAATGTTGACTGATGCTGGGTAATCATGAGGGTATTTGCTTCTAAAAGAGCCGCTTTATTTTTTAAAATGTTGAGTTCATCTTGATACAAATGCTCATGGGATTGATACGACTGTGAGACTCCATTCACATCGTAAGCAGAAATCGTGTCTAAATACTGACAACTCCGACTCATCTGACCTGCTTTGACTACCTTGATTTGAGCACCTTCTGAAGTGAGTTCTACATTTTTACTGCAACTTGAAAGCCCGACTAAGAGCGTAATTAATAGATAATGACTCGTCTTTTTGCTCATTTAATGCTCCTTATTATTCTTTGTTCTCTTTTAATTTAAAATGACTCAATGCCCTCATCCGCTGATCATAAATCAGGAATGCATCTCATGCGTCATAGTTAAAGGCGGCATAGCAACTCCTTTATAATGAACCAGGGTCATCATCCCACCCTCTTGATGATACAGCATATGACAATGCATCATCCAATTACCTGGATTATTGGTATCAAATTGCACCTTCACCGTCGAATTAGGCAAAACCAATACGGTATCATGTAAGGCTCCGTCTTTAATGGCTTTACCATCAATTTCAGTCACTTCAAACACGTGGCCGTGTAAATGCATGGGATGCGCCATTGACGTTTGATTGTGAAACACCATTTCCACCCGTTTATTGGAAGTAACCTGTAGGGGTTTTATGTGTGGCCAAACCTGTTTATTAATGGTCCACACATAACTCATCATATCACCCTCTAGATTAACCAATAACGTGTGTCCGGGGCTTTGTGTCTTTAAGGGATTTACTGCCTTGAGCTTGAGTTCTTGACTGTAATTAAGTGCACCTGCTGTTGAATCGGCCTGCTCTTTAATCGAAGGAACAGTTGCTTTTGGTGTAGCGAGAATAAGGCCAGTTTGCATGGACGTGCCCTCACCTTGTGCAAGGATAGGGTATGCCTGTTCACCCGCAGGGATTTTAACCAGTACATCAAGGCGTTGCCCTACTGACAATTGAAATTGATTGGATTTCAAAGGGTTGATCGACTGGCCATCAATGGCAATGGCCTCACCCTGTAATTGTCCGATGTTGATAAAGAAATTGGTCATTGCAGAGCCTGCTATAAAGCGCAAGCGTACGGTATCGCCAGGACGAACAGAGACGATTTCAGGATTTTTAAGGGTGCGATAATTAGTAAGAAAGGCATCATAGGCCACATCATTTAAATCAGGAGTTGCATGCTTGCCATCCACGGAAGCCATTCCTCCGCCATGGTGCATGTGAGCCATTTGGCCGTGTTTTAATTCAGCAAAAATCAGTTCCGGTTTTTTAAAACTAAAATCACCAAGCAATAAAATCACCTCCTTAGTGCTTTTGACTTCATCAGGATCGGATATAATGAGTGGAGCCGACAAGAACTGTTGGACTTGCAAGTCATGATGCGAATGCATCCAATAAGTGCCCGATTGTTTTAGGGGGAAATAGTAGTGGTATTCGCCTCCTGGAGGAATAGGAGCCTGAGTGATATAAGGCACACCATCTTGATCATTAGGGACAACCAAGCCATGCCAGTGAACTGCTGTAGGTTTATCCGTCTGATTTTTTACAATAGCGTCAAACATCTGTCCCTTGACCCCATGAAACCCCCAGGTTCCATCGGGCTGTTCTATTTTAAACAGTTCGCTTGATTTGCCATTGATTGTAGTCGTGTATTTTTTGATAAGGAGAACGGTGGGTTTCGCCGGTTGCGACACAGGCGCATTCGCGCCTGCAATTAGGTTATTTAAAACTAAAACGGTAAACAATAAACCGCGAACAACAGAATACATCATAACAGCTTCCTGGATTAATTAGAGGTTGGGGTATACAACGCGCGTAGCTGCGCTAATATTTTTTGTAATTTTTGCCAATTGGTTTGTGTACCCTCTTTATCCTTACTATCTCCTGTTTTGTCAAGACGAGTGGCCAATTGGTCAACATAGCTTAAATTATTTTGCAGTGTTTTTTTCTGCTCATCCGATAAATCAGTGCTTAAAGGCGGTAACGCGTTGACTAAATCACGAATGGCAAACGCATGTTCGTGGATGGAGGTCAACTGATTGTCGGTTATCGCCTTCTCAATAGACACAGCATGCTTATCTACAGCCTGCCAAATGGCTGGAATAGTTTTGGGAATAGATTGCGTTGGCTCTTTAGTCGGGTTAGCCAATACCTGGGAACATCCCAAAACCATCAAGACACTGGTGATAAGCCCCAGCCAGAACTGTTTTTTTTTCAAAGTACTGTGCATCATGTTTTTTCTCCTTGAGTTGTTTCATTGAATTGCATCCGCTTTTCACGCCACACTTCAATGGCGTTATATACGGTAGGTACCACAAACATATTTAAGACCGTCGATGTCAATAATCCACCTAAAAGCACTTGCGCCAAAGGACGCTCCAACTCCTTACCCGCCGGTGAGCCCCATAATAGAGGGAATAACCCCAGTGCGGCCGTTGCGGCAGTCATTAATACGGGTACTAATCTGTCCATAGTACCATCAATGACCACTTGTTCTCGAGTTTTGCCCTGCAATCGTAATTGATTGTAGTGGCTCACCAAAATGATTCCGTTTCTCGCAGCAATACCAAACAAGGTAATAAAGCCAATCATAGCCGCCACACTCATCTCTCCACTGGCTATAAACAGTGAAATGACCCCGCCAATGAGTGCTAAAGGTAAATTAAACATCACCAATAAAGCCTCTCTAAAGGTGCCAAAGGCTTTATGCAGCAAAATCAACATGATAAAAATCACCAAACCACCAAAGAACAAAATAACTCTGGAGGCTTGTTGCTGGCTTTCAAACTGGCCACCGTATTGAATAAAATAACCGGTGGGGAGTTTGATTTTTTGTTGCACTTCTTGTTGCACCTCAGTAATCACGCTGCCTAAATCACGACCCTGCACATTAAAGGAAATCACTAGCAAACGCTGCACATTCTCTCGATTAATCGCAAAAGGCTGCGGTTCCAATGCCATCTCAGCCACGGCTCGCAGGGGTATTTGCGTTGTGTTGTGTTCACCCACACCATGAGCATCAATTAACATGTTTTGAATGGCTTTGACGTTAGCACGTCCTGGCTTATCCATACGAAGATACAAATCAAACGTTCGTTGCCCTTCTAAAACGCTGGATACACTAATTCCATTCAATAGCACCTGCACGTCTTCAGAAATCTGCCCAACATTAACCCCATAGCGTGCTGCTTTTTCGCGATCAAGTTCAATGACCAGCTGCGGTACTTTAATCTGTTGTTCCTTATTCACATCCACCACTCCTGGTACTGTTTTTAACAGTTCCTCCATCGACTGCCCTAGCTCATTGAGTGTGGCCAAATTATCACCAAAAATCTTAACGGCCACCTGAGCTCGCACACCAGAAAGTACTTCATCCATGCGATGGGCAATGAATTGCCCCACATTAAATACTGCTCCTGGAATATTCGCTAAATCGGCACGAATGCGACGCAGCAATTCATCAGGCGGCATGGATTGGTCTTTATCAAAATTAAGACGCACATCGAACTCACTGATGTTAGGTGGTAAAGCATCTTCATCCAGCTCACTGCGCCCTGCCCTCTGCGCAATAGAAATCACTTGCGGGTAGCGAAGTAACGCTTTTTGTACCTGTTGGCCTAAACGCATGGATTCATCCAGCGAGGTTCCCGGCAATGTACTCATCACGACAATAAAGTTGCCCTCATGAAACTCCGGTAAAAAAGAAGTCCCAAAAAAAGGAAGTAAGGCCAGGGCAAAGACAAAAGCAGATAGGGCCATAATAAGCACCGTTTTACAGTGTGCTACAGACCATTGGAGTGCGGTTAAAAAATAATGTTTAAGCCACAAGACAAAACGAGTTTCGGGCTCGGTCTCATGGTTACTTTCCTTCTCTACTGCATAATGCCGTTCCTTTTGCGATAAAACGTGTAAGCTCACTTCAGCATCGTGCTGTTTTTCTTGGTGACGAACCAGTAACAAGTAACACAAAGCAGGGACCATGGTGATGGAGACCACCAGAGAACCTAATACTGAGGCAATATAAGCAATAGCTAAAGGGCTAAAAATGCGCTCCGCAATGCCTGACAAAAAGAAGATGGGTAAAAATACGAGACTGATGATGATCGTGGCATAAACTACTGAGCTTCGAATTTCAAGTACTGCATCAAAAACCACTTCAATAGTGGGCAAAGGATGGGCTTCCTGACGATTAATCCGTAAGCGATGCACGACGTTTTCAACCGTAATGATGCCATCATCGACCACCTCTCCAATGGCAATCGCCATACCGCCTAAGGTCATGGAATTAATACCAATACCAAAATAATGAAGGACTAAAATACCGATAACAAACGAAACCGGCATGGATAAAAAAGTAATAAAAGAAGCCCGCCAATTCATCAAAAAGACAAAAAGAATCGCAATGACAATCACCGCTCCTTCAAGCAAGGCCCGTGTTAAATTGTGAATCGCAGATTCAATAAAATTGGCCTGGCGAAATACATCGTTAATTAAGGTCACATCAGCAGGCAGTGCCCTTTTAATATCAGCAAGTGCCTTTTCTACTTTAGCCGTGGTCGTGACCGTATCAGCTCCATACGCTTTAGAGACGGTACCAATCACTGCATTTTGTGCATTATAGCTCCCATCACCACGTTTAATTTCACCGCCAAAAGCAACGTGCGCAATATTATTAATGGTAATGGGCACGCCATTACGAACAACAATTAATGTTTTTTTAATATCCTCAAGCGTTTTGATGCGCCCAAGGGTGCTCACCACAAACTCAGTTCCTGCCTGATGAACAAAAGCACCTGGTACATTTTGATTGGCGGAAGTTAGCGCTTGCCGCACTTCTTCGACCGTGATTCGGTACGCCAACATGCGCTCGGGAATAAGGCGTACTTGGTATTGCTTGACCTCACCACCAAGGGATACCACAGAGGCCACGCCACCTAGAGCCAGAATCCGTGGACGAATGGTCCAGTCCGAGATGGTACGCAAGGTTTCAGGGCTTGCAGTATCGCTCACTAACGCGTATTTAACCAGCCATCCCACAGCAGACGTGACCGGTAACATGATGGGTGAATCAACACCAGGTGGCAACCGGTTGGTTACTTGCTGAATGCGTTCATTGACTAATTGACGATTACGGTAAATGTCGGTTTGGTCATCAAACACGACCGTGATGGTGGAAAGACCCACAGACGTTTTAGAACGCACACTAACCACCCCTGGCGTGCCGTTAATCGCACTTTCCAAAGGATAGGTAATTAAGGTTTCCACATCTTGGGTTGCCATGCCGGGCGCTTGAGTTTGCACGACCACTTGAGGCGGGGCAAATTCAGGAAACACATCCACGGGCATTTGTTTTAAAGTATACCCACCCAGCAAGCAAAGAATAAGGGTTAAGGCTAAAATCAAGAGGCGATTATGCAAAGACCAGGCAATTAAGTGCGTAAACATTTAATGATGCTCCTCGTTGCCTTTTTGTGGCTTACTGCCACCACTCAGCCACAACGTATAAAGCTCTCGATGTCCTTGAGTCACAACGAGATCACCTGGGACTAGACCGTCTGTAATTTCTGAGTACTCATCGTCTACCGCTCCTATTTTAACAACGACGCGATCATAAGCATCCCCATTTTGCACAAAAACAAATTGCTGATTATCCGCCTGCAACAAGGCTGCATTGGGTACCGTTAGCGCTGCTTCATTATGACTTAAAATGACATTGGCACGCACAAACATGCCCGGTTTAAGAAGACCGTCTTCATTATCCAGAGTAATTCGCACATTTACAGTGCGAGTTAACGGGTCAAGATTAGGTTCTATTAAAGTGACTTGGCCTGGAAAAGTTCGCTTAGGGTAGCTTAAAGCATGAATAGTAACCTCTTGCCCCACGTTCACCTTACCTAAATCTTCTTCATAAACCTGAGCAATAACTAACAGTTTATCGCGATTGCTGATGTGAAAAAGGACTGTGTTTGGCTCAACGGCTTGACCCAAGTTGATGTTCCTGGCATCAATGATGCCCGCAATAGGTGCTGTGACCGCAACACTTGGTGGAGGATTGCCCACTAATCTTGATTGCACCGTAGCGAGGCGTTGTCCTGCCTTGACCCTGTCCCCTAAATTCACATCAATGGCTGTCACACTCCCACTAATCCGGATACTGACATCGGCTTGTGCATTAGGGAGCAATTGAATTTGACCATTCAAACCCAGAATTTGTGCCATAGGACGATTGGTTGCTTCCACCACCTTGATGCCAAGCATTTTAGTTTGTGCCGGTGTTAAATGAACTGGGCCTTTGGCTCCTCCCTCACTCACTTCAATTTCTTCCCCATGAGCAAAACTCACTTGAATAGGAATGACTAGACTAAGAAAAAAACTAATTAATGCTACCCTTCTAATTTGCTGTCGCACTCTCATTTGCCATCCCCATTCCGTTGATACCCTAGATAAGGGCAAAGTCCTTGCGTTTTACCAGGACCAATCGCCGTACATAAAGCCACATACACTTGCAAATACTTTTCTAAAGTATTGAGATAAGTCATTTGCAAATCATTTTGTTGTTTTTGCACTTGTAACACATTCAAAAGCGAAATTTGTCCGTTTTCATAAGACTCACGCGCTAGTTTTACATTATCAACCCCTAACTTCAGTGAAACCTGTTGCGTTGCCTTAAGGCTCATTCGCAAAGCGTTTAATTGGTCATAGTTACTGGCCACTTCCGTAGCAATACTTAAATTCAAGGCACGCAATGCCATTATTGCCTGTGTTCCAGTGTGACTTGCCTCTAAGATTCGCCCCTGATTACGATTTAAAAGAGGCAGAGGAACGGAAAGTGTAATACCCAAGGTGCGATCGGCTGGTTGACGCGGCCCCTCTTCCACCACAATTTTATCTTGTTGAACCCCAAGCCCTAATGTCCAATCAGCGAAGCGCTCCGCTCTTGCCAAACGGCGATCGGCATTGGCGCGATGAATCGACAACACGATGGCTTGGCGATCGGGACGATTTTTAAGTGCTAGCGCTTTTAAGCATGCTAATTCAGGAAGCTTGTTCCCTGTGATGATATCCGACTTAAGAGATAAGGGAGAATTGGCGGCCCGCCCCATCAATTGATTAAGCGTCGCGTATTGGCTGATGCGAAGACTATGCAACAGGTGCTTTTCTTGCACAATACGCAGATACTCAATACGCGCTGAATTGTCATCGAGTTTTGAAATTTCCGCCGCATGATAACGATTATGGATGACATCGACCAGTTCGTGGTTAATTTGTAATAAATAATTCAATTGGTGCAAGCGACGCTCAGTAATCACTGCCGCATAAAACGCGTTCGCTACTTTGCTACTGAGTTGACGTTCTGCTTCCCTGATTTCTGCAATGGCTTTCAACACATCTAAGCGAGCAACTGTCTTTTGTTTTGCAATACGTCCAGAAATAGGGAATGCTTGGCTAAAACCAGCACTTCGTGAATATTCTCCTTCATCATTAAATAAGCGATCGTCATTGTTTGAAAGATTGAGACTTGGATTAGGCCAAAGCCCTGCTTGTACTAAACGAGCGGTTGCAATAGCAACCGTGTAACGAGCTGCTCTTAAGTCTTTGTTCTGCTCTATGGCACGTTGTGTCAGTTCATTAAGACTTAAAGCGGCTTGGGAACATACAACGACTGGCCATAACCCCAAAAGGAAGATTAAGGTCAGTGAATGAGTTCTATTAAGCCTTGATGGCTGCCCAAAAAAAATTCTTTTTATGAGTACGTAACAGGCCATTGTTAATGGATAAACCCAAGAGTTCTTCATACGTGTAACCACCGTAGGCGAAGCGCGTTCCCAATGACGGATACCGAACTCAATGACATGGCAGCAGCAGCGATAATTGGGCTTAAAAGCATCCCGGTCATCGGATACAAGACCCCTGCTGCAATGGGCACACCCAGTGCATTATAAATAAACGCAAAAAACAGATTTTGGCGGATATTGCGCATGGTCGCCTCCGATAAACGCCGAGCCTTTAAAATGCCATTTAAATCACCACGCAATAAGGTAATCCCAGCACTTTCAATGGCCACATCCGTACCTGTTCCCATGGCAATACCAATGTCAGCTTTGGCAAGTGCTGGCGCATCATTGACCCCGTCTCCTGCCATAGCAACAATACGACCTTCAGCCTTCAATTCACCCACAATACGACTTTTATCTTCAGGCATGACTTCAGCCATCACTTGTTTTATGCCCAATTTAGCGGCAACCGCTTCACCTGTTTTTTTACTGTCCCCAGTTAGCATAAAAATTTCAATTCCATCCTCCTGAAGTTCGCGAATGGCATCGGGTGTTGTGGCTTTAATCGGATCTTCGACAGCCAAAATTGCAGCCGCTTTACCGTCCACTGCCATGAACATCACAGTAGCCCCTTCGGCCCGTAGTTTATCGGCTTTTGCCACTAACAGATTACTGTGAACACCAAGCTCTTGCATCAACTTGGCATTACCGATGCCAATGGAACGCCCCTCGATTATTCCGATCACCCCTTTGCCCGTCGGCGCATTAAACTCTGAAACATGAGATAAGGTCAGCTTTTTCTCTTTTGCTACCGCCACAATGGCATTGGCCAGCGGATGCTCACTGTTGTTTTCTAGTGCCGCAGCCCAAGCCAACACATCATCTTCTTCAAACTCATCGGCTGTGATAATTTGTGTCAGCTTTGGATGTCCTTCAGTTAATGTACCCGTTTTATCAACCACTAAAGTATTCACTTTCTCCATGTGCTCCAGCGCTTCTGCATTTTTTATCAGTACTCCATTTCTCGCACCAAGTCCAACTCCGACCATAATCGACATCGGTGTGGCAAGGCCCAAGGCACAAGGACAAGCAATAATGAGCACCGAAACTGCCGCAATGAGACCGTAGCTGAATGCGGGTTGCGGACCATAGAGTACCCATATACTAAAGGACGCCACAGCGATCAAAATAACAATAGGCACAAACCAGGAAGACACGGTATCTGCCAAACGCTGGATTGGGGCACGACTTCGTTGTGCCTCACTCACCATCTGTACAATGCGTGCCAGCATCGTGTCACTGCCAATATGCAAGGCTTTCATGACAAAACTACCGGTCTGATTTATAGTCGCACCAATGACTTTGCTACCCACTTCCTTGGCTACAGGCATAGGTTCACCAGTAACCATCGATTCATCTACATGACTATGACCTTCGTGTACTTCGCCATCAACAGGTATTTTCTCACCAGGCCGTACGCGCAGCAAATCCCCCTCATGGACTGCCTCAAGTGATATTTCTTCCTCACTACCGTCTTCTTTCAAGCGACGCGCACTCTCAGGGGCTAATTTCAGTAAGGCACGAATCGCGCTTCCCGTCTGTTCACGCGCTTTGAGTTCCAGCACTTGGCCTAACAAAACCAAAGTGGTAATCACCGCTGCTGCTTCAAAATAAATGGCTACCACGCCCTCTTTCCGAAAAGCCGCCGGGAATAATTGTGGGAATAAGGCAGCCACTAAGCTGTAAGCCCAAGCCACACCGATACCCATGGCAATCAAGGTAAACATGTTCAGACGTGTGTTTAGTGAAAGGACAGCACGGACAAAGAAAGGCCAACCACCCCACAGCACAACAGGTGTTGCCAATATCATCTGTATCCAGACGGACTGAGTTGCAGAAATGAGGTGCGTTTTACCATGCCCGCTCATTTCAAGAACCAGAACTGGCAAGGTCAGAATGAGAGAAACCCAAAAGCGACGGCGCATATCCCGATATTCAGGACTTACTTCCTCCATGATTGTCGCAGTAACTGGCTCTAGGGTCATGCCACAAATCGGGCAATTACCTGGATGAGATTGGCGAATTTCTGGGTGCATGGGGCATGTGTACATCATCGCTTCACCTTCTTTGGAAGCAGCAGGCTTTCCTTGATGCGTGTCTTGCTTGGAATGACAACACGTATGCTTCTTTGCGCCTTCAGTGGGTTTTGCATTATCCTGTTCGTGTGGCATAGTTCACCTATTCGTATTTTTTAAGTAGTTCCATAATCTCATGGATGCGTTCCACCCTGAGTGATTCATCCTGACAGCAAGAAGCATCGGCAATGCACCCAATAATATGGGTTTCAAGCACACTAAGCTCTATGGATTTTATGGCGTTGCGAACAGCACGCAACTGAGACAGAATATCAACACAATACTGTTCTTGTTCAATCATGCGCTTAATACCTTGAAGCTGGCCAACAGCACGATTGATGCGAGAAAGCTCTTTTGTATGTGACGAGTGGTCTGACATAGCTTAATATCCTTTAATAATTTCCACCATAACATTCAAGGGAGTATCCAAGCATTAATCGCATGAACGATTGAGCGAATGGATGCACTATTAAGAATTCTAAATAGTCCCATTATGTATCGCCTCACCCATGCTCTGTCAAGCCATACCCTTATGGGTATAATGAATAACCCCTTGTTTCGATAATAGTTTATCCAGCATGAACTCATAACTTGCACTATACTGAATAGAAAAACAGAGATACATCATGATGAAATTAACGTTCTTAGGCGCAACTGAAACTGTAACAGGCTCTAAGTACCTGGTTGAAGCAGACCAGAAAAAAATCTTAGTGGATTGTGGATTATTCCAAGGATATAAAGAGCTTCGCCTTCGCAATTGGGCGCCACTGCCGATTAACCCCACATCCATTGATGCAGTTCTCCTTACCCATGCACACATTGATCACACCGGCTATTTACCCTTATTAGTAAAAAATGGCTTCAGTGGCCCTATTTACTGCACACCAGGCACCAAGGATTTATGTGCTATTCTTTTACCAGACAGTGGCCATCTGCAAGAGGAGGAGGCCAAAAATGCCAACAAGTACGGCTATACCAAACACCATCCTGCCCAACCCCTTTATACAATCGACGATGCACAATTAGCGTTAAAACAAGTTCACCCCAAAGATTATGATGCCGTTTTTGAGCCTTTTAATGACATGAAGGTTCAATTTATCCGTGCGGGTCATATTATTGGCTCATCTTTTGTTCGCATGAAGGACCATAATACGTCCCTTTTATTTACTGGCGACATGGGAAGACCCCATGATTTTGTTATGCAAGCACCAAGCCTCATTGAAGAGATTGATTATTTGGTGATTGAGTCAACCTATGGAAATCGCCTCCACGACAAGACCCCTCCTACAGAGCTCTTAAAAAACATCATTAATAAAACCGTGCAACGAGGTGGCTCCATCATTATTCCAGCCTTTGCCGTAGCACGTGCACAAAGCGTACTCCATTACATCGCTTTATTAAAACAACAAAAATCCATCCCGGATATTCCTGTTTTTCTCGATAGCCCTATGGCCATCAATGCAACCCATATTCTGTGTCATCATAAAGAAGACCACCGCTTGTCGGAACAGGAATGCAAAACCCTGTGTGACACTGCAACCTACATCAGGACTCCTGAGGAATCCAAACAACTCGATAGCAATCATTTTCCTAAAATCATCATTTCTGCCAGCGGCATGGCAACAGGAGGCCGTATTTTATTTCATTTAAAAGCCTATGCCCCTCACCATGAACACACCATCCTTTTTGCCGGCTATCAAGCAGGTGGAACGCGTGGTGCCCGTATGATTCAAGGAGAGACAGAAATTAAAATACACGGGCAGATGGTTCCTGTTAAAGCACAAGTTGAATCTTTAAGTAACCTCTCTGCCCATGCAGATTATGAAGAGCTGCTGAACTGGTTAAGCCATTTTCGTAAACCGCCTAAAAAAGTATTTATTACCCATGGCGAACCAAAAGCTGCAGCTTCATTAAAGGCAAAAATAGAACAGCAATTTGGCTGGACCTGCATGGTCCCTCACTACCAACAAACCGAGACGCTCACGTGACCACTCATACTGCCTTGACGCTCACCTATATTGGGATTAACTCGTCAAAAATGGCGATTATTTACATGCGTGAAGACTGTCACATCTGTCGATCGGAAGGGTTTGTGGCCGAGGCTCGCGTAGAAGTCACTCTCAATAACCGAACCATTATCGCCACCATCAATACAACTGAAGCGACATCCAATTTGCTCAAACCAGGCGAGGCAAGCCTCTCACGCTATGCTTGGGATTTGCTCTCGGCAAAGGTAGGTGATGAGATTTCTATCGCACACCCAAAGCCACTTGACTCATTAGGTTCTATTCGCTCAAAATTGTATGGGAATGAATTAAAAACAAAAGAAATTAACCACATTGTGGCTGATGTCGTGACAGGACAACTCTCTGACGTTCAGATTGCCATGTTTCTTGCAGGAAGTGCGGGGAATCGATTTAGCACCAATGAAATCCTTGATTTGACGAAGGCCATGGTGCACACAGGGAAACGGTTGCACTGGCCCTCTCCCTTTATTGTGGATAAGCACTGTGTTGGTGGCTTACCCGGCAATCGCACTACCTTGATTGTGGTTCCTATTGTTGCAGCCTTTGGTCTCATAATGCCCAAAACTTCATCCAGAGCCATTACCTCACCCGCAGGAACAGCCGACACCATGGAAGTATTTGCACCAGTCAATCTAGACATCAAAACCATGCAAAAAGTAGTGGAGCAAGAACATGGATGCATCACTTGGGGTGGTGCAGTTGCCTTAAGTCCTGCGGATGATTTACTCATTCGCATTGAACGTTCCATCGATTTAGACAGCGAAGGACAAATGGTGGCATCCATTCTCTCTAAAAAAATTGCCGCAGGTTCAACCCACATTGTCATTGACATTCCCATTGGTCCTACAGCGAAAGTAAGGACGATGGAACAAGCAACGGCTTTAAAAAATACCTTAGAGCGTATTGCCAAAGAATTTTCCATCCAACTCAATAGTGTTTTTACGGATGGAGCGCAACCCGTTGGTCGTGGTATCGGACCTGCTCTTGAGGCAAGAGATATATTTTCTGTGCTTTCTTGTCACCCCTCAGCACCTCAAGATTTGCGGGATCGTGCCTTAACCCTGGCAGGACACCTACTCGAATTTTCTCCTAATGTAGCACCAGGTTCTGGTAAACAACTGGCACAATCTCTGTTGAATAGCGGGAAAGCATTAACCAAATTTGAGGCAATCTGCCAAGCACAAGGTGGATTTTTTGATATTCCTTCTGCACCGTACACCAAAACCCTTGAATCTACACGAGCGGGCAAGGTCACAAGTATTGATAATCGCTTAATCGCCCGCCTGGCAAAACTAGCAGGGGCACCCAAATCAAAAGCAGCGGGGGTTGAACTCTTAGCGCCTTTAAACACGGATGTAGAAAAGGGCCAACCCTTACTCATTGTTCATGCAGAAACTAAAGGTGAGCTTGATTATGCCTTGGCGTTTCATCGACAAGGGCATCCTGTTATCCTTATTGAGGAATCCACATGAAGCCAAGTCCGATACTCTTTTCTCTGTTTGGCAGCGACTATTTTGCCAAGGAAATGCATCAGCAATTGGGTTATGACATGGGCAGTATCACACTGCATCAGTTTCCCGACGATGAAACCGTTGTCAACATCAAATCGTTAGTGAACGACAAAGACGTCATCATGATTGCTGATTTAACCCATCCTAATGGCAAAATATTGCCTCTTCTCTTTGCTGCTGAAACGGCCAGAGAATTAGGAGCAAAAAAAATAGGTCTCATCGCACCCTATCTTGTTTACATGCGCCAGGATAAACGGTTTCAACCTGGAGACAGTATTACTTCTCACTATTTTGCCAAACTGATTTCAACCTATTTTGATGGGTTGATGACCATTGACCCACATCTCCATCGTTGGCACGCTTTAAATGACATTTATTCCATTCCGGCAATTGCACTGCATGCAACTAAGCCCATTGCCACTTGGATTAAAGTTAATGTACCTGACGCATTGCTTATTGGGCCCGATGCTGAAAGCTCCCAATGGGTTTCAGACATTGCTCAAAGGATTAATGCACCCTTTTTAATTCTGGAAAAACAAAGAAAAGGCGATAATCTCGTTGAAATAACCATTCCGCAAATTGACTTATATCAAAACCATACACCCATCTTAGTCGATGATATTATTTCAACAGCAGCTACTATGATTAAAACAGCTACCCATTTAAAATCACTCCATATGAAACCTGCTATTTGTATTGGAGTACATGCCCTCTTTGCAGGAAGCGCCTATGAGGACTTACAACAAGCAGGAGTCAAGCAAATCATCACCTGCAATACCATTACGCATGACTCGAACGTAATTGATGTAACGGATTTGATGGTTCAAGCAATGGATGATTTATTTAAGACTTAAGGAGATAAGATGGAGCACGCCATTGAATCCATAAAACAGTTTATGCGAGCAGCCAATTACCTCTCTGCCGCGCAAATTTATTTAATGAACAATTGCTTACTGGAACAACCACTTACCTTTGCTGACATCAAACCACGCTTATTGGGTCATTGGGGCACTTGTCCTGGAATAAATTTTATTTATGCCCATCTCAACTACCTGATTAAAAAACATCAATCGCCCATGCTTTTTATACTGGGTCCAGGACATGGTTATGCCGCCTTGCAAGCCAACCTATTTATTGAGGGAACCCTCAATAAATATTATCCTAAAGCGTCCCATACCGAACAAGGAATAAGCTATCTCATTAAAAACTTCAGCTGGCCGTATGGCTTTCCAAGTCACAGCAATCCTGGAACGCCAGGTGTAATTTTAGAAGGTGGTGAATTAGGTTATTCTCTTTCTACGGCCTTCGGAGCGGTACTGGATAATCCCGACCTGATTGTAGCTTGTGTTATTGGCGATGGCGAAGCTGAAACAGGACCGACAGCCACAGCCTGGCATCTGAATAAATTCATAGATCCGGCGACTAATGGCGCAGTTCTTCCTATCCTTCACTTAAACGGATACAAAATCTCTGGCCCAACTCTTTTTGGCCGAATGAGCAATAAAGAATTAAAATCACTCTTTTATGGATACGGCTATCAGCCTTTTATTGTTGAAGGTCGAGCCATTCATCAAAAAATGATGGATGCGCTTGAGCAGTGTTATCAAACCATTCGAGCCATCCAAGAATCAGCTCGCAAGGGCAACACAAAAACACTGCCACGACTTCCAATGATGATTTTAAAAACCTTAAAAGGCTGGACGGGCATTAAAACCTTACATGGCCAAAAAATTGAGGGCAATTGCCTTTCTCATCAGGTAGTCGTCACACAAGCCAAAACAGATCGCCTAGAGCTACGCCTTCTAGAGAAATGGCTTCTTTCTTATCATTTTGAAACCCTCTTTAATAAAGAAGATGGATTTAACGAACACATTCGCGCTCTCGTTCCTGATAGTAAATTATGCATGGGTAATAGCAGACATGCCTTTGGAGGCAAACCGCAAGTCAAAGCGCTTAAGCTTCCTACCATCGAACACATTGCAGAAGACTCAACCACTCCAGGAACAATAGGTTCAAGCAGTATGCGATGTACGGGCATTTATTTAAATGAGCTGTGTCAGCTCAATTCAACCCTTCGTAATTTTCGTCTCTTCTCGCCCGATGAAACCTACTCTAATAAACTCGATAAAATTTTTGAAACAACCCAGCGCGCCAATGTTCAATTGAAAAAAGCATGGGATAAAGATATAAGCTCAGATGGACGAGTCATTGAAATGTTAAGTGAGCATGCTCTTCAGGGACTCATGCAAGGGTATGTGTTAACCGGTCGTCATGCGATTTTTGCCTCTTACGAAGCTTTTATTCAAATCGTCTCCAGCATGACGGATCAATACATGAAGTTTTTACAAATTGCCCGCAACATTCCCTGGCGAGGAGACATTCCCTCTTTGAATTATATTTTAACTTCATCCGGATGGCGTCAAGAACATAACGGCTTTTCACATCAAAATCCTGGTTTTATATCAAATCTTCTACAAAAACATGGGTGTTTTACGCGTGCATTTTTTCCACCGGATGCCACTACTATGCTGGTGGTTTTAGAACGTTGCCTTACTTCCTGTAATGCAGTTAACGTAATTGTTGCAGGTAAAACCCTGGAACCCCGCTGGCTAACGCCAGAATTAGCAAGAAAAGAACTTGAGCAGGGTCTGATGATTTGGGATTTCGCAAGCGACCTTAACCCAGATATTGTCCTTGCAGCAGCAGGGGATTATTTAACCAAAGAAGCCCTTGCAGCCATTACTTTGGTTAAAGAGGATATGCCATCTATTAAGATTCGTTTTGTAAATATTCTTGAGCTTTCAGCTTTGGGCTTTGGAAATTCTGATTGCTCTTTTTCGAAAGACAATTTTAATGACTATTTCACAGAAAATAAGCCCGTCATTTTTAATTTTCACGGTTACCCGTCTGTCCTGCAACAGTTATTATTTACGATGGGCGACACCAGTAGATTTTACATTCACGGTTACGTTGAAAATGGCTCTACAACGACTCCTTTTGATATGCATATTAGAAATAAAACCAGTCGATGGCATCTAGTCAAAGAAGTATTCACCCTCATGGCAGAGCACGAAGTAATTGAACAACACGATAGTGTACTACTTAATCAAAAATACGATAATAAGCTACTCGAGCACCATACCTATATTCAAAAATATGGTGTTGACCCTGATGAAATCGAACAATGGCAATTTAAAATAAAGAAATAAAATCAATTAATTATCTATGATCCGTTCATTACATTTATTCAAAATTAATTTAATATCATTAAATGCTAGATTATTGTTCAATGGCATTGGAATCCGAATTTTATATAGCTCCCCTCCATTGACTAAAACAAAAGCTTGCCCTTTAGGCAAAGATATAACGTCACTCACATCAATCATGGCCACAGAAGATGTTTGGACACGATCTTCATTGGTCGTATTAAAATAAACACCGTCTTCCCCATGCGGAGTATCATTTACCATAGAAACTTGCGTGTGATCAATTACACCTACTTGAGGTAGCATTTTAACTAACAAATTGGCTGTTTCTTCATTTTTAACCCTAAGCATAATCAGAGTATTAAAATTTCCCTCTGTAACTTCCGCTCTGGCTTTTGAGCCAAGTGCTACTTCCATGTCCTGTATAGTTTGAGCATAAGCCGTAACCTGAAAACCTGCACCACCAGCTTTATTGAGGATTTTTACAAATGAATCCTGAATAATTTCGGATAGCTCATCACAGTGCAGATTCAAACGGTAATGGGTGTTGCTTTCCTTGTATATTTTTCCTGCAGTTGATACCAAGTCTGATAAAAAGGCCTTTCCTACTGCTTGAGCAATGTTGGGGTTGGTCAAGCTATCAAGGCCAATGTAAATGACCTTCTTTTCCTTGATTGCTGCCATTAATTCAATTTCATTCTGGCTTTGTTTAAATGAGAAAATATTGGTTGCGTTACTTTTATTGATTTCAGATAGAACCGGACCGACACTGGCGGTTATTTTGTCATAGTAGTGCTTGTCCATAATGGCTGCATCATAAAGATCAATCAGAATCTGATCATGCAGGCTTTCAACATTGCCGGCTGTGATAGTCTTGCTGATATGCTCTTTTATGTACTCAATGACTGCTTTGGTTCTATCCATTGGAGCAGCACTTTTATTTTTGCGACTCTGACGTTCTTCATGATGTGTCAATATTGCATCAATCTGTTCGTGATAATCCTGATAATGAGCAGGCATAATGGTATCTGCATAAGCCATTAAAAGTTGATCAAGGCGACTGATATAAAAAGCTATAGATTTATAGGTAATGGGTTGTTTCATTTCTTCCAGACAGATTGCAACTATATTGACGTACTTCCATGCGAAAGCTGCGAATTGTTTGCCTTCACCTTCTGCAGCAATAGCATCGGTAATACGGGTGGCAACTTCGCTTACCTGATCATAGTTTTTTAATGGGTTGTAGTGAGCTGACAGATCGGGGAAACCAAGATGTACTATACGAAAGTGATTCAATCGGCCCGATGCTTCACAGGCTGAATACATATCGCGAACCAAATCCAGATCGCCTTTGGGGTCAACAACAATGACTGCATCACCATTTCTGATGTCTTGATTGATGAGAATACTGGCTAATCGTGTCTTACCTACACGAGTAGTACCTACTACAAAAGTATGGCCAACTCTTACGTCTTGTGGAATGTAAACTGGATCGTCTTTTTCACCTAAACCATGCAGGTAAGGACTGCCTCCCACTGGTGGATCAGGTCTAAATGGATTCAATTTAGAAGGGCTGCCGAATAGTTTTGCCAAATACGAAGCTGCGTGATTTTGACAAAATTTCCTTATGGTTTGGTAACATTTTCCACGCTGCATAAAGGTTTCATTCTTTATTTGCTTGATTTGATGTAATCGCTGGGTATGGTGTGGCAGCCAACGAAAACCTTTACCAAGAAACAACCACTGTTGAGAAACAGGTACTTGAGTCGTAGATAAAGCATAGTAAGGCATAGCGATTAAACGCCGGCGATAGCGTTTAATCTTAAATGCTTGATATCCCCGGACCAGACTCAAAGTCATTAAACTTAGACCTGCGTAATAGCCCATCCCTTTCGTCAACAAAAATAAATGAGGCTGAGTTATGGCAAGCAGTGCCAGCGCTGTACAGGTTATGCTGGTATAAATTTCGGTTGGTTCACGAAGCAGGTTCTCAACGGGATAATGACTCATGATTATCTCCACCAAACCAGGACTTCAAAAAAGACTAAAGCTGCAAGTAAATACCATTTTGCTTTTAAGGCAGAATTGATTTGTTCTTGTGTTATGTCATGAGAGCTGCGATTCACAAGCACATGAATAATTCGAGGCCATAACCAATAGAGAGCCAGATAAAAGAGACTGTGCACAAGAAGAAAGGCAATCTGATGTAACTGAAAGAACTGATTGGTTTGGGTTAGCTGTGAACTAAACTGCACAAATTGGGGAGCTAACAACAAAAGCAGGACTACTGGCAGAATATACTTTGTTATAGCTATAATGGTTGTACGAACGTATTTATTTAACATGGACAATTCCTCATGATTGGGAAAATCAAAAATCGTAAATCCATGGCCTTTATGGCATTGAGAGTCCTTGGGAAAGTATCTGTTGTTACTTTACAAGTGATTGCCTCCCTTGCTTCGGATGAGGGAACCCAGCCCCGTTATACCGCTGGAAAAGCCCAGCAACTTCACGAGGATGGGGTTATTACCGGCAATGAATTTGCTCAGCATATTCACGGCGATTAAAATTGACTGGTTCATATTTTTCCTGCACTGGCGATTTTAGCACCTTGCCTTATTGTGTCAGATGCAGAATTGGCAACCTTGTCACTCTGTTGACCGGCTTCATTGACTAAAGACCCTAACGCAACGCCAGCTTCACCACCAAAATGACTTGATAGCTTCAGCAACAACATCGGTGCAATAAAATAAAACAATACTGCCATATTTCTCATTGCTGAAACTGCATCATTTTGACCCAGCGGATCAAGTACGCTGCGTTCGACAAAACCAACCAGATGCCAGAGGTATTGCAGAAAAATCGCCATGATGAACAATCCGCAGATACTGCCAAGTGCCTTGGGGTTGTAGCCACTTAAAGCTAAAACAACAGGTGTCATGATAATGAGGAAGAAATACAAAAAGGCTTGCATGACGGGTAGTGTTTGCATGATGGCTTCACGCTTTAAAGGTGTTGAACTCCATGATTTTGTCCATTGACCGATGTTGACCAGTCCATGAGAAATAGCACCACCAAAAGCCCCATTAGTATTATCCATCATGTTTTTAACACTGTTAGCCTGCATGTCACGGCTATCATTTAAAAGCATCTTGGCAATATAATCTTCTGAACTTAATTGTGACCCCCACGCTTTAGGGTGGGTATTTTTGAAAGTACGCACTCTGTCCAATACTGCGTAGTAGTTAAGATGATTATCAAAGACACTGGCATTATTAGCGACCTGAACCAAATCGGTTTTTAATTTAGCCCACCATTGATTACAGCTTGGATAACCTTGTTCTGGAAGATGTTTGGCATCAATATCGCCACGTTCGGCTGCCTTTTCCAGATTCTTGTTAGGCGCTTCATTGAAACTGAATCCGGGTACGGGTTGACGAGCATGGATTTTATTGTAATACAGGGTTTGAAACACTTTTGAGCCGACCCATTTCAAATCTTCCTCCCCACCATATTTCTTTAAAATCTCATCTACTTTGGCTTTGTCATGTTTCTCATTGTAATAACTGCTTCGTGCTTCAAGGAAACACTGACGGTGGAATTTAAGCGCCTGCTCTCGTACATCTGCAGGCAAATAAGTGGAAATCAAATCACCTTCAATGGATTGCAGGCTATCAGTACAGCCAGTCACTTTCATCAAACCATACGTTAAACCGGACATATAGTTTTGTAAAATGGCAAAACCTATTGGCATTTTGACGTTAGGAGTTAAAACATCGGCAAAGGCTTCATCATAAGTCGTACCAGTATCTTTTAATGTGGATGATTTGGCATCTGAATCTTTCTTAATGCCACACATGGGTTTAAAGCTCATGGCTTTTTCTTCCAGCGGTACGCAAGGATAGACAAAGATGCCGCAAATTAAAAAAGTCACTGCCAGTTCATAAAGAAAGCTATTCAAAGCATGTTCTGCTGCATGATGGGTAGAGCCACTAGGTGCCAGTACGTTTTTTAAAAAGCGGTACCCCACCATTAGAAAACCAAGATATAGAAGCCCTGTTTGCCACAGGGCGTTGAATAAAACCTCATACTGCTGCCAGCCTAAATAAGTGGTGTAAAGCGATAAAGGACTAAAAACTATCATATCAGGCTCCTCTGGAAGCAGGTTTTACATAGACGGCACCATTTTTCACTTGTGATTGCTCATGGTCATCACCAGGTAAACCTTTGGCGATTTCATTACTGCGTATGTCCATCAGAAGACTTAAAGTTTCGGTCATCATCTTTTTACGTACGTCATTTTCAAATGCCAGTGAATGAATATCATCATCCAGTTTTTTCAAGGCAAATTTCACCATATCCAAAGCGGGTTTCAAATTTTGTACTTCTTGTACCTGTAAGCCTGATTGCAAAATTCGACGCATCATCATGGCCTTATCCAGCATATTTTGTACGGCGATTTCTTCTGCCAATTTGGATACTGTCAGTATTTGTTCCTCACGTGGCATTCTTTGAATGGTGATAATGATTTCATCGGTGATCATTAAATTAGAAGCACTAACCAGTTTAAGTTTTTCCTCGGTTAACGGCCATTGTTTATCTACCAGTTGCCACAACGCTTTGGATACATTGGATGTGCAAGTGTTCGAGCTGTCACAGCTTTGCAGTAGTGCTGATAAACCGATACCTGCCTTGGCATCATGCTTAGTTTTATCCGCTGTATCTTCTGAACTACTGACATGGATATCGCCTAGCACTTTTACTGCCCAATTAGCAGCTTCAATTGGCGTTTTCCAGTTTTGAGTCATAGGAGTAACGATACTTGGTTTTTGCTCATTGTTGAGAGGTTTGCGGTTTAGCAGAATGTTATATCCGGCAATAACCACATCATTAATGACTTTAATAGGTCGTTGGAACTTTCCACCGGCATTACCGCTTTCCTTGCCTATCCACGGTAATCCATATTCATCCCGCTTTTTGGCAATATTTTTGGCCGTTGCAGTCACATCTACATTTTCAGTTTTGGCACGTTTGGCTGCATCAAGCCAACCTTGGCTATCAGAAACAGACAACATACTTTCCATAGGCGATTGGCCTTCTTCAAGCGTCTTTTTAACATCCTGACAGTCTTTCACTTTGACGGAAAATTCATTCATGGCATTTGCCGCGGTATTCTGTAATACGTTGTATAAGGCCGGCATGGATTGCTGGAGTTTATACATCGGGAAGCCGGCGACAGAACCTTTCAGGTTATCAATAACACCTCCCGGAATATTCATGGCTGAGGATTTCATATCCTGAAAGGTATTTGTAATGGAAACTACAGGGTTAAATCCGTTACAGGTAAATCCCAAACGGGTATCAACATTGCCGCCAATAGTAATGGTTTGATCATTATTCACAGGTGGTACATAGAGATTCGATGAACCGCCCAGCTTGTAGTAATAATCCGATTCATTAGGTAGCAACGAGCTGGCGAGTACCGCTTGCGAGAGTATCAAGGTTAATAAAGTCACTGATAATTTAATCATAATAGTTCCTATCGTTTTTGAGGTTGACCCACTTTGGGGAAAGACAAAGCACGCACTAGCTTTCCTTCATGCTGAATGCAGCCACGGTATTTACGCCAGACGACAAAGACATAATTGCCATTCCCTGCTTTTTCATCCTC
Organism: Legionella moravica DSM 19234; assembly: GCF_000423305.1. Classification (GTDB taxonomy): domain Bacteria; phylum Pseudomonadota; class Gammaproteobacteria; order Legionellales; family Legionellaceae; genus Legionella; species Legionella moravica. Next base: position 23,582 of record NZ_AUHS01000026.1, on the reverse strand, counting down.
GATGCCCATATCACTGGAATCGTTGAAATTGATATTGCGGTTTTTGGGGTACACTTCCTGCCAAATGACATTTTTGTTATTGGCATCAAATATGACATTGGAAACCACACAATTAGGGCCACAGGTATTGCTGGTACTTTGGGTAATATGCAAACTGTTTTTGTTAGTCACAATGTCAGCAGCATGAAGTGCTGCAACCATTGATGCCCTGAAACGTGAAGGATGAGTTACCCGCATGAGCCGTGGGATTTCATGCCCCCATACTTGGATTGAGCTTCCAATATCATGGTTAAATAATAATTGCGGATGCGTAACCATATAGGTTATTTCAGCAATTTCAGTTCGGTCAGTTACGGCATCGGCTTCACTCAGGTAATAAGGATAACCAAAGCGTGTTTCACTCCGGTGTGACAGATAAGGAAATTGATATAAGCCTGCCGGGCTTCCTATTACATTGACTACACGAGTACGTTCTTCATTGATGTGCATAGTACTGGTTTGCCCGGCATCATCACCAAATCCGAGTTCAGTACCAGTCGCAAGTTTGTAGGTTTGCTGATATAACGCCTGACTCGCCGGATTTTCATAAAGGGTTTGGGCCTCAATCCATGGATTGGTTTCTGGACGATTGGCTACTGTCACAATCAAATCAGGAAGAAATTGCTCGACAGATGGTACTGCAACCAGCTTAGGCGGTAATTTCCCCACCGCCCAGGTGCAATTGCCTATGATTTTATAATGGCTATTGATAAAGAGTTTACTTAATACTTTCGTTGCAATACCAATACTGCTTATAGGATGAGGTGGTTCAATGCTTTCAGCAGCGTATAACGAACCTGCACTAATCATCGTAAAAGCAATCATCATGACGTTGCGTTTGTGTTTTGTTTTCCAATCTTTGAGCAATAAGTTCAGCGGCTTTAAGGACATCATGTTCTTTCTCCAGAGTGAATCGTTCTGCTTTTTCTGATTTTTCAGTCATTAAAAGAGCCAGCAGATAACGGGGTGGAATCACACGAAATAATCCTTGATAACGTGAACCTAACAAAACGGCTTCTGCATACAATCCTTTTTGTGAATCAATATCCCTGATTAAGGCTTCCTGTTGCGGGGTTAAATGTTTGAATTGCTTTACATCATTGATTTCTTTTTCATCAAGACCCAACAAAATCCATGTTTCTATCAGTGACAGAATTTTGGTGGCTTTTTCCGAATTCATATCGGTGACGTTTTGGGTAATTGCTACCAGCCACAATCCGAGTTTTCTTGCTACCTTGGCCACCAGCAAGCAACTGGTGACAACGCTTGGGATTTGAAATTGAAGATGAGACTCATCAATAAACATAAAGGTAGGTCGGTTATCATTTTGAGTCGCTTCTGCCATAGCAAGGATACGTGGCAACAAAGACACCATAACCAGGGCAAGTTTACCGGTATCATCCTTAATGGCTGAGATATCAATATGGAAAATATCAAAATCACCCAATGGTTCGGTAGGTACGTTAAAAAAGCGAGATTTGGCGCTGTTAATAACATAGCTTTTCAAACGGTCGTGCATATCAAGTATCCGGTCTTTTTTGCGAGCAACCGTTTCCTTGTTCATACGCCGTTCAAAAGCTGCTACCACATGCTCAGTAAGCATTTGTGGCACATCGTTTTTAAACGAGGTTAAAATAGCATCGCTTAATACTTCAATTAACAGGGTTTCATCAGCCAGGGTAAATTGTTCTTCTTCAATGGAATTGGCTTCGGTAATCATGGTGCGAAGGGCAAGCGACAGTTCTGCAAGATAGCTGCGCGAACCTTCATCACAGGCTTGCTCTAAAGGGTTGGCTTGTTCTGCTAAACCTGATTTGATATCCATAATCTTTTGAGCGAGCTGGGTTGCCTGTTCTTCACTTAAACTTTCACTGATTTCGGATAAGGCTTTATAGGCTTCACAAAAAGGATTTAAAGGAACGGCTTCTCCTTTTTTATTGCTCAATAACAATTGCTTGGTCTTTTTGCCATGGGCTTTGGCATGAATCAGCATCCTGTCGAATGAGTTTCCCATTTCAAAAAGGACAATACGGGCATTTTTCGTGGCCATCAGAGAGTTAATCATCCAGCCAGTTGCTACTGATTTTCCACCACCGGAATTGGCGAAAAGCGCTAAATGAGAGTTTTGGCTAATAAAATCATGATGCAACACATCAAACAGAACCGGCTCGCCCAAACGATTAAAAAAGGTAAAACAAGGTAAATGCCGGGCACCCTGATTGCGCCCATAGACAGGCAACAGAGCTGCGAGTTCGGAAGCATACATCAATCTGTCAAAACGCAAATACTGACGTGCATACTGAGGTATGAAGTTAAAAGGCAGCGCATTAAGGTAACTGTTTAGTGGATGTAAGTCATAGCAGGAGGGGATGAGTGGCATTTTGGCTTCAATAAATAGCTCTTTTAAATCCTTTTCAATTTGAATGGCTTCTGCATTAGTCTTTGCACGGTAGAATATAGATTGATTAACCCAGAACAAGCGATTTCCCATAGATAATTCATCACGCGCTGTTTTAATATCATCTCGTACCTGTTGTGGTTTCAAACTGGTACCCACTATGCCTTTTTCCAGTCGCATCAAATGGGCATCAAGTGCTTCATCGTTACTGAACGTCACCTGTATGCTGTAAGTTGCACCTTCTGGCAATTTGTCTAAAAGCGCATAACGATGTTTGGGATTGGCTTGTGGCTTTTCACGTGACAATAGCCCAATTTCCGGGGCTTCTCTTAATCCGTCAACATACAGAACTCGTTGCTGATAGCCATCAAATACAAACCCCTGTGCACTACTCTGAGGTTCGTTAAAAAGAATTGCCTGACTTAGGGAAAAGCCTGCCGGTTTTTGACTTGGATAAGAAAATCGTGCCAGTAGCTCTTCAATGTTACCTTCGGTTATTTCAGGATTGGGATTAAACCAGCGAATCCACCATTGATAGTAATCCTTTCCTGTCAGTTGTTTCAGTTGCAGACCGGGTGACTTTAGTTTGCTTTCAATTTGTGCCATCACTTCCTGATGTTCAATGATCGCTTGCTCACGGGTGATTTGTACCTGTTGATACAGCCGGTAAAACAATACCCGCACGCGCCTTCTTCTGCCGCGATAAGGCGCATCCGTTTTAGGATCAACAAATAGTCCTTCCGGTCTTGTCATCTTGGTAAACAAATCATCGAGACGTGAAAGATAGTCCTGTGTAAATGGCGTATTGGCTATGGCAGGTTGTATGCTCTTTTCGATATGGCGCAACACAGGTTTCAGGCTGTAATCATCATTCACATACATTTGCATTACCCAAGCGTCTTCCTTATGTAATGGAACAACTGCTGCAAAGGTATCCCTGATTTTGTTAAAGATGGATTCCAGATGAGAAGGAGAAGCAGCCTCGGCAGGAATACTTGCCAGTTCAAAGCCGGAACCAATGCTTACTCCGTCATTCAACAGGAAGATATTGCGCTCATCACAAAAATCAACAACTGCCAGTTGATCTGAAAATGAAGGCTTCTGATTTTCAAATCTTTTTTGAATGGCTTTTTCAGTAATCGCGTTATTACTTTGTTCACTCACCAGCCAATTACTTATTTGATTCAATAGTTGTTTCATAAGCTCCCCTTAATACTGCTCGGATGCCAGGGCAAACTGGTTTTGTTTATAGAGGAAGAAACCGGTGGTATAACCCGGTTTTAATAATTGCTCATCACCAATCAAAGCCACATGTGGAAACACGTAAATAGGAATTTGCGGGTTGTCCAACGGTTTAAACAGATTTTGAATCTCGTTAGATGCATCACGTGTGTAACCGGCATAATTAACTGGCTTGGTTTGTGTTCGTTTTACTGACCAGCTTTGCATGGGTTCGCCAAGGCTTTGCTGATAAATCTGGCTTACCGTCAGACCTCCTTCGGGAATGGCAGTAGAACTGATTGAATTGGAAGCGCAGGCATATAAAGCCATCGTGCTACCTAAGACTAAAATCGTGTGCAGTTTGTTGTAAATGGCCATAATCTAATACTCTCCCGTTGGTTTCTTTATCAAGGTTGATGGTTTGTGTGATATGAAATGAAAGTCTGGTTGGTCTGTACCCAACAGATGCGGGAACAAAAACCATATCGAAGCTGCCCTGAATTCTTTTTTCCAGCCAGTCAGCAGCTTTTACCGTGCCTTGGGATAATGCGCCTCCCAAAGCGTAATTACCCATAGAGCCGGTTGGCGTACCAGTAGCGCCATTGGCATTAGCGCTGTAGGTCATTTGCCATTGAGACAGCGCATTACCAAACCCTTTGATTCCATCTGAGGCCATTAGTGCTGTAAGGACTCTGGGAGCATTGGTAAAATACTGGCCTTTAATGCAAGGATTACCAAAAGCCGTGGTTAGGTAGCCTAAACTTTCGTTATTCACCATCTCGGCAGTTCCGGTCATCTGCTCTTTGCCAACGGTGACAAAATGTCCATCATCAAAAACGAACAAGGCAGAGGTAACATAAGCTCGGACACAACTGATGTTATCGAGAAATGACCCCACACCTATGGCATAACCGTTAACTTTCATGCCGGAAATATCAGGTGGTAAGGGGATGCCATTGGCAGCCATTAAATCTCCGCGATTAATAATGGCGGAAAAGGGAAAAAGCGGTTGCATTAATTTTCCCTCGACCGGTACTTCTCCAATCAGGGCAGATAACAAGGTAGTGCGGCCAAGATCAGAACCTGCTGGAATGGTGTAATAGGGGATGGATTTTTTGCTTTCACTTTTGGCTGCATCAGATTTGGTAAGTCGCGTGAGCGCATTACTTTTTTCTTTCAGCCGTTCCCAATAAGCCAGTTCCGTCTGATTGTTTTCGTGCTTCATTAATAAGAGATCAATGTCTTTGATATTCTTCTCTTTTTCAGGAGCAGTCGCAGTTTCACCATTAACGAGATAAGGTCTATCTTCTTGTGGTGTTTCATTGGCTGATTTGAGTGAGGCAATTTCCTCTTTCAGTTTTTCCAAATCTTTGATGAGATCAGGATTACTGTTTTCTGTTGCCTCCGAATTGGGTAATTTAAGTCTATTGTTTTCAGACTCAAGGCTTGCCAGTTTCTTTTCGGTTTCTTGTAACCTAGCAGCAACATCACGGATGTTGTCGTTAAACTGGCTGGCAATAGCTTCGTTCAGATTATTGGGATCATTTTGTTGTTTGGCTGGTTCATTTGAATGATGGTTGCTGTTCATTAAAATGAGTGCAGCTACACCAATCACAACACCTGTTAACACTTTTAATCCGGCATTTTTTTTCATCGTACATACTCCCGGCTATTAGCTAATGCGGTATTAAATGGTCTGTCAGAAACAAGAAAGACAGTGGTGGTATCATCTTTGCCACGTGGTGCTAAAGTATTGCTGGGATAAAAGGTAGCGGTTTGCCAATTGCCAACCATCCGGCGGGGATCAACAATGACTTCCTTGTTTAGCAGATTTTTAAGCTCCACTGCGGTGACGTAAAAAGTACCGCCATGCCATGAAATCAATGGTCGCGCTTCAATGCTCGCGCCATAAAACAGATTGATTTGCCGTCTGGTTTGCATAGGCGTTCTGCCTATACCTTCCGGGATAACCAACAATCTTTGTGGTGCATACAATGACTGAATAGCAAAACGGGTAAGCGTGATGGCATTTACATCAAAGGTATTAGCCGATTCTTGTGTGGTATTGGTTGTTTCTTCCTTGCTCTCAAGCAGAATTTCAACGGGTTTTCCTGCAACGATTTTTTCTTTGGCGCTGAGATTGAAGATAATGACTTCACCCTGGGGCATGAGTTGTACCAGCAAGCGTTTGTTTTCAAAAGCATCTTTACCTTTGAGGTATAAAGTATCCTGAACCTTGAGTACTGCAATTTTATCGCCTGCTTCATTGTCCACAATGCTGATAGCTTGTGGGAAATGAACCAGCCGTTCTTCGTTTAAAGATAAATCCAGTGGAATAGGGGTTTTATCCCACAGCACATGCTCTGCATCGAGCGCGAAGGACTGGATGCTGCAAGTCATGCTCATCAAGGCTAATAGCCATTTAAACTTTTTCATGTTGTTTTTCCTCCACGTGAGTAGCTAACAAATCTTTAACCAGTGTTTCTGGCTGGGTGTATCCATCAAGGGCTAACTGAAAGGGATTTTGCAGACGAGACAGAGTTACTTTGACCACACGGATATGGTAATCAACCACCTTGTCAGCAATGACCATGGGGCTATCATCTTTTAATCTTTGAGTAATACGCAAAACCAGATGGACTTCCCATGTATTATCATCCAGTGGTTTTACATCCCCGTCCTCCATGAAGCGATAAAGGCTTGCTACTTGGGTACGGTTAAAGAGTTGAGCATCCTTGTAAGCTGCCAATGTTTTTTCCATTAATTGCTGATGGCGCGGGGTAAAGTAATAATGAAAGCTGGCAAGGTTATTAGTGAATTCTGCTTTTCCAGTGTTTGACCAGGTATTCAATGCAGGTATCAATGTGGCAACAAAACCTTGCACATATTCTTTGGGAACCTGATTTTCTTTAATTAAACCCCCATTGATTGTCATGGCAGGCGTGAGCCAAAACTCAAAGCGATTGGGTAGCTTGGCAAGCGTAATAATTAATCCTGCAACAATCAAAATGAGTACAGTCACAAATGCCAGCAACAAACGATTGATATGATTTAAACTGTCTACTTTTTTCCAGTAATTAAACATGGGATTTCCTCACGATTTTGGATTTTTGCCATGTACCGACATGGTGAAGATAGGGAGAGCGCTTTAAGCCCAAACGTGTCAAAGTCAGCATGGTTTTTTTCATTAAATAACCATGGGGCTTTCCTGATTTCAGGCGAGCGACACGTTTAGGGCATACGGTAATTGAGACAATAAAACCCACTAGAAAACCGACACAGCCACAAGCCAAGGGGTACCCTGTAAAGGAACCAGCCAAGCTAAACAGAAGGCTCATAGATGGAGTGGTGGTAACCACTATCCAGAATAGCTCTCTTAGACTTAGCCCTTTGTATGCCTCATAATCATGAGACAAATGACGTGATGACGGTTGGTTCATGGGGGCACCTTAAATCTTGAACTTGGTTATCATGCTGTAGCCCACATAGCCTGCAACAATACTGATGGCAAGATATGTAATCCCCATGACAGCGAAGGTGCCGAAAGCCACCATAGAGCCATCATTTTTCTTGGATTCCTCGATACCATGCTGTACCGTAGTAATGAATTTGATAAAACTCATAACGGCTGCAATAAACAACAACAGGCCCAAGCCTTGTCGGACGTAGTTTCCAGTAACGGTCATCATGCTTTTATTACCGTCACTGATATCATCGGCGTTGGAAATCTTTGGAAACCAGTTGTCAGCAAATAAGGCTGGCGCATAATTTAGGGTCATAAGCCCTAAACCAAGCCTTTGCCCCCATTGCTTTACTGTGGCGATGGTATTGTTCATAGTTAACTCCCCTTGACGATTAAAATAAGAATAAATAAACAAAATCCCAAAACGATGCGGATTAAGCGTGAGCCAAGAAGAACAAGAAAACCTTCCTGCTCTTTTTCTGTATGACCCATGAAGTGGTTGATGCACCACATCACAGCAATAATGACCAACATGATGGCGATAAAACGGATACAACCAGAGTAGCTACTTGCCGCAGTGTCTCCCGCGGCTTGTTTGAAACTTGCTGCGAATGTTTTAGCGATATCAACTTTGCTCATGGCTACTTCCCGATAAAATCAAGCGACAGTGGCCTAATTGTTTTAGGTTCAATAGCTGGCTTGTTGATGTAGTCAATCAAGGCATTTCTGATAGCCAGTAAGTCGTTGCGAAGACCTGCGTGAGTTTTGCCATCGGCTCCTTCAAAAGATTCGATATGCAATTGAATACGGGTGTTAGGTTCAATTTCACTTTGTGCTTCATCCAGTAAAGGCATGACTGCATTGATTTGGTTAATGACTCTGACCAGTGTTTGATTCAAGGCTTCTTCACTGGCATGAGAGACTAAGGGCAGGCTTAACATCAGTATTAACAGCAATCGTTTCATTTTTTCTCCTTACAAATATTTCTTAAAGCGGCTTGCGGTGACGGAAACCACAACACTCAACAAGACGCTGACAGGTACAAATACAAAAGCAGGTGTAATACTCACAGGGATTGCCAGCCATAAAGCCAGCAACATCAATAAACCACTTTTGAAGTAATAATTGAGTCGATGGAAGACATAAGAAGATTCACGCCCTAAAGAGGCTGTGCGAATGGCGCGTTGATTAAGCCCGTCAATAAGACCCGCAGTCATGGCCAGCATGAATAAAGGAATAGCTGCCAAAAGGATAAGCAGCTTTATCAACATGACCTGTATCGTCAGACTAATCAGCAACCAGACTTGTTTGCAGATGTGAATCAAATCTTCTGCAATATCGCTTAATTCAGAAGTTGGTTCAGGCAGTACATTGTTCAGTTCGTTTTTAATTAACAGTTGTGCTTGAGTTACCTTGTGCGTTACTTCCTGGGTAGGTATGATTCCTAACCATGATTTAACTTTCTCTGCTATTGCAATATCATTAAAATCTGCAACAGCCGTTGTTTGTTTTTGGGATAGTTCAGTCACTGAACTAAATGCTGTCTCAAAGCCTGAGAAGCACCAAAGACTTAAAACCCAACCCAATAAAATCAACCAGCCCAATAGAACAAGTAATAACAGGCTCATGATGAATCTTTTGGATTTTTTTTGAGTTTGAGTCTTTATTGCCATAATTCCCCCTCAATAAATGCCAATGGGTAATGGCTTTCTTGAAATATGGCCATCAAGTCATCGACATTGGCGGGTAACAAGGGGGCTTTGGTCAGTTGTTGAAGCGCTTGTAATTGCTCGCTTTCTGTTATGTTGGCAACAAATCCCAGTGCGTTTGCTGCTTCCAGTTCTGCTGAATGGTCTTTAAGCCATTGGTGTGAAACAGCATCATCACCGATGATAAAAACAGGATTGCTGAAGTTGGTTAGTTCGAGTTTTCGTCTTTCCACTTTGCCGGTAGTTGCCTGGCTTGATACGGGTAATCTTGCATCAAGTTTTTCCTGAAGCCTTAAAGATTCCTCGGTCAATTGGGATTGTGCCTCTCTGATATATTGTTCTGTATTGATGATTTGCCATGCGTAGCAAGAAGTAATCATCAATACACCTGCAATAATAGATAGCTTTCTCATGCTAAAACCTCCCCAAATCAACAATGCTTGAATGGCCGTTTTTGGACAGTAACAATAAGGGGGATGTTTTTTTTGTAACCTTGAGTGCCTGGTAACTAAGTTCACCATGGTTCAAGCTGATTCGACCACTATTCACAAGATGTTGTGGTATTTGGTGTTGATTAGCCCATATCTGGATAGACGCATCATCAAAGCCTAACAACATCAAATGTAATCGTGTATCAGGTGTTTGTTCTATTGCGTCTGCGAGTAGTAATAAAATGGTCTTAGCGGCATCCGTTTCTTTCACAAAGAAATAGAGTGTGTCGCCTTGAGTTAACTGCACAGGCTTCTGGGCATAGGGCGAATAAGGAGAAGGATCAAAATCACCAACCACAGGTACATTGGCAAACAGTTTGTTATACGCTTTGTAAAAAGCATTGTTCCATGCAATATTCTTGCTGACCTTCTGTGCTTCCTGCATTGCTGCAAGCTCTGCAAAATGGTTACGTTCCGTTTCGCTTTTGGCATTAAGCCCCAGAATATCAATGGGTGTTTGTCTTAATCCTTCGTAATAGAATTTGCTTTTGTTTTGCATGAGCAAGACATAGCGCTTTTCTTCATCAATCGTTAAACCCCATACCTTGGCTTCATGAAGTTGGTTTTCATTGAGCTTGATTTTATTAATATCTTGTTCTGAGGTCAGATCATCTTCATTAATAGTTAAGCCCGTTTTCGCCAATGTTTGATCCTGCATGGCCAGAGCATTTAATGGTTGTTGATTTAAACCCGGAATATTCAAGTCGGCATGTGCGACTTCACACGCTAACAAGGCAAGCATTAATACTGAATATTTAAGCATTTTGATCACCAAGGTCGGCTTCCATAGATACAACAACACGCTCTTTATTACTGTTTTCAAGCTCGATACGTTGTTGACCAAAATCAATCTGCAAGACTGTCCAATTTACCAGTTTGTCGCTTTTTTCCAGCGGAATGGTTTTAAAGTCATAAGTAACTGTAGCGACACTGACTTGCTGGATGCTGTCTATGCTTATGACCTTAAAAGGCAATGCCGTTACAGGCAGGTATTTAACGGGATGTTGCTTTTTATCGAGCGAATTAATTACCTCGTAAAGTGCATCCAGTTTGTGAGATAGTTCAGCACGATTTTCAGAGATAAGCTGGTTTATTGTGTTGTCATCTTTGGATTTGAGTTGTTCAATCAATAGAGTCAGTTTATTGAAATCCTGATTGATGGCACTTAAATCTACTTTTTCATCCGGTTTTCTTGCTGCCTGCTGCAAGTTACCGAGCTGCGCCTGAATATCATTTAAACGGGTAGCTATGATCTCGGTATCTTTTGTTTTCCCTTGATAATGGCATTTGACCAGAACAGCACAGCCAATGAGTGCCAGACTCAAGCCCGCAATACTGAATTTTGTGATTAATTGACGAGTAATCATTCTTTACTCCTTGGTTTAACAGTTGGTTTTAATTGAAAATTCACCTGACGTAGCAATGAGTCTTCAACCAGGGTAAAGACTTGTTGTCCAACAAGGATTTCCAGACCATCCCTGACGGTTAATGGACCGAGATTTCGGTCAATCTGAGGTAAAGGTTGGTGCATAACTGCTTGCAGGCTTAAAGGTTGTTTCTCTTTAGCAACCAGTGTGAATCCTGAATATCTAAGCCACCACTCAATAGCTTGACCTATGGTTTTAACTTCTTGAGGAAAATGAACTTGTTGTACCGCTAATAAAGGATTTATCTGAGCAGCCAGTGGTTTATTAGCAACAGTGGCATAGCGATTAACTTGTGTGACATTAGCTGCATGAGTAGTTAAGGCAACTAAGCCAAGAGAGGTAACAAATAATAATTTCAACATAACAAGCTCCAGCCGGGCTTCATGCCCGGTTCTGATGGTTAATTGGATTGGGGGGTTATTTCTTGACTGGTTTCATTCTGCGGTTTCGCCAACTTCCTTAAATAAATTTCCTTGCGATCTACCTCTATATTTGATGGTGCTTTGATTCCTACAGCGATATGGCCTTTGCGAACATATAAGATTTTTATTTCAATTTGACCTTTGTTTATGAAGATTTGCTCTCCAACACGGCGGGTAAGTACTAACATAACAAGACTCCTGTTTTAATTATTTTTTTAAGATGGTCAACATAGCTTTGAGATTTATTTCTGCTACCTCCATATTTCTTGGTTTGCTCGGTTCGTCCTTTAATCCACATGGGGTTTTACGATTTTTAATCGCTTTACAAGATTCAAAAAATTGCGGTAGTGTTGGTGGGTAAGGCTTATGAACACGAATTTTTAATAAAGCCTCTTTCAATACTTGGTTATCAAAACACTGCAATGTTTCAGACCATTCCTTTTTAGCAAATGCCAAAGCACGTTCGTTTTGATAAGCACTTGCCCAAATATGTCCATAAATTCCTCCAAGTCGACTAAACAACGTGTCAATACGCTTGTCATAATCAAGATTTGGCAAACTGGACGACATTGCTTGTTCCTGATTGGGCGATTGTGTCGTTTTCAAAGTCGAAGCTGGCTTCCCCACATGAACCCCAGAAAATTGCATTGCCTGATTTTGGTGCATTATTTGCTGTATACTTCGCATTACACTTCTCCTTTGCATTGCTTGTAGTAAGTTCGTCATTCCAACATTTCTGCGCTAGCCAATTGGCAGGATATTTCCAAGGTGGTAACCACTCCCCGGCAAGTTGTTGTGCTTCTCTGTTTTGGATTTGTGCCTTAAGGGCGGTGATAATTTGTTCCAGTTGAATATCATCCGGGTTGAGCCGTTCAAACTCATCCCATGCTTTTTGTCTGGATTTTTTACTTGGGTAAACTGACCAAAATTTTTCAAATTGCTTAAATAAATATAAATAATTATTGTTTATATGAGGTGTGTCGGCTTTCTGGTTTTCAGCTATGATGGCTTTCGCAGTGTTTAATTGAAAATATTCATTATTTTCAACAGGTTCTGAATCTGAAAAAGTGATGCTTTGGTGTGACGGATTTGTGACTGCTTTTTTTGAAACATAATAATCCCGTGTTGCTAACAAGCATTTTAAAATTAATTTGTATTCATCAGAATGAAACTGAATGAGCCCTACTCGTTCCAAGCTGGCAATAGCACGTCTTGTTTGTGCTCTTGAGTAACTAGCACTCTTAATGCCCTGATGGGGTTCAATATAAAGTTGTTCTGCAATGGACTGATAACTTATACCCCGTTCAATTCCAACCATACCCGTTTTCACATTCATGTATGGCCTAATCCCTCTAAGGTACGCTAATTGCTGGGCATGAGGTAAACCACACAAGGCAGACAACTCATTCTCATTAATAACAAAATCCATCTCTTTCTCTAATTCCCGTTAAACACCTTGGGCATCAATTTTCTACATGTTTACAAAACTGACGGCCATATATTATGCTCTAACTGAGCATTAATGCACGAAACGTGCATTAATAATTAGAACTTAACACATTTTGAGAACGAGTCAATATCTGATATTATATTTTCTGAGTATTTTTTTAGTGTGAATCAGGATGAGCATAAAAGAAAAAATTGGACAAAGAATTAGGCTGGAGCGCACCGCGAAAGGCCTAACGAGGAAGGCATTAGCCGAATTAACAGACACCTTAAAGGTTTCGCGTATAAATAATTATGAGCGCGGGGAAAGAACACCCGGCCCGGAAGAAATTAAACAGTTAGCAACTGCGCTTGAAGTCTCCCCTGCTTTTTTAATGTGTTTATCCGATGATAAACACGGTAAGTTAAAAAAAATGCCTGGATTAGGAGTATTAATCCCAATCTTAAACTACGAACAAGCCATTGAGCCTGAGGTCTACATACAGCAAGTCAAGAAAGAAGAATATTCTGAAAAAGTAAATTTAATTCCAGTAAGTTCCAGCTTGTCTGAGCGTTTAAGTGAAAATGCTTTTGCTTTAGAAGTTAAAGACGAGAGCATGGCTCCTGAATTCAAAATAAACGATATATTAATCATTGAGCCTACAATCTCACCTAGTCCAGGGGACTTTGTTGTTGTAAAATCCAATTCTTATGATGAAGTAATTATCCGTAAATATAAACAATTATCAGTTTCTAAAATAAATCATAAATTTGAATTGATTGCTCATAACAGTGATTGGCCTAACATACAAATTGATGAAGATTTTGAAGTAAAATTAATCGGTATTGTAATGAGTTTGAATAGGTCTATTAAGTATTAACTTCAATAAAAAATTTAGGTATTAAATGAAAAGAGCAAAAAAATGAATCTTGGTTTAACTATCATTTTACAATGCTTGAAGACCAAACTCATGGTTTAGAATTAGCTGTTTTAGCTTTCCATTTTTCCTAAACAAACTAATTTATAACTTATGCATTAATAAAAAGAAAAAACCAATTAAATAGTTCAATTGCTGTTTTTTCATCCAGATAATCTTTGCCACTAAGTACTAAACTTAATAATGAACATTTGCAGTTCAAAATTTCAGCAAGTGATTTTAGATCATAGCAACTATATGTTAACAAAAACTCTATAATATATTTCTGAGCCTCTTTTCCATATTTATATCTTACATCATTACTTGATGCCAAAACTTCGGCTAAACATCCCATGTAAAAATCTCCAATTAAAGCCACAACACAGATAATTTCTTACCTTATAACTTGAGTTAATCACAAAGGAGATGATGATAAAATTAGTTTTTTTACCTCGAAAAAGTAAATGATAAAATGCACGAATGTTCTATATTAGAACACAATATAATGGGTATTAGGCCGTAGTCCCTTTAATTTTTGTTTGTCGCTCGTCTATATCATCAATAAGCCTTCTAATTTTTCCTGAGAAGAAATACAAAAAAGCGGCGCCCAATAAAGCCCAAATACCTAATTCGTTAAAGACATTTAAAAAATCTATATTTGTAATTAGAGGATCTGTCACTTCGGTTTTTACCATTGCATTGGAAAAATAATGCGATAAAGATGCTGATACCCCTGAAACCATCATCCAGGTACCCATTAATACTCCTTGCAAATTAACTGGAGAAATTTTTCCGATCATTGCATAACCTACTGGACCAATTAATAACTCCGCCACTGATTGAGCTATTAAATGCAGTATTACCCAACTTAAGCTACTGAATCCATTACTATCTGCAAACTTCACTCCAAGAGTAAGAAAGAAGAACGACAGAGCCAAAATCAGAAAAGCCCATACAAATTGAATTGATATGGAAAGGTTAAATCCTTTTGATCTCAATTTATTAATCACTATAGATACTATAGGTGCACCAACAATAATGACAATAGCGTTAATGTTCATAATCCACTGGGTTGCTAGCTCATATCCCCCAAAATGTTTATCCACATTATTCTTTATAAACAGAGTAATCCCCATTGGCCCCGTATAATAAATCATCCAAAAAATAATAGAGGTGATGGTTAAAATCAAAAATGCTTTAATCTTTTGGAAGTCTGCTTTGTCCTTTTGCTTTTTACCCAAAAATAAAATAACCAGAAGCATGATGCTACTTAGTATAACAACAACTGTATTGCTAAAATGGGAAAAATGAAAAAATCCAATCATTAACGGTACCAGAATTATAGTGCTGGCAATGCCAATTAACTCTCGTTTCCTCCTGCTAATTGGACTCGTAATTGACCTTAAAGGCGTATCAGTGTCCTCAAAATCAGACCAGAAAAACATCATAATAACGGCAGTGATAATACTGGTAATAATGCTAATACAAAACAATTCCTGATATTCATTTGAATAATCATAAAAACCACTAAGAATATATCCAGCAAAAAAACCAACATTCATTGCTGCATAGCTTAAGAAAAATGCTTTATCACGTTGTTCCTCATCTTCTGCTTTGAAGCGTTGAGTTAAAATACTATTATAACAAGTCGTATTAAGTCCGCATCCAACTAAAAACAAACTTAATCCAATATAAAGCATGGAATGCCCTGATAAGACTAAAACTAAAATTCCAGCACCTTGCATTATATTCGTGATAAAAAACAGCAATCGATTGCTCAGGTAGCGTCCCCCTAATACTCCACCCCATAAATGTAATACATAATTGAAGGCTAAGAATAACCCCACTATATTATTGGAAATCGTACTGGAAAAACCTAATTGTTGCGTAATATAAAGAGATAAAGAAGAATAGAGTATCGCAAAAGAAAACGTTGAAAATGCCTGTATAAAATACAGCGCTGTTACTCCCTTCGGCATTTTCTGTATAGCATGAATCATTTTTTGTCCATTCATTCCTTTTGTTGGTGACTCTATCATTAAAATTGGCTAATATTAAGTTTTTTTATCAGATAATGATGTAGCTAGTTAAGCTGTTTTGTAGGGATGCAAGGATGAATAGGGTTAATAAAGTTTCATGGAAGAAAGTAAAACATAAGGTTCTTGCAATCAACCCAGCAGTTTATGCTGTAATCGAACAGATTATACCTGACAATGAAAATATCCCGTTTTTTCTAGCACAATATAGTTATGGTGAACACTTCGGCATTAAAAACCAAGCATATTTACCTACTTCAAGCGGTATCGTTGCCCCCATTGACAGTAAACACACCGATTCTGAATTATTTAAGCATCTGGGGTATGGAAAAGATAGTTTACCCTTGGGAATGATCCTGGATAAATTCTGTGAATGGCATTATATAGGTGAAAACAACCGCGTCTTTCCAGATTGTGTACAGGGTCCAGGTGCTATTTTTAATATGCAAGTGGTTTTTGACGAAGATAAAACAGTTGAGAATAATGTATTATCAGTATCAGCTGGTACTCTATCTGCATTTTTACTACCTAATATAGGATGTAAAAGGAAGCACTCTAAAATACAAAAACATTTTAATGTTTCTGCGCAAGCACCTAAATCACCTTATGAACATTATCAAATATTTAAGGAAATATTTCACAACAGAAACATTCATTCAAATTGGAAAAGCGAGATACTGTATTTTTCAGAGCAATTTGTTAATGAAGTTAAAAACAATGAAAAGTGGCTTAAACTAAAGTTATTTTTCTCCGAAGCACTCAGAAAAAAACTGACTCAAAACACCTATGATGCTTCATGTTATGAATTGTTTTTAAGCGCTAAAAAAATTAATCGATTTCGTCCCACACCTTTTATAATGGATACAGCTAAATATATTTTCAATATATGTATGGGATCGGGTATAGGGGTAAAGCCCGCTATAGATGAACAATACTTTCCAAGCAGAGATATTCAGAATATTTATCATGAGTTTTATGGATTGGAATATACCCCTACGATAATGGTACCTTCCGCACTCAATGAAGAAGATGATAGTGTATATTTCCCCTTGCAATGTCCATTTGCAAAAATTAATACGTTTAAAACGAACCAAAGCAATAGCACATTAACTGAGCTGGAAACTTTAAAAAATGTATTGTTAGCTTACCAGGAAGAGTTTACGGATGAATATGGAGATGCTTTTGGCAGTCCATTATACCATGTAAGCAAAAATACAGATTTTTCCTTTTATCATTACCAATCAATTAATAATAATGGAATTAAACATCCCCAGGCTTTATTAGAATTGGATAAAGGTTTCTCCTTTTCTTATTGTCAGGAACCTACAAATTTTTCCAGTGATGCTAAGTTATTTCGTGGGTGTGTCCGCCTCAGTAGATAACTTAAAATTCTGGACATCTATTTCCAAAAGATCCAGATATTTCTTACTAACACTTTTTGGAGTTACGGGGGGAATATAGAGGGTTGAAATTGGTGTAACTTCTACTTGATATAACTCACGCAGTATAAACCACTCAATCCTTGGTTTTTTCAGTGGTAAAATAGCTGCTTCATAAATACATACCTGGTGTTCTTCATGATAAAAATTAAGTAAATAATCACATAAAACATTTAATTTTTGAGTTTGTTTTGTATCGTGCATACCCAAGTTTGAAATTTGCCAAAGAATGCCATGAGCATATATATCAATTTGTCTTTCATATACTAATAGCTCAGTTGCGTCTATTACAAAACAACCTTGGTTGCCTGGATCAATTTGTAAATCGGAGAATAAACAATCCATAGATGATATTGCTGGTAATATTACTGCTTTTCCATGCTCTGCTCTGATTATTTTTACAGCACTCAAAGCTGATTCAGCAAAAACTGCAGGATGCCCATAAAAAACCACACACAGATTTTTAATTTTTCGAGATTCGTTCACAATATAAGTGGTTATATTATGATAAGCATCCGCTCTTTTATGGAAATTAAAATAAATAAGTTCCATGGACTCAGCCTCTTTTGATTCACGATCAATCCAGACCTTCAGATTCTCTTCATTAACTAAATAAAGAACCTTGTCAGCATTTTGAATAACTCTCTTAGTTTCCTCAGTTAAGTGAGCAATCGATTTTATTCCGGAACCTACAACAATAAGTGTGTGCATTGAAATTACTTTATAAGTACAATTTTATTAGCATGAGGTTGTTGAAGTTGATTTGAAGAATACCCTATATTGGCATCTGCTTTCTGCAGGGCTATATACAATTCTGAATCACCATTTTCAAAATACTCACTACCTACTGCCTTTTCTATTACATCAAGTAAATTCATCCCTATTTCCTTTGTAATATAGATCCTGGAGCTAATTGTATAAACAAAACGAGCAAAGGTATAGCGTCTTTTGAAAAATTTGAAAGATAAAAATCGCACAAAGATGCTCGATATGATTCAATAAATGCGCGAATCGTGTATTTTGATAAATAGATGCTAACAGAACAATTTTGGAAAAAGAAACAAAGTAGGAGTTTATTATACAAAATACCGAATTCAAAACAACAAATCTTATTCATCAGTGACATCGAACAAACCATAAGTCGTGATCGCCTTACACTTCAGCGTTGGTGGTTAACTGGTAAACTCCTCATGCCAGTTAGATTAATCGATTGCGTTCTACCCCAGCACTATGAGTCTATTGAGCAGTAGATTAACCAAAAGATGAGAGTCAATGAAAAAGAAACCGCTTAATAAAAAGAGCCTAAACTGAAATCTATCGTGCATAGCAGTTTATAGTCAGCATGCACTTCCTTAAAATGCGCCACTTATAGGGCTGCTCAATTTAAAGTAACTCTTACTCTCGTGGTGAATTCCTACTTTCATTAAAAGTCAATAATCGCAATCCATTAGCAACAACAATGAGGCTAGCACCCATATCTGCAAATACAGCCATCCACAATGTTGCTAAACCCGCCAACGCCAAGCCGAAGAAAATAATTTTGATCACAATAGATAAACCAATATTCTGGAACAGCACGCGTGCAGTTTTACGGCTTAAATCAATAAATAGAGACAGCTTAATCAAATTATCATTCATGATAGCTACATCAGCGGTTTCAAGTGCAATATCCGTACCTTTTCCCATAGCAAAGCCTATAGTCGCTTTGGCAAGCGCGGGCGCATCATTAATGCCATCACCTACCATCCCTACTGCACCATAACGTGTAATTAAATCATCAATAACGTTGAGTTTATCAGTGGGTAAAACATTTGCCTGCACTTCATCTATACCCACCAGATGAGCAATAGCTTTTGCAGTAGTAGCATTATCACCTGTTAGTATGAAAGTTTTAATTCCTTGCTGATGTAATGCTTTAATAGCCAATTGACTAGTAGAGCGCAAAGTATCGGCCACGGCAAAAATTGCCAATACCTGATCCGAATCGCTTAAAATGATAGTAGTTTGCCCTGTTCGCTCAAGCTCTTTAAGCTGAGTTTCAATCGTTGGATTACATACTTGATTATCTTCAGCCAATTGATGGTTACCAACAAAATACCGTACGTTATCTATCAAACCCGTCACTCCGCGACCTGGCAGGGCTTTAAAATCGGTTACTAGCAATAATGATTCCTCGGGTTGTTTTGTTTTCCAATGTTTAACAATGGCCTGTGCAATAGGATGCTCAGAATGATCATCAAGACTGGCAGCTAATTGCAGTACGTTATAATTTCCCTGTTCGGCTAATTCAATTAATTCTGTAACAATTGGCCGACCTTCAGTAAGAGTGCCTGTCTTATCCAAAGCGATGGCTTTTAACCGATGTCCTTGTTCTAAATAAGTTCCGCCTTTGATAAGAAGGCCGTTTTTGGCGGCAGCGGCAAGACCACTGACAACAGTTACAGGAGTTGAAATAACCAAGGCACAAGGACAAGCAATAACAAGCAAGGTTAAAGCTTTATAAAGCCATAATGACCATACCCCTCCCCCAAAAAAGGGTGGAATAACAGCAACTAAAACAGCAATAATAACCATCAGTGGCGTATAATATTTAGCAAATTGATCGACAAAACGTTGAGTTGGCGCACGCTCTGCCTGCGCTTGCGCAATTGTTTTTCCAATCTTTGCAAGAACCGTATCGCCCGCTGCTACATTCACTTTAAACTGGAAGGATCCATGTTCATTAAGGGTTCCGGCATACACCTTATCTCCTACACCTTTATCTAATGGCATGGATTCACCGGTAATCGGCGCTTGGTTGATACTACTTTTTCCTATGATTATTTCACCGTCTAAAGGGATGCGTTCACCTGGTTTTACCCAGATGACATCACCTAAAACAACTTGATTGACTGATATATTCTGCCAGCTGCCATCAGCTGCTTTAACAGTAGCCACATCGGGAGCAATTTCCATAAGTTTTCGAATTGCTTCTCGTGCCTTATCCAATGAATACACTTCGATTCGTTCAGCAAGTGCAAATAAGACAGTCACCATGGCAGCTTCTGGCCATTCACCAATTAATACAGCACCTGTAATGGCTATCAGCATTAGACTACTAATATTCAGTGTTTTGGTACGAAGTCCTAACCATCCTTTTTTAAGTGTGATTTTACCACTTAAGGTCATGGCTATAAGCGAAAGTAATGCAACCCATGGTGAGTGCTCATTAGATAAGCTGTAAGCAATAACTTCAGCTGTGATCGCCAAAAAACCAGAGAGACCTAATGTCCACCATGAGGGATGTGGATTTTCTTCTAAATGTTCTTTCTCCCTTTCAGTTTTCAATGTCGCCTTCATTCCCAGCCCTTGAATCTTCTCCAAGAAAGGCTCAGGTGTGTTTAAATGATGGTAAATGGTTACTTCTTGGGTGATAAAGTTAAAAATTAATTGCTCCACTTCGGGGATAGATTCCAATTGTCCCCGAATCAGTTTTTCTTCTGACGGACAATCTAACCCAGAAACATATAAGGTAGTTATTAATGATTTCATATCGATTTTCCACATAGACTAATAAATTTGTTCAAGCTGAGTTCACCACATTTAATTTTTTAAATCTTAGCCAACGACTTTTCTAGGAAAATAATTTGAGTAACTAAATATATTATTCATAGTTCCATCTTAATTTTTGTTTCTAGAAACCAGCATCGTTGCAACTTAAAGGCAACACTCACGAGTAAAATAAGAACTGGTACTTCAACCAGTGGACCAATGACTGTTGTAAAAGAGATGGCAGAATTTAATCCGAACGTGCCAATTGCTACAGCAATAGCCAATTCAAAATTATTGCTTGCTGCGGTGAATGAAGCAGCTGTTGTTTTTTCGTAATTCGCACCTATAATTTTCCCCATTGCAAAACTGATAAAAAACATAATTACAAAATAAATCGCCAGTGGAATAGCTATACGAATTACATCAAATGGAAGTTTTAAAACCATAGCTCCTTTCAAAGCAAACATCGCCAGAATTGTAAACAGCAGAGCAAATAGGGTAACAGGAGAAATTTTTGGTAAAAATTTGGTTTCATACCAGTACGATCCTTTTTGCTTTATCAATACAAAGCGAGTTAGAAATCCTGCAAAAAAGGGAATCCCAAGATAAATAAAGACACTTTCTGCAATGGTCATGAAATTTATGTGAACTATTTGCCCAGCCAAGCCCAGCATAGGGGGTAAAACTGCGAGAAAGAACCATGCATAGATGCTAAAAAACAACAGTTGAAAAATGCTGTTAAAGGCTACTAAAGCTGCAACATACTGATTATCTCCCTCAGCAAGCTGATTCCAGACAATCACCATGGCAATGCATCGCGCCAAACCAATGAGAATGAGTCCGGTCATATATTCGGGATAACCATGCAAGAATAAAGCAGCAAGACCAAACATGAGGAATGGTCCAATAAGCCAATTTTGAATTAAAGACAACAACAAGATGCGCCAATCTTTAAATACCAGCGGTAACTCTTCATATTTTACCCGCGCCAAGGGAGGATACATCATTAAAATCAGTCCGAGTGCAATTGGAATATTGGTGGAGCCAATAGATAAGGAATTGATAAATTGTGGTGTTCTGGTAAATAACGAGCCGATCCCCACGCCTGTTGCCATGGTCAGGAAAATCCAAAAGGTTAGATATCTATCTAAAAAAGAAAGACGTCTGGTGCTGCATGTGCTCATGACAGCAACTCCTTTTCTATACGTTGTTTAAGTTGGCTAAATACTTCTTCAAATCCATTATTGATTTGCATTTCAGAACCTTTTACTTTAGCAGGATCCGGGATACTCCAATGAAGTATCTTCGGATGCCCCAGAAAAATGGGGCAACTTTCACGAGCCACCTGGTCACAGACCGTAATCACTAAATCAATGGACTCTGACTTAAATTCGTTCCAGGATTTACTACGAGGTGCATTTGGTTTTATATCATGATTGGCAAGCGTTTTTAGTGCTTTGGGATGTACTTTCCCTGTCGGAACGCTACCTGCGCTAAAAGACAGATAACGCCCATTGGAGTAATGATTGGTTATAGCTTCAGCCATAATAGACCGACAGGAATTACGAGTACAAAGAAATAATATCCTCATCGATTTAGCATTCATTAGCCACAACATCCAGTTGTTTTTGTATTACAACAAGAGGACTTTGTTCTTTTTTCTGGCATACAACAAGAACCTTCTATTGCTTTTTCACCAGAAAAAAATTGTGCATCTTCCATGGTATGATAGGCTTCCCATGCAATTCCACTTGGGTCATTGACCCATGATTTCTCCGATTTAGCATAACAACAGGTAGTTTCACCATCGCCATGAGTAGAAATATTGGCTTGAGAAAATTGTTTTCTTAATTCCTCTAGCTCAGTAGCATCATCTACTTGAATACCCAAATGTTCAACCCCATGCTTACCAGCACGTGTTGAAATTGCAAAATTGATGCGAGGATCTTCCAACATCCATTTTGCATAATCCGATTTTACTTTGACCGGTTCAGCTCCAAACAGAGCATTATAGAAACTGATGCTATTAGCTAGGTTATCAACGCCAATATGAATATGGAAACGTTTCATAATTTACTCCTTAGTAGAAGGACAACAATTCTTTAACTCAATAACCAGACAATTTTTTTTAGTTGATTGTTGAATTTTGACTTGTTGTTTACTGCAGCAATCCTGAACCATAAAGGATATAAAATCGCGCATTAGTTCAAAATTAGCTGAATAATAAACATAACGACCTTTACGACAAGAGGTTACAATTCCAGCATTGGACAAATGGCTTAGATGAAATGACAAGGTATTGTGTAAAATACCTAATTCATCGCCCATTGCACTTGCAGATAACCCCTCAGGCCCCACCTGAACAAGTAATCGAAATACTTGCAAGCGAGTTTCTTGCGAAAGGGTATCAAATATTTTTAAAGATTCTTTTATGTCCATATTTCTAGAATAGTAGAATTAATGTGTTTGATCAAGCTATTTTGATGGAGTAGCTCTGGCTGGCTTTACCCTGGTCAAATGGATATGTACGTGCGAATGCTTGATGGATTAAAACGCGGACAAGATGATAATCCAACAATAAGTAATATTCTTTGCACAGACAAAGACGAGACAATGGTTAAATATTCGGTACTCAAAGAGATTAAGTAAATTGTAGCCTCTAAATATAAAATCGTATTACCAACAGTTGGCCAGCTTTATTAAAGCTGGCCAACTACAAAAATTTACTGTAGCAGATTTGTAACAAAGTGTAGTATAACAATAGTTGTTTCAGGCAGTTCTAGGCAGTAATTGCTAAATTTGTTACATCGCAAGTAACTGATTTTATTAATATTTATACTCGATCAAATTGGCTTCGAACCAAGGTGTCGGGGGTTCGAGTCCCTCCGAGCGCGCCATTTAAATTCTTTGAATATCAATAAGATAGGCCTAATATTGCTTCCTCGAATCACGGCTCATCCCCATTTCCGGGGGCATTAATCAAGAACACAAAACTTTAACCCTTAATCTGTAATTTTCAAAATTTCTAAATCCATAAGCACGACGTTGAATCAGCTTCATCTTG
>NZ_AUHS01000025.1 GCF_000423305.1 Legionella moravica DSM 19234 | reverse complement strand
ATCAGCACGTTATGCGCACACAAAAAGCATTTATCGTTGGGGAGTTAAGATGCTTTTGGCTGCTATTGTTCAACTGATGTTTTGGATTATCGGGGTCATCGCCCATAGCCAAAATTACCAACGCGTTTTTCAGGCAAACACCGTCAGAGATAAAAAAGTATTCTCTTATTTCTATCTGGGGCAGTTGATGATTGAATTTGATAAGCTACAAGAGCTCAATATTGACTATGAAAACTTGCCAACCCTGATGGAGCAGGAGTTGGCTAGAAAATGGTAAATTCTAGTTGTTCAAAAAATATCAGGGGATCACTCAGTGTGCGGGCGGGCAACTATTTGACATTTGGCACTGCAGTAAGTTGAGATAACTCAAGGAGGTAATATGGAGTATATCAGTGTGCTGAAAAAGAGTTTAAACATGGAAAAAAATAATCCCCACTGGCTCTTTGACATCGGTTATTTTAGATGAATGGTTGCCCGCCTATGCGGGCAAGACAGATTTTTTTGTAATAAGGCGACCCGGTCCCGATTAAAAACCATTAATTAACACCAGGCCATTGGTATCTTTGCCATTACTAATATCGCAGCGCCATTCTACAACCAAATGGGATTGGTGATGGAGCGGATCAAAATAATCAACATAAAGTGTAGCAGTATCATCGTCAAACACACTCAAACGACCAAACACCGACCAAAAAACACCAGGCACAGGCAATTCGACGGAACTGGTCATTGTTGTTGTAACCGTATCTTTTAATTGCCCATTGACGCGAACATTATAATGCAGGTATTGGGTGAAATTAAAACGGGTTGAGGCTCCAATAAGATTTTGCGCCAATTGGCTTTGAGTTGTTGGATCTGTAATCTGGCATCTGTCCAGATGTATGATTGCTTTCACATCATTACCGCTTTCAACAGCTTTGACCAGCTCGGTAAAATTCACTATTAACGCATTATTCGTAGTGAAATCAGCATACGCATTATTAATGATCAAGCATAAGACAATCACAGATACTGAACCAGTCCAGGTTTTCATAAATAATCCTCTTTTACTCCAGCGCAAATGTCTTTAATTTAAATTAATTGTATTATCTTAATCCATATTTCGCCAGGAAATTTAATTTTATTTGAATTGATTGGTTTAAATTCCAAGTTCGGTGATAATAGAGAATAGTGCTGTATTGATTAAATCAAAGTTAAGCCAAAACAAGGCCCATACTTTATATTAACCAGACCCCCAGAGAGACAATGAACTATTTACACGACCTGATTCATTACATCCTTCATATTGACCTGTACTTGAATACCTTTGTTTCAAACTATGGATTTTGGACCTATCTGGCCTTATTTGCGGTGGTATTCTGTGAAACAGGATTAGTGGTCACCCCGATACTGCCCGGAGACTCTCTTTTGTTTGCAGCAGGAAGTATCGCGGCTCAACCAGGCAATCCCTTAAGCCTTAGCCTGTTATTCTTCGTTCTGTTCATCGCATCAGTGCTGGGTAATCAAGTGAATTTTTTAATCGGCAGAGTGCTAGGCCCCCATATCTTTACGTCTAAAAAATCCTGGTTACTCAACAAAAAACATTTGCAGGAAACCCATGTATTTTATGAAAAACATGGTGGGAAAACCCTCATTTTCGCTCGTTTTTTACCAATAATCCGAACTTTTGCGCCGTTCATTGCGGGTATTGGCACTATGGAAGTACTTCATTTTTCACTTTACAACCTGGTAAGTGCTCTACTTTGGATTGGTAGTCTGCTAGGTCTAGGCTTCTTTTTAGGCTCGCTTCCTATTGTTAAAGAAAATTTTACATTGGTCATTTATGGCATCATTTTAATCTCTGTCTTACCGCCAATCATTACGTTTATGGGTAAAAAAGCCATACAACCCGTTAAAAAATAATGAAATTCAGCCCGGTAAAACCGGGCTTAAACAATCAGACCGCGTGCTCATCGGGTATCTTAAACTCAAACAAACTTCAGTGATACAGCCTGAATAAACACAAAAAAAACAAATCTTCTTTATTTTCTATTCGTAACAGCAGGATTAGGAAGATTTAAAGAAGTAATAAACCCTTGAAGCATGGATTTATACTGTTTGGCAGTTCGCTCCAAAGAGGGCTTGGGTCCATCCATCTGCAGCTCGTTGAGCAACATTGTTCTATAGGAATGAGCATAAGTATTACCATTCTTATTGTCTTTCAAAAAATGAACTAACAATCGCTTCGCATCAGTATAAGTACCTACTTTGGCAAACTCTGTATTAAACTGACACGCTCT
Source organism: Legionella moravica DSM 19234 (assembly GCF_000423305.1). Taxonomy (GTDB): domain Bacteria; phylum Pseudomonadota; class Gammaproteobacteria; order Legionellales; family Legionellaceae; genus Legionella; species Legionella moravica. The sequence goes on along the minus strand of NZ_AUHS01000025.1, from coordinate 52,806 downwards.
TGCCCGACCGCTGCTTCCATGACGATGAAAGAATGAAAAATAGCAATTTCTTTCACTGTAATCAGTATAAGCAATGGTAGCGTTTGCAACACACTGCTTTAAACGAACCAGTTTGTTGTCATCACTTTCCTCAAGTGCGGGAGAAGGTGGCAGCTCGTTCTGTTTAGCAGGTGGAACTGAATTTTGCGTCCCTATTGTTGGATTGGAGCCGGGGAGTGGTGATTGGTTATCGGATGTCAATTCTGAGGGCACACTGACAGCATTCACAGTATTCGTAATCCGTGCAAACATAAACTCAGTCAGCCAATGAGCGTTTCTCTGATTTATTAACGTAATGGTATGACGTTCTGGTACATCATGAAACTCTTGAATGGGTTGAGCATTTCTGTAAATATGCAGATTAACCTCAAACGCTCTGGCTAAATAATCCATATCCAAATGGGTTCCCCAATACGCCTCTCGGGTGATATGACTCATGGAAAGAATAATTGGAGAATCAGCACTGGGCGGCGTTTCTTTTGTTATCGCATCGGGTTTAACATGAGTACCGTACATCAGGCTTAAAAATAAGGGGATTAACGTGAGGTGTTCATAATTCTCTCTGACCTTTGAACGATCAATCGCGGCTATAGCTCCTTTAACTGCAGCTGAATTGGCAAATTCATTATAACGGGGATCAATGTCCTGAGAATTTCTATAATAGAGTGCAGCGAAATTTATAAAATTACTGTTTGCCACTAATTGGGCATAATCCTGTTCTGGGTTTGCGCATGCTTCTCTTAACTCATTGAGACGATAATGATAATCTAACAATCTTAATGTCATTTGTAATTGAGTCAATAATCCTTTATTGGGTGTATCAAAGTCAAAAAGGATGATTGCATCGAATTGATCGAGTAAAGACTCATCAAACGCAACCAAGCGTTCAAACATGCGAGTGTTTTTATAGCTGTTTTCTTCCTGAATAATATTAATTAATCCAATAGCAAATGCATAAAATGCACAATCCCCGGAACCAGGATTATCCACTTCTTTGGGACTAAAATGAACTGCTTCGCTATTATCTTGAGAATCTGGTATCGCTTGAAGATTGGCAGGAGCCTCTACTGGTTTTGCTCCCTGAAATGCTTGCAAGGACGTCATATCTAATTTCTGTGGGCCAAATTGAACCTGCGGGTCAAAGTCAGAGTCATTGCACACTACATTCCAATGCTGCTCTCTGTTTTGGAGGCTGATTGGGGTCGTTTCATCAGAAGGATGTTCCAATTCATTTTCAATCAAGCTTAATGATAAAGCATCAGCCATCTCTTTTAAATCATGACAACCGTAACCTCTTTGAAAAGCATTGGGGTCAGCCTGAATCAATTGCATCACGAAATCCAATTGCGTACCTGCCTGGTGCCTTATCATGCTTTTGATGCTGCTAAAATCCTGGGTGTGATCCCAATCACGAATTAGAGGAACGAGATCTGCGATCAGTTTCTGCTTGTCCTTAAAATTCAAGTTATCAATTTTAGGACATTTGCTGTAATCCAAAGCATAAGCTGCAACTTGACCAACAATGAGCTGTTTATTATCTCGAACAAAGTTGGTCAGTTCATTTACTACCTCTTGTTCCAGATTTGCCTGATAGCGCTGATTGAGTTTAAATAAAGCTGGGGCTAAAATAAGCTCCCAATCCCTGGAATTATTATAATGGTTCAACCATTGTTTTAAAGTATCCCAGGTTTGAGGATTAAATTGAGGATGATGTTGAGCAAACTCTATCAGTAATTGCTGATAACCCGGGGTATCCTTTTTGCTGTCCAATCGACCGCTTTTTATTTCAATACCCAGTCCAATGGCCAGTGCATTAAATAAACAGGCACCATCTCCAGTAGCCTCAATTATTTTACCCATGCTTCCCCCAAGAGATGCTCTAAAACCCAATTACATGATCATATATTATCCTTTAAGACTGCTAAATAGTCAATGAGTTGGCGCAGTACCCTTCCTCATCCGGCGCTTAAAAAATTGACTATCCATTGCGCTATCAGCGAATCGTCTTCATGTAATTCCAATGATTTCATGCCTTGGGCCAATTTTAGTTCATCAACAGAATCCTCCCGAGAAATCATCAAATCACGCGAATATTCTTTAGTAAATTCTGGATGGCCTTGAATAGAAAAAAAATGCTCTTCAATTTGCATCATGTAATTAGGGCAAAAATCACTTCCAGCCAGAACCAGAGCGTTCTTAGGTAGCTCAACTACCTGATCCTGATGGCTAACCAGAATATTAAATTCCGGTTTAAATGGTTTCATCCAATCTTTTTGATGCACAACCTGATTTTGAGACATACCAACTCCCCAGCCTTTGGGAGATTTAATGACCTTCCCCCCTAAAGCTTTGGCAATCAATTGGTGCCCGAAACAGATACCAATGACTTTCTTTTTTGCAGCATGCAAGGTACGAATAAACTCTTCCAGCTGGTCTATCCAGGGATAGCCATCATTCACACCATGACGGCTCCCAGTGATAAGATAGGCATCAGCAGCATGAATATCAGGTGGCAGCAGTTCATGCTCTGCATCAAATACAGTGAATTCAATATGGGGATCTACAGGACGTAACAAATTGGCAAACATCTCCGGATATTGTCCATGTCGCGCAACAAATTCATCACTTACTTTATCGCATTTTAATATGCCTATTTTCATACTGTTCCCCAAGCCTCCTCCAGAATGGCTCTATAACGCTCTTGATCGAACACAATAGGATTGGAACCGGCTGCAGCATCTTCTGTGGCCATGCGCGCGATGCGATCAAATTGAGTATCATCAATACCTATCTGAGATAAAACAGGTTCAATTCTCAATTCAAGTCTCATTTGAAAAATCCAATCCATAAAACCATCGAACCCATTAGCCAAAGACAAATATTGAGTCAAACGAATTATTTTGCTTTCAATAGCCGGCCGATTGGCTATGAGAACATAAGGCATCAAGATCGCATTAAGTCGTCCATGATGCGCGTCATATACCGCGCCTAAAGGATGAGCCAGTGCGTGCATGGCTCCCAAACCACGCTGAAATGCGGTCGCTCCCATAGCAGAAGCAACAAGCATATTCGTTCGAGCCTCCAAATCACTGCCATTCTGATATGCCTTGATTAGATTTTCTTTGATTAAACGAATACCTTCCATGGCAATCCCTTCTGCCATAGGGTGATAATATGTTGCACAATAGGCTTCAAGACAATGTGATAAGGCATCCATCCCTGTAGCAGCAGTCAAAGAAGCGGGCAAACCCGTAGTTAACTCAGGATCCATGATAACAAGAGCTGGCAACATAGCAGGATGAAAAATAATTTTTTTAATTTGTTGTTCTGTATCCGTTATTACCGATGCTCGCCCAACCTCTGAGCCAGTGCCCGCAGTCGTCGGTATGGCAACAACAGGAGCCATGGTTGAAACGTTAACACGCTTCCAATTGTCCCCTACGTCTTCAAAATCCCACAGCGGTCTGTTTTGACCAACCATTAACGCGATTGCCTTTGCCGCATCTAGAGCTGAACCGCCGCCCAGAGCGATAACCCCATCATGTTGACCTATCTGATAGGCGTTCACCCCAGCCATCACCTGTTCGCCAGTCGGATTTGCTTTAATCTGACTAAAAACACCGACATTCAAATCAGCAGCCCGACACCTATGCACTATGTCGGCTACCATTAATGTAGCAGCCAAACCTGGATCAGTAACCAGCAAGGGCGCCTTCATACCTAACTCCTCACACGCACCGGCCAGCTCCTGAATTCGTCCTGGTCCAACCCGAACCCGGGTTGGGTAATTCCAGTTAGCGGTTAATGATTGTTTGTTCATAAAAATAGGTTCCTTTTGCGTTTAAATACTGGTTTTTATATGAAAGGATTTAGGTCGGGTCAGGTGCTCATAACCTATGGAAGACAAGGTGCATCCTCTACCGGAATTCTTAACGCCAGTCCAGGCTAAAGCCGGATCGAGATAGTCACATCGATTAATAAAAAAAGTTCCGGTATGTATTTGCTCACCTATCTCAACTCCTTTGTTGATGTCAGTGGTGAATACCGCTGCGGTTAAACCAAAGGAGCTGTCATTCATTAAACGAATTGCCTCCTCATCACTTGCCACTGACATGATTCCCACTGCTGGTCCAAAAGTCTCCTCAGTCATAATGCGCATGCTGTGATTTACCTGAGTCAAAATCTGTGGAGCGAGATAAGGAGTTCCAGGTTTATCCATTTTAAAATCAGCACTGTTGATGTGAGCTACAGCGCCCTGCTCTATTGCTTCTTGAATTTGAGAACGGACAAAATCGGCCGCTTCAGCACGAACCAAGGGACCTAATGTAGTTTGAGGATCGTCCGAACGCCCTAATTGATATTGCTTGGTCAGATGTACGGCTTTAGTAACGAACTCTTCAAATACATCCTGATGAACATAAATACGTTCAATACCGCAACAGGACTGACCTGAATTAAAAAAGGCTCCATCTATTGCAGTTTCCACTGCATGATCCAAATTCGCATCGGCACGAATGTATGCCGGATCTTTTCCTCCCAGCTCAAGCCCTACATTAATAAAACGTCCAGCTACGGCTCGCTCTACCATTTCTCCGCCGGCGACAGAGCCAGTAAACGCAATTGAATTAATCCGTTCTGATTGAATAACGTGTTCTGTATCACGATGAGTCAGATGCAGGTATTGAAATACTCCTTGCGGCAGACGAGCTTTTTTAAACGCATCATCAAAACGCTCTGCTACTAATGGGGTTTGAGCTGAATGCTTCAAGAGCACCACATTACCCGCCATAATAGCGGGTATAATGGCATTGACTGCAGTAAGAAAAGGATAATTCCATGGAGCAATAACAAAAACCACACCTAATGGTTCTCGTTTAATGTATCGAATAAAACCTGGTTTTTCAGGTAGCTCAATGGGGGCAAGAGCGGATTTCGCAGCAGCGATCATATAACGAGATCGCTCCTCCAATCCGTTAATTTCTCCTTGCGCATAACGAATCGGCCGCCCCATTTGCCAGCACAGCTCCTCAGCTATTGCCTCTTTCTCAGCTACCAGAAAATCTACAGCAGCAGTGCAATATTCTTCACGTTCAGCCAAGGATGAAAGACTCCATAATTTTTGTGCTGAATGGGCTTGGATTAACGCTTGCTCAATTTCTTGGTGATTGGCATAGGGTCGTTCTACATAGAGTGAATTATCTATGGGTGAATAAGTTCTCAAAATTTCAGTCATTGTTCGTCCAATTATCAATTTAATAAATCAGGGTCTGTTGACAATTCAAGTTTCGACGTTCCGCGAACAAGTCGCGGAACGTCGGCTTGAATATAATGAAATGTAAACAGCCCCCTAAATAATTTCAAAATAGCGGTCTAATTCCCAATCGGTTATATGCTTCCTGAACTCCCGCTCTTCCCATTCCCTTGTTGCCGCAAAATGAGCAACAAATTCTTTTCCAAATAATTGGTTAGCGGCATTGGAATATCGCAATTTTTGGGCAGCATCCCATAACGTCCGGGGCAAAGCCAGTTCGGGATTATGAGTCTGCTCATAAGAGTTCCCCTTTATTTCAGGTTCTGGTTCCCATTCCTGCTCGATGCCGTACAACCCTGAACCAATCGCCGCAGCCAAAGCCAGGTAAGGGTTAGCATCCGCAGAACCTAATCGATATTCAATACGCTGGGATTTATCGCTTCCAGGAATAACGCGTAAAGCTGTAGTTCTGTTCTCTACTCCCCAGGTTGCATCGGTAGGTGCCCAGTAGCCTGGAATTAATCGCGAATAACTGTTAACAGTGGGAGAAAACATAGCCAATAGTTCGGGCATTAATTTTTGTTGCCCGGCTAAAAAATGCCGTTGAATTTTACTCATATTATGAGTAGCGTCCTTAGCATAAAATGCAGATTGCCCTCCCTCTCGATACCTTAGAGACAAGTGAATATGACCACTCTGCCCGGGATAATTTGGAGACCACTTGGCCATAAACGTTGCCATTTTATTATTGCGCTGGGCAAGAATTTTCATAAATGTTTTAAACAGTGCCGCTTTATCTCCGGCAGCTTCAGCCAAATCTACGGCTATAGCCGCTTCGAGAACTCCGGGACCTGTTTCTGTATGCAATCCCTCTATTGAAAAATCCATTCGTTGTGCCATATCAAGTATTTGATGATAGAACTCGGCATGAACCGTATTGCGGATTATTGAATAGCCAAAATTATCCGGCGTAATTGGCTTTAAATTTCGATATCCTTTGGCACGCACGCTATCTGGCGTCTCATCAAAAACAAAAAACTCATATTCAAGGGCTGCATAAGCATCAAAGCCCATGTCTTCAGCTTTTTGAATAACTCGTCTTAACACGGCGCGAGGACAAATAGATTCTGCTTGTTGGTCAAATTCAGCAATAAACAACAACTGATTGTCTTCAAAGACTAAATCACGGCAAGAGGAAGGGATAATACGAGCCTGTGCATCAGGATAACCCGTATGCCATCCCGTGTAGTGTACATTATCATATAGTTTATCTTTCGAGTCCCAACCAAGTATGACATTACAAAAAGCAAAACCATGTTCCAGAGCAGAAAAAAACTTTTCACGACTCATATACTTGCCAAGCATGACTCCATCCATATCAAATATCCCTACTTTGACATGAGTGAGCTGTCTTTCTTCAACAATACGTTTTGCATCCTCAATGGTGCGAACTTCTCTCGACTTCAGCATGACATATCCTTATGTTTTAAATTGCTTTTAATTTGCAGGAGAATAATATTCGAGTGTAACCTGTCAAAAAGGAACTAACCAGAAATTAATAGACGGGACAGGATTCCGTTTTGAATCCAGCTTTTTAAAAATGACGCAGCCTTAATCCCCACCTCTTCAACCGCAATCCACTGACACAATCCTTCACAGAGCTCACCGAAGGACAAACCCTGAATTACAGCATCTAAAGCCCAGGCTTCTTCTTCAGACATACTGTAGTATTGAATCAGGTACTCCGAAGTTCGCCAAACCACCCAGGAGGTCGCTTTAATGGTCTTATTTATTTCTGGTAAAGCCTGATCATGAATCAACGTGTACCAAACAGGGATTGCATTCCAAAAATGGTTCAAGCGCTGAACTGATGAATGAAGAGTAAACTGCAACCCTGCCCAGGATTCAGCAGGAACATTACCCATTTTCTGAACCGTCAGAACCGGATCATCCGCCGCATCAAAAGCCAAAGTCATTTTCCATTCAAATTCCGCAAGCTCAGCCAAATAAGCATAGGGCTTATCGTAGTAATGGTGTACAAATTCGGCTAAAGCATCACCATACCATCTGATGGAACGATAGCTTGAAGGATGAGCATCAATATAACTGCCGCAGAGTTTATTAAATTCTTCGGTACCTAAGTAAGCATGTAATGCGGGATAGCTTGTTGTCAAACTCTCAATCAATCTTGATTTATAAGCATCACGATAAATACCCAGTCGAGTATCTATTAATACCTGTCCTGTTTGTTCGATAGAATTTTTAATATTAGAATGACCTGTTAACAGGAATTTTTGAAATTGACTCTGTAGGTCCAGAAGTTCTGTCATGCCGGAACCTCCTCCGTTAAGACCTGTTTCACAATGCGCCTGGCATGCTCCAGCTCATTTAAGAGTTCTTCAAAAGGAGGCATATTATCATCCCGTTCAATCATGGTAGACACAGGACCCAATTGTTGAATCGTATTAGCATACAAATCCCATACAGGTTGAATAACCGGAGCATCATGAGTATCAATAATGTAATCTCCATGATTGGAATGACCCGCTAAATGAATTTGGGCGACACGATCTGCGGGCATGGAATGAATATAGTCCAAAGCGTTAAATTGATGATTAACTGAACTGACATAAATGTTGTTTACGTCCAATAAAATATAACAACCTGATTTTTTTACTATTTCAGATAAAAATGCCCATTCGGTCATTTCAGATTGCCTGAAAGTAAGATAACTGGAAACGTTTTCTATTAATATTGCCCGTCCCAGGAAATCTTGTATTTGCTGAATTCGAGAAACGATATGGTTTATTGCTTCATGAGTGTAAGGCACCGGAAGCAAATCATGTACATTAAGGCCATCAACCCCTGTCCAACACAAATGATCCGAGATCCAGACGGGTTCAACGCGATCCGCCAGATTGCTCAACTGCTTCAGGTAGTCCATATCCAATGCATCACTGCTTCCCAAAGACAGTGACACACCATGCATCACTATAGGATAGTCTTGACGTATTTTATCAAGGTAATATAAAGGTTTCCCACCGGGTACCAAATAATTTTCACTTAAGATCTCGAACCAGTCCAAATCAGGTTTGCAAGTTAAGATTTCTTCATAATAATTGGGACGTAACCCTAAGCCAAATCCGAGATAAGGCATTTTGGGAATGTTGATAAGTTCTGATAATTCCATATATTCCCTGAACAATAAATAAAACCAGGCATGCGTGGCATGCCTGGAGTAAATCCTTTTACGGAACCCAGCTTATTGAGCTACAGTGCCGCCAGCTTTTTCACAATCTTCTTTAGTCATTTCAACAACGCCTTTTCCTTTGCATGAATTTTGACCTTTACATGCATTGTCAGCAGTTTTGCAAGCGCTTTGACCTTTACACGCGTTACCACCCTGGCATTGAACCATAGGTGCTGTAGTAGTTTCGACGGCAAATGCAGGAGCTAAAGCAAACATAGAAGCAGCACCCACTGCCAAAGCAGCACCAGTTAATTGTAATTTGTTCATCAAAGTTCCCTTTATATAATGAGTTAAATTTATTTTGAGGCAGACAAAATAAATTATTTTGTCCACAACATTCTAGAGAGTGATCTTCAAAATTGTCAAGGTACCGACTCCATTGCTCTTCAGAATTATTTTTAGATAAATATCAAGAACACGAGAATGCAAACGTATAGAGGGAGCAATAATACCAACAACTCCTCACTACCACATCAACCCACCCGAACCATAATCCAGGTGATAAACCCCGCTAATAAAACTAAAAGCCAACTTAAAAGATGCAAAGGAACAAAATCGAGCACATCCGCAAAAACAGGCAATTGAATAAATAATAAAGTACATAAAGCAATCATATAAATAATTATTCTTTTTCCTCGAAGATTCAAACCATTTAACGCAATGGTTATTCCGATACTGATTGCACTGAGCATCGCCAAAATTAAAGCTCTGGCATAATTATCAGCATAGCCCTGCTTCAACGTGAAGATAAAACTTATTGTAACCATCATCGTGGTCACCATTCCGGTGAGCATTATTTTTTTCCAATCACCAGGACTAAAAAAATTATAATTCGTATTGCGTTCTTTAAGTCCAAGGCCATTATCTTCAGGCAGATCCTGAAAGATCAATAAAGCGGTTGGATGGATAATCAGCTCCAGAAAAACAATATGAATGGGATAAAAAGGCAAAGGATAGCCCATCAAAGGAATCAAGGCCGCTGAGAGTACAAATGGAAAATGAACCATCACTAAATAATTAAATGCTTGCCTGATATTTTTAAATAATTGTCGCCCTTCAGAGATAGCATTCACGATGCTGTCAAAATTATCATCCAGCAACACTATGTCAGATACTTCACGAGCACTTTGTGAACCCCTCTCCCCCATAGCAATCCCTATATTTCCAGCTTTAAGCGCTGGCACATCATTGACACCATCTCCTGTTACCGCAACCAATTCGCCTTTGCACTGCAATGCCTTGACCACATCATATTTTTGAATTGGAATCGCTCTGGCAATCACATCAATATCGAGTAAATTTTTATTAGCTGTCGGTCCGATATAATCATTCAATTCTTCAGCAAGAATCACCTTAGGATTACCAGCACCTAAACCTATTTGTCGGGCAATAGCTTGCGCTGTGGCAGGATGATCCCCGGTTATCATTAATACATGTATGTGTGACGCCTGACATTCCGCAATTGCCTCAACAACTCCCTGCCGTACCGGATCTGAAAAGGCAAGCAATCCCATCCATTCATAATCATGTCCTGGCTCATTTGAATCACTATCCTCTGCCATTTCTATTTTGGCACAGGCTATAACTTTAAACCGTAGTGCCGCCAATTCTTTTATTTTCGCCATCCAATGTTCTTTTTCCTGAGGACTTAGAGCAGATATTGCCATAATGGTTTCAGGCGCACCTTTAGTCACAATCAACCATTTAGAGTCTTTTGCTATTACAGAAGTTTCTCGTTTTCTGTCTTCAGTAAATGGAAATGTCCTCAATCTGGGTTCAATATTAAGCTGAGCCTTGTCTGCTTCATTCATGATGGCTATATCAAGAAGATCATAACTGTCCTTTCGAGAAGCAATGGCAGCTAAATACAATAATGATTGAGCGTCTAAACTTGCAGCTGGGAAATACTGAGCAACTTTAAAGTGCCCTTCAGTAATGGTTCCAGTTTTATCGGAACAAATTACCGTGATACGACCCAAGTTCTCAACAGATACTGCACGTCGGACTAACGCTTTTTTTCGCGCCAAACGGTATACGCCCACCCCAAGATAAAAAGTAAGTACTAAAGGGAACTCATCTGGCAATGCAGCAACGGCCAATGTTGCAGCGCTAAGAATTGCATCAATAAGTCCAAAACCTTGAGTAATACGAACTGCGGCTAATAATAAGCACAAAAATCCTGCAATGCCTATCAATTGTAATACCAGCTTTCCGAGTGCTGCCTGTAAGGGCGTTTTTTCTTTGGTTGTTGCTAAAGCAGAATGAACTATCTGCCCATAAAGCGTTTCCTTACCAGTAAAAACAACTCTTAAAAGACCATGCCCTGTTAGAATTTTAGTCCCGGCAAATCCCCAGTAACTGGAGTCAACCGGACTGTCTTTATGTGTTAATTGCAAAGATGTTCCTATACGTTTCACCACAGGAACTGATTCACCGGTTAATGAAGACTCCTCTATCTGGATATTCTCAGCAGTAAGAATTAATCCATCCGCCGGAATAATTTCCCCCGCTTGAATCATCACCAAATCACCAGGTACTAATTCAATTGAAGGAATACAAAGTTCTTTTCCAGAACGAATCACTCTTACTGATGTAGCCAAATGTCCAATCAGGCTCTGAGTCGAGGATTGCGTGCGCCAATGTAAAAAGGCATCCATCCCAACCAATGGAATAATGGCTAGCCCCAGAATAGTTGCTTCATGATAATTATTCAAAGAGGCAAACAAGACACTGGTAATCAATAAAAACCAAATCATGGGATCAGTCATGGTATTAATGATTAATTCATACCAGACGTTTACTTTTATGCCGGCAATATCATTGAGTCCGTATCGATTTCGGCGTCTTGATACGTCCTTATTATCAAGACTCCACTCAGCAGAAGCAGAGTCTTTAATTCTTGACCAGGCAATCTTGCGACGCATTCATTGTCCCTAAAGTTAGCTGAGTTCCACCTTTTGCAAATAAGTTGGCAGTTCACAAGTCCATTTAAATGTTTTTTCAATATGTTCTTTCAAGGCCTGAGAAGCCGATGGCTCTCCGTGAGTAATAAACACTTTTTGGGGTGCTTTTTCAAAATGACTTAACCAGGCTAAAATCTCCTCATAATCCGCATGTGCTGAAGCATTAGTTAATACTTTCATTTGAGCTTTCACCGGATATTGGTCACCATGAATTTTGACAGTAGGTTCATGCTGTAACATTCTATCACCTCGTGTACCTGAAGCCTGAAATCCCGTCATCAAAATGGTGTTTAAAGGATTGGTTACATAGACTTTCAAATGATGAAGCACCCTGCCGCCAGTCATCATACCGCTGGCAGAAATGATGATTTTAGGCTCATGATTACGGTCAATAGCCATGGATTCTTCAGAAGTCTGGACGTAACTCGCCACATGACACACCGCTCTACATAATTCAGGGCTGAGCTTGTGTTCACCGCTGTTTTTCAACAGCAGTTCTGTTGCATCAATAGCCATAGGACTATCCAGGTAGACTGGAATATCAGGAATCAAATTTTTCTGTTTTAAAAGATAAATATAGTAGAGGATGGTTTGCGAACGCCCAACTGCAAAAGCAGGTATGAGTACAGTACCCCCTCGATTGTATGTGGTATTAATGATATCAGCAATCACTTTGAGTGGATCAGATTTATCATGCAGTCTGTCACCGTAGGTCGATTCTATAATAAGATAATCCGCGCTCTTGAGGAGTTCTGAAGGTCGCATTATCGGATCGTTTAATCTCCCAATATCCCCACTGAACACGACTTTCCTCTGATTGTGTTGAACCTGTACAAATGCTGAACCCAGTATATGACCCGCTCGATGCCAGCTTATTTCTGCCTCACCTGGCATGGGATAAAGCGTATCGTAGTCCACTTCATCAAAATGCTTTAAAGAATGATAGGCATCTTCCTGAGTGTACAGAGGTACTGCGGGATGATGTTTACTGTATCCGTATTTATTGGCTCTTCGCGCATCCTCCTCTTGTAAAAAACCACTGTCAGGCAGCAGTATGGAGCACAGCTCTTTTGTAGCCTTGGTTGCGTAAATACGCCCCTTAAACCCCTGCTTGACCAATAAGGGAATATAGCCGCTGTGATCAATATGGGCATGGGTTAAAACAACTGCATCAATTAATTTGGGCGATATTGGGAAAGGAGACCAATTGCGTAATCTCAATTCTTTTAACCCTTGAAACAATCCGCAATCCACCAGAATTTTTTTATTATTCAGTTCGATTAGATATTTAGAACCCGTCACCGTACCTGTGGCACCCATAAAGGTCAATTTCATAATAATCCCTTTTTATTTAATGAGTTAATTATAATGCAGACAGGATGAGTACGAACAGTTTTTTATACTTTTTATTCAAAGAGGAACCTAAAGTACGATTACAGTTCCCCCCTCTGCTTTCCTCTCCAGTCGGTGGTACTGGCAATACAATCAATTGTATTTCATTAACGCTCCAATAAAGCCAGGGGCTTTTTGACTATTCATCTTAATCTTTAATAGAACTTTTCTTTAAATTCTCAATCCACTTCAGTCGATTGGCTTTGCTCATATTGGACTTTTTAATTGCATAATGAAGGACATAAATGCCACCCTTACCTCGGGTAATCTTTTGAATTTCATCCTGTTGCAAGTTAACTGGTACGGTCACTTTAAATTCAAAAATCAATTGATCGGGCTGTTCTGCAATAGTATTGATGGAGTACGTAACCCCGGTTTTCTTCAAATTATCTACAAATGTTTTTTTAAATTGAGCGGGAGTTACTCCTTCCAAGCCTGATATAAACTGTGAGGTCACTAACTCCTTCCACTGATTAATATTATCTCCCACAGGAATATATTCCACCGTCCATCCTGCATTGGTTTTTTGCCCCCAGGCGGGTTTCCATGCTCTGTCATCAAAATGAATATTCTGCTGGTCATAAGTCAATATTACGGGGGCAACTGCATTGCCTGGCAGTGGGACGAGACTGCAATACGATTCGCCCTTATAAGTGAGGTACTCCACGCATTTGGCATTATTTTCCTTCGTTACTTTAACTACATGTTCTGGAAGTGCAGAATTCGTGGAATCTGCATAACAATTCAACGCCATAAATACACCCAGGAAGCCAGCAATAACAAAATTCATCATTTCATCACAATTAATTCGTATGAGTTAATTGTAGACTCCTAGGACGCGCCTTGCATAACGAATTAATCAATCAGAACGCCGATAACCTCCTTCCAGTTTCCCAGTAATCCTTCCGCATATAATCGGGGCAAAATCTGTTGCCCCAATATGGAAGCACATTCAAATCCGCTTTCGCCATAATGGGCATCCAGCCAGACCAGCCTATCTATTTCATTTCCAGGAACCGGAATACCTTTTATGCTCACAATATAAGCACGCATCACTAATACTGCATCCTCATAAATTGCTTTAGCCTGAAAAATTCCATAAGGATGAATAGACAGTACCTCCACATTCAGCTCTTCATACAATTCTCGCCTTAATGCCTGTTCATCCGTTTCATCTTGTTCAATTTTACCACCTGGAACTATGAGTTCGCGAGCTGGTTTTCCACGTTTATGAACAGCCAAAACGCGGTCATAGGAATCAAAGATTAACGCACCTGCTTTATAAATCGTTGGCATAGCTGATTGATTCATGTTCGAAAACTCCATGATTAAATGTTGTTAATTTATCCAGACTGGCAATACACGGATTACTAATGTGCTTAGGTGTAGTAAAAACATGCTGGCAAGCGTCGCATTGGTGGCGTTGGTGAGGAATTACAGAATGTAGTCCCTTATCAAAATGAGGATGGTTACACTCAGGACAATTGATACTGAATAAATGATGATGAAGCTCTGGAATTGCCCTTTGAATCTGTAATACACGCACCATTTCAATGTCCAAAAGCACGTCGTCAATCCACACTTCACTGTATGTATTATCCACTACGCGCTTGTTTTCACCGTTGTAAGCATGTACATGGATCGCACTTTCTTCTGGGCGTTTCGCGGTCCAGATAATGGATGGATTGGATCCCCAAATCTGAAAACCACCTGGAAAACGATCGTAATCCAATTTAATTGTTCTTGCCGGACGTATTGACGGTCGTTGTACCTGAACATCACCCAACCACTCTTTAAACAGAATGATGGGATTAACAACACAACGTTCATTCGTTACGGTTACCTCACCACATTGATCGCAATAATGATCAAATGATGGACGTACGGCGGACAACCCTTTATCCAATAACTCGGCGCCACAATGATCACAATACCTGCTGACTATGACAAAATCAAAAATAGAGCTCATGGTATAGCTCACAGCACTGTCTTCAGTCAGAAGCACGCTTTTTCCCTGCCACCTCACTTCAATTTCAGAAAATGATTTATCTATGATTTTTTTTCCTGATTCATTGAATCGAGCATGAATATGGACGCCACGATCAAAAGCCTGATCATGACTGTCAAATACAGCAGGCAAAGCACCCCAGGCGGCAACACCACCTGGAAAATCGGATAGTTCTATAGCGCTAAGAGGTTTATTCAGTTGGGGATTCAAATCAGACATAGAGACACCTTAATAAATGGAAATTAAAGTATCCCTCGACCTGAAAGCAGGATTGTCGTCACAACTCGGGAGGAATCGAGAATAGTTGTAATCACCTGCTTCTAAAGCAGAAATTAGAGTACCGGAAAATGAATTTATATGTCAATATAAGAATTCGTAGCGTTTCATCACTGGATTGATGAACACTCAAAATACCCTGGACTATTCTAAATCAATTGTATAAGGAGATTGTCATGAACGGATGCAAGCTAAGCCCGGTTGGACTAGGTTTGTCTTTGGGAGTTCTTTGGGGATTATCCATGTTATTCCTGGGAATATCTGCTTATTATTACAGTTACGGTAAACCCTTTGTTGAAGCTGTAGCTTCGTTGTATTTAGGCTATGAGCCTTCCATAAAAGGCAGCATTATCGGAGGTATCTGTGGCTTTATCAATGCATTTATCACCGGTTTTCTTATTGCCTGGTTATACAATAAATTCAGTTGTTGTAAATGCAGTTGCTGTGGCACAAAAAACAAAGAAGAAACAAAAGCTTAGTTGGTGTAGGTCGGGCCGAGGCCCGACCTTACTTAGTCAATACTCTACACAAGAGACAGCGCAGAGCGAAATTATGGATTCCGCGGTCAAAGCCGCGGAAATTCGAGTCATGACTTTTACTCAAATGTTAATCGAATTCCCGCGGCATTGACCGCGGGATCCACTGCGCTTAGCCAGTACTCTACTCAAGAGACAGCGCAGGGCGAAGTAAGCATATTACTGGCGAACAATAATGTTATTTTCTACAGTCTGCACTCCGGGTACTTGGCGTGCTATTTGCTCTGCAGTATCGCTTTGGCGAATTTTCTTCACATAACCGCTCAAAATAACGGTGTTCTGATTGGTCGCTACATGAACCTGTGCAATCTGCGGATCGGGATTGCGCATTAAAGCATCCTGTACTGATTGTGCCAAAGTCATACTCGGCTGATAAGGACTGAACATAGTGCTACTGCCTGTATTATTCATACAACCAGTCAATAAAAGAAACAAACCTGCTAAAACGCTATAAACTGTATATTTTTGCATTAAATTCTCCAATAGAGAGTAAGTACCGTCCATCCTGAATATCATGATTTACAATACGATAAGCACTCAAGTCAAACTTATTCTATAACCACATAACACAACACTGCAAAGAAATGAAAAATACTTCCGGCCAAAACGAACAGATGCCAAAGCACATGACTGTACTTTAATCGTTCCCATGCATAAAAAATAACGCCAACAGTGTAGCATAATCCACCGGCAACAATACATGCCAGTCCACCAGCAGGCAATAATTGGTATATTGGCTTAATCACAATCAGACTCATCCATCCCATTAACAGATAAATGATTGTCGATAATAGTTCAAATTTATGCACCAGAAAAAGCTTGAAAACTACCCCTGCAAGAGCCAGAGACCAAATTACAGTAAACATGGTCCAACCCCAGGGGCCTCTCAAGGTAACCAACATAAACGGGGTATAACTACCGGCAATGAGTAAATAAATAGATGCGTGATCCGCAATACGGAACAAATGCTTTAACCTGGGATTTGTTAAGCTGTGATATATCGTCGAACTAACGTACATTAAAAAAAGGGTGCAACCAAAAACAATCCCTGACAACAATTTGAATCCGTCATGCTGGGTAGCAGAGAAAACGATGAGCAAAGTTATAGCTGCAAGACTCAGTAATGCACCCATGGCATGAGTAGTCGCATTTCCGATTTCTTCCGCTCTGGTTTGAAGCTTATCAGGTTTAATCCATGGCATAAAAGTCTCTTATTTTGGTTAGAACACAGTAACTCATGGGTTTACTTCGGGACTCATTTGCAGGAATAGTACCACATATGTCAAGAATTCTACAGTAAGGTAGTTGTACTGGAATACTGCTATACTACTTTTAATTAATCAGGCCTACAGGATGTAGTGTATGAAAAAAGAGAAGAAAAACACATCGACAGCTCCCAATCGTCACCCGGAGAACAATGGAGGTTCCACCAGGCAGGATTCTGTTTTTAGAATCATTGATAAACTCTATCAAGCCAAATTGGGTAAACTCACTGCAGGTATCAGTCCCGCAGCTTTGCTCACGGCTCATTATTCATGGATTGCCCAGTTGATGCAATCACCAGGTACCATGACTCAGCTCACAATGTTTCCCCTCCTGAACGCCCAGGAAATGATCAATAATCTTCTCACCCAGGACAAACCGGAAAATGGGAAAGACGTTCGATTTCATACACAAAACTGGAGTTATTATCCCTGGCGCTTATGGGCAGAACTCTTTCTTCAACTTGAAGAATGGTGTTTACAATCCACCACCAATGTGCCTGGCTTGCCAGCCCACGTGAAACGCACTGTATCGTTTCGCCTGAGACAAATTCTCGATGCCGTATCACCATCCAACTTTGTATTAACCAATCCTGATTTGTTAGTGGAAACCATTCGGAGTCAGGGGAAAAATTTAATTCGTGGAACCGAGCTGGCCATCCAGGACTTTACTGAAAAATTGACGGGCTCTCCTCCAGCAGGAGTGGAACATTTCATTCCTGGCAAACAGGTTGCTGTAACGAAAGGAAAGGTGGTGTTTAAAAATCATCTGATTGAGTTAATTCAGTATGAGGCTCAGACCGAGAAAGTGTATAAAGAACCAGTTCTTATTTTACCTGCCTGGATAATGAAATATTACATCCTTGATCTGTTGCCTGATAATTCTTTGGTAAGCTGGCTGACCAAACAAGGTCATACCGTTTTTATTGTTTCATGGCGAAATCCGACCCAAGAAGATAGAAATCTCGGACTGGCAGACTACTATCGCCTGGGCGCGATGGCAGCAATTGATGCAGTTTCAAAAGCCAGACCTAATATAAAGATTCATTTAATGGGGTATTGTCTGGGCGGAACCCTGGCGATGATAACTGCCGCAGCCATGGCAAAAAACCATGATGCCCGTCTTAAAAGTCTCACTCTCCTCGCAGCACAGGGGGATTTTACTGAAGCAGGCGAATTGCTACTTTTTATTACCAAAAGCGAAGTATCCTTTTTAAAGAGCATGATGTGGGATCAGGGTTATCTGGATACAAAACAAATGTCCGGAACGTTTCAGATGTTGCGGTCCTATGATTTGATTTGGTCTAAAATGGTTCAGGATTATATGCACGGTACTCAAAGAGGCATGATAGCTCTCCTTGCCTGGAACGCAGATGCTACCCGAATGCCATATAAAATGCACAGTGAATATCTGGAGCAGTTATTTCTTAACAATGATTTTGCTGAAGGACGATTTACCATGGAAGGAAAACACATCGTTGCAGAAAACATACATTTACCCGCATTTGTGGTCAGCACAGAAAAAGATCATGTGGCACCCTGGAAATCTGTTTATAAAACCCATCTGTTAATTAATAGCGACATTACGTTTGTATTAACCAACGGCGGCCACAATGCTGGTATTGTCAGTGAACCTGGACATGAAGGCCGCTCCTATCGAATTCGCGAGAGAAAAAAAGACTCAACCTATCTTGATCCGGCAACCTGGTTAGAGGAAGCAGAAACTGAAACTGGTTCATGGTGGACGGCATGGCATAAATGGTTAGCGGAACATTCATCGACCCAATTAATCAAGCCTCCAAAACTCGATAAAAAACTCCCCGATGCTCCCGGAGAATATGTCTTACAGAAATAATAGAGGATAAAATGGATAACGAATTTCTTGATAATGTCACCTTTGATGAACTCACTATAGGTCGAAAAGCGACATTAGTGAGAACTTTAACACAAAACGACATAAATTTGTTTGCAGCCATGTCCGGAGATGTGAACCCTGCTTACCGTAATCCTAGTGACAGTCAAAGTGACCTTGTTCATGGCGTAGTGGCTCATGGTATGTGGTCTGGAGCACTGATTTCCACATTATTGGGAACGGTCTTGCCGGGACCGGGAACAACTTATCTGGAGCAGGATATCAAATTCAAACAGCCCGTATGTATTGGTGATGAATTAACCCTGACTATTACAGTACGAGACAAGAATGATAAGACCAAAATTGTCAATTTTGACTGTGTAGGCTTCAACCAAAAAGGAGAACTTATCGTTGAGGGTCTTGCCAAAGTGATTGCCCCTGTTAAAAAATTGAGAGTGCCGCGCATCTCTTTACCTCATGTCGAAATCCTGAACCACGATCATTTTAATGCCATCATTGTTTCCTGCCGTGATTTACCCCCGATTAAAACCGCTGTTGTACACCCTGTGACAGCCAATGTACTGGAAGCCGTCAATGATTCCGTCAAAGCAGGATTGCTCACCCCAGTTCTAATCGGTCCTGTTAAAAAAATAAAAACTGCGGCAAAAGAAGCGCAAATTGACTTGTCCCAATGGGAGATTATTGATACTGAACACAGTAATGCAGCAGCAGTTAAAGCTGTAGAGCTGGCGTCGTCTTGTAAAGTAGATGCCATTATGAAAGGAGCACTGCATACGGATGAATTAATGTCGGCTATAGTTCCTGTCACATCCGGATTGCGAACCAAATATCGAATCAGCCACGTTTATGTCATGGACGTGCCTACTTATCACAAACCCATTCTAATTACCGACGCCGCTATTAATATCGCTCCTAATGCCACAGACAAAGCGGATATTTGTCAAAATGCCATCAACCTCTGGCGGATCTTGTATGGTGATGAACACAAGCCCAAAGTTGCCATACTTGCTGCCGTTGAAACCGTGAACCCCAAAATGCAAGCAACTGTCGATGCGGCTATTCTCTGTAAAATGGCTGATCGAGGACAAATTTATGACGGTATTTTAGATGGGCCTCTGGCTTTTGATAATGCGATTAGCAAACAGGCTGCTATTGAAAAAGAGATCGTATCTCCTGTAGCAGGAGATGCCGATATTTTGCTAGTACCCGAAATTGAATCTGGAAACATTCTTGCGAAACAACTGTCTTTTCTGGGACATGCCGATGCTGCAGGTATTGTTTTGGGAGCGCGCGTCCCAATCATTTTAGCAAGCAGGGCTGACTCATTGAGAACTCGGCTATTATCTTGCGCGGTAGCGGTTAAAATTTCCGCCGCCAGAAAAGCAGGAAAAATAAAATGACCGATTCTGTTTTATTGATCCTTAACTCAGGATCTTCCAGCGTGAAATTTCAGGTCTTTACCAATACGCCAGAACTGATTTCACTTGCTCATGGTAAAATATCCGACTTAGGTACAGAGCCTAAATTTTCCGCTTACAATGAAACTCGATCCGAACAAAAAACAGATCAATCACTCACTATCGATTTTAACCACGTGCAATCCATTCAGAAAATACTCGACTGGATAAATCACCAAAATAGCTGGAGTGTCCGTGCTGTTGCTCACCGGGTAGTGCATGGTGGTGTTCAATTTCCTAAAAGTGTATTGGTTACAGAAGCTGTTTTGAGCCAGTTAAAAAAACTAAACCCTCTGGCACCACTGCATCAACCGCACAATCTGGCTGCTATAGAAATCATTCAGCGCATGCACCCTCAATTACCCCAGTTCGCATGTTTTGATACGGCCTTTCATGCGGGACACAGCCCTCTGTTTTCAGTATATGCTCTCCCCGAGTCCCTGCAGGAACAAGGGATAAGGCGATATGGATTTCATGGACTATCTTATGAATGGATAGCTCATACTTTAAAAGAAAAACATCCTGGTTTGTCTCATGGCAGGATTATAACGGCCCATTTGGGTAATGGTGCCAGCTTATGCGCCATGCATCATGGCATCAGTATTGACACCACGATGGGATTAACTGCGCTGGATGGACTGCCTATGGGTACACGATGTGGCAGCCTGGATCCTGGCGCGATTACCTACATGATCAGGGAGTTAGGCCTATCCCCTTCTGAAGTGGACCAGATACTTTATAATGATTCGGGGCTGCTTGGATTATCGGGATTAACCAATAACGTCAAGGAACTGCAAGAGAGCCACAATGAAAAAGCCCAATTTGCTCTGGATTATTTTTGTCTTAAAGCCGCCCAATTTATGGGAATGATGGCAATTTCCCTTGGTGGTGTTGATGGTATTGTATTCACTGGTGGAATAGGTGAAAATTCAGAGATAATTAGAACGAACATACTTGCTCGACTCAAGGTTCTGCGACCTTTTTCTGTCCTGATTATTCCAGCAAATGAAGAAAAAATGATGGCAATGCATGCATTAGAACTGTTGCGTACAATGTAAGTAAAGAGAACATTAATATGGATAAAGACTATTACAAAATTATGGGTGTAAGCTCTGATGCCTCTGATAAAGACATCAAAACAGCGTACCGAAAATTAGCTCGTAAATACCACCCTGACATCAGTAAAGAACCAGATGCCGAAGAAAAATTTAAAGAAATGGGTGAGGCTTATGAAATCCTAAGGGATCCTGTTAAACGAGCTGAATACGATCAATACATTAAAAATCGTGAATTCAACCAAAGAGCCTATCAATCTACAGGTCATGCTGGTGCAGGAAGATCGCATCAATATGAAGATGTTCAGTTTGACAGTGATTTCTTTGAATCTTTATTTGGTCACTCCCGATATCAGCATCAGCCCATGACGGGTCAAAATTATCAAGGAAAAATGACCATTAGCCTGGAAGAAGCCTTTAATGGTGTAGTAAAAAGTGTGCAGGTTCCAGTAGATCAAGGATCTGAAACCAAATTACAGACTTTAAATGTCAAAATTCCTGCTGGGATAAAATCCGGTCAGCAAATACGTCTGGCTGGACAAGGTGGCTCAGGAATCAATGGTGGTCCCAGAGGTGATTTGTTTTTAACGATAGAGGTAATGAAGCATTCGCTATTTGATGTAATGGAAAATGACATTTATCTCACTTTACCCATAACCCCTTGGGAAGCAGCATTAGGCACTACGGTAATAGTGCCCACACTCAGTGGAAAAATTGACTTAAAAATTCCCCCTGGCTCCCAAGGCGGGCAAAAACTCAGAATTAAAAACCGTGGATTACCCGGAGCAACCCCTGGCAATCAATACGTTCTGTTAAAAATAATTACTCCCCCAGCAACTTCAGAAGCAGCAAAAGAGGTTTATAAAAAAATGGCGGAAGTAATGCCTTTCAATCCACGTGAGAAAATGGGAGCATAGCATGAGTAGAAATAATCTTTTAACCGGCATGCTTATTGAAGAAACGACCACGTATACCTTTATCGAAGTATGTCATAAATACCATATTCCTGAAGAGTTGCTCACTGAGATGATTGAATATGGTTTCTTCCCGAATCAACCAACGGATCCTAAACGCATTGCAATAGATGAAAAAGCCCTACGACGCATTGAATCTGCATTCCGACTGCACCGAGATTTGGAAATTAATTTACCCGGAGTCACATTAGCACTTGAACTGCTCGAAAAAATTGAAAAAATGCAGAGTGAACTGGACATATTACGAAAGCATCTTTAAATACAATTCCTTCTTCATCGCCCGTATTAATCCTCTCTGATACGGGCTATCTACACAAACAAACACAGCAGCCCCTCTGTCACTCACCGCCACTCACCACCATTCCTCATCACCCTGCGTCACCCTACCTTCCCCCTGTCACCCTCCGCGAAAGCGGGGGGTCCATTTGTTCGTTTAATTCTTGCGATGGATAATCGCATCAAAACATTCTTTTTGTTCTACAGCACATTTGAAGCAGGAATAGTCACTTGATTTTTGGTTGATAATCCGGTATCTCTTTAGGTCTATATCCTTTTATCGTCCTGAAGAACTCAATAATTTTAGGGAAATCATTATTAATATCTCCTGTCGGCCAAAAGGGTTCGTGTATCCTGATTTCCCGAGTAGCATAATCTGGACCTATCATTACTATCGGTATTTGCGCTTGACAAGCAATATGATAAAAACCTTCTTTCCATCGAGTGACCGAACTGCGTGTTCCTTCCGGAGCTAATCCTAACCGCAATTCATCACTGGTACGAAACAACTCCACAACTTTATCTACTTGATTTCCTTTTCTGGAGCGATCAACAGGCGAGCCGCCAATGGCTTTAAAAACAAGGCCAAAAGGAAAAATGAACAATTGGCTTTTAGCCAAAAAATTAACTCGAACTCCAACAATAAAACGAGCGCACAGACAGATTACAAAATCCCAGTTACTGGTATGAGGAGCAACGATGATGATGTATTTTTTATCCTTGGGTAATTCCCCAACAATTCTCCATCCTATTATTTTGTAAATTAACCTGCATATTTTCTGCATAACAGAATTCCATTGGTGCTTATTATTTAAGTATATACAGTATTGGGTTCATTTTGATACTTTTGGTCAAGTACTGTGTATTTTTCAATCAAGGCGTATTAGGACTCGTTTCAAATTCCATTCAAATGACACCTTAAAATTTGATCATAACATAGCCACCTTAACCTGAATAGAAAACAATTGATTGACATCTCTACACTTTTCGGACATCTTGAAGGCAAACTTGGATAGGACTTAAGAAGGAGTACGTCATCATGTTTAGTAAAGAGTTAAACGAACAAAGTTCCTCTAAAATGATTCAATCAGTCCCTCTCCCCAAAGACATCTGGCTGGAAATTGCATTAAAATGCACCTCAACTCAAGATTGTTATAATGTCTTACTCCTGAACAAACTCACTGCGGCACTACTCAAAGATAGTGACTGCCACGTTCAATTAAACAAAAGAAAATTAAGTTCCTTGCAAGCATTTTGCGGTGGCGATGCAACCTTCCTGCTAACCCTTGTGCAAGGAAAATCGGTACTGCTTGGAACAGGAAACAATGAGTACCATCAACTAGGGTCACCCGGTAGCAAAAACCAAAAACGATTCATTCCTCTCACATTACCCAAGGAAATGGTCAATGTTCACAGTGTGCGGGCAAGTCATTTCCTTACTGTGATTTGTGGTTATGACAAAAGCAATCACCCTATGGTCATTGCTTATGGAGACAATATTCAAAGCCAGATCGATTCAAGTAGTCCATTTAATACCCACCAATTTACTCCAATCAAATTACCAGAACACATGACACAATTAAAACAATTGGTCACCGGATGTCTTCACTCCATAATCTATGGGCATGATAAAGAACATCATATAATTGTTTCAGTATGCGGTTATAATGAATATGGGCAATTAGGTACCGGTGACACGATTCGCAGAAATTATTTCACCCAGATCAGTGTGCCAGAAGAAATGCTCTGCATCGATAAAATCTGTGCTGGTGGCTACCATAACCTGATTAGTGGGCAAGACAAAAACGGACAATTATTAATCGCAGCTTGTGGTGCAAATGCTCATGGCCAACTGGGTACCTCGGATGAACTGAATCGTCATCAATTCACCCTGGTCCAATTGCCAGAAGGCATAAAAAAAATTGCAGACATTAAAGCAGGAATTCGTCACAGCGTAATTTTAGGCCTGGATGAAAACAACAAATCTATAGTGTTAACGTGTGGAACAAATCACCTGGGACAGCTAGGTCTGGGAGAACAACCCAATGCCAATCAATTTACCCCTGTTTCATTACCTGAAGGAATGCAGACAGTCAACCTCATCGGGGCAGGCGGTTACCATACCATCATTTGCGGCAAAAACCAGGATAATCAACCCATGGTAGCTTTATGCGGTTATAATGAATTTGGACAACTGGGTACGGGAAATAACACCAATCAATCCGTATTTACTGTGATCGATCTACCTGAGGAAATAGCGGCAGTTGATGAAGTATTGGCAGGGGAAAGACACACCATAATAATAGGCCGAACTAAAACCAATCAACCGATATTGGCTGGGTGTGGACGAAATATTAACGGGCAGCTTGGTGCAGGCGATTTTAAAGATAAGAACACATTTTGCATCATTGAATCATTTTGGTATTTACGGGATCATGAATCCAATGCGCTTACATTTTTTGCGAAACTAAAACAAAATGATGCTCGAACTCAAACCATGAGTTTTAGCCTAAGTGCCCAATAGCTCATGCTGAGCAGTAGTTAATGGTCCTAACTGGGAATTAATTGGTCGTTTACCCTGTTTAGGCTCTGTTGACCATTATGGTCAACAGAGCCTGGACAAAATTGCAATTTGGGCCCGGATCTGTACACTATCCAGCACAACTATGTCTTATTAAGCCACAATGCAGAATAATCACGATTTAATAGCTGAGCAGACCTTAAATTGGGTACGTACTTTTATCATAGAGCATAATATTTGCCCCTTCGCCAAAAGGACTGTTAATAAAAAAGGATTAAGAATTCATGTCTCGCCTGCCATCAAAAAGGCACAAGCACTCGAGGAGTTAATCTCGGAAATTCGTTTATTAGATGAAAAACCAGACATTGAAACCACATTAATTGTCTATCCTGAATCGTTCAAAAATTTTTTTAATTATCTGGATTTTATCGATCTGGCCGAGCAGCTCATCATACTTCAAGATTATGAAGGGATTTATCAAGTCGCCAGCTTTCATCCTGATTATTTTTTTGCAGATACTGATCCTGACGATGTAACCAATTACACCAATCGCTCCCCCTATCCCATGGTTCATCTCCTTCGAGAGGACTTGCTGGAAAAGGCCATTTCAGCCTATGGCGACACCTCTCTGATTCCAGAACAAAATATTGCCAAAATGCACCAACTCGGATTAAAACAATTAAAAAAATAGATTGATAAATGTCACTACAATTTCACCAAACAATCGAATAATGTACTAAAATAGTACACATGGAATATAACACTATTCAGGTGAACTATGAAAACACAGGATCCCGCCCTCGCCATGTCCCATCCGCGATTGCTGGCAGCAATCTACTTCGGCTTATTGTCTGTACCCGGTACAATTATCATTAACGCACTTCTGGATTCTATTGGGGTAGATCAAATTATTCCCGTTTTTAAAGCGGTGATTTTAGGACTATTTGTTGCAGTCTGTACTGGAGCAATCTTTGGTGAAAGTATTGTCCACTGCAAAAAACCCTATAAGTCTAAAACATTTTGGCTTGGATTTACTATGGTCATTGCCTCATTGCCTATATTCGATTTAGGTCTTTTGTTATTTATGACAGAAGAATATGCTAAATTGTTTTCTATAGCCAAATTTCGTGATCTGGTGTATTTCTATTTAGTTATCCTGGCTTATAGTTATATTTTGTTCGGATTTATTCTGTCAATTATTGCAGGTTTTGCAGCTATGTATTTACGAGGCCAATTAGTATACGATATCCTGCATACTCAAGAACGGCGCAAACGGGTGACCAATCCAACATTGGTAAAATCAAAGGTTGCACATCCCCGCAGGGTGCATTAGACGCTTCGTTAAACTGATAACGAACCAAAGTGCAGCGACCCAATATATCCAGAATACACCATATTTTTCTTAGGGGCTGTTGACATTTGTTTATTTTCAAGCCTACTTTCCGCGACTTGTTCGCGGAATCGATAGATCGTGCGCAAAACAAGAATATATTGCGCCTATAAAGAGTGAATTGGATCCCGCGAACAGGTCGCGGGACGTAGAAACTTGAATTGTCAACAGAGCCTAGTATGCGGTGTTTTTTTATGAAATTTTTGAGCAGATACTCACTTGAACTAGTACGTTATAATCAATAGGTTTTAACCAATGCAGGATTTAAATAATAAAAACAGACTGCTTGATTTATTAGCTCAAGGTGCAACAGTTATAACTCCCAACAATCGTTTAAGCGGGGCTTTACTGCAAGACTACTTCAGCTACTGTGCTGCGAAAACTACAGTCAAACCCAAATGTTACCCATACAAAACCGCATTGTTGAAAGCCTTCAACCAGCTCATCATGCAACGTCCCGATCTGCCGCATCCCCTATTATTAAATGATGCTCAGTGCCAACATTTATGGCGTAAAATAATTAAATCAGAACCAGAAATAACTTATAGCGAAGGATTGCTAAGCGCTGTTATGCAAGCCTGGGAACAATGCCAACAATGGCAAGTTGATCCTCATAACCCTGAGTTTCACTACACACCGCAGACCCGCACATTTCAACAATGGTGGTTGCATGTTAATAAACAGCTGCGCCAGTTACATGCGGTTAATGAACATCAAATTATTCCTTACATTCTGCAAACAGAAGAATCCCTATTCTCACAACCGGTGATTTGGGTCTGCTTTGATGATTTTAATCCGCAACAATTGGCTTTGCAAAACCATCTGGACAACAACAAAATAACTCAATACCGTTATGATTTGAAGCAACACACAGAAGCGCCTCGAGTTTTTGCAGCCAAGGACATTAAAGAAGAATATCAGCAACTTATAGCCTGGTTGAAATTAAAAATAGAAAGTGGCGAACAAAAAATTGGAGTCGTCGTTCCCAATTTACAGCAAGAATCACGCCCCTTAAAAAGGATCATTCAGCAACATTTTGATCCTCAGTGCGTTAATATTTCTCTGGGTCAGCCTTTGAGTGAATTTCCTCTTGTGGCTCATGCCTTGGTCTGGTTAAATTTGAAACCTGATCTTCTCAATCATTTCCAGGCCGCTCTATTGCTGCAATCCCCTTATCTTGGCGCTGCCCAGCAAGAATTTTTAAACCGCTCTCAAATTCTGCAAGACAATCCTTTATTGCAAAATCAATCGATTCAACTACAGTCTTTTATCAAGGAAGTTACTCATCTGGCACCGCAATTAGCAAAACGATTAAAATCAATGAATCCTTATCCTGAAAAAGCATCCCCCCAACAATGGATAGACCTGTTTCAGAACCGATTAAACGTACTCGGGTTTCCTGGTGATTATGGATTAAACTCGGAAAATTATCAGTGTTATCATCGTTTTGCATCACTGTTCGATGAATTCAGGCAACTGCATTTAATCAGTGCTACCCTGAGTCACAATGAAGCGCTTGATGCCTTGATGCATCTTGCCGACAATACCATTTTCCAGGCTCAAAAAAACCAGGCGCCAATTCAAATATCAGGCTTGTTGGAAGCATCGGGATGCGAATTTGACAGCTTATGGGTCATGGGTTTAACAGACCAATGTTTACCACAAAAACCACGATTGTCAGCCTTTATTCCTCAGGACATGCAACGTAGACTCCTGATGCCACATAGCCTTCCAGCCCGTGAATTGGCCTTTGCAAAACAAACCTTGCATCGATTGAGACAAGGAAGTGCTGAAACGGTATTCAGTTATGCTCGATTTCAGGACGATACACCTAATTTACCCTGTTCCTTGATTATTGATTTTCCCTCTTATACCCTCTGTTCAATACCCGTCGACCCAATGCATCACAATGAATTAATCCCTCATGATGAAATCTACATGGTTCCCATTTTAGCAACGGAACAAATATCCGGGGGTACTGCATTACTTTCCTACCAGGCAAAATGTCCTTTTAAAGCTTTTGCAGAACATCGTCTGAAAGCAAAACCGTCTCAACCTGCTTCAGATGGATTGGATGCCAAGGAGAAGGGAATTATCGTACATAAAGTCATGGAAGTACTCTGGCGTCATCTGGAAAATCAAAAAAATTTACTCCAGTTAAACTCCAGAACTCTGGAGCAATACATCGAACAAGCCATTGAATCAGCCCTATCCAAGGTGAGACTATTTCATACCCAAGCACTACCGGAACTCATAAAAGATGTAGAGTTCATTCGCCTGAAACGATTGGTACACTCCATACTGGAATGGGAAAAACGCAGACCTGAATTTGAAATCGCTGCATTGGAAGAATCCTACACATTGAACCTCGCAGGACTGGATTTTAATGTACGAGTGGATCGCCTGGATCGAGTTGAGGATTCGAAATGGGTCATCGATTATAAAAGCAGTCTGCCTGCCAGTAAACCCTGGAATGAAACTAGACCAACAGAACCTCAACTATTACTCTATACCCTTCTTGATGAAGAAATTAATACTCTATTATTAATGCAATTAAAAACAGGTAAAATAATCTGCAGCGGATTAAGTGAGAACAAACTGGATATTAAGGGTATCAGCACTTTAAAAGCAGAGGAGTCATGGGAAAATCGCCGTAACGAGTGGCACCAGCAATTAACAGCTTTGGCTGAAGAATTTCAAAAAGGGCTCTGCCTGCCTCAGCCGGCAACCAAGGCACTCTGTGAACAATGTGATTTCCAAAATCTCTGCCGATTCAAAGTGACTGATAACTCTAATGAATACTAACGAAGATATATTAACCAACCAATCAAACAGGAATCCCCACATGCATCATCTCATTATTGGATACGGTTATTGCGGATTTTATTTAGCTCAAGAGCTACTAAAAAAACAACAAAAGGTTACCGCCCTTTCCCGGCATTTAAACGAGGAGATGGCGCTTCCGGGCTTAAATCATATAAAAACAGACTTAAATCAACCTTTTAACTGGACTGAACCGGATACCGTTGTCTATTACCTGATCCCACCGCCAGCTGACGGAACTCAGGATGTTTTTTTAAGGCAATTTCTTGGCCAGAGTGTATTGAAAGCAAGGAAGGTACTCTATTTTGGATCCAGTGGTGTATACGGTAATCATCACGGTGCATGGGTTACTGAAGAGTCGCCCTGCTTCATCCATAATTCCCGTCAACAACGTCGCCTTGATGCAGAGCAGCAATGGTTATCCTTTTGCACCCATCACAATATAGAGGTGGTATTAATGCGAATTGCAGGAATATACGGCCCGAATCGGTTACCCATTGATGCTGCCAAAACCAAAACAGCCATCATGGCGTTAGACAGAGCCCCTTATACTAACCATATTTTTGTAAAGGATTTAGCACAAATTGCTGCTTTCTTCGGCCAGAGCAAAGTCCCTCATGCTCTTTACAACATAGCGGATGGCGATCCCAGGACTATGGGCAGTTTACAACAATTGGTTGCGAAAAACCTTGGAATAGAAGAAGCATCCTATGAATCATGGGAACAGATTTGGGATAAAGCCAGTCCAATGAAGCGGGAATTTATAGAGAGTTCAAAACGTCTGGACAACAAGCGATTACTTGCAACAATAGGCTCTACTTACAAGTTAACAACTCTTGATGACGGAGTGAGTCAAAGCCTTCAAGATTATCTTGTTTCGTAAGTCTTGGTAACTATATACTGCCGATACGGTAACTACTCGATACCCTCTGGATGTCATAATAACCTCAGGATAGGGCATCCTTGAATAATTGAGGCGTTACTCGATTGCGATAAAAAACACTTAATATTGATAGCGTGAATTATGCCTTATACCAAAAATACTTTAGATCTTAATGCTTGTATGGAACAGTGCAATCAAGCATTCGACAACATTTTTACAAATCTTGAATTGACACGAACCATCGAAGAACAATTACGCCAGGTTAAATCATTCTATGCTCATCACTATCATGGGGCAAAAGACAAATCAACCAAAATCAACGTCCTTGAAGACTATCAAAATTTAATACTTCTCCTCTCTCAGGTCAGTCAAGGAGAATTATCAGCAGACCAAGCACTGAACACAATTGATAAGTGGACTGAAATAAAACAAATAGGAATTATTATCCATAATTTAATCACAGTTTGTGAATTAATGTTTTGGGCAGCAGCATCCGCTTTATTCTATATTTCCTGCATCTCTGTAGGTATCCCCTTACTTGTTTGTGATCCCATCAGTGGACTCCTGTTATCTCTTGGTTCCGCCCTGTTAACGGCGAGTTCAATCCACGAGGGATTCGATTGCTTTGAAGAGTTCAAAACCCTGGATCACGTAAATAATGAGTCTGAGCGTGAAAAGAATCTGATCTCATTTTTTAGTCCTCCCAAGGCAAATAAAGGATCTCAATCATTGGACAGTACACCCATTTTAGCAATGAATTAAAGAAGGAATAAAAATCGTGTCTCAGGATAACATTGATGTTCTTATTGTTGGTGCAGGACCTGTCGGGTTATTTTGCGCCAATGAACTCACACGACATGGATTAACCTATCGTATAATCGATAAAAAAAATACACTGAGTGTTCACTCCAAAGCACTGGGTCTGCATATTCGAACTCTTGATGTATTGGAGGACTGTGGCCTTTTGGACGAGGTGCTTAAGCAAGGACTTCCCATTGAAGGTGTGGTGTTTAAATCCAAAGGAGCAGATCTGGTATCTGCTTCATTTGCAGCAATTGAAGCCAACAGACACTACCTGATCGATCTCCCGCAAAATCAGACAGAAGCCATTTTATATCAACATCTTGAGCAACAAGGGATTAACGTCGAATGGGAAACCGAATTAACTCACCTGATTCAGACTCCTGAAGAGATCACAGCCACCATTAAGAAGCCCAATAATAAGTTTGAGTTACTCAATGCAACATGGCTCATTGCCTGTGATGGGGCTCACAGTACCGTCAGAAAACAAGTTGATGCTGAATTTAAAGGCTCTGAGTACAAACAGGCCTGGTGGTTGGCTGATTTATTAATAGACTGGAGTATCCCTGAAACTCATATGACGATATACATCAGTGATCGGGGGCCTTTAGCCTGCTTTCCGATGGGTAACAAACGCTATCGTCTTGTTCTGACTGCACCACAAGAGAGCACGAACGAACCAACCCTGGGTGATATAATTCACGAATTCAGACTGCGCTCGTCTGATCCAGCTACTCTTTCAAATCCTGTCTGGATTAGCCAATTCAATATCCACCATCGTCAAATTCAAGAATATCGATACGACAGGATTTTCTTTGCTGGAGACGCTGCTCATATTCATAGTCCGATGGGTGGACAGGGTTTGAACACGGGGATACAAGACATTTATAATCTGGCATGGAAACTTGCTCTGGTAAATAAAGGAAAAGCAAAACCCGAACTATTAGACAGTTATCATGAAGAACGTTTCCCTGTGGGCCGTGAAGTCATTAAAACGACCGACAAAATGACCAGATTGATGTTAATCACCAATCCTGTCCTGATGAAGCTCCGTAATGTGTTCATTCGTGTTATGAGTTCTATCAATCCAATTATGAAGTACATGACGAAGAATATAGCAGAGCTTGCAATATCCTATGCTCAAAGCCCGATAGTGCATCAATCTGGCAGCGCCAGGCGTCTCTCTGCCGGTGATTATTTGCCTGCTTTTCAACTGATTCATAATGAAACCCAACAAACCATGAGCAGTACAGCAATTACTCAGGGAGTTCTGCACCATGTGTTTCTATTCGAAGGTCTAAAGAAAAGAAAAATAACCCAATTGATGCAAACCGCTATAAATCTGGCACATAAATATCCTCATTCATTAAAAGTTCATTGGGTAAGTACCAAAAAATCAGTACAATCCAATGATTCAGTTACTTTCTGGATTGATGAGCAGCAACGCGTTCATCAGCATTTTGGTCTCAAAAAGCCGTCGCTTATTTTAGTAAGACCTGATAAATACATCGGCTTCTTCCAAAAACCCATTAATATCAATAAATTATTGGAGGAATTTTATTTAATTTCTTAATCAGAACAGTAATTAATAAAGCTGAATAGAACGCGAGAATCAGGAACACACCAGGTTTTTAACCTCACCGAAGTAATTATGTTGCATGTTTACCTGCTAGTTGCATTGCGAAATTGGACCAGATGCTTAATAATGATTAAATTACTGATCTAAGGAGTGGAAATGTCACTCAACGCAACCAAAACACGAGTCCTCAGCATTGGATTAATGATTTGCTTATTAAGTAGTTGCTTTCATCCGCCGTATAATAATTTTAGGCCAGATCCTCGAGCTCCTCGCAAAACTGCCCAAGGAGCAGCAGGTGGTGCGGCTATTGGCGCTATTGCCAGTGGAACTGTATCAGGAACCCTTCTCGGAGCAGGTATTGGTGGAGCAATTGGTGCGGCCTCAGGTCTTTATAAAGATTCCAAACCTAAAATTATCAAGGATTTAAAAAAACAGGATATTGAATTCATCCAGTACGGTGATACCAGATTGCTGATTGTGCCTACCGATAAATATTTTATGTTCGGGAGTCCACGACTCAATGAACTGTGCTATCCCGGTTTAAATAACATCATCAGATTATTAAAATTCTATCCGAAAAGCCGGATTTACGTAGCCGGATTTACAGATAATGTCGGATCACGTTACCATAAAAAAATGCTTTCTCAGGCGCAGGCAGAAACCATGCTCACTTTCTTGTGGGCAAATAATATATCTGCCAGCCGACTCAAAGCGGAAGGTTATGGAGACAAAAATGCCGTATCAGATAATAAACTGATACATGGAAGCGCACAAAACAGACGGATTGAAATTCAATGGTTTGATGGACTTGCACAAGCCCAAACTCCAATAATGTATACAAAATAAGGCTGATTAATGCGTTCCAGATTTATAGGCGGCATCCTGCTCATCGTCGGTACTTCCATAGGCGGAGGCATGCTTGCCCTGCCCGTTGCCAATGCTTCTACCGGGTTTTGGCAATCATCTATCGTTTTATTTATCTGCTGGGCTTTTATGACTTTGGGAGCCTTTTTTATCCTGGAAGCAAATTTGTATTTACCCAGAGGAAAACACATGGTTTCCATGGCAGCAGCCACACTAGGAAACTATGGTTTACTAGCGGCCTGGATAAGTTATCTTTTTTTACTTTATACCCTGCTCTCCGCCTATATTTCAGGAGGAGCGGATGTACTCAACAGCATACTCTTTAAAATTGGGCTTCATCTCAACGAATGGCAAGCCAGTACATTGTTTACCTTGTTTTTTGGTTTAGTCGTTTATGGCGGCATCCATTATGTGGATTTTGCTAATCGAGCACTCATGTTTGGCAAGCTAGCCGTTTATTTTGTGCTGATTGTTCTTATAGCTCCCCACATCGATGTGCACCATTTTAAACAAGGGGAACTGAGCTATATTGGCGGCTCAATCATGATATTAATCACCTCTTTTGGCTTTGCTATTATTGTCCCGAATTTGAGAGAGTATTTTAATGATGACATCACAAAATTGAAGAAAGTGATATTCATCGGTTCCTTAATCCCATTAATATGCTACATAGCCTGGGATGCCGTCATTATGGGAACCCTGCCCTCTGAGGGCAGTCAGGGACTTGAAAGTTTAATGCAAAATCCCCATACAACAAGTGCACTGGCCGGCCTTCTATCAGACAAAGTAAATAACTCAACCATTAGCGCTTTTTTTAATTTTTTCACATCCATTTGCATGCTCACTGCTTTTCTCGGAGTATCACTCTGTCTGTACAGTTTTCTTGCCGATGGTTTGAAATGGCGTGACACTGGAACGCATGGAGTTGGCTTGTTTCTTTTAACGTTTATACCTCCATTACTCATTGTCATCTTTTATCCTGGCGCCTATATTCATGCTCTGAGTTATGCGGGTATTTTTTGCATTATTTTGCTACTTCTTTTGCCAGCACTCATGTGTTATTTTGGCAGGAAGCATTTTAACCCGGCATTTATTGTACCTGGCGGATCACTAACTCAATGGGCAGTTATTCTTGTATCAATCGCTTTATTGATCCATGAACTATGGGGATTTCTGGTTTAAAAACAGTCATATTTCCCCATAAAACTGATTGACTTCCTCTGAAGAATAAAGTATCATTGTGTTCTATATTTGTACTGATTTGGATAATAATTAAGTGCTCAATTCAAAATTAATAGGCGGTGTTTTACTTATTGTCGGTACATCCATTGGCGGCGGAATGCTGGCTTTGCCTGTATCAACAGCTGAAGTAGGCTTTGGAAACTCCATTTTCTTCCTCTTGTTCTGTTGGCTGGTTATGACTTCCGGAGCGCTATTAGTACTCGAAGTGAATATGCGTCTTCCTGTCGGTAGCAATATGATTTCCATGGCCAAATCAACCCTGGGTTTGCCAGGACAAATCATCGCCTGGATAACCTATTTGTTTCTTTTATACACTCTGCTTGCAGCATACATCTCTGGTGGCAGCGATGTATTCAACAGTCTGTTGCATAAAATAAACATTGATTTGCCGAATTGGCTGACTTCCATTATTTTCACAGCCTTGTTTAGCCTTGTTGTATATAACGGAATACGTTCAGTTGATTACGTCAATCGTGGGTTAATGTTTGGAAAACTGGGCGTTTATGTTTTACTGGTAGCCATTATCAGCCCCCACGTCTCCACAGAGGGTTTAAGTGGTGGTTCTGCGCGTGCATTTACCGGAATGTTGATGATCCTGGTAGCATCTTTTGGTTTTGCATCCATAGTGCCCAGTTTGCGTGATTATTTTGAAGATGACATCCGTACTCTAAGAAAAGTCATTTTATTCGGTTCTTTAATTCCCTTGTTGTGCTACATAGTCTGGGATGCTGTCATAATGGGAGTGGTAGCACGTGAAGGCGATAATGGCTTGATCGCCTTGATGAACTCCGACCATGCCACCAGCGGCCTGACTGAAGCCCTCAATCAATCCATTCATAATCAATGGATCAGTGGCTTTTTTGGCTTCTTTACATCCATCTGCATGATTACCGCATTCCTTGGAGTCTCTTTAGGGTTGTTCGATTTCCTGGCGGATGGCTTGAAACTTAAAAAATCTGGAACTCAAGGCAAATATACTCTCGCGCTTACTTTTCTACCGCCTCTAGCCGTTGTATTAATAAACCCGGGAATATACCTGCATGCGTTAAACTACGCGGGTATCTGCTGCGTCATATTATTACTCCTGTTGCCTGCAATAATGGCCTGGAAAGGGCGCCAAACATGCATCTTGGCTCCTAGTGAAGGACATATGGTTCCTGGAGGTAATTCAGCTTTAAGCCTCATTGGTTTTATTGCTCTAGGATTACTTATTATCGCCATTATGTATTGATCTCGCGGGCAGATTCTATTCTACGCCAAAATTGCTTAACCATTCATTCTCAAGGACCCTTTCGCTGCGAAAATGAATGGTCAATGTGCTGAATATAAATGAGACTTTTGGCTGTTTTTTAACTTCAAAATAAGCGATACTTCAAGCAAATATATACGAATATACTCCATGACAAAAATAAGACCCTTTCTAAAATGGGCTGGAAGCAAATACAATTGTCTTGATCAAGTCATCAACTCTCTTCCATCCGGCAAACGTTTGATTGAGCCATTTTCTGGTTCTGGCGTTATTTTTATGAATACAAATTACCCCTCTTATCTTTTGGCCGAGGGCAATTCGGATCTTATTCAACTATTTACTACCCTGCAAAAAAAGGGTGAATTATTTATTAACTATTGCAGCAGGTATTTTCAACCTGAGATGAACTGTAAAGAAAAATATTATGAGCTTCGAGAAGAGTTCAATAAACTCAATCATTCTCAAAAAAAATCAGCGATGTTTCTCTATCTAAATCGTCATGGATACAACGGTCTTTGCCGTTACAATTCCAAAGGCATTTATAATGTCCCCTTTGGACTCTACTCAAAGCCTTATTTTCCACTTAAGGAAATGCTTCTGTTTCATAAAAAAAGCATACAGGCTCAGTTTATTCATAATGATTTTAGAAAAACCTTTGAACTTGCGGAAAAAGGGGATGTCATCTATTGTGATCCACCCTATGTCCCAATAAGCGAACACACCAAACCGCTGCCTTATACCCAAACCAAATTTTCTAATGAGGATCAGATTGAGCTGGCTGAATTAGCCCGAGCAACAGCATCCAGAGGCATTCCAGTAATTATATCCAACCATGATACTGCATTCACTCGCAAACAGTACCGGGAAGCTGAGATTAACAGTTTTTCAGTCTCTAGATGGATTAATTGTCAGTCCAGCCTGCGCCAACCCGTTAAGGAGCTGATTGCTGTTTTTAAGTAAAAAAACGTTATCCAGAACGTAGTACGAATTATAAAAATGGCTGCTGTTTCATCCCTGACAATAGAGCAATTACAACAGGAAAATGAACGCCTTTTGGCTGTGATTGAACAGCGTTATTCCACCATCGAAACCCTTCGTTATTGACAGGAAAAGCTGTAAGGATGACTACTGCATAGCGAAAAAAAATACGCTTATCCCCACGACAGTCCCATTAAAAATGTGACGTCTTTCCGAGCGTAGCGAGGAATCTCCTGCAAATTGGCACAATCTGAATTAATGCATTAATTATCATTACCTTTTAAACTCTTTTTTTTTACAAGGAATTTAATGATGTCATCAGACGTACGCAAAGATCATGCTCCTGAAAATATGGCGACGGTTCGGCATATTATTTTGAACGTGTTACAAAATACCAAAAAGAAATTTAAGGATATGAGTATTAGGCGCCTGCAGAAAAAGGCTGGCTCGTGAGAATCAACTCTTGATATGATTTTAATGGCCGCATTTTAATGGGATCGTGCAACCTTGCAGGAGATTCCTCGCTACGCTCGGAAAGACGTCATATTTTTAATGGGACAGCCGTGCGCTTATCCCTATTCCAGGTAGTCATTTCTCGCGGTTTAGTGTACCTGGATATAAATCTTTGTTGCATTCACATATTGCCTGGTTATGCGAAACAAACAACCTGGTGAAATAGGGATCTTCTCGCTGCGGCAATTGAGATGATTTGCAGCCGAGAAAGGTAATTGTCGACAGGCCCTGGCGCATACATAAAAACAACACATTGCTTATGATATGCCGAAACTGTTCCTTTTATGAAGACTTCATGATATAAAGCGGCAAACTGGAACATTGGTGCCTAATTTATCGGTTCGTATACCATAATTCAGTTTTTTTAGATTTCATGGAGGTATTAAAAAAATTCTAATCTTGCCTGCGAAATGACCGTTTCAAAATTAAAAAAAATCAGATAAGGAGATTCTCTATGTCCGGCCACAAAAAGAATAATGGCAGAACACACCTACCGGTCACCCAAAGTAAATACCATCCAGCGGCTGTAGATAGCTACCGACGAAGTATTGGGGATGAAGCCAAACGCAGAAGAGGAAAGCATTTTTGCGATTCCGTTCAACAGGTATTTTGGCTTAAGCCTTGTTATAGAGGGAACGCGTTGTTTTACCTTGCTGGCGGATTATTGATCATGGGTTTTATCGTTGGCACTTTAAACGAGCTCCAGTTTAACGCGCCATCGTCATCAAAAACTCCAGATGCTCCAGATAGCGATCTGTTGCCTAATGTGCAAAGTGAGAGTAGCAAGCATACGCCAACTCGTTCTGGTTCAATAACAAATAATACTACGGCTTCCCTTCGTTTATCTTACTCCCAACGGCCTCGCACACCATCAGATGCTTCACCCCTCTTATTCAAAAGAGAACCTTTGTTAGTTCAAGCTAGTGATGGCTCTGTGCATTTACTCGATAATGATGACTCATCTGGACATTCAAGTGATATAGATGATTCATCGATTCCAGGTATTCTATCGGATCCATGTGATCTAAAGTCCTATAGAGATTTTTATATGCGTTATCTTGAGATTAACCTTGGCATCAAAGCGTCATCGTATGAGATGTGGTCAACGTGGTTGCACACGCATCTGACTCCCAAAGAAAGACATTCCAGTCCCCATTTACAAAGACGCGCCTTGATACGTAGACACGGATATGAGGGTTATGTCAGCCACGTAGTGGCATCCGCTTTAGTATTTAGTAATGCATGGGATCCAGCGTGGCTCTCTCTTGACGAGCAGCGCCAAAACTCAAGAATGGTGCTTAAATGTGCTGAAATTTCCTTATACTGGATGACGGAAGTTCAGAAATTAGGTATCTTCATATTGACTGCCGAAGACATCTTGAAGATGAAAGAAATCTATCAATCTCTTCTTTACGCCAGGCTTCCAAAGACTAGTAAACATTTTCATGTCAATAGCGAGATGCACTCCTCTTTGATGCGTGTGTTCATTGACGCATGTGATGGTACATTAAGCACCATTAACAAAGAACCAACACGGTTTGATCACCAAAAAGAAAATAAGGCAATTCGTGATGAGTTTGTAACGCAACTAGACTCATCAATCCGAGAGTTTGAGATCCGTGCCAAGAAAGAAGAAAGCTATTCAGCCCGTGTAAGGCCATAGTCTGCTAAC
Organism: Legionella moravica DSM 19234; assembly: GCF_000423305.1. Taxonomy (GTDB): domain Bacteria; phylum Pseudomonadota; class Gammaproteobacteria; order Legionellales; family Legionellaceae; genus Legionella; species Legionella moravica. The sequence goes on along the minus strand of NZ_AUHS01000025.1, from coordinate 13,679 downwards.
ATCTCATAATGTATTGGGCAGATGACTACAGCGAGGCGGACGTGTGAACGACATGTTCTCTTTTTCATACAGGTCAGGGTGATATACCCCTGACCGGGCCTTAAGTAAATCGCGTACCATCTTCCAGAATGGTTAGCCAGTGTCCCCAAAACACAGAAGTAGACTACATTGTATAAATAGATTAACCAATAGTTATGACTCATGATCAAAGGATTGAGTCCTGGATTAAAGAGTGCTGAGCCTGCATTTGGGAAGCCTTTACTGCCTTATGGATAACCAAATGCGGGATTCAATATGATGTTCAATTTACGAATTAACAGAATGATCTTTAATAAAAAAAGCAAGAATAGTCACTAGCAACAAAGAAATAGGCAGTATGGACAAAGCAACCTGATAATCTTCGACGGTATAGATATGCTCACCACCTACTATGCCACTATCGCCAAAGGTATCCAATAATTTGCCGACTAAAGGTTGAAATACAACACCACCTAAAGTCACGATCATGTTGGTTGCTGCAAATACTGTACCGGATAATTTAGCTCCACTGCATTCTTTTGCCATAATAAAGACAATAATTTCTGTAGCGCTGAACACACCATATAAAAACAACAGAATATTTAAGCTAAGATAGGATAATCCAGGGCAGTACAATACCAAACTAATACAAATCAGCGATAAAATTGCGCCAATAACTAAGGGTAAAACCCGTCTGCCAGTACTGTCGGATAAATAGCCGGCAATAGGTGCTCCTACAGCCCATCCAAGAAATACTGCGGATACAGTCTTGGCAGCCTCAACTTTAGTTAAATGATGAGCTTGTTCCAAATAGGTTTTACCCCACAACTCACCGAAAACGGATAATGAGGTATAGAGGCATGCTCCAACAAATCCAATCAACCAAACCTCAGGTGACATGAGTACTTTCAGTACATTATGAAAAAACTCAGGTAAAGGATATTTATTGGGTTGGAACCCTTCAGGACCATCTCGAACAACAAAGAACATTAACAGACTGAGGGCTGAACCAATAACAGCTATTAGTATTAGAACTTGTTCCCAACCAATACTCATAGACCATTCAGTAATTTTTACCTCACCGTAAACCAACCCCAACATGCCCAGGGTTGTAATCAAACCGGCTACTAAAGAAAAATAACGTCTTGGTAACCAATGTAAGGTCAAGGATAAAACACCCACAAAGGCAAATGAGGAGCCAAATCCTACTAAAAAGCGTCCACATCCAACAAGAAACATGGAGGAAGTCAGCGTGAACATCCAGGAACCCAGGGTACAACACAGACAGGCAAAGGTTAACAATCTCCTGGGACCAAATCTGTCCATCAACATACCTACTGGCATCTGCATTGGTGAATAGGCAAAGTAATATAATGCCGATATCTGGCCAAATGTGGTTGCAGAAATATGTCCCAAAGCAGCGCTTAATTCGGACTGTAAGGCTCCTGGAATAATTCGAAGTATAAACTCATAACAGTAAAATACAGCTCCGACAAAGCAGACCAGGATACCAAACATCATTTGTTTTTTGTTCATCATTCTATTTGTGAGCATGAGCGTGTGTTTCTTTTAAGAAGAAGGTCAATATGGCCGCAATAAGAATGCCTAAAGGTATAATAGACAATGCAAACTGATAGTCATCCACTGTATACATCTTCTGTAAATTGTCTACTGCTACTCCTGTAATTGCAGCATCCCCAACGTGAGTTGATAAACTAAAGTCCAATAGATGCCCCACCAAAGGCTGCAGCAACATCGCTCCTAACATCACAATCATGTTCGTAACTGCCATTGCAGTACCTGCAGCTTCACCGGGACTTAACTCCCTGCCAACTGCAAACACGATAGCTTGTGAACTGTATAACAAACCCAATAAAAACATCAAAGACTGGATGTTTGCTTCAGTTAAGCCAGGAAGGTACAGAATCATCATCATGACAATTGCCGCTCCGCCAGCACCAATAAGCATTGGAAATTTTCGACGATACAATTTGTCCGAAATATAACCCATTAATGGCGCACCAATAATAAAGCCTAAAAAGAGTAATGAGTTGGCCAGGCCTGCACCTTGAGAGGTTAAGCCGTGTGCATGTCTTAAATAAGGTATACCCCAAAGCTCGGCAAAAACAGTCGTGGGGAGATAAACCAGGCATCCATACATTCCATTAACCCAGATTTGCTTGTTTCTGATAATGATACCCAGATCAATCATGCCTTTTTTAAAGCTGGAAACAGTACCACTATTTCTGTGATGGCCCTTTCTATCATGAATACCAAACCATAATACCAGTGTCAGAACAATACCAAATATTGCGGTAATATTCAGAGTTTTGATCCAACCCATCTGTTCTATGAATAGTTCGAGAAAGTTATCGCCCAACATCGCTCCAATGGGGCCAAGCGCTGAAGTCATACCCGAAACCATTGCTAACCTGTTCTCTGGCAACCAAATCGTGGCCAGTTTCAATACGCCTACAAAAGCAAAAGCGGAACCAAATCCAACTAAAAATCGTCCCAGTGCCGCAACCCAAAAAATTGAAGTAGCAGTAAACAGGAAGGTACCAATAACACAAATCAAACAGGCAAAGGTTAATAAACGTTTGGGTCCATATCTATCCAACATGACCCCTACAGGTAATTGCATGGGCACATAAGCAAAATAGTATACAGAAGAGAGAAGACCAAATCCTGAGGCGGATAGATTAAAATGACCACGCAATGAGTGTTCCATAACACTGGGAGCTATGCGTAATAAATATTCATAGCTGTAAAACACAGCTCCTAAGCCACAAATAAGCCATCCGATGATTGCGTAATTATTGCGGTTTTCTGAATGCAAAGTTATCTCCTTAACGTTCGGGTTAAGCAAGAGCACACACCTCTCGATAAAAGAGGTGAACTGCTACTCTATTTACTCAAAATTATTTGTTTGACTCACACCACTAGCGATTGCAGCCTTCGCAACAGCAGCTGGGACCCTCTCTTTTAAACGAGGATCTATGGGCTTAGGAATGATGTAGTCAGGACCAAACTCCCAATTTCTAACTCCGGGGTAATTATCCTTAACTACCTGAGGAACCGCTTCATGCACCAGTTGACGAATTGCTTCAACGGCCGCAATCTGCATTGCTTGATTAATACATGTTGCACGCACATCTAATGCACCACGGAAAATATAAGGAAAACATAACACATTATTCACCTGATTTGGATAGTCACTTCGTCCCGTAGCGATTATCAAATCATTTCGCACCTCATGAGCATGCTCAGGCCTGATTTCCGGATCAGGATTAGACAGAGCAAAAATCACAGGGTTTGGAGCCATTAAATTTAGTAAATCTGCATTTAATAAATCAGGTTTGGCCACTCCAATAAATACATCAGCACCTGTCAGTGCATCTTCCAGTGTACGACAATCCGTTGTTCGGGCAAATGCAAATTTGTATGCATTCAAATCCTCACGGCCGGAATGAATCACTCCTTTTGTATCAAGAAGCAGCATATTTTTCTTGTCAGCCCCAAGTGCTACCAACAACCGCATGGATGCAATCCCCGCGGCTCCGGCACCAATACAGACTATTTTAGCGTCCGATAATGTTTTACGCTGTAACTCAAGAGCATTAAGCAGACCCGCAGCGACAACTATAGCAGTGCCGTGCTGATCATCATGAAAAACAGGAATATTAAGCTGCTCGATTAAAGCTTGTTCAATTTCAAAACATTCCGGCGCTTTTATATCTTCCAGATTGATGCCACCAAAAGTGGGCGCTATGCTTTTGGCTGTAGCTATAAATGCCTGTGGGTCATCTGCATCAATTTCAATATCAAAAACATCCAAACCGGCAAACTGTTTAAACAATACAGCCTTGCCTTCCATTACAGGTTTACTGGCCAAAGAACCGACGTCTCCCAAACCAAGTACGGCAGTACCATTGGTCATAACAGCAATCAAATTGCCTTTATTTGTATAACGATAGGCATCCTCAGGTGTCTCTGCAATAGCTAAAACCGGTGCAGCAACACCAGGGGTATAAGCCAGAGATAAATCATCCTGGGAATTAGTTGGTTTTGTAACGTGTACACCAAGTTTTCCTGGAACAGGAAATTCATGATAGTCCAACGCACGCTGCTTTAATACGTCATTATCCAAAGTGCTTACTCTCTATATCAGACCACACGAAATAAAAATTTAATCTAAAAATACATATTTTTAGCAGGGATTGTTGACAGATAGTCCATTACTCCAAGATATGGCTTCAAGGTACAATCCAGGAAGCAAACCAGGAATTATATGTGTGGTTTAAAAAGAAGAATTGTCAACAAATCCCAGATACTTATTAAAAAGGCACATCGTGATTGTGCCTTTTATATAACTACTGTAACAAACAAGTTAATTTATTATTCTTACGATTTAGCTTGTGCAGAACGCATATTATAGCGATCACGGAATTTCTGTACACGACCACCGGTATCTACTAATTTTTGTTTGCCAGTATAGAAAGGATGGCATTGTGAACAAACTTCAATGCTCAAATCTTTACATAAGGTTGAACGGGTTTCAAAAACTTCACCGCAACTGCAAGTAACTTTAACTGTTTGATAATCAGGATGAACAGATGCTTTCATAATACCACTCTCTTATAGTTCTAAATGAATATCGCCACCTGGACTCTTTGGCCAAGCACCATACTCTACACAAATGACGCAAAACAATAGCAGAATTGAATATATAAATCAATTTATTCTGAACGTGTCGCTAAAATGGATAATCCAGCAGGTTACATCCATTGCGCCTCTATTTCAGACCTTCATGCTTGTTTCTCTTAATCTGCATAATACAGAAAACAGGATTAAAAACAATAATAACAATAGCACAAAGTGCTGTTATTTTGCAATATAAGGAGTTTTTTGAAGCAATATTGGTGTTTTAGGAGAGTATCATCATACCTTTTGCTGTATGAGTTTCGGGTGCAATTTGATACACCCGGCCAACTATTATAATTCCAGTTCCACCCATACCGGAGCATGATCTGAAGGTCTTTCTGCTTTTCTCGGTTCTTTATCAATTTTGGATTGCCTGCACAGTTGATTCAAATCATGACTCAACAACACATGATCAATACGCAATCCTCGATTTCTTCGGAATCCGGCCGCACGATAGTCCCACCAGCTGTAAACACCCTCTTCCTGCTCAAAATTTCTAAAACTATCATGCAATCCAGACTCTAACAGTTCTGCAAAAGCCTGTCGTTCCGGGGCACTTACCAACACACATCCTTCCCATTCTGCGGGATCATGGACATCTCGATCTTCTGGTGCAATATTAAAATCTCCAACTACCGCCAATTTTGGATAGGCCAACAATTGTTGTTGAATAAAAGAAGTGACTTTCTTCAACCAGTCCAGTTTGTATTGATATTTATCGGAGGTCAGTTCTGCGCCATTGGGAACATAAAGATTAATTAATCTCATGCCGCTAATCGTCACGGCCAAAATTCTTCTCTGAGGATCCTCCAGATTAGGTATATCAGTCACTACTTCGGTTATGGGTTGACGGCTAACAACAGCAACGCCATTATACGTTTTCTGCCCTGAAAATACGACATGATAGCCCTTTTCCATAAAGGCTGCTGCTGGAAACTTCTCATCAACCAGTTTAGTTTCCTGCATGGCAAGAACATCGGTCCCGGTTGACTCAAGCCACTCCAAAACCTGCTCCAGCCTTACTTTCAATGAATTCACATTCCAACTGGCCAGTTTAAACACACCAATCTCCCTTGTATTCAATCATTAGAGGAGCATGATCCGATAAACGGGCTTCCCGAAATATTCGGCTGTCTATCACATGCTCTGTGAGTCCAGGAGTGATCACCTGATAATCAATCCGCCACCCTACATTCTTTTCCCAAGCCCGGCTTCGGTATGACCACCAGGTATATTGCTCTTCTTCCTGATTATGTACTCGAAAGGCATCAACAAATCCCATGGTTCCAAACAGTTCATCCATCCAGGCACGTTCTTCAGGCAAAAATCCAGAGTTTTTCTGATTTCCCCGCCAGTTTTTTAAATCAATTTTCTTGTGAGCAATATTATAATCCCCACAAATAATCAATTCACGTCCCTCATTTTTTAAATTCATTAAATGATTGGCGAATTGCTTCAGAAAATCGTACTTAACTTCCTGACGTCCGTCCCCGCTTGTCCCCGAAGGCAAATAAAGAGAAATGACGCTTAAATTAGGGTAGTCAAACTGGATGTATCGTCCTTCATTATCACAATAATCAAACCCCATGCCTTTAATGATGTGATTTGGTTTCTTCCTGGCATAGATGGCCACACCGCTATACCCTTTCTTTTGGGCATCAAAATAATCACAAAAATAATCTCTGGGATAATAGAGTTCTTCGGGTACTAATTGATCAACTTGAGCTTTTGTTTCCTGAATACATACAAAATCTGCATCTTGCCCAGCAAGCCACTCATAAAAGCCATTACGTGCAGAAGCACGAATACCATTAGCATTAAAACTGATTACCTTCATACTGTCGTTCACTCCTCACCCTAATACTGTGGTTTACTTCACGGACAATAAATTTAGACCCAACTCACTAGCGATCATCATTGATTCTTAATTAAAATAGTGAGCCAATGAATCAATTTATTTCTTCCCAATCGTTAAAGCAACTCGCCCCAATCGCTCACCCAAATGACGCGCCAGAGTAATTTCATCCTGACTCAGTGGATGATCATTGGCAACACCAGAAACATGAGTTACCCCATAAGGTGTTCCACCGGTAACTGTAGTGTTCAGTGCCGATTCAGTATAGGGAACCCCCAAAATGAACATGCCATGATGCAACAAAGGCAGCATCATGGATATCAGAGTACTCTCCTGTCCTCCATGCATGCTGGCAGAAGAAGAAAAAACACAAGCGGGTTTGTCTACCAAATCACCAGCCAACCATAAGGCAGATGTTCCATCCAGAAAATATTTTAAAGGAGCAGCCATATTACCAAAACGTGTAGGACTCCCCAAAGCCAAACCATGACAATGCTGTAAATCATCCAAAGTAGCATAGGGAGCTCCATGGTCAGGGATCGGCTTCTCTGTAGCTTCACAGGTACTAGAAACAGGGGGAACAGTACGCAATCTGGCTTCAATCCCGGCGACACTCTCGACACCTCGGGCAATGTATTGGGCTAATTGAGCAGTAGAACCTGTTCGGGAATAATATAAAACCAGGATGTAGGGTTCTGACATTGAATAACTCCGCAGGATTTTCGTTCAGGAAGTATATAGCAGGTAGAAAAGCTACGCGAGAGGATTTACCAATCAGTGAATACAAAAAGACTCTGCACGTTGATTAACCTGCAGAGCCATAAACGAATTAATGTCCCATTACCAATACATTAGCAGCAAGCATTTGCTGAACTAGCTCAGCAGAATCTGACGTTCCATACACAGAGACCACATCAACACCACTTAATACTATTGTTTCAGGTGATGCATTAAAATGAGCGCCTCCAGTTGGATCAGTTTTGATCACTGTATCCGTTTGATTCGTAGATTCATTATGGACCGTGCTAATTTGCAACAGGCTATCCAAGGAGTTGGAGCTTAGAGTGGAGTCTTTAAACAAATCCGTTAAGTCCAAAGTACTTTTATCACCGGAAGCATCCCCTTCCTTACTTAATTTAAAGTCCGTAATCGTATCAATGGCAGGCTCATTGCCAATATCAGCTTTTTCAAAAACAAAGATATCGTTTCCACCTCCGCCTGTCATCGTATCATTACCAATGCCTCCTTGAATGATGTCATTTCCGGAGCCACCAATGATGGTATCATTACCTTTACCGCCATACAGATGATCATCACCCTCACCGCCAAAGATCAAATCATTACCATCGCCACCATAAATGAAATCATTTCCAGTGCTGCCATGAAGTTCGAGACCACCCATTGATGAGGACAAATCGTTGGTAATTTCATTGGTATTAACCTCATGAGCAATCACACCCTCTTCTCCTGAACCCAGCTCAGTTAATGAATTAACGTGTTGCTCAGCGGCAGGCTGTTGGTAATCCACAGGATTAGCTACATAAAGATTATGAGCGGAGATAAAATGATTCACAACAGAATCTATTTCATGAACGAATTGATTGGTGTCTTTATACTCTGCGTCAACTAATGGAATTCCTGTAGAGCTGTTCATCCATTGATTAACTACATCAGTAAATTGATTATTAAAGTCTTTCAGCTCTTCATAGGTGATGATTGAACTACTAAACGCGAGAATGATGACGCTGATGTCACTCAATAAATGTGAAGGTAAATAGCCGTTCATATAGGATTCAAGAGTTTGAGCATAACTACCTTGAGTGAGATGCTGTACTTCACTGATTGCGGCAAGTGCATTTTCACCAGGAGCCAGTGTCTCTATACTGGTTTGTAATGCCCTTTGGCTGGCCGCCATGAAATCAATGACATCCTGATTGACAAAATCACCTAAATCAAGATGCGAGGCAATATTTTGTAAAAAGGCCTTATCAGTGAAATCAGCAACCACACCATCAGGAAGTTCCAGAAGAGCCTTACTGATTGCATCAAATACAGAGAATGAAACATGACCTTCATCAGTTGAATAACGAATGGCTGCAATTTCTGCAAACTGAACAGCGGCTGTCATCACTGAGGCATTTTGAGCAAGAATTTCATTAGAACCCGTAATTGGATTAAGGCTGATTAATTCAGTACCTTCCGGTAATCCCAAATGAGCTACAATGTGTGCATTCGCTGTTTTATAATCAAAACCAGATTCCAACTGAGCCTGCAACAAACTGGTAAGAGGTGAAATAACGGATGATCCTACAGGTCCAAACAGATTAATGGCATAACTCAGACCGGTATCGATATCAAAACCACCTGTTTGCACAGCTCGAGCTTCACCCAAAGTGTATTGGCCATCACCATTTACATCCAGTTTGGTCAAATCCAATACCCATTCAACATGACCGTATTGATCAGTAATACCCAGACGCTCTCCCGCATCTTCCTGATTGTTTCCATTAATATCAAGATAAAGGATGGCACCCACTATAGTTCCATCAATAGTCGCCGTTCCACCGCTAACAACAACACCTGTCAGCTGATTATCTCCGGAATCATTCAAAGTCGCGCCATTAGACAATGTCACTTTAAAGTATTCGGTAGGTGCGCCTCCTGAATAGTTTACGGTAATAGTATAGGTATTGGATACCGGAGTAGAAACAGCCACTCCAATAATATTTGTGCCCTTGATAACAATCGTATCTACATTAACAGTAAAATCAGTAATAGTATCGATTGGTGCTGCTGCTGCACTGGCTCCACCTTGACCTTTAAGCAAAACAACCTGATCAGCGCCTGCTCCGGTAGTAATGGTATCATTTCCTAATCCGCCTATGATCACATCATTACCGCCACGCGCATCGAGGACGTCATTACTGTCACCACCTTCCAACCATTCAGCAGCGTTGGTTCCAGTAAAAGTCTCTGGAGCATAAGCACCACTTAAATCGAGTTGAACTGTAGTAGTTTGTGAGGCAGTACTACCGTTACTGGATTCAACAGAACTGACGCTCGCACTTATAGCATTGATCTGAGCTGCGGTCAGCGCAGTTGTAGATACCAGCCTGATGTCATTTCCTGGAATAATCGTTGCAGAACCGGCGTTAACAGGAATTGAAGTATTAGTCACTGTATCGAACAGAGTAACCCCTGATGGTATACCAGCCAAAGTGATGTTGCCCAGAGTTTCGCTGCCATCAACATCCTTGAGATAAGCCTCTGTCTGCAAGGTATATTCATATCGTAAAGGCTGATTGACATTAATATTATCCCATCTGACCTCCGAATCATTATCAAAGGAATACAGTCCAATAGTATTTAAGGCTGGCGCAGCAGTAGCTGCACCACTGACACTGCCGAAAATATAATTAAAATTTGCGACAACGCTGGGATCGCTTGTATCTACTGCGGAAACAGAGATACCAAGGTTACTGACATTAATGTCTACATGAAACCAATCGTCGGCATTAAAAGTAGTTCTTGCCAAATCGATAGGAACATTATTTACAATTTGAACCAAAGTAAATTCATGATATTGACCTGGATGTAGATTATAGAAAATTCCACCTGGAGAATATTCAATACTTGGGTTTTCCCAACGAACCAAAAAATAATTAGAAGAATTTTGATACCCAAAAACAATACCAATTCCATTTACTCGTGGCGAATCTGCATCAGCAAACATATCAAGAGAAATAACATAGTTCGTCAAATTTCGTTCAGCAGAAGTAAGCTGATTACTATTTAATAACAAAATTCCCTGGGCATCATCGGCAAGGTCATTAGTGTTATAAACAATAGCTCCACCTGTTTTGCTCCATCTACTGTTAAAATTACTAACCTCTGTACTATTACTACCTGTCTCACCGGCCCAAGCAATATTATTGAACAAATCAGCTTCACTGGATGTTTTGTTATTTCCTCCTTGTATTTCAGCAAAAGTACTACTGAACAAAGCAACTTTACTCCAATTGCTAAAATTATTTTCATTATTATTGCTTGAAAAATTTCCTGCGATGATTTCTGTACCTGCTATCACTGTAGGCAGGCTTAAATGAGCATAAATTACAGGCGTATCGGCAACAGCGGTTACGTCGACAGTCATAATGTTAGGAGTTGGGTCCAAATTAACACCACCATTGGCTGTGCCCCCACTGTCTTGAACCTGAAAAGTAAATGTTACTGGGCCATTAAGATCAATGGCTGGAGTAAACACTAAAAGACCAGCAGCAATATCCGTTGCGGAGATGAGTTGACCTGTTGTTACGGCAATACCATTTAAAGTCAATGAGCCGGTAGATGGCAAGGTAGTGATTCTAACTGCTTGCAGGGTATTTGCTGGACTATCATTCAAGTCTGAAAATCCAAAATTGTCAGTAGTGAACACTTTGGCAGTATCCTCCAAAGTAGTTACGGTAGTATTCGTTCCAGAAGGAGCATCGTTGACCGGGTTCACCGTAACATTGGCAGTAGCAGTTTCGGTAACCCCACCGGAAGTAACCGTGTAGGTAAAGCTGGTAGTACCGTTGTAATTGGCGGCTGGAGTAAAACTCAAAGTACCGTTGGCATTCAAAAGTACTGTTCCATTCGCTACTGCAACACTTCCACCCACTGCGATTGCGGTTCCATTAATTGCAGTAATGGTATGACCTGGGTTTTCAAAGGTATCATTAGCATTGACATTGATAGTAACCACAGTATCTTCATTAGTCGTTACTGAATCATTTGCAATATCAACTACAGGGGTCACCGTAATGGCAATACTGTCTGTATCGCTTAAGGTGCCGTCATTAGTGACTATGGTTAAGCTGTCCGCTCCGTTGTAATCAGCAACAGGCGTATAAGTTAGACCATTCAAAGCGGTGGTAATGTTAGTAGGAGAACCAGTCAAAATCACAGTGCCCGTGCCATTATTCGTGATGGTAACTCCAGCCGTTGCCAAGGCCGTTAAGCTGCCATGAAGCACTGAAACCGTGGTAGTCACCGTAGCACTGTCAATATCGATGAGACTAATCGCATTGCCATTAGCACTGCTAAAGACTCGAGTAGCATCTTCATTGATGGTTTGCGCACCGGCCACACTATTGACTGGAGCCTCATTAACCGGATTTACCGTCAGGTTGACTGTAGCGGTTTCTGTAACCCCACCGGAAGTCACTGTGTAGGTAAAGCTGGTACTGCCGTTGTAATCCGCATTTGGCGTAAAGCTTAAGGTGCCGTTGGGATTCAAAATTACTGAACCATTAGCTACTGCAACACTTCCACCCACTGCGATTGCAGTTCCATTAATGGCAGTGATGGTATGACCTGTGTTTTCAAAGGTGTCATTGGCATTAACATCAATATTAGCCACCGTATCTTCATCCAGGGTCACTGCGTCATTGGCAATATCAGCCACCGGGGTCACCGTAATGACAATACTGTCCGTGTCGCTTAAAGTGCCATCAGTGGTGACTACAGTTAAGCTGTCCACTCCGTTGTAATCGGCAACAGGCGTGTAAGTTAAACCATTCAATGCGGAGGTAATGTCAGCAGGAGAACCAGTCAAAGTCACAGTGCCCGAACCATTATTCGTGATGGTAACTCCGGCCGTTGCCAGGGCTGTTAAGTTGCCATAAAGCACTGAAACCGTCGTAGTTACCGTAGCACTGTCAATATCAGTCAAATTAATTGCATTGCCATTGGCGCTGCTAAAGACCTGAGCAGTGTCTTCAGTCGTTGTTTGAGCGCCCGGTACGCTGTTAATCGGGGCGTCATTGACCGGATTCACCGTCAGGTTGACTGTCGCGGTTTCCGTAACCCCACCAGAAGTCACCGTGTAGGTAAAGCTGGTAGTGCCATTGTAATTAGCGGCAGGAGTAAAACTCAAAGTACCATTAGCATTCAAGAGCACGGTACCGTTGACTACAGCAACACTTCCCCCAACTGCGATTGCGGTTCCATTAATCGCGGTGATGGTATGACCTGTGTTTTCAAAGGTGTCGTTGGCATTCACATCAATATTAGCCACAGTGTCTTCATTCAAGGTCACTGCGTCATTGGTAATATCAGCCACCGGGGTCACTGTAATAGCAATACTGTCTGTATCGCTTAAAGTCCCGTCACTGGTGACTACGGTTAAACTATCAGCTCCATTGTAATCAGCAATTGGATTATAAATTAAGCCGTTTAATACAGCATTAACGTTATTTGGAGCACCCACCAAAGTTACATTAGCCGTGCCGTTATTACTAACAGTAACTCCTGCCGCAGCCGCAACCACAGCGGATACGGTTAATGTACCGTGAAGCACTGAAACTGCGGTAGTCACAGAAGCACTATCAATATCGATCAAACTAATCGCATTGCCATTCGCGCTGCTAAAGACCTGAGCCATATCTTCATTTGTCGTTTGCGCACCCGGGACGCTGTTGGCTGGAGCGTCATTGATCGGATTCACTGTCAGATTCACTGTAGCGGTTTCCGTAACTCCACCAGAAGTCACCGTGTAGGTAAAATTGGTAGTGCCGTTGTAATTAAGGGCTGGAGTAAAACTTAAGGTACCGTTAGCATTCAAGAGCACGGTACCATTGGCTACAGCAACGCTTCCGCCCACTTCAATTGCGGTTCCATTAACCGCGGTGATGGTATGTTCTGTGTTTTCAAAAGTATCGTTGGCATTCACATCAATATTAGCCACAGTGTCTTCATTCAGGGTCACTGCGTCATTGACAATATCAGCCACGGGGGTCACATTGATAGTTAAAGTCGAGTTATCGCCACTGCTGCCGTCAGTCATTGTGTAGCTAACAACCGGAACAGGACCATTATAATCAGCTACTGGGATAAAACTAAACGTGCCATCGCCATTAATCTGCAAGCTGCCCACACCCGCAATCGCAGCCGTTTGGCCAGCGCTGTAGTTGGTGGTATCGCCCGCTACATTAAAGCCCGTTACCGTTACCGGACCATCGACACTGCTCGTGCCACTGAGCACGGTACCGGTTAAGGTGCTGTCTTCAGCAACACTTAGAACTTCATCCGCATCACTAAAAGCATCATCCACTGGAGTCAC
>NZ_AUHS01000024.1 GCF_000423305.1 Legionella moravica DSM 19234 | reverse complement strand
GATCATTCTGAATGCAGTGCGTGCAATTAGCCCTTAACACAATGAGCTTGCTAGTATCTCCTTCTCCCTAAGGGAGAAGGAGATCATTGTTAAGAAAAAACTGTGTTTAGGGAGCTTCCTCAATGGGTACTTAGCCACGATTCTGCTTTGGATGGTACTATTATCCCGAGTAATTGGTGTTAGTCGTGCACGATTAACTATTTTGCAGAATTTGCTCCAGCTCCCCAGAGGCTTGTCTGGAAAAATTGATTAAATCAGCTTCTTCCTCAAAGAACTCAAATGATTTAAGTAACGCAGCTTCATCATGTTTTTGAAAAGCATTGGCTTTTTTCTCAATGTCTTCCTGTTTGTATCCAACAAACTTTAAAATTTCTTTGGTCATGGTTAATGAGGAATCGAATAGTTCACGTTTAAAATAATCAACTCCTGCTTTATGCAATTCATAAGCATGACGACGATTGCGGGCTCGGGCATAAATTTTCAGATTAGGAAAGTGCTGTTTTGCCATTTTAACTATTTTTAAATTCGCGTCAGCATTACCTACGGTTACTATTAATAGTTTTGCATGCTCGGCTCCAGCGCTTTTTAGCAGATCCAGACGATTAGCATCTCCAAAATAACCTTTGTAGCCAAATTTCCTCAGCAACTCAATTTGTTCCGGATTTTTTTCCAATACGGTTATTTTAATGTTTTCACCATTCAGTAGACGACCAATGATTTGACCAAACCGGCCGTATCCGGCAAGAATAATTCCATTTTTTTCGTTGATGGAGTCGTATTCTCGCTCAGGAAGTAAGCTCATCAATTTAGGAACGACATAACGATGGTATATTAACATCAGAAAGGGAGTAGTCAGCATGGATAAGGCGACTATAAGTGTGAACATGGCTCTGGCGTCAGCACTTATTACTTTTGATGCTCCTGCATATTGAAATAGAACGAAAGCAAATTCTCCACCTTGTGCTAAAGCAATTGCGAAGCCTATGGTTTGAGTTTTAGTCAACTTAAAAAGTCGACCAAGATAAAACAGAACGGTTATTTTAATCACCACCAAACCGAGAACGGCAGCAGTTATCAACAGCATGTTGTTGTAGAACAGATTGAAATTCATCCCCATTCCTACAGAGATAAAAAACAAACCCAGCAGCAACCCTTTGAAGGGCTGGATGTCTGCTTCTACAGTGTGTTTGTATTGGGAGTTTGCTAATACTACCCCGGCAATAAATGCACCTAAAGCAGGGGAAACGCCAATCGTTTCCATTAATAAAGTGATTCCGACAACCAGAGCCAGGGAAAAAGTAGTAAATACCTCACGTATGTTGGTTCGGGCAATAATTAAAAACAGATGTCGTGATAAATAATGTCCAGTTAAGATAACCGCGCCAATAACGCCAGAAACCAAAAGCGCGTGCTGCCATTTAGGCAGGTGCGCAATGAAGGGATGCGCATGAAGATTGATTGGCGCAACACCTCCGTTTTGAGCCAACAGGGGCATGATAATGAGAATAGGAATTACTGCGATATCCTGAAATAATAAGACAGCAAAGGACGTTTCTCCTTCTGCAGTTTTTAGAAGGTTTTTTTCCTGGAGCATCTGCAGAACAAGGGCTGTAGACGATAGTGCCAGCGACATGCCTACGGCCAGGCTGGATTGCCAGCTGTACTGCATGAGAACTCCAATGCTCGTGATGGCTGCCGTGGTCATGACGACTTGAAGACCGCCTAACCCGACAATCAACTTTCTTAGTTTCCAAAGCATGATGGGTTCTAATTCCAGACCAATTAAAAACAGCATCATGATGACCCCAAACTCAGCAAAACTCATGATTTGCTCGGAATTGCCTATGAGTTTTAATCCAAAAGGGCCTATAAGTATTCCTACAGTCAGATAGCCAATGACCGAGCCTAGTTTAAACCGATTGGCAATGGGTACCATGACGCTGGCTGCTGCAAGAAAAATAAAAATATTTAAAATCAGGTGATTATTCATTCTGTATGCCTAAAGGTAACGTTATTTTTCGTGACAATTTTTAAATTTTTTACCACTGCCGCAGGGGCAGGGACTGTTACGAGGAATCGTGGGATTCCTGTTTTTGTTTTCCAATTGCCGGGTAGTACCATCCACATAAAACCAAATGTTGTGTTCTTGATGAAACTCACTTAACTCATGAATGGTTTTTAATTTATTTTGTTCAAGAAATACAGCCGAAAACTCAACAAATCCCTTTTCAGGTGTTTCCAGATAAGACTGCAACACGTTTAAATTTATCCAGGTAACACGCTCTGACCATGCTTTGGCTTCATCAGGGTTGAAATTGATTAACGGTTTGCCTTTCATGGTCTTTGTAATGTAATCAATTTTAGCTAAACTGTAAGCTGTGTATCGTGAACGCATGAGTTGTTCAGGGTGTTGTGGACATTGATTATCATCTATGTACATTCCACAACATTCATTGTAGCTTGTTTGTGATCCACAAGGACAAAGTGACATTGAATTCCCTGAGTTGGTTAGATTGTCGGAATTATATAAGACTTCAGTTCATTTGAATACCTTGGCGGCCTTTCCTGGCACCATCTCGTGAGGTTTTGGACTGTTATGCTGCGTTAAAAGATAAGGAAGCTAAAGCAGATGATTACATTATTTCAGTTTTATAGACTTTGGGGATTACCTAATGCCAGTCCCTTTTGTATGAAAGTAGAAACTTATTTACGAATGGCACGCATCCCTTATGAAAATAAGTTTGTAAATAATCCACAAAAAAGCCCCAAAAGAAAATTGCCTTATATCAAGATGGACGGTCGGCTCTATCCTGACAGTGAGCTTATTCTCGATGTATTGAAAAAGCGTTTTGGCGATGAGTTGGATAAGGATCTGACTCCGGAACAAAAAGCACTGGCTGAGTTAATCGAAATTGCTTTTGGTGAGCGATTGTATTGGGTGGCCGTCTATATGAGATGGCAGGATGATGCGGGTTGGGAGCATTTGAAAAAAACAATGTTTGGTAGATTACCCGCTGTTTTCAGATTGTTTATTCCTAATTTAGTACGAAAAAACATACTGAAAGAACTGGATTTTCAAGGCATGGGAAGACATAACCTCGATGAGGTCTTGCTGTTGGGAATAAAAACCCTGAATAATCTTGCAATCATTCTGGGCGAAAATAACTATTTCCTGGGTGAGAAGCCAACCAGTATTGATGCCACAGCTTTTGCTTTTTTAGCCAATATCATTTGGACACCCTTGGACGATCCTTTTAAACAGCATGCACTGAAGCTGCCTAATATCGTTGCTTACAGCAATCGAATGTGGGATGAGTATTACCCTGATTTTGAAAAACCATAATGGAATGAAACAAGGTCAAATCAGTTAAAAGGATCATGACTTCTTATCGAGATTGAATGCAATTATCTGTCTTTGTTCGTTCTGTTTTTATGTCTTCAAGAAGATAAATAATTTTTTGTATGTACCTGTTGTCTTCGCTTGATATCTTATCTCGCTGAGAACGCATTATATCGAATAATTCTTGCAATTGGGGCACGCTTTCATTGTAAATTTTTATAAAAATTGCGCAATCATTATAAGAAGAAAGATGTGATTCACAACTGATTCTGCAATTACGTATACTTGAATCCGCGGTATACAGTTTGGAGTAAAGTATATCCAAATGCAGACCCTTGGATGCCAGATCAATCTTATTTTGGTTTTCTTGAGAATGTTCTGTAATTATTTGAGGGTCTGGACTTTCTGAACAGAATTTTTTAGCCGAGTCTATTTCGTTAGGGACACTCCATAAAAGTTGATTGAGCTGATTAATTTTATTTTGACTGTTAGCGCTTAACTTATCCACACTATGAACGTGCATGTATTTTCTATACTGAGAAATTTGTGGTGATAATGTGTTGAAAATTTCAATCGTTTTGTCACAACTGGTGTCTTTTGTATGCTGAGATTGACAGATACTGTTGCATTGTTTTGCCTGACTTTCAGCGGTTCCAAGTTTGGTGACCATAAAATCAAGATTTATTCCATTAGCAATTAAATGCGATTCATTCACTTCGTTTTTTGGGGGAGTATTATCAGGGGAATTTGTTTTAGCTAGTATGCCGATTGTTCCTTGAGTTTTGATGTGAGCGGAGTCAATATAGTCAAAAATAAGGACACTCATTAATGCGACACAACTAGCGAGAATCATGATTTTATAAATATTTTTTTTTCTATTATCGTGTTCTGCTAATCTCTCCAGTTCTTGATTTTTTTTTATTGCAGTAGCTGTGAATATTGCCGCTTCTTGCTCATTGTCCAATAGTGATGGCGGGTTGTTCAGAACGTTTATAATGTCATTGAATTTTAATTTGAGATCGTCATGAGACAGATTAATTCTGTCGACTTTATTATTTTTATTTAAGCAAGCGCCTTCTATAACGTTATTATTCAAATAGAGAAATAATCTACCGGCTGTGATCTGTTTATCATCAGGAATTTCTTTATAGGTTAATTGTATGGCGTAGTAATTATTTCCGCTGTAATCGGGATGTTTATTATAGGCATTTTTGCACGCAGGACATTGCCATTCCGGGCAGTCTTCAGTCGATTGTCTTACGTATCCACACTCAGTCCATGGACATTTCATTTGTCACCTAAGTAATCCATTGAATGACTAAAAAATAGTTACGGAGACGCATGATTTTAATGTCTTCGGGGATGATGATACCGGACTAAACATTCGGTTTTTAGCCTATTAATCCATCCTGAATGAATCGACATTACAGATAATTATGTGCTACGTATTGTTAATTCTAGTGTTTAAAAGAGAAGTTATCAAAAATTAATTGTTTGTTTGGGTTTAGCTCATGATTCAACTTATAGACTAAGCTTGAATAGATACTTGCACAAATGGAGGGAGCTTGATTATGTGTGGTCGATTTGCTTTAGCTGCGCCTGCTGCAAAAATTAAAGCGCAGTTCCAAATTGAAGAGCTGGAAGAATTGTCTCCGCGCTATAACATTCCTCCTGGACTGGATATTTTATTTGTTTGTCACCTGGATAATGAGCAATCTAACTCTGCATTGTGGCTACGTTGGGGTTTAGTTCCGTTTTGGGCTAAAGATAAAAATATAGGAGCTAGCCTTGCGAATGCCCGTGCCGAGACCGTTGCGGAAAAACCTGCCTTCCGTCAATCGTTTAAATCGAAACGGGGTGTTATTGTGATGAGCGGTTTTTTCGAGTGGCGGCAAGGAATTAAAAAGCAGCCCTTTTATTTTAAAAATAAACACGATGACTTGTTGGCGATTGCTGCTTTGTGGGACAGGTGGCAAAGCCCGGATGGTGAATTAATCCAATCCTGTTGTTTGATTACAACGTCAGCCAATGACCTCATGGCTCCAGTTCATAACCGTATGCCAGTCCTGTTAAATAGTGATTCAATGAAGGTATGGATGGATAATTCACGGTGCAATCAATCCGAGTTATTGAATCTTCTAAGTCCTTATTCAGGTTCTGATTTAATGTGTTATCCTGTGACTACGAAGATGAACAATTCTCGATTTACTCTTCATGAATCGATTGAACCCATTGGGTAAATTTTTTATTAAATGAAATCCGTGAGTTATCTTGAGTTTGCAATTATTTGCCCTCGCCATAGTTTACAATACCTTTTTTTAAGCCTATATTTGAATAGTGTTACTTAATTCAAGTTGAGGTATGGCGATGAGTCATGGCGGCAAACGAGATAATGCAGGGCGCCCAAAAGGACAGGGGAAGTATGGGGAATCGACCAAAACACTTCGAGTCCCGGTATCTCGGATAAACGATGTTAAAGGTTTTTTGGAGGGGAGTATCTCTTATAAGATTCCTTTATATGGCAGTACGGTTCGCGCAGGGTTTCCTTCTCCTGCGGATGATTACATCGAGATGCATCTGGATTTAAACGAGCACCTTATCAGGCATCCAGCCGCCACTTTTTTCGTAACTGCTTCGGGTGATTCCATGACAGGGGCAGGTATTGCTTCAGGGGACATGTTGGTGGTTGATCGCAGCCTTGAAGCAACTCATGGAAAAATAGTGATTGCCGCCATTAATGGAGAGTTGACCGTAAAGCGTCTATCACGTACCGCAGGAAAAATTCAGTTGTTGCCCGAAAACAAACAGTATCAGCCCATTGAAATTACCGGAGACGAGGATTTGGTGATTTGGGGCGTTGTGACACACGTTATTCATCCGGCGAGTTGATGATGTTTGCTCTGATCGATTGCAATAATTTTTATGCCTCCTGCGAGCGTTTGTTCCGGCCTGATTTACGAGATAAGCCCATAGTCGTTTTATCCAATAATGACGGTTGTGTGATTGCTCGTTCTAATGAGGCTAAAGCACTCGGTATTGCAATGGGCGAGCCTTTTTTTAAAATTAAAGCATTGAGCAAGCAACACGGTGTCCAGGTTTTTTCATCAAACTATACCTTATATGGCGATTTATCCCTGCGTGTCATGTCTCTGATTGAATCCTCATGGCCAGAGGTTGAGATTTATTCTATTGATGAAGCATTTATTGACTTAAGTACCATGCCGCCTTCCATGCATGACTCTTTTTGCATTCAATTACAAAAAAACATTTTAAAATCGATTGGAATTCCTACATCCATTGGCATAGGTCCTACGAAAACCCTGGCAAAGATTGCAAACCATATTTGTAAAAAAGAGTTAAAAATACCGGTGTTCAATGTTAGTGAGCACCGGCATTGGTTAGGAAAAATCAGTGTGGGGGATGTCTGGGGAGTAGGGCGTCAGTGGCAAAAAAAATTAATGAATAAGGGAATTTATACTGCTTTGGATTTGGCACAACTCAATGCCCACGTGATTAAGAAACAATATAATGTCGTACTCATGCGCACGGTCATGGAATTGCAAGGAATATCGTGCGGTGGATTGGAGGTCTGTGAGCCCAAACAAAGCATTATGTCGTCTAAAAGTTTTGGCGAGATGCAAACTCAATTTTCCTCTCTGGCTCAAGCGATCAGCAGTCATTGTGCCAGAGCCTGTGAAAAAGCACGCCGTCAAAATCTGGTGGCGCAGCGTGTGTATGTATTTATTCGCGGCAATCCTTTTCGTCAGGATTTGGAGCAGTACTCCAACAGTATTGAATGTCGTCTGGTCAATCCTACAGACGACACCCGAGTTATTACAAAAATTGCGAAACTCTGTTTGAAAAAACTGTTTAAACCCGGAATTCATTATAAGAAAGTAGGAGTGATGCTTGAGGATTTGGTGGATAAATCAGCGAGGCAACTGGATTTATTTCATCAGCCCAGCGATGAAACGCTGGTTAAAAAAGACGTCTTGATGTCTGTATTTGATGACATTAATACCCGATTTGGGAGTCACACCATTAAACTGGCAGCCGAAGGATATTCTAAACCCTGGGCTATGCGTGCCCAAATGCGCTCACCTTGTTATACTACCCGCTGGAACGAATTACCTGTTGTTATTAATCGCACGTAAAAGAGTGCTGCAATTTAATAAAGGCACTATAATGGGCTAATCACTTGAAAAATTGCACCTTTGAGTACCTTTATGATTGAACTTTCTGTGAAAGAAGTATCAGAACATCCCGATTACCAAGTATTAAATCGAATCAATACGGTGCTGCCGCAACGAGTAGCCACTGATCCCAAACAATTTATCGCTACTATTATCGATTTAGAAACGATGGGACTTCATGCGGCACAGCATGAAATTCTCGAGATTGGGATGTTGAGCTTTTCTTTTACAACAGGGGATGGGATCCTCGCCATTGTTGATTCGTACAACGAACTGAATGATCCAGGCAAACCGATTCCATCAGAAGTAACCAAGGTAACTGGTATTACTGATGAGGATGTGAAGGGGAAAGCCATTGATTGGAGTTATGTTGCTCACATTTTAAAACAAACGCACCTTATTATTTGTCATAACAGCGGATTTGACCGTAATTTTTTAGAGCTGCAAACCCCTGAATTCATTTCAGGCTTAATAAAAACTATGCCTTTTGGCTGCACTATTCATGATATTGATTGGAAGGGAAGAGGAGTTGAAAGTTCTAAATTGGACTACATCAATTGGAAATTGGGTTATTTTTACGACGGACATCGAGCCTTGAATGATTGTTGGGCGACCTTGAATCCCTTGGTTCAGTGCGAAGGTGCTTTTGAGGAGTTAAAAGCCAATGTTCGCAAGAAAGAAACGTTAATTTGTGCCGTTAATGCGCCTTTTGATAAGAAAGATATATTGAAAGGCCGAAACTATCGTTGGTCAGATGGCAGTGACAAGCTTCCCAAAAGTTGGTGGACTTGTGTGTCTAGTGAACGCTTGGCTGAGGAAAAAGTATGGCTTGATGAAGAAGTGTACAACAAAAGTGGGGCGAGTAATTCAATTCCTCAAATGGAAATCACCGCACGAAAAAGATACTCATTCAGAGCACAGTGCCTTGATTGATTGCATGTCGTCTATTAAATCTCAGAGTGATTTTAATGTATCAATTTAAATTGGTTTTTTTCAAAAATCGTGCCAGTCAAGACTGTTTTTTTAATTTTTTTATTGTTAAGATACACCATCTAATATCCATAAGTTCATTCTTACCTTGTGGATAACTTTTCCTTAGTACACAGATTGTTCTTCTAGCGTTGACTCCCAAATTTTTATAACTCCTTGCCACATATGGATTATCTTATTTTTTTTATTGTTGCTTAAAATCATTACTTATCCACATTTTCTGTGGATATCTCTGTGAATAGACTCTTAGTCATCTTGTTGACTCAGTAGTTTTATGGGTTGATTAGGTCTTACACATGGTGCTAAAGAAGATTTCGTGATTGCTCCGCTGTCTATATCCCTGTTCAGCACTTTGGCGTTGCTGCCTCGATCTGATCGAGTAAGGCTCCACCTTGTGCTTTATAGTTCCATTCTTGAACTGATAAGACAGAGCATAGAGCAGTTAATACATTTAAAACAGATTGCAAAAACCTTCCTCCTATAGAACGATGCTCTGCGAGAATGGTTTTGTTTGCCGGAGTCAGTATCTCCTTCATTAAATTGATGCGTTTCCATCCATTAACTTCTTCCTGATTTTGTAATACATGAACCATGCTGTTAACAATGAGGCACTTCTTTATAAGGCCATCAAGGGTTTTTGATTGTGCAGCACCAGTAACATGAGTATTAACAAGATCAGCAATTTCATCTGATTCTTTTCCTGTCCGTTTTTGCAGTTCATGGTACAGATGATTTTGATAGGCAGTACAGAGTTCTGTAAGTTTCTTAATGGCTTGAGACGCTTTGTCTGGATTCGGTTTGAATAGAGATGAAGACGTTACCGATACAGAAGGTTTTTCTTCAATCGGTTGAGTTTTAGCACTCAACTCATCATTTCTTGCATGATGTTGTTCAAAACGAGCTTGTACTGTTTGGGCAAGTCTTTCTCTAGTGGTGGTGTGAAATGACATTGCCGCTTCTGAATTTCGATAATAATGTCCATTTGCATAAGTGACGTAAATTCCATCAAGCTCTTGCAGAATACGATTTTTCAAGTTTAATAAAGCAGTTTGGGATACGTCTTGTTCGATAAACACGTCATCAAGAACCGATTGATTCATTGAAAATGCATTTAAGACAGCTTTAGCAAAAGCGAATGCATAAAGAGGACAATTCAAATTGTTCCAGGATGGACTTTGCAATGGTTTGATTTCGGGATGAAGGGCATCGAGGGCATCGATAATCAGGCGATATCTAATATAAGGATTGGCCCTCGCGCCAGGGCGTTCGCCCATGATGTCGATAAAACCAAGATTGTGATAGCCATCGATGTTTAATACTTGACTAATCCTGCCCGTTTCTACTTTACATAAAAGAAGGGAGGTATGCGAAGGATTCATGTCACCGTTAAATGGACTCACTATATTGGTATGGGTTTTGTGCGCATAAAACAGGATCACATAGCCATCATGACTAAATTGCTTTGATAATACCTGAGGTAAATTATCAGTAATCAATTCATCAAAAACTGCGAGACGGTTGTTTTGCAACAATTCGGAGGGTAATAATTGTTTGAAAAGCTCATTAAAATATCCTTTGACACTCCAACGAGAATCTTTGATTTGGCGAATAATTTCCTTTTGTAAATCCTGCTCATTGTTGGACATAGACATATCATTCAGATTGATGGTTTGGAGTATTATAAATTTTGAACATTAAGAGGATATTAACGCAGTGCATCATTTGTCATAAATTTATAAAAAATGACTTTTATCAATACATCACATTGAAAAATAATTACAGAATGCTTTCAACTGTTCGTAGTGATTAAAAAAATGATTGTTACTCGAAATAAATTAGCAAAATAATGTCAGTCAAGACTGTTTTTTTAATTTTTTTGTTGTTAACATGTTAACCCTGATATCCAAATCAGCTGTTCTCTTCTTGTGGATATTTTTTCTGATTTTTTTCTAATTCTCTCAGCCTAAAAACCAATTTTATAGCCAATTCCTTGCTGTATATGGGTTATTCGTACTTATATTTTAATGTTGTCTGGATTTGTTATCCACATTTTCTGTGGATATCTCTGTGAATAGACTCTTGGTCATCTTATAAATTCAACAGGTCAAGGGGGTGATTCTGTCTTATACAGGGTGCTAAAGAAGAGAAGAATTTAATAAAGGTGCAGCGGTTTCATTATTTCAGATCGGGCTCAATGGTGAGCCGATTTGAAATAAATTCAAGAGGTTAGAGAATCATGGCTACATAGATGGCGAATGTGTATCTAATGAGTTTGCATCATTTTGGAGATTATTATCATTTACAGCCGATACGCTTTGGACTTGAGAGTTCGTATTTTGTAATTCATCCTCATCCATCATGTCCCAGTCATCAAACGTCTGCGCAGCTGAGTGGGTCGAGTGGGTTGCGGTGTCACTGAGTATCTGGTCTATTTTAGACCAACTCGATGATTCGGGTTGGGAAATATTAGAATGAGTGACTTCTTCATTGGCGGTGTTAAAGCCAATAAAATTTAAAAATCTTTGCCATAGGCTGGGCTTTACTGGTTGTGAATGGACATCAATATTTGAAGATCCATGCGCGACAAGCTCTATATTGTATTCAATGACATTAGGTTCATTATCTTCACTATAGGCTGTAGTTTGTTGCTCAATTGTAGTGGGAGTTCCCGTGGGATTTACTCCAGCAAGATCCATGATATTTCTGCTCGTCCATGCACCGCAGTGGGTATCATTATTCTGAACGCCTTGATACCGTATTTCAAATCGAGTTCCCTGGGCTTTTTTTGCACCGTAGATTGTGCTTAACCCTTCAATTAATAATTCGTTCATTGCTGAGCTTGGATATAAAAAAGAGACTATCCAGGGTCTTGAATCCAGTACAGTAGCTTTATTTGTTTGAGGATCATAATGCAAGGTGACCCAATGATTGCGAGGGAATAGACCTAATATTTTTTGTTCTTCCGTAACAGGTAAGATTATTGGTTTCTGTTTCTCTGCTTCAGGCAGGTTACTGAGGGTCTCAAATGCTTCCTTAATGGTTTGCAATTGTTGTGCTCGTGGATTAACCGTGTCAGTCGCTGCATCGAGCACTATCGCGTGGTCATTGGTGTAATAGCTCGGGGCATCAATGCCGCCGGCAATCGGTCTGATGGCTTGCGGAGTCAAATTAGTACTGATGACTTTTCGTAAATCACTTGGTTGATAACGTCCATCCAAAGGCATGTCTGCACCTCTAAAAAACATAATGGTCAATAACAGTATAGTCAACTAACCTTAAGGAATCTTTAACACGTCGAATAACAAGAAGGACAGGCCAGGTTTAAGTTGATTAATATGTCGGGTAAGTTTTTATGTCAGGGCTTGAGAACTGATGATCTGATAAATGAAATTTCACCATGGTATTCATATTCTTCGGGATTAAAGTTGTTAAGTATTTCTGTACCATGGGTATTAATGACTTGTTTTAACGTATCGCATACGATTGCTTCAATGTAATCGGCAATAGAAAAAGATTTACGGCGTTCCAGATTATTTATTTGTACGGTTAATTCTAAAATTTCTTTCTCACCGTAAGGGGTATTGGGTTGAGCTCTTTTTCTTCGGTTAAACAAAGTAACGATTTCTCCATCCAATTTTTTAAGTTCTTCTTTATAGTGCCCGTATAAGGACATTTCTATATGAGCAATGACTGATTGAAGCTTTTCAGCATGATCTCTCAAGAGGTCAACACAGGACTTGGAAATTAATTTAATTTCATCAAGATAATTTGACTGGGGATCCCCGGCTTTTCGAACTCTCATGGCATTGATGCTGTGCTCGGAGATACAACAGTACAGTTCCTTTTTCGATGTCACCGGTTTGCCAGGAGATGGGTCTTTAGACATGATGGACTTCCATTTCTAAATTACTTACTCTAATTATAGCAGTAAATGATCTTTTTTTGATCAGGTTGAGCCTGATTTAGGACTGGTTGTAGTAAGAAAACGCGATCTCATCATCCTGGGGCTGTTGAGAATGGATCCCTTAGCCTACGTTCTGAGCTTTATGCGCTGATCCATGATCCTGTTTGCTCGCAAACAGGATCATGGTTTCTCAAGCTTCTAAATCGACGATAAAGTCCTGGTTGAGATCAACCAGTATCTACTTGACTGAGATATAGTTGATCTGGAAAAGGTCTCATTAAAAGCAGGTTCATTTTAGTGATAACCTTATAGAACCCGCGCATAAAACGCGGGAAGTGGGGGCAATAGATGAAATGTCAAATAACCTTGAGAATAAATTTATAGAAATGCATCACTAAAAATAAATTTTGAAGGGACTCCTGCAAGAAAAATCGTCGTTTTGAGTTTATTGGTTGTTTCTTTAGGTCCACAAATATAGGCACGCAGTCCATCAGGGTTATTGATGCAGCTTAACACCTGCTGATCAATTGATGCCTCAGGAAAACGGCCCTGACTTTTCAGAACGCATGGTTTGTAATAGACCTGGTTAAATAGAGCGGCCAGAGTCTCGAGCTCATCACGGTAATAAATGTCATTATCAGTCAGCCCTCCATGTATTAAAGTAATGTTTCCTTTATGTCCTTGGCTAAGGGCGCTTTTTATAATGCCGACAAGAGGCGCTAATCCCGTTCCTGTTCCGGCCAACAATATATCATATGAGGCTTTATCCGGGTTGTAATAATAGCATGTTCCAAAAGGACCTCTAAGGGTTACTGATGTTCCAATTTGTGCAGTTTCTTGTAGCCATTGACTCATGCCGCCATTGGGAACCAGCTTTACGTGCAGTTCAATATAACCTTCGTCTTCGGGGATATTCGCAATGGAATAACTTCGAGTTATTTCATCAGGATTGATTAAATTAAGATATTGACCGGGGAGCCAATCATCGGGATTTTCAACGTGCAGCTTAATTTGTAATACATTGTAATTAAGTCGTTCAATGCCAATAATTTGGGCTGTTACATCACATTCTGAGGTATCCGGTGATACAAGTTGGATGTCCGATTCAGGTTTTGCCAGACATGCCAAAAAATACCCTTGTTTCTTTAGTGGCTCTGGCAAGCCTTCTTGCCAGGTTGGGTTTATTGTTCCATCTGTCGCTTTAATCAGGCAGGACTGACAAATTCCAGCCTGACATGAGTTCGGATAGGGGATCCCATGACGTAAAAGGCAGCTTAAAATGTTTTCTTGCTCTGATACGGAATAGAGACGATTCTTATAAGTTACTGTATTCATAGTTAGCGATCCAGAACGTCCGAACGAACACTGTTTGCAATCGCAGCGACTTCTTGTATGTCGTGTTCATCGACGCCAAGCTCTGTAAGAGTAGCGCCTAAAAGCTCAATAATTACGTCAACATGGGAGTCGTTTAATCCTTTTTGCACCAAATGGCGGTGACCATCTCTCATGCTTTTTCCGGTATAATGATTAGGTCCACCAAAGACCATGGTCAAAAAGCCTTTTTGCTTGTTAATTTGTTGTTCCATATCAACCCCGTCAAAAAAATGATTGACACGTTGATCGGTGAGTACTTTTCGATAGAAAATATCCACAGCGGTATTAACAGCAGCTTGACCACCTAGACGTTCATATAATGATGAGGGCATAATTCAGACTCCATAAATTGAAGGTGTATTTTAAATGCATCTTATAAAAAGAACTCATGCGAGTCAATAAATAATCATGGGAATATTGATATGCAATTAACACAATTCACAGATTACTCTTTAAGAGCTTTGATTTATATCGCTCTAAAAAAAGACATATGTACTATTAAAGACATTACGGAGGCTTATTCTATCTCTGGAAATCACATGATTAAGATAATTCATAACCTATCCAAAATGGGGCTGATTAAAACTATTCGAGGTAAAAATGGAGGAATTATTCTCGCAGCAAATCCCCAGGAAATTAATCTGGGTTCCCTGATAGTAAACCTTGAATCCAATTTTGACTTGGTTCCTTGTTTTAATAAGGACAAAGCAAATTGTTGCATTGCGCCTGTATGCAAGCTTAAAAATATTCTTTATGAGGCTCGGAATGCTTTTATGTCTGTATTAAATCAATATACCCTGGCGGATATTGTGTACAATAAAAGCGAATTAAATGTTTTACTCAATATTTGAACAGGGTTTTTGGGGCATTCATCTAATAATTCCCCAAGGCTTGCCAAAAGTTTCTGCCCCTTCCTCACTTTTTATCCGTCATCTTTGCTTTTGCGAGATGACGAATAAACGATAAGGGGCGGTTAGGAGCAGGTCGAGGAACGTCGTAGTCAGAACACCCAACACTCGGTTAATCAGATTCATCAAGAAAATAGTTTTTACACCAATGAAACATAGCCACAGAGCCTGATACGGCAAAGAGTATGGGGATGAGTAGGCTTAAATCGATACGTGTTAATTCAAAAATCAGGATTATTGCAGTAACCGGCATTTTTTGAGCCGATCCAAGAAAGGCCGCTGCACCGACAAGCGCGAAGGCTTCAAATGAAATGGTCGGCCAAATCATATTCCAGAGCCCGCCCAGTATCGCACCAAGCAAGGCTCCATTGGCAAGTGATGGAGTTAACAGACCTCCCTGGGCGCCAACTCTCAGGCTTGACCATACGATGAGGCTGCGTAAAAGGAGTAATGTTGCGCTTAAACCAATACTCACCTGACTGGAAAACTCCAGTTCAGCCGGACTCTTTCCATTTCCTAACAATTCTGGAAAGTAAACGGACAGAGCACCAATCAGGGTAAAGTTAATCAGACAGGTAATGATCATCATCCAGTTACGCTGAGATTTACTTCGTTGCACTGTTGCAAAGTAGATAAACCAGAAGGCAGCAAATCCCAAAAGCGGGCCTGCTCCAATAGACCAAATCACCAATGAGTAACTAATTGTCAACTCAGGGATGTGGTAAAGCGGTTCATTGCCTAATCCCCACCAGGATACAACTACCGCTATTGCTGAAGTGGCAAGAGCTGGAAGAACGATAGACCAGCTCAGTGTGCACAGCAATACTTCCAGAACAAATACAGCACCACCCAAAGGGACATTATACACGGCAGCCAAACCCGCTCCTGCGCCACAAGCCAACATAATTTTTGTTTCTTTGATGCTTAACCCTGCTTTAGTGGATATCCAGGTCGCAAAAACGGCGCTCGCCTCTCTCGGTGCTACCTCTCTGCCCAAGGGTGAACCCAGCGCGATGGTGACGATTTGGAGAAGCGCATGAAATGTGGTGCTGAGCATGGGCATGGTTTTGTTAGTTTTTATCGCTTCGGCAATACTGACTAAGGGTTTTCCCAATTGATACACTGCTGCCCATCCCAAACCCGCGATAAGTCCACATAAGACTAAAATGGTAATGCGCCGTTCTGGTGAAGAGGCTTGGACACCCTCCAAAAAACTTTCATTACTAATAATATGTAAGGGACTGTAACCATAAGCGATATGTTGAATGTAATGAAGTAATAAAGCTAAAGTCATTCCCAGCAATCCTGACGCGATTCCAACGGATACTGTCACCAGGCAAAAAATCCACACAGGTGTTTTGGATTTATTTTCTTCTGCAATTACTGAATCCATGTTTTTTTGTTCCTTGGCTGTATTTTATAGTGGATCTGACAACATAGTTCGTGCCTCTAATTGCTCTGTGCAATGATGCAGAGGTCTTCATTAATCGATTTAATAAAGTGCTATTCCAATTGGATTAAGCAAATTATTTCCTGTCGCAATACAGGTGCCAAAGCTGCCATTATTTTTTATCGGGCAGGCTGAAACTGTATTCCCATTTTCATTCGTTATGTATGCTGTGGTGCCTTCAGGGTTTAATGCAATTCCAACTGGGAAATTAAAGTCATTGCCTGTTGCTTGGCACATGCTTAGAGTACCATTGGTATTGATTGCACAATAAGCGACTGAGTTGTCGGCATTGGCAATGTAGGCGATGGTATTATTGGGATTGATCGCTACAGCATAAGGAAGAGTGATCGTTGTATCGGCATTTGCAATGCAATTTATTAAATTCCCGTTGGCCTGGATTGGGCAGGAATAAACTACGCTTGATGAGGGATCTGCGATATAGGCGTAAGTGCCTTGCGGATTTATGGTGATCCCTAAAGGAGTTCCAAATAATGGGCCCGTACCGGTACATAATGGAATGGTTCCATTAGCTTCAATAGTACAATAGGACACTGAAGAAGTGGCTACATCAGTAATATAAAGAAGGGTACCTGCAGGATTAATGGTGATTCCTGATGGCACAATGAAATTTCCGCTTGCGAGATTACAGGCTCCGAATGTCCCATCATTTTTGATAGCACACAATACAACCGCTGATGACGTTGGAAGAGTTATATAGACAGAGGTAAAGTCCTTGTTGAAGCTGATTCCAGCAGGTTGACCTAATCCCGTTCCGGCAATAGTACATCTACTAAAGCTGCCGTCAGTCTGTATAGGACATCGAGAAACGGAACCGTCATTGTAATTGGTGATATAAGCTGTTTTAAAAGGAGACAAGTCTTGAGTTACATTCAATGAATACTGGGTTCCTGCACAGCTAACTCCACCAGGAAAACAGACAAACAGATGATGATGCGGATCCGGATCAGTACTGTTCACTGCTCCTGAAATGCTTAGTTGCAAGGTGCAACTGCTTCCTGCCTTTCCTTTTCCTGTCAGATTGAACACGCTGCCACAGGTGTCTGGATAGGTTGCATTAGTGGTGATCTGGGTTACGTTGGGTGGTAAGTATTTGACAAAGTTATTATTTCGTTCTGCGACTATATTATTGGTCACTGTATAATAAGCGGTAACTATTTTTCCTAATGGCACAACGGTGGGTAGTTGAGTGCCCATTTTGGGGGTAATGTTAAAAGGTAAAGCTGAGCTTTTTGTGCTGTTTAATAGCAGGCTTATAGATAAAACCATGAATAAAGTATTTGATACGATTTGTAGAAAGTCCTTTTTCATCACAGTAAACCATAACTTAATCTATGTATAAAACAATCTAACATTGAATTGAGTTCAATTCTATTTTTTATTATTGGGCTTTAGTTCTGTGAACCCATTAATTTTTTGTATAAAAACTGTCATTGTGAGGATTAGCGAAGCAGATCGATTCTTCGTTAATATGTTGGAAGGGATTACTTCATTTCGTTTGCAACGGCGACTTGATCCTTTGAATGTTTTTATTTGAACAGTAAGTGTGTTAAAATTAATCAGGTTGAATTTGTTGTTCCCGGTTTATTCTTAATAAACACAGTCTAGATGATTCTGTTTTATGTTCCGTGGTGTTTTAGCAAATTCAATGGAATTAACATAGGCAGCATTTTTAGGAGAACATTGTGATTTCATCACCAGAAGAACCATCAGTTATTTTTTCCGGACAGATAAACGAAGATATGGGATATGCTAAACTGGAACAACGCGGTGCGAACCTCCTGCCAACAAAAGCGGTATGGTTGCTAAGAGAAAGCTCTGTGCCTGGATTGATTACTTTATCTTATTACGTTGAAGAAACAGGGCGCTATCTCAGTCATCGAATGGGATTTGTGGACGGCCATTGGCGATTTGGCCCCGAAATCAGAGAGGCGGCTCTTGTTTTTGTACAAAAAGCAACTCTTGCATTTAGTAATAATTTACCAGCCGATAGTGCTGATAAACTTTTCACATTATTGGATGGGTATGGATTTGATCAGAGCGGACTGATACGACCTGAACTGTTTGAGGCAACCCAAACTCCAGCATTTTTGGGATATAGACCTTCTGCTGTGAATAATGAACCCACTCATTCTGAAGCCGCTTCAAGTGTTCCTGAGTCCACATCAACCGCATCTACTTTGGGATTTTTTGGTGAAACTGAGGCTATGGACATTGACTCCAGTGATGATGATGTTTCCTACACAAACAGATACACTTCTCTTTAATAACCAGTAGTTTGGGTTCTCAACACCCAACAGGCATGAATGTCTTGTTGGATGTTGATGCCCAGGCATATTCAGGATGTTCGAAGATCACTTCAGTACCTGTAGCTCATTACGGTTTTGACCCCGTTTAACCTGTTTGCGGGTCTCTGTCCGATCGTGCTAAAGGAATTATAGTCGCCAATTACAAGGAAACTTGATATCCCGCAAACACGTTGCGGGATATTGATACTCTTTTATCGCCTGTCACTACACCTTGGAGTGAATTTACGGTTGTTGCATGGTCTCAGAGGGCAGTGTTTTGGTTATTTCCTCACCAGCAGTCTGAACTGATTTGGTGTGGTAAAAACCTAATCGTCCTAAAAAGGTAAGTGGGGTTATTCGATGCATGTTCAGAGCTTTATAAATTCTGGAATGTTCATCCTTTATGGCATCACTCAGGCTTGTATCCTGAGGCAGGGTTTCTACAGCATCAATGATCTCTTTTAATTTTTCACCGCTATTCATCCAATACGGATTCCAAAATTGATCCTGGCCTTGTTTTAAGCGCATCATTGCATCTATGACGATTTTTCCTGCTTCACCATGAGTATTCAGGGCAAGTAAGGCACGATAAAACGAAGGGGTATTTCGTCCCATTACCTTATATCCGAGAGCAATATTAAAAACATCGGCTCCATATTGGACTCTATATTCTTCAACTTTTGCATGATTACCTGCAAGAGCAAAGGCTCTGGCAATATCATCAGTTGATGCGCCTCTGGATTGATATTCTTCGACTTTGCTCAGATTGCCCGTTAAAGCATAGGACTCTGCAATACAGGTCAACAGGCTTTGGTAGAATGATCTGCGCTGTTCGAGCTGAGTCTTTTTTTCTTCTGCACTTTCATACACTACATTTTTTTGCATAAGATTGGGACGATAATTGGCTAAATATTCGTTCACTTTTTTATGATTATTGGCTAAGGCAAAACCCTGTAGTACAAAGTGAATACTGGCGTTATGGAGGGTTAAATATTCATCTACTTTTTTATGATTTCCAACAAAAGCATAACCGTAAGCTATGTGGTTCTTATCCGCATTAAATTCATTCAAATAATAGTCTACGAATTGATCATTTCCTGCAATGGCAAATCCGGCTGCAATGGAATGGACGTTCGCTCCACATTGACGCATGTGTTCCACTGCGCGAGTTTTATTTTTTGCTGCCAGTTTACCTGCGACGGAAAGGAATGGGGGATTGGGGTCTATGGCATCCAGACTTATTAAATAGAGGTTATTGCTTAATTCTTCAGGACTCTTAGCGTTTAATGCAGTATTATAAAATAATTCAAACATCAGGATCACCATAGTAAAAAAGCGAGACTCATTGTATTATTTCAGTTCACAGAAGTCAAATATTAAATGAATAGCGAACATAAATATCATTACCCTTTTAATAACTCAGGTCTGATGACAATTCTTTTATCTATTCCCAACGTTCTGCAAGTTAATTGAAGCTTGGTTCAGGAGCAGATTATTTCGCTTTTTGCCTTTAAGAATTTTTTTCCTAAACACATGACTCAATGATTAATTTTAAAGGATATATTGACAAAATATTGCTTAAAAAGTTAGCATATAGGCGTGATTATAACGAACTGTATTCTTAACTATGAGCAATAATCGACTCCCGACACATGTTAGTTCCAAAAGTCAAAGACCCTTTAGTCTGACTGCGGGGATGTCGTTTTATTCTTTTAATCTTTTATCACTTGTTGTCGTGGTGGTGGTCAGCTTTACCCATTTCTCAGCTCTGAGTCGGCTTATCTCCTAAACTATCTGCCCCGCCTCAGGGCGAAGATCCAGGCAGATAAAAAATTCTTAATCAAAGATTTGAATCAATTTTAAACAGAATTTCTTCTTTGGTTCAGAGCTTAATTTTGTGCCAGCAGCGATTAAAACTGGTGGAATTACCCAAATCTGTTCAATCAGAGTCAGGAGTTATTATAGTGAACACTGTTCAAAGTAAACATCATTGGCTTGCAAAAGCATATCCCTGGATTATCTGGACCATAGCTGCAAGTTTTTTCTTTTATAAGTATTTACTTCAGGTATCACCGAGTGTGATGACCGGTGACCTAATGAATGCCTTTCAAGTGAATGCGACTGGTCTTGGTAATCTCTCGGCCTTTTATTTTTACTCATATTTGGTTATGCAGATTCCGGTAGGGGTAATGCTGGATCGATACAGTCCTCGATTATTGACTACAGCAGCAATATTTTTATGCAGTATCAGTACTTTTATTTTCTCTCAGACAGATTCACTCTGGTTAGCCTGTGTTAGTAGAGCGCTAATGGGCGCAGGTGCTGCTTTTGCAGCTGTGTCCTGTTTTAAAATAGCCGCTTTATGGTTTACCCCCAAGCGATTTGCTTTAGTTTCTGGTATGTTTATGACAGCAGCCATGTTAGGTGCTGTTGGTGGTCAAATGCCATTATCCTTGCTGGTCCAGAATATAGGATGGCGTGCTGCTCTTAAAGTAGTGAGTATTTTGGGTATTCTTCTTGGAATCATTTATTTTCTGGTATTGCGGGATAAGCCATCCAAACAGCAAGATACAGTAAAACAACAGGAAAAAGTCAGTCACCTTTTGCGACGAATCATTACCAACAGACAGGCATGGGCACTTTCTTTGTACAGCGGATTGGCATTTGCCCCTGTTTCGGTATTTGGGGGATTATGGGGCGTCCCGTTCCTGGAAAAAGCGTATCTTCTTACAAAAACTGATGCAGCTCTTGCTATTTCCTTTATTTTTATCGGTTTTGCAGCAGGCGCACCATTCTGGGGGTGGTTATCTGACTGGATTCAGCGCAGAAAGCCTATATTGTTTATTGGCACTGGACTGGCTTTAATTAGTCTCCTGGTTGTTCTTTACAGTCCCCATTTATACGTCCTAACCTTAAGCATTCTTCTGTTTTTCTTTGGCTTTTGTGCCAGTGGATTTTTTACCAGTTTTGCCATGATTCGGGAATTATTTCCCTTAATATTAGTTGCTACTGTTTTAGGTATTATGAATACTTTTAATTCAGTGTTTGAAGCATTATTTGAACCCGTGGTCGGATTGCTTCTTGATTGGAGCTGGGATGGTACCATGTTGAACGGCATGCATCATTTTAGCTTGCATGGATATCATGCCGCTTTGGCCATTTTACCCTTATCGTTGGCTTTGTCATTGGCTACTTTGTTGATGATAGATGAGACGTATTGTCGTGCCAAAGAAGAGAATGACTGAAAGGCTCCAAACAAGAGCGGGATGCTCTTGTTTGGAAGTAAGTTAATCTGTTCAGATTAGGGGCTGTTGACCTTTCATTATGTTCAAGCCTACTTTCCGCGACTTGTTCGCGGAATCGATAGATCGTGCGCAAAACAAGAATATATTGGCCTATAAAGAGTGAATTGGATCCCGCGAACAAGTCGCGGGACGTCGAAACATGAATTGTCAACAGACTCTAATGGATTTGTTGGGTACTTTGAGTTTCCTCAAGAATTAAGGCAAGCTTTTTACTGATGGGTAATTCATTGTTTTTTAATGCGCGTACTAAAAGCTCCTTCGCTTTTTGTGGGTTTTTATGATTAAAGTAAATGGACTCTGCAAGCTCTGTTAAAAAACAGTTGGGGTTTAATTCATTGGCTTTATTGATCAACAGCTCGGCTTGCTGCAAGTCTTCTGTCAGGGCGTGTATCAAAGCTAGTCCACCCCAGGCATCAGCCAGTTCATCGACAAGTTGAGCCGCATTTTGATAGGTTTCATGCGCCTCTTTGATGCGATCATTCAGAAGCTGACACCACGCCAGGGCAATATGGCAATCGTAGAAATCAGGATAAATTTCAATGGCTTTTTTTAATGTCTGCTCTGCTGCTTCCATATCTCCCTGAACCATGTAGGTATTACCCAAGGCAAACCATAATCGACTGTCCTGCGGGCTAATCTGTAATAATTCTTCAATTTCTTCAACACTTGTTTCCTGAGTCATGAGCCGCAGTAACAGATGCACCAGTTTTGCATCATAATTATCAGGATTTAGTTGCAGAGCCTGGGTGCAGGCTTGTAACGCTGCCTCTTCCTGATTTAAGTCAAAATTAAGGAGTGACAGCAGCCCCAAGGCTTCTGAATCTTCTGGATTATGTTCCAGTACATGCTCTACAAGGCTGATGGATTCTTCCAGTGAGTCTTGCCGGTGAAGAATACGTGCCATTAGTAACTCTGCTTCAGGATAGTGTTCGCCTTCCAGTATCGGTGATAAGATGTCCCATGCATTATCCAGATCGTAAGTAACAAAGTGGGTAAAGCCCAGGTTATAGCGAAGAGCGGGTGTATCCATATGCGTTAATGCTTCAATAAAGCATTCTTTAGCCTCTGACAATTGCCCTTGATTTAAATGCAGCAAACCCTGATGACCCAAACAGGCTTCGCGGTTTATTGCACTGGCTTTTTTCAGATAGTGGTGAGCGGAATCCAGATCGCCCAACTCTATGTACATATCACTGATTTCAATTAATAAAGCTAGGTTTTCTTGATCTTGAGCTAAAAAATTCAGGTGCCGATTTAATTTATCATGTACTGTTTGAGTATCCATTGACGAATCCTTTATAAGAGAGGCTATACTTGGTCAGAAAATGTCGGATACTATAAATCTAACAGGCTAAAAAGGCAAAAATATTATCCACGAGGGGGTATCTTATCAGGGAATTGTTCCAACTTGTATTGATACAAACCCTCAGGATTGCTTCATGCACTCTATTTTTTCTGGAAGAAAACCACGGTCGCCCATTAGATTGGGATTGTAAGTAAGCGTGCATTGAGTGGTTTTTGGGGGTAATGGCTGGGTAAGTTCAATGCTGCTTTTATTGTAATGACACACGAGGTAAATCAATTCCTGAGGTGAAAACACCCATTTTGCTTTTTTTTGATTGGCAAAATCCGGTTTTAAGCTCGCCATTTTATCTGGATGATCTGAATAAAAGGAGATGTTGCTCCAATAATTATGCTCTATGCCTTTGATGGTTTCCCATCCTTTGGGTATCTCATTAATCCGCTCAGTTGTTTTTATTTCCTGAGGGCATTGCGGTTGATACAATTCAGCCCGTACCATAGCGGAACACCCAATTAAGGTTAAGCTGATCAAAAATTTCCAATATATCATTTTTGCACACCTGACGTATTATTATTGAATTGAAAAAAGCGATATTATCTAAGTACTTTCATATCAATTCGCCGAAACAGAGAGTAACCGTATTCAGTGCGAATTAATTCTAAAATTCGATAGAGATTAAGCGGTAATAATAATGAATGCAGGATGAAAATAGGGTATAAATGACATTCAAATGCATACAGTATGAACGCAATATTGCTGCAGATCGCGATAAGTCGTAACGTCAAAATCCTTTTGACATAAAAGGTAGCAAATACTAAAGAAGAAGCAATATAGCCAATTAAATCAATCCATGATTCCATTATCAACTCCACTTCTAAATCCCTTATATTCAACATAACATTGACTCTAGGCTATTCGCAACTATTTTACGCATTTGATTTTTTTTAGTACGATTTAAGGTCAAATGTTTGTCATAAGGGCTTTTTCAGCTTCTTTATAAGCAAATGACGGGCTAAAAATTATAGATACATTCTTCAAGGCTGTCCCATTAAAAATGTGACGTCTTTCCGAGCGTAGCGAGGAATCTCCTGCAAATTGGCACAATCTGAATTAATGCATTAATTATCATTACCTTTTAAACTCTTGGTTTTTACAAGGAATTTAATGATGTCATCAGAAGATGTACCTGGATTTTTATATCATCTCGACTGATATGATTTTAATGGCCGCATTTTAATGGGATCGTGCAACCTTGCAGGAGATTCCTCGCTACGCTCGGAAAGACGTCACATTTTTAATGGGACAGCCGTGATACATTCTTTAGGGGCTGTTGACAATTCAAGTTTCGACGTCTCTCGACTTGTTCGCGGGATCCAATTTAATCATTACAGGTGCAATATATTCTTGCTTTGGGCGAGAGCTATCAATTCCGCGAACAAGTCGCGGAAAGTAGGCTTGAACATAATGAAATGTTAACAGCCTCTAGTTGCTATGAACAAATTAAAGCAGGTTTAACTCTTCAACAATCCATGAGGCGTTCATGGATTGTTGAAAAGCATCGGGTTTGGCTGGTTGGACACCTGGGTTAATCAGGTTGACTGGTAAAGTATGCCTCATCATCGTCATTTATCGACTCATCCGGAAGTGCATTGGAGTGACTGGGTTCCTTGTAGGATAGAAAACTCAGTATCCGAAGAGGTGTCGATACCTTGGGTTGGTGTTGTTCTTCTTCAACTGCTTGAGTATCCGTCTGAGTTTTATTTGACTGTGTTTGAGAACACAGTGAAAGCACCCATTCTACAGGTTTCCATAAGAGCTTTAATAAGCGAATAAACCAATGTACTTGAGGACCTTCTTCTTCGTTTCTTACTTTACTAATAATGTATTGCTCAAGTTTGCCTTCACTGAAATAATTAATCTGTTTCAGACAAAGAGACAAGGCATGGTCCTGTTGGATTTCATTCAACTGCGCTTTTTGTTGTATGGTTTCTTCAATTTGAGTAATGAGTTCAATGGCACTCTGATATTGGCCTACATTTAATTCATTAACTACTTCATTCTGTAATAAGGATATTTCTTTGGCCAGAGCCGCGGTCCTGAAGAGCTCTTCATCGGTATCTTGATTAATCAAGGCCTGATCCAGATTATCAATACCCAGATACAGCATGGCAATTAATGCGTTGTCGAAAGTTTTAATTTGATTGTCAATAAATTCAAGGGTTTGTTGGTATGCAGTTTCAATCGCCTGTTCTCTTTGTTGCTGGGAGGGGGATGTGGTAACTGTCGTAATTTTACCTGTATTGAGATAAAGCATATTACCCAGATGGTAGAAAATTTTTTCTCGATTAAGAACTTTTACCTGTCCGGCAAAAAGTTTACCTCCCAATAGTTCCAGGATTATTGAATCGATAAAACTATAAAAATCAGAAACAGCCTCTAATCCGTGGTGTTTCACTCGTTTAAGCCGTGCTAAAAATTTGTGCCCCGCCTCTGCTTTAGTACATAAAATTTCTTCAGCTTTTAATCCGGAATTTTCCAGCGCTTTTGTGGGCATGTTGTTTAATATACCCCCATCAGCAATAAGTTCTCCCTTTGCATTTTTAGCTGGTCTGAACAGAACTGGATGAGCCCCTGATTGTTGCACAATTTCTGCAATCGATGCATCAGCCTCATTGTCTTCATTATACGTTTCAATGACTTTTCGGGATTGATTGGTTGTGACCACGGACAAATGCTTGATCAGATGTTTTTGATCTTCTGGCATGATTGCTCTTAAACGAGACACGTCATTAAATGTAATTCTTGGATTTTCAATTCCATGTTCAGAATCATTTTTATGTGATTTGGGTAGCTGGGTAAATGCTTTATCCAGATTTTTGAGATTAGTCTTTGATTTCGCAAATTGCAGGATGTCCTCAATGGTATCCATTTTAATGTTTTGGCTGCTTAAAGCATGCTCGTACAGATTGATTTTGGCCTTTAATATTCTGTACTGAAAGTGCTCTTCCTCCGATTCTGGCTCGGGTATAGCATTCAAATGTTGTTTTATTTGTACGATATAAAACAATTCAAGAATATTACGTACACGAGTCCCTTCGGCTCGAGAAAACATCCCTTTGCTGTCTAAAAGCTTGGTCAGATCGAGTTGAGTAGATATTTTTAATATGTCTTCAGTGCTTATACCTATGGCCAGAAAACTCGCTGTCATTGCTCCGGCAGAGGCACCGCCAACATGAGTCAGATGTTTGAGTATTCCTCGTTCATGCATTGCCTGAAACATACCTGCGTAAGCCAGTCCTTTTGCTCCCCCACCACTAATGACCAAACCTTTATGGGCAGGTGGATGAATGGCATAGCCATTCTCGGTTTTGCTCAGGGTGCATAATGAGTTCTTTAATTTGCGCTTTTTCGGCATGATTCCACTCGATACGGTTACAGATTTTTTGGATTTTAACAAATCCACCTTAACTGACGATTAAATACATAACAAATCATATTTTTAATCTGATTATATCACAGGCAATCTTGTTGGGTTAATTTGATTCACATGGTTAGTCTTCAGGCTGTATTATATTATGAGGCAATAACCAATCTAATCGGTCCTCGATTTTTCCTGGTTATAGGAACACAATGTATTTATTGCATCAAAGTAAGTCATTACTAGCGTTAGCTAAGCCAGTTGATTATGTTACATTTTATTTTACTGAATGCCTGGGCTAGGCAAACAGGCGTTTAGAGACGCTATCTTATCCTGCTGCCTTTGAATTTCATTTTGCAGGGATTCTAAACCTTCTCTTAGAACAGGCTGAGGGTTC
Organism: Legionella moravica DSM 19234; assembly: GCF_000423305.1. Classification (GTDB taxonomy): domain Bacteria; phylum Pseudomonadota; class Gammaproteobacteria; order Legionellales; family Legionellaceae; genus Legionella; species Legionella moravica. The sequence goes on along the minus strand of NZ_AUHS01000024.1, from coordinate 39,190 downwards.
GATACATAATCCGTTTCCTCCACACCTTTAAAAAATCGGAACATTAATTTAGTGTCTTTAGGTGATTCGAGTTCGGATAATAATTTTGCTCTGGCCTCTTCCAGAAGATGTATTTTTGTAGTTTTGAATCCAATTTTTTTACGAAGGAATGTATAGCCTGCATCGGGATTGCCCTGAGTTGTTAACTTGGCTATTTGATCTTCCAGATCAGCAATAACGGCCTGGTTATTAATATAACCCAGCAGGGATTCATCGTATTTGTCGATATACTGGCTCAATTTAGTGAGCATGTTGTTAAAGCGTTCCAGCTCTTCAGGCTCAAACTCAGGGGAGTAACTGTCATGTTTGTAGGTGGTTCTGAGTAAATGATCGATAATAAAACGATCGTTTTCAAGAGTTAATGGTGGTTTGGAATAATATCGTCCTGCAATATCAAAACCTAAAAATTGGGCAACATTTTCGATGAGTTTTTTACAGGGGGGGACAATCACGTGTTTGATCAAGAAAAACAGATTCACTGCCACAGCCATCATATTAATTGCTGTAAGAGCAGAGATAAACGTGAGGGTCGCAATAGGGGGGCAAAGAACATAAGCCAGAGTCAGGAATGCTATCAAGGAAATAAAGGATACAAATAGTTCGGATTTACTTACCTGATTTTTATAAATTCTGTAGGCAAAGTTAGTCAGATAGCCCAAACTGAGAGATAGATTGGCCAGGATAAGAATAATTTCTTTTGAAAAGAGGGTTGTGGTAATTAAGGCCGGGGTAAAAAACATGGTGATAATCAGAGGCATTAAACTGTTTAAACCTCTGGAGGTTTTGTTGAATATATCCCCAAATTCTCTGTCTCTACTGCGATTTCGTCGGAAATGTTTTTCGTTTAGTTGTAAATACATCATTTATTATCATAGGGTTGCAGAAAATCAGCACCAGGCCCATTCTGTTTTAAATTAAATAAATATTGAGTCCTAATTTAAATTAAGCTCTGTTTATAGGCCAATTAGCTTAAACTTTACACATAGTATACCTATAGAATTAAATAAATAAAGTGATTCCTGTTTAGGTGTCAGGTCAGCTTCTCTTTCAGGATTAAATTAAAATTGTTTTTAAAGTATCAAGACCGATATTAGCCCCGCTTAATACAACAACCACATTTTGGCTGGAAAAGTGTTCTGCATTTTTAATCAGTGCGGCCAGAGCGACTCCTGAGGCACCTTCCACCAGCATATGATGTGTTTGCAGCAGAGTTATGATGGCGTTACTTATCTCCTGTTCAGAAACCAGAATCCAGTCATCAACATAACGCTGACATAAATTAAAAGTCATGGCGCCAGTTTCTATACCACCAGCAGTTGCGTCCGAAAGGGTGGGTAAGCTGTTCATTTCGATAATCGTTCCAGCTTTTATGGATTCAGCCATTACTGGTGAATGTTCCGGCAAGCAGCCAATCACTTTTGTCCGGGGTGATACGGCTTTTATAAAACCTGCAATTCCTGAAATCAATCCTCCTCCGCCAACAGGCACCAGAATCACATCGATTTGATTTAATTGTCTTAACAGTTCAAGCCCCAGAGTGCCTTGGCCTGCAATAACTTGCGCATTATTGTAAGGTGAAATGTATGTTTTTTGATGAAGTGTGGCGTATTCTATGGCGTGAAATTCAGCTTGTACACAATCTGTTCCATAAAGTTTGAGTTGTGCATCATACTGGCGAATATTGTCTGCTTTGGTAGGGGACACATGTTCCGGCACAAAAATTAAGCCCGGGATGTTTAATTTTTTGATTCCAAAAGCGACGGCTGCACCATGATTTCCAGATGATGCGGTGACCACCCCCTGGCTTTTTTGATCTGGAGTTAAAGACAACAACGTGTTGAGTGCGCCTCTTACTTTGAACGATCCGGTGTATTGCAGGTTTTCACATTTCAGATAACACTGTGTTTGGGTGAGTTTACTAATGGATAATGAATGCTCCAATGGTGTCTCACGAATGGAGGTGCGGATACGTTGTTCCGCAGCAATGACCTCTTTTTTAAAATCCAACATCTTTCAGTCCTTCTTAAGCGTGTTTTTTAGTTTAATGGATTATAAAAATGCATGACGCTTTTAATTGTGAACTTTAAGTTCATAATATATGAATTTTTTATCAATTTACATCTTGGGGTGTTAAATAATACAATGACTGTATTGAATTAATACAGGAGCGCATTATGACTGTTCGTACAATCAAATACGAATACCATCATACCGGAATTCCAACTTCGGAGATTAGGGAAGGTGAACAATACAGTTCTACGTTTAAAATGCATACCAGTGGCGGTCAAGACAGTGAATTCAGGGTTCAATACCATCGCTTTGAAGAGGGCTGCCCTTTGCATCCTTTGATTCAATCCAAGCCTCATATAGCCTTTAAAGTGGATAATCTGGAGTTGGCAATTCAAGGAAAAGAGGTGATTTTGCAGCCTTATGAACCCTTTTCCGGTTTTAAAGTTGCCATGATCGCCGAGCAGGGTGTACCCGTTGAATTTATCGAGACGACTTTAAGCGAGGAGGAAATATGGTATGGGAATCACGAAAATTCCGTGATATATCCAGCTGAGGCTTGAATAAATGGTCTCGACATGATTGGTTTTCCACCAACCTTTGCGCCTGGTAACACGATAAAGTACGCTTCTATTCGTTTGGTTGGTGGGAGAGTTTTTTATTCTTTTGGCTGGCAGGCTTAATCTAGCCTGCAATTTGTTCACTTTAATACCTGTTCTGTTGCCGAGCATGCATCAGAACTGCATCCTGCTACAGCAATATCCTGACGTTCAATTCCTGATTTAAATATGCTGTATCCCGGTAAAAAATGAGAGCTTCTTCTTTTTTTCGAGGTTTTGCCTAATTCTGTATCGTTATCATCAGGATTTTTTTTGTCTTTCTGTTCCAGTAATAAGGGCATTGATGGTTGTATTGATTTTTTTAATTCATTCAGTTTTACTAGCAGTAAATGAACACTTTTCATTACAGTTAACTCATCTTCCTTGTAATAAAATTGATTTACTCTGAACAACTCAGGAATGGCAATCGATAATTTGCTTAAAATGCTGAGCAATATGAATAAATTGTCATTGTGCTCAGGGTGACTTGGGTCAAATTCTCTTTTAAATGTTTTAATCAGTGATTTGATTGAATTTATTAAAAATGAGGGTAAATGTTTGGGTTTGTATGTTTTTTTAGAGGTGATAACTGATGGAATTATATCATTGGATAAATAGTCCTTAATCAACGTATTTAAATTACAACTCATATTTTCAATGGAATGTTCCCAATGGATGACATCATTTTTTCTTGGTTTTTTTCTTAATGAGGCTCTGAGGACATTATCCTCATCAAGACATTGATATGCTTTTAAAAATACAGGAAAATCAGTTCGGAAATGAGTTCGTTCAAAATTGATTAATATTTTAATAGACAACAGGTTTTTTAATAGTTCACCAAATGCCTCAGCGCGCACTAATGGTTCTGAATGGGCATTGCCATCGTGTGCAAAGGTTATATCTCTTTTTATTAATCCCAGGAACGGTAGTGTCGTTCTAAATTGTGAATACACATTGCGCATCATCAAATAATTTTTAGTTCCAGAGGTTATGGTATCAATTTCCTGGAGATAGGCATTATCTTCAGCTGATAAGTCTCTAGCAAAATTGACGAGTCGAGAGATATTGGTATTGTTAATTATACTGCTAATTACCATTAAATGATTGATGTCAGGGTATTGTTCATCATTTAATGGGCATAACGCTTGACCTATTTCAATAAGAAGCTGTAGTGCGTTTTTTAAATTTTTTATGGGCTGATCTAATATTTTTACGACGAAGTAATTACTTAATTTGTTGAAATTCTCAGTAAATTCAATAATATTAGGTGCCAGAGTGCTTTTTCCTACAGTGACACAATTGCTGTCACAATGATGTTCTTCCTTCTCGCTATTAGGACAGAGATCCATTTTTTCCCAGTTTTTATTATGAAACTCTGTTATAGACACCTTTTGATAAAAAGAAACGGTGAACATTCTCAGTTCATGGGCGATGATTTGTACTTCTTCATCTCTTTTGGCACGGGTTTTTGAGAGCGCTTGATCTACTATAGTATCAAATGATGGATTAAATTTAATGATATCAGGTGAACTTATACCCTGGTTTAAAATATAATAATTACGCAATAAAGGACGTTTGAGGTAAGTGGAGCATAAGTCATTGATTTTAAAGAGATGATTGTTGATATCTACTCCGAGTTGTCCCAAGCCCTTCTCTTCATCAGTATTTAATTTCGCTAAAAATCGAAGTTGTATCGCCGTTTTTGTTTTTGGTTTCACCGCGTCAATTGCTTTGTAATAAATCAATTGCGTTACTATGAAGTTTGCTACTATTTTCTGGTCTTTATCAAAATAGGGATATAACGACCTTAAATGAATTAATAGCTGAAGTAGAGAAAGTGAACTGAGGATCCCAATAGCACGATGAGTTATCATCGTAAAATCAAATTTTCGTGTTGAGGTGTGAGATGTTTGGCATGCAGTAAGTAGCCATAAGTTTTCCAATGCCTGGCTTTCTTTTGTCTCTGAGTTAAATTCAGGTGGACACAGTGGATTCGAGTCGGCAATTGAAATATGTGGTGCAAGCATGTAAAGAAAGTCATTGTTTAATGTAGATGTTTTATTTTGAATACGAGAGTACAGTGCATCAACACGAAGATACATCCCGCTGATTATGTTATGGATTAGTTCACTGTTTTCTGGATTTTGAAAAAATGGTTCTTGACTGAGCACAAAGTCATCGGACAATAAACTCTTCGTGCAGAGTTCATTGAATTCATAGAGTAATGATGCAGAGATGACGGAACGTTTATTGGTTTGATAGTTAATCACCAGATTTTTTAAGAGTTGAAAAACTTTTTTATTCCCAATAACCTCAATTCCATCTACTTCTGCTTCGTGATCAAGATCGAAATCAGAAGTATCGGATTCTGACATTCCCTGGTCTGAATATCTTAATGATGAATGTAAGGGTTCAATACTTCTTGATGTCGATGACGACGCATCAGAGGAACGTCCGGTTGAAAGCAATGGACAGGATTCACGTAAGCTGCCCAGGCTTGACGGGCTTGCCTCTCCATGGCTTGAAGCTGGAGATCGAAATCTTAGATCCAGGGATTTTAATTTACTCAGATCAATAGCCAAAAGAGCCAATCGTAATTTCGGGTTGATTTCTGGCAGTTCAAGGGCAGTTTTTTTATGATTATTTTTTACGGATCGGTCGCATTTGTTGTCTACCAGCTTTTTTACTGCCCATAGCTTTTGCGCTATTACTGCTTCATGCAGAGGGGTGTTACCCAGATTATTTGGAACATTAACATGCTTGGGTAAAAATTTAAACAGGACATCCATTGTTGCACTGGCAATTTCATCACTTTGTGCCGTGTAATGGAATAGAGTAAAGCCATTTCTGTCAGGGGTGGCCGCAATTTCAAGCCAGGGCTTAGTCTGTAGTATGTTCCAGGAAGTATCTTCTAATAGCTCGTTCAGAACCAGTGGTTTATTTTTAATGACTAATAGATGGAAGACTGTTCTATCCAATATATAACGTGAATGAATCAAATCAGGCTCGATGATAAACCAATTTATTAATTCCTTTGCTATTTCCGATTCGTCCAAATCAGAATTAATTAGAGCCTGTATTCTCTCTTTATTCATCGTGATTATCCTTACTAATATCCTGTAAAACTACCCACTAAAGCCTGAGTGATTAAGTCCCAACCATCGATGAGAATGAACAGTAAAATTTTTATTGGCAAGGAGATACTCATAGGCGGCATCATCATCATGCCCATGGTCATAAGAATACCGGATACAATTAAATCAACAAGTAAAAATGGCAGAAAAATCATAAAACCTATTTGAAAAGCTGTTTGTAATTCGCTTAATATGAAGGCCGGAATCAGATGATACAGTTTGATTTCATCTGCTGAATCGGGTAAGGGTTCCTTTGCCAGTTGCAAAATAACCTGCATGTCTTTTTCTCTGGTCTGTTTAATCATAAATTGTTTTAAAGGTTTGGCCGCACTGCTCAGTGCAGTTTTGGTATCGATCTGTTTTGCCTCATAGGGTTGGTAGGCCTCGGTATAAATTGTTTTGGCTACGGGCATCATGGTGAACAGAGTTAAAAACAGGGACAGGCTGATAATGACCGTGTTGGGGGGCGTTTGTTGCAATCCTAGGGCGTTGCGCAGCATCGATAAAACAACGACAATTCGAGTAAATGAAGAGAGCATAATGAGAATGCTGGGTGCGAGGCTTAAGACAGTCAGAAGCGCGAATGCTTGCAAGGCAGGAGATAGATTATCGTGATCGAATTGAATGGGACCTAATTGAGTATTTGCCAAAGCGCTATTTATTGGAACGAACAATAATAGAAGAGAAACGATGAGAACGAATCCTCTGGCTGCATTTGACTTTGGGATGCTCTCAGAACGAACGTTTAGCCTGGAAGGGGATGTTTCCCCAATACTGGGTTGTGAGTGATTTTTCATGATGTCATTCAATGTCCTGCAAGGGAAGAATAGTCAAAGCGTTTTGATTATCTGCCAATAAAAACTGTTTCCCTTGATAATCTATAATAAAAACTTTGGTTTTGTTGAATACCGATAATTGTTCAATGACTTTGCATTGGGAACTCGTACTTTTTGATTTTTTTGAATAGTGCACCAGAGTTATCAAAACCGCGATCAACACAAAAAGCACCACCACATAAGGAGACCAATGCGTGTTCGTTACCAGCTCCTTTTTAAAGTTCAGTGTCTGGTTTGCTGATACAGGATGCATCCAGGAAATGAATAGAAACACGAACAATCGTTTCATCAACACAGCACCTCTGTAATCTGGACAGCGAATTTGTCTTCATGGCTCATTAGCTCGCCTTTAGCAATGACTTTATCATTAACAAGCACCTCGACTGGCTCGTTGGTTTTTTGCTCTAAATGGACTATCTGGCCGGATTTCAGTTCTTTTAATTGGGCTATTGTTAATTTGAGAGTGCCGATTCGGATGGTGCATTGAACTTCAACATGTTCTATCAGCCCCAGATAATTGTGATGTATTGCTTGAGTTTCTGGTTGAGGATGGTGTTCCGCCAGTACTACTTTTTTAACCGTTGTATTCATGATGCTCCTTTTAAACTTATTGATTTATATTCTGCGGATTTGCCCAATTCTGCACGGGCAATCAATTGATGATTGTGTGTTAACGACACCGGCGTGCAGGTAGGATGATCTGTTGCAATGACATCTCCCGATGATAAGCTCATGAGTTGATGCAATGGCAGGGTAATGGGATCTAACTCAAGAGTGAACTTTATTTGTTGATCCGATAATGCTTCTTCGAGGGCAATGGGCTTAGTGCTTCTGCTGTTCCATTTTGGAAGGATCTGATAAACCCAGTCAGGATGAAGAACCAGGGTAAATTGGTTTGCATTACAGGTTAATCGGAGCAACAAGCTTGTTGAGCCTCGGTAAAACCACTTATTAACCGAGCAGGTTTTAGTATCCACGGTGCATGCATCTACTTTCAGGATTTGTTGGATTAGAACGGAAAACAGTTCTTCACTTACTGAATTAAAACAAGGGCTGTCTTTACCAAATAAAGCCTGATTTAAAGTGCTCAAATAATGAACGTCAATACAAGCCAAAGTGCTCGCATTGTCTTGAATCAAATAGCCCTCAAAGGGTGAGCACTCTTTGGGCGGTAAATGAAGCTCCATAGTCACCGGATTCAGACTGTACCGAGTGTTCCAATCGTTTATTACGCCAAGTAACTGTCGGGAAAGTTCCTGAAGCTCAAATGAATTAATTAATCGAAAGGGTTTCGTCATCGTGACTCCAGCTCCTCTAGCAGTTGTTTATCGATATCCATGATTTGAGAACAGGCTTGAAACATGCGTTGTAAAATGACGATATTGGCAAATTCAGTTGTGGAGTCGACATTGGACGATTCCAGTTGTTTCGCTTTAATGCTGCCAAATCCGTTTTTATTCGCGCGGCCTAAATGGGTTCCTCGATCATTTTTTACTTGAAACAAGTTGTCATGGGTCTGAACCAGCGTGTGTTCCAAATCATCAAAACGAGCCAGGCCAACATATATGCCCTGGATGGCTTGACCATTATCGTAGTGATAGGAAATCTGTCCGTTTTCATCAAATGAAAAACTGATTTGTTTTCCTTCACCGTATCCATCGTTTTGATAGGCTTCAATTTTAGTGCCTTCGGGATTTAGTTTTGATTCCTTGAGTTGAACAGAGCTATCAGAACCATCTTTGTAACTGCCAAATTGCAGTTTTATCTCTTGATCGCCATTGATTTTAAATTGAATGGAACCGTTTTCGAGATTGGCTCCCTGAGAAAGGCCATTGAAGATGATTTTTTGATTACTTAAACCAAGATCAATATCTGCATCATCGTAGGTCACTCTGACTAAATCCCAGCTTGTACCCTTATCATCTATTGCGCCAGTACTTTGGTTAACGGGCACACGAGTCGATTCGAACTCGAGTTGTACTTGATGTGCCTTACCCTGTTTGTCATAAATTTTCGCAATGGAAAAGGTAATATTTTTATAATTGTTTTTAAGTGGACTGGGATCATTTTTTTGTTCGGTCTCTGTTTTTTCCAGTAAGATGAATTGTCCTTTTAAAAAAATTTCATGGCTGGCTTTGCCTTCAGAATTTTTTGGCCCTTTACCATGAATGGGTACCAGGTTACCGGCATTATTATATCCCTGGACTTCACCACCACTGTGTTTGTCGATTAAGATGCCATCGTTGTTGAATTCAAATTCACCATCACGAGTATAACGCAGCTCACCGCTTTTAAGCCTGAGGACGAAAAAACCTTGCCCAATTATGGCTAAATCAGAAGGATTACTTGTTTCGAGATAATTTCCAGCGCTAAAATTGGTTCCATGCCCGCCAACACAGACTCCTGATCCCAGTCCTTCTTCACCATTGCCATTACCTAAAGAGGAATAAAAAACATCATTGCGTTTAAACCCCGGACTTTGCATGTTTGCGACATTGTTGGATGTATTTTGTAAGCCATAGCTGGCGGCAATCATACCGGACAAACTTGTATAGTACGTGTTGCTCATTATCGCTCCCTGACTTCAGTTATTTGGCCCAGTTCGATTTTGGGAATGTCCCCGTTACTCATGGCTACAGTGACCAGAGGAGGTGAGTCCTTAATAAATTCGATTTTGGTGACTTGACCCTCACCTTCAATGTCCTTTACTCGTACTTTTTTACCTAATAAACCGAGACTTTGGGTTCCACTGGTCATACCCAGTAGTTGAGTTAAATGATCATTGGTTGTTCTTGCTTCCTGTAAGGCTGAGAATTGTGCCATTTGAGCCATAAACTCACGGTTATCAACCGGCTTTAATGGATCCTGATAGGTTAATTCCTGCATGAAGAGTTTTAGGTAATCTGCCTGGCTCACTCCGGAGGCACTCACGGGTTCAGTCATGTTGTACTCCATTAATCAGTAACTGTTTTAAAGAAAGACCTTTATTTTTTAAATTGAGCTTTATCATCTGTTTCAGTTCCAATTGTTCCTCTTTATTCAGATCTTCGGCATGTAGAGATAACTCAACCTGATCGTTTTGAATGTAAAGGTGATAATTTTTAAATTGACCTGTGTTATGGGTTGTGTAGTCAACTGAATTGGGTTGTTCCGATGTACTTTTATCTGGTGCTGATCTGCCTGAATAAGAATTAGGTTCTGGAGCAAGCGTTTGTGAACAATTCTGCTCCAGGGCAGCTATGGTTCTCATGAATTCTGTAGATTGCAGTCTAGGAAGATGAAGGGCGGACGGTTTAGAGTGATCCATCGTTGACTGCATCGGAGCATCAACATTATTAGGGGCTGAATAGAGTGTGGCGATTACATTGTCTATTTCACTGGTTTTTAGACTCGTTTCTTCATGTTGCACGTGCTCCGAATGATTTTCAAACTTTAAACAGGACTGCTGCAATTGACTTTGATGTTGCCAATAAAACTCATCTCCACTGTTTTGTTTGGTTGGAGTTTTTAACCAATCGTCAAAACCAGACTCAGTCGTTTGATTCTTCTGAACGTTTTGATTCCATGTTAATACTGAGTCATTACTTATTTTCATACGGACTTCCTGTTTTGAAGCACCCATTCTTCAAGAGCGCCTTCCTGTGATTTTATTTGGTGCTGTCTGCTAGCATCTTGTTCTCGCTCCATGTATTGCTCCAGCATTTTGATTTCTGTTTTGATGCGGAGCAATTTATCCTTTAGCTTGGCCTCCAGGGCTTGATGATTTTTTAAAATCATTACTAATTCGTCTTTCTTTTCTTGTTGCTGGGTAAGAAAATTTAATTTATTGATTTCCAACTCTGGATTGATGCTCATGGATGTAATGCACGATTGATTTATGGTGTGTTCCAACTCCAGGATTTGTTGCATCACGATTCGCGATTCATCTTCTGCCGCCTGCAGATGGATGCTTAGCTCATTATTTTGCCAGGTTAATCGGGTCATTAGAGCCGTTAGAGTTTGACTCATTGCAGAATCTCCTTAAAGCGTTGGATGAGTTCACTGAACGATAAATGATGATCCTCATCCTGGGTTAATATCTTATTAATAGAGTCGATGCGGTTAACTGCGTGATCCAATAAGGGGTTGGTACCTGGTTTGTAAGCACCAAGCTCAATCAGATCCTTGTTTTGTTGATAAAGACTCAGAGTAGAAATCACGTGTTTAACTACTTTTTGATCCTCCTCTGACAAGAGTTGATTGGCCAAACGTGAAATGCTATGCAGTATCGAGATAGCCGGGTAATGTCCTCGTTGGGCTAACTCCCGTTTGAGAACGATATGACCATCCAATAAGGCGCGCATATGATCTGCCAATGGTTCGTTAAAATCATCACCTTCGACCAGAACGGTGTATAGGGCACTGATACTTCCTTGATTCTGAAAGTTGCCTGTTCGTTCTATTAATCCTGGCAACATCGAAAAAACACTTGGTGTATAACCACGAGCAGTTGGAGGCTCTCCCAAACTTAAGCCAATTTCTCTTTGTGCCATGGCAAAGCGAGTAATTGAATCCATAAATAACAGGACATTTTTTCCCTGTTGGCAAAAATATTCCGCAAGGGCTGTTGCGGTATATGCTGCCTGACGCCTTATCAATGCGGGTTCATCACTGCAGGCGACTACCAGAATTGTTTTATTCAGGTTGGACTCGCTCAAATGGTTGTTAATAAACTCATTCACTTCTCTTCCGCGTTCACCAATTAAAGCAATAATGTTGATGTCGCTGGTGCTCTGTTGTGCAATCTGAGCCATCAAGGTTGTTTTGCCAACACCACTGCCGGAAAACACACCGATTCGTTGCCCTTTTCCTAGAGGAAGCAAACTGTCTATAGCATGAACTCCTGTGAAAAGACGTTCCGTAATGGGTTTACGGATAAAGGGATTAATTTTTTTGTTGTGAGTCGACATGTTTTTGGTTACTGAACATGAAACCGGTTGGTCGATGGGAGCAGCAAACGCATCGACCACATGCCCAAGCAGAGATGAGGATGCATTAATTGTTACTGAACTACCTGTTGCTCTCACTCGATATCCCATACGGATTGGGGCCGTATCAAAGGGCATCAGGTATACTTTACCTTCTGCAAAACCAACTACTTCTGCTTTCGAAATCAGTTTCTGATTCTGATCTAACAGGTCACAGACCTCGCCAATAAAGGCGTGGGGTGGTCCGTTGGCTACCAGCTTTAAGCCAACACATTGGTCAATTTCCCCTAATCGCTCTACAGCTTGGAGTTGGTTAATCCAGGAGTGCATGGTGCCTCCCATGTTTCATTTGAGAGAGCATTTCTTTTAATCGTTCAAGACGTGTTTCCAGACTGGCATCAAAAACTCCGTGCTCCGTTTTTATGACACAGCCTCCAGGGGCAAGAGCAGGATCTGCTTTTATTAATAACCCCTTAAGATGGGCTGTTTCCAATTTGATATTGAACTGGTGCATTGTTTTTATTTCTTCAGGATGCAGGTGTAATTCGATGCTTTGATTGTTATTTAACTGGCTTAATATTTGGTTGATTCGTTGATGGAGCGCTTCTGGCTTTTGTTGTTGCTCGATGAAGTATTCCTGGGTAATTAATAAAATAATATCTGCAATTTCATTGTGCAATTCCAGTCGATTGTGCTCTATGGCTTGAGGAATTGTTGATAACAGTATCTCCAGGGCTTGTTTTGATTGAGCCATTTGTTGTTCTGCATGTAACTTTCCCTCGGTTTGTCCCGATATAAAACCCCGTTGATACGCTTGGGCTTGCAGTTCTTCCAAATCAGTTTCATTGCTCTGGAGAGTCACTAGAGACTGCTGATCACTTTCATCAGGAATGATTTCAGGTTTCAAGCCAATAGCGACTGTTTCATGACTGATCAAAGCCTGGTGTATTATTTTAGCCATAATGCATCCCCAGTTGATCATCAAATTCAAGTTGGATTTGCCAGTGCTGAAACAGGCGCGCTTTAGTATCTGCTTTTAGCGTTTTGACCTGGTCATTGAGTAAATGATGAATTGCCTCACCCTCTTGAAGTGATTCGATGAATTGATCGCTCCAGGCAAATTGCCCCTGTTCCAGGATGATGGCGATGTATAATAAATCCTGTTCCATCAGATCATGACACAATGCAGGAAGTCTGGATTTCTGAGGTACCTGGACTGATTCCTGATGTGTTAACTTCCTGAATCTGTGCGCTTGAGTGAGTAATGGCGTTCCTTGCATTAACTCAAACTGCTGTTGTTGCTTCTCTGTGAGTTGATTCAGGATCCATTGTTGATCGGATTTACACAGGGCAGCTATTTTTAATAATATTTTTTTGAATTGATTATTCATGGTGAGACAACCATTGTGTTAATTCGAGCAATAAAAGTTCGCGCTTTTTGTGCCGAGCTTTTCTAATCATCAAAACGGATGCGCTACTCACAACCAGGCATATCACCCAAAAATACAGTGGGACATGCAAACGAGATTGTTCCTCCAGAGCTGGGGGAGCGATTGTGGGCGGCAGGGCTGGTGGTTCCATGCTTTGGGCATCGGTTGGTTCGATCAACGCTTCAACGTTAATCACATCCCCACGTTGTTCATTGAAACCCACAGTGGTTTTTACAAGTCTTCGTATCTGCTCCAAAATGTGGGAGGGCGTATTGTGGGGCACAATCACACTGATAGTCAGGCGCTCTATTGTTCCGCTGGCTTTCTTGAATAATTCTTTTTCGCTCCCTAATTGGTAGGATTTTTCACGAGTGACGTCCTGATTGCGTTTGTCTTTATCAGTTTTGCCAGGGGAGGAGTGAGTTATTTCTTTTTCATGAGTAATTAATCCCTGAGTTTGAGGTTTAATTAATTCCCTTTGTAACTCATCATAGTTAATGGCCGCATCAATTTTCACCATAACCTGTCGGTTGGCAAAAATTTTATGAAGAATTTGCGTTACTTTATCGTTTAGATAACGTTCAATAGTTTTCTTGGTTTTGAAATGACTGGTTGATTCGTCTGTCTCTACTTGAGAGAGTGTATTGCCGTTTTGATCGACCACGATTACATTTTGAGTCGTCAAATGATCAATGCTTGCCGAAATCAATTGCTGTATGCTTTGAACTTGTTTGGTGGTCAGATTGTGTTTTAATTGCAGAGTCACTGCTGCTTTAGGCTGATTGCGGGTATTATCAAAAAGATGATGTTCAGGAATAACCAAATGAACCCTGGCTTGTCGAATCTCCTCCAGGCTGGAGATGGTTCGTTCCAACTCACCTTGTAAGGCACGTTGATAATTGATTTTTTGCGAGAAATCGGTCATTCCGAAGTCACTTTTATCAAAGAGCTCAAAACCAACGCTGCCAGCCAATTGCATCCCACTGCCCATAATTTTAAGGCGGGTTTTGGCAACCAGATTTTTATCAATGAAAATGTCTTTGCCGTCATTTTTTAACTGGTAATTGATATGTGCTTGTTCCAGTTGGCTTACAATTTTATTGGCATCCTCTTCCTCTAAGTGATTAAAAAGCACTTCATAACTTGGCGATAACAGCCACCATCCTGCACAGGATGTAACGACAAGAATCAGCATCAGGGAAAAGGTTAAACTCAGTTTGCGCTGTATTGATAAATTATTGAACCAAAATTGTATTTGTTGTAGATAATTCACTTTAGATTTGCTCTCTTAATAATTCTTGATAGGCAGTCATCAAGCGGTTTCTAATCTGTTCTAAATACTGGAAGGACAATTTGGCTTGCTCCAGGGTGATCATGGTTTGATGCAGATTTTCTGCATGACCACTGGCTAACTGAGTCAACGCTTCATCTGCTGCATTGAGCTGATTATTGGTTTCAGTAATTTTTTCCTCCATCAAGGTGGAGAACGTTGTTTTGGGCTGTTCAGTACGTTCTATTGACGGAGTCATTGTGTTTAAAAACAGGTTGTTCACCGAGGCAATGTTCATCGTTCTTCTCCAATAGTTAGGGCTTGTAAATAAAGGCTGTGAGCTGTGTTGATGATCTTGATGTTCGCTTCATAAGCACGTGAAGCGCGTAATAGCGTGGTCATTTCATCAATGGTGCTTATGCCTGGGTAGGTGACATAGCCTTGTTTGTCTGCCGCCGGGTGAGAAGGTTGATATACCTTGTTGGGAGGTATTTCTTTTGAAATGATGTCCACAGAATCAATCCCGGTTTCATCTCCTTCTAATAAGGCAGAGAACGGTTTTGCCGTGGTGACAACCTGACTGGCTTGAAACAAGGATCCATCCGTAGTTTTTAATGAGTGCTGGTTCGCGATGTTATTGGCGACTACATCAACACGAAGTTTTTCTGCATTCATACCCTGTGTGGCAATCGCATAAATTTGAGCGTAATTCATTATGAGTTAGTTCCTTGTAATGCCAGTTTCATAATTGAGAATTTTTGATTTAAGCCTTTGATTAAGGCACGATAATGAGTCATGTTCTGGACGTTTAATGCCATTTGTTCATCAATAGAGGATGGGTGATCGCTCAATTGATAATAAGGCTTGATAGTGGACAGTTCTTCTGAACTGCCAATGAAGTGGGTTTCATTTAATTGCTGTTCAAAATTGACTTCCATAGTCTGATAATTCGTGCTGTTGCTATTGGCAATATTATTCGCTATGGCTGTTTGCCGCATCAAAGATGCGTCCAGTGCCATGCTGACCAGTTCTATAGTTGAGTCTGTGTTCATAGTATCTTCCTTATTGAATGACCAGTTCAGCATGCAATGCTCCAGCCCGTTGCAGACTTTCCAAGATTGCAATGATGTCTCGGGTTGACGTCTGAACTTTGGTTAATGCCGCAATCAAGTCTGCTACAGTAGCCCCCTGATTCAGTTCTACTGTATTTGCAGAAGCCTCTTTCACATTGATGTTGGTTGATGGCGTCACGGTTGTGCGAACCTGTCTGCCCATGTTTTGGATCAGAGTGGGTTGAGAAACGTTAAAATCAGTAGCAATGGCTATTTGCAAATTGCCATGCGATATAGTGACGGCGTCAATTTTTACATCGGCTCCGGCTACAACTACCCCTGTTCGTTCATTGACTACAACAGTAGGTAAGTGATCGGGAGTGATCTCAATGTGTTCCAATTGACTCACAAAACGAATAAAACGCTTTCTGTAGGGCAGGGGAGGATGAATTTCAATATCTTGAGCAGAACGTGCCAGGGCAGTATTTTTACCAAATTTTTTGTTGATGGCGGCTTCGATATGATCTGCAGTAGTAAAGTCAGGATGGTTTAAAATTAAATGCAGGTCTCCTGTTTTATCGACAACGTCATTGTACAGCGTTTTTTCAACTATAGCCCCACCGGGAATCAAGCCAGTAGTCGGATGATTTTTTTGAATCACATTGCCATAGAGATCGTATTTAAATCCGCCTATAGAAATTGGGCCTTGAGCCAGTGCATAAACGCGATTATCCGCTCCTTTAAGCGGTGTTACCAAAAGGGTGCCGCCCAGCAGACTTTTCGCATCCCCCAGTGAAGCGACATTGATGTCAATTTTATCGCCTTGATGAGCGAAAGATGGAAGATTGGCAGTAATTATAACCGTGGCAGTATTTCTGCTGTTAATCTCACTCGGATTGATATTGACGCCAAAAGTCCGTAACAAATTGGAGATTGCCTGAGTTGTGTCTTTGTTCCGTCGGGAATCGCCTGATCCGGCTAATCCTATGACCAGTCCATAACCGCTAATTGGGTTCTCCTGTAATCCCGAAAGACGCGCCAGTGATTTCAACTGAACAGCGGAATAGACATTGTGTTGCAGGGTTATTGAGCTAATGAACAGGAGCAGGGAGATTAATTTATTCATTAGACTAGCCCTACAAATGAGAGAACTTTATAGAAATAATTACGAGTCTGAGAGTCTGAAACCGAACCATTTCCTGCATAGGTGATATGAGCGTCTGCCAAACGAGTTGATAATAGAGTATTTTGCGGGCTGATATCTTCAGGCCGGACTATGCCGCTTAGGAGGATGTGCTGTTGTTCACCATTAATGGTAATGGTTTGCATGCCCTCTACAAGATAGGTATTGTTCGGGAATATTTGCTTGATTTGCACCGTTAACGAGGCTTTAATTTTACCATTACGTCCTGTTTTGGCTGCTGTTTTCCCTTTTCCTTTCAGACCAAACTCTACTTCATGATTGTTTTTGTTGTATCCAACTTCCAAAGCTGATTTTATCTCTTTTCCAGAAGATAGGTCAGCGCTGGTTTGGGCATTCGAGGTTTCCAAAACAATGACAGTCAGTATGTCTCCGGGTAATGAAGCGACCCGATCAGCAATTAAAGGGCGATAGATTTCTTCATTGAATAAATTGATAGCCCAGCTCATTTGTGGTGAAAAAAGCGCAGTGAGTAACAGAATGATTAACTTGTTCATGATGAAATCTCGGCTTGATGCGATGCGATAACTCTCGCTACAAAGTATTTATTGGACAGGGGATTTTTCATGCGAACCAACTGACCGGTATATCCATCTTGTTCTGCTATCGCTCTGGATAATAAGGAGATGCCTCGATTGAATACAGTGACCTGAACCCATTGTCCTTTGATAATTTGTGGTGTAGGGGCTACATCACTGAATGTTACAATATGATTTTTATTAATTGATTTTTTTAGCCAAATCGCTTGAGGTAGTGTGGTTAGCGGTTTGTCTTTTAAACCAGCGACATCTCGTTTTTTTAAAATGAAATCCGTTTGTTGCAATTGGGTTCGATTAGTGATCGGGCGTTTGGCCACCAGCACTGATTGATAGGCACTAATCTTGAACCAGACAGGGATAGAGTATTTGCCATGTATCAGACGAACAGCGATTTGTTTTGCTGGCGGGTATGTTTCAGGTAGTTCTACATGAAATTCAGATAAAGGAAACTCACTGTCTTTAACTAATCCCTTGGGACTTAGTGTAATGGTATCGTATCTTTTACTTAATTGATGTTCTAATTCAGTTTGAGCTTTACGACGTAGTTCATTTCCTGTAGCCCGAACCACTTGTTGAACCTGGGCGGTGCTTTTTCCTTTCCATTGATAGTCTAAAGGACCAGTTTTTTGAATTACCCAATCAACGATTTGTTTTCTGCTGATTGTTTCCCCTGGTTTTGGATGACTGTCCAATGGTAGTTTCATTAACTCACTTCTATCACTACTGACATTAATCAGATCACCCAAATAGCAAGCATGAGCGGTAATCTGCTTTTGAAACCTTATCAGGGTTTTAGCATGCGCTGGTACCATTAATGCAAAAGGAAGCATGAGCTTAATCACGAATTTCATTAGTCAATTTTTCCAGTTCATCAGCAATTTGTACGGCTTTCGCATTTAATTGGTAGACTCGCTGCGCCATAGTTAATTGCATCAGCGAGTTCACCATGTCGACATTCGAGCCTTCAATTTGGTTTTGCGCCAAGGCTCCAAGCCCGCTACTGCCGGGATTGTCTATCAACGGATCTCCGGATTCATCGGTTGGCAGGTAAATTCCAGCACCAACCGGGTTTAATGTTTCTGGGTTGATAAATTTGGCCAGTTGAATGGTGCCGAGTAATTGAGGTTCAGTTTCGTCACTCAACATGACCTCGACATCACCATTAGCTTGTATGGTGATTTTTGTGAAATCATCAGGAATCTGAATGTTATCTGCTAATCGCAATCCATCCTGTGTTGTAAGATAGCGGTCAGAATCAATACTCAGGGTAGAATTACGTGTATAAGCAATCGTACCATCAACATTAAGGATTTGATAAAAACCAACTCCATTAATTGCTACATCGTTCCAGTTATTCGTGGATTTTAATGGACCGGTAGAAAAATCTTTTCCTGACTTATAAACAGCAGTTCCCAACCCCAGTTTTATGGATGCTTGATTACTGAATAGTGAGTGTTCGCCATTGATATTCTGATACAGTACGTCTTCAAACGTTATTTTAGTAGCTTTGTAATTAGCGGTATTGAGATTAGCCAAATCATTGGCAATTTTATCAATATAAAACTCTTCGGATTTAAGACCACTTGCGGCAATTGAAAGTGCGTCAGACATTTCCTTCTCCTAACTGATTAATTGCAGTTGATAGCAGATTATCTGCTGTTCGCATCACTCGTTGGCTGGCTTCAAAGTGACGAGAGGTTTTTATCATGTCCATCATCTCGTCAATGGATTTTATGTTGGATTGCTCAACGAAGCCTTGTAATACACGTGTAGAACCATCAATTGGATTGGGTGACTCATTGGTTTGATAGAGCCCATTACCAACGTAATCCAGTAATTGGGCTTGGTTGAAGCGGACTATATTGAGCTGATCTACTTTATGATGATCAATATACAGAGCGCCCTGGGTATCAACAGTAAAACTGTTGTCGTCAACCTTAATAGTGCCTGCCTTTCCTTGTACCGTTTCACCCGTAGCAGTACATAATTCACCCTGATTATTGATTTGAAAATCGCCACGCCGCGTATAGAAGATCCCATGATCGCTTTGAACCTGGAAATAACTGTCCCCAGTCAAGGCTAAATCGTTAGGGTTATGAGTTTGACTTAAGGTCCCCTGGATGCTTATTTGCGTTCTTTGTATGTTGTGTAGTGCATTATTGATTTGAGGTTCAAGCTGCTCATCAAAACCAGTACTTTCTACCAGCTGTCTTTTAAATCCAGGGGTATTCATATTCGCAACATTTTGACTGATTGACTGCAGTTTTAATTGATCAAATTCCATTGCGAATTGTGTTGCGGTTATAGCATCCAACATCTTAATTCCTTATTTTACAACCCCAAAGGATTCCACTTGAACATTGACTGGAATTTCATTCATCGCCAGTACCGTTAAATGAGGAATTACTCTTTGAGTTAATTGTTTTAAATGCCGCCTTAATTGCGATGAGCAAAGCAGGATGGGGCGTTTCCGCTCACCTAGCATCTGCTCTACCTGATTTGCCAATGAGGTAATCAGACGTTCAGTTAAGCCGGGTTCCAATGAAAAATATTCTTTATTGAGGATGTTTTGATTGAGTTTTTGTTCGAGGCTGGACTCCAGCGTCAGCACATGCAAACTCTCTTGATTAACAAGCAGCTTTTGACAAATGGGTACGGCCAAACCTGAACGCACCAATTCAGTCAGTTGAACGGGATCGGGTATTTTTTTTGCATGTTCTAAAAGAAGTTCCAGTATTTGAGTTAAATAACGAATAGATACTTTTTCTTTAAGCAGGTTTTGCAGGATGCGTTGAACATGGCCCAAGGGTAAAAGAGAGGGGATGAGTTCTTCACTTAGAGCTTTAACTCCTGGTTGAACTAATAATTGCTCTGTTTCTTCTCGAGTTAATAGTTCTGCAATGTGAGTATTGATGGTTTCATTGAGATGGGTTGTCAATACCATAAGCGGTTCACATAAGGTGAATCCGTTATCCAGGGCGTCTTGCTTGTTTTGAGGATCAATCCAAATGGCCGGGAGACCATAGCTGGGATCGCGTACTTCAATTCCTGAAGGTAATTGATCGGTCTTGGTGCGTGTTGAAACAATGGCTAAGGTTTTATCCAGATGCAGAGGATTTGTTCCGTCGTTATTGCCCTGGATGCAAATGGAATATAAGGGAAATCCAAGTTTTTTATCTGTTTTGATTTTAACTTCAGGAATCACAAAACCCAAATCAAAAGCAATTCGTTCTCTAATGACTTGAATGGAGTCGAGCAGGTGGTTCTCGCAGTGAATTAATTGGCTATACAGTTCTTTATTCAGATTGATTGCAACAGGATGGATGCGAATTTTTTCATAAAGATTCTCTTCTGCCTCTTCAAAGCTCTCCTCTTTTTTCGCTTTAAGGGCAAACCAGGTGCTTCCGGCAAACAGGCTTAAAATAAACATCACTGGAACAGCCGGAATTCCTTTTACAAACAAAAGGCCGGTTAAACTCAAACAAACCATAATTAAACTTTTGGGATAGGAACCGATTTGTTTCGCAACTTCACTACCTAATTGAGCATCTGTAGCGGCACGAGTGACGATAATTCCTGTTGCTGTTGAAATAATCAGCGCTGGAATTTGAGTTACAAGCCCATCACCCACAGTCAGAAGTGTGTAGGTTTGAATTGATTCAGAAAAACTCAATCCCCGCTGGATAAGACCTATGGCAAATCCGCCAATGATGTCTACAAGAATAATCAGGATTCCTGCTATGGCATCGCCTTTGACAAATTTACTCGCTCCATCCATAGCACCATAAAAGTTAGCTTCCTTTTCAATTTGTGATCGACGGCTTTTTGCTTCGCTCTGCGAAATACTGCCCATATTCAAATCAGCATCGATGCTCATTTGTTTTCCAGGCATGCTGTCTAAGGTAAATCGCGCAGCTACTTCTGCAACACGCTGAGCGCCATTTGTGACAACAATGAACTGGACGATGATGAGGATTAGGAAAACAACCAGCCCCATTACATAATTGCCATGAATCACATAATGTCCCATGGCTTGAATGACTTTTCCGGCATCACCATCTGATAAAATCAGGCGGGTGGCTGAAATATTGAGTGCCAACCGAAATAGCGTCGATATGAGCAAAAGAGCTGGAAATGTTGAAAAGCTTAATGGTTTATCGGTGTAAAAAGTCAGCAATAAAATGGTTAGTGCCCAACTGAAATTGACAATTAGGAGAAGATCCAATAATGCTGCAGGAATAGGGATGAACAGGATGAACAAAATTCCTGTAGCCAAAGCTATCATGATCAGTTCACTGCTGCTATTTAAAAAATTTGATTTACTGGTCATGTGTTCCTCCCAACGCATAGATCTCTCTGAAGATATTGGCTACTGAGGGATATAAATCTCTGGAAATCCACTGATTCAGCTCTACAGTTTGGAACAACAGACGAGCCAGGGCTTTGTTTTCTATTGTGGGTACGTTGTACTTTTTTGCCAGTTTTTTTACTTCCTTGACCATCTCTCCTTGTGCCTTACAAACTACTTTGGGCGCAGGCATGGAGCCTCGTTCATATTGAAGCGCAATAGCGATATGGGTGGGATTGGTTATCACAACATCAGCATTTTTTACTTCTTTTAATGAGGCCGTTTTTTGGCGCAGTTGCTGCTGTAACTGTCGTATCTTGTTTTTGATTTTAGGATCGCCTTCCCTTTGTTTGTATTCATCCTTGATTTCTTGCTTGCTCATCCGATTGTCTTTTTTGAATTTCCAACGGGTAAAAAAGGTGTCAAACAGAGCAATGATTAAAAGCAGTATGAGTAATTGCACACTGAGTTTTAACAAAAATCCCATCATTAATTCAGGATCCTGAGAGGGTTTGCTGATTATTAAGTGGAGAATATTGGTTAATTGAGCCTTGATAATTAAAAAAAGAAGAAGGAAGGCCAATCCTAATTTGAAGGAGTTCTTTATTGCGTCAACAGCTGTTTTGATTGAGAACAACTTTTTGAAGCCTTGGATCAGATTGAGACGTTTAAAATCCGGGATTAAGGGGACTGTAGACCAGATGATACCTGTCTGAGCCAGGGTGCACAGGATAATGGTTAATCCGCTTGCCAAAGCAAAAGGCAACCATAAGCTTAGCAGTTGAGACAGTATGAACTGCTGAAGATGCATGATGTTGTCAGAATTGAATTGAAGATGCGTTGCAAAATGAAGTATATGTCGAAGCATGGATTTAATTTCATATAATTGCTTTGGCCATAAGGCACTGATCATGCCAATCATGACAAGCAGAGCAGTACACGTCGTTAATTCAATACTTTTGCTAGCCTGTCCTTTTTCCTTGGCCTTTTGTAATTTGTAAGGTGTGGGTTTTTCGGTTTTTTCACTCATGACATGATGTCCTGCCAGGTTTGAAAACATCGTTCAAACACCCTATTCGAAATAGGGTACATACTGCCGAGCATCATGGACAGCAAAAATAAACCGAGACAAATCTTAAGAGGCAGGATCAGGAAATAGCTGCTTATTTGGGGTATGTTTCGGGTGAGCAGTCCACCAAACAGATCCAGCGCCAATAAAGCCAGGATAATTGGGCTGGCTATCATAAAGCCCACACTAAACATAAAGCCAAATTGTTTGATAATGGGGATGAAACCTGCAAATAGAGCAATGGCTCCAGGTGGAATGATGACAAAGGAGTATGACAATCCTTTGAACAGCCATAGATGACCATCGAGACCAAAGAAGAATAACACGGCCAGCATGGTTAATAATCGACTGGATAAAGGTTCCTGACTGTGTTCAGCTGGATTAAATATCGCTAGAGAGTTGAGTCCGGTCTCGTTATCTATTAATTGTCCCGCGATTTGAAATACGGTAAAAGCTGCAAACAGGCCCGTTGCGAGTATTAATCCATTGGCGAATTCAGCGATGCCACCCAATAAAATGTGCAGGTTATCAAGCGGTACATGTGCTGACAGGCTACAGCTTACTAGAGCACTGCAAGCAAATACAAAGAGCAGTCTTACTTTTAACGGAAGTTGATGTATTGCCTGAACAGGGGCAAACAATAAGACAGTGCCAAGACGAATCGTGATGAACATGAGTTGGATTAACCAGGCTGTAGAGATTGTCATGACTTGATTATTCCCGGTATGCTGATAAAAATTCCTTGGGCAAACTCAATCAGAGTATGCAACATCCATTCTCCGCAGAGCATGAGCATCAGTACTACCGCTAATATTTTGGGTATAAAACTTAAAGTAGAGTCCTGGATTTGAGTGACAACTTGAAGAATTGAAATGATTAAGCCGCTAATCAGGGCAACGAAAATGATGGGTGCTGCTATAAGCAGTGTATGCCAAAGTAATTGTTTGCTTAAATAAATAGCCAGATCGTTAGACATAATCCGTTTTCCATAGTTTCTAACTTGCAGTCATCCAGCCTGATTGGGTGAGTTGAATCCGTCAAGCCTACTTTTTTTCCATAGTGGTGTTTAAACGCACGTTGCGAATTAAAGCAAATTTAAAAATGTTAAACAACCCTAAGAGATAAAAAAAATCTGTTAATGGTTGTTCAATTACTCATGTTGTGTATCAAATTTAAATTTTGTAGCATGTTAAAACATTTGATTCATTAGAGCGAATTGAATTTAACAATTGGTGTTTTTTTAGCTAGTGCTGATCCTGTTCAAGGAAGGTAGTCCCGTTTTTTTTCTCTGAGACTTTGTCTTATCCCGACCTGCATTTTATGCCCATATTGGGATGCTGTGTGGGTTGTATGAATTCAATATGGACAAAATATAATCTACATGATACACTTTGCTACTTTTCGTTTTTTTATTACGGTTTAGTTATGCCACGCTCAAATCCAAAATTATCCAAAAGAACTCAAAAAAAACCTAAGAAATTTGCTGATTTCCAGCTTTCTTTAAAGAGTGACAAGTACGAGGTAAAAACTAAAGCGATACAATCAGGGAAAAGAAAAGCCTCATCTCAACTGGAGGGGGTAACGCTGTTTTCTTCTCCTAAAAAAATAAAAGCTATCGAAATCAAATCAGGTACAAGGGCCGATATAAAATCCTCAAGAATACAACATATTATGAATACTGTGGGAATTGATAACATGGATGTGGATGAATATATTCCTTCTCCTGTAGATTTGTCAGATTCCTTTGCCGTGAGGGTTGTTGATTTGCTTAAAGATATGGGGGGGCGAGGTCTTTTTGCCACTACCGATATTGATAAAGGTACTCGTATTGGCTTCTACATGGGTGAAGAGTATGCAAGTACCGCTGAATTTGAACGTTATTTAAATACGCATCCCGATGCAGATAACAGCTATGCCATGAATATAGGACGTCGAATTATTGATGCAGCAAGGAAAGGCAATTTTACTCGATATATTAATTTTTCTGATAGTCAGGATAACGTTGAGTTTAGGGAAACCGTGAGTAAAGGTGTAAAAGTAGTTGAGGTTGTTGCAATAAAAGACATTCGTGAGGGGCAACAAATATTAGTAAATTATAATACCTACAATGAAAATGCATCCAAAATCTATTATTTTCTTAATCCGGGTGATGGGTGGCTTTCTGCTTGTGAATTCTATGAGCAAAATAAGGCATGTTATGATTTATGGACTGCACCTGATCATTGTGAAGCATTCCAGTTTAAAAAAGATGATCAGTTTGCTATCAACCAGATCGCTGCGGCCGTATTGGCTAATCAGTCACTCAGACGTCTTCAAGAGATGAATCGATATGAAGTCGATTTGCCCATACTCAAAGTGAATCCATCTCATCAAATTGTCGATTTTAAAGAAAGTGATACCTTTACTTCTTTAATGATGGCGTGCTATTTGGGGCAGTCAGAGAATGTGGACTGGTTAATACGCCATGGAGCAAATGTTGATCAACAGCAAAATCATTCGGGTAATTGCCCATTGTTTTTTGCCTTGTCAGGATATAGTTCGGAACACGCGAGTAAAAATAATTATTTAAAAATAATGATTTCATTAATAAAAAATAACGCAAATTTATGTGTGCATGACCGAGCTGATAGAACATTTTTACATAAGGCTATTGAAACTCTTTCAACTAAAGACTTTAAAAAAGTATTGAATACCATCAAGAGTTCCAGTGGCTCTCACTTTAACGAATTATACGATTATATAGAAGACCATGATTTGGATGTTGTTTTGTATGCTCTGAAAATTAAACAACTGGATAAAGTACAACTTTTATTAGAAGCGCATCCTGAATTTTTTATTCCTTATAGAAGCCGTGGAACATCCCGTAAACCAAGGCAGTTAGAGTTATTTCAAATGGTGATACAGGATTATGACAAGGATGAATTAACTTCTCTGTATGAAATGCTTGGAGAAGATGGGCTGAATTTACCTCAAGATCTTTTGAATCGTTTGATTGACAGCGATAAACGCACCGGTTCCTGTTTTAGTGCATCCTAGATATTGATAAGGCATATGCTATGCTTTAGTTAAGGATGTTTAACCTTTGAACTATTCTATGAGAGTTACCTTATACAGGGGCGATTATGAGTCCATTTCACAAATAGTCAGAGAGCAACTCAGGCAATTAATGCCGGATAATGAGTTTGCTCAAACTGAATATCTACTGTTTGGTCCGGAATTCATGGCTGAGCCTTTGCGCATTTCTACACCATCAACTCATTTTGATTTTGATCCAGTGCATAAAGGGTATATTGATATTCTTAAAGATGAAATTAAATCGAGTGATGAAAGCCCTGAAAATAAAGAATTAAAAAAACAACAACTTGAAAGTATTATTCTTTTCGGTCAAATTCTGTTTTCTCAATCAGCCAGTCTTCATTTTTTAAATCAATCAACGGTAGAAATTCCTTCCGACGAGGAGGATTCTATTACGCCTAAAATTGAACGATTAAGAGAATTGGTGCAAAAAGAAGGCATTCAGACCGAGTCATCCAAGCTGGAGGCTTTAACAAGAAGAAAAGCATTTAATGATGAGTTGAGTGAGCTTAAACGCACCATCAAAGAGTCTTCGTTGCAGGACGAGAGTAAAGCGAAATTATTGGATAATTTGGCAAAAACCAAGGATTTTTATTATCAAGCGAATGATTTTAATTTTAAATATGCTAATAAACCATCGAGAAGTTATTCCAATTTTGTAAATAATTGTGAGCGTATTGGATCAAAAATCGCTTTAACTGCATCACTTATAGCAATTGGAGCAACTGCGCTTTCTTTAATCCCACCCTTGGCTCCGGTGATGGTCCCTATAGCTCTGGGGGCAAGCGCTATATCTATGGCAATTGGCCTACCATTGGCCCTGAAAAAGGTCGGCACAATGATTTATAATATGATTCGATTTGGGGCTGCTCCAACCCCGGCTGAAATAATCACCACTCTTTTATTGGGCACCAGTATGCTTATGGCTGGAGTGAGTGGGGTTATAGGGCAAGCTGTTAATTCAGGCGTTTTATCGAAAACAGCGCTCCTGATAACTAAAGCAGTTACTGCTATAGATAACCTGGCAAAAGCTACAGTGGGCATCGCCGGGCAATTTGTTGGCGAAAAGAAATCGAATAAAGTCGATTTGTATCATTCAGAGCTGGCTCAACTTAATTCTGAAAATGACAGTTCAGAACTTAATGAGCAAGGCGCTCTGGATGCTTTAGATCCATTAACGGCTGAAGTTGCTGATGATAATCAATCGAGTACAGTCAGTTTACACGAGCCAGAGCTGGCTCAACTTAATTCTGAAAATGACAGTTCAGAATTCAATGAGCAAGCCGATCTGGATACTTTAGAGTCACTGACAGCTGAAGTTACTGCTGATAATCAATCGAGTACAGTCAGTTCACTCAAGTCAGAGCTGGCTCGACTTAAGAGTGAAGCTCATTCAGAAGTCAAGGATCAACATACTCAGGAAGCTGCAAAATCTTCAGAGGGTTTAGATATTGAAGAAACATCAGATATTGACGAGGTTGAACCGCAATTTGCATCCAGACTCTAAAGTAATCCGATACGTTAATTGGAAGGGCGAGAATCCATACATTCATTGAGCACAATTCTGCATTGCTCAAAATATCTTCGCTATAGTCATTTTGATTAAACTTCGTACTTACATAAAGAACAAAAGCCAGTCTATGCTGAGACAAGTATTGATTTATTTTGAGTTAGCGTGTCTTTCTTTGCTTCCAATCATTGATTGAATCTGCAGTAGTTTTAACCATAGAGAGAAATTAATGATTGAAGTTTTTAAGATAAATAGGTACTGTAATAAAGTAAGACATTTTGCCAAAAATAATCAAGAATTGGTAAGTCTTTTATGCTAATTCCTGATTGAAGCAATTGAGTCTTTTTAAGGATACAGGACTCTTATGCTCATAGTACTCTTATGAGACATAATGGCGATTCAAGGAGAGAGCAATGATGGGACGATTTACGATTGGTCGAATGGCTTTAAAAAGGACAAACCCTGATAATTCTTCAACTATTCCTGCAAAATCTCTAAATTGCTCAACGACAAATCATCCTTCCACGATCATACCCAAGACGAAAGAAACGATTAAAATAGAGAGCGATAATACCCTTGATGCAAATAATCATCACACTAAAAATCCTGGTTCCAAAGGTTTTAGCCAGTTAAAATCTGAAGAACATAAACTGTTTTATCACAGAAAACGAGTGCGCTCCAGTTACAGTGACAATTACAGTGCCGCACTTGCATTGCCTTATTCCAGTTTTGAATTGGAAAAAAGGCAGAATGATCGAAATGCCTTGTTGGTCTTGTCACGAGACAGCATTATCGAACACGCTAATCGTCGGGTTGATCTCTTTTTTTATACTATAATTGCCTATTATCGAACAGGTATCATCCCAACAATTGGTCACACCAGTCTGCAGCATGGAAGAGGGCGGACTGTACTCAAAGAGGGGAGAGATTTCAATTTAACTCAGGCTTGCCATAGTA
The DNA here is from genome assembly GCF_000423305.1 of Legionella moravica DSM 19234. Lineage (GTDB taxonomy): Bacteria > Pseudomonadota > Gammaproteobacteria > Legionellales > Legionellaceae > Legionella > Legionella moravica. The sequence continues at coordinate 11,157 of NZ_AUHS01000024.1, read as the reverse complement.
GTTTTACACCATCATTAGTCGATGAAACCATTTACCAGACTATTCCACTTGTAGGAAAAAATAAAAGCTTGCTTTCAGGAACACATTTAATGGATAGTCTGAACTCAACAGTAGAATTACCTCCTTTCGTTAATAAACTGGATGATGTTCTCGAGAGTATGTGCAGGCAAAAATCGTTGGAACTGATAGCTAAAACCTCGCTCGGTTCGCTGAATCCAATTACTGGTTTGACTGTTTTTCTTAAAATGATGAGAAGTGCATTGACGGAGCTGAAACAGTCTGCATCCCGGCAAGCACGGTCAGCATTAGTACACCATTCTTTGTCAGGACAAAACCATATCAATCCCCAATTGATCAATCTGGTGATGAGAGGAACGTTGCATACTACTTATTCGCCTGAAACAGAGTCCGTGTCTGATGAGTACATTCAATTGTTACTTAGGTTGATGCCTGAAGAAAAAGCGCTATGTGAACGAGATAAGGAGACCAGGATAACCTTATATCTCGATAAAATTGCGGATTTGCAGAAAGAAATTCTGGAGGCCAAGAGTGAATGCTCCAATTCTGCATCCTAAGCCTCCAGGCCGAGACTCAGTTACAGATGAGGTTTGCAGTCGACATCCAAACTGTCAACGCGTTCTGGGTGGTTTTTTGGGGTAATCATCATCGATGTATGAGTATTGGGCTTTCTTGATATAAAACAAAGGAAAAGAACACCCATACTAAAAATCAGAAGATATAATAAATCCCAATATAGGGGGATTTGATGCGTGCCTCCGTAATTTCCATAATGTGAAAACAGCCCCAAACCCACGAGATAAAGCAAAAGCCAGATTGCGTGTCGAAAATCCAGTTCATGAGGTGATTTTTTAACGACGCGTGAATAAAACAGATAAAAAAACAAACAAAGGCAAGTTAGTGCCAATAGTTTTTGAATACTGCCGACACCGGACCAATACACTCCAACAGTACAAATATAAAAACCGGCTATTCCAATTAATCCACTGAATCTAAGGCGAAAGGGCCTTGGGTAAGACGGTAATTGTTGACGTAAACAAACCAGACTGATAGGACCAACAGCGTAACTAATCATGAGTACTGCTACTAGAAAAGCAGAGATTTCCTGCCAGCCATGCAGTAAAAACGACATGACGGCTGCGAGGAGGAAATTGATAATCAGGCTGACCCAGGGAACCTGGTACTTATTGATTCTGGAAGTAATCGAGGGCGCTGCCCCGGTAGTTCCCATACTGGCTAACATATGCGCTGCGGTGGTGCTGTATACTAGCCCGGTTGAAAATGGTGATAAAAATGCATCAAAATAGAGTAAAACACTTAGCCATGTTAATCCGGCAAGAGTTACCAAAGCTGCGAAAGGTCCTGCATCGCCAGCAAAAGATAGCTTTGCCCAACCCCGGGTAAGGGACTGTCCATCCAAACTGCCAATAAATGCCCACTGTAAACCAGTATAAAGTAAGGTGGTTAGCACGATGGATGCGAAAATAACCAGGGGAACGTACTTTCCAGGTTGATCTATTTCTCCCATCATAATAATGATTTGACGAAACCCTAAAAGAGAGAAGAGAACCCCACCACTTGACATTGCTCCCATCACACCTTCCCAACCATAGGGCATGAACCCTCCATATTGAGTAAAATTTTCAGCGTGATAGTTTGTATAGACCAACGCTATTATAGTAATAGAGGGGATGAATAGTTTCCAGAATGTAAAACCTGCATTTATCCGGGCAAATACGTTAAGGCCAAAATAATTAAAGAAAACGAAACACAGTAACAACACGATATTAATCAGGGATCCAACGGGTGTATTGTGGTAATGAGTGCCAAAGGGAATAACCAGGCCAGGTATGTAATTGCTGGCATATTGGACTAATCCTTGTGTTTCGATAACAGGAATTATGGCAAGGGAAATCCATCCCAGACCACTTATCATGACGCTGGTTAATCTTCCGTGAGTATAAAGGGGAAGGCTTGCAAGCGCATCAGACTGAGGGAACATGGTACCAATTTCAGCATAGGATAAAGAAAGAATTAGCAGTAAAAAACCTGCAATTGGCCAAGCAAAAATCGCAGCAGGCCCAGCAAACTGTGCGGAGTATAAGGTACCGAACAACCATCCGGAACCGATAATACTGGTAAAGGATATCCATAATAAACCTAAAGGACTGAGTCTTTTGTTCATATAAGTGTTCTTGTTTCTTAGTTGGTTCATGTCTTGATAAATTCAGTCTAGCATTCCCTTCTTGAATGAAAAACCCCTATCTGTTTATTAAGAGAAGTCAAGTCGACATGTTCTAAATAAAATTGGATAACTCTCTATGCTGAATTCGGGATTGATATAAAAAACTTTTCAAATGAATGATTTGTGTTTCAATTCAGCCTATACTTTGGTTAATGACGTCTAAAGGGTAACTGCATAGGTTATCACTCAAATGAATAATTTAAACAGTGAGCAAATGGAAGTTAGCAAGCAGGATCTGTTTAACTACTACGGGGATTTTTTTCTGTTGCCATTAGTTGGGTTCGCTGATGCTTTTTACATATATGAGTATTCGCAATTTGATTTCTTTGTATTCTTAAGTTTTTTTATCGGATTTTTTGTATATGGGGGAGTGCTTGAATATGGATTTCATCGATTCATATACCACGGACGACTTAAGAGCATTAAGAGGATGCATTTAATTCATCATAAATTTCCTCAAGCCTATGTTTCTTCTCCTCCCTATGTGACTGCAATTTTGTTATTAATTTTTCATTTAATCTTTTTGTATTTATTAGGATATCAATTAGGCTGTGCATTTGTAGGAGGAATAGCTTTTGGCTATTTTTGGTATATTACCATTCATCATATGATCCATCATGTGGATAGCGATCGATTTGTGATTTTAAATCATTACAAAAAAGAACATCAGATTCATCATGAGCATGCAAAGCAAAATTACTGTGTGAGTCAACCTTTCTGGAATAGTCTTTATCGATTATTTTGATTGTATTGATAATTAGCTCCCTTCTCAACCGAATTCCCGCGGCTATGACCGCGGGATCCATGACGGTGGCACTATCTCCCATTTCCTACTGCTGTGTCTGCTACTGAAGCGGGTTCTTTATGTTGGTGATGAGAGCGACGATGCTTTCTCTGCCCTCCATGCAGTCCAAATTTGCTAATATGAGTAGCGTGTTTCATATCTGTTTCTTCAGCCCCGTCATGTTTCGGTTTTGATGACGCTGGTTGAGAAGATTTTTGTGCTGGAATTGCTTGCTCTATACGTTTTATTTCATTCCCTTGTCTTTTTAATAGATCTTGATATTGTTGATGGATGTGAGCAAATTGTTCCTGGGCGAGAAGTAATTCATGATTCCTGTTCTCAATTCGTTGCGTTACATCTTCAAAACTTTTTTCTCTGTTCGTTACAAACTCATTTAACTTGGATTGAAAGAGCAGTCTTTCGTCTTCGCTTTTTATTGATTGATCGGCATAAGTTTCAACGACTCTTTGTAAGGATAAAGCAACTGTATTAATATTTTGCAATTGTTGCCCCATTTCAAGCTGTACTTGTTTTAACTCCAATGTTTTTTGACTTAACTCCTGTTGATTCTTTTCAAAAGCCTGAGCCACTTCTGCTAATTCTGTTTTAATTTCCTCATGCCTCCTGGTTTTTTCCTCCAGGCTGAGCTTGAGCTCCTGATCGGTTTGCTCCAGGCTCTGTTGTATGGCTCTTAGTTCTTGTTCTGTTACCTTGAGTTTCTCCGCTTGACTCGTTAGATCTGCTACCTTGGCTGATAAATTAGTAATGGCCAGGCTTAGTCGTTCATTTTCCTTTTGCAATTTCCCTATTTCACCGGCTAATTGAAGACCCAGGTGATCCATGGTCTCGATGACATTGACCAAAGAGTCAGCCAAACCTTTCATGCTGTCTTTCAAAAGATCGGTAATTTGTTCATCACGCTGGTAATGATTATCTAAAATAATACTGCTTGGTACAAACGCAATAAGGGTCAAGGCGCTGAGAGTGATAAGCATATAGATTTGTAGTGCAATACCTAAAATCAGCGTCGGAGCGATCAGAACAGTACCCAAGCCAATTTTTTGCCAGAGAGGTACTTTTCCCCAGATAAGCGCTGCTCGTGTCAGCATGCTTTGATTTTTTGCCATATTATCGATTATTGAATTAATCAGGTTTTTAATTTCGGCAACATTGGTATGATTTTTTTCCAATTCCTTTAGAGATTTGTTTATTTTTTCAGCATCTATGATGGCAGATGATTGCTCAAAAATGTCTTCTATTTTCGAATAGGATTCCTGGGTATCGCGTATCGTGTCATCAGAGGAATGAATGATTTCGGCTTCATTATTGGAAGGGGCGGCATTAAGAGTAGAATCCAATTCTATATCAACGTTTTTATCATTACTAACCGGAGTGTCTGTCATATTCGCTATCCTTATATTTTATAGTGACCACGTGGAATTGCAGTCAAATCCTGGACTGGTTAATTCTTTTGATTCTATCGGATAAATTTAAGGCAGTCATTGTTTTATTTAATCGAATAATTCTTTTTTATTACTCCTTGATTTCATTGATTTTTTGCGTGAATCAAAACATCTTGTGAACTCAAGGAGCTGGATTAAGTCGCTTAAGACTCGGTTACTTTTGATTGGTTTAACAATCGATTGGTATAGGCAATAGCTAAAGCAGAAATGATTAAGGTAATATGGATTAGCACTTGCCACATTACTGAAAAATTACCAAGTTTGGTCGGGTCAATAAATGTCCGTAATAAATGAATGGATGATATACCTATCAGAGACAGGGCTAATTTAATTTTCATTGCTCCAGCATCCAGATGATCCAGCCATTCGGGTTGATCAGGATGAGAATCGAGTTGCAGATGTGATACAAAGGTTTCATATCCTCCCATAACCACCATAATCAGGAGGTTTGCTATCATTACTACATCTATCAAATCCAGGACACCCAGCATGATTTGAGTGTCATCAAAACCATTTAGATGAATAATTAATTCAAATAGCTCGCCAATAAACCGATAAACATAAGCAGCTAATATAAGAATAAGGCCAAAATATAGGGGAAGTTGCAACCATCTTCCCATGAAAATCAAATTACTGATACCGCGTTTAATATTATTCATACTTACCTGATGAAATCCTGATGCAAACTCATTTTATGAATAGTAATCCTTCCTGTAACTTTTGTTAATACCTTAGTCGTATGTGATACCAACAAAGGACAGTTTATGTGCTGAATGTGTATCAGCAGTCAGTTAAGTCAAAGAAAACCAGAGCAAAATTAAATTTTAAACAGTGTAAATATTGCGTAAAGAACGTATTGATTAAGTTTTTCTTAATTTTGAGGGACCAAATATGATCTAAAATGAAGTTATATTGAGCATTTCATGCGCTGATGGGCAGAGGATGAATCATGACTAAAATAGTTTTTTGTTTTGCTGGAACTGGTGATCCAGGCGATGGCTACGCGAGTGGCGTAGAATCTTCTACTCCATTTGATCCCAATGTTATACGCGTCTACATGCGAGGTTGCGATCATGAGAATGTTGGTAACGGGTTTCTAAATCCTGATCTGGATATTGTCTCGAACTCAATAAGACAAGCATTTGATAAAGAAAATCAAACTATAGATCTCGACAAATTGAATGCCTTGATTGGGGATGGTATTTGTCGTATAGAAGGCCCAACTCACTATAGGAATCCGAAAATTACCGATATTGGCTTACAAGGATTTAGTCGAGGTGCTGTCACGACCTTTGCTGCGGCAAAAAAACTCGATGATCTGAATATACCGATGGACATTATTGCCAATCAGCCGGTTCCAGGACAAATTGCTGAATTTGTGCCAGGTTCTCTTTATTCTAAACATCATGATTTGACCAAGTGTAAGAATATTCGATCCGCTACTACTTTTTTGGCCTCCCATAATTTGGAAAATGGAGTGGTTCATAATGCGTTTTTCCAACAAATGGTTGCAAAATTTCCTGCAACTACCCGAGCCGATACTTTTATAGTACCCCATCAATCTCATTTGGAATGGTTCTCAAGTTCAATTGTTGATACACACATTAGCAATCAATTCCATAAAGCCGGCTATTCAAATGTATCCAGACATTATAGCCTTGAAGATTTGAAAGAGTATTATCGCCGAGCTGATAATTATTTTACACCCAAAGAGTTTTCTCAAAAGGTTTTTGGTCTTGATTTGGCAACTGTTCCCAAAGATCCTGTGTATTTGGAAATGATCCAGCAATTCGCTAAGCAGCTGTTAAATGACGATGGTGCTCAATTATCAGATGATCAAGCAAGTGCTGTTGTAGCTATTTACAAAGTCGATACGTTGACTGATGATCAAAAAAGAGAACAGATGAATTTAGTGCGTCAGGATAGTGACGCAGGAAAAAAATTCACTCAAATTGTTAATAAGACTCATGATGTCATTGAGTATTTATCCCATGTCACTAGAGGGGAGGGGTATCAGCGCTCCGAAAAATCTCAATTGATACACCATCATTCACAGGATTATAGAAAGGAACTCTTTACTAAAAGCTTCGATTATTTGAGTAACCCCAAACCAACCGATGACGATAAAAAATCGTTTCTGGTGGGTGTTAATAACGCAGAAAAAGAGTTTGCTGATAAAGCTCTGAATATTGATAGAGGCACTATGCGTAAAGCAATGAAAATCATTGCGAACACCATATTGCATGTAACCGGATTATTTTTGATTGCCAATACCATCAATCTGGCTACGACAGGTGATTGGTTTTTCTTTAATAAAACCCGTTCAGCAAACGTTGTGAGTGCGGCTTCGAGTGAGATAAAGTCATTGGCCAGTTCAGTACAAAGCACTGCTGAGAAAAGTCAGGATTTCAAAGCCAAACATCAGAGCACTGTAAAGGATGCTGAAAAACCAGAGGATCAACCTGAACAACAAGTAAAAATCAAATAATTGGTGACCTACTTTAGGTTCTGTGGATGCACTTTATTGTTTCTTATTTTTATCAACAGATACCCTATCGCCAGCAAAGCAATAATTAACCCAACCGAAACTAATGGCCTGGTAGCAAACCAGGCTATAGCGGTTGTAATGCCCCAAAGACTCAATCCACAGATAAAGGCGATCAAGCCGGTACCAAAGCCAATGATACTGCCCATGAATGGCAGAACGTCCGCCAGAACAACCAGCGGATTGAGGATTAAGGAACAGCCAGCGATTAACATGATGAAACTCACCAGACGCAAAATCCAGGCTATCATTTTATTTTGGGATTGGGCTTCTTCAATCATCTGATCGGATGAGTGCTGTCCTGTTGTAAGAAGAAAAACTGATTCACCCGCAGGAGCTTGATAAGCCTGGAGCGTAGTTCCGTTTTGTTGGGCTATAATACTGACCGTTTGTGGATAGGCAGCAGTCAGATTAATGCGGATATCACCTGGTTGCGGGGTATCAGGATTTTCCCCTAAATACAATTCGTTATTGAGTAGCTGAACAGGTTTATTATAATGTGATTTTAGGGACTCTTTATTGACCCTGGATAAATCAACCGGTTCATTTATATTAATTTGGTGGATCAATTCTTCTGGTAGGATGAAATCTCCCAACGTAACTGATTTGGCATATTGCTTGAACGATTGGAAGGGCATGGATTCAGGATTTTGATGTCCTTGGGGGTTTTTAAATTGTGCGCTGTTAATTAGATTACTCGACCATATTTTGTTATATGAATAGGTTTTCGTTTGTTTTTCTGAGCCACCCATTTGGGATTCAGTTTTAGTTTCGGTTTTTTCTTCCCATTGATACATCTCTACTTGTCGATAGAGGTTGATCGCATTAACAGTTACATCCAGTAACGTATCCTTCAATTGATCATGTGTTGTTGCTAAACCACTTAAATACACTACTTTCAAATTGTTTTGATTATTAATCGGAGATGCAGGTACTGATATGAGGATTTTATGGGCTTGCTCAAGGGATTGGGCTGTGTGTAAACTATGTCGCTCATTCCAGAAAATAAGCACGATAGCGCCAATAATTAGCCCTATTCCAAGCAAAATTCCTACAAAAGCATCCTTAATTCGACTCCACCAGGAGCGAGTTGTGATTTCTTCAGTCATGCGGACCAACTCCTTTTTAAGAAAATCCTTCTTTTATTATTTTTAATGATAGTGCTACTTTAAGGAAAAAGTTACTGCCAAAGTTAATTTTCTATTCAATTGTATTTCGTTTCAAAGGGAGTACGTTATACTTAATCTAAATATTCCACTCTAAGGATTTTGTGTGACTGCTTCATTACATCAATATTCTTCCTTACCTGAATTAATTGAGTTGGGTGAAGAAGGCCTAAAAGGAGTTTTTGAAGAAATCACTAATGGAATAACTGTAACTAATGAACGCTCGCAGATTCTTTATGTTAATCGCGCCTTTACCTCCATAACGGGATATGAAGCTCATGAAGTACTAGGAAATAATCCCGGAATGTTTCACTCTGGCCGGCATGATAAACAGTTTTATCAGGATATGTGGGGCGCTTTAAACAAATACGGTCGTTGGCAGGGGGAGATCTGGAATCGGCGTAAGTCGGGTACTGTAGTTCCTGAACTTTTAACGATTACCAAGATAGTGAATTCAAAAAAACATATTTTTTATATAGGTATCTTTTCTGATATTTCATTTCTTGTTCAAGAAAACGAAATGAAAATAAATCTTGCTCTGCATGATCCATTAACCAAATTATGCAATCGTACTTTATTAGAAGACCGATTTCATACCATTCAAAATGACTACAAACGCCGAAGCACCGAAGTACGTTTTAAAAATAAACAAGTGGCATTGCTATTTATTGATATGGACTATTTTAAAGAGATCAATGATGAGCATGGCCACTTGGTTGGTGATTCGGTTTTAATTTTTGTTGCTCAGATCTTAAAAAAATGCGCTCGAAGTAATGATACCGTTGCTCGTATTGGTGGTGATGAGTTTGTCGTTATTTTATCCGATATTACTAAAAATGATCATGTAGAAGGATATTGTACGAGAGTACAGCAAGAACTTGAGAGTGGAATAATCATTAAGAATGAGCTTTTTATTCCTAAACTGAGCATTGGCGTCAGTTTGTTTCCGACTGAAGCAACACGATTTGATAAACTCATCGCTTATGCCGATAAAGCGATGTATCATTCAAAAAAAACAGGCAAATATTTAACATTTTATTCCGAGTTGCACCAATAAACTGGTTGCATTTGAAGCGGCATGACGTGCTACAATACATCATCAATAATAAATGAAATCAGTGACTTGATTCGATATATTATGCCTTCTCTTAATACACTACTAAAAACTTGTTCCAACAAAAATGAAAAACTTGATTTAATATCTGAGGTGTTTGAACGGATTAAGTTGAAAGTTGATGAAGTACTTATTTTTGGTGCGTGTAATAGTGAGGTTGCCATAAGAGCACGAACCAGGTATTTCGAACAAAAGGAATTGGCAACGCGTAATCATTTTTTCAAAGACAATTCTGAAAATACTGGGTTAAAAGCAATCCCCCTGATCGTGTCGCATTATCCAATATTTGAGATTCCGCCACAATCCATGACAACATCCCCAGAGCAATATTATGAGGCATTATTGAAGACAGGGTACCTTTATGGAACAGGAACATGTGAGATTTTTTCTATAGTTGGCGCTTATTTTATGGCTTTGGAATTTGATTTGGAGTTGTCGTTAGAAACATTATATTCTGACAGCAGTCATACCTACATTAGAGTTCATACCGATCCTGAATTTATTATAGATTTCTGGGGGCCAATGTTTTGTGTTTATGGAGATACTGTTTCCTGGAACGAGTTTTTTGGACAGGATCTGATGCGGGATGAAAAAGCTACAATCAAAACTGAGGTTGCATTTAGCAGTGAGCAACTAATTGACTTGGGAAACAAGATTTTTACACCGGATCATTTAGCGCAACGGTTACTCATTCATCAAGAAATTGAAGAAAAAGCTCAGTTTCAAAGCAGCTCAATTTTGACTGTATGAATCTTAATCGATTCTTTGCGCTTTTAAATTCAAAAGAATGCATTATGATAAGAATGCATTATAATGAACAAATAAATGTTTTAAATTTGCAGTACTTATTAAAAAATGCAGAAATACTAAAAAACGCTTGACAGTTTTGAGGTAGCTCTTTAAACTGCGAACCTTATTTTGGGGCTATAGCTCAGCTGGGAGAGCGCTTGCATGGCATGCAAGAGGTCGGCGGTTCGATCCCGCCTAGCTCCACCATCAACATCTTGGTATGTTGATGGTAAAATAGTTCAGGGTCCCCATCGTCTAGAGGCCTAGGACACTGCCCTTTCACGGCGGTAACAGGGGTTCGAATCCCCTTGGGGACGCCATTATTTGGTGTTGTGTAGTTGTTAGTAGTAAAGTTATAATATAAGTTCCAGGTCCCCATCGTCTAGAGGCCTAGGACACTGCCCTTTCACGGCGGTAACAGGGGTTCGAATCCCCTTGGGGACGCCATTTTAACCAACTGGTTTTACGGTTCAAATGACATCATATAATCAGGGTCTTTCCCAATTACGGGGGAACTCAGACCTAACAGCACAGCCCCCCCCCTAAAACAAGTTCTGTAATTTTCAAAGTTACGAAAGTCATAAGCTCTTCTTGGTATTAACTTCATCTTTCTATGAAACCCTTCTGTAATCCCATTAGACTTCCTAAAAAAAAACTGTCATGCCCGCGCAGGCGGGCAACCATTTTGCATTCGACACTGAGGTAAATTGAGATAGCTCGCTGACCTGCAATTTTGGTAACACAAGGAAGACTTGGCTGAAAGATTCACCCATAGGTATTATGTTCATCATTTGGATTACTATGAAATTCACGTTGATGTTTATGAAGCTATAACCAGAGAAAACTTATCAAGAAATGGAACCGTCAATGGAAAATTAATCTCATTGAGCAAAACAATCTTCAGTGGCTTGACCTTGTCATCGGTTTATTTTGATGGATGGTTGCCCGCCTGCGCGGGCATGACAGGATTTTTTGTCATGTACCGAGATAAGTTAAAGTCAAAACTTTGAATATATGTTCTTTTTTTCAAATC
>NZ_KE384005.1:27732-70370 GCF_000423305.1 Legionella moravica DSM 19234 | reverse complement strand
CCCTATCTGCCGTGGGCGTAGGAAAATTGAGAGGAGCTGCTCCTAGTACGAGAGGACCGGAGTGGACGAACCTCTGGTGTACCGGTTGTCACGCCAGTGGCATAGCCGGGTAGCTAAGTTCGGACGGGATAACCGCTGAAAGCATCTAAGCGGGAAGCCTCCCTCAAGATGAGTTTTCCCATGAAGCCCGTTGAAGACTACGACGTTGATAGGCAAGGTGTGGAAGCGCAGTAATGTGTGAAGCTAACTTGTACTAATTGGCTGATTGTCTTGACCATATAATCTGAGTTACTTCGGGTTATAGAAGTAGACGATAAAATAGAGTAGAATGTGTTACCTCGAATCTTTACCAGGCCTTGGGCTTGTTGATTAAAAAAATCATCAATCTGAAGGTAAACAGTTTTCCTGGCGACAATAGCGGTTTGGAACCACCTGATCCCATCTCGAACTCAGAAGTGAAACGAACATGCGCCGATGATAGTGTGAGGCTTCCTCATGCGAAAGTAGGTCATCGCCAGGGTTTTATTTAAGTGACCTAAATATAGTTATTAATATATAAAAAAGTCACTAAATGTTTTACAAATAATGTAAAAGCGTACAGGCTGGCGTAGCTCAGTTGGTAGAGCAACTGACTTGTAATCAGTAGGTCCCGGGTTCGATTCCTGGTGCCAGCACCATCTAAGTAGAAGAGAATGTCAACTAAAATGTTGACATTCTCTTCATCTTAAAAGACAATAGCGTTCTTTTTGGAGGGGTTCCCGAGCGGTCAAAGGGATCAGACTGTAAATCTGACGGCTCTGCCTTCGAAGGTTCGAATCCTTCCCCCTCCACCAGTTAAAGTTGAAAAGATAGAAAGCGGGTGTAGTTCAATGGTAGAACTTCAGCCTTCCAAGCTGATAGCGTGGGTTCGATTCCCATCACCCGCTCCATAAATGTAGTAGAATATTTGCTTGTGGATGAATATTTGGCAAGCCGATATATTAAGCCCACATAGCTCAGGCGGTAGAGCACTTCCTTGGTAAGGAAGAGGTCGTTGGTTCGAGTCCAGTTGTGGGCACCATGTAAATATCAATTAGCAAACGGGGAGACTTTCCGATGGCGAAGGAAAAATTTGAACGTAAAAAGCCGCACGTAAATGTGGGGACTATTGGCCACGTGGATCATGGTAAAACAACCTTGACAGCTGCGATTACAACAATCATGGCGAAGAAGTATGGCGGTACTGCAAAAGCGTACGATCAGATTGATGCTGCGCCAGAAGAAAGAGAGCGTGGTATTACTATTTCTACTGCACACGTAGAATATGAATCAGCTAACCGTCACTACGCGCACGTTGACTGCCCAGGACATGCTGACTACGTTAAGAACATGATCACCGGAGCTGCCCAGATGGATGGAGCAATCTTGGTTGTATCTGCAGCAGATGGCCCTATGCCACAAACCAGAGAACACATATTGTTATCTCGTCAGGTTGGTGTTCCTTATATTGTTGTATACATGAACAAAGCGGACATGGTTGACGATGCTGAGCTGTTAGAGCTGGTTGAGATGGAAGTTCGTGATCTGTTAAGCAGTTACGAGTTCCCTGGCGATGATATTCCAATTGTTGTTGGTTCAGCGTTAAAAGCATTGGAAGGTGATACCAGCGATATCGGCGTACCGTCTATTGAAAAATTGGTTGAAACTTTGGATTCATATATTCCAGAACCAGTTCGTAACATTGATAAATCATTCCTGTTACCAATTGAAGACGTATTCTCAATTTCAGGACGTGGAACAGTTGTTACTGGACGTGTTGAGAGTGGAATTATTAAAGTTGGTGAAGAAGTTGAGATTGTTGGTATTCATGATACTCAGAAAACAATCTGTACCGGTGTTGAAATGTTCCGTAAACTTCTTGATGAAGGACGTGCCGGTGATAACGTGGGTGTGTTATTGCGTGGAACCAAGCGTGATGAAGTTGAGCGTGGACAAGTATTAGCTAAACCAGGTACAATCAAGCCGCACACCAAGTTTGAAGCTGAAGTATACGTATTGTCTAAAGAAGAAGGTGGTCGTCATACGCCATTTTTCAATGGATACCGTCCTCAGTTCTATTTCAGAACGACTGACGTAACAGGTACTTGTGATCTTCCATCTGGAATTGAAATGGTTATGCCAGGAGATAACGTTCAACTCGTTATTAACTTGCATGCACCTATTGCGATGACAGAAGGTTTACGTTTCGCAATTCGGGAAGGTGGCCGTACTGTAGGCGCCGGTGTTGTCGCTAAAATAATCGAGTAATTATAATGAGTAGCAATCAAAACATTAAAATAAGATTAAAATCCTTCGATCATCGGTTGATTGACTTATCAACTCGAGAGATCGTTGAGACAGCTAAGCGTACAGGTGCTCAAATTCGTGGACCTATACCTTTGCCTATCAGAAAGGAAAAATTTACCGTATTGACTTCTCCGCATGTAAACAAAGATGCGAGAGATCAATATGAATTACGTACTCATAAACGCTTGGTCGTTATTGTTCATCCAACTGAAAAAACAGTAGATGCATTGATGAAATTGGATCTGGCTGCTGGGGTTGATGTTCAGATAAGCCTTGATGACTAATTGTTAGGGTGAAGGATATTAAAGAGGTGTTACAATGATGATCGGTTTATTAGGCCGTAAAATCGGTATGACGCGTGTTTTTACCGCAGAAGGAGTTTCAGTTCCTGTTTCTGTTGTAGAAGTACACCCAAATCGTGTTTCTCAAGTTAAAACTATTGATGCTGATGGCTATTCAGCAGTTCAATTAACTGGCGGAACCAAAAAAGCTAGCAAAGTAAGCAAGCCTATGGCTGGTCACTTTGCCAAGGCTGAGATTGAAGCTGGTGATATGCTCACTGAATTTCATGTTGAATCTGAAGATGCTTACACTCTTGGTCAGGTTATTTCTGTAGCTGATTTGTTCAGTGCAGGACAATATGTTGATGTGTCTGGTGTCAGTAAAGGTAAAGGTTTCGCTGGTACCGTAAAACGATACAACTTCAGAACACAAGATGCGACTCATGGTAACTCCAGATCTCATCGTGTACCCGGTTCAATAGGTCAAAACCAAACTCCAGGTCGTGTTTTTAAAGGTAAAAAAATGGCAGGTCATATGGGTAATGCTCATTGCACTACTCAAAGCCTGGAACTTGTTCGTGTTGACGCTGAGAGAAATTTACTACTGATTAAAGGTGCTATTCCTGGAGCTCCAGGTTCACGAGTAGAAATTAAGCCTGCGATCAAAAAGCAAGCAAGAGGTGAGTGATGGAAATTACTACTATAGATACAAAAACTCAACTGCAACTTAATGATGAAGTTTTTGCATATGCATACAACGAAGGCTTGGTGCATCAGGCAGTTGTTACATACATGAATAATGCGCGCAGCGGTAATAGCGCACAAAAAACACGCTCTGAAGTTAGAGGTGGTGGAAAAAAACCTTGGAACCAAAAAGGAACTGGCCGTGCTAGAGCTGGTACCATCAGAAGTCCTATTTGGAGAAGTGGTGGAGTAACTTTCGCATCAAAAAAACGAGATTACTCACAAAAACTTAATAAAAAAATGTACAAACGTGCATTACGTAGTATAATCTCCGAACTTTGTCGTACAGGCAACCTGGTAGTCGTTAATGATTTCCAATGTGAGAGCCATAAGACTAAAGATTTCATCAACAAAATGACACAGATGGATATTAAAAATGCTCTGATCATTATGAATGAAGTTGGTGAAAGTGAATATTTAGGTTCTAGAAATCTAATTGACTACGATATCTGTGATGTTACAACTATAGATCCTGTTTCCTTACTCAGATTTGAAAAAGTTGTTGTTACAGAAGCTGCAATTAAAAAAATTGAGGAACAGTTACAATGAATGCTGAGAGATTGATGATGGTTCTTCGTGAACCACATACTTCTGAAAAGGCTACTGTCATGGCCGATAAGTTTAAGCAGTTCACATTTAAAGTGTTAAAAACTGCGACAAAAACAGAAATTAAAATGGCTGTGGAGCACATATTTAATGTAAAAGTTAAGCATGTATCTGTTATCAATGTAAAGGGCAAATCCAAACGCTTTAAACAAACCAGCGGTAAAAGAAGTGACTGGAAAAAAGCATTTGTATCCCTTCACGCTGATCAAGATATTGACTTTACAGTTACCGAATAAGGCAGATTAAGATGGCACTACTAAAATCGAAACCGACTTCGCCTGGGAAACGTGGCGAAATACGTGTTGTTCATCACAATATCCATAAAGGCAAACCCCATGCAGCATTAGTTGAAAAACTAAAGAAAACTGGTGGAAGAAATAACCAGGGTAGAATCACTGTACGACATATTGGTGGTGGACAACGTCAAAAATACAGACTTGTAGATTTCAAGCGTGATAAAGATGGAATCGCAGGACGAGTAGAGCGTCTAGAGTACGATCCTAACCGGACAGCGCTAATTGCTCTGATTGCATATAAAGACGGTGAAAAAAGATATATTATCGCCCCATCAAATCTGGAAGTAGGAGCTACAGTACTAAGTGGTGCTGATTCTCCAATTAGTGTAGGTAATTGCCTGCCGCTTAAAAATATTCCAGTTGGTACAACGATCCACTGCGTTGAAATGAAACCAGGAAAAGGCGCTCAGATGTTAAGAAGTGCTGGATGTAGTGGACAAATTGTAGCTAAAGAAGGTATCTATGCTACTTTACGCCTTCGTTCAGGTGAGATGCGTAAAATACACGTTTTATGCCGCGCTGTAATAGGAGAAGTAAGTAATAGCGAGCATAGTCTGCGCTCTTTAGGTAAAGCAGGTGCAAAACGTTGGAGAGGTGTAAGACCAACTGTTCGTGGTGTGGCTATGAACCCTGTTGATCACCCACATGGTGGTGGTGAAGGTCGTACTTCTGGTGGACGTCATCCAGTTTCTCCTTGGGGTGTTCCAACTAAAGGTTATAAAACCAGAAGTAATAAGCGTACTGATGGCTTTATTGTCAGAAGACGTAAAAAGAAATAATTATTGAGAGGATATCAAGTGGCTCGTTCTATTAGAAAAGGTCCATTTATTGACCATCATTTGATCAGCAAAGTAGAAGCTGCAATCGAATCAAAATCAAAAAAGCCAATTAAAACCTGGTCTAGACGTTCAACAATCGTTCCTGAAATGATTGATTTAACAATTGCCGTTCATAACGGTAAAGATCACGTACCTGTATATATTACAGATAATATGGTTGGTCACAAACTAGGTGAGTTTGCCATGACTCGTACATTCAAAGGCCATTCTGGAGACAGAAAGGCTAAAGGCAAGTAAGAGGATATGATGGAAGTTACAGCTAAGTTAAAAGGTGCTCCTTTATCCGCTCAAAAGGGCAGATTGGTAGCCGATATGATACGTAATATGAACGTATCTGGTGCGCTTGATGTCCTCAAGTTTACACCAAAAAAAGGTGCTCAATTGATGTTGAAATTATTAGAATCAGCGATTGCTAATGCTGAAAATAATAATGGAGCAGATATTGATGATCTAAAAGTAGGTATGGTATGCGTTGATGAAGCAGCGACTTTAAAACGTATTAGTCCCAGAGCTAAGGGTCGTGCAAATCGTATTTGTAAACGTACCTGCCATATCACGATTAAAGTGTCTGACGAGGAATAGCAATGGGACAAAAAGTAAACCCGATAGGCATACGCCTTGGTATTATTAAAGATTGGAACTCAAAGTGGTTCGCTGGAAAACGCTACGCTGAATTCTTAATTCAGGATATTAAATTACGCACTGAGCTTAAGAAAAAACTTATGGCTGCGGCAGTAAGCAAAATTTTAATTGAGCGTCCTGCTAATAATGCTGTAGTTACGATTCAAACTGCCAGACCTGGAATTATCATTGGTAAAAAAGGTGGCGGTATTGAAACGCTGCGTAAAGAGATTTCTGACAAATTAGGTGTACCTGTTCATCTAAATATTGAAGAAATAAAGAAACCCGAACTTGATTCAACTCTTGTTGCTGAAGGTATTGCTCAACAGTTAGAGCAACGCGTTATGTTTAGAAGAGCTATGAAACGAGCGGTAACATCAGCTCTAAAGGCTGGTGCAAAAGGTATCAAAATCTGCGTAAGCGGACGACTTGGTGGTGCTGAAATAGCTCGTTCTGAGTGGTATAGAGAAGGTCGTGTACCATTACATACATTTAGAGCTGACATCGATTACGGTACGGCCGAATCTAAAACAACCTACGGAATTATTGGTGTTAAAGTCTGGATCTTCAAAGGTGAAATTTTGCCTCAAAAGAAAAGATTATCTGACAGCGCCCAGTGAGTGAGGAATAAGTATCATGTTGCAACCAAAGCGTACTAAATACCGCAAACAGATGAAAGGCCGTAATAGAGGTTTAGCCTTACGCGGTAGCAAAATTAGTTTCGGTGAGTTTGGTCTGAAGGCTTTAGAGCGTGGTCGTTTAACCGCTCGTCAGATTGAAGCCGCTCGTCGAGCGATGACACGTCATATTAAGCGTGGTGGTAAAATTTGGATTCGAGTATTTCCAGATAAACCAATTACACAAAAGCCTTTAGAAGTGAGACAAGGTAAAGGTAAAGGTAGTGTTGAATATTGGGTAGCTCAAATACAGCCTGGAAAGGTTCTATTTGAAATGGAAGGTGTTTCAAGAGAGCTTGCAATGGAAGCTTTCGACCTTGCCAAAGCAAAACTTCCTTTCAAAGTAATATTTGAAGAACGGACGGTAATGTAATGAAAAAAATCGATGAATTGCGCAATTTGACTGTAGAAGAATTGCAAACTGAATTGCTTTCATTACGTAAAGAACAATTTAATTTACGAATGAAGAAAGCAAGTGGCTCACTAGATAAAACACATCTCATCACTCTGGTGCGTAAATCAGTGGCAAAAGTTAAAACAATGTTGACTGAAAAGGCAGGTAAGTGAAATGTCTACTAATAGTGAATCGAATGCCAGAACTATGGTTGGAAAAGTAGTTAGTGACAAAATGGATAAAACAATCGTAGTAATGATTGAGCGTACTGTGAAACATCCTAAGTACGGAAAAATCATGAAGCGCAGAACTAAATTGCATGCACACGATGAAAATCAAGTATGTCAAATAGGTAATACTGTAAAGATCCGTGAGTCAAGACCACTCTCTAAAACGAAAAGCTGGGTATTAGTCGAAGTAATTTCTTAATCAACTCGGTTGATATACTTTTAAAACCCTAAAAGGCCTGATATAATCAGCAACCTTTTTCTGGTCGAAATTAGAGCTGGAGAATATAATGATCCAAATGCAGACAGTGCTCGAAGTTGCTGATAATAGCGGAGCACGAAAGGTAATGTGTATTAAAGTACTTGGCGGATCACACAGACGGTATGCCCGTGTTGGTGATGTCATCAAAGTCAGTATTAAAGATGCGATACCAAGAAGTAAAGTAAAAAAGGGTGCTGTGATGAAGGCTGTTGTTGTTCGAACTGCGCAAGGTGTGCGTCGAGATGACGGGTCTTTAATTCGATTTGATGGAAACGCAGCAGTACTTTTAAATAACCAAAACGAGCCAATTGGAACTCGTATATTTGGCCCTGTTACTCGCGAGCTACGAGAGAAATTTATGAAAATAATTTCTCTGGCTGCTGAAGTTTTGTGAGAAGGATTAAAGTATGAAACGTATTAGATCAGGCGATGAAGTAATTGTAATCGCCGGTAAAAGTAAAGGTCATGTGGGTAAAGTCCTACGAGTAATCGGTAACTCAGTTGTAGTTGAGGGGGGCAATTTAATTAAGAAACACGTTAAGCCTAATCCTCAAAAACCAGAAAACAAAGGTGGAATTATTTCACGTGAGGCTCCACTACACGTTTCAAACGTTGCTCTTTACAACCCTGTTACTAAAAAGGCAGATAAAGTAGGCTTTAAGTATCTTGAGAATAGCGGCGTTAATAAAAAAGTTAGATATTTTAAATCTAACGATGAAATAATTGACCGTGTTTAATTAGGTGATTGAAATGGCAAGACTTAAAGAGTTTTACAAGAAAGACGTCGTCACAATGATGATGAAACGGTTCAACTATTCAAGTGTTATGGAAGTTCCAAAAATACTGAAAATCACCCTGAATATGGGTGTTGGAGAAGCCGTTGGTGATAAAAAAGTTATGAATCATGCTGTAGAAGACATGACTCTTATTTCTGGTCAAAAACCAGTTATTACCAAAGCTAAAAAATCACTTGCTGGTTTTAAAATCAGAGAAGGTTGGCCGATTGGATGTAAAGTTACTCTAAGACGCGAACGGATGTATGAGTTTCTAGACAGATTGATTTCAGTTACTTTACCCCGGGTGAGAGATTTTCGTGGATTAAACCCTAAATCTTTTGACGGAACTGGTAACTACAGTATGGGTATACATGAGCAAATTGTATTTCCAGAAATTGATTTTGATAAAACTGATGGTATAAGAGGTTTAGACATTTGTATTACTACAAGTGCTAAAACAAACGAAGAAGCTAAAGCTTTGTTAGAAGCATTTAATCTTCCATTGAAAGATAGAGATAGAAAATAAAAGGGTGAAATTGTGGCTAAAAAATCAATGCTTGTGCGAGAGTTAAAGCGTGGAAAACTGGTAGAAAAATACAGACAACGCAGAAACGAATTAAAACAATTGATTAAATCTTCTGATGATTTCCAAGTTATAATGGAATCTCAGGCAAAATTAGCAAAATTACCAGTTAATTCAAATCCTGTTCGTCATAGTACTCGATGCCAGTGTTGTGGACGGCCACATGCAGTCTATCGCAAATTCAGTCTTTGCAGAATTTGCCTCAGACAACAGCTTATGGTTGGCAATGTACCCGGCGGAAGAAAATCGAGCTGGTAAATTATTTAGATTGGAGAACGATTGTGAGTATGCATGATCCAGTTGCTGATATGCTGACCAGAATACGAAATGGTCAACAAGCGAAACATCAGCAAATAACATTAGTTTCTTCTAAGTTAAAGGAAGAAATTGCTCGTGTTTTGAAGGAAGAAGGTTATATTGAGAATTTCTTCGTTGAAACATTAGACAATAATCTTAAGTCCATAACTGTTAAGCTAAAGTATTATCACGGTAGACCAGTTATTGAGTTGATTAAAAGAATTAGCCGGCCAGGACTAAGAGTATACAAATCTTACAAAGATTTATCATCAATCCCAGGATTTGGTGTGGCTATTTTATCTACATCTAAAGGTATAATGACTCACATATCTGCTAAATCTAAAGGTGTTGGTGGCGAAGTCATTTGTGAAGTGGCTTAATTCTTGCGAGGAATGATATGTCTAGAGTAGCTAAAGCCCCTGTTGTTCATCCAGCAAATGTTGAAGTAACATTCGTTGATGGAACAATCACTGTAAAAGGGCCTAAAGGAACACTAACCCAAAAAATTAACCGGTTAGTTAGTATTACTAAAAGTAAAGAGTCTAACCAATTAGAATTTGCTCCTGCAGCAAACGATCCAAAGGCATGGGCTCAAGCTGGAACAGCAAGAGCATTGGTAAGCAATATGGTTCACGGTGTTACTGATGGTTTTACAGTAACTCTTGAGTTGGTTGGTGTGGGTTATAGAGCACAAGCCAAAGATAATTCTATTACCTTATCTCTAGGTTTTTCTCATCCTGTTGAATATGAATTACCAAAAGGTGTGAGTGTTGAAACCCCAAACAATACAACTGTTGTACTGAAAGGCGTTGATAAGCAAATTTTGGGACAAGTAGCTTCTGAAATTAGAGCGTTTAGACCACCAGAGCCTTATAAAGGCAAAGGAGTTCGCTACGCTGGTGAAGTAATTGCTCGAAAAGAAGCCAAAAAGAAATAAGGTATAAGTTATGAATAAGCAAAACTCGCGTGAGAGACGTGGATTAAAAGCAAAAGCCTTAATCCGTAAATCGGGTAGAGCAAGATTAGTTGTTTATAGAAGCGGAACGCATATCTATTCACAAATTGTTCAAGCTGATCAACTCGGTGATAAAGTTTTGGTAGTATGTTCTACCAATGAAAAAGAATTACGAGCCAGTTTATCTGGGAAATGCAAAGTAGAACAAGCTACTTTAGTTGGCAAGATGCTTGGAAATCGTGCCAAAGAACAAGGCATTAGCCAAGTTGCATTTGATCGTGCTGGTTATAAATATCATGGCCGAGTGAAAGCACTTGCTGAAGGTGCTCGCGAAGCTGGATTAGATTTTTAAGGAACGATTATGGCATTCGAAGATTCACCCAAGTCAGATGGATATCAAGAAAAGTTGGTATCAGTAACTCGTACCGCAAAAGTTGTTAAAGGCGGACGTGTTTTTGGCTTTGCTGTTTTGGTCGTTGTTGGTGACGGAAAGGGTAAAGTTGGTTTTGGTAGAGGTAAGGCACGAGAAGTTCCAATTGCAATTCAGAAAGCTATGGATCAAGCCAAGAAAAACATGGTTTACATTCCTCTTTCTGGAACGACAATATTCCATGAAATTACCTTTAACTACGGCGCATCAAAAGTATTTATGAAACCAGCTAGCGAAGGTACAGGGATTATTGCTGGTGGTGCTATGAGAGCTGTACTTGAAGTATTAGGTGTACAAAATATACTTGCAAAAAGTATTGGTTCTACTAATCCAAGTAATATTGTCCGAGCAACTATTGGTGCCTTAACCAGTATTGGTACACCAGATTACGTTGCAGCCAAACGTGGTAAAACTGTTAATGAAGTAATGGCGGGCTAATTATGGAAAAGAAAATTAAAATCACTTTGGTTAAAAGTACTATTGGTAGAAAACCAAAGCATATTCATATTGCAAAGCAGTTAGGTTTAGGTAAAACAAATTCAAGTGTATGTCACAATGACACACCAGCTATTCGTGGACTTGTTAATGCAATAAACTACCTGCTGCTAGTCGAGGAGAGTGTATAATGAATCTGAATTCACTATCACCAGATCCCGGTTCAAGACCTCCAAAAAAGCGTTTAGGTAGAGGTATAGGATCCGGTTTAGGTAAAACCAGTGGTAAAGGCCATAAAGGTCAAAAAGCCAGAGCAGGCGGATACCATAAGATTAACTTTGAAGGCGGTCAGATGCCAATTCAAAGACGTCTTCCTAAAATGGGATTTAAGTCTCGTATTGGCAGAACAGTTGATGAAGTATGCTTGAGTGAGCTTGCTAAGTTAACCGCAGATGTCATTGATATTAAAGTTTTGCGTGAAGCTGGAATAATTAACAGTTCAATAAAAGATGTAAAAGTTATTCTTTCCGGTGAGTTAACTACAGCCATCAAGCTTAAGGGTTTAAGAGTTACTAAAGGTGCTCGTTTAGCTATCGAAGGCTTGGGTGGTAGTATAGAAGAGTGACTATGAAAAACCAAAAACATAATGGAAGCCAATCACGTGGTGGGTTGGCTGAACTAAAATCAAGATTGATATTTGTTATTCTAGGGATTTTAGTTTACAGATTAGGCGCTCATATTCCTGTTCCAGGATTGGATCCTAATAAGTTGGCTAATTTCTTTAATGAGCAACAAAATACAATTTTTGGCTTATTTAATATGTTTTCTGGTGGCGCATTATCTCGTGTAACGGTCTTTGCTATTGGAATAATGCCGTATATTTCTGCTTCCATTATCATACAACTCTTTTCGGTTGTTTCTCCAAAACTGGAGCAATTGAAGAAAGAAGGCGAGTCTGGACGTAGAAAAATAAATCAATACACTAGATATCTAACTCTGTTGCTATCAATATTCCAGTCACTAGGCATGGCTCGATGGCTCGCAGGACAACAAATTGCATTACAACCAGATTTTTCATTTTATTTTACAGCTGTTGTTACATTAGTCACTGGAACAATGTTCTTAATGTGGTTGGGTGAACAGATAACAGAAAAGGGTGTAGGGAATGGTATTTCTCTGATCATTTTCTCTGGTATCGTTTCCAGTATGCCAACAGCAATTGCCTCAGTGCTGCAACAAGTTAAAGAAGGGCAAATGCAAGCGTTGACCTTGGTCATCGTTGCTGTAGTTGTAGTAGTGGTAACTGGTTTTGTAGTGTTCATGGAGCGTGCGCAACGTCGTATACGAGTTAATTATGCTCAAAGAACGCAAGGTAGAAAGGTTTATGCTGCTCAAACTAGCCATTTACCTTTAAAAATCAATATGTCTGGAGTAATTCCCCCAATTTTTGCGTCCAGTATTATTTTACTGCCTGCAACTTTAGCACAATTTTTTTCGCACACTAAAGGTATGGGTTGGCTGTCGGATGTCGGAATGGCTCTGTCTCCAGGACAACCGTTGTATTTGATTGTATATGCCCTTGCAATTTTGTTTTTTGCTTTCTTCTACGCAGCGTTAGTATTTAACCCAAAGGATACAGCAGAGAACTTGAAGAAATCTGGAGCATATATACCCGGAATTAGACCTGGTGAACAAACAACTAAATATATTGATTCTGTTATGACTCGATTAACTTTGGTTGGCGCTTTATATCTGGTACTGGTTTGTTTATTGCCTCAGATCTTAATGTACACATGGCATGTTCCTTTCTATTTTGGTGGAACATCATTACTGATTATAGTTGTAGTTATTATGGATTTTGTAGCTCAGATACAAGCTCATTTAATGACCCAACAATATGATTCGTTAATGAAAAAGGCTAATTTTAAAGGTACGAAACTACCTGGTCTATTATGATTTTTATCGGAGTTCGGAATGAAAGTAAGAGCATCAGTAAAGCGAATTTGTCGCAATTGCAAAATTATTAAAAGAAGTGGCACTATACGAGTAATTTGTAAGGATGCCAGGCATAAACAAAAGCAAGGTTAATATCTGCTTGATTTAATTTTATAAAAATAGTATTCTTCTGTCCCTTTCGACAGAACAAAATAACGTTCGGAGAAGCTAATGGCTCGTATTGCAGGAGTGAACATACCTGATCACAAACATGTGGTAATTGCTTTAACAGCTATTTATGGTATTGGTAAAACCACATCGTTAAAATTATGTAAAACAGTTGATATTGATCCTTCAGCTAAAGTTTCGCAATTATCAGATGCTCAGTTAGAGTCATTAAGAATTGAAATTGCAAAAATTACAGTAGAAGGTGATTTACGTCGTGTTGTTACTATGAACATTAAACGATTGATGGACCTTGGCTGTTATAGAGGCTTAAGGCATAGAAGAGGATTACCCTTGCGCGGACAACGTACGAAAACAAATGCTCGTACTAGAAAAGGCCGTAGAAAAGGCACTAGTAATTGATTTTTCATGTAGGAAAATAAGATGGCAATAACTAAGTCAAAACAGCAAAAAGTACGAAAAAAGGCAAAACGTGTTGTATCAGATGGTATAGTTCATGTTCATGCATCTTTCAATAATACAATTGTTACCTTTACTGATAGACAAGGTAATGCATTATGTTGGGCAACATCTGGTGGTTCTGGTTTCAGAGGTTCCAGAAAAAGTACACCTTATGCTGCACAAGTTGCAACAGAGCGTGCAGCTGTTGTTGCTAAAGAATATGGTATGAAATCTGTAGCAGTATTTGTTCATGGTCCTGGTCCTGGTAGAGAGTCCACTATTCGTGAATTAATATCCCAGGATTTTAAAATTGTTGAAATAACCGATGTAACTGGCATACCCCATAATGGTTGTAAGCCACCTAAAAAACGTCGTGTATAAGACTCAGGAGTAATTAATGGCTAGATATCTTGGTCCAAAATGTAAATTATCACGACGTGAAGGTTGTGATCTATTACTAAAAAGTGGTGTGCGTGATCATAAATCCAAGTGTAAATCTGAAAAGTTACCTGGACAACATGGTGATAAAAAGCCACGTTTAAATGGCTACGGAATTCAGCTTAGAGAAAAACAAAAAATCAGAAGATTATATGGTGTTCTTGAAAAGCAATTCCGCAATTATTATACAATGGCAGCTCGTCAAAAGGGTTCTACAGGTGAAAATCTGATGTCTCTTTTAGAAAGACGTCTTGATAATGTTGTATATCGTATGGGTTTTGCTAGCACTCGTGCAGAAGCTAGACAATTAGTAACTCATAAGGCAATACTTGTTAATGATAAAATAGTTAACGTACCTTCATTTTTAGTAAGTCCTGGCGACGTTGTTACTGTTCGTCAAAGAGCTAAAAGTCAGGGTCGGGTTCAGGCAGCTTTGGCATTATCTGAACAACGAGCTCCTTGTGATTGGATTACTGTAGATTCTACTGCTTTTAAAGGTACTTTCTCTACAGCACCAACGTTAACTGACTTATCTTCAGACTACAACGTAAATCTTGTTGTAGAACTTTACTCTAAGTAAGCTCGGAGAAATAGCTGAATGTATACTGAAATCAATGAAATGCTAACGCCTAAAGTGCTTAAGGTACAGGCAGAGTCACCTTATAAAGCTAGAATCGTTCTAGAGCCTTTGGAGAGAGGTTTTGGTCACACCCTCGGCAATGCGTTGAGACGTATATTATTGTCATCTATGCCTGGAAGTGCCATTACTGAAGCCTCAATTGATGGAGTTCTTCATGAATACAGTACAATTGAGGGCGTTCAAGAAGACGTGGTTGATTTGTTACTTAACTTGAAGTTAGTAGCTATTAAATTGACCGTGGGTGAGGAAGCTACTATTACTCTGAATAAACAAGGTCCTTGTCAGGTAACTGCTGGCGACATTCAATTGACGCATGGGCAGGAAATTGTAAATCCTGAGCTTGTTCTTGCCAACTTGAATGAAAAGGGTAAATTGAATATGACCCTGAAGGTAGAGCGTGGAATTGGTTTTCATAATACTGATTCGTTCGTTAGTCACCTTGATGATGAGATTGAAAAGAAATCAGTTGGTAAATTAAAAATTGATAATAGCTTCTCTCCTGTAAAGAAAGTTGCTTATTTTGTCGATAGTGCGCGTGTTGAAAATCGTACTGATCTTGACAAGTTAACAATTGAATTAGAAACGAATGGTACGATTGATGCGGAAGAAGCAATCCGTATTTCAGCCAGTATTCTTCAAAGACAGCTTCATGCCTTTGTTGATATGAAATTTGAAGAATCACGATCTGATAATAAAGAGCGCAATGATTTCGACCCCGTTTTATTACGTTCTGTTGATGATTTAGAGTTAACTGTTCGTTCTGCTAATTGTTTAAAAGCAGAAAACATTCATTATATTGGCGATTTAGTTCAAAGAACTGAAAATGAGCTGTTAAAAACACCTAATCTTGGTAAGAAATCTCTTACTGAAATTAAGGATGTATTAGCTTCTCGCTCATTATCGCTTGGAATGAAACTTGAGAATTGGCCGCCAGCAAGTCTTGGCGAGTAATATTTAGGAGTCTTTGTTATGCGTCACCGTAATTCGGGCCGTAGTTTTAGCCGTACAAGTAGCCATCGTAAAGCCATGTTTTCTAACATGTGCTGTTCTTTGATTGAGCATGAGTTGATTAAAACAACTTTACCAAAAGCAAAAGATTTACGTCGTTACATTGAACCTTTAATTACTGTTAGTAAGGCTGATTCAGTAGCATCTCGTCGTCATGCTTTTGATATTTTACGTTCTAAATCTGCTGTAGGAAAATTGTTTAGTGATTTAGGACCACGTTTTGTGGAAAGACCTGGTGGTTATGTTCGTATCATCAAATGTGGCTTCAGAGAAGGTGATAATGCGCCAATGGCTATAGTTGAGTTATTAGATAGACCAGTGGCTAATACTGAAGCAGATGAGTAGTTTATACTGTCTTTATACGAACCCGCTTAAAGCGGGTTTTTTTTTACTTTTATATATTGTTATAATTGAATTTTACTACCTAATAAGTGGATTTTTGAAGCTGTATATATAATTCAAATATTATGGCCAGGTTCCTTTTTTATGTTTCAGGCCATCAATTAAGTACATTGAATCTCCTAACCTCTCCAGATATATTGGGGAAGTTAAAAGATTATCGACTATGGTTTACTTGCTCTTTGTTGTAGGTATCACGTTATTTTGTTCGGAAATTGCCTCAATGAACTGTTCACCATGGCTTGGTTTAAAAAATTTGGGGGCCTGCCCAGTAACTATCCGGTATAGTCCCACACCGCTACACAGCAGACCAATTATTCGCACACAATCTCTGAAAAATCGCTGCCATAAAGGATCCCTGTGTTCTTGAATCTTGTCTTGAGTTTCCTTAAGCCTACTATTAAATTGGACCAATTGCTCAGAGGGTAGTTTGTGGGTTTCCTTCAGGCAGTTGATCAGCTCTGTGACCGCCTTGTTCTTTGCGTGGAACAAAACACTATTATCCTTTGATTGGTTTAGATGGTTCAAATAGTGTGTTGTTATTTTTAATAACGAATCAATAGCAACAATTGCGTCTCTTTCTTCTTTGCTTTGATAGGCATCTAAAAGGGATGTTAATCGCGCGACTTCTTTTTCTTTGGCGTTTTCGGTCTCACTGATGATCTGTTCCAATTGATGCTGGGTCGATTTTTGTTGTTTTCGAGTGGAATCGAGTTCCAAGGTTATTTGTTCTAGTTTCATCTGTGTCGTTTGAACTGTCTGCTCTAAACGCTCAACGTTGGCAAGTTTATGGATATATGAGTAAAATTTGCTGTCGAGTTGTTCAGGTTGATTGGCTAGAGCTTCGGGCATTTTACTTAGTATAGTACTGGCATTGGTCAGTAGTATGACTTGTTGTTGGCTTATGATGTGGAATATATGTTCTTTAGATTTATCAAAACAAATCTCTTCTGCATTTCCCCCTAATATGGGCAAATCCCTGGACCAATGATCAACAAGCTTTTTTTGATCGTACCATGGTTCTAAGGCATTAATTTGTTCTATTAACATATCCAGGTCTTCAACTAATTTTTGGGTGTCCATGAGCCATGAGATTGGAGTTCCGTCAGTAGTATCAAACTTATCTGTACTTGCTAGAGTTTTCCGAAGATCTTCAGCGTCACGTGACAGTTTATACGCCATTGATAAAAGCGCCTGTTGATGTTGCAGTATGGTTGAGGTTAAATCTTTTCTGATTTCCTCCATAAAAGTTGACGCCAGTTTGGTTCTGTTGGGATCTATTCCCGACGTAGCTGTAGCAGCCTCTCTAAGTGTATCAAACGTGTTAGCGACACAGTTTCTGCATTGCATTCTCTCTTCAATGGATAAATGATTTCTCAAGTAGGTTTGTGTAACGGTGTTTACCAGGTATGAAAGAGATTCTTGTACTAAAGTATGATTTTTTTCTTCCATTAGCAGGCTGGATATCATATGGTTTTGATCTTTGATGGGTTGAGTCAAATCAACCGGTTTAAAGGCATATTCAATGTTGTCCTTGAGCCATTTTACTTGTTCAACTAAATTCAATTCGAAAAAATTGGATAGTTTTAATGTGTTTGCCATCCACAATTTAACATGTTGAAGGTTGAGAAATATTGTTCCATCTCCATGAACATCAAGATCGGTAATGGGTGTATTTCCTCTTTGACGAAAATGAACCTGACGTTGAGCCATGTAACGCCCCAATCCGGTATAGTTACGAGTTGCAAGCCACTCGAACGCCGGATAGTTATCCTGAATGTGTTGATAGTTACTCAGAAGTTGACTAGAGCGCTCTGATGAGTTGGCTGGCAGATATGCATTTGTTACCGCATCCAGCTCAGAATGCCCCAGATCAATAGCTGTATCCATTTTAACTTCGTTAGGAAACATAAAATCAATCCATCGCCTTAAAACCAGATCTTGGACGCCCGAAAGATCACTATTTTGTTTAAATGATTCAGGAACAGGCGAACCATTGTGATCAAACTGGTTTCCGTCACCAGTACCGTGACAACCTGGAATTACTTCATAGGGCATACCTAGTGGAATAATTGGCTTAAAACAATTAGATGTTTCATGTTTTTGTACAAACTCCTGTCTTTGCACGACGAATTCTGGAAGTGTATAAAAACATTCTTCCTGCCATCCCAGGCGAATTAATTTACCGAAATTTCCACCAGGTACCGGATCAAGAACAAACAGTTTAACCTGTAGTGCATTCAGATTATTCAAGAGCTTCAATTTAAGTTCTTGTTCATCATCTAATGGTTCGCTGGTGACTAATTCTGTGAGCACCTGGCGTGTATAGCTGGGATCTTTTACTAGAGCAAGGCCAGGTACGCTGTTACTTTCTTGTATAAGGGTAGCCAGTGAGCGACGGTCTCCTGGTTTTTCAATGCTTAAATCTCTCGCCAGCGCATCGCGGACTCGTGCCAGTTCATGGGTTAATACAATGGACTCTACTCCTCCGCGACTGAACCCCGAGATACTTAATTGAGTTTTTCCTTCTGCAACAGCAGCAAGGGCTAACATAAGCGCTTTTGCTAATCTATCACCTACTTCATATCCTGGCGTATCCGCACCATTGATCACATCAACTGAATTCGAATGATAGGCATGCGCATAATAGGGGGACTTGGGGAGGTGGGCGTCAGCGTATTTTATTGTAGAGTCCTGTTCACCGAGCAACAGGGTCATTAACTGAGCAGTATAAGAAAATGTTTCACCACGAATATAGGATTTATTGATGTTGGGGTCTGTCGGGCGATCAACGTAATCAACTGCAGTACCCAATAGGAACAAATGGTGTTCTTTTCCCAAATCCTTGCCTGGATTACGAAGTTTGGTAATAAGATCTTTGAAATAGTGAGACATGTAATTGTTCCAGGGTGATACAAAAGAAGACTAATAGTTTAATCGTTTAAGCTTAAGAGAATATTACCAAAATAAATCAAAGTGCTTATTTTAAGGCCTTTTTTTGATGTGGCAATACGCAGTAGTACCGTGAGCTGTTCTGTAGTGAGTTGAGAAGTATTTTTGTTGTAAGAAATTGGTATCCGGATGGACGTTTTGGGGGCATTACCTTTGAACAAAATTTCCTAACCCGCAATACGGTCATTACGGGTTAGGAGGCAAACTTAGAACTTAGAATGGAATATCATCATCCAATTCATCAAACGCGTCTTGAGCTGCTTGAGCTGGTTGTTGTCTATTGGCATTTGAGTATTGGGCAGGGGCTGATTGTGGTTGCGCTTGTGGCATGTCATCATAAGATGGGCCGCTGCTGCCTTTACTGTCAAGCATTTGAATATCAGAAGCAATAATTTCTGTTGTGTATCTGTCTTGGCCTTGTTGATCTTGCCATTTACGGGTACGTAAACTGCCTTCTACATAGAGTTTTGAACCTTTTCGAACGTATTCACCAGCTATTTCGCCTAAGCGATTAAAACAAACCACGCGGTGCCATTCGGTTCTGTCTTGTTTTTCACCTGTTGTCTTGTCTTTCCAGGTTTCACTGGTAGCTAAGGATAAAGTGGTTACAGCATTTCCGTTTGGTAAGTAGCGGACATCAGGATCAACCCCTACATTACCAACCAAGATGACTTTGTTTATTCCTCTTGCCATTTTTTATCTCCTGTATGCGAAAGTTAGAGAGAAAGATTATACCTAAATTAAGAGATATTGCGTAGCAACTGATTTAAATTAAACCTTATTCACTATGAATTGATGCCAGTATTTGCTCCGCGGAACCAGGCTGGTACTGATCTTTATCAATGCGAACATAGATGACTTGCTCATCCTGCGACAGAACAGCCTCCTTGACTCCCTGCACTTGTAACAATTTTTGGATGAGGGAATCATCGTTATCAACTTGAGGTGAGTAATGCAGTATCAGGGTTGAAACATAAACATTGGGTTTCATAAATATGGCGACACTCAACCAGATAATGCCTAGAAAGGCATTAATTAAAAAGATACCCTGGCTGCTATGCCATTGATATAAAATACCGGCAAGAGAGCCTCCAGCAAAAATTCCTAAAAATTGGCTGGTAGAATAGATGCCCATAGCAGTGCCTTTGCTGTTGGGATTTGCCTGCTTCGATATCAGTGAAGGTAATGTTGCTTCCAGGATATTAAAGGCAATGAAATAAACAAACATCAGGAGGCAAAGGCTGTACCAATCCTGGCAGGTAAGCGCCAGAAGAAATTGTGCGGCTGTTGAAAACAGAACGGAAAGAACAAATACAATTTTCATTAATTTTTTCTTTTCGGCGATAACAATAAAAGGAATCATTACAATGAAAGAAAAAAGCATCAAGGGCAAATAGAAATGCCATTGTTGGGTTAAATGCCCTTGTTTGATATGGTGGCTCAGTAAGATGGGTATAGCAAAAAATGTTGAAGTTAAAATAAAATGCTGGCAGAAAATACCTACATTCAATCGTTGTAAATGTCGGTTACTAATAACCGGTTTAAATAAAGAGACAGTTGCTTCACTGTCTGCATGAAAGCATTCTTTGATAGGATTGGGTATAACCAAATGCAGTAATACAATCCCTGAAATTGCCAAGAATGCAGTGAGATAAAAGATACCCGAAAGCCCCGCATAATGCGAAAGAGCAGGACTGACAATCATTGCCAGACTGAAGGAGATGCCGATGGTCATGCCAATTACCGCCATGCCCTTAGTACGTTGTTCATCGGGAGTTAAATCAGCTAATAGGGCAATCAGCACGCTGCCTACCGCGCCTGTTCCCTGAAGTGTTCTGGCGAGAATCATGCCGTATATAGAGTCGGTTATGGCTCCTAGTAAACTGCCCAAAGTGAAAAGCACCAATCCGATCGTTATCATTGGCTTTCTGCCAAATTTGTCAGAAAGCATGCCGAAAGGCATTTGCAGTAACCCTTGTGTTAATCCATATCCACCTAATGCAAGACCTATCAGTGCAGGTGTTGCTCCTTTGAGTTCCTCAGCATAAACAGAAAATACGGGTATAAGCAGGAATAGTCCCAACATTCGAAAAGAAAAAATGGCAGCAATTGGAAAAACTGTTTTTAACCAGGAATACTTCATGGATATGAATTTTTAATATAGTGATGTTCAGATGGTACAAAGTTAAAGCGTTAGAAACAAGGTATTTTACTATTCCTATACGTATTAGGTCATTGACAGATTTTAATATTCCCGGTAGTTTGGTGCCTTTTTATACTAGAGGATGACTCTATGAGTTCAGTATTTGCAGGAAAGGTCGCTTTAATTACTGGAGGAGCAAGGGGCATAGGAAAAGCAACTGCTCTAAAATTAGCTCAGGCAGGAAGTGATGTGGCTATTGTGTACTACAACAGTTCCGATGAGGCGCAGGCTCTTGTGCAGGAAATACAAAATTTAGGGCGTAAAGCCGTTGCCCTGCAGGCTAATGTCGCGGATCACCAATCTGTTAAAGAACTGTTTGGTCAATTCAAAGAGCACTTTAATCATCTTGATTTTCTCATTAGTAATGCTGCCAGCGGAGTATTAAAACCCGCATTAAAGATGTCGACCAAACATTGGCGGTGGTGCATGGAAACCAATGCTCTGGCGCTAAATCATTTGGTAAGTGAAGGTCGTGAGTTGATGCCTAAAAACAGCCGGGTTATTGCTTTATCCAGTTTGGGAGCATCCAGGGCAATACCTAATTATGCCTTTATTGGCGCATCCAAAGCAGCTCTTGAGGCTCTAGTTCGCTCATTGAGTTTGGAGTTGGCTGCTTTTGGAATTACAGTGAATACTGTTTCTGCCGGAGTGGTTGATACAGATGCTCTAAAACATTTCCCTAACAGAGAACAGTTACTTGATGAATATCAGTCTCATGCTCTTGCTGAAAGACCATTGATTCCTGAAGATGTAGCTAATGCTGTCTATCTTCTTTGTTTACCCGAAGCGTCTATGATCAATGCACATACCTTGTTTGTAGATGCTGGATACAGCCAGGTTGGATAGAGCAGTATTATATATAGATGAATAATGATCTTTTTGTGATATAATTTTCAGCTTTGTGAACTTGGTTAGCACTGGGGAAGAATTATGAATGTAGCTGGCGTTTACCCTAAAGTTAGGGAAATTATTGCTGATGTATTAGTTATCGATGCTGAGGAAGTCTCTTTAAACAGTCGATTAATTACAGATTTGGGCGCAGAGTCCATTGATTTTCTTGATTTGGTTTTTCAACTGGAAAAAGAATTTAAGATTAAAATTCCTCGTGGGCAGTTGGAAAAAAATGCACGTGGCGAACTGGCTGAAGATGAGTTTGAGAAAGGCGGCACATTAACACCAGCAGGACTTGATGCATTAAAAAACTATTTAAGTGAAGTCCCTGCGGATCAATTTAAATCCAATATGAAAGTTAATGAAATTCCTATGCTGTTTACTGTAGAAACATTTTGTAAATTGGTCGTTGCTGCAGTGGAACAACAAAGCGCGGAACCTGTTGCCTGATGCGATTTTTATTTGTTGATCAAATTGTGCATCTATCCCCCGGCGAATGGGTTGGGGGAATCAAACACATCACCAGGGACGATGCCTATGTCACCCTTGATGAGCAAGGAAATACCTGTTTTATTCCTTCATTAATCGGGGAAACTCTCGGGCAATTAGCCGCCTGGAATGTGATGCAACATAATGATTTTACTTTAAGACCTGTTGCCGGAGTTGTTGCAAGCGCGCGTTTGTATCGGCCTGCTTATGTCGGCGAAACTCTGTTACTTGAGTCTCATATCGATTCTCTGGATGACAAGGCCGTCCATTATCATAGCGTTGCGCGCGTGGGTGACGAACCTGTCTTTAGTATTGAAGGAGCATTGGGTCCTTTGCTCCCTATGACTGATTTTATCGATGCGGAACTAATCAGGCAGCAGTTTGCAGAAATTTACCATCCGGCAGACTGGGACGAAGTGTGCAGTATGAACTCGATGGTAGCCAGTAATGAGCTGACAGGTCATGGGCCAACAATTGCACCTTTGATGTTTGATCGGATCACTTCAAGTGAAGCAGGCGTCAGTATGACTGCAGAAAAGAGAATTTCTCTTGCGGCTCCCTACTTTCCAGATCATTTTCCCAAGAAACCCGTTTTACCCATGACGGTCTTATTGGAGTGTAAATTAAACCTGGCGCGCGAATTTGTTGCGCGGGCTGGGTTTCCAATCGCTTATCAAGTGAGTGAATTGCGCAAAATTAAAATGAATGATTTTGTTCTTCCCGGTGATGTTGTGGTGTGTTCTGTGAAAGTCAAGCAACAAACTGATGAAGAAATTATCCTGTCTTATCGCAGTGAAGTAGAGGGTAAGCGGGTATGTGTTGTGGATTTAGTGCTTATACCTAAAGGTTGATGAGATGAATAAAAGACGAGTTGCAATAACAGGGCTGGGTGCCGTTTCACCCATAGGTCATGATGTCGACTCCACCTGGAGTAATTTGATTGCCGGAAAATCTGGAATCGATGAAATCAAGCAATTCGATGCAAGCGCTTTTCCAACTTATATCGCGGCAGAAGTGAAGAATTTCATCCCTGACCCTTCTCTAAAGGGAAAACACACCCGTTTCGCAATGTCCTTTACTCATTATGCTTTGGAAGCCGCACGTCAGGCTTTTGAAGATGCTGCTGTAATGCCAACCCAACAGAACTCCTCACGATGGGGCGTTGTAACGGGGAGTGGCATGATGACCGCTGAATTTGACTATTTGAAGCGATTTCAAAAAGTCTGTGCACTAAGCGGTGAAGCCGATTGGGGCGCTTTACAGGCTAATTCCAGGGAATTTTATAAATTAACCGATTTTGGAAAAACCACATCTAATTCAGGATTGTCATTACTGATCCAGCATTTTGGTATCACTGGTTATGCATCATCAGTCCATACTGCGTGCGCATCAGGTGGCCAAGCTTTAGGTTTGGCTATGCAGGTTATTCGTCGTGGAGATGCTGATTTTATGCTTGCCGGTGGGTTTGATTCCATGATTAATCCATTGGGTCTCTCCAGTTTTTGTTTATTGGGCGCTTTATCTACCTACAATGATACGCCTCATAGCGCCAGCCGTCCTTTTGACGCAGCGCGTAATGGTTTTGTTCTGGGCGAAGGCGCTGCTTTTCTAATTCTTGAAGAATGGGATAAAGCAAAAGCACGTGGTGCTCGTATTTATGCTGAACTCGCTGGCGAAGGTAACTCATTAAGCTCGTACCGAATTACCGATTCTCATCCTAATGGAGATGGCGCAATTCAGGCTATTGAACGCGCTCTTAAAGACGCTGGGGTTCAAGCTCGTGATGTGGATTATATTAATGCCCACGGGACTTCAACCAAAATGAATGATCTTAGTGAAACTAATGCCATTAAGGCTGTATTTGGTAGCCGAAGTGCCAGTTTACCGACGAGCTCTACCAAGAGCCAAACGGGTCATTTGATCGCTGCGGCAGGTGCTCTTGAGGCGGTTTTATCTGTAAAATCCATAGAGCAAGCGCAAATTCCTCAAACTGCTAATTTAACAAATCCTGATCCTGAATGTGATTTGGATTATGTTACAGAAGGGCCTCGAGAAAAGTCTCTGGGGGTTGTTTTATCCAATTCGTTCGGATTTGGTGGTTCAAATAGTTGCCTGTTGTTCAAGCATCCTGAGTTTGAAGGAGCACGTCAATGACCGATCTAAACAGAGTATTTATAACAGGACGAAGTGCGTTAACTGCTTCAGGAAATACTGCGGATGAGACCTGGCAGGCAATTCTGTCCGGTGACAGTGGAATAGATGAAATTAAATATTGGGATTTATCTCAGTGGTCACATCGTCTGGGTGGTGAATTAAAAGATTTTCAACCCGCTAAAATGTTGCCTGATCGAAAATTAATTAAAGTTATCTCCCGCCAGGATGTTATGGGCATTAATGCCGCTGTGCAAGCGGTAGAACACAGTCAAATGCTTGCCTATCGAGATACTCTTGAGTCTGCTGAATCATTTAATGAGCAAACCGCTGTTTATGTTGGTTCACCAGGAAATAAATATTTTCAACAATATGATTTTTTGCCTTTATTAGCTAAAACTCAAGATGACATGCAGAGCTTTGCTAAAAATCTTTTTGAAGAAGTTCACCCAATGTGGTTGTTAAGGATTTTACCCAATAATGTTCTTGCGTACACTGGTATTACATATGGCTTTAAAGGACCAAACCACAATGTCACCAACCATGCAGTAGGTGGCACGCAAGCCATTTTGGAGGCATATCATGCAATACGCAGTGGTCAAGCGGATCGAGCTGTAGTTGTTGCTTATGACATGGGAATTGAACCACAATCTTTATTTTATTATGAGAAATTGGGCGTAGTCAGTAATCGTCATTTAAAACCATTTGATGGTGAGCATGATGGAACCTTGCTGGCAGAGGGAGCTGCAGCACTTGTTTTGGAAAGTGAAGCCAGTGTTCGTGCCCGTTCTGCCAAGTGTTACGGTGAAATTGTTGGTGGTCAATCGGCGAGTGAAGCAACTGGATTATTTTCCATAGAACCCGATGGCCACCGTTTGGCTGCGTTAATCAATCAAACTCTGGAGTCTGCTGGACTGGAGCCCGGACACATTGGCTTAATTGTCGCCCATGGAAATGGAAACAGTAAATCAGATGACAGTGAAGCTCAATCAATTAGAACAGTATTTGCTGATCAGCATGTTCCCGTCACGGCGTTTAAATGGTCTATGGGCCATACCTTATGCGCTTCAGGTGTATTGGATGCAGTATTGACAACCTATGCGCTGGAAAACCAATGTGCGCCTGGCATTGCCAATTTGGTACATGCTGCTGGCAGTTGCGAGGGGGTAGCCCTCAGTGCAAATCATCAGAAGATAAAAGCCCACTCATCGGCTCTGATGATTAACAGAGGTTTTGCCAGTATGAATGCTTGTTTGGTGATTAATTCCTGTGACTGAATTAGAACAACAAATCGAATCCTTGCCTGTTAGTCTGGCAGGGAAGTTTATTTATCGATTTTTGCCCTATCGTCGACGTTTGGTTTTGGCCAATATTCATCAGGTCTATTCTGATCAACTCTCTGACGATCAAAAAATACATTTGGCTAAAGCCTATTATTCACACATTGCCAAATCACTAAAAGAAGCACTGCAGCTACGATTTATGAGTGAAAAAAAGCTTAAGAATCAAGTCGAGGTCATTGGCCACGAAAAGATGTTGGCCGTGGTTGCACAGGAAAAAGGTGTGTTGGTCGTCACTGGACATTTCGGAAATTGGGAGTTTGCACCTTTAGGTGGGGTATTAAATTTTAAAGAATTTCAGGGACAATTTCATTTTATCAGGCGGACTTTAAGATTTAAGATGATAGAGCGTTTATTATTTAAGAATTATTATAAAGTCGGCTTAAATGTGATTCCTAAAAAAAATTCCCTGGAACAAGTCCGTGACGCTTTAGATAAAAATCATGCAGTGATTTTTGTTCTGGATCAACATGCTTCTTTGGTTAATCGAGATGGAATCGCCGTCGAGTTTTTTGGTAAAAAAGCAGGGACTTATCGAAGTTTAGCTACACTATCTCGCCATACTGGTGTGCCAGTAATCCCGGCTGCAGGGTATCGATTGCCTAATGGCAAGCACGTTCTGGAGTTTCATGACCCAATTCCATGGGAAGATCATGATTCTACACAAGAAGCCCTTTATCAAAATACCTTAAGATACAATCAGGCTTTAGAACAGATTATTTTGGCTCATCCGGAGCAGTGGAACTGGATGCACCGTCGCTGGAAACTCTCTTGAACGGGCGTCTTTGGCGCATCTTGAATGGAGTGGGGACTTATAAAAATGCTCATGTACCTGATGTACACTGCGCTTTTTTTAAGTCCCCGTTTCGTCCAACCTGCACTCAAATACGACCGTTCAAGGTGGAGTAGGAAAATATAAAAATGCTCATGTACCTGATGTACACTGCGCTTTTTTTAAGTCCCCGTTTCGTCCAACCTGCACTCAAATACGACCGTTCAAGGTGGAGTAGGAAAATAAAAAAATGCTTATGTACCTCACTGCGCTTTTTTTAAGTCCCCGTTTCGTTCAACCTGCACTCAAATACGACCGTTTACGCTGGTTAGATTTGGGGTTTGTGAACTCTTCGTTCGTCCCTTAATTGTTTCAGGGCAACAAAAATGCGATCAATTTCAGCATCATTAGTAAATATGATGATGGTGGAATTATTTTCGAACCTTAATATTTTATAGTGCATCTCTATAGAAAATCGATTGATTGAGATTTCAATGGTACCCTCGTCAGCAAGCTGTGAATTATTCGTTATGCGCGCTCCTGTTGCTGATATATCAATAATTTCAAAATACTGGCTTGAAATTTTAGCCAGAATTTCTCCGTTATTTTTTAATCTGAAAAATGACCTTCTTTCATCCATATTTTTGCCAAATCAGAGTCTTATTTTTATTGTAGGTTTATCAAGAGGCTATCGTCAAGTTGCATGACAGTATTACGATTAAACTAATCATATTATTAATATCCTTAAATCATTTGATTCAACCGATCATACTCAGCTTTAAAATTTCGGCATTTTTATTATCATCATTACACCCCATCTTTAATTAGTGCGCTGTTTCATTCGATGAGTAAATCATTGTAATCTTACCATTCATTCATACACGCTAAAGATTTGCCCGGCATAGAATTGCGGGGCAAAGTGCTAATGAAGTGGATTCGGGTTTAATGGTGTCTGAGGTGGGGTCTCTGCTGGAGGAGGCAGAGAAGAATTGTTGGCAAAAAAAACACCAACATTTCCTTTTGTCCAACTCCAGGCATTGTTAAATAGATTGGACATTGTGTCCATGCTTAATAGTTCTGATGCTGCAACAGCGCCTTTTTGGGGAGGTAATTCGATTTCATCATTCAGCTCGGGTAACACGACCTTGAATTCACTAACTATTGATTGTATCTGTGTTGTATCACGAGCCGGTGGTAAATAGGTTGAATCGTCATTCACTTGGTTTATAAACAATTCCAAATCCTCTTGAGAACCATGGGTGAATATAAGCTCTAAAAGACGAAAGCGATTTGCATTTAATAGGGGATGATTTTTGGCTAACCAGGAGTTAATTCCTTTATTTTGTTTACTGTCTAGTATAAGTTCATGAAACA
The DNA here is from genome assembly GCF_000423305.1 of Legionella moravica DSM 19234. Classification (GTDB taxonomy): domain Bacteria; phylum Pseudomonadota; class Gammaproteobacteria; order Legionellales; family Legionellaceae; genus Legionella; species Legionella moravica. Next base: position 42,403 of record NZ_KE384005.1, on the reverse strand, counting down.
ACAGATTGATTCGGGCTCTTAAGTTCAGCTCCTCTTGAGCATTTGACTTGAACAAGTTTGTAGTCATAATATCAATTAATTCATCAATATTTTGAATTGTGCATTGTTTCTCTATGTTTTTTAAAATTCTGGCAAGCTTCTGTTCGGAGTCTTTTATAGAGGGTTTGCTTTCAGCTTCTAAAACTGACCGGTCTCTATCTGTAACAATGGGTTTCGTATATGAGGGCGCAACGTATACAGGCAAATTGGGGGAAAAGAATCCTGTCCAACCGTTGATCCAGCAACGTTTAATACGTTGAATTAACCAAGTAAAAAAACCCTTTTCTTCACTAAACGACAATTCTTGCTTTGCTTCGGCATAAGCTTGATTTGCTATTTGAATAATATGCTTGTCTTTAGTGGGATCGAGCTTTTTGAGGGCATCCGTGCACAATTCCATTATCAGAATGTAATTGGGAGCTCCTCCCTTTAGACCAAAATGCTGCAGCGTTCTTTTGGCATCATAGCGAAGCAGCCAGCAACTGATACTCTCATCATATAATTCCGGGTAGTGCAGGAGAGAGGTATATATTGCCTCTCGTACGGAATTTTTAACTTCAGGGCGATTCATTAATATTGCGGTATGATATATCGTTTTGCGACGAGATTCGGAACAACCCTCTTGTACATGATACTCTAGATAGTTCTTTATGGTTTTAGAAAGATTTCTTGTATTTCCTTTGAAATGTAATAAAAAATAATCGAATGCTCTTACTGACTTTTCTTTTTGTGCTAACAAAGGAATGAGCGAGTTTTCTGGAATGGGATTTTGTTCAACGATGGATTGAGGTTGCTGTTGATCGGTGGGTTGAATCCATTTGAGCAAGCGTCTTGTTTCTTCCTCTTTTGGAGGTAATGAAGGTCTTAATTGAACAAGCTGGGTCATTACATGAATATTTAATTTGCCTTCATTATAAAAGAGTTGGGTATCACCTGATTGAGCCTTGAACCTTAGATAATAATTGATGAGGTAACTGGTTTTGTTTGTTATTTCGCTGAATTCTTTGTTGTCGTTTAAGGAAATTAATAGTTGAATGGTATCCAAAGAGAGCAATGTCTGCTCTAAAAATAATTTTCTTGTTAACAGTTTGATATAAATGACATAATTCTGATGATGATTGCCATTGAGATAATGATTAATTACTGTTTTAAGCTGGTGTTCTAATTCATCTTCATGTAACAGTTTAAACAAAGGATTGTATAAATCCAGATGCTCTAAAATGGAGTTGATGATTGCCGTCTTTTTATCCTGGCTCAATTTGTGTACTTCGTTTAGTACGTGTGTATCAACCAGTTTGCTTAGATGAGCCAAGGTATAGTATGCATTGGGCATCAAGGCATAGTGATTGATCCAATACTGGATTACTGTCGGATCGGGGTATTGCCCTATAAGCTCATTAATTTGATCTTTATTTAATAAATGGAAGTGAGGTATTGAGCAGAGAATACTGATTGCTGCTTCTGGTTGGAGCCGTTTGATTTGCTCAAGCGTTAAATGCGTGATGTCCATCTGGTAGATCAGTGGATTGAGTCGTGACGGGATATGGGATTCATGTGAGCCTAATCTGTTCAATATGGAATTGCCCATAAGACTTTTTAAGTATTCTTCCATACTTAATAAATGGGTAATTAACAGGCTTCGAACCAATTTATCCTGAGTCATATGAATTAATTCAAGGATTTCATAATGCGTATACTGGTTTGTCTGGAGTGTGCTGATAAATTCGTTTTGAGCGTCTAAAGTTTTAGTGATTGATTTTTGGTATTGAGGTGTATTGATCGATTCTTTCAATAAACTGAATTTCATGGCGGCATTGTTATGCATGTTAATCCTCCTTGACCATAAATTCACTGATATTTGATTTAATCATTTGCTTGAGAATAAACCGTGAACTCTATATTGGTTTTTAATTCTGTGGATTTTCCAGCTTTAGGCTTACTGATGTAATAATGCTGGTTTTGCCCAGCATAACTGTTTGGAAGAAAAATTCAATAGTTGTTGTATTTTTGTGACTATGGTCACTAAAACAGCGTGCCTTCATAAACAAAAGTGGCAGGACCTGTGAGGGTAAGGTGATCATTAAAATGAGGCCATTCAATGATTAGATCTCCCCCGGGAAGCGATACGGTGATGTGTTCTGATAGATTATAAAATAAACGCCCAATTGCAGCTGCTGCTACAGCACCGCTACCGCAGGCTTTTGTTTCTCCACAACCTCGTTCAAAAACCCTGAGCTTAATATGATCTTTGTTTATAATTTGCATGAAGCCAGTATTGGTTTGTTCCGGGAATCGGGGGTGAGTCGTGATTTGTCTTCCCAGTTCGGTCACTGGGGCTGATTCTGTATCCTGTACCAAAAGCACCGCATGAGGATTTCCAACATTAATAGCATGAAGCGTAACCCGTGTATGCTGATCCAAATCCAGTGAATATTCCGCTAATTGGTGTTCTGCTATGAATGGAATATCCTGGGGTGCCAGTTTGGGCTTGCCCATATCGACGCTTACGCTGTTATCGTCATTAATGATTAATTCCATGGTCGTGGATTGAGTCGCGACGGTTAATTTATTCTTTGAAGTTAATCCATAATATTTGGCAAAAAGGGCAAGGCATCGTGCCCCATTTCCACATTGCCCAACTTCTTGCCCATTGGCATTAAAAATGCGATAGCTAAAATCCACTTCTTCCTTTTTTGCTGGTTCAATAAGCAGACACTGATCAAAGCCTATCCCTGTATTCCGATGAGCTAATAATGCGATTTGCTTAGGGGGTAAATTAATTTTTTGATTGACGCCGTCAATCACCATAAAGTCATTACCTAATCCATGCATTTTTGTAAATCGAATATTCATAATCAATCTCTTTGGGGTGATTCAGACGGAGCGTTTTTTTCAGGAGTGGGTAGATATAAAGGGCCTTTTTGTCCACAAGCGGATATCAATAATGCTGTAGCACAAATTAAAAATGCAAAGTAACGGGTCATGATCGAGGCCAATACTAAAATTTTATTATATGAAATTTATTGATAAAAGAGAAATGAACGCCTGAATCATTTTTGATTACAAAGACTTTCCCTTGTTCAATTAAAATTTAAAGCCACTTGATGGGGGCCAATCATCCTGAACGGTATGGCTATTTTCTCTTAGTACATCAATTGAGTCGTGCATGCTTTTGGTAATGCGTTGATACGACTGAGGATTTATATAGAAAATTTGTTCGTGTTGTTTATCATGGCATTCGACCCAGGACAACGTGTACGTAAGCATATTGGGGATATGGGATTGACCAGTGTATTCCGGGGTTACTTTAATAAGGATATTATCGGTGTCTTCGTCAATCAGTTTCTTTCTGATATACAGTTCAACAGCTTCGAGGGTATTATAATTTGCTGCATCTGTAGTGGGGACCAGATTAATGATTTCCTTTTCGGGAGTATCTGTGGCTAATTCCTGGGTGTCTGCTAAAAAATGGGCTATTAGATGCGACCAATGAAATGATCGTCCTTCAGCGGGTTTAATTTCTATACCATGAGCCCGAAATACATCGCTGGCTTTTGCCTTGGTAATCGAAAATTGACTGTGTCGTCTTGATAAGCCGGAACGCTCCTGTATTCCTTCTAATGTGGCTACAAATCGTATTTCCTGAGCCTGTTCTAAATTTAACTTTGGTATAGCGGCCAATAACTCTTCCCGTGATATATCAAGCAAGCTAAGCCGGCCTTTTTTGGGGGCTTGGCTTACAGGCGTTAAGTGTTTAAATAAAGTTTGACCATCTATTCTGCAAAGTGGTCGTGCTTTATTTCCTCCGGGAGTTTTTACCACTGCCGGATAGCGTTTATCGGGGGTGGCCGGAAACATCTTGCCATATCGTGCACCAGTAGCTTCAATTTGAGGTTGAAGATAACGATTTTCATCTGTCTCTTCGAGAATGAGTGGATTAAAGCCATCATCTTTGCGAAACGACTGAAATGTCCTTTTGACTGGCGGTGCATCTTCTCTGAAAATGCTTCGCTTTGCCATTCTGGAGGGTTGCGATTTGCTTAAAGAGTGTGTCAGGTCGTCATAGGGTATTTTTCTGATGGAGCTTAGAGTGCTAAAAAAGAACGTAGGTGTCACATTGTGCCTGTTCTGTTGCTCATATTTCTTGATAATGGTTAGCCATTCTGCACGAGAAATAGCTAAGGATTCTATATCGATATTTTTAAAACAATTTCTATCTTGCATCTGGATGATTTTTTCAGAAGCAGTTTCCTGGGCAGCTTGAAGCTCTGATAACATGTCTCTTTGGTTTACCAAATCAGTGTCTTCTTGATTCAGGCTAGTTAACGCGATTAATATCTGTGAGGATGAGACACCGCTGTGGTTTGCAAGAACATGGATAAATGAGGAACGTAATGAATCTTCTAATTCATGATATTGTTTACTGTACAAGAACCAATCATCGTTGCTCAGTGAACTGGTAGAAGGTCTGCTGGCCAGTTCTTTAATCAGTTGCTTTATCATTCGTTCATATCTCAATAAGCGTTAAACTTCATCGGTGTTCATACTAAAAATGCTGTATTTTTAGCTTTTAGGGAACGTTCCATTTAGGGGCTGTTGGCATCTCATCTATTTACCCCTACTTTCCGCTCTTTAAGCGCGGGTTCTATAGGTTTCTCACTAAAATGAACCCAAACAATGCAGCGGCAGTTTATGCAATGAAACGACACCTAACCATTTCAATGGTAAACACTATGATAAAATTTTATACATAAAAATGCAAGAGATTATCGACCCTGGCTCTAAAATTAAATAGGGCAGTGATGCGTTTCGTGTATTGATTGAATTTTAAAGTACCTTGGTTTTTTTTGAATCCGGTGCCTCAAATCCTTATTTGTATCGTCATTGACTCATTGGCGATGGTTAGAGCCTCGATTAATTCTGTGGTTTAAGAATACTTAACTTGCGCTGCTCCATTTCATTGGCGATAATTTGAGTTTTTTTGGTGGAGAACCAATTTTGAGCGTATATATAAACGATTCGCAGGAAAAGGCACAGGCATGTGTTATCTGGCTGCATGGGTTAGGTGCTGATGCGTCTGATATGATGGGATTGGCAGATCAGTTAATGATTAAGGATGCGGCAATAAGGCATGTATTTATTGATGCCCCCTCACGCCCTGTAACTTTGAATGGTGGTATGGTCATGCCCGCATGGTATGACATTGTTGGAATGAAATTGTTGGACAGGGAAGACAGACAAGGCATTGAGCAATCAGAAGAAATAATTCGAAAAGTAATGAATTCTCAGTGCGATGACGGTTTTCAATATTCTCAACTCTATCTTGCCGGGTTTTCACAAGGTGGGGCAATGGCGCTGCACACTGCGCTTCATACAGAACATACTTTAGGCGGTGTCATTGCATTATCTGCCTATTTGCCCCTGGCTGGAACGAGTAACCCTCGATTGGATAAAAGTACTCCCTTTTTTATGGGCTCCGGTCAATTTGATCCCCTTGTTTTACCTTTATGGACTCAACAAAGTAGAGATTGGTTATTGAATAAAGGATATAATGATATTTCTTTTCAACAATACCCAATGGAACATTCCATTTGTTATGAAGAAATCAAAGACCTGAGTCTTTGGCTTAATAAGCAGATTCAAGGAGCTGTGTAATGCCAATTGTAAAAAGATCACGAATAGTCAATTATACTTGTGAACAAATGTATGGTTTGGTTAATGATGTTGACCATTATGCGGAATTTCTTCCTTATTGCGCAGAAAGTACCGTACATCATCGAGATGACGATGAAGTACAGGCTACCTTAGTTATCGGTGCTGCAGGAATGAGCAAATCATTTACTACCCGCAATCGTTTGCAAGTTAACAAAATGATCGAAATTCGCCTTGTTGATGGTCCTTTCAGCCATTTGGAAGGTTTTTGGCGTTTCGATGAGGTAGAGGATGGCTGCAAAATTTCCTTTGACCTAGAGTTTGAATTTTCTGGAAAAATATTTTCCATGCTTCTTGGCCCTGTGTTCGATCAAGTAACCGATAAAATGGTTGATGCATTTTGTGACCGGGCAGAGGTTATTTATGGTAAAAGTTGAGGTGGTTTACATTGCCAAGGAAGGCACTGTTGTGCATTTTGATTTAGCATTAAACCCCGGATCCTGCGTAGCAGATGCTTTAACCGCATCAGGGATCTTTGATTCTCATCCAGAAACCAGGGATTTGCCCGTGGGTATATTTGCGAAGCAGATTGCCAGGGATACGGTACTTAAAGATGGCGATCGGGTCGAATTATATCGGCCATTACAGTGTGACCCTAAAGAGAAAAGACGTCAGAAAGCTCGCTTAAGAAAATAAATCAGGCGGCTTTGTAACGCGATGCCCGTCTTTTCTTGGATCCTCTTTCTACGGTAAGGAACTACCAGCTTAAGGCACTGTATGCTGGCATTCAGTGACCCTATGTTTCAATGTCTTATCGATACATCATCTTCCAAACGTATGAATGGATGTTTTGGAATAACAAACCTGACTTAACGACAGCGCACCCTGGATTATGATATTTCCCAGGGTGCCGCTTGTGATTAGGGTTTGTGTTCAATTCGACTTATCGAGTTTCCTTTAAAATAAATAACAACGGTTTTGATGGTCATGCTGCCCATACCTCGACGCCAGGTATATGCATAATCCCAGCGATCGTTATTAAATGTAGGGCTCATTAGGCTGGTTCCCATTAAAATAGCCGCGTCATTTTTGCTCATTCCTACTCTTAATCGCTCAACTTTTGATTGGGGAAGCAAGTTCCCTTGCTGACTGATGCGTCTGGCAAAATCATAGGATGCACATTGAGTCAAAGTTAATGATAAAATGAGTGTTACAATAAGGGTTATTATTCGCATATTTTTTGCCTACCGTGAAAAATTTCGCCATAATAACATGCCATTTATTTAAAGACACCACTAAACGGGTGCAAATTCATTACTGTTAAGGAGCACAAGTGGAAGAGAGTCAGCAGTTAAAAGAAGCCGGATTAAAAATTACCTTACCGCGCTTGAAGGTACTGCAAATTTTAGAACAATCTCGTAATCATCATTTAAGCGCTGAGGATGTCTATAAGGCCTTATTGGAAACAGGTGAAGATGTTGGCCTGGCTACTGTGTATCGAGTTCTTACCCAGTTCGAAGCAGCCGGATTAGTGTCCCGTCACAATTTTGAAGGGGGTTATTCCGTTTTTGAATTGAGTCAGGGGGAGCATCATGATCATTTGGTTTGTGTAAAATGTGGCCGAGTAGAAGAGTTTGTTGATGAGATCATCGAACAACGACAAAAAGTTATTGCGGAAAAGGCTCATTTTAAAATGACGGATCATGCGCTGAATATATATGGCATTTGCTCACAGTGCACTTGAGTTGAGATGCTCAATAAGGATTGTAATTCAACAGCGTTATTAAAACCTGCTTTTTAATCGATGGATAACTTGAGCATGGAATTTGATTACATTATTGTAGGTGGAGGAAGTGCTGGTTGCGTACTTGCTTCCCGATTAAGTGAAAACCCGGCGAATCAAGTGTTACTTGTTGAGGCTGGGGGCAGTAATAAATCTCCTCTGATTCAAATTCCTTTTCTCACTGTTTTGACCATGCCTTTTTGGCTCAAGAACTGGCATTATTGGACTGAGCCGCAACCAGGACTTTATAATCGACGCGGCTATCAGCCTAGAGGTAAAGCTCTAGGTGGTTCCAGTGCTATTAATGCCATGATTTATATCAGAGGGCAAAGCGAAGATTATGATGAATGGGCGCAAACTACATCAAAGGACTGGTCGTATGATTCAGTTTTGCCTCTTTTTAAAAAATTTGAGCACAACTACCGAATTAATGATTCATATCATGGACAAGAAGGTGAGTTGGCCGTAAATGATTTACTAAGTCCTAATCCAGTATCGCAATTGTTTGTTGAGGCAGGAAAAGCTTGTGGGTATGGCTATAACCCCGATTTTAATGGAGTAAGTCAGTCTGGAATTGGGTTATATCAGGTGACTCAGAAAGCAGGTAAACGCCATTGCGCAGCAGATGCATTCCTGGACCCAATATTGGCTAGAGCCAATTTGACGGTTTTAACCAGGACGCGTGTTTTAAAATTATTGATTCGCAGTGCGCATTGTCATGGAATAAGTGTACGCCATAAAGGGAACATCATAGAGTTTCGCGCCAGAAAGAACGTTATATTAAGTGCTGGAGCGATTAATACACCGCATTTATTAATGGTGTCGGGAGTTGGGTCGCGAGAAGAGTTATCACGTCATGGAGTCAACTGCATTCATGAACTACCTGGTGTGGGTGAAAATTTTCATGATCATCCAGACTATGTCCATGCATACAAAGCCAATCATCCCAATCTTTTAGGCTTTGGCCCCACCGCTCTATGGGATATTTTTAAAGCCTATCGTGAATATAGAACCAACGCAACAGGGATGATGACTACAAATTTTGCTGAGGCGGGTGGATTTATTTCTACTGATGCACGACAAGCCAGGCCTGATATTCAATTGCATTTTGTCCCGGGCATTGTTGACGCGCATTGTCATAAGTTTCATATCGCGAGAGGAATGTCGCTGCATTTTTGTGTGCTTCGTCCTAAAAGTCGTGGGCGAATCCGATTGAAATCCGCAAATCCATTCCATGCTCCGGCAATTGATCCTAATTTTTTAGCCCATGATTACGATTTAGAGATTCTGTTGCGAGCTTATAAAATGACCCAGGAACTGATGGAGCATGAGCTTTTTTCTCCTTTTAAAGCCAGGCCTTTGTATCAAGCAACTTCAGACGAAGAAATCATTCAGTTAATAAGGCAACGTGCTGATACCGTCTACCATCCAGTGGGAAGTTGCCGCATGGGGCATGACGACATGGCCGTGGTGGATTCTCGTCTGCATGTCCATGGCATTACCGGACTGGTTATTGCTGATGCGTCCATTATGCCGCAAGTCGTATCGGGTAACACAAATGCTCCGGTGATGATGATCGCAGAGCAGGCTGCACGATTCATTCTGGATTAAAGCAATATCAGGGTTTTAAGATTATACTTAAGATATTTGATTGATAAGGATTCTTTTTATGTATGAAGATTTACGTATTCCCTACCAAACCGGAAACTTACCTTCATTGCAATTGGGTGGTATTGAAGTTGAAAATCAACTCATTACGGATGCTGCAGTAAATCTGGTGTTAAAATCCTTTAATCGACATGGATTGATAGCTGGAGCTACAGGCAGTGGAAAAACTAAAACCATTCAGGTTTTGAGCGAACAACTCTCATTAGCAGGAGTACCAAGCCTGGTTATGGATATTAAAGGGGATGTTTCTGGTCTGGCCATGGCTGGGGATGCATCCGAGACCATGATCACAAGAAGCAAATCCTTGCATCTGGATTTTAATCCTCGTGGTTTTCCTGTTGAATTTCTTACCTTGAATGAGTCTCATCCTGGTGTACCGCTACGTTCAACTGTTTCTGATTTTGGTCCCGTCTTGTTTGCCCGTATGCTTGATGTGAACGAGACTCAGGAGGGGGTTGTAACGGTATTATTTGAATACGCCAAGCAAGAGCAATTGCCGCTCATTGAGTTGGCTGATTTGAAAGCTTTATTACAATTTGTGCAGACCGATACAGGAAAAAATAAAATTGAAGCTCGATTTGGCAGTGTTGCTTCGTCCTCGGTAGGTACGATTATGCGTAAAATCATTGAGTTGGAATCTCAGGGAGGGGACAGATTTTTTGGTGAGCCTGCATTTAATGTTTTGGATTTGGTTCGAACCAATGCACAAGGTTTGGGCGTTATTTCAATTTTACGGCTTTTGGACATGCAGGATAAGCCGAAATTGTTTTCTACCTTTATGCTGAAATTATTATCTGACGTTTACAGAACTATGCCTGAATTAGGCGATCCGGACAAACCCAAGCTCATTCTATTTATCGATGAAGCGCATCTTATCTTTAGTAATGCCAGTAAAGCCCTGCTGAGTTTGCTGGATACTATGGTGAAATTAATTCGCTCCAAGGGAGTCGGACTCATATTTTGTACTCAAACGCCCAATGATATTCCAGAGAGTGTTTTAAGTCAGTTGGGTTTGAAAGTCCAGCACGCTTTGCGCGCTTTTACAGCAAAAGATCGAAAAGCGATGAAGTTGGTCGCTCAGAATTTTCCCCCATCCGAACATTATGACACGGAGCAATTGTTAACTGCATTGCGTATTGGGGAAGCTTTGGTCAGCAGTTTGGATGGAAAAGGTCAGCCGACCCCTTTGATTCAATGCATGATAAGAGCGCCTGAATCGCGGATGGGAGTTTTAACCGATCAAGAGTTAAATCAGGTTGTTGCTGCTTCAACTTTATATCCACGTTATCGTCAACGTCAGGAGAGAAATTCAGCGAAGGAAATTTTGGCGGCTCAAAACAGCACATCAGAACAACAGCAAAACACAAAGACTAAGGCGAGTAATGAAACAAATGAGCCGTCAGTTATCACTGCTGTTACGAAAAATACATTATTTCGCCAGATTGTACGTCAGCTTGTGCGCGATATGACACGCGCACTGATGTCTGCGTTGGGGATCAAAAAGCGTTAATGAGCTCTTAGTCCAAATTAATTGAGTAAGAATAGCTTCCAAAGCTGTCGTAGCTCAGGCCTAAATAGCGTATGCCTTTGCATGATGCAGTAACGGTTGGTGTGTACATAAATGGGCCGTCTTTAATGTCCAGTACGCACCAGTTTTCAGTATCATAGGCTACTGTTACATGGGCATAACCTGAGCGACAATCAAAACCGTCTCTAATTATAAAACTGCGCGGGCCTACTCGTTCTAAAATAACATCCGATTCGCTATAACCACTGACAACGTATATTCCTGGATGTGATTTATCACTCAAATGGAAAAAATCTTTGTATCCACAAAAACCTTCATTTGCAGAGGCATTAAACATAACCATGCTGCTTGCTGCTGCCAAGATCCATTTTTTCATATGAAATTACCTTATTGTTATTGTTATTGATGCGGATTATAAGGAAGAATTGGATATTAAACAATCATGTTGGTTTTATTCTTTCTGACTTGTTTTGTCTGGAACTGAATGAAAGGAGTATGAATAAGGCGTATTCTCCTTATAGAATCCGCGGTCAATGCCGCGCCATTAGCAAAGGCCATCCACCGCTCTTCCAATGAGGCATCGAACCCCAGGGTAAACCCTTGTTGCACTCTGTCTTTGTCATTCATTTCATAAAGCTTGCTTGCGACGGAAATATAATGACAAATACTGCTATGAGGTATTTCTACACCTTTGGGTTTGCCGGTAGAGCCGGAAGTATAAATGATTTAGCAGAGGTTATTTTCATCAATTTGGCTTTCTTCGCCACTCTCTTATTTCTTTGGCATACGTCTAGTCTCACTGAATTTTTTCTAAAAACCAGGTGTGAAGGATGAAGAAAATCTGGCTGAATGAGCTTGAAATTCAGGAAGAGGATTATTTATTTATCTGCAAAAGTTAGTAAGTCTTTTTGATATGAACAACATCAACGGTGATTTGATTATTAATTTAAAAATTAACTTGGATAAGGTTAATATTTAAATTACTCTTGCTGATCATAAAATCAGAAGTATGAGTTTAATGAATAAAATGAGTATGAGTTTTCTTTTAAGTTTTAAAAACAGAATGGTGTTTTTATTCATTTTGTTGCTCAACGCCAATACTTCGTCAGCAACTAATTTAACTCCAGAACAAATTGATGCCTTAATAGAAGAAACACGCTCTTTAAGGAAAGAGGTCGTGCAATTAAGGCAGCAACTTAATGAACATACTCATCTTCATAAAAAAACACAAACCAATAACAGCACCATTAAGCCGCGAAGAGCAGCAGGAGGCTCTTTAAAGAAATCATCCAACCCGGCAAAGAGACAAGAGACGTCCACTAAGAAGGTACGATCTCCTGGTGCTCAAAATCATCAAAGTGTTTCCAGGAATATAACCCAGTCAACATCGACAAGTTCTGCACAGAACACTTCAATTAAATCTGATTCATCAGCATCGTTACAGGATAAGGCCAAACAACAGCATAATGTACTCACTCTAGGGGGAATCCCCGTTGTCATTTCACCCTATTTGGGTTCACCCTCCGCTTACGATGGTTCTGATTTATTGACTAATTTATCGCAACAGAATGGAGACTTACTTGCCTTACAATATCGACAGGAGATTGAAAATGCTTTTTCCGGATCCAAGCCTAGAGCATCTGAATATTATCTTGTTTTAAGTGGTTCTCTTGGTGCTCAAATTTATAATACCAGACCCTATATTGGACCGCCCACCAATGATATCGATTTGACAACGGCAAACATTACCGCTTTGGCCGGCATGGGGCCATGGGTGACAGGGTTTTTTAGTTTTGATTTCGATAACCAGCCTCCTGATGGGTTAACTCCTCCGCAAATTGGCCCTAGAGAAGCGAATTCAAGAGTCTACCTTGAGCAAGGGTATTTAAGTATTGGCAATCTGAACAAATCGGATTGGTATGGGTCGATTGGGCAAATGTATCTTCCTTTTGGCCAATATAATGGATTTATGATTAACAGCCCATTAACCTCTACACTCTTTTCAACCATTGAGCGCCCTATATTGCTTGGTTATACCTATAGTACTGATTCAGCAGAACTGGATTTGGATGCGTTTGGGTATCAAGGGGAAACGGTGACTTCTTTGACGGGTAACAACACGATTAATGAGTGGGGTTTGAGTGCACAGTACACGCTCACTAAAACTAATTGGAACGGGAGCCTCGGAGTTGGGTACATCTCTAATATCGCAGATGCAGAGGGAATGCAATTAAACAGTCAGGACTCTCTGTATTGTCGGGTTTTTGGAGGTTTTGCTTATCCTTGTGGTAATGGTAACATATTAAAACATAAGGTGCCTGGCCTTGATCTTAATGCCAGTTACTCAATAAATGCATACAGTTTTGTCGCTGAATATCTAACAGCAACAAAAGCTTTTGCGATAGAGGATTTGTCTTATAATCGTCGTGGAGCAAAACCGCGTGCCTTTGATATAGAAGCAGCCTATTCGTTTAGTATATTTAATAAACCAAGTAGCATTGCTATAGGCTATACTTTTACCAAAGAGTCTTTGGCATTTTTATTGCCTGCTAAAGAGTACTCTATTGCCCTAAATACTTCATTATGGCGCAATACCACTGAAAGTTTAGGCTTTCAGCATGATGTAAATTATGGTATCGATGATTTTGCAACGGGACAATTACTTCCTGTTTTTTATTCAGCAACTCGTGCCAATTTAGGTAAAACCAGTGACACAGTATTATTTGCTATTAACGCGAGTTTTTAATAGTCTGAAGGAGTGCTTCAAATGGTAAAATACAATGCATTGCTATTGATCGGTGCTTTCGGCTTTCTTGTATCCTGCACTCCGTTAGACGGAGTAACACCGAGTGCCGCCTCAGGATCTACCCAGGCAGTTGACAATCCATTATCGTCGAATCATTCCATAAAGTTAAGAACGGGTAAAAAATTCACTAAATATCGTAAAGCACAAAGAAGAGCCGTGCACAGGGCACATGGACGGCATTGATTTTAGCTGTTTTTTTGTCGTTTTTTATTTTGGCTTTGGTACTGCTTTGCATCAGTGCGTACTTAGTTAAGATAGCTCGCAACTCTGCAATGGAAACGACATAATCTAGATCGCCAAAGAGCGGCTGTATGGCGTGCAGCATCCAGTTAAACGATCGTATTGGTTGAAATTCCATGATTGGAGCTGATAAGCTTGATTCGACCTTATTTAATCCATTATTAAGAAAAAGCACCATGCTTAATCATCCGTTAGTTCTAAAAAACCTCTCTGGCCCGTCTATTCATCTCGAACTATTGAATAAGACTCATTATGAATCATTGCGCCGTGCTGCAAATGATGAACGGATCTGGACTTATATGCCAATGAAGGCTTATAACGAGTATTTTGATGATTGGTTTTATGAGAATTTAACCAAGCAAACGCTGGGGACACAAATTACCTACGCGATTCGTTGTCACGTTGATGGTCAGGTTGTTGGTTGTCGTTCCTATTATGATATCGATATGCAGCACAGGCGTTTAGAGGTTGGCTATGGTTGGCTTACTCCTGGGGTTTGGGGAAAGAAAATCAGTCTTGAGTGCATGTGGTTGTTATTTCGTCAGGCGATTGAAGAATGGCAGTTTAACCGAATTCAAATTGCTACAGATCCTAAGAATGAGCGCTCATATAACAATCTTAAAAAATTGGGAGCAAAGGAGGAGGGGGTGCTTCGTGAGCATATGATTCATCACAATGGTTCCATTACTGATACGGTTATTTTCAGTATATTATCCAGCGAATGGCCTTTAATAAATGAGGGGATTATAAAGAGATTGGTTCTTTAGGATTTTTTCAGGGTTAGGGCACTTTTCTGGATTGATATCATAGCTCAACGTGGCAACTCATCAATTAACGCTAACTCCCTCAGTCTCCTTCTCCCTATGTTGCGAGCAGGTGAGAGGGGAAATTTAGTCTCCTTCTCCCCACGCTGCGCGCGGGGGCGAGGGGAAATTCAGTCTCCTTCTCCCCACGC
>NZ_KE384005.1:0-26714 GCF_000423305.1 Legionella moravica DSM 19234 | reverse complement strand
TGATAATAACTGCATCATTTTGCACGATTTATTCTTTATGGAGTCGCTTCGCGACGCTATTTAATCCCCCTCACCCTTGATCCCTCTCCCCCACGCTGCGCGCAGGGGCGAGGGGAAATTCAGTCTTCTTCTCCCCACGTTGCGCGCGGGACGAGGGGAAGTTCAGTCTCCTTCTCCCCACGTTTCGCGCAGGGGTGAGGGAAAATTCGGTTGAGAACGTTGGGAGTTATAATCAATTTTATCTTGATTCCAGGGGGAATGAATTGATAATTTGTTTTTGCTGTTTGGGTTTTTCAGATAAAGTAATTTTTTTTCACAACTATAAAAAAGTACAAATTCCTTGCATGCATCCGTGGTTTTAAATTATATTGCCCGGTTTTTATACTTAAGTGGAGAATCGAGATGCGCACAAAAAATGATTTTAATCTAGCTAAGCCGGAAGCTGTATCAATTGAAAAGCTACGATTATTAGAAGAACAGCGATTGAGAGCTGAAACTAATGGAATGTTTGCTCCAGCTAAAGCAGGTAGTTTCTTTGTTAAGGTAAGAAATGATCTTGTTGAGAAACACGTGCAGGAAGGACTGGCAAAATTTGATGCACAACAATTACAAAATAGCGCATCAATTACTGAGCCAGATAGCTCATTTAAGCCTGTCTGATTTGATTTTTAGATGAGGAGTTATTCTCCCATTTGATGAGTCTTGTTAGTGCGATATAGTGGTTAGAGCGCTCCAGAACACTTCTGATTTTTTAAATAAGAGGTTTTCTTGAATTGCTTCATCACTATTTATTTTAAAAGGCTGCTGATTATTATGAATACTCCTCAAAATAAACGACTGATTCTACGTTTTGTTGGCTGGTTTTTTTTAATCAACAGCGTCTTATTTTGGGTAATTGGGTCTCTTTATTTAAAAAAAATTCTTCTTTCTCCTACTCTTTTCGCTAATTTTCTGGCGGATTATTCAACTTTTTCAGGAAAGATACTGGTTGTTTGTTTTGCCGTGGTTAATTACTTAACTTATATGATGGCGCTTGCCTTTATTCCCGCTCTCTTTATTGGTATTTTTGCCTATATTATTCCAGCTAAACGTTTTATCTGGTTCTTGAGTGCGTTCATCGCAACCTTAAGTCTTATCCTTTTAATCATTAATAACTGTGTCTTTTCCATGTTCAAATTTCATTTGAATACGGACATTTTTAATTTATTTTTTAATGGGCAATGGCATGATGTTTTTGATTTTTCCCGAAGTGAACTGAAATTGTCCATCATAGTTTTATGCCTGGTTTGGATTATAGAAGTTGTTATTGCTTATTTTGTTTGGAACAAAATCATAGTAACCGACAAGTTTCTCTGCGGACGAACCATCGCTCTTTTTTGGTTGGGCGGTTTTTTGTTCAGTTATTTCACCTTGTTGCAGTCCGTAGATCGAAATAATAATTTATTCAGTCAACAAACGCCCAATTTACCTTTTTATAATCAGCTAATCGTTTATTTAATCCCGGATAAAAACGCAGAAGCATTGCTCGATCGATACGGAGAAGGGCATTTTTATCAGCCTATATTTTCAAATGATCCCTTGAATTATCCTCTTCATCCTTTACAGTGCTCAAGGCCTGAAAATCCGCCGAATATTATTTGGATTATGGTTGATTCGCTGAGGTTTGATAGCCTGAAACCACAATATATGCCCAATTTAATGGCATTTGCAGAACGGAGCTGGCAATTCAAGAGGCACCTAAGTGGTGGGAATTCAACTCAACCAGGGTTATTTTCTTTATTTTATTCTATTCCAAGCAGTTATTGGACTGCAGCGCTGGAGCAAAACATTCCGCCTTTATTGATTCAATTGCTATTAAAATATAGTTACATGATCCGGGTAGTCTGGTCTAGTGAAATGGTCATTCCGCCCTTTGATAAAACGATTTATCTGGGAATATCTAATTTAAATCTGTATGGTGCCTCCGGTGATGATATAGGAAATAAAGATCGATATGTCACCGAGGAGGCACTTCAATTTTTATCGGATAAGGATTTGAAGCAACCATTCTTTCTTAATCTGTTTTATGATGCACCACATGGATATTGTCGAGATCAAAGCTTCCCGGCTCCCTATCAGCCGGCTATAAGTGAATGTTCACGAATCGCCATGACCAATGATGTGGATCCGATTCCTTATTATAATCGGTATTTGAATTCGGTACGTTTTATTGATGGCGAATTGGCAAAAATACTCACACTTCTGGAGGAGCATGGGTACCTGAAGAACAGTATTGTTTTGGTTACATCAGATCATGGCCAGGAATTTAATGACAACAATCTGAATTATTGGGGACATGCTGGTAATTTTACCGATGTACAAGTTCATGTTCCTCTTATTCTTTATTGGCCGGAACAACCGCCACGGGTTATTCAATATGAAACCAGCAGTTACGATGTCGTTCCTACTCTGTTAAAAAGAGCTTTTGACTGTCAGAATCCTATTATTGACTACAGTATTGGTCAGGATTTGCTGGATGAACACAATCGTTTACCCTTTGTCATCTCCGGGAGCTACAGCAATATGGCTCTGATAGAACCGGATCGCCAGACTACGTTACGAACCTCTGGTGGCGCTCTTATTACCAATGTTCGTGGGGAACCCATTCCAAACGCGAAACCTCGAATGCCAATTTTAAAAAAAGCTTTGGAGTTAATGAGATTATATTACAGCCGATAGTATGGCTGGGAATGGAACTTAAATAGAGGCCGTTATAGTTGGTGCGGCATCGTCGTTATTTTCTTCACCATCCGTTGGCGCTTCGGGGGCGCGGGATGGAAGAGGCGCAGGTGTTTGAGATGTTGCAAATAAACCAAATCGTTTTGCGAGCTCATTGATTTGAGGTTTATTATTTACCGATTCTTGCAATGAGTTGTATAGCCTTTTGCGTGCTGGAGTATACAGAGACAGTGCTTCGAGTATTGATACGACGCAGTGGATTAAGTAAGTAAAACTAAAATGATCTTCTTGTTTATGGGCAAGTATTATTCGTCCAAAACTGGGATCTTTGACATCGAATGCGATTTTGGAAAAGCGCTCATCAATGGTTAAGTGTTCATTTTCAGCAAATTCAAGCAATTTATTAATTTTCTCTGTTTTTTCACCAAGTGTTTTTTCATTTTCAAAAAGAGAATAATTGCGTTCAATCGCCAGAGTAGAGATACTGAAATAATTTTTGAATTGGGCCAATGCAACACGTACTGTATCCAGGTGGAAGTATTTTGCAAAATTGTCTTGTTCAAACAGTTTGATTTTTTCTTTTAATAAATTTTTTACCGTCAGATTAATGTCGTCAGTGGTTTTTGCTTCATTGATAATGGTGTCTTTAAAGGTCAACAAATATTCCCTAAGCTTATTACGGTATTCTTTATCGGTATATTGCAGCCCTATGTGACGATTGCAGAACGCCTCCATTTGTTTGTTAAAGGATTCTGTGGTGTATTCTTGAATAAAGAGCAGATTGGCTTGATCCTGTGCTCTGTTTAACTCAGTAAGATACGTCAATTTTTCTCTGGCAGTGTTTAACTGCATTTGATAGGTTGCTTTAATGCCTTGATAGTAATTTTGGCTTGCTTCAAACAGTTCCTTAATTTGCGATAGTTTAGGCTGATAGTCTTTAAGACCGGAATTTAATAGATTATCGAAATTAGGATCGATTTTCTCCGGATCCAAGGTTACTTTGTTCTGGAGCACTACCAGCTTGGGAAGTGCTTTGTTATAGGCTTTGAGCAGTTCTTGTTTGGCACTTGATAGAGCGCGTGGATCAGCGGGTAATAATCCACCTGTCAGAGATTGGTAATTTTTATAATATGAAAAGAAGTTATTGATGTGCTTGTAATTTTTATCCAGTTTTTCCAGGTGCTGTTCCGCGCTATCAATTTTTTGTTGTGTTATTTCAAGTCGTTTTGCCAAAGTTGCTTTATCACAAATAAGGTCGACATGGGTTTTTGCATCCAAATCCAGGGGGCGCAGTAACCCCTTATAAAATTCATCGATGATTTGTTTTAGAGGCCCAGATAATGTACCTGGAATTAATCCTAATTTATCCTCCCAAAGATCGGCTTCAAGTAGCATGGGAGTAAAAATTTTAGGGCCAAATTGATCGAGATTATTAATAACGGTGTCATGAACGGTGCTAATAAACTCATTGAGTTTACTAGTCAGATTGCCGTACAGGCTAAACATATTTGGAACTTGAAGGAATAGCTGAAAATAGGAGCCAGCACTATTGATTATGGATTCAATCTGGACAGCAGAGCGTTTGGCACTAACATGTAATTCATTTAATTCTTCTACAGTCAGAAAATTATTGTTTCGTAAACTTCTGATGTGTTTTGGACTGATATTGAAGGCGTTGAGTGCATACCAAAGCCCGTTGAATTGGACGGGTTTATCATAGTTTACTTCTGTATGCGCTACTTGATAGGGGTCGCTATGTTCCTGAATGGAAGCGTACATCCCTTGAGCTTTTTCTAATAATTCACGACCAATGAGGCTAAAATGAGGATCATTTATAAGGTTCTTGGTCAGTTTCATTATTTCATCGATGTGTCCGTAAGCGAGAAGTAGATGTCTTACATAATTGGTTTGATAACTGCGGTTATCTAATTCTTCAAGCTCAAGAATGATGCCTTCAACATGAAATAGACTATTAAAGATTCGTTTAATCGCCAGAACTTGTTTGCATTGAGCGGCCAATTGTTTGGGATCTTCCAGTTCAGGAAAGGGAATTCCGTCTTTCTGTGGACGCAACTCGGCTTGCATGGATTGATTCAGCGCTAATATGACTTTATAGAGTTCTGTTCTGAAATTATGTGCGTATTTTGAATAATTTGTATGTTTTATTAAATGATGACCTCTGTTTCCAATAGTGGCGTCGTGCGTCAATGAGGACTCTTCATTCTCAGCAGCAAATTTCTTCTGAGCCAACTTTAAATAAGCATTGCTTTTTGTTCTCCACGATGAATCAATATCAGTAAAATATATTTGAAAATGTTCATCGAGTTGGTGGAACAAATCAGTTGCTGGAGCAGGGCTTTGTTCTGTATCACCTGAAAATGAATGCACCAGATATTTATCAAATTCCAGTGCTGCAGCTTTTAATTCAGAGGGTACCCCATTAATGAAATAAGGCTGAAACAGGTTATATAAATTACGGCAGCGTGCCTTAACCGTTTTATCCATGTTGCTGATATAAAGAGCTCCACTGCCTGTCATTCCAGGTACTGCTACTTGTTTTTTTAACAAAGCGATAAATTCATTATAGGCATTTTGGGCAATCTTGAATTTATCTCGTTTGTTTCTATACCATTGATGCAGATCAAGAGCTTGATCCGCACTTAAGTTATTCGGGGTACTAAGAACCTGTTGTCTTCTGACTTCTTTAAAACCAAGATGACGGCGACCGGTTACATCGGTAACTAATTCAAGCTCTTTCTCACCTGCAACTTGGTAAGCCTGGGTGCATACAGCTTTTAGTTGATTAAAACTGGTTTTGTTTGTTTCGCTGGGTTTTAACTCACTGACGGTTTGATTGACTGGGTCAGCGTAAATCAATTCTTTATTATTAAACAAAATGACGGCACTTCTGCCTTTTAGCAATGTTTTAATTTCGTCAAATTTCAATTCAGTAGAATTTAAGGTATGCCCTGCTGCAGAAGTTACCTCTTGCAACCTGGGTAAATATTGTTCTTTTGAGGCAAGGATTAATGAAACATCATGAGGAACATTGTTCAATTTTTTCCAGGATATGATTGCTGTTTCAAGTTGACCTTCAGGACTGATAACTTCATATTTCAATCCTTTATCAGTCGTTTCAATATAGAGCGTTTGAGGGTCGTGTTTCTCCATGGCGCACAAATTGAGTTTATCTGTCGGCTTTGTGTGCCCAGCGTCAGCGGTTAACTCCAAAAGCGTGGGTAAGAATTTTTCTTTTGATGCAAGTATATCGCTGACATTGTGAGGAAACTCACTAATCTTATCCCAGGGAATAATGGCAGATACGCGTTTGCCTTGAGGATTAAGTACATCGTATTTTAAGCCTTTTAGGGTTTCCTCAAGATAGAGAGTTTGGGGTTCAAATTGGATTTTTGGTATTGATTTGAGAGTGTATTGATTGGTTAGCCTGAGAAGAGCGCAGGTATCGCTCTGCTTCACTGCTTCGGATTCATCTACAGAAAATACGTTGGTTTGATTATTGTATGGAAACAATACCAGATTGGTTTGTTTATTGACCGAATTAATCAAATCCATATTCAGATTGATGTGAAATATCTGGGTCGCTCGTTTTTTTGATATTAAATCTTGTAATGTATTTTTATGTTCGATTATGAAGCGTACGTGATCTGCGGGTAATTGTTTTCGTAGCCAGCGCAATGGTCTACCCGCCATGGAGAAGTAGCTTTCGGGGCCTTTAAGACTGTCAATGATTTTGCTATTTAAGTCAAAATCTTTTTGCATCATATACGGTTTAATCAGTTTATAATGCGTAATCAGTTGATTTTTTATTTCCGGAGGCAGTTGATTTAATGCACTGTTTTTATAGAGTGGGTTTTCAAGAATTTCATAGAAGCTGCTTAATGCGTCTTCAGCTTTTTGGATTTTAAATAACGCTTTATTAGCCGCATCAATACGGCCATAGGATTTTTCCAGCCTTAAAGCCAGAAAACGAGAGTCCTCTATACTGAGTAATTCCTCACCTTTTACCTGAAAATCAACTGGCTTTGAGGCGTAATGAATGAGCAAGGCATAAAGTGGTTTTATCTTTTCCATTAAGGGATTTGATAAAGTGCCCGGCTTTAACATGGTATTATTTTCAATTTTATCGACAAAGCCAAACAGGGAAGGCAATAGGACATACTTTAATTGAGCAAGATTGCTGCGGATGACGTCCTGAGACGACTGACTAAAATGTCCCATTTGCTCAATAGTGCTTTTGGACAATGTAAGAATGTTCCGCATGATGTGTATGTAATTTAAAACCTTAAATGATAAAAACAGGCTATTTCCCTTTAAATTTTCCAAATCATTTAATAGCTTTAATGCAGTGGTTTGTAGCTCTTCCAGTTTTTCATTATTCAGTGAAGGTTCTTTTTCAATGATTTCAGATGAATATTCCTTGATGTATTGGGTGAATTGATCAATATAACTGGGTAAAACAGCACCAAATTGGGTCAGGAATTTATAGTCCAGGTCAGCACTGTTAGGTTGCATTTGATCTACTGCGGTGCCGGTAATTTCTCCAATTTTATAACTGAGTGGATATTCTCTTAGGGATTCAGCCAGTTTTTTAGTGTCTTCAGAGTGGCTGTCTGCAAAGGCCATTAATTTTCCAGCCAATGGAAGAAGCAGCTGTAATTCTTCACTGAACATTTCTCTTACATCAACATCCAGGTGAGTTAATAAATAACACGCCTGATACGCTTTATGGATGGTATTTTGATAAAGTAGCTTTAAACTGGAATAGGTTCTGCCTTTTAAATCAATTTGCTCAATATCTTCTAAGGCCAATCGGGCATAATATAGTGCGTTGATCAGTTTCTTGATTTGAGAAATATTATCAGGATTGAGATCATAATTGGTATAAGGCTCTCCTTCTTTATTAATTTTACTTAGATAGGGAGCTATACGAGGATTAAAATTTTGACTTAGTAAGGTATCAAGAATTCGGGTATGAATTGCAGCAATTGATTTGGAAAACTGATGTTCTTTAAGTGACTCCAACAGTTTTATTTTTTCTGAAATCAACTGAATTTTTTCTGAAATCATCAAAATACCAAATACGTTAATTGCTTTTATTATAGTTGATCATTATTAAGTTAATATTAACATATTAGTTTTAATAAGCTATCTGATAATAATTTTTTAAGAGTGTCTATCGATTGGTCGTTTTGCGTTAATGCTTGATTTGATTCAATTTCAATCCCAACGTATTCTGCATCGCTGAATTTTTTGCGCAAGGATGTAGTAAATCCATCACTGATACCCTTATACGGATAATTTCGTCGTACTCTAATGCCTGGATTTAATTGGTGTATTTCATTTTGCAATCGTTCACAAAGAACTTTTTCTGAAGGCCGTTGAGGATTGTAGAGTAATCCTATATCGGTTGAGCGAATTTGGCCATTCATTACAGGGGTAAAGCTATGGATTGAAAAGTGCCATACTTGACGCTTTTGATGGATGTGTTTTTGAATAATATTAGTCACTTCTTCCCGAAAAGGTTGATAATACAGCTTTATGATGTTTCTTTTTTCTTCATCAGGCAGGTTTCGGGTGACTTCAGAAAAACAAGATGGGCGATTCAGAGTTCTGTTGCAATCAATCAATAATCGAGTTGTATGAGCCTGAATAAAATCGCAGGGTAGAGTATCCTTTAAATGCAGAGCTATCTCTAAAGCACCAAAATCAATTCCTCGATGTGTTTTTAATAATTCTTTGAATGGCGCAAATAACGCGGTGTATTCCTTGGGGACGGTATCTACAGCATGTTCACAACTAATTACTATCGCAATAGTGTTCATTAGGGTCTAAATTGTTGATTAGCGAGCAAACTATAAGCAAGTTGTGCGTACACTCTTTTTAATGAGTCTCTATTGTTGTTCTTGCCTACTGCCTTCAGGATGCGCTGACTTAAATTGCCTTGACTCAAAATCAATTCCAGCGCGGATTGTTGTTTCTCAGTCAATTCAGAGCTAACCTGTTCTATAAGCATAGACCATACTTCATTGAGTGTCATGGATCGTGATGGGAGTTGCCATTGTTTTAACAGCTCCATGTCTTCTACCTGAGTATTCAATCCTGTTTCTATGGCGCGATCAAAAATGTGTTTTAATCTTGGGGTATCGCAGGGATTTTCCAGATAATAACGTGATGAAGCTTGCCAGTTTTTTAAAACAGCGTTTATTGCGTGAGCGATGGCTATATCAGCCTCTACACATTCCTGACTGTCCAGAATACGAATTTCGATTGCTTTGCAATTAAATTTGGGAATAGCGGCTCTTGAATTGAGCCATTGATACTGCAAAATACCTTCGGGATCATAAGGTCTTATGTCTTGATACATCGGGTTAAGAATTTTTTGCTGATATTCTTCTTCTGAACTTATAAATTCGGGAATGACATCACCGCTGATTGATGGAATCCTTTGTTGATTTCGGCTGTAAAAATACAGTCTCGAATCCAGTAATCCGGTGGCTTTTCCATCAAGAACAGGTGTACTTGCAGCAAGGGCGGGTAATAGCGGCAGAATCAAACGAATGAGATTATGCAGCTGATAAAATTCTTCCTGATTTGCGTAGGGCAGGTTGACATGCATGCTCTGTAAATTGGACCAGCCATGACCTTTGCAATCAAATATAGCATCAAATTGTCTGTATATTTCATTATTACCATAAGGCCAGCGTACAGTCTCTGTGTGCGGATTCATCCAGGGATGTGCTCCAGTAGGTAATAATAATAAATTGTGTTGATCGAGTAGCGGCTGTAATTCCAGTATGGTCTTTTGGAAGTGCTCTGTTACTGGGGTATCAGGCGGTTTGGGGCCATTATTTTTTAATTCAAGAACATGCATTACCAGTTCATTGCTGATGGCAATATCACCTAATTCAACCTCATCAGCCTGATGACCTGCCAGAGCACTTAATATCAGGTCGCTTTTGGGTTGGATATTCAAGGTGTCCTTATCCACCAGCATGTATTCAATTTCTATACCCAATACTGAAAAAATAGAGAAATCAGACATAGCCATGCTTCCTGCGGATGCGTTGAAGAAACACGTTCATGATCTGGTGATATAAATTTTCACCTAAAATTTGATCTTCGAGGCCGTTATCTACATTAGGGTTGTCATTGACTTCGATTACATAATGTTTGTCGCCATGACTTTTAATATCAACACCATATAAGCCATCACCAATCAAACGCGTGCTTTTCAGGGCGATTTTCAGGATGGCTTCGGGAACAGCATGGATGGGCAGGGTTTCATGATCCCCTTCTTTTTGCTCTTGTGCACCATGCCAATCATAGATTTGCCAATGTCCCTTGGCCATGAAATATCTGCAGGCAAATAAAGCTTTATTATCCAATACTCCTATCCTCCAATCGAATTCAGTAGGAATAAAGGGTTGGACTACCACCAAATCAGATGTCTTGAAGAATTGGCTTAACGATTTGATCAAACTTTTTTCATCATCAATTTTCACTACGCCATGCGAAAAGGCACTGTCCGGTTTTTTTAAAACGCATGGGAATTCAATTTTTGGGAGAACTTGATCGTATTTACTGATGAACAGAGTTTCGGGTGTTCTGATTTGATGGCTGCTTAGTAATTCGGCAAGATAGACCTTATTGGAACATTTGATGATGGATTGTGGATCGTCTATTACAACCAGATTTTCTTGGGCTGCTCGACGTGACAAGCGATAGGTATAATGGTTTACTGATGTCGTTGCCCTAATAAATAAAGCGTCGTATTCAGCGATCGATTTGCTTTCATTTTTATCAATCAAATCAACGTTGAGTCCTAATTCTTCACCGGCAGAAATAAACATTTCCAGGGCTTTTTTATTGGATGGGGCATTCTGCTCAGTAGGATCTATCAGGATAGCGAGATCATGAAAACGTTGTTTTTTACGCCATTGATGCACTCTTTTTTTGGATAAATAGCTTTCTGCTGATTGGCGCATAAACTCCAGATGATGCTCAGGCACATCTTTAAGAGATAAAGGGGTTAATGTTTTTATTCGCCATTGTTTTTTCTTTTCAAGAGTAAATCGAATGAGCGGTAAAGGAAACAATCCATGCAATTGTTTGGCCAGGGTAGAATAGCGTTTTGCCATATTTTGACCAAAATACAGACTCAGAATAAATTCATTGCCCTTAATGTCATGCAAACTGTGCTGAATTTCTTCATGTGTATCCTGGGATATTAATTTGGATAAACTGACATTATGGACATCTTGTATGCTATGGACCGAAGGTAATGCTTTATGATCACGTGCCTGTGCCAAAAGTGACACATAATAACCTATTGTTTGATAGTTATAATCTCGACAGAGATTAATCACTCGGTAGGATTTATTTTGATGGTACTCGTCCCCACTCAAATAGTCCAAGGCATGTACTGTTGGGGCAAGCTTGCTTAAAAAAGACCAACTTGCAAGATCATCTGTAACAATAACTGTTTGCATTTATCTCTCTTTGGATTGATTTATGGGCATCCTGGCACCATAAGTTAGTACACCAAGCATTATAGAGTTAATCAAGCAACATACTTACTTTATAATAATTATTGTGACGCTGTAGACTTTGAGTATAGCAATCTATTGGCGTGATACAAGTCAAAAATGATCGAACATAACCTCATCCAAAACTGGTTTGTTTTGTAGAGCAAAGTGCAGGTCTGATGAAATCCCCCCCATTACTTCATTCACAATTTCTGTTGCCTCGATCCTGGGATGTTTGGGTAACCTTGAAGTAAAGGAGATGATGGCGGTTTATAAGTCGGAATCCATTTCAATACTGGGTATCGATGAGTCACTAAATGCCTTGATTTTTAGGCTCGATAATCAGGAGATTTCCATCATAAGTGATGACCCCCAGCATAATGGAGTTGATTAATCGATTAATACTCACTTTATAGTAGTTATTATGAAACAGTGGATTTTCAGCATGTGGGTCGGCAATAACAACGTGTCGTTTTTGGGTGTCGTATCCGCAAAGGACAACAAAATGTCCGCAGGGTGAGCCACGCACATCATCGTAAACTGACTTTCCCTCAGGAGTAAAATATTCTCTTGCGCTCCAATACAGGTTAGTAGCGCTTAAACCGGTTATTATGGGTATTTTCCGAGTAAAATATTTTTTCAGAAGAGTAACATCGAGCGGATGTGCTGAGACTTTACCGCCTAATTTTAAATACTCAATAAAGGCCTCCGATGCATGCGTGATGTAAGGATCGTTCTTATAGTTCATCTGGGCATCAAGCTTATCGATAAGAAATTTATTATCTACTGAACCATTATGAAACCAGCTTGGATCGAAGATATTCAGGTTGTAGATGTAAATATTGGCATTAAATCCTTGCAGCAAAGCATGTTTACCGAGCATTGCAGATAGTGTTCCGCCAGATATGGATCGATCTATAGTCTGGATTATTTCCTTTAAATCATATTCTAATCCGTAGTATTGATAGACCGCATGAAGGCATGTAGGGCCACAGCTTTCATCATCAGGTTGCGTTTGGATAATTAATTCAATCATTTGAGTCAACCCCGATCGCGTTCAACAAAGGCTCTTTATGATTAAAAATTAGACTTCTATTGGTGTTTTGTCAACTGCTCTCACCAAAGGGAACGCGTCGCTACGATGGCGTTTTAAGATAATTGAACGGATAGAGTATCAAGCCAACCTAGCGGACTACTTTGATGGAGAGTTCAAGAATAAAATCCGCCACTTCCTCTGGTTCGGTGAGGTAATTGGTATACGCTTTAATTATCAATGGCTTATTGATTCGTTCACCAGAGGCCTTGGAATCTTCAATCATTTTTTTGACAGATTCTCCTTCGGAGCAAACGAAATAGACATCGGACTCCGGTCTTTTTAAAAATTGAGCTTGAAATGATTTAAATACAAGAGAGGTTTTACAAGCCGCACGTTCCGCATGGTAAAAACCATGCAATCCGCCAGCCAAGTCAGCGCCTACAGCCAAAGCACCAAAATACATTGAATTTAAATGATTGCGGCTGCGTCTTTTCAAAGGCAAGCAGATTACAATATCGCTGTCTGTCAGCTTGATGAGACGAGGTTTTAAATAACCTATCATGGCCACTTTGAAACGACCAAAATACCAGAGAAAAAATTTAAAGCGGGTGAAGATACTCATGCATTATCCTTAATCTGTAACTGCGTGATTATTTTTTTAACCCCTCGAATGGCATTCACTCTATTGATAATCGAAGCAATTGATTGAGCACTTTTTACATCTCCAGACAGGGTTACTACACCATTGGTCGTTGTTGCATTGATTCCGACAAGAGGAATGGACTCATCATCCAACACTTTGGCTTTTAATACGGCCGTTTCAACTCGTGCGGTGATAAAAGCATCCGTGAAGACCGTGTTGACTTTTTTAATGTATAAATCTTTGATTCGGACGGATTTAACTCCTTTTGTGTTTTTTGTAATGCGCAATGCATCAACAAATGCTTGCCGGTCCCCTACATAACCGCTTAGTTTTACCACACCATGGTCAGTAGCGATTGAAATTTTTAACGGGTTCAGATTTTTATTCTCAGCAAATTGAGCGGTTATTTTTGCAGTGATTACTGAATCACTGAGTTCCTGCTCAATTTCTTTGAGGTTATTTGCATTGAGTTGATTTAAAGTCAAAATCAATATGGCTGCAATTAAAAAATAAATACGTTTTTGCATAGTGCTCTCTCTTAGCCTTATATTCAAACAGATATTAGATGAGGAGTATCGTTTTTAGTTGGTATAGTCTAATCCATTGTAGCTGCATATTTAAATATTAGGCAGAACATTTATCTTTAAACTCTGAATGATATAAGGATCCTCTGAAGCTCCCGTTCGCTCCAATATAGTGAGTTTGAAGTTAAGTCGAACATTAAATTCAGGGATAAATACCACCTGGTTTACAATCCAATAGTTCATTCCTGAGGCCTTACCTGATGCTAGAGTGACAGGCCAGCCTTCCAGTGCAGGATGCAGGGTTAATTTTTCTGAGCGGATTTTATCCAGATTGCCTCCACCGCCAAGAAATCCGGTGATGCCTTCCCATGCATTAATGGAATAATTGTCTTTAACGTCCTCGTATGCTGAGAGTGGTTTGTCGTAACTGACCGATAAAGTATTGATCAGTGTTTGGGTTACCCATTGTGACAAAAGGTCATTTTCTTCGGCATGAATCACGGGTGATGTAAGGCATAGGATCAATAATAACGCAGAACACAGCGGGAACGATTTCATAAACGAAAATCCTTTTGGCTCAGTAAAAAGGACGATTTGTTATATTATTATAGCAGAGATATACTCTGACTCTTTTTAACTCGGTTTATTGGTTTATATGCATACTATTTCCATTCGTGGCGCAAGAACTCACAACCTTAAGAATTTGGATCTGGATCTTCCTCGTGATCAGTTAATCGTCATTACGGGGTTGTCTGGCTCAGGGAAATCATCTCTGGCCTTTGATACCTTGTATGCAGAGGGTCAACGGCGTTATGTTGAATCTTTATCCGCTTATGCCCGACAATTTCTTTCCATGATGGAAAAGCCGGACGTAGATTCTATAGAAGGTTTGTCTCCGGCAATATCCATTGAGCAAAAGGCTACCTCTCATAATCCTCGCTCTACCGTCGGTACCATTACGGAAATTTATGACTATTTACGTTTGCTTTTTGCCCGGGTAGGTGAGCCTCGCTGTCCAACTCATAAAACCAGTTTGCATGCTCAGACGATCAGTCAAATGGTCGATCAGGTGTTGGCTTTGCCTGCTGACAGCAAAGTCATGATTTTGGCTCCCGTTGTTCGTGATCGAAAAGGGGAGCACGTACAATTATTGCAACAATTGCAAGCTCAAGGATATGTACGCGCCCGAATTGATGGGGCGCTTTGTGAGCTGGATTCACCGCCTAAACTGGGGTTGCGTACCAAGCATACGATCGAAATCGTGGTCGACCGTTTTAAAGTCAGGCCTGACATCGCTCAACGTTTGAGTGAATCCTTTGAAAATGCTTTGAATCTGGCAGACGGGATAGCCATAGTAGCATCTATGGATGATGAGTTTGATGAACTCCTGTTTTCTTCAAAGTTTGCCTGCTCTGAATGCGGCTACAGTTTGAGTGAATTGGAACCACGATTATTTTCCTTTAATAATCCTGCAGGTGCTTGTGGTTCATGCGATGGTTTGGGGGTCGATCAGTTTTTTGATCCGGCTCGGGTCATTCATGATGAAACGGCCAGTCTGGCTGAAGGCGCGATTAGAGGTTGGGATAAGAAAACCTCATATTATTTCAGCATGCTTGAATCCCTTGCCAAGCATTATGGTTTTGATATTAATACCGCATTTTGTGATTTGCCTGAGGCCATGCGGAAGGTCGTTTTATACGGCAGTGGTCATGAGGTAATCGAATTTAATTATCATAGGCCCAATGGCGGGTATATGGTGAAACGGCATAGTTTTGAAGGGATAATTCCCAATATGCAACGTCGTTATCGTGAATCGGATTCTGGGATGATACGGGAGGAACTGGCTAAATATTTATCTTCCCGTCCTTGCCAGGCTTGCCAGGGCGCGCGTTTACGTGAAGAAGCCCGTAATGTTTTTATTGAAAATAAAAATCTGCCGGAACTGTGCGCCTATTCAATTGAAAAGGCATATGAGTTTTTTAAAGAATTAAGTCTGCCTGGGTATCGTGGTGAAATCGCAGCAAAAATTAATAAAGAAATCGTTGAACGTCTGGGGTTTCTGGTTAATGTTGGTTTGGATTACCTCTCTTTAACGCGGAGTGCAGAGACCTTGTCAGGAGGAGAAGCTCAGCGTATTCGTTTGGCAAGTCAAATTGGTTCAGGTCTTGTCGGTGTCATGTATATTTTGGATGAGCCGTCTATAGGATTGCATCAACGAGATAATGATCGTTTGTTACAGACCTTAATGCATTTACGCAATCAGGGGAATACGGTGATTGTTGTCGAGCATGATGAGGATGCCATTCGCAGCGCTGATTTCGTTTTGGATATTGGTCCTGGAGCAGGAGTACATGGCGGCGAGGTGGTGGCTAGTGGTACTCCGGGTGAGGTAATGAGGAATCCCTCTTCATTAACTGGCCAATATTTATCTGGAAAGCAATCCATCGAAATCCCCAAGACTCGTTTGCCCGTAAATCCTGAACGTATGCTGCATTTAAAAGGAGTGACCTGTAATAATTTGCAGAACGTAGATGTAAGTATTCCTTTAGGCTTGCTTACTTGTATTACAGGGGTTTCTGGTTCGGGTAAATCCAGCTTAATCAATGATACCTTATACCCCATTGCAGCGAATACCTTAAATCGCGCCAGTATCTTTTCTCCTGGTGGAATCAGAGAGTTATCCGGTCTGAATTTATGTGACAAAGTGATCGATATTGATCAAAGTCCAATTGGCCGTACGCCTCGTTCCAATCCTGCTACTTATACGGGTATTTTTACACATATCAGGGATTTGTTTTCCGGAACGCCTGAATCTCGTGCTCGTGGTTATCAACCCGGTCGATTCAGTTTTAATGTGAGGGGCGGGCGTTGTGAGGCCTGTCAGGGCGATGGTCTCATTAAAGTTGAAATGCATTTCTTGCCCGATATTTATGTTTCATGTGATGTGTGTCATGGAAAGAGGTATAACAGAGAAACGCTTGAAATTCAGTATAAAGGCAAAAACATTCATGAGATTTTGGACATGACGGTTGAGGATGCCTGTCACTTCTTTTCGGCAATTCCTGTTTTGGCTCGAAAATGTCAAACCTTAATGGATGTTGGTCTGTCCTATATTAAGCTAGGGCAAAGCGCCACAACTCTTTCTGGCGGTGAGGCGCAACGGATTAAGTTAGCGCGTGAATTATCAAAACGAGACACTGGCAATACTTTGTATATTCTGGATGAACCAACCACCGGATTGCATTTTCATGATACCAAACAATTATTAAGTGTATTATCTCGATTGCGAGAGCAGGGTAATACCATTGTAATTATTGAGCATAACCTTGATGTAATTAAAACAGCCGACTGGATTATTGATTTGGGGCCAGAAGGAGGGAGCAAAGGCGGGCGAATTATTGCTACAGGAACCCCTGAAATGGTGGCTCAATGCAAGGGGTCTTATACCGGGCAATTTTTGAAACCCATTCTGGCAAAACAGAATTAAGGAAAAAATGATTAGCCCTTTAGGTAAATAACCCTTGTTACAATCAATTATGTCTTAGCTTCGGGTAGCTACCGTTAAATAAATCTAAGCCGAATTCCCGCGGCGAAGGCCGCGGGATCTAAAACTTGTATGCCATCATCATGGATACCGCGAACAATTCGCGGCACGTAGTCTGCGGAGATGAATTGCAAACACGTCCCAATTTTTGTGAGGATCTCTCAGGGACAAGTCGTGGGACGTTGACGGCTGGTGAAATGTCAACAGACGCTCGCTGGGATGGGAATGATTTAAATGAATCATTCTCTACCAGCTCTGTATTGGTAATGCGTATTAGTTTACAGAGTGCTATTGTCATTTTTCTCATTTTCAGGCTATAACTAAATGTAGGAAATCATCTACAGGGTAAAAAAAATGGGTACTTTTTTTATAGTATTATTAGTCATAGCCGCCCTTATATTTATTTGGGCGATAAGCATTTATAACACGTTGATAGGCCTTATCGAGGCGATCAATAACAATAAAAAACAAATTGATATTCAACTGGATAGACGTTTTAAAGTCTTTGAGTCGTTGATTGAAACGGTAAAAAAATATATGGATTATGAGAAAACCACTTTAAAAGATGTTGTGGCTTTACGTAACCAGGCTCAAGAAGCGAAAGCTGCGGGCAATGAGCAAGCTCGTATGGATGCAGAAAATGGAATTTCCAAAATTGCTGCAGGTATCAATTTAGTATTTGAACAATATCCTGACTTGAAAGCCAGCCAAAACGTCTTGCAATTACAGGAAGAAATCGTCAATACCGAGAATAAACTGGCTTACTCCAAACAGGCCTACAACGACAGCATTGAGCGTTATAACGCCAAGAAAAAATCCTTTTTTGAATCGATTGTAGTGTCTGTATTTTCTGCTTCTCTGGATAAGCAATTTATTTATTGGGGTCTTCCTGAGGAACAGATTCAAGCGAAAGAAGATTATACGGTCAAACTCTGAGAGTAGACTATGAGTATAGCGGATTACCATGCTGCGGCTGGAGATTGGCGGGCACAGTTAAAACAAAATGAGCGCAAGACTCGGAGAGTTATCGCGCTCTTTTTTTTAGTTTATATCATTGTTGGCTTGATTGCGGATACCTTTGTTTTGCAATCCATGTATCCTCGTATCAGTTTGGAACAAAGTTTCCTGGCTTTGATCACGTTTAAGTTTGTTCCCTTGGCCACTTTGCTTATGGTGGTTTTTGCCGCGGTTTCCCTGATGATTACCTATGCCTTTTATGATCGAATTATGCTTCTGGGAACTGAGTATAGAGAGATTAATCCTGAAAGCGCACAAACCGTCCAGGAAAAGCAACTCTATAATGTGGTTGAAGAAATGAAAGTAGCGTCCGGATTACAGTATATGCCCAAGGTTTTTGTCATTGAAGCCGATTATATGAATGCTTTTGCCAGTGGCTACAGCGAGAAATCTGCCATGGTCGCCATTACTCGAGGATTAATGGAAAAACTGGACAGGGCAGAACTTCAGGCAGTTATGGCTCATGAGTTAAGTCATATTCGGCATCATGATATTAAATTAACCTTGATGGTTGCTGTACTTAGTAATATTTTATTGATTGTGATTGATGTTTTATTTTATTCCGTAATTTATAGACGTGACCGAAGAGAAGATAATCGATTATTAACGGTTATCATTGTATTACGTTATGTTTTGCCCATCATCACGGTTTTATTGACTTTGTTTTTAAGTCGTACTCGAGAATATATGGCAGATGCGGGTTGTGTTGAATTGATGCGTGATAATGAGCCTATGGCTCGAGCGTTGCTCAAAATAAGTCAGGATCATGAGAGCAATGCAGAACGCTACGCGAAGGCTTATGGTGAGACCCCGCATGAGCAGGTACGGCAGGCATCCTATCTTTTTGATCCCTCCCATATCGATCCCGTCAAATCTTTAAGCAGTGCTTTTTCAACTCATCCCTCGGTAGAACAACGTTTGGAAGCTTTGGGGTTTAAAAGGAAATAAGCGGAATTTATAATAGAGTGTGTTGCTCATTTATTTGTTCCGCCATCGTATCTAGCCCCTCTTACTAACCTTTTCACCTGGCTAGTTTATTTGAATATTCATTATTTTTAATTTCAGCATTCAAATCATCTATATCTATAACATTGGTGTTGCTTTGAGTTTGAATTTGACTAATTGTTTTCGCCAAAGTTCCCTCTGGATTTATTTCTTTTCCGTCTTTTATTATTTGATTTTTTAGATCCGTTAGTAAAATCTCTATTTTGCTCTGCTCAGTTTGAGTATTGCTAAAACTATCAAGCTTTCCTTCCTTTAAACCGTAAGGGTCATGATCTTTTAACACGGTTTCAACAGCAGCAACATTCTTTCGATTCCAAGCGCCACTAAATAATCGTGCCAGATGCTCATAGCCTTTAGAATAATAGGGTTGGTTGCCAGAATATTTGCCAAGTAATGTTATTGCATCATAATAGGAAAATTCTTCATTGCTCTTCGTTTGCTTTACAGCATGGACTGTGTTGTTACTTTTAATTTCTTTATTGACTTCGTAGACGTTGATAATGACTAATTTGCTTTCAGTCTGGATTTTATCGATGCATTTGGACAGGGCACCATGGGGATTAATTGGTTTACCTGCAAGAATTAATTGTGTTTTTAAATCTTCGAGTAATGCCTTGATTTTGTTAATTTCGGGCTGGGGGGAGCTAAAATCATTAAATTTCCCTTCATTTAAACCATGAGGATCATGGTCTTTTAACACTGCTTCGACGGCAGCAATATTGTTCCGGTTCCATGCACCGTTAAAAATTCGTGCTGTGGATTCAAATTCTTTATCGTAATAAGGTTTGCGTTTATAATAATTTCCGAGTAAAGCAATTGCATCTATATAATCAAAGTCTGACATTATTCTCTCCTTAATCTATATGCTCTTTTATATTCAACTAATCGAATATCTATCGAATGCATTAGTCATATTATAATCTCACTGTCTTTATTTTGTCCATTTATTTCGAGAGATGAATTAATTTGCAAGAAGTGATGCCATATTGAGTCAGTTTTTTCGTGTTATATTCTTTATCGACGTTATATGACCACTTAAATCTAAGGTTTGTTCATAGTGTGGTTTAGAAACGGTGTTCAGCGGATTCAATAGATGCTGAGCCAGCCTCTTGTGAGAACTGCCATCATGATTATGATAAACTGTAAGCCAATCTATCATTAAATTCGTTATTGAGTGGTACATTAAGACTCAACTTACTCACGTAAACCGACGCCTTTTTTCAGCAGGATCATATTGGTTATCGTTAATACTACAAGCATGCCGATAATGATGATCATGGCCAGACTCATACTCACTTCTTCCTGGCCAATCATGGCATGTCGCAGAGCATTGACCATATACAAAATGGGGTTGAGATAGGAAATATGCTGCCAGAATGGAGGTAGCATATCGATGCTGTAAAATACACCGCCCAAATAGGTGAGAGGGGTCAGGATAAAGGTGGGTACCAGCATAATATCATCAAAGTTTCGAGCTACCATCGCGTTGGTGAAACCGGCTAGTGAAAACACTGCAGATACTAACAAAACAACCAACAGAGTCATGGGCAAGTGATTCATGTCTATGGTCAGGAAAAAGCTGGCAATAAGAAAAACCAGAATGGCAACGATGAGTCCTCTGAACACCCCACCTAATACATAGCCCAATAATAAGAGGCTGTTATGCATGGGGCTGATTAGCATTTCTTCAATGCTTTTTTGAAATCGGACACTAAATAACGAGGAAGACACGTTTCCGTATGCATTGACAATTACGGACATCATAATCAGTCCGGGAGCAATAAACATGGGATAACTTATTCCCTGAATAGTGCCAATTCGAGGTCCTATCAGACTACCGAATATGAGAAAATAAAGAGTTGTAGTAATGACTGGAGGTAAAAAAACCTGGCTGGCAATGCGAAACATACGCACCAGTTCACGTCGTACCAGAGTATAGAGGGCAATAAGTTGTTGTCTAATGGCCATTTTTGATGAGATCCATAAAAAGCTCTTCCAAGCGGTTTGTTTTATTGCGCAAACTATGGACTGTTATACCATGTTGGGTAAGCACATTAAATACTTCATTCAAGTTAATGTTATTATCAACGCGTAATTCGAAGGTATTCGCATCAATTACTGTTGTCTTAAATGAGGGGATATCTGGCAAAGCACTGATCGGTGTTTCAGTATTAAATATAAAAGTCTGATGGCGCAGGGTTTGTAATAATGCCTTCATCGACGAATTTTTTATAATGACGCCTTTGTCTATGATGGCAATGTTTTTACATAATTGCTCAGCCTCCTCCAGATAGTGGGTGGTGAGAATTATTGTTGTTCCTTCTTTATTGGTACGAGTTAAGAACTCCCACATACTTCTTCTGATTTCGATATCCACGCCGGCCGTGGGTTCGTCAAGTATGAGTACCTTAGGTTGGTGAATTAATGCCCGTGCTATCATCAAACGTCGTTTCATACCACCGGACAGTTGGCGAACTATGGATTTTCTTTTGTCCCAGAGTCCCAGTTGTTCCAATAATGACTCTGCTCTGGGTAAGGCTTCTTGACGCGTAATTCCATAATAGCCTGCCTGGCTTAATAAAATCTGGATTGGGTTTTCGAATATATTGAGATTGACTTCCTGGGGGACCAGGCCCAGACATGATTTTGCTTGCTCTGGATCTGTATCCAAATCATAGCCGTGAATCTTGATGGTTCCCGAAGTTTTATTGACTAAAGTTGTAATCATGCCAATGGTTGTCGATTTGCCTGCGCCATTCGCGCCTAAAAGGGCAAAAAAATCACCGGTATTGACGGATAAATCAATGCCTTTTACCGCTTGAACACCATTGGTATAGGTTTTGGATAGCTGTTTGATGTCTAAGGCAAGCATAATGAGTTCGATGAAATAAAAAGTTCATTATACATGATTATAATGATTCCACAGCTGTCTTCTGTTTCATTTTTTGAATGAGAAATGTGAGCAGGTTTGGTTTTGTTAATTGAGCTATTTTAAAGTCTCTGTCCATGAATCGGATTCAGAATCAGAATCTGAATCCGATTCATTTAGTTGTCGTCTTCGACTATCGAATGCCTCCAATAAAACGTCTATTAATGGGTTGTTTATTAGCTTTTTTTTTCCAAAGAAATTGAGGACGGGGTCGAACTGGATGTGTTGCTTTTTTGCCCATTTCTTTTGGCCAATTCATCTTTTAATTCTTTAAAGAAGCCCTCTCCGTTAAACACTTTGCCTGGTTCTGCTGGTTTATTCGATGCTGATGGGGGCGGTGGGGGGGCTTTGGGGGGCGCTTTAGGCGGTACCAACGGGGTAGATACTGAATTGTGCTCTTCTGCAACAAGAGGCGTGGATGGTGTGTCCTGAACTGACTCCGCTGAGGGAGGTGCGCTGATATCTGTCGGAATTTGAGACGGAGGGCTAAAACGCCCTTTAATTTCTGACTCTTCTATCGGTGGTTCTTTCGGACTTATTGAATCTGGTGCAACTGTCATTGCATGAGAACTACCTGGTCTTCCTCCTACAATTTCATGAAGTGTATTGAGTAAATCAGCAAATGAGGCTAATTGGCTTTGGGCTGAAGAAATTTGAGGTTGGAGAGATAGAAATAACTGGTCATTACGAACTTGTTCTTTTAAGCGTCGATTCTCGGCAGCAATGTGGTCGTATTTGATTTTTAACTCTTCATATTGTTTCTTGACTAATTCAAGTTCAGAAACATGGGCTATTCTGGAATACTCCTGAGCTTTTTGTCTTGAATCCAATGCCATGCTGAGATCGCTTATCAATCGTTCTGAGGCGATTCCTTCCGGTGCAATCTTAATGTGTAAGGGGGTATCTCCTTTCATTGCGCTGATTGGAGTATAAACTTTTACGGCAGAGTTATATTCAATTAAACAATCGTTCCAACAGGTCAGCAAATAAGGATTCGTTTTTGCAGAGAGGTTTATCGGAATGGTAATGTATTCAATGACACTGGCGTCATGAATTGCTTCTTGGTTCGAAGTGACAAGCATTAAAATCTCTTCAAAATAGCCACATATACCACTATGGTTTTGTTCCTTTTGCCATCCCAGCGAGCCAAGCATTGAAGATGCACCCGTTTTTTTATAGTGGGTTACAAATTTATTAAATGATTGCAAAAATTCCTTACTCAATGGCATCCTGAACTCCTAATCCTTGGAAGCTGATGTGATTCATTTAATATCAATTGATCTTAAAACTCAATAAGTTTGAATTAAAATTTTCACCTTGAGCGAAATAAATCGCTTTGGTGGGAAAAAAGTAACAAAATGACTGCTACGAGGGTTTGTTCGATGGTATATTGATTAAAAAACAGGGCAAAGATAAGACTATTTTTTTATTGTGCACACATTTGTTTCATGCAGGCTTTTGTAAATTTAAGCGATATAACACAGTTTTTGCATCGATAAGGCGGTATTTTCGTACACGGTGTATACCTAATAATGGAGGTTTTAGTGAACTCAATGGACAAGCGCGATACTGATTTATTTTTACCCATGCAATTAGGCTCCCTCACTCTGGCAAATCGGATTGTGATGGCTCCTTTGACCCGCAGTCGCGCGGGAAAGGGCGACGTTCAAGGCCTCATGAATGCTGAGTATTATGCCCAGAGAGCTTCAGCGGGTTTAATTATTTCTGAAGCAACACAAATTTCCCAACAGGGGAAGGGGTATGCCTTTACTCCGGGTATATATACAGAGCAACAAACGGCCGGTTGGAAGTTAGTCACTGAAGCGGTTCATCAAAAAGGGGGCGTTCTCTTTGCCCAGTTATGGCATGTGGGGCGAATTTCTCATCCTGATTTACAACCCGATAATCAGTTGCCTGTGGCTCCGTCTGCGATACAACCGGCTGGTAAGGCCTATACTGAAACAGGTTTTAAAGATTTTGTTACCCCTCGAGCATTAGAGCTCAACGAATTACCAGGAATAGTTGACCAATACGTTCATGCCGCCCGGTGTGCCCAAAAAGCCGGTTTTGATGGAATAGAAATACACGCTGCTAATGGATATTTATTGGAGCAATTTTTAAGCGATAAAACAAATAAACGCACCGATAGTTATGGCGGCAGTATTGAAAACAGAGCTCGTTTATTATTGGAGGTAGTGGAAGCATTGACTGCTGTATGGCCAGCAGAACGTGTTGGGATCCGACTGTCCCCGGTCAGTCATGCGAATGATATTGATGACAGCACACCGATGGAAACATTTTCTTATGTAGTGAAGCAATTAAATCATTTCGGCTTGGCCTACATACATTGTGTTGAGGGGGAAACGATTGGGCCACGTACCATTCCAGATAATTTCAGTTTTGCTAAATTAAGATCTCTTTATAAGGGAATTTATATTGCCAATAACGGATATGATCTGGAGTTGGCTTTAAAGGCCCGTGCAGAACATTTGGCTGATCTCATTTGCTTTGGTCGGCCTTTTATTGGCAACCCGGACTTGGTTGAGCGCTTGAAAATTGGCGCTGAATTGGTGGTAGCACCAAAGGAAACATGGTATGGCAATGGAGCTAAAGGCTATACTGATTGGCCTGAGCATCATTAGGTTTCCTGAATCAGAACAGGATTTAGATAGGTAGTGAACGGCATATGTGTTGGAGCTGTCTTCATCCATCCGGTAAGGCTGTAGCGAGTTCGGTGAGTAAGACAGACTTCATGGGGTAATTCACTGTTGAAACAAATGAAACGATTGCCCCTTGGCACTATTTTTTGAAGGAACTGATCTTCTTTGGAATAAAGTATTAACTCTCCGCCAAAATCCTCTTGCCAGTGCTCATTTAAATAATACACACAAGAGATTTTTCGAGTTTTTTGCGTAGCAAACTGGTCAACGTGTTTTTTATAGTATGTACCGGGCTGGTAGACTGCAAAATGGGTTTCAAATTCAGTCAGTCCGAGAAATAAGGTGCGATTTAGTAAACATGCCAGCTCATTGGTTTGTTTCAAATAGGCTTGAACAGACGGTTCCGATGTTTGTTCTTCCAGCCAACATATTTCATCCGTTCTGATGGCTTGATTATTATGGGCTTGCAATTTACGCCCGATTCGAGCATTGCGAAATTCACCTTGTTGATGCAGGTTTTGGCAATAAAGAATTAACGCTCGGTAGTGTTCTGGAGCAATGAATTCATCAATAAGGTGATATCCCTGGGTACAGATGTTATGACTTATTATTTCAGGATCAAGCAAGTGTTAACCTTGTGAGCAGTCTGTGATGCGAATTGTACGCCAAGATACAATTCTTGCAAGTCTTGTCCTCTGAGCGTCTCTGTACCTGACAAAAAAATCTGTCCTGCCCGCCCTTCCAATTAGCCATAAGTATTTCTTGACGAAATGCTAAATTGATAATTCCACATGTTATCGAAATCACGCTAAAATGTCCTTCTCCCTCAGGGAGAAGGTGCCAACGGCGGATGAGGGGATCACACATCATTCATTAAATACTTTTAGATAACATCCATTACTAAATTTAATTGTTGCTGTACTTCATTACTCCAAAACCTTAAAATTTCATAGCCTGAATTATTAAGAGAGTTAGTCCTTCTGTTATCGTATTCATTTTGCCTGCACTCATTCTGCTGACCACCATCTATCTCAAAAATTAGGGTCTGTTGACAATTCAAGTTTCGACGTCCCGCGACTTGTTCCTGTCTCTTGGTCACAAATATGGAATCTTGGAGAAAAGTCAGATTTGCGTGCAGGTTGAACGAAACCATTCTGAAAAAGCGCAGCATAGATGGCTATGTGAGCATTTTTCAGAATGGTTTTCGCTCAAGATGCACCAAATATGGCTTTTCAGTGAGTTGTGCACAAGAGTCAGCGACTTGTTCGTGGGATCCAATTCATTTTTTATAGGCGCAATATATTCTTGTTTTGCGCAAGATCTATCGATTCCGCGAACAAGTCGCGGAAAGTAGGCTTGAATATAATGAAAGGTCAATAGCCCCTAATCTTTTTTCGATACAAACGAAATCTACAATATAGGTACCAATAGGGCATTGTCTTCTGAATTTAAATCCTTGAAATCGTTGTGATCCAGGTGAGGTCCATATTTTAATTTCCATGCAGGAGCTGTTTTTGCGTAGACTATTTGCGTTATCAATTAATCCCATGTATTTAATTCATTTTTGGTTAGACTAAGTATTTTAAAAGATAATTTTATCGTTTAAAGATCCCCTCATCCGCCGTTGGCACCTTCTCCCTGAGGGAGAAGGACATTTTAGCGAGATTTCGATAACATTTGGAATTAAATATTTAGCATTTCGTCAAGAAATACTTAAGGCTAATTGGAAGTGCCAGCCTGCGCGGGCTGAGTGATCCCCTGATATTTTTTGAACAACTAGAATTTACCATTTTCTAGCCAACTCCTGCTCCATCAGGGTTGGCAAGTTTTCATAGTCAATATTGAGCTCTTGTAGCTTATCAAATTCAATCATCAACTGCCCCAGATAGAAATAAGAGAATACTTTTTTATCTCTGACGGTGTTTGCCTGAAAAACGCGTTGGTAATTTTGGCTATGGGCGATGACCCCGATAATCCAAAACATCAGTTGAACAATAGCAGCCAAAAGCATCTTAACTCCCCAACGATAAATGCTTTTTGTGTGCGCATAACGTGCTGATAAACCCAATTGATGACTTTTAATATCTCGAAA
>NZ_AUHS01000021.1 GCF_000423305.1 Legionella moravica DSM 19234 | reverse complement strand
TATTAATTTCTTGGTGACGAGATGCCATTGAGAGGCATACAATGCATCCACATAAGCCACACCCACAGCAACATAGAGCACTGCTTTTTGCACATTAATACTGGCAAGGGAGGCTAGATAATCCGCATAAGTCGCTTTTTGCAGGTACTGTAACCGATGGCCTAAAGGAATGGGTTGCGTTATAGAAAAAGTCGTTTCTGCAGCTTCATAACTGCTGTAAGAACCTGAGCCACCAAAGTTTTCTGCGGTCAGTGTGACTTGAGGGTTAGGATAAAGTCCGCTTTGAATAAAGTAGCCACGAATTGCCTGTGCTTTGTCAATTGTTGCCTGCAATTCTGGATTGTTTTGATAGGCTTGATTCAATGCGTCTTTAAATGTAAGTGGATTAGCAGCCATCACTTCGTTGAAAACAAAGATGAATAAAACCGTAACTATCCCTCTGATAAAATAAAGCATCCTTACCTTCAATAATTGTCTGTATTAACGAATCTCTATTGAGTTTACCCTTAAATAGATTAATTATACACCCCTGCGATTTATTCTTTAAAAATCATTTAAAAACCTGAGGATACATGTTAAAACAAAGATATTGATTATCAAATTAATGCGTTATTATAAGTGACTCTGCTATGTTGATTCGGTTTATAGGCATAATTCTTTTGATACATACTTCTCTCATAGCAGCTAAGCCCTTAACAGTAGGAATTGTATCTTACGATCCTCCGTTTACTATGCGTGCGGATAAAGATCATTATTTTGGTTTTGATATTGAGCTGATGACTAGCCTTTGTACCGAAATGAAGACTCAATGCCAATTTAAACCCATGCCTTTTAACCAACTGTTTACTCAATTAAACAAAGGAACAATCGATCTGGCAATTGCTGCCATCATCATTACCAATGAAAGGCAACAACAATTTTCTTTTAGTCTGCCT
This sequence comes from Legionella moravica DSM 19234, assembly GCF_000423305.1. Lineage (GTDB taxonomy): Bacteria > Pseudomonadota > Gammaproteobacteria > Legionellales > Legionellaceae > Legionella > Legionella moravica. The sequence goes on along the minus strand of NZ_AUHS01000021.1, from coordinate 75,000 downwards.
TATTTAATAAGTAAAGCACGCTTTATGACAACCCATAAAAATTCAATCACCACAGTGGGAGATTTAACGAAAAAAAATGTGGGTGCTATAGAAGGTAGTATATTTAAAGACTGGATTACTCAAAAATTGCCAGGAACATCCATTACAGAATACTCTACGACAGAACAATTAATCAGCGCATTAAATAAAAACGAAGTGGATGGTGTCTTAATGGACGATTTTTCTGCAGACTATTGGATAACCAATAATCAGCAATCGTTTAAAGGGATTGGAGAACCATTGCTCATTGGAACAGGCTATGGAATTATGGCTAAGAATGACTCCCTTAAATTAATAAACAGAGTGAATAAAGCACTAAAAAAAATAGTAAACAATAATATTTATCTTTCTTTATATAAGAAATATTTTCATACCATTCCCATGCACTAATGATTATAAACGCTTTCATTCCCATTCTTTTTAAATTACAGTTAATCTATTGAAACTAACACGGATAGTAACATGATTAGATTTTTTGTATTTTTAACACTTTTAGTGTTCTTATGCTCCTGTTCCTCGTCTACAGAAAGCACTAAATCCAATAATGACGCTCCGAAGAAACGCAGCTTTGGAGGCTATCATCCTCACCATCCACGACATTAACAGAGGATAAATGACTCTCATTAAAAGGAGCAAACTATGAATATAAAACGCTTTACCCTAAGTTCGTTATTCAACAAAAGTGTTAAAATCTCATTGCTTTTTTTTCTATTGATATCACTGGCAATAGCAAGTGAGCATCTTGCATCTCAAGTGATTATTCCTACGACTGCTCCAGAAATATTTCAAGAGATTGATGAGTACACTATAGTCCTTTATAAAGCAATTGAAAACAATCAGTTAAATGAAGTGCATTATCATGTTTTTGCTGTTCTCAAATTGGTGAACGCACTCCCTAATTTAAGCCAAAGTTTATCCCCAGCCCAATTAAAGATGCTTCAAAACTCTATTGCGTCTATTAAAAAACTGGCCACACAAATGGATGCCAGCAGCGATGCGAATGACCAAGAAGCAACTCAAGCCCAATTTAAAAAACTACGAAGTTTTATAAATGAACTCCACACCTATTACTCCATTAAAAAACATGTTCAATAATTATAATAACTATCTTTTTAATGGAGTTCCCTTGGTGATCTATTTTCCTCTATACTTGAATCAATCTCACGATTAAAAAGAGCGATAATGGACATCGTAATGAATCACAGTATTCTTGCTGTAAGTGGTGTTATTTTCGCTATAGGAATTGTATTGTTAGTTCTGGCCAATGGGAATTCTGGAAAAACAATGAGGCGTATGGGACTTATTCTTTCTGGTTGTGCATTAATTGCCTTTACTCTCTTTTTTTTTCTCGATGTGCTTCCAACGAACACTTAACTTCTGAGCACAATCTTAAAGGATAAATCCCTCTTTAAATCGAGTACAGGCAATCAATTAATAAATTGAATCCTTATTAAATCAATGTATAGTTGAATTTAGGGATAGGGATACTTATAAAATCTACTACAAAAATCAGCAAGGGATGTTACGTTATGATGCGCCATAAACATCAAAAGAAAAGCAACGGGTTCAAAAAATTTCATATCTGCTTTTGGGTTGTACCCCTTATGATTTTGTTGCTTATCACCAAATTTTTTATCCATCGTTTCAGTTTAGAATTTGTTGTCGTTAGCCCTCTTTTTACAAGCACCATGGCCGGTGCCATTTTTATTATCAGTATTTTGCTTGCTGGAATTTTGACAGACTTTAAAGAAGCCGAAAAATTTCCAGCAGAAATCAGAGCCTCTCTTGAAAACATACTGGAAGAAGCAACCCTTTTTCATCAGAAGAATAATGAGTTTGATTTAAAAAAAATTCATGCCACTATTAGTAAAATAGTTCAGCTCTTTTTTAAAGGAATAGATCATGAAGGAAATCACCACGATTTAGATCCATGCCTAAATGCTATCAATCAATTAGCATCTTCATTCTTAGAGATGGAACAATTAGGTATGGCACCTAACTTTCTTGTTCGTTTAAAAACAGAACAAGGTGCATTGAGAAAGATAATTTTACGAATATATCAAATTCAAAGAACTCAATTTATTCCCTCTGTACATATTCTGGCTGAATCATTAATAGGCTTTCTCACCTTCTTTCTTCTGTTCTTAAAGACTGAAGGATCTCCAGAATCATTTATACTTTTTGGCTTTATTGCTTATTTTTTCCTCTATATCGGTCGTCTCATCAGAGTATTAGAAAAACCGTTTAGAGAGGGGCATGAAACCATGGATGATGTGAGTCTTTTTCTCCTTCGAGAGATGAAATGATAACAACGTAATCCTATTGACCCATGCATCATTCGCATAAAACTAATTCTGATTTCTTAATGACAAGGAACGCATTTGGATTCTATAAAAGAACTCCAATTAAAGATCATTTATGTTCGACACTGAAAGATAATAGATTTTTACCGCACCACCCATTGAATAATTCATTCAATGGGTGGTGCAATTTGCCTAATTCCTCAATAATGCCTATCTTAATATTTAATAAAGTACACTAAATCCGTCAATGGATTTTTCAAGCTAATAATACATTATTATAGGGGCATTCTTTGAAAAGCAACGGGCATAGAGCATCACGGCTGAACAAGTTATCAAACACAATAAAAAGACCACCGTTTGAGTGTATTGCTCTGGTGTTACAAGGAGGTGGCGCTTTAGGTTCCTATCAAGCAGGAGTCTATGAAGCTCTTGCCGAGGTTGATCTCCTTCCTGACTGGGTAGCAGGTATTTCAATCGGTGCTATTAATGCCGCAATTATAGCAGGCAACCCAATCAATAATCGGGTCGCACAGCTAAAACTATTTTGGGAACATCTCTGTGCGAATCCTTTACTCGATTGGTCAAGTGTATTTGCTAAAATAACGTCCACCAATATCCTAGGGCGTAACCTGATCAATCAGACGAGTGCCTGGTCAAGTTTAATGAATGGAGTGCCTAATTTATCGCTTTTTATTAATAAACAAGATTTCCCTTTTAAAGCCTGGTAATGCACCAAGGGGTTAGACAGAGAAATCACTATGCCCATTGAGTAATGTAAGGATTTTCATATCCTTCTATGAAGGCAACCTGCGCCGCCCATTCACGCTCCCATGCTGTAGGAGGAAAGCGCTTATTCCAAGCAAGAAAAAGCTTTTTTTGCGAAGAGCTTAAGGGAATAGTATATTGTTGAGACATAAATAAATGTGCACGCGCGATAAGACCAGCAATTTTTTTTGCTTGAGCAAAATTATTTGGGGACGCAATTGAGGAGGAACTTACTAAAAAGACAGCAAAAAAAAGTGTAAAACGCATTAAATCAAGACCAGACAAAGAGAATCCGAGAATTATTATATGAAATAAAGACTAAAAATGACACATTAGCGTAGATGGAACATGATAATCGGAAAACTCTTCAAAAATTATAGCCCTTGCGCAGGGTAAAGTAGCTTGCAAGAAAAATGCTGTAAAATTACATCCTTATCAAGATAAGCATATAATTAGATTAATTCCCCCGATAGAGTGCATGATGACAGAATGGATTATACAACTGGGTTTTTCGCTGAGCCTCCTGGTCAATGCCCTTCTCTTTATTCCGCAAATTATTACCCTTATAAAAACAAAATCATCTCAAGGCCTGTCGCTCATTACTTTTGCAGGATTTAATATTATTCAACTGTTTACCTTGTTACATGGAGTCCTTATTGGTGATTATTTACTGGCAGGAGGCTATTTATTGAGTATAATTTCTTGTGGATGCGTATCAGTCTTGATTATTTATTATCGCTATTGGTATAAAAAGATGAAATAATCAATACGTTAGATGTCCTTAAAAAATATTTATTGTATTTATTTTGCACACAGTATAAAATACACACTCCTCTTGAAGCCATAAAGTGCACTATAAAGGAATAAACTGCATGCAAGATAATTTAATTTTATTGCCTCACGATCCCTCCATCTTAATCCAAGACTTATCTCAAAAAATTCATTATTTAAATATCATGAAAAACTTGATGGAGCACAGTTTAATAGCGATTAATCAGTTTCAAAATCAAAATCTGAAACGATTCGATGCGCAGGTTGGTGATACTTTATGTCAAATAAGGGCATATAAAATCCTCTGTCTCGCAACTCAAGATTGCGAAAAGATATCGTTAGATTTAAACCAATTAAACTCTCGGATACATCAAGTTATCCCGATTATCACTGCCCACCAGGTAGAACTTGAACGCTATCTAGCTACCCCAAAAAATCAAAGACCTGATTGGATACGTGCCTCCATACCCTTGCAAGGCTTGTTTTCCCAATGTGATAGCTTAGTTCCTCTATCCGATGATGCCCTCTTTATTGTATTATCGCACTTATTATGTCATTTTCATAAAGTAGATGAAGAGCACATTCCGATGTCTGTTGACGTTCGGCACGTTGCATCCGAATGGAATCTCTCACAAGGGTATGCAAAGAAACTGACTCATTATTTTCAAAAAACGCTTGCGAATGCATCGTGTTCCTTTATGTTTCAAATGCTTTCTGAACTCCCAAAACTGAATCAATTACAATCCATCTTTCCATTATTGCATCGCGCAGGCGATGAAGGGCGAATGGTTTTACCATGTCATGCAGTCACTGAAATAATCGTTCGTCATATGATTCAATCCGAAGCCCATGCTGTTTTGGTAATGAAAATAAATACACCACAAAAACAGCAGATAATGACCTTTCATTTCAAAGGAAACCCAAATCTCAATGAATTTGTTATGGTCAGCGACACATTCATACTGGATGATCTGCCATGCATGGTATTCTATGGTGTAGCAGAACACCAAGAATCACCCAATTACCAGAGGATGCGTAATGCTATACAGCATATGGGATTAAGCCATATTGTTCTTACAAATAATGCGGCTCATCCTCAGTACTCAGGAAGCGCGCTCGCAGCCTTTCGCGAAAACCCTTATGCAACGCTTCTCATAGAGAATACTCAACTATGCTCTATTGAAACCGCACAGATCATGCAATTAAGTGAGCAATTGAAAGACTTGCAATTAAAAGCACATCTCTGGGGATTAACCCAAAGTAATGCGTCAACGTTTTTTTTGAAACATATTTTTTGCAGTACTATGGATGAGTACCCTCATAGTGTTCTTAAAAAGATGCCTGGAACTGCAATCGAACGCATAAGACCTCATATTCAAGTACTTCCTGAGGCTAGTCTACGGATGGCATAAAGATATACGTAACCTGGTCTATACTTAATTTAAATATTGACGAGGCATATCTTTAAGGACATCTATGGGGCAACTCCCTTCCCTAGACTTACTAAAATACCTTATTCCTCAGATGCCGCATCAAACATTTTTATTGGATAGGGATAAACATATATTAAGTTGCTCCTTGCTCCAAAAGGTTTGTTTTGGACTTCCCCTAACACCCATGGAAGATTCAGCCCAATTAGAAACTCTACCCTTTTTCAAATCATACCCTGAAGTGTTTTCATTATGGGAAGAACATATTAATTTGATATTAAATGCAAAAATTTCAGCACAGGTAGAGTTATTGAGCTGGGATTTGAATAAGAACTTAGTCATGCAGCAATTTTCATTCATACCAATAATAGAGAATAAACGGATAATTGCTCTATTTGGTACGGTTCCTATTCGCCAACAACACACCTTATTTCATTCCTCTGAAATTTCGTTTGAAACCATACTTACTAGTCTCCCTGGTCACGTATATTGGAAGGACAAAGAAGGCCGATATCTCGGTTGTAATAGTTTGCAAGCTTATGATCTCAACCTAAATTCTGTTGATGAGATTATTGGAAAAACAGATTATGACTTCTCTCCAAAAGAAAATGCAGATCAATTTCGTGTCATAGATCAAAAAGTCATGTTAGAGGGTAAAGAAATTGAAGTTGAAGAAGAAATTTTTATAAAGGGACGCCCCATTATAGTACTTACTCGTAAAATACCCCTGTTTACTCAAGATGGTGCAATAATTGGGATATTAGGCATTTCTTTTGATATTTCTGACAGAAAAACCCAAGAATTAGAACTCCAGGATGCTAAAAATCGTGCAGAGATCGCCAATATAGCTAAAACGGAATTTCTAAATAATATGCGCCACGACATTAGAACCCCCCTTTCTGGCATTGTTGGATTTTCAGAAATACTAAAAACAGAGTCAAGGGAAGAGCGAATTAAAGAGTATGCTGATAATTTAATTGCATCCAGTCATGCACTGCTTTCATTGCTTGATGAAGTATTAGAGGCAGTTCGAGTGAGCGCGGGTGATATTCCTATCATTAAAAGAAAATTTAATCTCTATGAATCCATGGAGCATGTTGTAGCCCTCTATCGTGCCAAATCACAAGAGAAACAATTAAAACTGCATTTAGAACTGGACACCCAATTACCTCAATACGTTATTGGCGATAAAATCCGATTTCATCGTATCGTCTTGGAACTCGTAGGTAATGCACTTAATTTCACTGATTCAGGGTTCGTTACCATTAATTTGACCTTAGCTCGCGAAACAGAACGACAATTCATCATTCAATTAAAAATAATTGACTCAGGAATTGGTATACCGAAGGACAGACAGGATGAGATTTATATACAATTTAAAAGATTAACTCCCTCGTATCAAGGCACATATAAAGGTGTTGGTCTGGGACTTTATGTAGTAAAGCAATTTATAGATGAAATGGACGGGGAAATTTACGTAGATAGCGAACCTCGTAAAGGAACAGTATTTACTTGTATAGTTCCTCTACAAAAACCACTCTTAAGCGATACACAGGAAGCTGAAGATCAACAGCAAATCAGAACAGATGTAAGTTACATGACTCCCATTTCTCATCAAACGATAATACCTTCTCCAATAAGTGAAAATATTCCGAAAACAAAAGTTCTTATTGTGGAAGACAATGTAATTGCGCAAACTGTAGCAAAAACTCTTCTTAAATCAATGAATTGTGAGGTGGAAATAGCTTCAAATGGACTATCTTCTATTGAATTATTTAAAAAACACACATTTGACTTGATTTTCATGGACATCGGTTTAGGTGAGGGAATGGACGGCTACGAAGTAACACACCACATCCGAAATAAAACCACTACAACAAAACACGTACCCATTATAGCACTCACTGCCCATGGCGGTGATGAGAGCAAACAACGTTGCATCGAAGCAGGAATGGACGCGGTTTTAACCAAACCGCTAACTCAGGCTCATGCCATAGATATTCTTAAATCGTTCATACCAGAGCGGCATGAAACGCCAACTGTTGATCTCTCCAAAGCAAGAAAAGACTTGCCTGACAGTGATGATGAGATGTTTCAATTAAATCAGTTCCCCATCTTAAACAGTGACGAAGCATTGAAAAACTGTGGAACTATTGAGATGTTAAAAGAGTTATTAACCTTAATGACTCAGGAACTTCCTGCTGATTTGGAACGTATGAAAAATGCCTTCAAGGCTCTTGATTATCCACTGGTTGAAAAAACCGCCCATAAAATAAAAGGTGGCGCGGTTTATGTAGGAACCATTCGCATGAAATACGCCTGTCAGTATGTTGAACGCTACTGGAAAACTGGGCAACGTGAATTATTTGATGCACTCTATCATCAGGCAGTAAGTACTATAGAAGAAACCATCACCTATATTGAGGGCTGGCTGCAAAGGAATACGCCATGAATAAAAAATTGTTTCATGCGCTCGAGCGCGAGTGTTTAATTTATTTATCCAAAAAAGAGGTGACGCAAGAACTGCTTCGCCCGTTGATTAATGAATTTCTTTCCACACAACCAGAGCATCTACTGTTAATCCTGACCAAAGAAGAACAAACAACTGATGCAGTCAGTGATGTAATCGCCCATCAATTCACCGATACCCATGATATTTTAATTCATCGAGTGATACACCACCTTAACGACCTGCTTTATGAAACCATCAAGCCTTATTATTTCCAGAATAAATGCTAATAAAAGTCCACTCATCTCGCTATGACAAAAACCATTAGGAGTCAGTTGATGTATTCTCTTTCTTTAACTGTTCCTGTTTTCTTAAATAAATTTCCTGCCTATTCACAGTCACCTGTTTAGGCGCATCAATTCCCAGTTTGAAATTTCCAGGTTCATGGGTTTTAAAAGGGGTAATCACCACCTTTTGATTGTTCTCCAACGTTATAATTAACTCAGATTCAAACGCTACTGTTCTTATTTCCATATTGGTTTACTCGTTCTAGTTCAAAATAATTGCAAAAAAAGCACCGGTTATACTACAGAAACCATCGGAGTCCTATGGGTAGAAGCAGGAAAAAATGGAGGTTCTTTTTTTATTGCATAAAACCCATTGACGCTTGGCTTAACAACATCAAACGATTCCTGCACCTCTTCTGGTTGAACCACATCAATTTGTTCCAGGCGAATAATCTGTTGTTCCTGCCTGTCTAAAAGCTTGCGATACCTCTGATTACTTTCTTCTAATTGTTTTGTAACTACAGAGAGTTTGCGTTCGGCTTCGCATATTCGCTCCGCTACCTGATCAAAGCTCTTTTCTTTATTATTTAGAAATTCATTGAGCCTTGATTGAAATGCCGTTCGTTGCTGTTCATCTGCTATGACCGTTTTTGATAGAGCTTCAACGGTGCTTCTCAGAACAAGGACAAGTGTTTGTGCCTGGTCAACCTCTTTACTCATTTGTTCTTTCACTGCATCAAGTTCTGTAATTTTATCAGCCAACTTATTTTGATTGTCTTGATACTCCTGAGCAACCTGTTTTAATTTTTTTTGAGTTTCGTCTAAAACCTGAGACTGTTCCTCAATAGAGCCTTTAAGCGTTTTGGCAGTCAATTCGAGTTCAATCTGAGTTGCACGCAGTGCCTTTTCGGTATCATTCAATTCACTGATTTGTGACTTTAATGTTTTAATTTGCTCACAAAACTGTTGAACACTCTCGGTTAGACGTTCATTTTCTTTCTGAAATGCATCAATTTCAATAGCCAGTTGTTCGCGCAAGAGGTCTAAAATTGAAATAACCGTATCCAGAAGCTCAACAAGACTTGAAATTCATGCATTTAATTGTTCGCTATTGTCTGTATTTTGACTCTGATGATTATCAAGAAGGAAACTGCTTGCTGTATAAACAATTGCTGTAACAATACTGAGTGTAATGAGGGCTGCAAGATTTGCCATGAGCCCAATCAATAAAAGAGGCACGGTAAGCACAGCACCTGCTGTAATTTTTTGCCATAAAGGGATTTTATCCCACAAATTGGCAGCCCTCGATAATAGACTTGGATTTTGGTTCATCGCTTGAATCAATTGATTCAGATCTACCTTGATTTTTTGTATTTTATTTTGAGTCGTTACAATCTTCTCAAAACGTTCTTTATCTTTTTTTGTTTTCTGAGCGAGAGTGTCCTGCTCCATGTGTTCTGATTGATGGATATTAGAAGCCAACTCAAGTTCCACTTTTTGATACGACATGATTCTTCCTTACAACGAATGGGTCATCCATTTTTTTTAAATCGAAATGGTGTCACCTGATTATCAGAGTAAGCTTAAGATAAGCAGGGTGACGGAGAACCTCTTAATTATTGAGTTAATTACCAGTACCTTTTTTACGTATTGGATTGAGGTGTATCTGCGGTTTTTGAAGCAATGAATAAAAACCGTGAAAATAAGGTCTTAAGGTTGCTTATTGAGAGGGGAAATTGATTTTTAATATTCAGAATGTTACTCATTACCACGTTTCCTTAATTTGGTTTGAAACAACAATCAACCGAGCGCTTTTCCTTCGAACGGTTAAATCTTGATCATTCTATCGAATAAATTGTGTTCAGTCATTCTTTTTTTAGTGACTCACTTTTATTGATAATATACAGGCTTTAGGTTATCTGAATGGATGTTTTTTGGGATCCCACCAACCACCAAGCGGTTCGTTTTCATCAAAATACTCATGCACTTTTTTAAAGGAATATTGAGATAATTGTTCATATTCTGATTGGGGTAACAGCATATAGTCTTCTTCATCATCGATAATAGAGTTCAGCATCACTCCGACCAGGTGGCATCCATGCCATTTTGCACGGGTAGTTCGATTTTTTCTTTTGGTGTTTTTATGGCACCGTGCGGCAAAGGACTTCACTTCATCGTTCAAGAAGGCATCTAGGTAATGAAAGGTTTTGTAGGCCAGCTGAACATGGTTTGGGTGACCTGCAAACACGGTCGGTTGTCTATTTCCTGCGGTGATGGAGGCAGTGGTGCAGCCAAAGATGTATCCTAAAAGAAAAATCAGTTCATCTGCGTAATCATCCATGGTGAGATTCCCTACGTTAAACCCCTTACTGATGGCAAAGAGTTCTGGATTAAACTTTTGAGAAAAGAGCTTTTGATTTAAGAGTTCCTGACGGATTAAAAGCAGATGTGGTCCAATCTGCTGACAATTGTCTTCGGTGAGGTAATAATTAATCGTTTTATTAAAGGTGTTCAGTAGTTTTTCGTCTGGTTTTTTAATAGTAAGACGCTCAATATATTTGCGGTATTTTTTATAGGACTCATTGGTTCTAAAATCATAGCCTTCAGGTTTACGTGGCCATTCGCGTACTTCTTCAAGATCAAAGAAATCAAACTCAGTGTCTGACTCTTCCTCGTCAGTTGACTCATCAAGTTCATCACCAAACAAGGAAATGACATTGGTGTTGCCTTGCGCAATTGATTTTATCAGTGGGATTGACAAACCAGTTGGTTTTGGATTGATGTTACCAGGTTTTAATGTGTCCGTGTTTATCGATGGTCTAATTGATTCAGTATTTTTGTCTCGCAGTACGGTACAGCCATCCACTATCGCCTGTGAGAGACTGATATTTTTTTGATGTGCGATTTCTTTTAATGCGTTATAAGCTTCATCACTGATGGTGATGGTACGCAGAGTTTTCTCGACCAGATATTTTTTTTGATTCAGAGCACGATAACAGCGACTAAAAGCTTGAGGATCTACGAATTCATCAAGCCATAATTGAAACAAGCGTACTGTTTCTTCATCATGCGCCGTTTTTTTGAGTTCAGCAAAGGCGTGGATTGCTTTTATTCTCACCGAATTGTTCGTCTCTTCAGTCATGAATCGATTATTTTGAATGGCACGTTCAAAATAGTGATAACAGGATACATAATCATCCCGGGATACTTTGCGTTTTTTATTGGCCATAGTTTATAAAGCTCTATAGTAATTATTGAAGGCAGTTTATTGATATCCATTGAATTTATCAATAGTTGATACATTAGATATGTTTAATTTGGGTTTTACACCTGTTTGTATTTACCATCTGTTGATACATTTCTTTTATCAATTAGCCTCCCGTCCGGGATCTTGGTAAAAAAGGGTTATGCTTAACTTTTAATCTTCAAAATAATGTTCGAATGAAATAGTTAATTACTATTTCATTTAACTATTACTCTCATTGAGTACACTTTCTCCTTGTTCTTAAGTCCTTATCGGTATTGCCTTAATTCAATCTATTCACATGGTTATCCCCTAAAAATGTGGATAAAGGTATGTTCGAATTTTGCCCACCTGCCTTTGATTTTGGAGCTTAGGAGCATTTAATAGTTATGAGCGAAGCGAATTCATTTAAAGCAGTTTAAAAGAAAGGTTTAGATTTGTGCCTCGTCATTCATCGCTCAGTCGCAAAAATAAAAATAACGGAGTATTTTATTAAGAACAATGAGGAACGGAGCGAGCTTGCGAGTGAGTAGTCATTGTTCTTAATAAAATGCGGAGTTATCTTTTATTGCGATTGAGTGATGGGTGATGAGGCAATCGATCTTTAATTATTGCTTTGTTTGTTTTTTTATTTGATTATTGGCCATAGGCCAATTCCTTTTAATAAGATGAAATGATTGATGAGCGTAGCGAATTCCTTATTATTAATTATCCACAGATCATCTTTGTGGATAATATTCAAGAAGGTTTAAACGGGACTATAAGTAAGAGCGGACACTTAAAAGCTATTCTATAAGACACTTAAATATCATTATGACAAAATATATACAGCGGGTTTTATTAAAAATGGTGGTTTATTCCATGTAATTCACATGTTTTTCAGGTAATGAATGCTCTTGTCCTACTCTAATTATAGATAATGATAAAAATCAGGGTTTGTGAGGCATTTTAGTGGTATTGGGGGTATAGAGGAATATCTCTAAAATAACAAAGGTAAGGGTGTTGAAGTAAGTTGCAGCGCCCTACTCCCGCAATTTGTGGCGGCGCTCAAGGGATTCTCTTCGTCTGCGTTCTTTTTCGCGCACCTGCTCTTCAGTTTTCAGCTCAGACTTAAGCATGTCTTTCATCACATCAATGTGGGTTTTAGCATTCCCTTTGGGAGCTATAAAATCAAGAATATTACGTGCGGCAGCCTGAGACTCCTGAGCATTAGCAATAAAGGTGCTTCGCTTCTTATTAAGCCGTTTACGCGCAAGAGCACGCTGTGCAGACAGCGCCTGCAGATTAATATTGCATGCTTTAAAAAAGGCGGGCGTTAGGCACTTCACGGCAGCAAGACCAATAAAACGCTCTTTACCGGCATCCACTTTAACATCAAAACGCTCAATCATTTTTAAATAGCCTGCACGTACCAGTAATTTAATGGCGCGTTGTGCGCGCTTTAAACCAATTCCTGCCTTATCAGCAAGAAATTCGATGGTAAGGGAGCGAAATCCTTCACTTGCATGAGGTACACCCACCCTAAGGCTTGCCAGTTCTGTGTAATGTAATAAGACCTGAGCAATACTTGCCAAAGCTTCACGTGCCTCAGAGCGCTGCTGGCGCGTTGAGTTGCGACGCATACGGATCTCTTTAAAATAGGATGTGGGTAGCCCATAGTAACGCCGCCAGGCATCAATCGCCCAGGTAATTATTTTGGGGCGATCCTTATGTTCCTGTGGCTTTTGAAAAAAACGTGGGGACTCAGGATCATGGCCACACCAGTTACCCTGACGCACCACCCCTGCCCTTCGAGAGCTGTAGTTTGTGTCTGTTGATTTCTTAATGAAATCAATGCAATCCATCACTAACGCACTTTCTTGCATGCGTAAAGTATCCTTAGCGTCTAGCCAATTCGTTGACAAAAAGTTTAAGGAATACTAATATGATAGCTGAATACCCTCAGAAGTATTATGCATATTAGTATCCTATGTTTTTTCTTTATGGCTTGGTTGCAGCCATGCCATAAAGCCCTCTTTTCTTTTATCTATTTATTTACCATTCTTCGTCTTCTATAAATTTTATATTTTTTTTATTATGAATAATATTTCTCTTCTAATTGAGATTTAATATGCACTACAAATTTTAAATGATCAATATCTAAAAAAATATCAGATGATTTTTTTACACCCAAAACTCACATAACATATTGATATTTAAGAATAAATTTATTAACAAAAAAATATAATCTCTACTTTCCCGACACTAAAAAAGAAATACACTCATAAGCACTACGGTAGTGCAATTATGCTTTATTATTTATATTTTTTGATGTAATGTAGTTAGTACAAATCTTAATATTTAGGGGAGTTAATATGGCAATAGAGAATAACAAAGCAAAAATTGTTGTTATTGCAAATAATAAAGGTGGGGTTGGAAAAACTGTGTTAGCGCAACTATTAATTAGTTATGCAGTTACCATATTAGGGTTGCGAGTATTAGCTGTAGATGGTGATGGGCAAGCAAACCTAAGTAAACGAATTGTTAAAGATAATAGACTAGAATTACCTGCAAAATATTTTCCACCAATTCATCCTGAATATGATCCTGAATTGCATCCTAATTGGGATGGTATTTCTAGCCTAGCATCTTTATATATGAAAGATCAGCCTATTGCTGCTTATCCTGCCTATGAATATGAAAACTTAAAAATTATACCAGCCCATAATGAAATCTTGAAAAAAATTGAAGAAAAACAATTTGATAGCAATTTATCATATGATGATTTATATGATATCCCAAGAAAATTTTTTGATCCTGAACGTATGTATCAAGCTGGATTTGATTTGATTATTGCAGATTGCGCTCCGGCCATATCAATAACGTCTGTTGGTCTAATGCGTGCTGCAACTCATACTGTTATGCCGTTTCAACTACAAGAGAAAAGTTGTGAGGGTTTGAATGCAATGCTGCATTGTTTTCATGAACAAAATGATGCAAAACCTAGATCTCAAGCTAGTAAACTTATTGGGTTTCTAGCCAATCAAAAGGCCTGGAATAAAAGGACAGGGCAAGACGACCAGCGTAGTAAATTAGAAGAGAGTGTTTATATCAAGCCTTATTTAATTCCATGTGAATTAAGAGATTCTGGAGATATGTCAAAAGTAGATACGAAAGGAGCTGATTTAGCTATGCCTTTTAATGGACTAAAGAAGAGTTCAACATTAAGAATTGATGCGATTAAAGCATGTAATTATATTTTTGAAAAAATAGGATTCGAAGATCTTATTGCAACCAAAGGATTAGTAACAGAAGAGCTGGAGGAAATGGCATGAGTATGATTTTTGAGAACAGTACAATAGAACGCACAGAAACAATAATAAAAAAACCAAGTTCATCAAATGGTGATGTTACTAGGTCATTAAATTTTGGAAATGTTTCTAAACAAGTAAGTTTTAATGATGGAAATGACGAAGGCTATTATAAAGTTAGGCCAAAAGCTTTAAAACCTAGCGCTCATAATCCTCGTCCAGACTGGGTGATTGATGATGCCTGGTTGGTAAAACATGTTGGTATCGATATGGAGGATATTTTTGAATCTAATATGAACTTGAATTGTTTAGTAAAAATTAATGAAGAAGAAGTTGATGGCAAATTGATTGAATCTATTATATTTCCTCAATTTGAAGAGCTTCTTAACTCTCCCAATATCACTCAAAAAAAAGAATTTGACTTTTTGGTTAATCTTGCAAAAAGCATTAGGGAGACTGGACAAATACAGCCGATCGAAATTGAATCAGACTCTGAAAATAATACATTAGTTGTGCTTGAGGGTCACTTAAGACGTTTGGCTTGTATTCTTGGTCGCATTCCCTATATTAAGGCAATTCGCAATGAAGGCCTTCATAATTTGAGCAGAAGAGATAAGATTGGTCGTCAAATTACTGAAAATAGTTTGAGGACTAATATTAGTGTTCTAGGTAACTTTAAACTTGCCTCTGAAGAAATTAAAGAAAATCCAAAGATAACAGTTAGAGACCTTTCAACTAGATTAAAAATTCAGAAAGATTTAGCTTCCACCTTAATTAAATTAATTTTATATCCAGATAAGTATCATTCATCAATATACTCAGCGTTGGAGTCGGGGCATTTATCAGCCAATAATCTCATTAAAGTGGCGTCATATAATCGACAAGATCGCCAGGAATTATTTATTTATAAGTTGTTAGAAAAAAATATTGAATTACCTGTTCAAATGAAAAAACCCATTCCAAGAGGAACTGATGGCCGCAAAAGATCCGTTGCTTCAATGCAAATTAAAACAATCGACAATTGTGTTAAAGCAGGTAATAAGCTTCTAAGCTGCATACCCGAATTGAAGGATTATTCGACTATTTCAGAAGTTAAGACAGTTGATGATATGGTATCTCTTTTAAAATCATTGGAAGAATTTTTATTGGGAAAAAGTACTGAGGAAAAATAATGTTTCTAGAAAGACCTAAAGAACAAAAGAGTTGTTTAAAAAAACAAAAAAAAATTACTCTTCGCGTCCCAGAAAAATTATGGACATCTATTCAAGAAAAAGCCAAGAAAGAATATTCGGGAAGAGGGAAGCAATCTCAATTAGTAAATGAGGCTTTAGAACACTTTTTTAAAAGTTCATCAGTAGATGATATTAATTGGAATAATTCATCCGATGATTATGTTCTTATTAATTTACTGACTCAAATTAAATTAGGAGCCATGATGAAAAACATTGGTTCTAATCCTGTTCAAGCAAATATTGATATGCATAACATAGAGAAATTAATAGATTTAGAGCTTAACATAAAAAATTCTAGAAAAATGTTGGAAGTACATATTAAACCCGCAATTATTCGGATGGCTTTAAGCCAATGGATGTATGCGGACCGAAAGTTTCTTAAGGATATAGCAAGCGAAGAATAATAGTCCCGTACGGGACAAGTCTTCTATAGCCCATGATGGCAGAGGATTATAGGGGTTTTTAAGTTTTTTTTTGCAAGCAAATAAAAGGCAATTTTATGAATATCTTAGGCAAGGGTATTAATGCAATTGAAGTTGATTTATTAAACTTAAACCATGAAAAGCAAAGTGGAAATATAATGAAAAATATTTCGCTTGCAAAAATTGTTCTTGGTAAATATCAACCTCGCAAACATGGGAAAATTTCAAAAGAGTCTCTTCAAGACTTAGTAGAGTCTATTAAAGAACAAGGCGTCTTACAACCTATTATTGTTAGAGAAATGGATGATGAAAAGTATGAGCTGATAGCTGGTGAGAGAAGATATCTTTCAGCTTTAGAAATTGGTTTAACTGTAATTCCCTGTCTAATAAAAAATGTTAATGAGAGAGAAGCTTTTGCCATTGCATTAATTGAAAACATTCAACGAGAACAGCTAACTTTACTTGAAGAATCTGAATC
This sequence comes from Legionella moravica DSM 19234, assembly GCF_000423305.1. Taxonomy (GTDB): domain Bacteria; phylum Pseudomonadota; class Gammaproteobacteria; order Legionellales; family Legionellaceae; genus Legionella; species Legionella moravica. The sequence goes on along the minus strand of NZ_AUHS01000021.1, from coordinate 58,290 downwards.
TTTATTAAAGCTTAAGGATGAGCATTTTTTAAGTGTTGATCAAGTATCCAAAATAATCGGTAAGCCGAGATCTACTGTTGCCAATTTAATTCGTGTTGCATCATTATTAAGCCCTGAATGTAAATTGTTTTGGGAAAATGGGGATGTGGATTATGGCCATATTAGAGCAGCAATTATTTTAGATCATAAATTTCAAAATATTGTAATTCAATATGTTATAGACAAAAAACTCTCTGTTCGAGAAACAGAAAAGTTTATTAAGGAGAAGAAATATCTGGATTTACTTGAGCCTCAGGTTACAAAAATAAATAATAGGCCTCTGGTTTCAAGTGATGACATGAAGATCTTATCCGAAAAATTTTTAAACCTATACAACAAAAATGTAAGAATTAATGCATTAAAGACAGGTCGAATAAGAGTTTTGATGGAATTTGAAAGTATTGAAAGGATTTATGATTATCTTGATATTGAAAATTAAAAATATTTATAAATAAGCAAATCCATCAGTATTGATTTTCAAAGTAGATACTCCCTGGTCAAGTGAAAACGCATGAAACCCGTTTTTGCGCAGTAAATGCACTGCATAATCACTTCTAACGCCACTTTGACAATAAACAAGCAATTTATCCTGTGGAATTTTATTAGATAGCTCAATCATCTGGCTGAAAGGAATATGAAGTTCATCACTAGTTAACTTGACCTTACGATCTTCATTAACTTCTCTAATATCAATGACTTTATAATTTGATAAATCAATTTTTTGAAGTTCCACACTAAAATTTTGAGTTGGCCAAGAAATCGATTTATGATGGCAGCCTGAACAGCGATCTATTTGTGAAAATGGTAACTGTTCTGTCTTTAAGGTATCACTATCAAAAGTAATTATTTTTTGAACTGGGGTGGCGTTTGGATTTACAAAATATTTAATGGCTAATGATGCGGTCATCGATCCAGCTATACCTGTTGTTGGACCTAGAACGCCAGCATCAGAGCAGTTGTTCATTAAAAAAGGTGGTGGTGGTTCAGGAAATATACATCTATAACATCCTTGTTTAATATCAAAAAAAATGATTTGTATTTTATTTTGAAAAATACTTGAGCTAATGAATGGTTTATTCAATTGACAACAAATATCATTAACTAAATAACGAGTTTTAAAATTATCGGAACCATCAATAATTAAATCGTATTGAGGAATAATACTATTTGCAATTTCAATATTTAATTTTGAATTGTATTCAATTAAATTTGTTTCTGAGTTTATGGAGCTTAGTTTTTGGTAAGCAATAGATGATTTGGTGCTCCCAATATCATGTTCGGTATAAAGAATTTGTCTATGTAAATTAGACAGAGTCACAAAATCATAGTCAATAAAACCTACTTTCCCAATGCCACCAGCCACCAAGTACATAAGAGCTGGGGAGCCGATTCCTCCGGCTCCAATTACTAACACAGAAGCCTCAGCTAATTTAAGCTGGTTTTCTTCCCCAAGAAGATTAATTTGTCTACAATAGCGTTCTGATGGCATATATGACTATAAAAATAACGAAAAAATTTATTGAATCTAGAGCATGAACTGAAACTTTAGGTACTTTAAGACCAACATCTGCTCATTGTAGTCTCAAAAGCATTTTATGTCATCAACCTCAGCATTTGTATTTGTAAAGTTGTTAAAAGGGAACGGATGTGATTAACAAAATGTTAGGAAGATTTATCAGGGGAGTTTCGGAGAATATTGGTTTAATTTATTTTTTTATTTTACCAGTATATTTTCCTATCCGAGCACTTGGTGTAGAGCTTAATGCCTATGCTCAAGTGTTGCATGAAAGTAGTAGGCTCATTTTATTTTTTTCACAAATTACAATTCTAATTGCATTTACCAGTATTTTTTTATCATTTTTCATGGACTTCTTAAATAAGAATTATTTTAAAAACAGAGAACATTTGTTTATTCACTGGTATCGTTTTATTGCATCAATCCTTAGTATTATTTTTGTTATTAGTAGTTACTTCGTCTTAAATCCGGCTAATAAGCTCCAGCTTTATTTTTGGAGTGGGGCTCATTATTTCATTATCTCATTTTTTCAGCTTTTAATCAGAGCTGAGTTAAATACATATACAAAAAATCAAAGAATCAGTGTGACCCAGGCTAATAATTACTTCGGTTTTAGTTTGAACCTAGTTGGAATCATTTCAATATTTATTTTTGGATGGTTTTATGAAAATAACGAGTTAACAGTTTATAGTAAATATTGTGTTTATTTAGAAGTCATATTTGTTATTTACTTACTGATTATTCGTGGATATTGGAGGGACTGTTTAAAGATAGTCTTAAAATTTGGGAGATTAGGGGCATTTTCTTATATTATATTGATCACTATAGCATTAATATTTTCTGGTTGTTTATCTTTATTTGTTATGTCTATTGGGGTTCTAGCTCCAATGCTGACAATTGTATTCATAGGCATAATATATAATAATTTTAAAAAATCATTACACACGAATGACCTTAAACTGATAATTAATATTTCATTGGGTTATGGGCTTATTTTAGCAGTGTTTACCGGTTCGGTATTAACTTATTTCTTACACAATCTGCATAGCAGTATTGATTTATTTAATTTTGCATATTCCTCTGAACCTTTTGTTTCTTTAATTTTAGGCGCCATAATGGCCTGGTCACTAGTAAAGAGCCGTACTGAATATTCCCGGATTAAATTATATCAACAAATTTCTTATATAAATTACTTAGTACCATTGGTTTTTTTGATTTTTTATTATTCTTTAATTAGTGAGCAGCATGTGAGTATTTTACTAATAACTATGTTTGGAGTTTTTGCATATATAGAATACATGAGTATGTTTTTTATGCGTCAGGTAGCACAACTTTCGGGTTACAATAATTTTCAAGGCACGCGCTTAGCTAGCTTTAATGTAATTGTGCTTAATGGTTTGTGTCCTTCATTAATCTATCTTTCGGTATACATTTGCTCTCAGTTAACTAACTTATCTTTAGATGCAATGCTTATCAACACGATGATGGGTTTGATAGTAATCTCATTAGCATATAATTCTATATTTAAATACAGGGTTACTTAAATGCAAAAATTATTCCCTTTATTAATTGGTATGCCCTTTACATATAAGTTGGTTGATTTTGAATTGTTAAAAACCAACGATATTGAACCAACATTGGCTTATTTTGAGGGCACAGAGACAGTCGGAAAAGAGAACAGTGTTTATTATAATTCTTTGTGTATAGATGAAATAGCGAAAATCATAGAAAATAATAGGGTTGATGCTATTGTTTGTTTTAATGATAATTTTCTAATTGAAGCAGCTAAGCTCAGAACAAAATATAATATTCCTGGGATTAATTATCCAACAATAGAGAAATATAAAGTCAAATCAGAGATGTACAGACTATTAAGTCCTTATATGATGGTTCCAAAAACATTGGATTATCATGAAGATCTTGCGTATGAAGATATTATTGATTCAATAGGTTACAGTGAGTATTTCATCAAACCAGACAATCTTGCTGGTGCAGAGGGTGGTTATCATATTAAAAGTAAAAATGACTTTATAGTTTGGAAGAGTACTTGCTTTGACTCTAAAATAAAGTTTATTTTGCAAAAATTCTATCCTGAACCCTTGTTTCATTGTGAATTGATAGTAAAAAATGGCGTAGTTAAGTATATTCAGGCACGGAGATATTCTTATCCTAATCATAGGTTTCTAAACGGGAAAATAATTGCCAGTTTCCCTATAGTTGATTTGTCTCTTGAAAAAAAAATAGAGCAAGAATCCATTAAAGTTCAGCAATTACTAGAATATAAAAATGGTGTTATGCATACAGAATTTTTTCTAGATGATTACCAAGAGCCCATTTTCCTAGAAACTAATATTCGCCAAGCAGGTGGTGCTATAAATCTGATTCATAGAAGAAGGGCAGGGATTTCTCTGGAGACCGCTATGGTACTCCTTGAGCTAGATAAAGATATGACGATTAAGCTTAATAATAATGAGGTATATGATTTTTGTGGATACATACCTCTTAAAAAAGGCAAAGTATCACAAATATCCCTACCAAAACTTAAAGGACAATACAATTTTGATTTTCGAGTTCATATTGGTGGTTATTATGACACTCCAAAATCAGCAAGTAATACTGCAGCTTCATTCGTTGGATATAGTTCCGTTTACAGTGATTTAATAGATGATTTTTTCTCTTTAGAAAACAATGATATAATAAAATATGATTAATTCGTTCTATATGGTGCAAAATGGATGATAAACAAGAATTTAATGTATCCTTATCTGAACAGGATATTAATCTTTTTGAAACAGATATTCAGGAAGTTTATGATATATTTGAAAATCCTATTTCCTTGAATTCCATCAGCCTAATTTAAAATGGAAGTTTCTGTTAGCTTTCCTGGAGCGTTAAATCATCTGAGCAATAGTTTTATCGTAAATGATAAAATATATTGGAAAGAACTTCTAAGTGATGTTTTAAAAACTAAATATAAGTATTTATTCGAAGATGATTTGCCAAAAGATTATATATTACTTTATTTAAATGGCATAAAAATAGACACACTGAATTACATTAAATTAACAGATAAGGACTCCTTGAATATTTTATCTGCAATTTCTGGTGGATGATTTTATCATGAGTTTGAGGTTTAGATCTGCTGGTGATACTTTATCCCTGCTTTCAAAATATATAAAGCAAGCTGGAATTTCAAGGCTTGCTGATTTAAGTTATTTAGATGATACATCCGATCTAAAAATATTTTCTGCTATTCGTCCGAATGCAAAATCAATAACTGTCAGCATGGGCAAATCAATACATAAAGATGAGGCCCAGTGTGCAGCATTGATGGAATCTATAGAGACTTATTTTGCAGAAGAAGTTAAACCAGAAATAATTAATGTTTCACAAGAAGATTTGGCTAATAATCATGATTTATTTGTTAATTTAAATAAACAAGACTATGGCGCCACAGTATTAAGTAAGCAAAGTCTTGATTGGTGCCTTGGAAGAACCCTAATATCAAATAAAGAAATATACATACCACATATAGCGTTATCTCTTGATAGTAATTTACTTCTTTCTAAAATATTTGGACAAAATTCCGATGGTATTGCGTCGGGGTCAAATTATAAAGAAGCATTAATTTATAGTTTTTTAGAATTAATAGAAAGAAATTCAACCAAGTTATCCAAAAAAAAACAGCTAGAGCACGTTGAATGCGACATATTCAGATTTACAGATATGAATAAAATAAGTGCCTCGTTTTATTTTTATGAGAATATTTTTAATTTGCCTGTGATTGAAAGTAATATTTTAAATAGTAATCCTCTAAATAATCAGTCTGTAGTAGCTGGTTATAGCTGTCATTTTTCAAAGCATGAGGCGGTTATGAAAGCCTATATTGAGGCAATTCAATCAAAAGTTGGTATTATATCTGGCGCAAGAGATGATTTGGATCAATCTTGTTATAATTTTTTAAAATTAAAGACATTGACTCAAATTCCAGAAAAAATCTATTTCGAAAATCTTAATTCCTCGAACCTTTCTCTGGTACAACAATTCGATCAAATTGTTAAACTTCTAAATTACAACAATAACGACTTAGCTGTATACTCTTACTGTAACGAAGATATATGTATTTTAAAAACTTTCCTAATAAATAATGAATAATAAAAAAAGAGCTATATTTGTTGACTCAACAATTTCTCATGATGAATTATCAGAATATATTCAGGATAGCGATTTATTGTTACCAGCGATTAGAAGAGGGGATATAATCGGAGTTTTACTCAAACACCCAAGCATAGAAATAATAGTTATTGTAGATGGTGTGTTTGAACAACAAGCTAGTGTTACTCATAAAGAGATTTTGTGGGTATTAGAGCAAGGAATAAAAGTAATCGGATTATCTTCTCTGGGGGCTCTTCGGGCATATGAGCTTCGTAATTATGGGATGTTAGGATCTGGGAAGGTTTTTGAAGATTATCTATCAGGTGTATTAGATGGGGATGATGAAGTTGCAATTTCATATTTTCCCTCTACCCATGGTTTTGATAAAACCATTGCTATGGTGAACATTAGAGCCACATTAGAAAAGTTACACTTATGTGACAATAATTTAATCTGTAAATTAAGGAAAATTCACTTTAAAAAACGAAATTGGTTGACACTAAAAGCTGCTGTTCCAGAAGCAATTTTTGTTCAATTAAAAGCGCACTACATAGATCAAAAAAAGAAAGATGTGCTTTTATATTTTCAAAAAAATCATCAATCAATCAAAAGTGAAATCCCTATCGTGCATAGTTCAAAAAATATCTATATTATCAGGGATCTAGCAAATAAAATGTATCCTACTCTTATAGATTATTTAGAAAAAAATCTACAGAGCATGACATCAATCCCGATACAATCAGCGACCCCATTCTTAGAAAAGATAGCACACGATATTGTTATTTATTTAGAGTATAAGAAAAATCATACTCATAAAATTACCTATATATTAAATGAATTAGATTCTTTTAGTTACAAACAAACAAGACTTAAAATTGTTTCGGATAAAATTAGACGTGAACAAAAACTATTTTTATCATCCGACTTTATTAAATTTTTAGATAAAAAAAAGATATCCAAGAGTAATTTGACGGCAATTTTTGACGGCATTTTAAAATTAGAATCATATTTCCTTTCCAATGGTCATTTATTTAATACTTTATAATTTTTTTTATATGATATGGAAAAACACCCTGATAAAAATAATGAATTCAATGGAAATTCCAGGTTTTTATATTTTGATATTTCGTCCATGAGATAATTGTCTTTATTAAAGAATAGTTCTTCTTGATTGTTTTCAGATGAAGAGTTGATATTCCAACGATGAATTAAATTAATATTTAAATTATCAGCGCATTTATGGAGTATTGTATTTACTGCAACTTTGGAAGAGTAGATCTTTTCACAAGTATTTTCAAAAGCTGATTTAATTTCAGAAGACAATTTATTTAAGTTAGAGATTTGATTTGGTTTGAATAAAAAATCTTCTTTATTAAGAGAATAATACACTGTTTCATTTGACTCAAAAGGTGACAATTTATGTGGCGTCATAAAAATGGGAATCGTTTCAGATTTAAAAATGTCAATATATGCTTCTCTAAAGAGGCTTATTGGTGCGTTTGATTCATTAGATGTTGGTAAATAAGCGGGTTGATCTCCACAGGCTACGAAAAATAAATATCGAATTACTTCCTTAATAAATCCATTATTAGTTATTTTATTATCCAAATTAATGGTATTTAGAAGATAGTCATACAATAAAATATTTCTCTTAAAAATATGATCATTATTGGCAACAGAATTTAAATAATCTACAAACATAGGTGATTTATACGCTTTTTCTTCCCATGTTTTAGGAAATGAAAGTAATTTAGCTTTCCATGAAGGATTAATATGATCACTGATTTGTTTTAAAACAAAAAATTGTTCATCGAAATTATTGGGAACGGAGCATGTTAGATTATATTTTTTTTGTAACCATGAATGTCTCTTTTTATCGCTGAATTTATTCATTAATAAAAAGGAATTCCTTATACCTGCTGTCATTTTAAGTATGTCAGATGGCTCATATAGGTAATTATTTTTTAAAAATTTAGTATATGGGAAAATTTGCCCTGGTTTATATATTTTCCATGGTGATGTTCGTTCATTAAACTCCATATACATTTCAAAATTGTTTTCATAGACCATGCAGAATGGCATTGTTGGAGATTTTTTTAAATCGGGGAAATAAAAATACGATTCATCACCTATCTGGCTGCCATAATTATAGCTTAGGATAGTTAATTCCGATGGAACTAAGTTAATATCATTTTCAATAATTTGATGTAAAGATGGGTTTAGTCTAGCCACATCCTGTTTCACATCTTCCCAGGAAACTGTAATTGATCCGCGTGCTGTCATAGTAATCTTTAGTGTAAATTTAGGTTAATCTCATTAAAATACACTTTTGTCGAAAAAAAATCGAGTAAAATGTTGAATCATGAATTGCTATGCGTTAATATCTTCATAGGTTTTAAAAAAAACACCGAGAGAACGGTCGCCAAACAGTAACTCTCGGTGTATTCGGGCATAAGACAGAATGCCATGGTGAAAATCATAACATATAGATTGAGCCATTGCATTCATTAGACAAGGAAATTATGGATGATAGCTCAATACAATATTCTTTACACAATCTTCGTTAAAAATAATCCAATAGAACAATTTGTTTAATTTGATGGCAACAGCCAATTAACAATTAATAATGGATCTTTAAGATGTGTAATGAAATTTCAATTATAAATAAACTTCAAGCAGTCGTATGCTTCAATAAAGCTAGAATAGATGTAGAGCGCCCATTTATTGGATTCCCTTATGGTCCCGCATTATTAATTAAGTCTCTTATTAATTTGGCAGATCCAGCAACGGGCATCGTTTATGATGTTTCCTATCATGATATTGCTAAGCTAATTGAAATTAACTCCGCACCAGGAAGAAAAGAAAGTGGTACGCCATCCAAACAAACTATTCGTAATTACATCAAATCAATTGAGAGGGAATGCGGGGAATATTTTAAAGTGGTTTCCGAAGGTCAATCCCTCAAATTCCTTTTTCCTCAACTACCTAAAATTTTTAGTAAAATCTTTGAAAACACGGAAGTTAACACACTAACAAACCCAGTCAACAATCAAGAAAACATTGACGAAAAGGTTGTTTTTGATGAGGAAGTTAACATAGAACTTAACACAGAAGTTAACATACCTAACCCCTGTGTAAAGAAGTTATTTATTAATATAAATAACAATACAAACAACAACAACTTAGGCGAGGAAATTGGGAATAAAAATTTAAAACAACTCATATCGCCAAATTTCTACCCCAGCCAAAAAACAATTGCACGAGCAATTGCATCAGGCTACGGCTTTGCAACTGACAGCAACATCATCCAAGAATTCATTGACAAAAACACTGCATGGGGAAGTACTTTTGCTGACTTCAACCCCATTTATTTAAGTTTTCTTGCTAAACATGCCGAACGCAAACAACAAGAGCCCATGATATCAAACACTCAGACAAGGAGTACAAACAATGAGCGTGCATCCCCTAAAGTCAATTCTTATGACGCAGCCTTGGAGACAGTCGCAAGATTCAACCAGAACGCCTGCAAACCTTCAACAGAAGAGTTATTCCCAACCTCAAAAGTCATCAGCGCCGAACTTGAGTACAGACCATGTGTCCTGGCTTTGGATGGAACTCACCAAAATCTACGGCACTTTGTTTCTAACTAAATTTGGTACGCATGACAACGGCACTTGGTTTGACACATTAAAAGGCTTAACGCCTAAAGCTCTGGAGAGCGGAATGGAACGATTAAGAAACTTATCGGGCAATGGAAAGTTTGCTGAGTACCCACCTAATTGCTTGCAATTCAAAGCACTATGTATGGCTTTTTATGATGATTTAAAACTGCCGAAAGCATCCGATGCCTATTGGGAGTTCAAGAATAGCGTTCGCAAGGCGATTCCACGCTGGAGTCATCCAGTGATTGAATTCGTAGCAAAAAAAATGCCTTTTGATTTCTTCTCAATTGATGATGATGGCGAAGCTTATAGGAAATTTAAAGATAAGTATGAGCAAGTATGTCATTTGATTCAACAAGGCCATGAGCTCCCTAAAATAGAGGCGCCACATCGAATCAAACCAGCCCGAAATATTGAGGTAGGGGATGGGTACTTAAACCAAATCAAACAACACATAGGAGCGTAACTCAATGAGAACCTTGACTGAAGACTTACTGACCATGCTGCAACAATGCGCCAACAAGCTTTTATTAGCGTATGACGAAACCCTAAGACCTGACGTCTGGGAGGCTTTTGAAAAGACAGCCGATGCATGCGAAACCCTTGCGTTTCAACAGAATTCAAATCCATCAATGACTATTCATTAATAAAAAAAGGAAAAAAACAAATGCTCATTTTAACCAGGAGAATAGGAGAAGCTCTGATGATTGGTGACGAGGTCAATATCACCGTCTTAGGCGTTAAAGGCAATCAAGTGCGCTTTGGTATTAATGCACCATTATCCATTTCCGTACATCGTGAAGAGATTTATCTGAAATTAAAAAAAGAGAAAGAGCAGGGTGGTTTTTATATAAAGCCTATACATGTTAACAATAATGCCAATAAGAGCCATTAATTAAGAAAAAATACAGTGAACTAATAACAACAATACTTAAAGGAATAATGATGAGCGTAACAAGAGTAGGGCTTAAGACAGCAATCCAATATACTGTAATAGCTTGTGCTGTATCAACATTAATAGGCTGTGCCGCAACCCAAACAGCACTAGAGCACCATACTTTAGAGGCGAATACTAAATTAAGTAAAACCATCTTTCTCGATCCCGTTGCGCCGTCACAAAAAACGGTGTTTGTCTCCGTAAAAAACACCTCAGAAGAGAGCTTGGCGATTGAGAAACCGCTGGCTCAAGCATTAACTGAACGCGGCTATCGCGTTGTTACTAATCCCGCACAAGCCCATTACATGATTCAAGCAAACATTCGTAAAGTTGGAAAAATGAGTCACTCTGCCTCTGAAAATGCACTCGGTGGCGGTTATGGCTCGGCTTTAGCAGGAGCAGCAACTGGGGCTGCCATTGGTTCCTTTGGAAACTCCAATACCATGCTGGGCGGTGGAATTGCAGGGGGGCTTGTAGGACTGGCTGCAGATTCCTTAGTAAAAGATGTTAATTACACTGTGGTGACTGATGTTCAAATTTCTGAACGAGTTGGAAAAGGAGTCACGGTGCAGGAGCATTTTACTTCGGCACTTGAAAATGGAACCTCATCAGGCACGTATCAAACTTCGAGTAATCAAACTAACTATAAGCATTATCGAACTCGAGTGGTATCCGATGCCAATAAAGTGAACCTGTCTTTTAAAGACGCACGTCCTGTTCTAGAGCAAGGATTAGTGAGGACCTTATCAGGCATTTTCTAATCTAAATCCAATGGACTGCCAATGCGCTTAAGTATTGGCAGATAAAAAATCAATGAAATAAAAAATTGCGCTTTTTGAAGCGTGATGGGGGATTTTTGACCGTGAAAACAGTAAATCAGTTAAAAACCACAACCAGCATCGTGTTTTTGTGCCTGTCTGCCAGCGTTGTGAGTGCAGCTCAAGTCACCCAGGTGAATCGTTATGCAACCGTTGAGAATAAGCCGTTAACCTCACAAATTAACCCTTTGCTCACCGTGCAACAAATCCATTTTCCTCAAAGCATTCATACCGTAGGTGAAGCATTAACTCATTGGATGCAGTATTCAGGATACGCTCTGGTTGATGAGAAGGTACAAAGCCAGGCGCTTAAAAACATCATGAATCAACCCCTACCGCAAGTGGTGAGAAATCTCGGGCCATTGACGGTACAGGATGGATTAGAGGTTCTGGTGGGACAGCAAGTGTTTTCTCTGATCCAAGACCCACTTCATCGCCAGGTTAATTTTAAATTAAAACCGCAATACGCCAAAGCACAAACCAATCTCCAAGGAAAAAAAGCATGAACAACAACGCCATCAAACAATTAAAAAATCTTTTGATTCTACCCACTCGCAAAGGAGTGTTTTTTGGGGGCTTAATGCTGGCAATAGGTACGTCCACCTTGCTGGGTTTGGCAACCATTCGAAATGAGCCATCTTCAACACAGGACGCAGCGACTGACACTCTGGTCGTTTCACGCTTAAACGAGCTGCAGTCTCAATTAAAAACGTTGGGCGAAACGGTTAATAAGCCCCTGCCAGAGGTTAATTTTGATGCCATTACCCAACAAATTACACAGTTATCCAGTCGGCTCGACCAGCTTCGAGAAGCCGACAGCAAACAATTAACGGAGACTCTAAACCACACCCAAAATACCTTAGGCCAAGAGCTTCATTCCATCAAAGAAGTGGTAACTCACCTGGATGATAAAAAATCCTCGGTCAAATACGTACCCATAAAAAGCCTGCCATTTTCTGTCGTGAGTATTGACAGCATTCAACAAGTTCCCGTTGCCAGTGTTGCTTATGACTACAAAACCATTCCCCTGGAGAAGGGCGATGCGCTCGCGGGATGGAAGGTGGTGAGCGTTGATTACGGCAAACAACGCCTTGAATTAGAAAATACACGCGCTGAGCGAGTACTTATAACTCATGAGCACATAGGTTAAGGAAGGGGTGAGTCATGTCTAAAAAATCACTGTTATTAAGCCTCATGTTCTTAAATGTCCAGGCACATGCTGATTTAACCATTCCTGGGATTGCCATGCACCACAACAATTCCAATGCTTTGGCATCAACCGATAAAACGCTTGCCAAAACAGGTCTTTCAGTGAATGAAGACGACATCACCGCAGAGCAAGATTTGAACACCTTAAAACTTACCCCTTTGCAACTCCATGAGGCAAGAGTTTGGGGATTAACTGAAGAGGAAGAAAAACGCTACGTGTTTTTAATGCAAAATCGCAGTGCGGTATATTATAAAGGATTAAGGCAAACCCCTGTGGATGTCTTAGGCATTAATGCTCAAAATGAGGCGGAGCGCGCCCATTTTGCAGCGCTTTCTGCTCGCCATGAAGCCCAAAAGGTATCCAAAAACATCGCATGGAATAACGCGTTTTACAAAGCCTACAATCAATTATTTGCCAATGTACCTGTTGTGGGTGAGTTTGATGCGTCCCCTTATTCTCCTGCGGCCTACAAACCGATACGTCTAAATGAAGGCGATACTTTATTTCTATTCATCAAAACAAATGACGCAATCAAAACAATCCTTTTAACCTTAATGGATGCAATTAATGCAAGTCCCAATACACGATTGCATTTGATGCTCATGGGCATGGATGACCGTGCGGTTCAGGTGTGGGCAAACCTTAATCAAATTCCACGAGAATTAGTAAGCAATGGAACTATTACCCTAAATCACGGTGAATTAAGTTTTGACGCACTGAATGCCTCTAAAAAAACCACGCCTTTATTGCTGTTGGCCAGAGGCGGCGCCTCAAGCGTTGTTGATTTGGGAGTTTTTTAACATGCGAACCCTGTTTTTTTTCATCTCCTGGAGTCTCATTGCAGCCTGTTATGCGCTGAAAGTGATAGCCATTGAATCACCCGTTATTGATGCAACTCCCTATTTAGAGGCAGGTCAGGTTCCCTCAAAACAGGAAGGAGCACAAACTGAACCAGAAGAATTTCCCTTACCAGTAACCAGCCGTATAAATCCTGGAGTCGTGAACACACAAACCATTAGAAACAGCAACTTGTCACACGCTCTTTTTGTAGTAGGCGATGATGCACGTTCCCGCGTCTGGTTAAAAGCACATGCCTTGCAATTGCAAAAGAGCAAGGCATTGGGACTTGTTACTAATGTGGCCACATCGCGCGCGCTGCATGAGTTAACACAATTGGCGGGCCTACCCTTACAGGCAGTGGATGTCGATGAATTAGCCTCTTTACTGGATGTGCGTCACTACCCCTTTGCCTATGATTCGGGGGTTATATGGCAGTAGAAAAAAAACAAAGACCTGTTAAAAAATCATCTTGGCTTAAACGAGCAGTGGTGAGCTGGGTGTGTGTCGCCTTTCTTGGATGGATGGTTTTAATGGCCTGGGCATTATGGTCTTGGGTTCATGTAGGCTTTGAATCAGCTGCTAACGCCATTCAAGCCCTGTCCCTAAAGCAAGCAGTGGTTGTTAGTGAATTTAGCGACACCTCATTCACTACTTGGTTAAGCCAAAGGGTTACCCCTGACCTTCGCACTCATTCGGCGAGCACTTTGATCAAAGCACAAGATGTAGGGGGTAGGCTTGCTCAAATGGCACAAGAGCAAATGGATGCGGTGATTCAACCAGACCCAATTTCAATAGCGCCAGAGTTAACACAAACCTTTAATGAGTTTTGGTTAAAGGCACAACAAACTCGGCTTTTATTAAGAGTAACAGGCCATTTATTACTGATTAAAGGTGCCATTCTAGTTGCAGCCATTCCGCTGTTTTTATTAGCCATTAGTGCAGGACTTGTGGACGGATTAAATCAACGAGCCATTCGTACGGCCTCTTTAGGGCGTGAATCAACCTATGTCTTTCATAAATCCATTCCTTTGGCGCGACGCGCCTTGTTTTGGGTCTTGATTCTATGGCTTGCCATCCCGCATGCCTTATCACCAACCCCTATTTTCGTGAGTTTAAGCGTGTTGCTCGCTTGTTTGGTGAGCGTGACCTCCAGTCGATTTAAAAAATATTTATAAGGAGATGTGATGAAAAAAACACTGTTTGGATTGGGATTAATGCTCTTAAGTGCTGTGAGTTTCAGCAATCAGGCGGAGCTTAATAAAACCTTAGTGCGGGTGATTAATCAAATTAACGCCACGCTGCCCTTATTAGCCGAGGCAGAAGAGGAAATTGAGCCTAATTCCCGCATTCAATTACATATTAATGCCTTTGAAGGCAGTGATAAAAAGACCCATCCAGGGGTTCGCGAGGATTTAGTGGCCATTCGCAATGCCTTGATTGACTACATCAATAAGCCTGCCATTGAGCCTAAAACCGTTAAGCCACTCGCATTTGATTTTGTGGGGAACTAGCGATGAGAGAACAACTTGCGGGTGACTTTGCCAGAGCATTTAACGAAGCAGGAGGGCAACAGGCCTTAACTTATAGCGGGCTGATTCGCTTCGTTGCATTGATGTGTGTGATTTTAGCCATTCTTTGGTCGATTGTGCACTTTATGAGTGAGGAGGCGAAAGCCTCGGAACTATTCATGGTGGCTCTAGGCTCAAGAACCGTGCGTTTGCTCATAGGCCTCACCTTATTTATCGGTTTATTAACAACAAAAGGAAGTTAGATATGATGCACCTACCAAAAACAATAAATCGCTGGGCACTTAGTGCCAGCCTCGCCCTGGTCAATTTAAGCTACGCGCCCGCACTTTGGGCTGATAGTGGTTGGTTTCCTAAGGTCGCGGCATCTGATGACATGACTCAAGGCAATAAGAGTGCCATGACTGTCTTATCCAATGTGGTGAGACAGGGATTGATGATTTTGTTATTCATCGTCTCGGTGGTGATGTTCACCAAATTTATATCCACGATATCGCATGGGATTGAAGAAGCTAAAAAACATGAAGGCGGCTCGCTTGCAGTATTTGCTAATTTTGCAGTGATGGGGATTGTCTATCTGACCATCAGTATTGCAACGGGCTATTTAGGGTACACCGTAATCGATAAATTTAAACTTTAAGGATACAACATGACTACCCCATCAAGCCGTCATTTATCCCATGATTTTCCCGCATTTAAGGGGCTGACTTTACGTGAACTTATGATTCTTGTGGCCATCACCACAGGGGTGATGGCGTTGGTGTTCACGATCATCGGCGTGTTTTTCAGCTTTCCTGGCGCTTTTGGCTGTCTCGGTTTGGTGCTTGGCTTCATTGTCGGGGTGAGCCTCGCGCCAAAACCGATTTCTCGCTTAAAAGCGGGCAAACCACACGGATATTTAATGAAAAAAATAAGAATAAAACTGGCCAGATGGGGCCTGGTGCGACCACCTTATCTAGCCCATCGCGGTCTTTGGCATACCTCAAAACGATTAGGAGCACGTCGTGTTTAATTACTGGAACAAGATTGATGCACTCAATCAAGTGAATCGCGTGCTGTTCACTTTTATTATTATTTTAGTGCTTTTGGTTGCAGGACTCATTGGCGCCTTGAGCACAGTCCCTAAGAAGCTGGAGTTTTGGCTGGCGCCCAACATGGTGGCTAATGGGGGATTAATGAAAGCCGGAGAGGTGCCTGATGAATACGTGCATGGGTTTGTCACCTCTTTAGTCCCGCCCCTAAATTCCTGGTCTCAAATGGGGAAAGAGGAGTTTGCAACGAACCTGAAAGGTTTTCATTACTATTTCACTCCTCGCCATCAAGAGCTTGTGACACAGACTTTTAACGCCTACCAACAGGCACAACTCTTTAATCGAGCACAGGTGGCAAGCCTTTATCGTTTTTTAGAGCCAGGAGATGTGAAACGACTAAGCAACAACACCTGGGAGGTGCATGTGGTCTTGCGCATTACCCAGAGGCTAAACGACAAAAGCCCCATGGTGATTGCAGACAAAGTAGTGGATTACCACCTGCGAGTAGTCAAGGTGAGCCTATCCAAATTACTCAATCCCTTTCAATTGGCTCTTGATGGATACACCAAGCCCGAACGCTTAGTCAAAGACTTATTAAGCCAGGAACGTACAGGAGATGAACATGAACTTTAAACGATGGATACTCTTAATGATGCTGTCTATCAGCACGGTCTACGCCGAGATTCAACCCACGCAACATGTACTGTGGGATAAAACGCCAATCCACATCACGCTGCCATTGAACCAGGAGCGACTGATTAGATTTCCTTTGGCCATCAGCATTGTGGATTCTGAACTCGACAAAGATATAGGTCTGATGAAAATCCAAGACGCATTGTACTTGAATGCCAAAGAGCCCTTTACCAATAAACGATTGGTCGTGCAATTAATGCCTGAGGGCGAGCCCATTGTGTTAAGTCTTTCGGCAAGCAAGGAGGCCACGGATGCAGCACCGATTGAAGTCCTAATGGCATCAGATGGTGAGGAATCCACTGCCACAGAGCAGGAAGAGGAGCCGTCAAAAATCAGCAAAACGCCTGAAGTAAATCCGGTGTCATTAACCCGGTTTGCCATTCAATCGCTGTATGCTCCAGAGCGTTTGTTAGTAATCCCTCCTGGGGTGGCGCGCACGGCGATGCGAACCCATAAAAACATCACCTTGGTTTATGGGGCCAGTATTTTAGCAAGACCCCTAATTTCCTGGCAGGGTGGGGACTTGTATGTGACGGCCATTGAATTAAAAAACGAGCTTAAAAAAAGAGTGGTACTCGATCCGCATCATTTAATAGGCAACTGGCAAACAGCAACCTTTTTCCCAACCAATACTCTAGAGCCTCGTGGCACCGCCGACACCACCACTGTTTTTGTGGTATCTGACCGACCCTTTGGCGAGGCATCATCTCAGACCCAGGAGTTTGTCCGATGAAAAAGAATTTAAGCCTTAAAGTATTAACAGGAGTTGTGGTTGGTGTGGTGGCTTTAGTTTTAATCAACTCCGGGAACAGTGGGGAGTCCGTTACAACGGAGAACAAAACCAATCCTAATAACATCAATGAAGCCATCGCCAGTCAGTTTAATGACAATATTCGTGACGTATCAGCGCGCTTGGTACAGACCGAACAAAAGATGCACGCCATCGAAGTACAGAATAAAACGTTAAGTGAACGCAATGCAGCGCTCATTGCATCTAAAGAAGAGGGTGGGGTGGTGGTTCGCCAAGAGCTTCCCCCTGAAGTAGCTCAAACAATAGAAGAGCTGAAAAAAGAGCTGGTCCAGTTAAAAGAATCACGAACGTCTGCGGACAATGCTGCGGGCTACCCCGTAGGGCAACTCGCTCAAAATGAAGCGCCTCATGCAATGGGTGGCGTCACTGACATTGATGCACAGCTCATGAAACGTCCTTTAAGTGAACAGGAGGTGAGGTATTGGAATAAGTTCAATGAAAGAAGGAAGCGCATTCAAAAAACACTGACTCGCAAAGTTAAGAAGCAGATCCCCAATCAGGATGATAAAAAACAAAGTATTCCTTATTACACCATTCCTGCAGGAAGTGACCTGGGCAATACCACCTTGTTATCCGCATTAATCGGTGAAGTTCCCATTGATGGAAAGCTGATGCAACCGTTATTCCCCTTCAGCGCCATTATCAGCCGCGGGGATTTAATGGCCTCTAATGGCGTAGCCCTTCCTCCTGATATTTCAGGGATGAAAGTCAGTGGCTACGCAATCGGCGTGGGCTCCTTTTTAGATAATATTTCCTGTGCCAGGGCTTATGTCACCTCCGTGCTCTTCACTTTTCAAGACGGCCACTTTGTGGTGGTTGGTAAAGAGCAGATGACCAATTCGGTTGATTTAGTCAATAACGAAAGTCTTGGCTATTTAACTACGGCTTACGGTAATCCGTGTATTCATGGCAAATACTACACCAACGCACCAAGAGTCCTTACCGCCATGCTGGCAGCAGGGGGTATGGAAGGGGCTGGTAATGCATTATCCCAATGGCAGATGACTTATTTTGCAGGACCCAACGGGGCAACTGCTGCACCTACTGGCTCTTTTGCCCCCTATGCTGCAGGTGGCGCTCTGGCGCAAGGCTCGGTTAAAGCTGCCGATTGGCTTGAAAAGCGCATACAAGGCAGTTTTGACATGGTGTTTGTACCTGCCAGTGTGCCGTATCGGATGGGGAATCAAACGCATTATCGTCCTAACCGGATGTCTCTTCATTTCACTCAAACCATTCAACTCGACAAAGAACCCAAAGGGAGGGTATTAGATTATGGTCACTTACAACACTATACGCATGATTTTAGTCTCAAGTAGTTTGCTGTTGCTGAGCTCTTGTGCCAAATCAGTCGCCTCAGGAACCATTCCTGAAGAGGGGCTTACTGTGAGTCAGATTTACAACCAAAGTGTGGCGACTTCCGCGCCTTCCTGGACTGCACCGCGTTATAAACGCACCGCGAATGGCCAAATGGCGGTGAACTACCAGGGTGAAACACGAACCGCGGCTAATGAAACCAAAGCTTTGTTTAAAGCTTTGGATAATCCGGCTATCCCTATTTACATCTACCCGCACGTTGCCCTCATTGGCGATGAGCAGTTAGTAAAACCAGGGTTCACCACCGAATTTTTTCTCTATAAGCAAAACCAGTTCGCGCTGGCCAGTGAACGCTACTAATTAAGGGGCAAGGAATGAATCGTGTGAATCAGGCCATCAATTGGTTATTAGGGGAGGGGAGTCTTAGCCCGCTAAAAACAAAAACTGTAGAGAAGGGGTACGCCAAAGAAGGCCCTTCCTTAGCAGAGCGCCTGGCCTTTGTAGATTTTTGTGATGAAAAAAATCTTTTTTTACTCAACGATGGAGTAAGCGTAGGAAGCGGTTTTGAATTAGGCGACATTCCGGCGGAGGCCACCTCACCTCAGCACCTGGAAGCCGTCTTTAATAAAATCCGCGATACTTTTGCCAATGTGGTGCCTTTACACAAAGACGACCCTTGGGTGATGCAAATGTACGTCTGCGATGAATATTCATTAGATCCTGTGCTAAAACACATTCAAAACGCCATTGAACCTAAGCTATTAAACACTCAATTTACTCAAGAGTACCTCAATCGCCTACAGGACTTATTTCAGAAAATGGCGCGCCCCGAAGGCTTGTTTTTAGATCCCAAAACAGGGGCGGCTTTTCGTGGGCGACGCAGGCGCATTCGGGTGTTGTTTTATCGACGCTACCAGCGACTCAAAACAACGAGAGATGCGGCTGTGAGCGAACACGAGGAAGTATGCGCCCAAATTGCCGCCAAACTCATCTCCCCAGGACTTACTTTAAAACGCCTAACCGGTAGGGCGTATTACAGCTGGTGGGTCAAATGGTTTAACCCCAATCCTCTTCTGACACAAGGCGATAGTGAAGCGCTATTAAAGCGCTTCCCCTATCCACAAAAGAATAAACCTGCAAGCTTTTGCTTTCCTCAAAACATCTTCTTTAGTCCTGTGGCAAGCGATGAGAAGGGTTTTATGTTTGATGGCATCAAGCATCGAGTGCTTTATGTAGACGGCTTAAAAGAAGCCCCGGAAATTGGTTTGATTTCCCGAGAAAAACCCCAGGCCAACCCCAAGCATCGTTACGCTTTATTAGATCGCTTACCCGAAGGCTCTATTTATACTTTATCGGTGGTCTTTGAAAGCGATGAATCATTGGATGCGCACTTGATGCGCATCGAAAAGGGCGTTATTGGCACAAGCCTTAAGCCCTCTGAAGTACGTCAGGACATTAAGTCTGCCCGTGATGAGCTGGCTTGTGGCAATCGACTTTTTTGGGTGAATCAAGCGGTGTATTACCGGGGCTGTGATGACCAAACGTTGTTGCAGATTGAAAAAGAACTGCACTCGTTATTTATTGATGCCAAGATGCCGCTCATTAATTCAAGCTTTGATTTACATCCATTAAACAGCTACCTCAATAGTCTGCCTTTTAGTTTCGTTCCCTCCTTTGCACGCAAGCACCTGTGTTATGACCGCCTGGTGTTTGCATCAGAGCTTGCGGCATTACTCCCAGTGTATGGACGCAATCAAGGGGCAAGGCATCTTCCCTGCTTTACCTTCTTTAATCGCTTAGGTGAGCCTGTTTTATTCGATATCTTGCATCATGACTTCATCAGCCAAAACTCACATATGGCCCTTTTTGCTAACTCTGGTGCGGGAAAGTCGGTGGCAACCGGCTGGATGATTAACTCCTTAATGGCCACTAAAAATGCGCGTATTGTTTTGTTCGAAATGGGCAACTCCTTTGATCGCATGCTCATTCACGCCAAAAAGATGGGCAAATCCACCAAACAATTATTACTCAGCAATCAAAAGAGCAAAGCGGTTCCCTTAAACCCTTTTTGTGAAGCGTATAAGGCAATCCCTGAAATCAGTGAGAATTTATCGGAAGAAAAAGCCGCAAAACTTGCCCAAAAGATGCTGGATTTACAAGCCAATCTGGCGGTAAAAGCGCAAGACTCTGATTTAAATTGTGATGAAGAGTCACGCAGCTATTTAAGTGAACTGCTTTTAGCCTTGCGTACCATGATAACGGAAGCGAACGAAAAAGAAGAAGAGTTGTTTTCCTTAAGTGATGAAACCCTGCTGATTGAAGTGTTAAGTGATGCCATCCTGACTTCATTTAAAAATGAAGTGCCGCAGATGCTGACCGAACATGTATTGGAAGCCTTTGCAAAACGACTTGCTCTTGAGGAGGTTCCTCGTAAAAAAGACCGTATTTTGGAGATGCATGACCGACTCAACAGCTATGTAATTAACAGCAATAAGTCGCGCTTTTTTAACGTACCCACTGAGCCCTTAGGGGACTTTGATATTTTTCATATCGATATTTCAGCCATTAAAGACGATAAAGGGAAATTGGCTTTGGTGATGGTGTCCTTGCTGCCGCGGATCTTGGCTATGGCCGAGGCCACCCAAAACGATAACAGACCTACTTTTTTATTTATTGATGAAGCCCACCTGCAATTTCAAATTGATGTGATTGTGTCGGCGTGTCTACTGGCTGCAAAAGTAGCCAGGAAATTAGGGCTATGGCTGGTTCCCATTACCCAGAATGTGGGGGACATGAGCTCAGAAAAGGCCATGAAAATTCTCTCCCTGATTGAAACCTGGATTTTATTAGGACTTGATGAAAAAGAACTGGCTGATGTAAAAAAGTTCAAACAATTAACCCCGGAGCAAGAAGCACTTATTCGAGATATTGACTCACAAAAAGGTCTCTATGCCGAAGCCGTTTTATTAGGTTCACGCTATCAGGGTTTATTTCGAGTCATTCCACCACGCTATTTATTGGCGTTACTCCTGAATGAAAAATCAGAAAAAGCAACCCGACATCTTTTGGAGGAAGAACATGGCGTACTTAAAGCGGCAGAATTGGTGGCCACACGCTTGGAAAATAAACGAAGCCACAGCCTTGAAGAGCATTGTTTTTATGATGATTAGCCTGATTAGTTTCAATACTCACGCAGAGCTCATCGAGGTCTTTACAACCTCTGCATACTCTGTGGCACTTAATGGCTTACAGGCCGAAGTCTGTGCGCTTGATTCATTAAATGAAATGACTTTGGAATTAAACCGTAATGCATCCGAGATTACAGCAGTACAACGGGTTGATACCGTTCAAAATTCCCGTCTGACCGCCTTTTATCGCTGCCAGATGCGGGCAAGACTTTATGCGCTGTCATCACTACCTGCCATCGTCATCGATAAGCGCTATGTAACTTATGGCCTACGCGCAGCAGATAAGGCATTGATTGCAAGTCGTCATTACAAAGAGTCTCATCATGATTAAGTGGATACT
This sequence comes from Legionella moravica DSM 19234, assembly GCF_000423305.1. Classification (GTDB taxonomy): domain Bacteria; phylum Pseudomonadota; class Gammaproteobacteria; order Legionellales; family Legionellaceae; genus Legionella; species Legionella moravica. The sequence continues at coordinate 36,210 of NZ_AUHS01000021.1, read as the reverse complement.
GTGCGTTTACATGGTCCTTTTTTCATTGGCAGCCCTTGGGTTTGAAAGCACCAAACCGATTAAGCCGATTAGCACCCCTAAAATCGCAGTCAGGGTATTAAAAAAGCAAATAGAAAATAGCCATCCACGGGTGATTGGCGGTTGCATGTGGTTAGAACGTAATTTTCCACCGAAATTAACCCCAGGTCCTGCAGTATCTCAGTTTGTCCCTGATTTAATCGTGACCGTTTCCAATAATCCTGGTGAAAATCCCTGGATTGAGGCGAATACTCTTTATGAAAATAAAGCGGCATTAACCACCTATAAGTCGTTATTTACAACAGCACTAAACCTGCCTTTGGGCTTTGGTGATGGCAGTGGACAATTGGCGTCGCAACACATTAATGAAGACCGAACCCGAGTGGTCAGTGTCATCGGCTCTCCATCAGCAATTTATCAAATGAAAGGAGTAACCCATAAGCCTGAAACCACGTTCATGAAATTGTATTACTCAAGTCTTGCTGATGCGGTGAATGAACGGACGGAACTCGCTGAAATTGCTTATATGGCAAGCAGGCTTTCGCTTTTAATGAATCACGATATTGGAACTTCATCCTATATATGGGGTCATGAACTGCCCCGCCTCATGCGCGTCACCCAGCCCTCACGGTTTAGAGCCTCAGTCGTGGCTGCAATGCATGCTGCAGACATTGTAACCAACGAAGGCGGCATGCACTTAAAAATTTCGACCAGCAATACCTGTGGGCCTCATTGTGTGTCGGCTAATGTGGTGTTTGATCCCCACCAAAAACAGGTTATTTGGCAGGAAGTTTATCCAAACAATCGCAACATCATCCCGGGCGACCCAACAGATGAGGGTATCGATGATGAGCGCAAAGGCAATGGGAATTATGTCTTTGTGGTGTGGCGCAAATACAAGGGTTGTGTCACACAATCTGGCAAATTGTTCTGGGGCACACCCGATGTGGGCACCCCTCAAAAACGATAGGAAGAAACCAATGAAATTAACTGTAGTGGCGTTAGGAGTTTTATTCAGTACTGGGGTTTTGGCGAGTTCTCTCTTTCCAGAACAATCTGAATATTACTATCAATTGGGGAGTTCATCGGATGTGTTCGTACCTCCTGTAAATCGGGACCAGACCGTGACCATTGGTGGGTTCATCAACGGAGGAGGGTTGAGCTGTAATTTGTTTAATCCGGTAGTCACTATTACCAATACGTTTAATGATTTTAAAAATTCCGTCAATGGCATGCCTTCGGATGTCGTCGATAATTTAAAAGGCTCTGTTGCGGGCTTTCCTATGTACAAGCTGCAACAAGCCATGCCAGGACTTTATAATATCTTACAAAATGCTTCTGCAGGTGCACAAAATGAATTTGCCTTAAAAGTAGCTGATTGTCAGGAAACAAAACGAGCCCTTGAGGAAGGAAATTCGCCCATTAGCGGCATGCTGTCAGTATCTGATTCTCAAGGGTGGGTGGATGCGGCAAGGCGTGCCAAAAAGGGCGAGTCTGTCGATATTTCAAAAGCTGCCAAAGACATTGCCAATAAGGGGGAAGAATACGGTCTACCCTGGGTGCATCGAGATAAAGGCAATGCGGGTGGGAGTAAACAAGTCCCTATTAAAGTCATTAATGATGTAGTGATTGCAGGTTATAACGTATTACTCACCCCTTCACGTGGGCTTGATGATGCGACAGCTCCTTCAGAGGACAATATTAAAAAAAATCATTTCGCTCAAATTTGGCGTACTCCCGAAGAGGCCGCTCATTGGGCGGTACTGGTTTTAGGTGACATTCACATCAGTCATAAAAAAGAGAACAGCGCACATGATGCCAAGGCTGGCATTGGTCTCTCCCCATTACTTCAAAGCTGCCCAAAGAGTGCCAGCAGCTCAACCTGCGTTACTAATGTAAGTAGCGCTTTATGGAAGTTGGTTGATAAGAAGTGGCCTTTAACTGAAGTGAATCTACGAAAAATCAGCGCCTCTAATATAGTTATTACCGATGAAATCATTACCGCAATCCAACGCATGCCACGCGAGCAACAAATCATGACCGTATCCAAATTAGGAGAGGAAATTGCCATTCAAAATCTATTAGATGAGGCGATTATGTTACGCCACCTCCTACAAGCCGGTATGCAAATTCAAGAGGTACAAAATCTAAAGCCCGCTCAAACTATGGTGAATGCCGCGCTCAGCAAGCTGGATAAAGAAATTCACTCCCTGGCCTTTGAAAGTGAGGTTCGTAAAAAAATGATGACCCAAACCCTAAACCTCATTATGGATTTGCGCACTCATGATTTAGCCAAATCAATGCCAGGCAGCACTCATGAGACTGATCTCATTAAAAACGGCGCAGTGTATCAAAACAGCGATAAGAAGGAGTAGAACCATGATTGTATTTAGTCCATTAGCTTTATATACCACCTATCTGGGCTGGCAGCAGTATGATGTGTTGTTTGATGCCCTATGGCAAACAGGACTCTTATACATTGGTTTTTTGATGGTGGGGTATCGCTATCTAAAAAACGTGCTGGCTCCAGCAGGTTCGACTCATAATGCGGCGGAGCATGCACTAAATAATTTTTTGTATGAGTTGGCCATTACTTTTTTAATTTGCGGGTTATTTGTCTACCCCTGTGTTCCTTTAGAACAAAAGGGGCTGTCATTTAAGCCGATGTGCACGATGAAAAAAGGCACTGAAGTCAGCGAATCGCATATTAAAGATTCAGGAACTACTTATGATGAAGCCTTTGCAAACGTACTAACCAATCAGGTCAAAATGCCTATTGGATTTGCGGTATTGCAAAACCTGTTCTCTAGTTTCAGCTATGGGCTCATGAAAGTGGCGGGGTGTACTGATAGCCTTCAGTCCATCCAGGGGGATTTGATTTCAACCTACATTCCACAAGAGCTGCGTCAGCAGGCCTTGCAGTTTCATCGCCAGTGCTTTTTAGAAGCACGCGGCAGTTATTTAAATGAGCCTAGAACTGATAACGAAAAAGAACAAATTAAAAAAATATTAAAGCGTCATGGTGGTGAGGACGATCTCAATTGGATGGGCTCTAAAACCTTCCGTACTTTTTATTATGGCAAATCAAGAGCAAGAGAACCGGTGCCTGGATTTTCCTACGCCCAATACCCCAATCCCAATTTTGAGTCGGCGGCTAAGGATGATGCGTCGGTAAATAACCATAAACCTACTAATGGGTACCCAACATGCAATCAATGGTGGGACAAAATTCAGGCTGATTTGGTGAAAGCATCTGAACGAGCAGGGTATTTCGACAAACACATTGGCTCACTTGATGTGAGTAAACGAGTACTGGATTACAAACAAAAGCATCAGTCTGCATGGAATTCTGATCTAACCCCACAAGACTACATCGCCAAAGTTTTAATCCAGGATAACCGTGATTTACAGGAACAAAGTTCTGAATCGCTGATGAATACAACCAACAGCAGCATCGGAACCTCTCTTTCTCGCGGTCTTGTGAATATAGGACAGTCCGTTAAATCGTATACATCTACTCCTTTAAAAAGAGAGGCCACCATGCAAACCCTGCCGGTAATGCATGCATTCTTTTATTTTTTCTTAATTGTCTTTACACCGCTTGTTCTTGCTTTAAGCGGTTATAGCCCACGAGCTTTGGGAGCACTCTGCGGATTATATGTTATGGCCATTTTTGTCCAATGCATTTGGCATTACGTGGGCATTTTAGAACGCAGTGTTATTGATCCCATGGGCGACAGTGATTTAGTGGCTGCAATGCGTAATATGGCCGTACTTTTTTACTACGTAGCACCCTTATTGCTGTTTAAATTGTCCAGTCATTTTGGCGGGGATGCGGGAGCGGGTTTGGCAGGATTAATCAGCGCTGGAAGTAATGCCGCAAATGAGTCCGCTGAAACAGCGGGAACCATTGCTAAAAAAGGCATAACTATGGCCACAGGCTTAATGAGGAGATAGACATGTTATTTAGATTTGAAAGCGTTATTGTACTCTTCAACCGAGATTTGTCCCTTGTCAAAGAGCTCATCAACCTCATAAATACTGTACGGAGAGGTGGGTTTTTTAGGGGTATTGAGTACTGCATCAATTACAAACGCGGTTATTTTAAGCATAAACCAAGTCAGTTTCAGCAAGCCTTTTCCAACCTCCAATATGGCACTCATCAGGAGTCATCCTTATGTTAAAAAAATTCCTTCGACCTTCAATTATAGTGGCAATTCAATTGATTTTGCTAGCGATTTTAATCGCCTTCATCACGCCATTTTTATTAAGAAATACGGATTCATTGAATCAATTTCGCCAATTAGTTCAGCACTTCAAGTGGGCTTTACTCATGACCCATGGGCTTTTTTATGCAGTCCTTTATTTTGCATGGCCTTTTTTAATCAACCTACTGAGTCAAAAACAAGCCTCTCCTCCTGGTGAGGAGCAGCGGCGATGTGCGTTGAATGCGCGACTTTATTTAATTGGCGCCTTTGTCATTTTCGAAGTTTTAAATTTATTAAGGTAAGAACATGGCTAACCGATACCCTGTTGAAAATTTATTAAGAGATCCCACGGAGATCTACTCTGCCCTAACGTTGGGATCATTTGCTGTTTTAGCTTATTGCTTACCTCATATACTGCTATTAACCCAAAAAATGGGGCTTTATGCAGCCCTAAGCTTAGGTGGTCTGGGAGGTTATCGTGCACTACAAGCTTATCGCGTAATTCGCTATCAAAAACGTTTGATAGCAATGCCTTATTATGCCATGTCGACAACACAAGTACCTCTGTCGCAACGTTGGCTTTTTGTAGGACGCGGCTTTCGTTGGTTTCCCCGTCATACCCAACGCCTTCATCAAATCAAACAAGTTGAAAATGAGCGTTTTATACAACGAAACGTAGTGCATCAAGCCGTCAGTGCCTTTTGTAAAAAACATGAAGCCACACATTTGGCTTCATGGCTTAGAAGTCCTTCACGGTTAAATCCATTTCGTCCCGCACCTGACGTTGGTGGCAAGCCTTATTTACATGGGCTTGGTGACAGCGATAAGCCTGTTTATATCCCGCAAAGTATTCGCGTGGGACATACCTTCGTGGTGGGTACTACCCGAGTTGGAAAAACACGCCTGGCCAGCATTTTAATCAATCAAGACATTCGAAATGGTGATGCGGTGATTGTGGTTGATCCTAAAGGGGATCTGGAATTGGTTAGGGATATGTATTCTGCCTGCAAAGCCTCTAATCGATTGGAGGATTTTCGTATTGTTCATTTAGGATTTCCTGAGCTGTCCGCCTGCTATAATCCTTTGAAAAATTTTGACCAGGTCAGTGAGGTGGCTACCCGCATTACTGATGCGATTGCTGCAGAAGGTGAGGGCAAGCAATTTGCTGCTTTTGCTTGGAAATACGTCAATATTGTAGCGATTTGTCTGGAGGAAATGCACCAACCCATTACCTATAAAACCATCGCTTTTTACATCAGTCGCCTCGATCAATTACTGATGGCTTATGCCGATACTATTATGCCGCAGCGTGAGCCCAATTATCTAAATGAGGTTGCCGCAATCATTGCAGATAATGATGCCCGAGTTGATAAATATGGCAATCCGTATCCTCCAATGGACAGGGCTAAAGCCGTTGCAAAATACTTTAAACAATACATTTCCAATACCATTGCCCAAGGCAATGTGGAGTCGTTACACGACCAGGTACTTATTGATTTATACGATGCAGCCCTTATGGATAAGACCTATTACGATAAAATTACAGCCAGTGTCGGACCTGTTTTATCCGAAATTAATAAAAGCAATGCTTCGGGGATTTTTTCTTTTTCAGAAGCGTCTTCTGAAATTGAATTGATGGCCTCCATTAAGCACAAACGGGTCATCTACATTGGACTGGATAGCTTAACCAACCCCAACATCGCCCAAGCGGTGGGTAAGGCCTTCTTATCTGATTTAGTGTCAACTGCAGGGAAAATTTATAAAGAAAGTCACGCCAATTACCGCCTGAACCTTCACTGTGACGAGCTGTCTGAAATCATTCAGGACTCCTTTGTAAAAATATTAAATAAAGCAGGAGGAGCAGGCTTTCAGGTTACGGCTTATGCACAAACCAAACAGGATTTAGAAGTGGCTTTAGGCTCAAAGGCGATGGCTGAGGTCACCAAAGGCAACTTAAACACGCTGATTATTTTACGGGTAGAAAATGATGAAACCGCGAATCTTTTAATCAAAGTTCTACCCAGTGTTGATGTGGTATCACATACCCAGGTGTCAATGGTTAGTGATACGCCACATGGTGAAGAGGGTGTGTTTTTTAATACCACCAATGAAGACCGAGTACAAAAAAATTCAATTGGCATGCTGGAGGTCAACGACATTACCTCGTTGCCTAAAGGCCAGGCGTTTGTTTTGGTTAATGGCGGAGAATTATATAAGGTTCGAATTCCATTGCCTCTTAACGATGGACTGGCACCTGATGATATTAAAAGCGTTTTGTGTGACATCAATAAGCTCGAACAGCCGCGAACTGCTGAACCATTAATCCCAGAATCAAGTCCTGAAATTGAGGTGAGTCGTTCCGTGCCATGCGTTGAGGAACCCGCTCAAGAGTCCTTGGTGGTAATTCAAGAAGAGCTGGAAACTCCCGATGTAACGCAAAAGATAATACCAGACTTTATCAAATGGCTTGAACACCGCATGCAATCTGGTAACAAACAATTTTCGTTAGATGCTCAAGAATTAATTCTGCGACCACTCCAAGAACAAGACGACCAGCGTGTTTTTTTACTGCCTGAAGTTCTTGGCAAATACCAAAGTCGCTCAGGAATTGTGACCGAAGTTCTGGAAACCGCCTTAAAACAAGCCTTTAGTGAGGAAAAAACTTATTTCATCAATAGATCGGGGCAGCAACAGGAAGTGATGCCTTGTCGATTAAGCCAACCTGTTCGAACTGAATATTCCACTGACATTAAAGAAGGAAATCCATCATGACCACATTTGTAAAACTTACTTTAAGTAATAATGAAGTGAACCGTCTGTTTACTCGCGAGCTAAAAAATGGGGTGAATTTTTACCAAAAGCTCATGAACAAGGTAGCGAGTTTAATCAAGTGCTGCCAGGAGCAGCGTGTTTATGCGCTCTTAAGCCTTTATCAAATGAATGAAGCCGTTAATACCACCATCCAAAAATTTTATGATGACATTGATACATTCGAAGGGGTGTTGGAGAAGAAAAAGCATTTGGCTGGAAAAAAAATCACCTACCAACCCGTGCACTTTCCTGAAGTACGCTTTGATAGTGCGCTAGCCAGTAGTCTGGTTGAACTCTTTGAAGTGTACGACCACTTCATCTCTCTTCTTAAAACCTTAAGGACAGCAGGATGCTTTACCAATGATGATGATTACTTTAATAACCTAAGACGCGCTTTTAAAGAGGTGAATCGTCTTTTAAGTGCCCTTTTATTAAGCTCAGTTAAAGAGCTGCCCTCGATTACTCTCGATGAATCAATTCATCAGAAAGAGCCCTATCAACTCCATGCAAAACACCATGGTGAAATGGATTACTCCCTCCTTTATAAGGCACTTACCTCCAATGTGGCACCAAGGATTGAAGAAAAACTAAGGCAACCGCTGCTGTCTTGTTTAAACAAAAGACTAGAACAGGATAGCAAGCCTTTGAGTAGCCACCATTCCGAAGAAAGGGGCGCTGCATGAAATTATATATTTGCGAAAAACCTTCTCAAGCCAAAGACATTGCTGCGGTTCTTGGGGCTAAGATTAAAACTCAATCCTGTTTTGAAGGGCAGGGCATTGCAGTCACCTGGTGTATAGGTCATTTACTGGAACTAATGCCACCCGATCACTATTGCGAACACATAAAACCTTGGAGGATGGAAATTTTACCTATTGTTCCAAAGATTTGGGTTTTAAAGCCACAAGAAAAAACCAAAAAACAGCTCAAAGCCATTGAACAGTTATTAAAAAAAGCAACCTCGGTGGTGATTTCTACGGATGCTGACCGCGAAGGCGATGTGATTGGCCGTGAAGTGTTGGATTACTGTAATTATAAAGGTCCTGTTGAGCGGTTATGGTTGTCTGCCCTGGATGAGTCTTCCATTAAAAAAGCACTGAATTCTATTCGTCCAGGCAGCTCCACCGAATCGCTCTATCAAGCAGGACTTGGCAGAGCCCGCGCCGATTGGTTGATTGGCATGAATTTAACGATGGCGGTGAGCTGCTTATTCAGTGTTCCTGGGCAAGGTGTTTTATCTGTAGGGCGGGTACAAACGCCTACTTTGAAATTAGTTGTGGATAGGGACATTGAAATTGAACACTTTAAATCTAAGGATTATTTTGTTTTAAAAGTCCAATGTGCCTCGATAAGTCAAGAATTGTTCTGGACTACCTGGGAAATGCCTGAAGAGGTTACTGATGAGGAAGGACGATGCATTAATCAATCGCTGATTGATGCAGTGGTACTTCAAATACAAGGCCAACAGGGAACTATTAACGAATTTAAGGAAACCCGAAAAAAAGAGGCACCGCCCTTATGCCTGTCCTTATCTGCCTTGCAGCAAATCGCCTCGGCAAAACTTGGATTTAGTGCCAAACAAACCCTGGATGTAGCTCAATCTTTGTATGAGCAGCATAAGGCGACCACCTACCCGCGAACCGATTGCGGTTATCTACCCGAAAGTCAATTTGCAGAAGCAAGCATCGTATTAAAAGCGCTGGGACAGGTAGATAAAGAAATTGAACCCTTACTGTCTCAATGTTCGAAGACGTTCCAATCAAGGGTATGGAACGATAAAAAAATCACGGCCCACCATGGCATCATCCCAACAGCAAACACTCAGGTAACCCTCTACTCTATGTCACCGCCTGAGCGTCAGCTCTACCACATCATTCGCTCATATTATCTGGCGCAATTTCTTGGTGATTATGAATACCTACAAAGAAGTGTTGTGCTTGATATCAGGGGACATTTCTTTAAAGGTTCAAGTGCTACAGCTTTAGTATTAGGTTGGAAAAACGCAATTAAAGAGAAGGAGGATCAAGAAGAACCAGAAGGCTCTCATCAGAAACATTTAGGCAACATTCCCCAATTAATCAAAGGACAACCGATAGCAGTCAATAGTTGCCAAGTGGATAAACGAAAAACCAATCCACCCGCACGATTTACAGAAGGAACCTTAATCACTGCGATGAAGTCCATTGCCAAATACGTGGACAACCCTCAGCTTAAAAAAATTCTAAAAGAAACGGCAGGCATCGGCACGGAAGCCACCCGTGCCAATATTTTAGAAACCTTGATCAGTAGAGAATACATCAATCGCCAGGGCAAGCAACTCATCTCCACACAAAAAGGGCGCGATCTCATCCAGAAATTACCACCCAGCATTACCAATCCGGCAACCACCGCACTTTGGGAGCAAGTATTGGATGGTATTGCCAATGGGGTGAGCGAGATCACCGATTTTCTTGATGATCAAAGTGACACGCTCACCGGCATGCTAGAGCAATTAGTTCACCTCGCACCCGCTTATAAAAAGCCCTGTGAAGTAAGTCAATTTTCCTGTCCAGAGTGTCAAAACACCCTGTACAGACGTGAAGGGACAAAAGGGTTTTGGTGGGGATGCTCGGGATTTCCTAAATGTAAAATCACCTTTTCAGATAATAAAGGAGCACCACGAATCACGGGTTTGCCAAGTCATCTTTAATGATGACTTATCGCAGAACAAAGAGAACAACGCACTATAAACAGGACTAAACCATTTAAGGATGATGAATGAATACTTTTATGTTTAAGAGGAAGGTAAAAAATGGCTACAAAAAAATTGATTGCAACAGGAGTGTTGGTTTATGGGTTAAGTATTAATGCATGGTGTAGTCCGGCATCCACGGAGTATGTAAAAGCATCAATAGATGCATTGCGCACTGAACTTAATGGTCAAATTAAAGCGCTCAATACAGGGGTGGGTTCAGTTCAAAAGCAAGTCAATGAACTGCCACTTATCACCCATCACATTGGTGAAGTATTTCAAGGCGGCATGGTTTTTTGGGTCGATGCCAGTCAACAACATGGATTAATGGTTTCTCTTGCTGATCTTAATGGATCAGAGGGCATTGAATGGCGTAATGGGGAAGGAGGGGACAGAACCGTTAATGCCCACGCGAAAGGATTGGGCGCTGGAGAAAATAATACCCGCCTCATCGTTGCCGAACAAACCATTGATCAACAAGAAGGTCAGTTTGCAGCACTCCTTGCTGCTAATTACCAGGTTTCAGCCGATGGAATGACTCCTTGTCCTGCCACAATAACTGCGACTTTAGCCTGCTATGGAGGTTGGTATTTACCATCAGTTTATGAACTCGTGTTATTACATACCCATTTAAAACGGATGGGTTTAGGCCAGTTGGCTGATCTCTCTTACTGGAGTTCCACCGAAAGTTCTACCACCGAAGCCTGGCTTGTGGATTTTAGTAGTGGAGAGCCAAGTGTCCATGAAAAATCAACGCCCGCACTGGTTCGCGCCATCCATGCATTTTAATTGAAGAGAACCATGATGAAAAAATTAATTAGTGTTTTATTACTCACCGCATCCTTTAGCACTCATGCAGATCCTATTGGGGAGATATTGTATCTAATCAAAGTATTGGATACCAAAGTAACCGCATTACAAGTGAAGACCGATTCATTACAAACTCAAATTGCCAACATCCCCGAAGGGAAACAAGGTATTCCAGGTGAGAAGGGCGCACCAGGTCCTCAAGGCCCACAAGGTCTGCGAGGAATACCAGGATCTCAAGGGCCAATGGGTGCAGAAGGACTGCGTGGGCTTCCAGGAACCTATACAGCAGGAGATGGCATAACGATTGAGGGTGATGTGATTAAAATGTCCCGAATATCCCATCAAATTGGCGAAGACTACCGCGGTGGCCTGGTATTTTATGTGGATGAAAGCGGGCAGCACGGTTTGATTGCCAGCAAGATTGATGTCAACGGTCAAGGAATTCAATGGCGCAATGGAGCTTCGGGAAACAAAATCACCAATGCCAAGGGGGATGGTATTGGGGCTGGGGAAAGTAATACTCGGGTAATCATCGCAGCGCAGACAATTGATAATCAAAGCGGTGTTTTTGCAGCCTTACAGGCCGCTAATTTCCAAGTGCTTGAGGATGGGGTAACGCCGTGCAAAACCCCAATTGCTGTAGGCAACACGTGTTACGGTGGCTGGTATCTTCCCTCGGCGTTTGAACTGCAATTACTGCACACTAATCTGCATCTTTCCAATTTATCGTCTTTTGCCCCTGAATTTTATTGGAGCTCCACCGAAGCTAGTGTGAGCAATGCCTGGCTGCAAAATTTTTCTACGGGAGAAATAACCGCCAGCAGCAAATCAAACACTATTGGGCGCGTGCGTGCTATCAGTCGTTTTTAACCTCTAATTATGAGAAATACTAAGGAACTTATCATGAAACAAAAAATAATACTGTTACTCACCTTAATGAATTTAACCGGACTTACTTACGCCTATAATGAAACTAATTTTAAACCATGGACAGTCAATGCTGCCTTTGGTATGGGACATACTCCTGACATGACCAATAATGACGGCCAATCAGCTGTGGGTCGGTTCAGTTTAGGGCGTACTTTATTCACCAACCCTTATTGGCAAGCAGATATTGAGGCTGGCATTCAAAGTGGAAATACCCAGCGGCTTGCCTTGTCCAAAGAGTCTATTGATGTATTAGGAGGTGTTCCAATATCTGCTCAGATTAAACCCTTACTTGATGTACTCATTGGCTTAAAAACCGAGCCGATGGGTGGTTTCCCATTGATTGCCTGGATGAAGGGAGGGGTTGCTTTTCGACAACTTCAAGTAGACCGTGTTGAGGTCAATGATGTGCAGGCCTATTCTCCTGAAATTCAGGCCGGCTTTGGCTATCGAATTAATCAACAAGCCACCATCACTATAGGTTATCAAACCATCTGGGGTAAAAAACCCGAACTAACTGTCTCCCCTGAAACTGAGACTGGAGTGTTGCACCACATCCCAGCACAACAGGCAGTATTGATTGGTTGTTCGTTTAATTTCTTTTAATGGGAGCTAAATAAGCTTGCAACAGACCTACAAAACCAATTATGTTAATCACGTTATTTGAAACAAGGAAATTAAATGAATATTGAAGGTTTGATCTATGGAATATACCGGCTGATTACCGAGCCTGCACTTGCAATACTATCCACTTTAGGATTTCTATTTGTAGGATATCATTTAAAGAAACCACCTGCGGAAGGTGATTTGCTAAAGGGTTTGTATCCTCTTATTGAAACAGCTGGAAACGTGTGTCTTTTTGCAGGATTTTCTATCTTTATGTTATTTGTAATTCTAAAAATCGTACAAAATCGCTAATATCCTTCCCAAGGATGGATAAGCATTCTTTATTGAAAAAAAACCACATTATGTTGATATAAAAAGGATGCTAACCAAAAAATTTTTGCGCTTTGAGCAATGAAGTGCCATTATGTTGTTAATGAGTGTATGAACAGGATAGCCATGCTATGCACTCCTCCACCTTATTAAGGTACCAGCCCAAGAGCGGTTATAAAGCGATCCCAGTTTAATTTATTAAGAACCCTGATATTCAGGGTTTTTTATTTTGGTGGTAACTTAATCTTTTTTTTACGTTATGAGCAGCTCAGCTTAGCGTACGTTTCCGTTGGGCTTCAACCCCATGACCCTTGCTTTATTTTCTTATCTAATATTACTCATTAAGGACACTATCATTGGTTAAGCGTATAATATCAATTATTTTTATAGGTTTTAACAGGATATAAATGAGCAATAAAAACCAGATTCAAAAGCAGCCAACGAATTTTACTGATCTCATAAAAATAATAAATGATACTCATAATCAGTTATCTTCCCAAGCTAAGAAAGCAGTTAATACATATCTCACCATTAGAAATTGGCTAATTGGTTATTATATTTCTGAATATGAGCTTAAAGGAGATGATCGCGCTAATTATGGAGATAAATTATTAAAAGAGCTTTCTTTAAGTCTTGGTAGACTCCAAGTCAGCAATTGCAATAAAAGACAACTTTATGATTACATTAATTTTTATCGTACCTATACTCAAATTGCGCCTACAGTGTCGGCACAATTCAATGAAAAACTTCCTGGTTTTCTTGTATCTGATGAAAAAGTGCCTACGGTGTCGGCACAATTCAAAGTTTCATCTAGTGAGCTTTTGAATAACATTTCGTATAGCATGTTTAAGATGCTAGTAGAAATAAAAGATGAGCAGAAAAGGAACTTCTATGAAGTAGAATGTATTAAGGGAAACTGGTCGGTTCGTGAGTTAAAAAGGCAAATAGATAGCCTTTACTATGAAAGATTAGGCCTTTCCATTGATAAAAAAGAATTAGTTAAGCTAACAAAAGAAAAGGCAGAGATTCAGAGTAAGCCTTTAGATATTAGAGATCCCTATATATTTGAATTTTTAGGATTAACGCCAAAAGAAGTCATGAGTGAGTCACATTTAGAGGAACAATTAATTTCTAAAATAGAGGAATTTCTTTTAGAACTGGGTCATGGATTTTGTTTTGAAGCACGCCAAAAAAGAATTCTTATAGGTGGAGAGCATTTCTTTGTAGATTTAGTTTTTTATAATCGGATTCTTAAATGCCATGTATTGGTTGAATTAAAGCTTGAGAAGTTTACTCATGAAAACATAGGGCAACTTAATACTTATGTGAATTGGTACAAAAAAAATATAATGATGGAAGGGGACAATCCTCCCGTAGGAATTTTATTATGTACAGATAAAAATCATGCCCTAGCAGAATATGCTCTAGCTGGTATGGACAATAACTTATTCGTGTCTAAATATATGTTAGAGCTACCGAAGAAAGAGGATATGCAAAAAATCATAGAGGAAGAGCTTAATATCAATAAGTAATAACGAGAGTGTTAAATAACTGTATCATCTCTTTTAACTTGCTGATGTATCAAACATCAAATTTTATGCTACTGAAAAATCATTTGATTCTTTTGTCCACATACCCACACGAAGCGTAACAAACTTCAACCTAAGTGAAGCTCTAGTGTGGGTATGTGGGCAATAAGATGACTCCTTTTAAGTGTCTTGCAGGATGATTTTGCGGCCAGTTCAGGCCAAGAAATCATCCTCAACAAGACCAATATCCCCTTTAAGGGGAGGCAAAGCCTGAGGTAATTAGCATGTTATTTTGCAAGAAATAACATACTACCCTTGCAGCATCACTTTAAATTGCTGCACCTTTTTAGCCTCTGGAATGAGGCGTTTTTCCCGGGCTTTGCCCGCTGCGTCACTGGCCTTTTACTGCCAGTGACGCAGCGATTCGCTGCATCAAACATCAGAGTTTTCAAGGGCTATCCTTGAAAACTCTGTCACAATTTAAAAGCGATTACTCAAATGCGCATAAAATGCACTCAAATAAATGTAAAAAATCCAGCAAAAATCCCTTGATTGGATTGTGAGATATGCAGGCCTTTGCTACACTAACTTCAATCACAACTGATGAATCCGTGAAAGCCGGATGAAACCAAGTTAACCTGGTCTTGTGAATTGCTACCCTAATTCCCTAACTTCTGTAGCGGACGCCTAGTCGGGAACCAAAATTAACCTGAATCTTCAGGACCTAAAAAAACTAATTATTTTAATAATTAGTCACTAACAACATGTCGTACATGTTGACCTATCCTAATCAACGCAATGCTCTGCACCTCGTTGAACCTCTTGAATGATTAATAACTTATTAATTATTTGAATAAAAAACTTTGACTATAAATTGTGACTTTTTGACCCATTACATTTATTTTTTTGTGTTGTGAATTAATACACTGAAATTTTTGAGGGTTTGTATTGTGAAGCAATGGATTAAATGACTTTGCTTTTTTTGTTTTTAAAATTTTAACTGGAGAACTCTATGAGTAATAACACCCGTGAAATAAGTGGTAGCGACATGTTGAACACCGTTGATGAGATGCAGGATAAAAAAGAGTATTTATTAAGTCAGGAAAACTTTGAACGTTTGATGAATGTCCAAAAAACCGTAGAACAAGCAACTGAAATGAGACCAACCTTTAAGAAATTGATTAATAGTTTAGTGACTGAAGAAGCATTGAACACTCTTACTGAGCGTTTGATTAAACAAATGGCGTAATCTGAAATTGTGACCTTTAAACCAAGAATCGTATAAGGAGAATAAGACTTTAAAACGAAGTGTAGTATCGATTAAAAAAGTAACTACGGGTTTACCCCCGCATCGAGCCTAGTGGTCCTTACCAAGCATCATTTATATGAGCTGCTCGAATAACACTAAACAAAATCCTGGGTAAGCGTAGTGACATTAATAGGAACTTAAAGCCAATGAGCAGAAAGCAAAAATTAACCCAAACCATGATTCAATATCTGAAACAGGACAACCAGGGATCATTGAACACAAGACAGGTTCGCCTTTTTTCGATGAATCGAATCATTGACGATTTGTTTGCAGCGCGTATCGTTCCCATAACCTGGTATGCACTCACAACAGAACATATTAAAAAGTTAGTGAGCTATTGGCAAAATAAAGGGTTAAAAACGGCAACCATTATGAATTACCTGGTTTGTTTGCGCTATTTTTTAAATAAAATTAATCACACTATAGAGGGTATAGACAATCAATCCTTGAGTCTTGTAAAACCACGAAACAACATGAGGCCAGAAATTCATAGCGACACCATTTTAAATGCAATCAACGAGCCCATTGCTTATCTATTATTTGCTTTACAAGCCAAATTTGGTCTCACACTCCTTGAATCCATGTTTCTTGTACCAGCCATCCACATTCATGAAAATGAACTTTGGATTACTAGAGAAATCAGCACTAATCGTAAAGATCGCCTGATCCCCATTATTAATGAAGAGCAACAACTAATCATTACTAAGTTAGTCACCTTGACGGAAAACAAAAAGAGCCTGCATCAACAATTTGGCGAACATCATTTACGCCTTGCTTATAAATTTGCATTAAGTGCCTTAAAACTCCCTACGCAGGTGAGCTATCGATATTTATATGCTAAATCACGCTTTGATCATTTATGTAAAAACCACAGCAAATCAGATGCAAAAAAAATAGTGATTATTGAAACAAATATTAATAAAACCAGTCCTCTTTGGAACACGATCCATGAGTAAAACAAAATTGAGAAGTGCTACTTACTCCATTCATCATGTGGTGAAACAAATGAGGATCTCATCCTTCAATACTCGTGCAGATACGCGTGTCATGCTGGTGCGTTGCATTAAAGACTTACATGAGCTGGGATTTAAAGTAGGGCATATCAAAGGAATTAAAGAACGGCATGTCCATGCCTTAATAGAACATTGGAAAAGCCAGGGGAAAAATCCAGCTACCATTAAAAATTACATGGCCAAACTGCGTAAAATGGCAATACAACTAGGCACTCCAGAGTTGATCAAATCAGAAAACATTGCTTATCAAATTGAAAGTCGCTCTTACATCCCCTCAGTCAATAAAGCCATTACTGATATTGATTTTTCACAGTGCCACGATGCTTACATACGCTTGTCACTTGAAGGCCAGGCATTATTTGGATTTAGGCGTGAAGAATCACTTAAATTTACCTTGAGTGAGGCTTATGAAGGAAACCATTTTAATATCCAGCCCAGCTGGACCAAAGGTGGTATAGGCCGGATTATTAAAATAAGGACTGAAGAACAACGACAATGGCTTAATCGAGTCAGCCAGCTGGTCAGTCCTGGACAATCGTTGATACCACCTGAGAAGTCCTATAAAGAACAGGTGGGACATTATAAAACGATTACAGCTCAATTAGGTCTCTCTAATTTACATGGGCTTCGACATGCTTATGCACAGCGTCGTTATCACGAACTGACCTGCTGGTTTGATGAAAACAAACAAGGGCTTTTGCCACCAATTGCAGGAGGAAAACTTTTTAAAGAGTTGTCACCAAAAGAAAAAGACTGGGACATACGTGCCAGACAAATTATTTCCAGAGAATTAGGTCACTCCAGAATGTCGATAACCAAGATTTATTGTGGTTAATTCACCGTTTTTTATAGAATTTATTAACTGAGTTTAGTAGAATAAGAAACAGAAAACACAACTGATGAACCAGTGTAATCCTGGTGAAACCGAACTCTTCGGTCTTGTGACTTGCTACCCTAATTCCCCAATCACTGTAGCTGAGCGTTTAGTCGGGAACCTGATATACCATTAATTCAATACACAAATATTGAATCCTATTAAAAGAATAGAGGTGTACTCCTTTATTTTTATTTCATTAAAGCAATTAATCTTGTTTTGAACCCGTTTGAATTCATTGTCTGATACCTATCAGACAAACCCATTTTGAGAATGTATTCTTTAACAATTTGGGTTATTCAACCATGTTTAAAAAAAGGTGAATGACGTAGGCTTACGCTGGAGAAGAACTCAGCGTTTGCTGACTATTTCTCTGGCTTTTTACAGGAGAAATGGTCGTGCGTATTCAGACAGATACCTTAAAATATGCTAAGATTCTTAAAGAGAGTGGGTTTTCTAAAGAGTTATCTGAGGGATTTTTTTCCACACTGACTCAAATAGAAATTCACAACATTTATAGTATTGATGAGGTGGATAACATGTTAAGTGAAGCCGTCAGACAAGTGTTTGTTGAACAAGATAAAAAACTTGTTGAACAGCGTCGCGAGTTCGATGAGCGAATGAAATCCTACAATGAACAACTGCGTGAAAACAGGAGTGAGTTGTTGGCATCAAGACGCTGGATGATTGGTACAATCATCACAGTCGGTCTTTCATTAGCCGCTTATCTTTCAGCATTAATTCATTTCAATCACTAAACCTATTTAAAGGTTTGTAACCCATCGGGGAAATCACACTTCCTCATGGGGCAAGGGTATTTCCCAAAATCTAAGGAGAGAACCCATGCAACAAACATCTTTTGCAGAATACACCAATCAATGCACTCGAACTGATTTAGTCTTTTTTGATTTATTGCGCTCTATAGCTGAACTTCATGCCTATCAGCATGAAATATCAGCAGAAGACATAGCACAACTTCAAATTGGCGCTCGAACGTTGAATGGAATAATTGCAAGGAATACCACAACGAACCATTCCATACAGTTGGTCTAGGAAGCAGGATTAACCCTGTTACTTGTTTTACCCGTTTTAATCCGCACAATCGGAAAACTTCTGCCTTGTGCGGGAGTTCTCCGATTGTGCGATTTTTTATTAATTACATTTAAAGGAGAACTAAAATGGCAGTATTAAACAAAGTCCAATTAATCGGTCACGTGGGTCATTCACCTAGAAGTACCCAAACAAAGGAACATCAACCTGTTGCTTCAGTCTCGCTTGCCACGAATGAATCCTATCGCCGTAATGGCGAATGGGAAACCATTACTGAATGGCATCATCTGGTGTTTTTTGGAAAATTAGCAACTTTAGCTGTGGAACGCCTGCAAAAAGGCAGTCAAGTATATATTGAGGGCAAATTGCGCTCAAATAACTGGACTGATACAGAAGGTGTTAAACGCCAATCAATCAATATTGTGGTGCAAACCATACAGTTACTTGATAACGCAAAACCCAAAGAGCTACCCGAGCAAACTGATAAACCAACACCAGAAGAGTATTTAGCTCAAATGCACTCGATGTTGGAATGTGAAGAAGTTCCTTTTTAATTGTTTCATTAATCCCGAAGGGAGTTATCCCTTTGGGAACAACTCCTTTTTTAAAACTTAAGGAGAACCACTTAAAATGAATCCATTTGAACTGACAGCAGCATCTACTTTCCTCAGTTATTTTCCCGATGATATTGAATATTCAACCCTTATCAATCGGTTAAACAATGATGAATTAGGGACTGATGACGATGCAATAGATTTTTGGCAGCCTTTTGAATACTACCCAGGTGTATTCATCGCGGAATGCATAGAAACATTGCATGAACGATTGGTTAAAACGTTTCATACTCTAGCATAACCCTTGCAGGAATCTATCCTGAAAGGGATGGATTTTTGACTGTTTTTAAGGAAAACATCATGAATTTAATTGAGAAAATTACCGCAGCTGTATTAGAGGATGAAGAGCCAACAGAGAAACAGTCGGAGCTTTTAGTCGAATCGTACCTTAATAGCACCGACAGGCAGGCAATTGATAATTGCTTCACTTGTCTTTGTGGGTATAGCCTATCCAGTTTAATTAATTAAAGTAATTTAATAACCCTAATGGGAGCAAGACTCCCATTAGGGACTTGCTCCTTTTTCTTTGAATCAGGAGAACATAATGAATATTTTAACAACAGAACAACTTTATAAAGCAGCCCCTTCGCTATTTACTCAAGGAGCTGCTGAACATACCAGTGAGCGATATCAGCCAATTGCCACTTCTGACATCATTAATGTATTGCTTCAGGAAGGGTTTTATCCAACCAAGGCAACACAATCAGCGAGTAGACATGAAGAAAGGAAGGCCTTTGCAAAACACATGGTCCGATTTCGACATAGAAACTATCACGAGCAGGATGGCGGTTTATTTCCTGAACTGGTATTGGTCAACTCTCACGATGGCATGTCCTCGTATCGTTTGATGGCAGGACTGTATCGTCAGGTGTGCACCAATGGTATGGTTGCCGGTAAAAACTACAATGAAGTGCGCGTTAGACATCAAGGTGATGTTATTAGAAACGTCATTGAAGGAACCTATCAAGTTGTTGAGTCGTCTCACAGAATGCTTGATGCTGTGGAGCAAATGGAGGAGATTCAATTAACCAATGAGAGGCTTCTGGATTTTGCTCAACAGGCGCATGCTCTTCGTTTTAGTGAGGATGATAACCTGGTCATCGAGGCAAAAACTCTGTTAACTCCAAGGCGACGTGAAGACATGAAACGTGATTTATTTTCTGTTTTAAATGTCGTTCAAGAGAACCTTATCAAAGGAGGATTGCCTGGCTACAGACAGGATGAGAAAGGACGCTGGCGACGCGCTCGAAGCCGGCAAATTAAAGCAATTGATCAAAATATCAAAATAAATCGGGATCTTTGGAGCATTGCTGAAAATACTTTGTTATCTTGCCCTTAGAACTAATCTGTTCAAAGCCCCATATCCTGGGGCTTTTTTTTTGCCTTGAATTTTTCAAAAAACCTATTATCATTGCTTCATCTTTGCAAGGTTGGACTTGCATATACCAACACAAAGGGCTGATTTTGGCACAGGATCAGCCCTTTCTATTTTGTAACAAGAAGAATTTATGATTTCCTACCAAGCCCCGATGCTCCCCGATGTCAATTACGCACTGCTTGACGAAGACGCTTATTTTTCGTTAACTGATCTTGAATACGACACCATGAAAAGCTGTAGTCATTTTCTGGAAGAACTCAAATGGGTACTCATCGAAGAAAAACTGGTGCAGATACCTCAAATTCTGTGTGGTTATCTTTGCGCCTACCTCGGTACAATCACCACGGTACACACCGTTAAAAAAGCAGAAGCTTTAGTACCATCTCTCCTTACGCTCATCCAGCACCAGGCAAAAGCCTCACTCGATGCTTTTGCACAACACCCCATCAATCACAGCGTCAAAAGTACGGAAAAAAAGAAAATCCATCTTGATCAACTGCGCAACATCACCCCTGGCAGCATCGTGGTGCAAACCATGCGCCTTGGGCGAGAAATCATGGACATGTTTGACGAAATAAATAATCAGCCAGGAATCAGAAGCAAGAAAAAGCAACCTACCCCCTTCTGCTCTGATGAATCACTGACAAAACTCATGCTGCTGATGGGCTCAGAACAATGCGCACAATGGAGAGAAGAACTCGATGGGCTTTCAGACCATTATGTTCTCAATCAATTAGCCATCCAAATTGGTTGGGTGATGGGCTATTTCACTCACCTTCAAAACAAATCCCTCAAAGAATCACAATATTTTGATTATGGCCTACCCTTAGTGAGCCTCTTTCAAGAACATATTTATCGCTTAATGGAATCGTACGCCACCGCAGAGCATGCAAAAATAGAAGCCCAGCAAAGCGCTCATTATGAAGAAACGGAATCCCTTTTAAGTGAAATTCGCCACCTTTCCGAACAGACCTACAACCAAAAAACGCCCGCTGCCAATGCATTTCAAAAAGAGGTTCTCATCGCCCATGCTGGCATTGAAAAAACACTCATGGAGCTGATAACCCAGGGGTATGAAGTTAAAATCATTTTAATGAGCCTTTTTTATTTCTGGTTTATCCTGGAGGCTCCTATAAATGGAGTGAGTGAACAAACACTGGGCAAGACTGACCCTTTCCACCACATGCTGCCCGTCATTAAACTGGTCAAATCAACTACCCACTCCCTGCCCAAGCCAGAATTAAGCAAGGAAATTCGTGCGCTAAACGATTCCATGCAACAATTAAAAAAACATCTGACCCACCCTGAAAAATTGGATAACGTGCCGCAGAAAATTGCCCTGGAGCAGACCGAAGCGGTCAACACAGCCATTCACACCATCACCTGTGATTTCCTTAAAAAGGATATGCGCATCGAAGCCATTACTAATGCTTTATTCAGCCACTGGCTTCGTTTTTCCGTTTTTTTTGGTGTCAGTGAAAGTGAATGGCAAAAGATGGATTACTACCTGGTTGAGATTCTTAAAGCAGTCCGAGGTTATCTGGATTCTGAATTAGGGCAATAAGACTCTTCTTCGGCTAAAAAATTGGGTAAGTGCCTCCATTTCTATTTGTGATTAAGATTGGGTTACAATCGTAATCACAGGTATACTGACTCGTCTCATATATTTATAATATAGCGTTTAGTCCTTTCTTTTCGATTAAAGAAAGTAATTTCAAAGAAGTACCTGCTGGTTTTTTAAGCCCCCTCTCCCATTGGCTAATAAGATCTTTAGATACATTAAGACAATACGCAAATATGGGTTGGCTCACATTTTCTCGTTCACGCAATGCCTTTATTTCTACAGGTAAAAATTCATGTATCGGGGTTAAACATGCGCGATCAAATTGTCGCATTGTTTTTTTATCAATAACACCCGCATCAAACATATCAACAACAGTTTCATGTACAGCCTCAAAAACCTCACTTTTATATGTTTTATTTGTGCTCATTATATAGTACCTCCACAAGTGCACCTGATTGGAGCAATCGCTCAATGTCATCACCAGAAAAATTAAGCATCTGCGAAGATAAATCTTTAAATATTTGCTCTTCTTCCTGGCTTATGTTGTCACGTTCATTTTTTGGAAATCCATACACTAAAAAGGCCAGATCTTTATATCGATATAAAATAATACACCGATACCCACCCGACTTTCCTTGGTTTGCTCTGCCAAGCCTTTGCTTTATAACTCCACCACCATAATCAACATCGATTAATCCTTTTTCAATCTCTTTTATTAACTTACATAATTGAGAATCTAAAATACGCTCTTTCTTTGCAAATTTAGTAAACCATTTGTTTTTAAAAACCCGCAAAATAACATTCCATATTTCTTTTTATTATATGGTGTAATTATATAGCACTCAGTTCTATATTTCAAGAAATACTGACCCAAATACTAACCCAATTATTAACAGATAAATTCTAAATGATTAAATCCTGATAGATGGAAATCCAGAATATTAACCTTATAGAAATAAAGGACATGCTGAATTTCGGGAGAATTTCACCATCCGTAATGGCTATTCCAAAGCTCAGAAATAATGTAAACCCCCTCTTCATCAAGGTAGGATCGAGCATCAACAAAGTTTGATGTACCAACTTTTTCAAGTAGTTCTTGACCGCACTCAGGATCAAAAAAAGAGTACATCATAGCAAGCAATACTTGTTTGCTATGGCTATAACCGCCTATGGACTCTTTAATGAATTGATAGTTGGGTTCTAACTGCCATCTTTTGTGAGCATCATTGAGTGAGGATGCTTTTAGGTTAAAAAATTCAACACCAACTTTTTTTACACCTTGCTTCCAAGCCTTATCAAAGCGGATCATGAGATCATTTCTGTTATTCATTAGTTGTCCACCGTTTTGTATTTTATTCTCATTAACATCTACTTTACTTTAATGGCTTAAATAAGACCAAATTATGAGTCAAATAATTCTTCTATTGTTTCCTGCATTTCGTCCTGACTGGGCTTCGCATAACGAAAAATTTCTTTTATTGAAACATTTCCACTAAGTTCCTGAGCAAAATGCACTCCATGCTTATCTGTTACTTTTT
This sequence comes from Legionella moravica DSM 19234, assembly GCF_000423305.1. Taxonomy (GTDB): domain Bacteria; phylum Pseudomonadota; class Gammaproteobacteria; order Legionellales; family Legionellaceae; genus Legionella; species Legionella moravica. Next base: position 12,900 of record NZ_AUHS01000021.1, on the reverse strand, counting down.
TCAAAAAAGTATGCCGAAGTTTATGAGGTGTAAATTCAAATCGCTCATTCTCTGGTAAAAGTGCAAGCACTTGTTTTAAAACTCGCTGACATATTCGAAATATATTCCGAGTATTAATACGATTCCCTGCCCTATTAATAAATAAGGGTTGGTCAGATTCTATAGCTCGACTCTTTAAATAATTATCCAAATGTTCTCTACTTTCTTGCGGTAAGGGAATTTTAGTAGTCACCCGTTTACTTTTATGTCGTACTACAGAATGAAGCCCTTTTGAATGATATTGGTGTACATTTAATGAGACCAATTCAGATTCCCGCAAACCTGTTCCCAACAACACATAAAAAACAGCAGTTTCCAATAATGCATTTTGATTTTTTCGAGTACATATTTTAGCGCGTTGCTCGCAGGCTGCTTTTAAGCGCATAAGCTGTTTCGAGTTCAAGCCATTCCATTCTGGAGCATCTGTCTGTAAATCTTTAACCCCTGATAAAGGATCGCCCGCAATTAAGGGTCGTTGTTGATAAAGCCAACGGCCTGCATGACGAATGGTTGCCATGGTCCGATTAATGGAAGTCGCTTTGTATGCTTTTCCGGTTTTCTCCGAAATGGTATTGCATAAGGAACGTTGAAATTGTTTACTTACTGCTGGTGTCCAATTATCTACCTGGTCGTGCCCTACTTCGACCTGAAAAAAATTTAAAAATTTAGATAAGTCTTTTTGTTTAGCCTGAACTGTTTTTTCCGGTGCACCTTTGACATGAACCTGAACATAAAATGACAACCAGGCCGATAACGAATTGGTATCAAAATGAACATCCAAGGGATGAAAAACCTTATCTACCCCAAACTTTCGATTTTTGTCGTTTTTGTCATTCAGTAAGTTCAAGGCATGCTCCATGAGTGTTTTTCTCATTTTACCTCATTTGGGGTAGATAAGGTACGTTATCTACCCCAAATGAGTCGTTTTGTTTATTTGGTAGATAATTTTTATACCATATAATTGTTTATTATTTTGAGTACATCAATTTAGGAATTAAGCGCACATAAATCAATTCACAGAGCAGTTCTATGAGTGTCTGAGTAACAATGATTGCAGGAAGTATTGGAGTAGCACCTGGAATTGCTAGGGCAAGCGGTAAAACTACAAGTGAATTGCGAGTACTTGCGCTAAAAGCTACTGAACGACTGGCCGGCACATCCAGTCGGAGCATTCGGGCGACAAACCATCCGATTAGAGGCGCGATAATTGCAAAGGCAATGTAAATCGGAATTACTTTTAAAACCAACTTAATGGAAAGTCCAAGTTGTGGGATTACCGACGCAATTACCAAGAAAAGCACAAGAGCTGTTGCTGGTACTGGAAGTAATCCAAGTGCTATTAAAACTCTCTTCCCTGTTAGGCTACGTGATGCCCATGCCTGCACGAATAGTGCAAATAAAAGGGGAATAGCAATTAACCATATAAACGCTTGAACAAATGGACCAATTTGAACTAAGTGTGTGGCTCTCTCTCCAAGGAACAAACCGAGATAAATTGGGAGCAGTAGTATCTGTACGATAAGAAGCACTGGTGTAGCTACCAGCAATAAGCGAGCATTGGCTTGCCCGAGATGTGAAAAGGTTACGACATAATCGATGCAAGGAGTGAGCAAAACCAACAGTACTCCAAGTCGCACCATAAAATCCGTGGGAAGAAATGGAACTAAAATCGCAACTAATGACGGAAGTACCATAAAATTGACTAAAAGCAGGATGCCTAGAAAGTGAAACTGTAAGAGTGACCTCTTCAAATCAGCAATTGGCACTTGGAGGAACGTTACAAATAACATCAGTGCTAATGCCGGATTTACTACATGTTCAAAAGCTATTGTGCTTGAAAAAATCATAGAAATTAAGATTGCCACTACAACCGCACCAAAATAAATGCTAATTTGCCAAGTATCTAATGTTTCTCTGATTTTGGTGGTGTTCATTTTTTGCCTCTTTACACAATTGACTATTAAAATTCCCTGGCAGGGAACGCAATGACGTCATGATATCGTCTTGTATCGTTCGATTGTATAAAAATATATAATTTATAAGCCTTCTATTTTTTGGACTAATGCTATTTAAGGCTTAATTTTTTCCTGCCAAATAAATATAAAACTTACAGCCCTAATAAGAATTTAAATTCTCTGAGCATAGTGCAAACTCTTGCACTATGCTATACTTGTAATACATGTGTTACACTTAAAGGAAACTTATGTTAGCCGTTCGCTTACCGGAGAAACTTGAAGAACGTTTGTCACGCTTAGCAGAACAAACACATCGTTCTAAAAGTTATTATGTAAAACAAGCAATCGAAGATTTTCTAAATGAACAGGAAGAGCACCTTATTGTCCTTTCACGATTAGAAAAGAGAAATCCTCGTATAACTCTTGAAGAAATGGAAAACCGCCTTGGCCTGGAAGATTGAATTTGATACTGATGTAGAAAAAGATCTAAAAAAACTAGGACACTCTGCCCAAAAGAGAGTTATTAAATATCTAAAGGAGCAAGTAATTCCTGCTGAAGATCCGCGATCATTTGGTAAACCATTATCAGGTAACCTTTCGGGGCTGTGGCGTTATCGTACGGGGGATTATCGTATTATCGCAAAAATTGAAGACGATCATTTTATAATTCTTATTGTCCATATAGGACATCGAAAAAACGTTTACGATTAACTGGATAATCCTGGTCATTACTCATTATTATTAATCCTATTGCACAGACTAAGTGTCTTTTTATTTTCTGTTTGTAGGGTAGTATGGGAAATTTTAAATTGGTTTAATAATAATAACTGAACTTCATCCCTGACCAGTTCTTCCTTAAAACGAGAATCAATGACAAGGTGAGCTGTTAAGCTAATCTTATCGGAAGTAATAGCCCAAATATGTAAATCATGTACGTCTAAAATACCTTTTATAGACATTATTCGAGACTTAATTTGGTTAAAATCAATTCCTGCGGGTACGCCTTCTAAAAGGATGTTTATAGTCTCTTTGAGAAGTATCCACGTGCGGGGCAATACCCACAATCCAATTAAAACTGCGATAGCTGAGTCCACCCAGCTCCAATCTGTGAAGCGAATTAAAAGCGCTGCAATAATCACCCCTACAGAGCCTAACATATCACTCCATACCTCAAGATAAGCACTTTTTAAATTTAAATTTTTATCTTTGTCACGGGATAATAAATACATAGATGCTAAATTAATAAGCAGACCGAGACTGGCAATAATTAACATACCGGTGGAATAAATTTCAGGAGGTTGTTTTAACCGTTGATATGCCTCATATATAATATAAAGCGCTACTACAAAAAGAAGAGCGGCATTAAATGCAGCAGCTAGAATTTCAAATCGATAGTAACCAAAAGTACGGCGTGCATCAGCCGGTCGTTTACTTACATGAATAGCAATTAGTGCAATAATTAACGCAGTAACATCGGTTAACATATGCGCAGCGTCGGAGATTAATGCAAGGCTGCCGGTTAGAATACCGCCGATTACCTCAGCAATCAAAAAACCACCTGTTAATGAAAGAGCCCACCAAAGTGATTGTTCTCTCGAAACTCCTTGAACATTGGGCTTAATCTTTTTGTCCATAATGTCTTCCTAACAATGATGTGTCACATCACTCCCGATGCATCTAACAATTAGCACTTAAAGGCACTTGGCACACCCTTTATAACATTCTAAATGAAACCCCATGTAAAAAAATGGCTGCAAACATTAGAAAAATAAAGAGAACAATAATGAAATGCCGGTTTTTTCTTTTTTTAAACATGAAAAGAGAAAGCCCGCATAACACAATGACTGCTGCAGACAGAGCGACTAAAAACCATGGAGTAAGTTCCATCATCTTTCCTTGACTGATTAAACACCTGAGCTATTCTTTAGGTTCATGCATATGTCCACCATCACCACCAAACCCTCCTTGATATCCTTCCTCAGGATGAGCTGTATCAGGATTGTTTTTTGCACAGGACATTAAACTGCAACCTAATAAGAATACCCCTATCAAAACAATAATTTTTTTAAATCCCATAGTCATTTTTAATTTCCTTTTGTATCGATACTTATTAAGCATAACATACTGAATATTAGTATGTATTCCTCTTCTATTTGAGGATAATATGTCCCAACCCCAACACTACATCATTTATTTTTATTATATTCCTCCAAATAATTAATTATCTTGGTGACATCGTTAATGTTCATAGGCTTTGCAAAGCAAGGGTAAAGACTGTTTTTTAAAATTTTATGAGGTGATGTACTCAGTACTATAATAGGTGTCAGTTTATTAAAAATTGATTGTTCCCGGATAAGATCAATCAGTTCAAAACAATCGCATTCTTTATTAAGTTCAGCATCAATCAAAATGACATGATAGGTTTTTAATTCCACCAAAACCAAGGTCGATTCAATATCTAAGGCCATATCGACACAATGCCCCAATTGAGTTATTTGAGCGCGTATAATAATACGTGCGCCAAGAGAGGGTTCGGTTACTAAGAAATGCAATATGCCATTCATCTACCACCTCTCAATACATAGCCTCTTTCGTTAACACGACCTTCTTTCTTAATTTTTATTGTCTACACACGGCATGCCTTAAAGCACTACAAATCCAAACATTCAAACTCACTCCTGAGTTTTTTGCAGCCATGAATACATCCCGATGAAGTTCGGGCGAAACAGTGAGTGCCAATTGGCCTGATAAAGGTAATTCAGGCTCTTTCAATTGTTTCTCACAACTTTTTAGATAATTATCAATCGCTTCCATGAACGCATTTTTTAACTGATGAGACATGGTTGCCTGAAAAGTAATTACCGTCTGCGTATTAATTATTTCTCCAAAAAACAATTCATTGAGATCGTCAAATACCGCATGTCCAATGTAGCCTTTATACTGCAACATAACGACCTCCTGACTCATGTAACAAGCGTACTATTTACGCCCTTTAATTACTTAATTAACGTGTCACTTTCGGCTAAATGACTCTTTTTCATATAGCTTTTATGAGAATTCAGCAATCGTAAACCATTTGCCACCACAATTAAACTAGCACCCATATCAGCAAATACAGCCATCCACAGGGTAGCTAATCCACTAAGAGCTAAAATAAAGAACACCAATTTAATAATCAGGGATAGGCTGATGTTTTGCTGTAGAATACGAGACGTTTTACGACTTAAGTGAATGTATAAAGGCAGCATCGCCAGATTATCATTCATTAAAGCGACATCGGCTGTTTCTAAAGCAGTATCAGTGCCTTTTCCCATAGCAAAACTTATAGTAGCTGCAGCCAAGGCTGGGGCATCATTAATTCCATCACCGACCATCCCTACTGCTTTATATTCCTTCAGAAGAAGACCAATAGCCTTCATTTTGTCTGTAGGTAATACATTCGCTTGTACTTCATCAATTCCTACAAGCGTTGCAATAGCACGAGCGGTAATGGCATTATCTCCGGTGAGCATCGCAGTTTTTATGCCTTGTTGATGCAAGGCTTCAATAGCCTTTTTACTGGTGGGACGAAGTGTATCTGCTACGGCAAAAATCGCTAAAACCTTCATCTTATTGCTTAAAATCACTGTTGTTTTGCCTTCTTCTTCCAATCGCTCAAGCTCTTGTTCAACTCCTAAATTACATACTTCATTGTCTTCAGCTAATTGATGATTACCCACATAATAAAGTTCTTGGTCAACGAGGCCTTTAACACCTCGACCGGGTAATGCGGTAAATTGATCTATAGAGAGCATTTCTTCATTAGGTTGCTCTTTATGCCAATAGGCCACCAATGCGTGTGCTACGGGATGTTCGGAGTGAGAATCAAGGCTTGCTGCCAAGAGTAATAACTCGCTCTTTGTATGGTTTTTATCATAAGCAATAAAATCAGTAACTACCGGTTTTCCTTCGGTTAATGTGCCTGTTTTATCCAGAGCAATTAATTTTAAGCGATATCCATTCTCTAAATAACTTCCCCCTTTAATGAGTATCCCGCTCTTTGCTGCAGCGGCTAAACCACTTACCACTGTAACAGGTGTCGAGATAACTAAAGCACAAGGACACGCAATGACCAGTAAGGTTAATGCTTTATAGATCCAATCATAAAAGGGATAGCCAAATACCAAGGGTGGGATGAGGGCGATTAGAACGGCAATGAGGACCATTATTGGGGTATAGTATCTCGCAAATTGATCGACAAATCGCTGAGTTGGCGCACGCTCACTTTGTGCTTGTTCAATTGCTTTGCCAATTTTTGCAAGTAGGGTATCCCCTGAAGCATTACTCACTTTAACCTCAAACGAACCATGTTCATTGAGTGTTCCGGCAAAAACACTATCCCCTACTCGTTTACTCACCGGCATTGATTCTCCAGTAATAGGCGCTTGATTCACCGTACTTTGACCTGAAATCAAATGACCATCGAGAGGAATACGCTCACCGGGTTTCACTCTAAATACGGCACCAGGTTGTACTTCTGTAACAAGTAGTGTGTGCCATTGACCATTGTCCCCTTTAACCAGAGCGACCTCTGGGGCAATTTCCATTAAACTTCGAATCGCCTGACGTGCCTTATCTAAGGAATAACGCTCAATACGCTCAGCAAGTGCAAATAAAACGGTCACCATTGCAGCTTCTGGCCATGCACCAATAAAGGCAGCACCCGTTATGGCAATTAACATTAAGCTGTTAATGTTCATCGCTTTCGTGCGTAAAGCAATCCACCCTTTTTTAATGGTTGCAGGACCACTTAACGCTATAGCTAATAAGGCAGGAACAATGACCCAAATGGATTGTTCTGATGCAAAATAATACGCAGCTAATTCTGAAAAAAGTGCAAATAATCCAGCAATTCCAATGGCACCCCAAGACGCATCAATACCAAAACGCTTGCCCTTTTGGTCTGACACATTGCTACTTTTAGAACGAACGCTCATACCCAGGCTTTCAATTTTTTGCTGTATGGGCTCAATAGTAGATAAAGAATGGTGTACGGTTACTTCTTCCGCGATGAAATTAAAATCTAATTGTTTTATTTCAGGTATCGTTTGTAATTGCTTTCTGATTAATTGTTCCTCAGAAGGACAATCAAGGCCTGCAACAAAAAAGGTCGTTAATGTTAAAGGTGCGGTCATAGTTAACACTCCAAATAGGCCTTGTTCTACCAATTAAGATATTCAACACCTTGCTCTCAAAGACGTGTTCCATTAGAAAAAACCTATTAACTGTCCGTCTCTTCGGTAAAGTGCTTTAGCATGTCATCTAAAATACAGCGTACATGCGCATCATAAATACTGTAATAAATGTGTTTGCCTTCTCGGTTAGCAACGAGCAGTCGAGCCGAACGAAGTAAACTCAAATGATGACTGGTTAGTGGTACCGATAATTGTAATTGTTGTGCCAGTTCAGAAACAGACTTAGCACCTTCTAAACAAGTCACCAAAAGTCTTAAGCGATTAGGTTCACCCATTAAATGTAAAATATCACTTAGCGTTATCATTTGATCGTGTGTTAGCATAATGACTTAAACAGTTAAACAAGTATTTAACTATTACTATAGCTAAATACCGTGCTTTGTCAAATTCACTCTGACTTTTTTTGTGGACTGAGTTGCCCATTTTTACGGCGGTCATGAAAAATGTAATATAGTCCTGGTAAAACCAACAGGGTCAGGAAAGTGGATGAAATAATCCCGCCAATAACTACTGTTGCCAAAGGGCGTTGCACCTCAGAACCGGTACCTGTTGCAAGTGCCATAGGCACAAAACCCAAGGAGGCGACTAACGCGGTCATCAATACTGGGCGAAGTCGTGCTAGTGAGCCTTGCAATACTGCATCTTTTAAATAAAACTTTTTTTGTTCCCGCAATTTATTAATAAAGGTAATCATAACCAAGCCATTGAGTACCGCAACACCCGATAAAGCAATAAATCCTACACCTGCTGAAATAGATAAAGGAATATCCCGTAACCATAAAGCAATAATCCCACCTGTTAAGGCCAAGGGTATTCCTGAGAATACTAATAAGGCATTTTTAACGCTCCCAAAACTCATAAAAAGGAGTAAGAAAATCCCGATTAAAGTAATCGGCACTACAATTTGGAGGCGTTGCGTGGCGGATTGCAATTGTTCAAATTGTCCTCCCCAGGTAATCCAATAACCGCTAGGGATCTTGACATTTTGCTCAATTCGTTGTTTTGCTTCATTCACAAAAGAACTTAAGTCACGATTTCGTACATTGGAACTGACCACAACACGGCGCTTACCACTTTCACGACTGATTTGATTCGGACTTTCACTTCGAACAAAAGAGGCGACTTCATTTAGAGGTATAAAATGACGCTCTCCATCTTTTGAGGGCGGCAGAGGAATAAATATTTGGCGCAATACATTAGGATCTGAGCGCATGGATTCTGGCAGACGGACGATCAAATCAAAACGTTTGTCCCCTTCAAACAACTCCCCTCCCTTCTTACCGCCTGTCGCAATGACAATGGCATCTTGTACGCTACTGATTTGTAGTCCATAACGTGCTAAAGCCTCACGATTAATCTTAACGGTTAAAAGAGGTAACCCGCTCACCTGTTCGACTTTTACATCCGCAGCCCCTGGAACCTTTTTTAATTGGGCGCTTATAGATTCAGCAATTTTTAACAAAACATCCATATCATCACCAAATACTTTCACAGCCACATCACTGCGAACCCCTGAAATCAGCTCATTAAAACGCATTTGAATGGGTTGAGTGAACTCATAATTGTTACCTGGAACTTGCTGAACTGCTTGTTCAATTTCTTGGACTAATTCCTGTTTAGTTTTTTTAGGATTAGGCCAATCTTTACGTGGCTTTAGCATAATAAAGGTATCTGCCACGTTAGGCGGCATGGGATCAGTAGCGACTTCTGCAGTACCTAATTTTCCAAACACAGTGCTTACTTCAGGGAACTCTTTTACCCGTTTTTCTACTAAATCCTGCATGGTAAGGGCTTGGGTTAAACTGGTTCCAGGAATACGCATCGCATGCATGGCGATGTCTCCCTCATCAAGGCTGGGTATAAATTCTCCGCCTAAACGAAAAGCCAGGAAAAGGCTTACTGCTACTAAACATAATGCGGCACCCAAGACCACTTTTCGGGCATGAAAACACCGTCTTAATACGACGGCATATCCTAGACTCAGATGATGCACTAACCAATTTTCTTTTTCTTGGACCCGACCATTTAAAAAGATAGCAACTGCTGCAGGCACAAAGGTTAAGGCAAAGAGCATAGAAGCTAACAGGGCAATGATGACCGTTTCTGCCATAGGCAGAAACATTTTACCTTCAACTCCGGTTAAGGTTAAAATGGGCAAATAAACCACGGTAATAATGAACACTCCGAAGATGCTTGGTCTAATGACTTCTGTTGTGGCATAGGAGATGACTTTTAAGCGCTCTTCAAGATTTAAAATGCGCTTCAAAGCATGCTGTTGCTCTCCTAAATGTTTGATGCAATTTTCAACGATAATCACCGCACCATCCACTATCAAACCAAAATCCAGCGCTCCTAAGCTCATTAAATTGGCACTGATTTTATTCTCAACCATCCCTGTAATAGTTAGTAACATTGATAAGGGAATAACCATGGCAGTAATTAAAGCCGCGCGAACGTTACCTAAAAAGAGAAACAGAATCACACAGACTAATAACGCCCCTTCCAGTAAATTTTTCTTGACTGTATTAATCGTTGCATTTACTAATAAGGTTCTGTTGTAGACTGTCACGGCCTCAACCCCGGACGGAAGTGATTTATTAATTTCCTTCATTTTTGCAGCCACACGCTCAGATACGGTTCTGCTGTTCTCACCCATCAACATAAATACCGTTCCTAAAACGACTTCCTTACCATTCTCAGTCGCAGCACCAGTACGTAATTCTTTTCCTATAGCCACCTCAGCTACATCGCGTATACGAACAGGAGTTCCTTCAAAACTTGCAATAACAATGTTCTCTATATCTGCACTATCTTTTACTTGACCTGGAACACGAATTAAATTTTGCTCGCCATTAGTTTCAATATAGCCAGCACCCACATTAGCATTATTGCGTTCCAAAGCCTCAACGACATCATTTAAACTCAACCGATAGCGCACCAGTTTCATGGGGTCGGGCGTGATATGAAATTGCTTTTCATAACCTCCAATCGTATTAACCTCTGCAACGCCTTCAACATTACGTAATTGCGGTTTAATAATCCAATCTTGAATGGTACGCAGCTCTGTAGGATTGTACCGTTGGCTGACAGGCACGTTCGCCTGATTGGTCACGGTGTACATAAAAATCTCACCAAGACCGGTAGAAATGGGTCCAAGAGTTGTTTCCACCTCAGGGGGTAGCTTATTTTTCACTTCTTGCAAGCGTTCATTAATGAGCTGCCGTGCAAAATAAATATTGGTACCGTCTTTAAAGACCACCGTCACCTGAGATAATCCATAACGTGATAAAGAGCGGGTGTAACTAAGACTTGGCAAACCACTCATCGCCAATTCCATTGGGAAGGTAATGCGTTGCTCCACCTCAAATGGGGAGTACCCCGAAGCCTGAGTATTAATCTGTACTTGCACGTTCGTAATATCAGGCACGGCATCTATTGGAAGGCGTTGAAAGTTATAAACCCCAAGACCAGCAATAGCAGCAGTAAACAACAACACAAACCAACGGTGTTTTAAGGAAAACCGAATAATTTTCTCAAGCATTATTGATCCTTAGTGCTCATGGCTTGCGCCATCTTTACCTAATTCAGCTTTCATAAAGAAACTGTTTCTACTCACATAGCGTTGGTCTTTATCAAGACCTGACACTACCTCCGCCCACTCGTCGTCCTTCTGCCCTAAAGTCACTGGAGTGGCTTCAAAATAATCACCTTGCTGTACAAAAACCACCTCGCGATCATTTAGACGTTGAATGGCAGAAAGAAGCACCGCAACAGGCACTTCTTTTTCTTTAATGGTGATGGCTGCATTCACATACATGCCAGGTAACCACGCACGAGCTTCATTGGGGATTATTGCTCGAGCTAAAGTGGTTTGACTGTCTTCAATCCCTAAAGGAGCAATGTAAGAAATGATGCTCGTGGATTGGGGCTTACCTTCATCACCTGTTACGGTGACTTCCATACCTGACTTTATCAAAGGTGCTTCTTTGCGATATAAGGTAAAATCTGCCCATACATTAGCAAGATTAGCCACTTCAAAAATGGGTTTTGTACTTTGTGCCAACTCACCATTGGTTGCATATTTTTGTACAATAGTCCCGGTCATCGGTGCGGTTATAGTGTAATTTTGTAAGCTCTCGTTACTTTCAATCGTGACTAGCACCTCGCCTTTGGTCACCTCATCCCCCAAATTTTTATTGATGGCTTTAATAATACCTGAATAACGGGCATAAATAGGGGTAAGGGTATCGCGATTGGGAACAATTTTTCCTACTACCTTTAATTGAGTTTTAATGGTTTGGCTTTGTGCGACCACTGTTTGGATGTCTGCAGCTTTTAAAACGGTCTGGGGAATTTTAACGCGCCCTTCCGCAGTCTCATAATGCCAGGTTATGTTTTGCCCCTGGATGTTTAAGTTAATCCCTACTTCAAATGAATGGGGTTCACGAATCACTTCATTACTTTGTAAAAAAGTCTCAACAGGTGTGAAATGAATAGTTTCTTTTTTTCCAGAAAAGCGAGTTAACGCAACAGTTAATCGCGCTTTATCAGGTGACATGACTTCTCCATTCTCATAAAAGTAGGCACGAAAATGAGGAGGCATGCCCCGTTCAAAAATTAAAAGCTCCATAGCCAATGAATCTTTTTTAAATAAACGACCGCCTTGTGGTCCTTTTTCTATACTTTCTTGATGTTCAGTTTCTTCCGCAGCGGTTGAATCTTCTCCCGCCCATACATGAAAAAAACACAGAACACTGACTATAATAATGAAGGGTTTTAAAAAGTTCATTTGCTCTCCTTGGGATTATCCAGCCCCAAAAGTCCTGTGATCTGAATTAATGATTTATGATAATCGGCATGAGCTTGTTGATAATGTCGCTCTTCCTCGTATAACGCATTTAAAGCTACGGATAATTCAATGTAGGTGTAACGCCCCATTTGATACCCTTCTTGAGCAAGGTTTATGGATTTACGTGCTAAGGGTAACAACGATTTAGTAACCAATTGTGCTTCATAATTGTTTTGCTGTGCCTGTAAAAAGAACGCGTAGAGATTTTGGCGCAATTCCAATTGGGTTCCTCGATATTCATGAGCAGTTTGAGTGTATTGTGCTTCAGCTGTGAGAATTTTTCCTTGGTTTCGCTCGTATACAGGAACTTGGGCATAAGCTGAGGCAACAGCCGCATTACTGCCATCGTCTGAAAAATGACGGCCACCCAATTGGATGTTTAAATCAGGCCAAACCGATTTTTTTACCGCAGTAATGGTGGCGCGTTTGGCTTGCAGCAGAAGTTTCATTTGCAGTAATTGCGGGCTTCCCGCTATTTTCTTCAATAATTGCGGCCAGTCCCACAACGTACCTGGCAATCCTCTATCCACCAATACATTATCAATACGGAAACTAGTTCCTAATAACCGCGCCAATTTTGCGCGCTGTAACAAGGCCTCACGTCCTGCTTTATTCTCTTGAATACGCGCTTCACCCAATCGCACCTGGGCTAATCGTAAATCTAATTCCGCTCCAGCTCCCGCTTTTACACGGCGATCTATTGCAGAAACTATGTCTTGGTTTAATTTTATTAATTTCTTGGTGACGAGATGCCATTGAGAGGCATACAATGCATCCACATAAGCCACACCCACAGCAACATAGAGCACTGCTTTTTGCACAT
>NZ_AUHS01000020.1 GCF_000423305.1 Legionella moravica DSM 19234 | reverse complement strand
ATCCAGAAGCATTAAGTAACTACAAAAAGTGACGACAGCTTTAGAGGCATAAATTTATATCGCGTTAAAAGATCCGTTTTATTTTTCTTATCATCGGGAAGCTTCTGCATCAGAAAATTATGAGCTTTTTTAATCCTCAGCCTTAACATGTGGCGGAGCCTTTGAGTGAACAATCCCCGCTGATACAATCTCCCATCTAGTCTTTTCTCTGGACTCTGAGTGAGCTTAATGGACTTCCAGAAGTGCTCTGTTAATGAAGTCGCACCAAGCGTCTTCAGGGCGATTTCATCAGAGTTCAAATAGAATACAGCTGACTAAAACCAAGTCATAAAGCGTAAAGGTCGTTTCAGCTCAGGCGGGAATCTATTCATAATCAGGCAAAGTGCTCAAGTAATGGATAGATTCCCGATTTCGCGGGAACGACAAACAATGGTTTAGATACTTGTGGGTAATGATATGACCGGTGCTTGTCCGCGGTACGCAGGCGTCTTAGGGTATCAGGTAAAATTCAAGGCTAATAGAGCGTCTTTTTTAATCCGTCTGACTTAATATTACCTTAATAATTAGCTTGTATGATCAGCCGCATCATTAAATAATCAGGCTATATTAAATATGTTCAGGCTTGGCCGTTTTAAACCAATAACACTGATCTACAATGTTGATTCGAGGGAAAGCTTATATTTCATTCGGCAAGCAACAAAACAATTCACGATGTTTTTGGAGAACCCCACTGATCGCTCTGATGAACGAGCTATCAAGAAAGCATCCGCTCTCTACCTGGCTGCGGTTAATGCCAGTGAATTACCTGCAGATAAAGCGTATTGCCAACGTAAATATGCCAGCACAATTATACGTGATGATGCCATACCAAGGGCCGAGCGTTATCAGAGGGCCTTAGATGCCTTACTGGATTCTATTAAAACATACGAGGATTATTTAGCGGGTTTTGATAGTGCAGTAAGCACTGAACATCATAATAAAGTACTCATTATGGAGCTGCAACGCGCATGCGTGCTGCTGGGGCATGTCGCTTTAGTATTAAATCAGGGCGATGTACTCAGCCAGGCTACAGAAAAATTAAACAATCTTCTGCTCATTCTTCCAAACCCAGATTTTAAAATGGAAGCACTGACTTATTCCTGGCATCTCAACCTGTCTCAAAACAAAATCAGCGAGGCCAGACAAAACGTAATGGATTCAATCGAACACTGTAAAGAATTTTCGATTAGAAACATAACCGACTATCGACATTTGGCAAAAATCAATCTGTTGGACGTTGCTGCTATTTCTGATCCGGAAGCCAAAAAAAGCTATTTTAACGAGCATGTCATGGGTAATTTCTGGAAGTCATTTGATGAACACAAAAATCCTGCCACCCCACTAAGCAATCAGGCCCGAAATAAAGCAATACTCAAAGACTTTATGATTATGTTTTATGCCAAAATCGTGCAGCGACTCAATAATATTGAGGATAGCAATCCAAACGAAACCATTTGGGCGTACATGAATCGGCAGGTATTAAGGGTGTATAAAAAATCAAACCCCAGGCAAGCCGAGTTTGTTATGAACAAGGTACGGGAAGGCCTGGCCGAGATACAAGATACTGGAAAAATATCGCTGGCTTATAACCTGTTCGGTACTAACGTACCCTCTATCAGCCTCTCACCAGAAACATTTGATGCACTGTTTCCTGAGTCCAAAGGGCTTATAAGGGCCACTCAACCGACGACAATCGTAGCCCCAGTCCCTCTTCTTCGTATCGGATTATTTTCTTTCTCTGAGAGAGAGTCGGCTGAAGAGGAGTGCCCGGCGGCAAGCAGCTCTCCTGTCATTTAAAAACAGCGTCAGGGTCATTGCCTGGAGCGCCGAATGATTTAACAACCTACTGCTGCTTCATTATTGTCCATCTTTCTTTTTTGGTAACTCATCACGACATCCCGAGCGCAGCGAGGGATCTCCCTGCAGTGCCATCCAGTCTGTATTTTCTGATACGACTCCTGTGTTACCAGGGTGGTCTCGAAAAAAGAAGCATGATTTGATTAGGGCGTGTTGACAATTCAGATCCCTACACCCCGCGACTCGTTCGCGGGGTCCAAGTGTGCAATAAGATTCCGGGAATTGCTCAATATTGTCTGGATACCGCGCATAAAGCCCGGTACGCAGGCTGATGGAAAGCTATTGTCAACAGACCCTGATTCATTGAATCCTGAGTAGAACGATTTGTATCGTTCGATATGTTAAAGATCCTGCTACTGCAAGGAGATCCATTGTTGGGCCTAGATCCAACCTACGGCCTTATGTACATTGTTAAATCAATCGGCGCTCTAGTTGATCTCATCAAAACTAATGGCGCAAATGCCAGGTAAGGGAGCCTCGGTAAAGCCAAGTATCCGTTGCTGACCAATGTCAATTTTATCCAGCAGATTATCAAGAGATAAATCAACTTTGGGAGCAGGAACCCGGATCCGCCAATGGTTGTCGGCGCCGCCCTGCACCGTTAAAAACTGTGACATGGTAACCGCTTTGCCCTGTTCATCGCGCCAGCTGGCAACCGAGGCACGTACCGCGTCGGATTCGGGCAGGGTAACAGAGTACAGGACACTGCCGTTGTTAAACGAGCACAAAACCGAACTCATCTGATGCTTGCCCGATACCGGACTGCTGACCCACATTTGCCGGAACCAGGCAATTTTCTTTCCTGAAATTATTTTAACCATGAAAACATAAAAGTGTCAGACTAGAGTTTAAGAGGTTGACACATGGGTATCAATAAAATACATTGTCAACTCTATTGATCTTAAAGCACTCGCTTATGACTCGGATACATTGTTTTAATTTTCATAGAAATTTCAAATCCGCATGCATGAGCATAATTTTGTATAGTTTTCCAACTTGGATTACTACTACCTTTTTCTAATCTGGAAATATTACCTTTTTGAGTACCCATTCTTTTAGCAACTTCATCTTGAGTTAACCCAGATTTTTTCCGCATAGAAAGGAGTGTATCTATTAAAGCAAATTCTGATTCTAATAGATCATACTCAGCTTTTACTTCAGGATTTAGAAATGCCTTATCTTTTAGACTTTGAAGACTCATTTTCGACCTCCGCTTTTCTTTTCTTTGCTAAATCAAGTTCAAACTTAGGAGTTTTATTGCTCTTTTTAACAAAAGCATGTAACACAATAATATGATGTCCTTTCATATAACATTATAAGGATCTTCCTATTCCTTCCTGAGCCTTAGCTCTAATTTCAAAAAGACCATCTCCCATAGGTTCTGTATGTGGCGAACCTAAATTTGCTCCATGCTCTTCGATTAACTCTAATAATTTGAGCATCCGAGCTTGAATCTTTAGAGGCATATCTAATATAGCCTTTTCAACTGATTCATTATAAAACTCTACTTTCCAAGTCATAGTATATTCTTATTATTGTTATCATATATGATAACACAAAAATTAAATTCTTCCACTGCAAATGCCCAATAAACAATCAAATTAGCAATGGAATACGCATTACTATAAAATAAATACCTATACTTAATATGTGCTTTTTATCCTTGTCAGGGAAAAAGCTCTGCCTACACCTGAAAAAACTGGCTGGAGTTAGTTATCTGTACGGGTAATAAGCACACTATACTCACAATGAATAACTCTTTTTTCATAAACGCTATAAAACCAGATTTTGCCGAATCCCTATGAGGGAAATTTATTTTTGCACGTAAACCAATGTAATCCACCAGCTTTAAACTAGCATCATAATATTTATAATCACATTGCCCATATTCCTTTTTGGTGGCTCTACCTAAGCGGTGATAAAAGTTTACTTCTTTAATAATCTTTTTTGCAGCACCTAATAATAACCAAGATTTAATTATTCTCTCTGGTTTCCGCCCTGGCCTAGAAATATGTCGCCAATCAACACGATTAACAGTTATTTCACCAAAATTGGTATTAAATCTTTCTAATTTTTCCAATTCAACCCAGTTTTTGTACTATTTTCTGGCTCCAGTTTTAATAGGTTCGGAAAGCCCGAGAAACGAAATTTCTTCTCTAGACATATTAATAGTTGGCAAGTAATAGTGAAGGGATTTCACTCCAGATAATTTTAATAAAACCCCTTTGCTATGAGAGTTAAATATTTGATGCTTAGGAATTAATATTATATGTTTGTTCTCAGAACAATAACTTTCTTCAGATCTCAAATCCACCCAATAGGCTTTAGTTTTTTTTCTATTCTGCTTTACATAAATTAAGATGACAGGTAATTCTTTTCTAAGCCATCTTTCTTTATGATCACAAATATGATTTTCTCCTAAATGAAGGCATATAAAATTGGGACGCTTCTTAATTATTTTTTTATACGAATTACCTGATTTAACTTGTACATATACGAGTCCTCCTGTATCAACTCCCTTTATTCTTAAATTAATGAAACCATCTATACCATCGTCATTTTCATGATCAAATCCCTGAAAATCTGAATACCACATCTCTGAGACAACTTGTTTTACGAACCTTAATCCAGCATTTTCCGTAGCCCTTTTAATCACCCAATTCCTAATTTTCATATTAAAACTCGAATTTTCCCTTTCTTTAATATTAGTGCTTTTTGATTTTATTGAAATAAAGGTAAACAAAACGGGGTATTGTTTACTCTTATCGCTTTCTTACACCCATTAAGACTGAATGTTGTTACCGAGGAGGGGGACAGGGTATTTATCAGTGAATTGCTGGAGTTTTCTAATCAACACCCTAAAGAGTTTTGGCGAAGTCTTGGGTTGTTCAATAACAATGGTATTGTCTATCATCTTCCTAAAGACTGGGATAAAATCAATGTTCTCTTTCAGTCGATTAAAATTTAAATGACGTAGAACGTTCATTTAAATTTTAATCCGCTATACCTCAAAACCTGCGAGAAAAATAAATGAAAAAAAGCTACCCTTTCCTGACCTACGCAGGAACAATCCCCTTTATTGCGAGCGCTTTTTGGCTTCTATTGTATGGGGATAATCTATCCTGGCCTGGGGCAGTCAAAAATATTATGTGTTCTTATGCTTTAGTTATCGCTGTTTTTTTGGCGGGAGCACATTGGGGGCAGCATCTTCACCTTAAGGGAAAATGGTGTTCTGTTTTGTCCATATTGAGTAACGTGATTGTCCTGGTTCTATGGTTTGCCTTTCTATTGCTTCCTTTTAAATGGCTAATGGCTGTTTTTATTGTTGCTTTTTTAGTTTTATTGTTTATTGATTATCATTTATTTAAACATGATGAAATAACTCCTGATTATTTTCAAACACGTTGCTACGCTACTTTGATTGTTATTTTCACGTTTATTCTTGCGCTAGTTGTCGCTTGATTTTAAAGAAATAGAGGGAGGCTTATGCCTAAGGGAATAAAAAAACACCATTTGCCAGAAAAAATATGTGTGGTGTGTGCCAGACCTTTCAAATGGCGGAAAAAGTGGGAGAAGGTATGGGATGAGGTAAAATACTGTTCTGATAAATGTCGAAATACACAATTGAAATGAGCGGAGCGTCAATCACAAGGCTGCCTCAAGTATTTAACAGCCTAGTCATAGAAACCAATCTGTCAACCAAGCTATGATTATTACTCCACTTTACTGATTAATATATTTATACAGTGTAGTCTTTCCCACACCCACCATCTTGCATATGGATTGAATGGAATGTTTTTTATTAGCATAAAGGGTTTTTACTAGTTCCTTCTGCTCATTATTAAGTTTTTCTGGTCTACCGCCTTGCCGACCCCTAGCCCTAGCAGCTTCAAGGTAATTACCTCCACTTTTTCCGCAACCTCTTTTATCCAATCGTAGTGTGATAAAACCAAGTTCACTAAAAAATTCTGTCAATAATTTAAAAATATTGGTCTGCAACTGGGGTATATTCACATTCCGGTCAACTTTGCCTGAACCGGGAATAAATAATACTGCCGGAAATGGCTTTGTGCTTGATGTTGCAGGCAAGGTGAGCGTGCCAGAGAGTTTGAAATCGCTTTCGATAGTTATTTCTTGTGATTGCATTGGAAGTTTATCAGTCATTGTTGTCTCGTTTGTATTGTTGCCATTTGGCAATTAACTGTGGCCACTCTTGTTCCATGAAAGCGACATATTGTTGCAACTCTTTGAGGGAGTTAGGTACTGAGTTAAATTCTTTCTCAGCTCTTTGTAATATAGATTGGAGCGCGGATAATTCAGCTTGCTTTTTTGCAAGTGCACTACTCCATAGGTTGGGTTTTAACCGATAATAGTGACCGCGCTGATTAGGTTTAAATGTTTTTTCAATAAATTGCATTTGTTCTAATCGTGCCACTTCTACACTGACTGTGCTTTTGGCAATCCCGAGTTGTTCGACCATCGCCTTCATTGCAATCACTTTATCTTCTGACACCAAAAAAAAAGCAAGAATTTTACTCAAGCTCATAGAAAGCCCACTGAGATTAAAATGCTGAGTGAGCGCCTCAAAAGTTGTCGAGGAATAAATAATCATCTCTGTCTCTTTAATAAACAATAGTTCGCAATATTAAGAACTTTCAGGACAATAGCGCCAGTCTACTTTATTGTCAACAAGAGTAATACCCCGTCATTATATTCCAGCTTTGGTTAATGGGAGTTAAAATTTTAATTCAGATTAATTGTTTACGGTTAATAACTATTAATATTCATCGGATTTTAGGACATCAAAAATCAAAACAAATTTCTATAATAGTTTATAGTAGTGATCGGTTAGATCTACAATTTCTATGCTGCTCGAGACACTATCAAGATTCAAATCATATACATTTTTTTCTAGAAAATTGAGTATTTTTTTCCAACCATATCTTTTACATCAGCTGTTCATCTATCCAGTTTCCAGACAATGATCACATCAATATGTCGACGCTTAGCCTGGTTAATCAGTTCTTCACAAAAAACTAATCCTGATTCTTTTTTAATTGGGTTCTTCTCAAATGTTCCTGACGAAAATCATCTTTTTCTGATTTAGAGATTTTAACATATTGCGCTAACTCATCTAAATATTCTGGATGAAGGGTTAATGGTGAATTTACACCGTTCAGAACTTTATTTTGCTTAACTATTTTCCTATTTTTATTGCTTCACTTTTTAAACAATTTGAGCTGATATATGTTGTTGGTGATGAACGAGACCTGGTTCGAGTGCGTACGAATTATCGAGGTGAGAAAACGTATCTCTATCACATTAATATTTCTCCAGAGAATGCGCGCAAACTCTTTATGATATATCTTGCGAGAATCAATGAACTTGCTGAACGTGCTGAGTTCTACCATTTACTCAGCAATAGTTGCACCATAAACATCATACGCTATGCAAATAAAGCAGGGCGAGTTGGCCATGTGAACATGAACCACTATCTGAATGGTTGGCTTGACAGTTATCTCTATGATAATGGCTGGTTAAATACTTCAGTACCGTTTGAAATTTTGCGCCAACGTTCGCAAATTAACAAAGCGGCTCAGGATGCTAATCATAGTGATGATTTTTCAAAAAGAATCCGTTCGTCCTTGCCATCAGGCAATTGAATTAAAGCGACTCAAAGTGACATACAATCGCCTGATCCACCAGATAGTTACCCTGTCAATTCAATTCATTTTATTTGAAGTATCTGTAGTGTCTTTTTCCTGAATTGGCTCTGAAACCTCAGGATCTCTCATACCCAATACGGAATCCTTAAATCTTTTTTGTGTGCCCATCTGTTCCGAGTTCATAGATTTAGTTTCATCAGGAATTCTGTTTATTGAGATAAGCTTTGTGAAGGCGTTCAGAGCACCAGTAAACATCGTTTTTAAAAACTGAGTAAACGGTGTGAATGAGTCAAGGAATGTCATTGGAGTCCTTTCATTTAAAGCACTATCTTTGCTCACCGAAGTGGCAATTCTCTGTACTGATGGCTCAAGGCCTGCTTTCTCTTTTAACAGCTCAACACAACGAGTATTTCCAGATGCAATAGCTTTGGGTAGTGCCTTAGAGGCAGTTATGAGATTAGGAATGTCAATGCCCGGATTATTTTTTTCTATCAAAGAAATGACGTATTCCAGGCATTCAGGATTGTTGGATTTAGCTGCCAACTGCATGTATCTTTTTTGAATATAAGCAGTCTGAATGCACGTATTAAACCTTGTGCCAATTTCTTCATTCTGTAACAGTCTTTTCAAGGCTTCCAGCCTTCCTTCCTCTACCGCATTTTCACATGCTTTATCGTATGTAGAATTCAGAAAACCGGATTCCAGGCCTTCCATTTTATCCTTATATTCTGGCCGCAATAAAACGTCAATTGCTTCCATCCGGTTATGCTTCGCTGCTCGAGCCAAAGCCATGTCGGAACCGGTTACTCCTGATTCAAACAACACGTTAATCATCTCGACATCATTTTGCATCGCAGCAACTGATAACAAATCAAAATGCGACAAATGAATATTAATCGTTCGACTGAGGAAATCAGGATCTTCTTTTATCAGTCCGTTGACTAACTGTGTTTTGTCAGGAAAATCATAACTGATTTGTTTCGCTGGATGAGCCATCACATTGATGGTTAACGGCATTTGAGTTAAAGATTGTTTCTTTCTATCGGGACCAAAACTGTCACTTGCTAACAGACTAGCAAGTTCCTCACCGTTCTTACAGATCCTGATTTTTCTATCATTAGGATCATAAACATGAAATTGTCCATCTTGTACTGAAATCGCAATCGTGTGTTGAAAAGAGGAAACAGTCCATGAGGTTTCATTAGCCTTCATTTGTTCAAAAATCCTGGACCATTCTTCTGTTTTAGCGATCAGCCCAAGATTATATACCTTTTGCATCGGTTTTGAGACGTGAGCACCTGTCAAATGACCGTGTGCATCGTTCACTGGTATTGAAACTCCTAATAAATTAACACTATCATCCTGAGCATAACGCTTATCGAATACCTCAGGTAACAAAGCAAAGAGGGCATCGCCAATGAATTTATTAATCTGACTGTCGCTAATATTACCCGGTTCATTGAATAATTGCGTTCCTTCAGCTACCTGGCCTTTTTTAATCAAACCAATTGCTCCAGCTTTTTTTATAATGGCCTGGATAATCTGAATAAATTCGTCCTGTTTTCCTTCTAAAACAAATTTACAGTAAACCGTGGACAAACCATGACAAATGCCCTCATTTCCCGCTTTTAGTTGTATTTTCCCTTGATGTTCCAAATAGGCATTTATCATAGGAATTAAATGGTATTGATCCATACCGATGACGTCATCGTATCCTAATCCTGTTTTTTTTTCGTTTGGGGTATACACAATAATATCGATTGAGTAATAATCTAAAGTATAGATCATAATCCAGGAGCTATTGTGTCATCGCTTCAGGATTAGCAGCCTGGAATTTTAAAGGGTTCTCGATCTGATTTAATGCTGATTATGGGCCGTTGGCTATTGCTTTTTATCCCTTGGATTCAATTCATCATCACGATGTGCTGTATAAATTTTGAATCGATTTACTCCTATTTGTCTGGATTGATTCATCGCCATTTCAGCCAATTTAATTAAGGATTGAATATCAGTTCCATGAACGGGATACAGGCTAACTCCTGCATTTACTGATATTTGAATTAATTGCTCCATAATGTGCACTGGTATTATTAGATCCTGAATCAATTGTTCAATAAGAGATGCAAGGAAAGCGTTTGATGGTGCATTTGTAAGCATCACCACAAACTCATCCCCACCTATGCGTGCCAAAATATCCCCCTTGCGCAAATTGACCTTTAGCTTAGATGCAATATGAATCAATAACTGATCTCCCACTTCATACCCATAGCGCTCATTAATGGATTTGAAATGATTCATCTCTATAACAATCAAAGCCACCGTACCTTGAGTTCGCGTTAATTGTTTTGTGGATACCTGGAACAGTTCATACAGCATATTGCGATTGGAAAGCCCGGTTAACCCATCATGAGTCACTTCATAAAACATACGACTGTTTTCCAGTGAATTCATGATTTGAGCCATTAATAAATGCAAACTGTTTAAATGATCAGATGTAAATAGATTACTCATACTCCGATGTTCCAAATACAGTATTCTCGTACATTGGCTTTTGAACAATAGAGGCATCATCAAGAGTGCCTTGGGATTTTTTTCCATCACATAAGGATCCTGACCGGAGAATTCTGATTGAGCCGCATCATTCAAAATAATCGGCTGTTGCGTTTGTTCCACATAATTCAGGATGAATTTTGGATATACGTTAACTGCATCAGCAGCTTCGAGGCCATTTAGATAAATAGCTTGATGTACCAGATTCCCCTCAGCCAGTACAATCCACCGGTCCTCCATTTTCTTTAAAAGAACACAACGCTCAGCATTAGATAATTCCAAAACAATGACCAAAAGCCTTTGCAATAGACGATC
Organism: Legionella moravica DSM 19234; assembly: GCF_000423305.1. Taxonomy (GTDB): domain Bacteria; phylum Pseudomonadota; class Gammaproteobacteria; order Legionellales; family Legionellaceae; genus Legionella; species Legionella moravica. Next base: position 91,288 of record NZ_AUHS01000020.1, on the reverse strand, counting down.
CAGACGAATTTCACCCGAGATTAACTGGGAAAACTTTAAAATGGCCAACATATCCAGGTTTTTTGTATCGCCAAAGGCATAAGTAGGGTTTGATACAGCCGACTCATCACTCGAACCGCAGTAATTGAGTAATAAGGCAGGATAGGTTTCTTCCAATAATTTAACTTTGGTTACAGCGCCCCAATCCTTATAATATCGGTGTGCATTACATAAATAGAATTTAGCTACTCGTTCAATCTTCATGTCAAGGCAAATAAGAGCCGCCCGTTCACTGGCTATCGCTGCAATCAGAATCAATCCACTGGAAAGTGCTAATTTAATTGATTGTTCACAGAGCGCAAGTGCTTTATCATGAGCTTTATCCAGACAAGCCAATTCACTCGCTATAAGCAATGCATAAACTTTGTAATTACCAGGACACCAGGAGGCGTATTTATCAATAAAAAACGCCAATCGTTTTAATTTTTTTAAATATCCCTTTCTTTTAGCTTTAGGTATTTGAGGAAGATAAGAAAATAGCGCAAGAGCAAAAAAAAATTTGCCATCCAAATGGCTCACTAAACCTTTATCGTATTCAGCATAAACCTCATGCTGTTCACCTGATAGAACCGCTTCCTCATAACGACCTAGTAAAAAATTCAAACGAGTCAATGTACTGTAAAAAAAACTTAACTCCGTTTTACTTTTTCCATTTTTTATCTCTTCTTCAAATAATTCAGTCTTGTTAATCCCCGCAAATTCCCCATCCTCCAAATATTGCACTAAAAATTCCCAGAATTTTGCTACCGTAATAAAATCAGTGATCTTGACTCGGTTCATAAACGACAAAGCCAAACTGATATTCTTTTTTACCTCATCCAGATTATGTCCAGCTGATATGGCGTGAAGAACCAGTAATAATTTGCTGTAATTACTGTAAACCAAATCACCTGAATCACAACATAATCTGAATGCATTATTGACGGTACGGTTACACTCTTCAAAGGAAGTTTGATAGGGCTGAATAAAAGTACCTAATACAAACTGATTTTTTCCTTCAAAATCTGATGCTCCATACTCTTGCTTCAACCGGTCGTATAAACGAACAAAAGAGATGGCTTCATCATATAAATTAAGTGAATGCATAATAATAAAAGCATAAACTGGAATGGACATCGAAGTACTTTCGGTATATCCATATTTGAAACTCAAACTCATATTTTTACACGTTAAAATAACGAAGAGTTTTTGATTAATATTAAAGGCGCTATTTAACAATTGAGTGATTAGGTTAACAATGGCCTTTTGTTGTACGTCAGTCATTGGAGGCAAATAAACTTGTTCTATTTTGGTATTTCTTAACTGAAATTTAATTTTATAAACAGCAATCAACAAATGCAGTATATTCGGCTTTTCCGGGATGTTTATATTGTATTCGCGTAATGCCGCCAACCCCATATGCAAAGCCTCTGTATGTTTACCCAAAACAGAGAGCATTTCTATTTTCAATCGATAGACTTCAAGACGATCTGTAGCGCATTGTGCATGATTTAAAAGTTCAGAAAAATAAAGATCAGCAGCTATAAAGTCACCAAGCAGATATTTACAACCCGCACATTCCTGATACAACTGAAATGCTAAAGTATAATTTTTACTCCAATTAACCGGCTCCAAAAATTCAATACCTGCTGATAGATGTTCGTTTGCTGCATCATAAGCGGATTCCATTTTCGCTTTTTGACCTGCCCAGTAATTATATTGAGCCAGTAGATGTCTCTCTTCAGTATCATCAACTAAAAGAATACTTTGATTAAAATGTTTCAGCACAGTGAACAATCGATCTTCATATTTATCCAGTGGTTGTTGTTTTAATAATAACCGGCCAATTTTCAAATGAATGGCAGGCCTGTCCTGTGACGCAATAAGGTCATATGATGCCTGTTGAATTCGGTCATGAGCAAATCGATACCGTAAATTACCAAGATCCAAATCCGAAACAGTTTCATTTAACCCGACCAAGCCCAAAGTCTTATAGGACTCGTCGAGAGGAATAATTAAATTAGCATTTATTGCCTGCCATAATTGTTCGGCAGTATTACTGACGGAATGATCGTTGATAACAAGAAGTGTTTTTAAATCAAATTGATGACCAAAGCATGATGCAAGTTTTAACAGTTCCTGGCCCGGTTTTGAAAGCAGATGAATTTTGGCTGTAATCAGATTAATGACATTATCATCGGCACTTTGCCGCTTTATCTCCTCTAAATTCCACTCCCAAATCCCCTGATCATAAGAAAAAGTAAGCAGCTGTTGCTGATAGATAAGCTTTAAAAATTCATTAATAAAAAATGGATTTCCTTGTGTTTTTTCAAAAACGCAGTCAGCAAGACTTTGAACCCTTTCGATGGAACTCGCTAATGCATCTTGTAATAATTGTTGAACATTGTTCAAATTTAATGACTGTAAAGTGAAATGAGTGTGGGGTACATGACTCGTATTTAAATGATTTAAACAAAGTTGCAACGGATGATTTTCATTGATTTCATTATCCCGATAAGCTCCGATAATCAACAAATATTGAGTGTCTGAATCGCTTAGTAAATTTTCAATAAAGCTAAGAGATGAATTGTCCGCCCATTGCAAATCGTCCAAAAAAATCACCAAGGGATGTTCCTCTGTTGCAAACACGCGCACAAAATTTTGAAACACCAGATTAAACCGGATTTGTGCATCAACAGGATTTAATTGAGGTACATCAGGTTGCTCACCTATAATTAACCCCACCTCAGGAATAACATCGATAACAATTTGCCCAATGGTTCCCAATGAATGCAATAATTGATTTTTTAGCCCTTCAAGTTTTCCCTCATGCTCAGCCAAAACCTGTTTGACCAGATTTTGAAACGCAGTCACAATCGCGCTGTAAGGCATACTCCTTCGGAGTTGATCGTATTTACCCTGGATAAAATATCCATGCTGCTCAACTATTGAATTAATTACTTCCCTGACAACAGCGGTTTTTCCTACACCAGAATACCCGGCAATAAGTACAATTTCAGATGAAGCCTGACTTACTCTTTTATACGCATCAAAAAGTTGTTGTACTTCATGTTCACGGCCATATAAATTGTGCGACATACTCAAATGGTCCCTGATGTCTTTTGTTCCAAGTGAGTATTCGGTGACATGTCGCTTGACCACCCACTGCTTATAGCAATCCACAATATCCGACTTTATACCTATGAAGCTTGAATACCGATCCTCTGGCATTTTTTCTAATAATTTATCAATAATTGCTGCCAGCATTTTGGGGATGTTTCGTCGAACAGCCAATACAGACAGCGGTTTTTTAGTGATCTGTTGTTCAATTAACTCTTGGCTGTTACGTGTTTGAAAGGGCAACTGATTGGTCAGCATCTCATAGAATGTAATACCCAGTGAATAAAAATCGGTTCGATAATCTACTGGCCTGTTGATTCGTCCTGTTTGCTCGGGGGAAATATAAGCAAGTCCCTCACTAAATTGTTCAAAACTCGACGAATCAAAGGACTCTTCAGTCAATTTTGTAGAAGCGCTCAAGTCGATTAATTTTAGGGTCAGATTCTGTGTATCGATAACAATATTGAAAGGCCGTATTTCCTTATGAATAATATTCCTTTGATGCAATTCTCCAACAATATCAACCAATTGGATCGCCAGATCGAAAAAATCACCAAGCTCGAGAGTATGATCCAGAATATAAGAACTTAATAACTGCCCTTCTACATGCTCAAGAATCAAAATGGGAGCGGGCGTATTAGGTAAAAAATCATAGGCTTTAATTATTGGAGGAGCATTTACAGTTTGTAACACATGAAATTCATGCTGCAAAATAGCGAGATTTTCTGAAGAAGTGAAATTATTATTGGGAATTTTTAATAAAACTTTACGCTTATCTTTTAGCCTCAACGCGTGATAAGTGTCAATATTATGATTGTGCCTCATTTTATCATGTAGTTCATATCCCAATACAGTAATCATGTACATCTCGGCTTGCAGTTTTTCGTCAGTCCTGTCCTGCGTGGTTTCTATCGCAATATCAATTCATTTTAATTATAGACCAAATCGAATGAGCTATTTCTTAGAGCTTCATATGAAGTGTCATTAATAAGCTAGAATAAACAGAAGAGTGATCAAGAAAGGGACTTATATCCTCATGAAACATCATAATCATATCGCCAAACACATCAATTCAGCTGAGTCCGGCAGCAATAGACATAACAAAACAACCGTATTTGTTATTGTACTGCTCAGTATTGCATTATTGTGTTTTAATTAAAGCGCTCCGATCTTAATTAAAACCGATTGCTACATATAAAAACATAGCGCTCTTAATTTTGCCTTAATCTCCGCTATCTATAATGTAACCATATCAACTCAAGAGTCCGATAAATGATTCCTTTTAAAGATAATTTATTTCGAATTTTCCAAAAATATCCATTTCTCCACATAGATAAAGCAGGTGAGCTCACCATTATTATTCCATTAACCGGGGCACAAAAAATTACCGGGACTATGTCAAAAACTGGTGATAAAACAATGGCGCTTCATTTATTTGGCGATAACACCTGTAAAGCAGATCTGGAGAGAAAAAAATTCTTTGGAGGAATATTCACATGGAACTCCAATACATTCAGCAACCAATTCCCTAACTTGATTAAAGATTTAAACCAATTAATCTCGAATAATAACCTCTCGCCCAATCAACAAAAATTTTTATTCACATTAATAGAAAACCTGAATGGATTAAGTAAACAAGTCGATACATTTCAAACGGGTAATCCCGGTTATGAAGAAATGAAATCCGCTCTCGAGCACGGAGAAGATCTTTTTGTGGCCAAAGGAGAATTTATTGTTAAAGTAAGACCTGATGGTAACAGGACATTAAATTTACCCAATATTTTGAGTCTGACAAACTCGGGGGAAAATCCATCCCGCAAACTCATACCTAAAATATTAATCAATGACTATCTTGATGCACTGTCCCAAACTAAAACACCCGCAAAAAAGAATCGACTCGATTTAATTCCCAAGGCCATACAAAAAATAAGCAACATTCGCGATTATCTTAATAGAAATGAAAACAAAAGCCCCAAAGAACTGTTTATTAACATTTACCAGTACCTGCAAAAAAAAGACAGCTCTTTAGCCAATCAAAATGAAGAACTATTTGAAAACATGGAAGAAAATTTCGGCTATCTAACCGAGATAGATAATGATTTTAATGAATGGAGCGACAAGGAAATAACTGAGGCTATAGAATCAGTATTTAACAATGCAAACATTCTTAAAGAACCGACATCAATCCAGCAAAAATCTTTTGAAGCCATCTACCAAAATGCTGTAAATCAATATGAAGAAAACCATCCAGATCCTCATAACTACCGCGAAGATAAAAAATCAACCTATAAATTATTCATATTACAGACCTTTCTCTATTTATGTATTCTGGAACTCAGATTAAAAAATAAAGAAATTGCAAAATCTTTTATCAATCTAATTCAGGATTCAGAACAATTAAATCAGTTGATAACCACTCTTTGCACCAATGAAAAAGAATTCAGAAGAATCATGTCAGAAGAGTTTCAACTCTCAGACGAAGAATATCAATTGATAATTGAAGCCACATTTGAAATCTCAATTCATCACCTTGAGGCAGACCATTATGACGAATTACGATTGGCCTGCACAGCAGAAACAGTTCACAACACTAATTATCTGGTCATGGGTGGGCGCCTTTGCTGGAGCATAGTACCCATTACTGAAGACAGCAACCTAAACAGCCCGGAACAGCAGCAACAAGCCTCTGCTTTACATTTTGAAACCTTTTATACAAACCGCCATGACTATATGAACCGCGCAGTTGCGTTTAAAAATGTCAGGGAATTACTCAACAAAATGTTGAAAGAACAATTAGAACCCGATGTTTTACCCCCCTTGATTCGCGATCTGTCAAATACTCAGGTAATACAACTTATCACTGAAACGATTACGAATAAACAATACTCACAAGCTGCGCTCCTCATTGAACACAGCCAGCTAGAATGCTCCTCTAAAGCCATTAGAACCGCTCTAAAACAAAACCCTATCCCTACCCATTTAGTTCAGCTTTTTCTCAAAAAAGATCCGGAATATGCCAAATACATTGAAGGAGAAGCATTAATAAAGGCCGCTCAAAGTGGTGATTTAAAACTAATCAGACTCATCTTGCAACATCGACCGGAGTTGCTTGAATATAAAGATACCATGCAACAAACTGCCTTTCTTTGGGTATGCAGAACGGGGCAAATTGAGGCAGCTTCACTGTTAATGACGGCAGGAGCCAATATTCATTCGAGAACGATTGTTCCTCCAAATTATATTTACAAAACCGGGGAAATCCCTTTTGGAGGCAGAACTGCCAGACAATGGGCAGAACAGTTAAGTACAAAGGAGCCAGAAAAGGCCGCTCTATTTAAAACACTATTTGCAAACTACTACCAAAATTTGGATCGTCAATTTACAGTAAATCCATCATACAAAGATATTTTTACAAAAAATCATCTTACCCAGGCAATAGACAATGGGGATTTGGAGTTAATTGATCTTTTATTGAAACATCGTCCTGATTTAAAACAAGATTTTAGTGAAGAAGATTCAATCCGAGCCCAACATCAATTCACCCAAAACAATTTACGTGCCCAGGTACTTCCTTTTCAAGAACAATTTAATGCCAAATTAGAACAGCTTCAAGCAAAAACGTCTCTACTTGCTCAAACAAACGATGGTGATGCACACTTATACCAAACTCTTTATAAATTAAACAATAAATTGAACAAAGCAAGAAACCAGTTTTTTAATAATGACATTACAACCGAATCCCTGCAAAAATTTAATAAAGTGTGCAAGCAGGCTCTAGAAAATGCCAAACCCATATTGGCAGAACATCGTGGCTGGCATAACTTTCCACTCTTCATCAGAGCAGTATTGGGAGTCATTTCAGCAATAACGATTATTCCTGCCTTAGCCATTGGTCTTACAACTCCTAATGGGTTTAAAGGCACTTTCTTTGATACAAAAGAAGCAGTAAAAACCAACTCAGCTAAAAAGCTGGAACAATTTGATCATGAACTGGAAACCCTAAATGCGCAAATGAACAAGCAATTAGACAATTAATTGAGAGCATATCCAAGCGCCATTAGTTTAAAGCAAACTTTTGGCGTGGAGACATCACGCGAAGACATTTTAAAGATATTAAACTCAACACACTGATCAAACTCAGTACCATCATAAAAGACTCAACGCGCTCAACCCCCATCACACTCGTTATAAAACTGAATAATGCAGAGCAGTTAAACTGACAAAACAAGGTAAGCGCCAAAGCCATGGCCATTTGCTTGGGGAAAGGCCGAACAACCGATGCAGTAGCTGAAGCAACGATAAATCCTGTACCAAAATAATAGGCCATCATAGGAATAACAAAACTGAGGATTATATTGTCTGAAGTGAAAGAGAATAGCCACATGAACACTGCTGACAAGGCAAATAAACGAACGCCCAGGGCAGTCAATTGAACGCTTTGGTAATAACTTACCATCAGACCGCAGCATGCAGTACCTAATAGATGCATAATGGCCATAATTGTTTTAATTGATCCATATTCCGTACTGGTAAAATGAGCACCCTTGATGAGAATAAACGAGGCGCTGGTATTAAAAGCAGATTCTCCAGCCATCATCAACGCGGAAATCATTAAATAGCTGACAAAGACAGGATGTCTAAAAACCAGAAGCATGCTCTTTTTTAAACCCTGTGGCACTAAATTTTGCGGCTTTGTTTCTACTAAACACCCACTTAAGAGCAATAAAAGCAGACCATAAGCAGCAATAATCAACAAGGCAACTCGCCAACTCCAGTAACTGTTTATAAGCCCGCCAAACATAGGGAGAAAACAAATAAACACACCTGCCAAAGTAAATAACCAGGCAAAATATCGAGTGGCATTTTGCTCATTCTGAGTATCATTTATCATAGCCCGCCCCATCAACAAAGTGGCACCAACAGCTATACCTTGAACAAAACGACATAACAAAAGAAAATAAATGGACGAACTAATTGACGCAATCAAGTTACTGGAAACAAAAAGAATTAACCCACCAATAAATACTGATTTTCTGCCATAATAATCAGAAACAAGTCCCCAGATCACCATGCTCAGCGCTTTACCCAACAAAAACAGACTGACGGTCAGTTGTGCCATAGGGGCTCCCACCGAGAAATAGTCTGCCAATGCGGGCAGTGATGGAGTAAGAAAATGAATGTCCATATTCCCTAGAAACCAGGTCAATAATACCATTAATAAAGCACTTTTTTTCATGTCATCGCATCACCATATGAACGAGATTTATCCTGGATGGGTACAGGAGACACCACTTGAAACAGCAGAACCGAAAGAGCAAATAGCCCATAAACTGCAGCAATGACCAAAAAGATTAACGGATAGGAAATAGAATCGGCTAGCAATCCGCCCAATAACAACCCAATCAGGTTGCCTGTTTTGGCGAAGGAATTAGCAATGCCCAGAGCATAACCAGGCAAGACAGCGCGATCGGAGCACAAAGCAAACAAAGCAGGCAGTAACGCAGCAAGAACCACGCCCCAAAGGATGCGAAGGACAACAAAAAGGACAAAATTGCTGATAAAAGCCTGCATTATCATTAGAACCATACCCAACACGCTGTAATGTATCAAATACCGATTGACCAGTTCCCGATTATTACGACAGCGATCAAACTGACGACCACACCATTCCGAACTCAACAACATTCCAACAGCTGGCATTGAGTAGAGCAAACCAATCATCATTAAATTATCAGTCAGCGAATGATTCAAATAGAGTGAAAAACCGGGTTCTGGCAGGAATTTGGCTATTTGAGTCAATGAAATTAAGAAACACAATAAATAAAAAATACTTCTGGAACCTGAAAGTGAAGAGGTTGTTACTGGTCGATGAGGTACATTATTTTTAGTTGAAGGGGGTAAACAAAATTGCATCAGCAAGGTTATACTTAAACACACAAGGCTTGCTATTCCATACAAGCCTTGATAATCAGCGAACGTCAATATTATTCCACCAACAAAACCGGCAATTGCGGTGGCGATTGCTTTAGTTGATTGCAATCGGGATAATTGCCTGCCTTTAGTATGCCATTCACAAAGACTCACTGCATAGGTTTGCATGGCAACAATAAATCCTGCAAACGCCCCCTGCAGGATGCGGATCACCAATATCCACTCAACGGAGTGAACACAGAGCATACTTGCCTGAGTCACTACCAAAGCCCAGCAAGCACGAAGAAGCATCGGTTTATAGCCAAAACGGTCAGCGACCCTACCCCAGAAAGGTGCAGCTAAAATGTTGGCCATCATTGGAAGGATAAAACTCAATGTGCTGTAGAATACAGGTCCATCCACAGACACATGACTTTGGGAAGCAATCAACAGAGGAAGAAATGGGTTGGTCATTTCCAATGCCAGGATCATAAAAAACTGCCCCAATAAAAGGGTACTTTGTACTGACTTAATCATTAAAAGCGCTCAACGGATTATCTAGAGAAAAGTAGTTCATCTCATCCTGATCCTGATTCAGTCTCATGGTCAACAGGCTTTTATGTTGCCAGGGCATGCTCAATAATTGCTGATAATGCCAGCGATAAACAGTGGGGTGAATCTCTTCCCGGTAATGCTCTAACAAGCCTTTTAGTATTGTCCGAACCTGAAGCCACAGTTGAGCAACAGGATAGCCATAAGCAGCATTTAAACTCTTAATCCAGGGGGTCAGATTACTTAAAAAATTTCCATGGATGAATGTTTGAGACAAACCGTTCAACTCAGAACAAGTAATTGTGGACTCAGGATGTAAATCCGGCTTGGTTACTTGATGGTACAGTTCATGATGACAAATTTTTATTCCGCCTAAATCCCTGATGACCAGTCCTGCAGGTCGATTGTTTTGAATCATAATGAGCGTGTTTTGTTGATGGGCTTCCAGGGCAATTCCATAACGTAATAATAAATACAATTGTCCAGCCAAGACGCAATGACAATATACAGAAAAGTATGCTCTGGGATTTAGTGTACTGCTTTGAATTAATTCAGTTAATAATGGAGCATGACTGATTGGAGAGGTTGCAAACAGAGCTGCCAAAGGAATCAAGTATTGCGATTCCTTCGTATGGTGCAATGGGTTTTCACGAACCAACATAGCTGCATGTTTCCTATCCTGCTCAGGAATTGACTGATCTGAGACATTAATCCCAGCCAAATCTCTGGCAATGTACAAAGCCCCTCCAAAATTATGATGCTGTGCTAATACCTCACCAAGCCATGTTGAAAGAATTGAAGAATTATATACTGACGCAGGAGAAACGGTTCGCATTGCCGAAGTCGTATGCACACCAACCGCTAATTTTAAATGAGGTTTATTCGCTCCTGCTGGCATCATGGTACGAAACGACATTGAAGGCCTGGTATTTTGAATATCAGGAATAATGATGAATCGCCTTGAGTCAATTAAGGAAGAGCACAATGTTTTTAATTTATTATTCCATTGCCAGGGATGTACAGGTAAAGGCAAATAATGATCAGGATTTAGTTGCATCGAGAGGAGCATCTGATTCCAGTTTTGAAACTCCCTGGGAAATTGATTCGCGAACAGCAATCGGTAGTTTAGTTCATCTATTGAGGTAAAAGCCACTGAGTAATGGATTGCGGCCCAATGTATGTTTACCTGGGTATTAAATTCAGGCGAATAGCGAATGACTTCATTGGAGCTGAATCCTTTTTTCACGCGAAAATTGGGATGATAAGGATGACCTGTACAACCCCACTGCTCCAGAAAATCCATCACTCCCTGTCGGTCATAATGCTCCATTAACCAGGCCCATAAGGTGGGATGGTTTCTTGCTCGAATCTTTAAAGTCTGTTGCCAATGATGACGATACACGAGAGCAAAAGCCTCATTTAATATGCTCTCTTCCAGTTCTTGCTCCAAGCCACTCCAGCGATCAAATAAATCCAATTGATTGGCTGTTTTTTGCTGATTTTTCAATACATTCAGATAGTGATGAATAGAACATACTGGGAAGTTACGATCAATTAAATGCTCACTTAGAGCGGCATGCTGTAGTCTTGAAAAACAATCCTGATAAGCTGTTTCAATGAACGTATCCAGCTTTTCTGGCGCGTGATGCAGACCTTTCTCAATGAGTAATGTATGCAATGGATGATTTATTTCCTGATACATGTTCACCTTCACTATCATTGTATTTATCCATAATAAACTGAATTAAATACACTATAAATGATAATGATTCTCATTTGCAACAATTAATTTATCTAATTTAAAGCGTGTTGACCCTTTGCTTTCTCTGTGTGTACAGGCCAAAGATCCACTTAAAAATTGACGACAGCTTGCACGGCAAAATTATTGACCTTGACAGAATTCCCAACAACCCATCGATTCAATCCTGATGCTGTAGCGTTAGCGGGATAGCCATAGTCCTTAAAATATTGAAACTGCAGACTCAAATAACGGTATGGATTGAATGAAAAACCAACCCCAACTCGTTGTTTAGGAAGTCTTAATGCCAACGCCTGAGAGGAATGATCATAAAACCCAATCATTTTAAACGGGATAGTATTAATCTTCAGTTCATAAGCAGTCTGCATACTGAATGCTTTAGGCTGAGCCCCTTTATTATTGTAACTCAAATCCTCCTTAGCAAAAGGACGCAGGGCCATCACATAAGTGAGATACGCACTCCATTTTTTATTGTACAGATTCACATAACCAGAAAATCCCGGCACATCACTGCGAATACGCTGAGATAAAAATCCTCCGAATCCTTTGTTGTATTGAGATAATTGAGTTTCAGCGAAGGAGCGCAAGTAACTGCCGCCAACATCATAATGCGCATCACGCACTCCAATATTTAAATTATAATATACAGGTAAAGATGAAGACTTTATTCGTGAATAAGGGTCAAAAAACGAAACATTGGCATAAATCGAATCTTCATAACTCAATACTGTAGTAACTTCATTGGTTTGCCCAAGTGCCTTGGTTAATGGTTTATAAATAAGATCATTTTTATAACGCCCAAAAACCAGCCATTTTTTTCCTGCTTCGAAAAAAAGTTGAGAAGGATACAGAGTAAAGGTGTCAAAAAGCTGTTCAAAATAAAGTGAAGGCGCAATTGGAGTAGGTACTGTGTTGTATATCAATAAAGCGTTTACTTTATTCCAGTCCGTCACCCGCCATTCAGAGCCTAATTTGATATTGGATAATTGCTGATTGAGCAAATAGCGTTCACCCTGAGCGGCCGAGTTAGTCGCATTAAAAAACAGATGCCCATCATAAGAAACATTTTGATGGTCAAACAAACGACTTGCAGAATCAGCGCAATTCATAAAACTACACATCATTACTAATGCACTAATCCAGGTTATCCAATAGAATTTGGCCATAATACGGACACGATGAATGACACCTTAAATGAAAATGAGAATCATTATCATTTAAATTCATCGAATTTGGAACACCTGTTTTTTTATTACTGACTCTCTGCGTGCGTTAATTCATCACAATGAATCGTGTGAATCCAGGGTGTGATCATAACTTTGTGAGGGAGTTAATCCAGAAAAAGCTTTAAATTCATGAATAAAGTGAGCCTGATCATAATAATTGCTGCGTTCCATAATAGCCTCCCAACTTATCCCGCATCGTAATTGCATTAAGGTATTTTGGAATCGTTTAATGAGCAAAAATTTTTGTGGGCTGATCCCAATATAATCCTTAAACCGCCGTTCCAGAGTCCTTTTGGTATACCCAAAATCATAAGCCAAATCTGTCACATTAGTGTTCACGCCAAGAGTCATTATTTTTTTGGTCTGCATAATAAACCGCTCATCGACACGCCTACTCATATGGGGACACAAAGCACTAAAAAATACTTCCAGTGCTGGCACAATTTCATCGACTGTTTGCAAAGACAAAAGCTGTTCTTCAAGAATGTCTTGAAGTATTGTACCGAAAATATCAGCCACATTAAGTGCCTGATTCGTCAAAGCGCTTGCAGACTCATGAAACAATAAAGGGACAGCCCATGGATAAAAGGTGATCAACAATGTTCGGGTAACACCACTTGAATACTGATAATCTTTATACTGCGTCTGCAGTCCACTCAGACCACACCGCTCCAGTTTGATTTGCTTGCCTTCCTGAAGTAACAATAAAGAACCCGAATATTGAAAACCCATAACGACATACAAATCAGGCATTACCCTGTAGGGTATAATGTTATTTTGTTCTTCTGCAGAATCAATCACAATACTCTTAACAAGAGAAGACAAAACAGGATGTAACAGTTCAGACAGAGGTAATACTTGCATCTACAGACTCAGGAAAATACTCTTCTTAAAATAACCAATAGATTTATTATTATACACCCTACTACTCAATTAGCGAATTTAGTTCCGATTTAATCAGGCAACGTCCCTGAGGCATTTTGAAGCTTTGCTTGTGAGGTACAAACGCCTTTAATAAAAACTCAGGTAACTCTCCTACCACGTCATCTCGAATCCGAGCGCAACGCGGTATCATCTACATCACTTCAAAAACCAGGCCAAGATCTACGCTTTGAATTCCCTATGTATAACTAGGGTATAACAAAGCTAAAAGAGTGGATCCCTCGTTCATAGCCCTGGCTCTTGGTCACAAATATGGAATCTAGGAGAAAAGTCAATTTTGTCGCATTTTTACAATACGAACTTATTCAATTATCACATTATGAACTCTCTGATTCATATCACTCAACTCTATGGAGAAACTCGATGATGCAAAACAACCAATCGTTAAGTGCACTTGCCCCCTTTCCACCCCATTTTATAAAAATTAAAGAGTCAAATTTACATTACATTGATGAAGGTGAAGGCAGACCCATTTTGTTCCTTCATGGCATGCCGTCTTCATCGTATCTGTGGCGCAACATTATTCCTCATCTTAAAGCTTATGGACGCTGTATTGCCCTTGATCTTATTGGTCATGGGAAATCGGACTCCCCCGATATAGAATATTCTGTTGCAGAACATTTAGCCTATCTGACTGAGTTTATCGAACAACTCGATTTAAAGGATATTTTAATTGTCAGTCACAGTTGGGGAGCAACTCTAGGCATCGCTTACGCCAAAGAGCATGAACACAATGTTAGAGGATTAAGCTACCTGGAGCCTATGTTGGGATCCTGGAACAATTGGGAGAATTTTAATCCCAATAACCCAGCAGCTCAGGAACTGTTTAAGACATTTCGCTCAACGGAAGGCTGGGAACTCATTGTGAATCAAAATATGTTTCTCGAACAGATTTTTGTCAATGCATCCATGCGCGAACTTTCCCCTGAAGAGAAAAACAATTACATTCGTCCTTTTCAAGCAATAGAACGACGAAAAGCTGCCTGGAAAGCTCCTCAGGAATTACCTATAGAGAATAATCCAGCCAATGTTGTGAGGCTTGTTGATGCCAATTATTCCTGGATGAAACAAACAACCATCCCACAATTATTTTTTTATACAGATCCTGCCGCCTTTTTCACAAAAGAAGCGGCTGAACTATTCGTACAACAAGCAGGTGCAGTAACGCCCTGCCTTTTGGGACCAGGTGTATACAATCACGCTGAAGATTACCCTCATGAAATTGGCTTTACCTTAGCTGCGTGGATTATTAATAATTATTCGTTACGCTCGACAATGCCACAATTCAGTTTTTATACCACGATTCATAAAGCCATTAGAAAAGCATTATTTGAAACTGCTGTACTTGCGGGACAAACTGATTTTTTTGATAAAGACAGAAGAAAACCGTTCATTGAGCAATATTCCGATTTGATGAATTTGCTAAGAAATCACTCCTTACATGAAGACACCTATATCCATCCACTCTTGACAGGATCCAGTGGGCATCAATCTTTGGAACAAGAACATGAACAACTAGAGAAAGAAGTTCAAAAACTCGAACAAATGTTGCGAATAACCTGTGAATGTCAAGACCGATCATTATGTCATGAATTAGGTAACCTGTTTTACCTCAACTTCAATGAGTTTATTGCTCATTATCTACAGCATTTATTTGTTGAAGAAACACAAATTATGCCCACATTGCGAGACGCAAACCCTCTTCCAATCCTGGTGTCTGCTATGGATGAATTTAAAAATTCACAATCAGAAGAAGATAAGAAACAAGCGCTCGGATTGATGTTCAGCGCCATCAACATTGATGAAATGTTATTCATGATAAAGAATATACAGTAAGCTATCAAAGAAGAATATGACTGACTGGTGCTTCGATACAATCTCTTTGCTACAGCAAAGAGATTGCAAGTACTCCTAAAGCCAATTTAAAAGTTCCTGTTCCAATAAAATAGTGGTTTCATTGATTGCCCAATCTACTCGTTCTGAAAGTTCCGTATGATATTCAACAGCCTCAATCTCTATCCCGTACAGAATGATGTCCTCAGGCAATTCTCCAAGGCTACGGCCCAAAGCAAGCGCCTGTGCGACGCCCATATCATGCGTAGAGAGCATCGAGTTTAGCTCAAAAATTTCTTCATTGTGAAAACGATGAATCGTTCCTGGAGGGTTACCTGATTGAATGGCATCGATCAAATACACTCTATTGGCTTGACTCATTAATTCAAGTAACCGTACACCAGGTCTGTCATGCGCTTCTATAAGGATCGTACTGCTCTTGTAAGGTATCAACCCACTCTGTTTCAATCGTTCAGCAACTATGCAACCCGCCTGATCATCACCAAAAGGAGAGCCTATCCCAAGTACTTTTATATCCGTCATGTTCGATTTACGGTTAACTTTAGAAAGTGCGTCGAGCATGAAATACAGGGGTCGTAATTACGAATGATCATTTCGCTAAAATGTCTTAATTCATCTTCCCTTTTATTCAACCCAAACTGTCTTAAAGAAATGCCCAAATCTTCCTCAATACGTGCCTGGTTTTGACTGGTTGGAGGGACTATACGCGCGAAACTGACTATACCCTCGTGATCCAAGGCTATATTCTGCCATAACATCCCTCTGGGAGCCTCTGTGCACCCAAAGCCCACTCCTGCTTGAGGTACTATTTCAGGATGTGACAATTCAGGGAGTTCATACTGTTCCAAAATACGTATGGATTCAAGGACTGCATAATACAGTTCAACCGCGCGGGCAATAATGCAGTGATACATATTATGAGAAGGAAAATGAATATTCAGATCCTGTAACAAAAGATGAATAGGTACAGGAAGATGTCCGAAACAATTATTAAGCCTGGCCAAGGGGCCAACCAAATAAGGCTTGTTCTGTAACAGACAATGCAAAGCGGTTGAATAAGAAACCTGATGCTCAGTGAAGTACGCGTTAAACTCATCAATCCTGATGTTCAAGCCATGATCAGAGACAATCCGGCCTTCATTCATCGGATATTCAGTGGGATGATACAAAGACACCGAGGTGAACTCATGGGAATTATCTGGCAATTTAAGAGTTGCAAGCCATTCAATTAATCCAACACAATCGGCCACCCGCTCTCTGGCTTTTTCCAGCATTAAATTGATTTCTGTACGCTGAGGCGCTTTATAAAAGCCACCGACACAAGCACCTACCGGATGTACCGAACGTCCACCCAATAATTTAATTAAATCATTACCAAAGGCTTGCAAACGCATTCCTCTGCGCACTTCTTCAGGATGGTGTTTAGCCATTTCAGGAACTGAATTAAATCCCAAAAAATCAGGTAAAGCCAAAAAATGAATGTGCATGCTATGACTTTCCAGCCACTCGCCACAATAAAACAAACGACGCATGGTTCTCACCCAGGGGCTGGGCTGTATCGAAAAACACTGTTCAATCGCCTGAGTTGCGCTCATTTGATACGCTACAGGACAGATACCGCAAATCCTGGCGACAATATCCAATACTTCTGTGTAACTACGCCCTTCCAGAAATTTCTCAAACAATCGTGGTGGCTCATAAATTTTTAATTTTAATGTTTCGATTTCGCTATCACGAATATGCAGCTCCAGTGCACCCTCACCTTCAACTCGCGCCAGTATAGGAACATTAATCGATACGTTATTACTCATTGATAATCCGAATTCCCTTAAAATAATTGCCTGCTTTTTTGAAGGCGGGCGCTTGATTATTAATCTGTAAAAATTGTCTTGAGACCGCTTCTTTATTGATTCCCCAGGATTCAAAACGCGTTCCTAAAGAAGTAGTGTTAGGGTTTTCTTTAGGTCCATAACAGGCATAGCAGGCACGCCCCAACGAAGGACAAAGCGAGCCACAACCTAATTGAGTTACCGGTCCCATACACGGTTGTTTTTTAGTAATTAAAACACACACATTACCCTTACGTTTACACTCCATACATTCAGAATCTTTTTTTATCCGGGGTGTCGAATGCGACAGTAGAAAACGAATAGCTTCCAATACCTGCTTTCCATTAACAGGACATCCCCAAAGCTCCCAATCAACACGCACATGCTGAGAAATGGCAGTGGATGTACTTAGGGTCTTGATGTACTCGGGAGAGGCATAAACGCTGGCCATCCATTCATCCGCATCAGCACTATTTCGTAATGCCTGAATCCCTCCGGTAGTGGCGCAGGAGCCTATGGTAATAATGTATTTGCTTTGCTCCCGGATTTTTTTGATTCGTTCTTCTTCATGTGGTGTAGAAATACTGCCCTCAACAAAGGCAATATCAACTCTTGCATCAACATCTACTGCGCCTGCTTCAGCAAAATGTACCAGATCAACCAATTCGGCCAAAGCCAGCAAGGCTTCTCCCGCATTTAAAAAGGCCAATTGGCACCCATCACAGGATGTAAATTTATGTACAGCAACACGTGGCTTCATAGGATTCTCAAGCAGTCAAAAATTAAAACCCTGGTTCTTTAAATAAAGCTTTAATTTGAGAATAAGCAAATACAGGACCATCTTTACAGACAAAAAGTCCGCCGTACTGGCAATGACCGCATTGCCCAATTCCGCATTCCATATTACGTTCCATACTCAAAAACATCTGGTCGTCGGAAAGCCCTTTTCCGCCAAGCACTTTAATGGCAGTATGCATCATCATCTCTGGCCCGCACATCATCGCTACGGTCTGCTCTGGATTTAAAGGTATTTTATCAATCATATCCGTTACATAACCCACACTCCATGGCCATTTAGGGCCTGCCTGATCCGCGGCAATATGTACTTCAGTGTGAGGCGATTTCTGCCATTTGGCGTATTGCTTTCGAAAGATAAAGTCATCGCTATGCTTTACCCCCTGCAAGATGCTCAGATGACCGTAGTGTTTTCTTCTCGCTAAAATATAATTAATAATTGAAATGGAAGGAGCACATCCCAAGCCACCTGTTAGAACAACCACGTCTTTTCCTTTTACTTCTTCAAGTGGCCATCCTCGACCATATGGGCCGCGAATACCCAGTCTATCCCCAATCTGCAATTGCTGTAATGCCCGTGTTACGCGACCGACAGCACGAATGGTATGAGTAAGGACGCTTTGTTCTCTGGGATCAGAAACAATGGATATTGCAACTTCTCCCACACCATAGAGGTACAGCATATTGAACTGCCCGGGATAAAAGCTGTAGTGTTGATGAAGATCGGTATCAGTAAATCTCAGATGTAATGTAAAAATTGAGTTTGATTCCTGTATTCTATCAACGATTTCAACTTCATAAGGCAAATAAGGATCAGGACAGGTATTAATCACTTTTTTTAATCCTCACATTGGATTCCCCGGAGATGGCAGCCAGTTCTTCTGTAATATCAATACCTACAGGACACCAGGTAGCACATCGTCCACACCCCACACATCCGCTGGTTCCAAACTGATCAAACCAGCTTCCTACTTTATGCGTGAGCCATTGACGATATTGTTTTTGCGTGTCATTACGGATAACAGTTCCGTTTATATTGCTGTGTCCTGTAGTGAAACAGGAATCCCATTCTCTTTGATGTTCGCTGCTCGAACCATCCAACTCGGGTTTTTCGACTTCACTGTGACAAAAACAGGTTGGGCAAACCGAGGTGCAATTACCACAGGACAAACAACGCTCGGCAACATCTTCCCAACGAGAATGATTTAAATTGGCAAACAATAAATCGCGTAACCCTTTTTGGTTGTCCAAAGGTATCTTTTTGGTTTGCATGTCCCCGGCATTTTTGACTTGAGCAGCCGCATTCGCGCATTGTGCTTTTTGTGCCTGAATCAAGGCTAAATCATCAATAATTTCTTGACCTCGCTTACTGCCCGTTCTTACCACAAAGCCATCATCAACTTCGGTCATAAGAATATCAAAAGGATCCTTAACTTCTGGTCCAGTACCTGCCGAAACGCAAAAACAATTCGCAGAAGAATAGGTACAGTTGACTGCAACAACGAATAATTGTTCTCTTCTCTTCGTATATCGTGGATCCGGTTTACTGCTTTCAACAAATACTTTGTCCTGAATGCGCATCGCGGCTAAATCACAGGAACGGGCGCCAATAATCGCAACCGGTGGTTCATCCGGATGGTGTGATTTAAACTGTAATTTGCCCTCGTCATTACGAACAACAGTCCATAAAGTTTCCTGTGGTTTAAATAAAACCGGTTTGATGGCTTGAGGGCCGTTGGCAAAAGCAAAGGCTTTGCGTTCTGCGATTTGTTCCAGCCGATATTCTCCGGGAGCTTGATGATCGCGAAGACTCCAGGGCAATTGATCTGCATGAGTCAGGACATCATAGACTATGGCATGATCACGTACTTGCGGACCGATACAGGAATAGCCTGCACCATTCAAAGCATCCAATAATTCTTGCAACCGGTTATGGGGTAAAAAATAACTGCTTTTATCGTGCATGCGGAAAATCCTTATAAGTCGACCTAGCAAATCCTCGGTAATTGTTCACCCATCAACCAATCTATAGTCCTCATTCCCCCTAACTTTGTTTTTAACTGAACAAAATGTCGTGGATCTTCAATAACCTCACCGATGATTGCCGCATGGGTCCCCAGAGGATGGGAACGCATTACAGTCAATAATAATTCGGCATGCTCCGAAGAGCAAATCATCACCAGTTTTCCTTCATTGGCCGCATACAATGCATCCAAACCCAACAGTTCGCAGGCACTGGCTACTTCTGTTCGAACTGGAATGCTCGATTCATCAATCAGCAATCCAACACCAGATTGAAGTGCCAACTCATTTAAAGTCGTAGCAAGCCCGCCACGGGTAGGATCGCGGAGACAATGAATGTCAGGCACGGCGTGTACCATATGTGAAACCAGGCCATGTAATGAAGCCGTATCCGATTGAACCTGAGTTTGAAATTGCAAATTATTGCGATGCGCCATGATGGCAACCCCATGATCGCCTATATAGCCACTCACAATAACGCGATCACCTGGCCTGGCACGATCACCGGAGATATGAATTCCCTCAGGCAGTACCCCAATCCCGGTCGTGGTAATAAAAACACCATCCCCCTTCCCTCGCTCAACGACTTTGGTGTCACCAGCAATGATGGCGACCTGCGCCTCTTTAGCAGCTCTGGCCATAGACTCTACTATTTTTTTTAGATCAACCAGAGGGAAACCTTCTTCAAGAATAAAGCTGGCAGTCAAGTACAACGGTTTTGCGCCGGACATTGCAATGTCATTAATCGTGCCATGCACGGATAATGAACCAATATCACCTCCGGGGAAAAATAATGGGGAAATGACATGGGCATCAGTAGTCATCACCATACGCCCTGATGAGACCGCAAAACAGGCTTGATCATTTTTTTGCCCTAACCATTCATTATTAAAAGCAGGTAAAAACAGTTGGTCAATTAACTGAGCCATGGCACGACCGCCACTTCCATGGGTTAAATTGACTAAGCCATCCTTAAAATTCAGTTTGGGGCCCTTATGGGTTCGGCTAAGCACGGCTTCTGTCATAGTGCATTCACCCGTCCGTATGCATACACAGCGGCACAGGCTCCTTCCGATGAAACCATGCAGGAACCCAAGGGATTTTCTGGCACACAGGCTTTAGCAAACAACGAACACTCCTTCGGTTTTTTTATTCCACGCAATACATCACCACAAAGGCATTGCTTGTGTTCTTCTCCCTCAGTTTCAGGTAAGTCAAAACGCCGTTCCGCATCAAACTCTGCATACTGGGCTTTAATTTGTAAAGCACTACGGGGGATATACCCCAGACCTCTCCACTCAAATCGCTCACGTAATTCCAAAACCTCCGCCATGATTTGTTGAGAGCGCTGGTTTCCCTCTCGATTCACTGCTCGTACGTACTGAATCTCTACCTCACATCGACCCTCATTAATTTGCCGAAGCAGCATCGAAATCGAATGCAAGACATCCAAAGGTTCAAATCCGGAAATGACAATGGGTTTCTTATAAGTAGAGCAAACCGCCTCATAGGGCTGACTTCCTATAATAATACTGACATGAGCAGGCCCTACGAATCCATCCAGTTTTACTTCCCCGGATTGCAACAAGCTGTCCATGGCAACAGGAGTAAGGACATGATTACAAAAAACACTAAAATTGCTGATGTTTAATTGTTTCGCCTGTTGAATCACCAAGGCTGTTGGAGGGGTTGTAGTTTCAAAGCCAATGGCAAAAAACACCACTTCCTTAAGCGGGTTTTCCTGGGCAATTCTTAGCGCATCATCCACGGAGTAGATCATCCGGACATCAGCACCCGAGGCCTTGGCTGTTAAAAGACTTTGTCGACCAGAACCGGGGACTCGCAACATATCCGCGTAACTGCACAAAATCACATTCGGCATCCTGGCAAGACTGATTGCTTTATCGGTTCTTGCCATAGGTAAAACACAAACAGGGCAACCAGGACCATGGATCAGCTCTACATTATCCGGCAATAAATCCGGGATACCGTAACGATGAATCGCATGAGTATGACCACCACAAAACTCCATCAGTTGATACTGACGATTGGGATCGGCCAATACTTTGATTTCATGAGCAAGAGCTTTTGCATAATCGGCATTTCGGAACTCTTCAATGTATTTCATTCGCTCTGTTCCTTTAGCATTTCAGCAAACAGGCTCAAAGTTTTTTGAGCCTCACCTTCGTTCAAACGCGTTAATGCATAGCCGGCATGAATAATGACGTAATCACCGACGCTAATCTCTTGTACCAGAGCTATTGAAATATCTTTAGTGATACCGCCCAATTGAATAATGGCTCTATCGTTTTCAAGAATTTGAGTAATTTGTGCCGGCATTGCTAAACACATCATCTGTCCTTACATTATTCCAGTAATCCATGCCTGTCCCAATGAAATTCCACCATCATTAGGCGGCAGAGTTCGAGGCAACAACGGTGTGATTCCGGATTGAATTAATGCCTTGCTTAATCCTTCGGCCACGACCTGATTTAAAAAACAACCACCGCTTAACAGCACCCTATCGAGAGCTTTCTCTCGACAAACTTCGGTGATCCATTCAGCAAGCCCAGCAATTAAGGTCCCGTGGAACACATTGGCTCCTCTTACCGGATCGGCAAGATCCGATAAATAATCAAAAACAGGCATGATATCAAAAACATTATCCTTTATCCGCCAGCCCTGTTTCAATACTTCAGGCTTGGTAACCAGACTTTCCAACTTCATTGGCGCTTGCCCCTCATAAAAAGACAGCGTTTGAACACCCAACAAAGCGCTTGCTGCATCAAATAAACGCCCACAACTTGAGGTCTGAGGACAATTAATACCTTGTTTCAATAAAAGGTGTAGTGCTTGTGCGGAGGGGTGATCGGCAAACCGCGCTTCTATTTCATGGCTTCTGCCTAAATGGTGCAACACACCTGCCGCCATGCGCCAAGGCTCTCGAGCAGCAATCTCTCCGCCGGGTTGCGGAATACAGGCTAAATGCCCTAATCGTGTGAATCGCGCCTCGTCCAATAACAACAACTCGCCTCCCCATGCTGAACCATCTATTCCATATCCATAACCATCCAAAGCCAGACCGATAACGGGGTAATCAATATGATATTCTGCAGCTACTGATGCAAGATGAGCGTGATGATGCTGAATGGCATAAGATGAAACCCCATAATTTTCTGCGAATCGGGTAGTATAAAAATCTGGATGCATGTCATGGGCAATTCGTTCTGGTTCAACATCCAAAAAGCGCTTTAAATGCTCCAGAGTCTCATGAAAAAACTCAATCGTTGCCTTGTTGGTTAAGCTCCCTATGTGTTGTGACACAAAAGCTTCATCTCCGCGAGTAATGCACAAGGTATTTTTTAAATGGCCCCCTACTGCCAAAACGGAAGGAATGGCTCGGGGCAATTGAATAGGCTGAGGAACGTATCCTCGGGAGCGACGTATAAAAAGCGGGGCATCATTCACCATATGGACAACCGAATCATCAGCTCGGGTGACTATCTGACGATTGTAGGATACCGTTTGTTCCGCTATAGAGGACAGTTTGTCTCGCGCTTCATTATCGTCGATAATTAAAGGCTCACCACCAAAGTTAGCGCTGGTTACCACCAAAATCATTGCTTGAAATTCATCAAGCCATTGGCTCCCCTCAGGTTCTCCTGCCAATGCATGAAACAATAAATAATGAATTGGTGTGTAAGGCAACATCACTCCAAGATGATTTAATCCCGGAGCCAACGCATCAGGTAGGGTTCGATCTTTTTTTTCCAACAAAACTATAGGTCTCTCTCGACTCTCCAATACGATTTTACCTTGCTCCGTCACGTGAACGAGAGCTTTCGCACTGACAAGGTTTGCCACCATCAATGCCAATGGCTTTGCTTCTCTGTTTTTGCGTTCTCTGAGCTTTAAAATACTGGCTTCATTTCGCGCGTCGCAAATTAACTGATATCCACCCAGGCTTTTTAATGCAATCACTTCTCCACGCAGTATCCGTTGCGCTACATCATGAATAGATGAAAAAAGGTGCGGACCGCAATCACTACAAGCTGTAGGTTGGGCATGATAACGTCTGTTTTCAGGATTTAAATAATCAGCACGACACCTTTTACACAGCGGAAATGCATCCATTGAAGTTTGACACCGATCATAAGGCAAACCACGTGTTATTGAATATCTTGGGCCGCAATGAGTACAATTGAGAAAGGGGTATAAAAGATAATGGCTTTTTGGATCAAATAATTCGTTCAGGCATTGAGGGCAAACACAGGTATCCGGACTAATTATCGTACTTACGGTTCCAGGTGTACTCTCTCGAATGTCAAATCCGGTTTCTGCTGATACTAATGGAAGGATCTGTGAGTGGGTATGGCTCAATTTTGCCAATGGAGGCAAATTATTCTTCAGCTCATCCAAAAACCGAGCACTTTGACTTCCCTGAATCTCAATAAGCACCCCCGCGCCATTATTCTGAATCCATCCCGTTAAATCCAGTTTTTTCGCAATCCTGTAGGCACAAGGCCTGAAACCGACCCCCTGAACTTGCCCCTGAATCTTAATCTGCAGCCTGTTGTGCTTCATTTACAACTTCTTTAAGTCAGAAAGCCTCGTTAATTGAGTGTTCAACCATTCATACCATTCTTGCAACCCTTCACCACTCTTTGTAGAAAGTGGCAGGATTTCAAGTTCCGGATTGATTCTATGGGCGTACTCTTTACATTGATCCAGATCAAAATCAACGTAGGGGAGAAGATCCGTTTTAGTGATCACTAATAAATCTGCGGCATGGAACATATCGGGATATTTAAGGGGTTTATTATCCCCTTCGGTAACGGATAACATGACGATTTTATAAAGTTCACCCAAATCAAATAAAGCGGGACAGACCAGATTACCTATGTTTTCAATGATTAATATCGACCGATCCTTCAACGGGAGTCCTTCTAACACATGCCCCACTCGGTGAGCATCCAAATGACAGACTTTTCCCGTATTAATTTGGATGGCAGTTCCTCCACTGTCTTTAATTGCACTGGCATCAAAATCAGTTTGTTGATCACCAACAACTACCGCTATATCAATGATCGTGTTTAGATCGCTTATTGTTTTGGCAAGCAAAGTCGTTTTTCCTGAACCGGGGCTGGACATCATGTTTAATGCCAAAATATTTTTTTGCAAAAAATAACGTTCATTGTCCTTAGCGTACTGATTATTTTTTGCCAAAATATTTTGTTCAACCTGAATCAAATGCCCTTCATGCTCCTGATGATCATGATGATGCTCGTGATCTATACTATGATTCGATTCTTCAGTACATCCGCAAATTCCACACATTATTCAACCATCATGGATTTAATTCGTAACTCTTCACCCTGTATAATACTTAATGCATGACTGCCACACTTAGGACAATCATCGTAGTATTGTTTAACAGGTACCTTTGCATGACAGGCATGACACAGAGCTTCACCGGGAACTTCAATAACTTGCAGCTCGGCATTTTGAGCGACAGAGCCCTGCGCTATCACCTTAAAACTAAAATTCAATGATTCCAGGTCAACAGCACTTAACTGGCCAAGTTCCAAAACAATTGTTTTAACTTGCGCATATTGTTTCGCAACTGCTTGTTGAGTAACAAGCTCAAGGATACTCTTGCACAACCATAATTCATGCATCACCAGTTCCCTGTTCAATGAAACGATATTTCGCTCTAGAGTACTCCATCACCACCTATTATGGGAAGTACCGTACAGAAACAGAAGATACTACTAAACCTGCATTCCTTTTTATTGCTGGCATAGACGCAACTTCCTAAATTAGGTTAATATGCGCAGTCTTAATATCAGTGGTAAGCCCATTAAAATCATTATGTCAAAAACTACACAAAACAAAAAACTGATTTCCTGTGTCGTTCCTGTATTTAATGAGGAAGAAGTCATTGCAGAATTCGTTGCCGCACTGGATAAAACGCTCAAAGGGTTAAACTACCCTTATGAAATGCTCCTGATCGATGATGGCAGTCAGGACAATACGTTCACGATTATTCAGCAATTAAGAACGCAATTTCCCATTAGATACCTTCGTTTTAGCCGTAACTTTGGAAAAGAAAAAGCAATAAGTGCCGGATTGGATCATGCTCGTGGAGATGCAGTTATTCTGATGGACAGCGACTTTCAGCATCCACTTGAATTATTAAGTGAATTTGTGCGTCAATGGGAGCAAGGCTATGACATGGTTTATGCCGTTCGTCAAAACAGATCCGACGAGTCCTGGCTAAAAAGAACCTGTGCAAAAGCTTTTTATCAATTTACTTCTAAAATAAACCACATCAATATCCCTGCAAATGCTGGAGATTTTAGATTACTTGATCGAAAAATTGTGAATGCCCTGCAACAATTGCCGGAACGCAATCGCTTTATGAAAGGGTTATACAGTTGGGTTGGTTTCAAACAAATTGCCATTCCTTTTGAAGTGCAACCTAGAAAATCAGGCACGTCACAATGGAGTTTTTATTCTTTGCTGGATCTGGCAATCACAGGCATTACCTCATTTACCGCCTTTCCCTTAAGAATGATCGCTTTAGGAGGAATAGGGGTCGCCACAGCAGCCTTATTCTATGCGGCATGGATCATTATCAGCACCCTGATATTTGGTATACAGACTCCCGGTTGGGCAACCATAGTCACAGCCATAAGCTTCTTTGGTGGATTGCAGCTCTTTGCTATAGGCGTGGTAGGAGAATACATCGGGCGTATATTTGATGAAGTTAAATACAGGCCACATTATATTATTGATGAGGATTCCAGCTTTGATGACAGCAGAACTTAAACTATCTCATCGGCTGGTTTACTACACAGGTATTGGTGCAACATCCGCTTTTGTACACATTATGAGCGTACTTTGTTTGGTCACCAGTTTCGCTATCAGCCCGCTGATTGCCAATATTATTGCTTTTTTAATAGCATTTAACATCAGTTTTATGGGTCACAAATACCTGACATTTTCCAAACTTCAAGATCAAAAACAATTAAGTTTACCGCATTTTTTTCTGGTCGCAGCCTCTGCTGGACTACTGAATGAATCACTTTATTTTCTCTTGTTGCGTTTCACCCATTTAAACTATTTGATTGCTTTGATCCTGGTTTTAGGGTTAGTCGCCGTATACAGCTATTTACTCTCAAGATTCTGGGCTTGTCGTTAAACTCAAATTAATTTGATGCTCCTCACAATCACGCAAAAATTCATTACTCATAAAATAATTCAGTTCTTGTTTTCGAGTAATTGAAATCACATCATCAGCATCGTCACCCTCTCCTGGATGACACATGATTAGGGTACCATGAGGCACCTGAATCAACCATTGTCGAAACAAGGCTCTATAATCTGAATCAGGTGCAAAATCATACACCCCAGAAAAACAACTGTTGTGAGGGATATTCCATTGCTGCAGCTGAGTATGGAATTTTTTCCCTCCAGTTCTCGCCAAGAGTACTGACTTCACTTTAAATTGGGGAAGCGCAATTGCCGGATACGTGGATCGAATGAATATTCCTTTTTCCTTTAAGTTTCTTTGATGATACAGATCAAGCAGGACTTCTCGTATTACTGGAAACTGATGGACGTGTTGATGGCCGTCTATGAATTCAGGATATTCTCCCATCACCCCCACATAATGATCGAGCTGAGCATTCAATTCATTAAGAATCTGTGCTTTGTGAATCATTCGGGTATGAGTTCTTAGAATCAACTCCTTTAAACGATAACAAGGTATTTCGGGATTTGATAAAAATGCACCCTCAGTGAGATTGAAATGCAGGCCTGTATGAATCTGTTGTTTCAGACTTAGCAAGTCTTTGGCATATATGGGAAAATCCGGTTCGTTCACCATGCAGCTTACTGCAGACAATCGGTTCATTCGCACCAGCTTTAAAATACCCAGAGAAATCCCTTGATTCAGGCCAAAATCATCCGCACATAACATAATGTTTTTAATTGAGCTCATCAGAATTTATGCCGTCTTGGGAAGTGTTTTTGCCATTAAGAAGCGAGTACTTAATATATTGATACAAAGCCCACTGATAACTAACAAACCAGCCTCCAGCTTCCATAATTGAAAAGGCTCACCCAATATCAAAATAGAACCAAGCATTCCGACTACAGGAACTAATAAAGTAAACGGAACAATCATTCCGACAGGATATCGACTAATCAGCCAATTCCAGACCCCATAACCAATCCACGTTGAGACATAGACAATATAAGCCAATGAAGCACAACCCTTCCAGCTTAAATGCTCATAGGTATAACTGAAACTTCCAGGCCCTTCGAATAGTAAAGCAAGAAGAAACATGGGAAAACACGCAACAAAACTGCCCCATACAATGACTGAAATTAAATTATTCGTTTTAATCTGTTTGGTTATCAGGTTTCCAATACCCCAGGTAGCTGCGGCTCCCATGATAAATAAAAATCCCGGTAACGATACATTGGAATCAAAATGCATGGCCACCAGCCCTATACCTGAAAATGAAACCAGAGCACCAACGAGTTGACCGGCAGTTGGGGCTTCCCCAATAAAAATTATGGCAAAAAAGATACTGAAAAATACTTGCACCTGCATCAATAAAGAGGCCATTCCAGGAGTCATACCGACCTGCATGCCAATAAACAGCAGAGCAAATTGTAAAGCAAACATCACCAACCCATACGCTGCAATAATACGAAAAGGGACTGCAGGTGGTTTTATAAAAAATACCGCAGGAACACTTGCCATCAAGAATCGTAGAGCACAAAGCAGTAAGGGAGACATTTCATCAAGACCCCACTTGACGAATATAAAATTAATTCCCCAAACTAGCACTACCAACAGGGCTAACAATATATGAGATATAGGCATGGTGAGTTCTTTTGAATAAAATACCCCTCCATTTTAACTTAAAAATTGGACAATTGCTAAGTATTAAAAATTTTTGCTTCATATTAGATCACCTTTATTACTAAATTTGATAAAATATCCTTAATTTTTAAATAATGATAAATATTTAACCTACGTGAAGATAATTAATACTCCCTTAAGGATCCCTTGCTACAATTTAACTTCACATTTTCTAATTGTATTTGGAGAAACCCATGGCGAAGACAAAGACAGACAGGTCTGCTAATCTAGTGAAAAAAGACTCTTTTTTTCATAGCCGCTTACAACTTTTGGTCGCAGGCGCATTGTTTCCTGTAGGCAAAGGTGATTGGTATAAAGAAAAAGGGTATGGAACCAAAACAGTTAATCCAGGAGAAAATGCAGCATTTGATGATTTTCTTCAACAACAAAAAACAGATGAAAACGCGCTATACCACAAAGCGTTTAAAGGTTTGAATTTTAACTTAACGATGGTTGATTCAAAATTAACCACGGGTAAAGATTGCCAACTGGAAGTTCTTAAATGCGCACCGCCAGTAGGCGCAGAACAAAAGCCAGGAACGGGCAAACACATCGTTTATTTTCCTGGAGCAAATACATACTATCAAGCCTGCTTCCGCGATATTACTGCTGCTGCCAAGCAAACTGGCGCCACAGTTCATGCATTCAATTTTCCAGGCACAGGAAAAAGTACTGGACAGGTTCGAGAAGCAAATGACTTAACCAATGCCGGTATCTCTGTCGTCAAATCCTTACTAAAACAGGGCGTTCATCCTGATGACATCATTTTACAAGGTGACTGTTATGGAGCGGGTATTGCCCTGGAAGTAAAAAAGCAATTCGAAGATCAAGCCCATATCAAGCTACGCGTGGTCATGAATAATGCATTTAAATCATTTAAAGCCGCAGTGTACGACATGATTACCCAATCAACCTGGATACCTAACGCATTAAAATCAATAGTTAAAACACTATTGCAATTTACTGGATGGCATATTACACCCGGTAAAGATTATATTCAGTCCAATCCCTACCAATGTCACATTCAGCACAATGGCGATCAAACACTGATATCCGCATCGTTATCCGGTAAAGTCAGCAAATATCATGGAGAAATGAAATCAGGTAAAACCAAATCTGAGAAAAGAGAACCTATGGTTGATAATTGTCCCGAAGAGTACAAGCAGGATCGCGACGAACTGGACGGTAAACATATTGTTCGAGTTAGTGAAGCAGCAAAAGAACGATTGGGCAATAAATTTGGCAGAGATAAATTTGGTAATGTGAATGCTCATTTCGCTGATTTGTGCGAATTGGAGATGCTTAATGGCAAGTCTGTTTATGAAGGATATATTAACGAATATCTCGAGCGCTCAGACCGATACATCCAGGCTCATCCCCAAATATGCATTCCTGAAGAGATCAAAATCAATTATCTTGCTCCAGCTCATTCTATGGAAATCACCCAGCAAGAGGCGGAAGACCTCCAGGAAGTTGCTGGCTTAATTGAGTCACAACAATTCAGAGCCGATATTAATTTTGGAGAAGATGTTCCATCATCCGAACCTCAAGCTCAGATGAGCTGATTACTGCTCACTGAGAACGGTGTTGACACACCCTATTCTTAGGATATCTCCTTAAAAAGCCGGAAGTTGCAAGACTTCCGGCCTTATTATTTCTTTGATGCCATAAAATTATTTAGTAATTCTGTAGTTCAGTTCTTGCCTCTCTCACGTTACAATGACAAAAAATTCTAAAGATAAAAAAATGAACGAAATTATTCTTGCCACCAGTAATTCTGGAAAAATCAGAGAATTATGTGATTTACTAGCACCCATTCACTGTATTTCCCAATCCTCTTTAGGTATAGACAGTGCTGAAGAAACCGGATTAAGTTTTGTAGAAAATGCCATAATAAAAGCACGACATGCCAGCTTACTTGCCAATAGACCGGCATTGGCAGATGACTCAGGATTGGTAGTACCCGCTCTTAATGGCGAACCCGGTATCTACTCCGCACGCTATGCAGGAGAGCGAGCTACTGATCAAGAGAATATCCAACGTTTATTAAACAATATGGCGCATTTACCCGATGAACAACGGCAGGCCTATTTTTACTGTGCTATAGCCCTGGTTCAACACGCACATGATCCTGCTCCAGTTATTTCCACAGGCATTTGCCATGGAACTATCAGTCTGGTAGCAACAGGCTCTGGTGGATTTGGCTATGATCCTGTGTTTTTTATAAAAGAATATCAATGCACAGCAGCAGAATTACCTGCTAAAATTAAAAATACCATCAGTCATCGCGCAAAAGCATTACTCCATTTACGCGAATTTATTCCCAGTTTAAAATGAACGTTGAACTCGAAAATCTCTTTGCCGAAGCCTATAAATTTCAATATGAAGGCCAACTCCCTCAAGCGATCAGCCTTTACGAACACATCCTGTCCATAAACCCTAAACATAACAACACTCTGCATTTTCTGGGTTTAACTTATGCTCAGTTAGGCGACATGGATAATGCGATTTTATATTTGTTACAGGCACAAGAAGTAAACTCTGGTGATCCCGCATTATTAAATAATCTTGCCAATGCGTATAAAAAGTCCAATCAACTGGATAAAGCCATTCAATTTTACCTCAAGGCAATTCAACTAAAACCAGAATATGCACAGGCACATAATAATCTGGCGACAGTATATGCTTTACAAAATAACTACCAACAAGCACTAATCCATTATGGAAAAGCAGTGAATGCAGAACCGGATTTTAGCGCAGCCCATTTTAATCTGGGGTTGCTGTTGCTTCAGAATAATCAATTAACTGCTGCTAAAACTCAATTTAATAATGTCATTACGCTCAATCCTGCTCATACAGAAGCCTATTTTTATTTGGGGATCTTATATCTGGAGGATAATATGCTGACAGAAGCAGAGCAGGCATTTCAAAAAGTGCTGGAACAGGATCACGAACAAGTTCAAACATTGGTCAATCTCGGGGTTATTGCTCTCAAAAAAGATCAAAACCAGATTGCTGTCGATTACTTCACCAAAGCATTAGCTCTGGACAATGAAAACATAGATGCTCGTAACAATCTGGCCGCGACCTTCATGCATCATGACCGTTTTGAAAACGCATTGATGCATTACGATGTCTTACTAAAAAAGGAACCTGATAATATAGAGTATTTATATAACTCAGGCGTGGCTCAAATGGCTCTGGGCCATTTGAATGAGGCGATTATTTTTTTTGAACAGATCCTGAATTTAAACCACACCCACACCCCCTCGCTGAATAATATGGCCGCTATTTATTTAAAAATGGATATGCGAGAAACATCACGAGAATATTTACAAAGGGCTTTAGCCATTAATCCCCAGGATACCATTAGCAGACACATGCTCAATGCCCTTAATGGCGCAACAGATGCAGACACGACACCGGATTACGCCAAAAATTTGTTTAATAATTACGCTCTATATTACGAACAGCACATGAAGGACCAACTCAATTATTCGCTGCCGCAGCACATTGGCAGAACCGTACATGAACTGGAGTTACTCCAGGTCAACAACACTTTGGATATAGGTTGCGGAACCGGATTATCGGGCATAGTACTGCGTGAAATCAGCAAGCGATTAACAGGAATTGATATTGCAGAAAAAATGCTCGCCCATGCCAGGGAAAAAGGGATCTATGACTCACTGGTTCATTCGGAAGTCATTGAATTTCTTAATCAAAACAAACAACCCTATGATTTAATAGTTGCCGCAGATGTATTACCTTATTTTGGAGATTTGAGTAGCCTATTCCAGTTAATCAGAGCTCATCTCAACCCACAAGGATATTTTATCTTTTCTGCAGAACTCAGTGAAAAAGAGCCCTGGACACTGCAAACCAGTGCTCGCTTCAACCATCATCCTGATTATATAAAAGACCTGGCTAATGAATGCCAGCTTGAACTCATCAAACAAGAAAAAGTACCGGCACGTCTACACAATCAGCATCCGTTAGAAGTGATGCTCTATGTTCTCAGAAAGATTTGAACTCAATCTCTGTACATAACAAAAAAACCTGTCATGTACAGAGGAACTCAATAACAAATCTAATTCATTTGCAAGATGCACGCATTATGCAAAGCAGCAGGCGTACCACCAACTTCTTTAACAATTTCCTGATATCTTGGATTTTGGTTAAAGAAGGCCAGGTTATTTATATTTCTATTCATATATTCTTTGTATTCCCTGACCAGGGCATCCTGACTCGGTTTCAAAACATAACCGTAATGAGCCAACGATGCCACTAAAGCCAGTAAACCCAAAGCGGGGGCATTTAATGAAATTAACGTACTGGCAGCAAGTTCAATCAACAAGATTCGTTCCGCTTTTGGTATTGCTTTCCAATCTTTTATAAGCCCATTTTGGCCAGCCCATTCAAGCTGAAGCTGCTGTTCCAATTGTAAGTTTGGCATTTCTTCTCCTGGATCTAATTAATGTCAAAAATTGCCCATCAATTTAACATAAATTGCCCATTTCGATCTACTAAATAAACAAAATGCCCATACTTATTGCATTCAGATCGTTTAAATTAAAACATCACTTAGCTACGACCGTTAATAAATCCAACTAAGATAATAATCTCTTAATCTTATTATGCTACGCTTAAGCTGTACGGTTAATTTTCAAAATGGTGAAATCTGGCAATGCCTGATCCCTATTTAGTAAATCAGATTAATGGGTTAAATAAACATTCTGGTTCAGATCGAACTGGACACATCAAGCACGACCTGAACTATCAGCGTGAAGATGGAGCACTTGTTCCCATAATTTATAAAGAAAATAAACATCAAAACCCTGAATTATCAATCAAAGAAGTAGCATTTAGTGAGATGGCTCGTCTCTTTATGCTGCCTCATTCAACACCCAGGTATCATTTGGTACGTGATAAGGAACACAACAAGATTACCGGTGTGGCCTCTCTTCACATCAATCTTTCTATTGCCCAACAAGTTAATATTAAAAACACTGCCTTTCAAAAAATCAGATATTCATCGGAAAAAATGCAATACCGATTTGAACAGGTCAAGGTAAGGGATTCCGCGGATATTCCTTACCAATTTCTTAATCAGCTTCCCCACGGTTTTTTCAGCACCCTGATGGAACAAAGAAATTTAGGCACGCTTACAGTTGATATGGATTCTCTTGCCAGTACTTTTGTCAATAAATACACCCTGGAAGAAGACGATTTACACAAGGGAAACATCGGGATCTATACCATCATCAAAAACAACAAGCCCCATATCGTTTTTTTTAATATCGATCATGAGTTGATGCTCAGCGACAGTATTATGTCGTTCATCAATTTACGGAGCACAAACTGGTCGTATGGAGAAAAGTCATTTAACATTACGCCCCGAGATTTACTCAATTTTCCAGATCTCCAGGATTCTGGAAATCATTATTGGCCGACTTATAAGCGGTTTATGGTTCAATTTAATGATGATAAAGCATACATCAATTCCAGCGAAAGAAACGCATTCATCAATTTAAAAAATGATCAGGAGTTTAATCGTTATAAATGGAAACGCCTGTTGAAATGCATCCTGACTCCTGAACAACTCATGAAAAATGCTTTGGCCTTACATTTCGATCCATCGAACCCCAAAGATGCATCTGAAATGAATTTGATCACTCAAGCAACACATGAACGAATTATAAAACTACGAGCAGCGCTCCTCTCAATTCCGGAGTTTCGTGCCTATATTAACAGTGAGCAAGGAAAAAATGATATTAAGGCCATTAAACAGGAATTCAACCAGTACATGACAGAGGAGCCATACAACCAGCACTCAGTAACCGCATCAATTCAAAGGGATATCGAGAGACAATCCGAACAGTATTTAACCTTATGTTCGTCTGAAAATGAATCCGTGATCAAAAATGGAGATACTCCTCTGCATGTAACTATTCGCCTGGGAGAATATCGTTTTGATGAAAGTCACAAATCCTTCAGTGAGTATTTTGGTACTGCTAACTCCGATGGCCAACTTCCCATTGAATTGGCTGCCGAGCTGGCCAAATCCTATGAAACTGGATCTGAAAAGACAAATCCAGGCAAAGATCCTTTATGCGTCATAAAACATCTTCTGGCACATGGCGCAAAGATGACACCCAAAGTTGTAGAAATATTAGAATCAAAGAGCATTGATATAGAACATTATCAATTTCGATCCCAGTACTATGATCGTAAGATAGAAAATTATGCTGACTTAAAAGCGGTGATGGGTGAAATAAGCCAAGATCTTGATTTAAATCTGAAAACAAAAAAAATAATTGCTGCCAACATCATCGAACAGCATATAAATAACCTTTCTCCAGATGAGATGAACCAATTAAAAAACGATTTGAATGGAGCAAAAAATCACCCCATAGCATCAGAGTTTCTCTTCATCAGTCAATTACGCAGCTCTTTGTGGATAGTCAGGGCAATACGAGGTTTATACGGTAATTCATCAACCAGAATGGAGCTGAACAATCTGATTAATGATTCAGAATGCCGACAGAAAATAAATCCGCATCAATTATTCGCCAACCGTTATTCAACTGTTATCTCTGAGAAAAGACCAGAATCTGAGATAGACAACGAATCGAATAAAACCCCAAATTGTTCCAAATAATGACAACCCCATCGGGATGAGTTGGCAGGTCATCAATTGATTCCCAAAATTCCACGATTTACTCCAGAGAGAGCCTCACTAAAATGAACCTACATTACACGAGACCATTTCAATATTCCGCGCATATAGCGCGGAACGTAGGCTAAGGAAGCAATTATCAAAAGATCCTGATACCTCTCTGCACAAAAGATTTTTTATTCGTTATTAAAAGGGTAATACCAGGCCCGCATTTAATAATTGAATTTGCCTTTTGAATAACAGTTGAATGTGTAACAGATTATCTGCATCCGTTGCTTCAAATCGAGCAACCAGGCAAGGAGTAGTATTCGATGCTCTTAATAATCCCCAGCCATTAGCAAACTCGACTCGCAGACCATCAATAGTTAGAATGCGCGCATCAGGAAAATCAGCGTGTTCACTAAACAATTTCATAAAAATAAATTTTTCATGCTCTGCTATAGTGATTTTCAATTCTGGAGTGTTGATACTGTTGGGGATTAATTTGAATTGCTCACTCACGGTTAAATCTGAAGCACTGATAATTTCTAATAATCGGCAAGCGCTATACAACGCATCATCAAAACCATACCAACGATCCTTGAAAAACAGATGACCACTCATTTCACCAGCCAAAGCAGCCTGTTCTTCTTTCATAACGGCTTTAACAATAGAGTGTCCTGTAGGACACATTTTTGCAATTCCACCTGCGTCCTTAATGACGTGTTCCAGATGAGCAGAACATTTAACATCATAAACTATGGTCGCTCCGGGATTTCGACTTAAAACCTCACGGGAAAAAAGCATCATTAGACGATCGGGCCAAATCATTTCCCCTGAATTGGTAATCAAGCCCAAGCGATCAGCATCGCCATCAAAAGCCAATCCTATATCGGCATGATGAAAGGCTACTGCTTCCTTTAAATCAACTAAATTCGCTTCTATGGTCGGATCAGGATGATGATTGGGAAAACGACCATCCACTTCACAGTATAAAGGAATAACGTCACAGCCCAATTCAGAGAGAACTGCAGGAATAATTGGCCCGGCAATCCCGTTTCCGCAATCAACCACAACTTTCAATGGCTTTTTGAGTTGAATATCGCTGACTATACGCTGGGTATAATGGCTTATTACATCGAAATGCGTTTCCTTCCCCTGTCCTTGTAAGCGTTTGCCCTCAACAACCAGCTCATAAAGAGTGTCTATATCTTCCTGTGTTAACGTTTTCCCTGCCAACACCATTTTAATGCCATTATAATTGGCCGGATTATGACTTCCAGTAACCATTAACCCACAATCCAAACCTTGAGTATGGGTAGCATAATACATCACAGGCGTCGCTACAGCACCCAGATCCACCACATCAATTCCACTGTCCAGAAGCCCTGTTTTTAAGGCCAGGGACAAACTGGGACTGGTAAGACGACCGTCACGAGCCAAATAAATATGTTTTCGGTTCAAAATCTGCAAATAGCAGGCAATTGCTAAACCAATGGTATAAAAGGAGTGTTCGTCCAAATCCTGCCCTATGACACCTCTGATATCATACGCACGAAAAACAGAACGAGGAATTTGTACCTGTTGATACATCATCTAATGCCTCCCAGAGCTGCCAAAACCGCCCTCACCTCGACTGCTTTCAGTAAATGAATTCACTATTTCAAAGGCTGCCTGGACTACGGGAATAAACACCAATTGCGCAACACGCTCACCAGGGTTGATCGTAAAAGATTCCTGACTTCTATTCCAACAGGATATTTTTAGCTCCCCCTGATAATCAGAATCAATCAAACCAACGAGGTTTCCCAAAACAATGCCATTTTTATGCCCCAAACCCGAGCGAGGCAAGATGACTGCGGCCAATTTGGGATCGGCAATGTATATAGAAAGTCCTGTAGGCAACAAAACCGTTTCCTGTGGGGCTATCTGGATGGGTTCAGAAATGCAAACCCTCAGATCCAAACCAGCAGAACCATCAGTGGCATAGGCAGGCATGGGAATCGTGTCCCCAATCCGTGAATCCAGTATTTTTAATTGTATTACCTGGTGCATCATCAATTCCAATAAGTTCAATGGCGGCCATTTTGCAGAGTTGCAGCAAGGATTGCAATAATTTGTCCAGCCAGCCGCGTTTTATTGGTCATAGGAAGATCCATCTGATTGTTTTTTGTAATTATAGTGACTTGATTGTCATCATTCTCAAAACCCAATCCATTCCCTACCTGGTTCGCGATGATCATATCCAATTTTTTGTTAATTAACTTTTCTTTGGCATACTGAATCAGAGCATTCGTTTCTGCGGCGAACCCAACGACATACCCCGCTTGACCACTGGCTGAAACCGTACTGAGAATATCGGGATTTTTTACTAAATCAAGCGTTAATTCTTCATGATTATTTTTCTTGATTTTTTCCGTTGCCGGGGTTGCCACTTTATAATCAGCAACAGCAGCCGCTCCGATAAACAAAGTGCCCGGTTGCAAACGATTCATTACTTCGTCCAGCATGGATTGCGCCGACTCTACCCGAACCAATTCAACTCCTGCCGAAGCGGACAGAGCACTGGGGCCGCTAATCAGCGTTACGCGCGCTCCAGCCATGGCTGCGGCCTCTGCCAAAGCAAAGCCCATTTTTCCAGAACTGTAATTACTTAAATAGCGAACAGGATCAATTGCCTCTCGGGTGGGGCCGGCTGTAATCAGCACATTGTTCCCTGCTAATAATTGATGAACCTCATACAAACGCAGAGCGCTAATGATCTGTTCTGCTTCACTGACGCGTCCCAATCCATGTTCACCACAGGCTTGTGAACCCTCTTCAGGCCCAACAAAAAAAACACCACGCTCTTTCAAAAGCGCGCAGTTTGCCTGGGTTGCAGGATGAGCCCACATGCTCCGATTCATCGCAGGACAAACAATGACTGGAGTTTCAGTCACCAGATACAAGGTTGACAATAAATCGTCTGCAATGCCTTGAGCCATTTTAGCGAGACAATTTGCCGATGCCGGCACAATTAATAAATAATCCGCCCATCGCGCCAATTCAATATGCCCCATGGCATGTTCCGATTGCCGATCAAATAAATCAGTACGTACTTCATTGCTGGATAATGCCTGCATTAACAATGGACTGATAAACTGTTGGGCGGATTGAGTCATTACCACTCTGACGTCCGCTCCAAGTCGAGTTAACTCTCTAACCAGATAGGCGGACTTATAAGCAGCAACGCCGCCACAAACGCCCAAAAGGATTTTTTTATCAATAAAATCTTGCATGACTGACCGTTTTTTATAAGAATACCACCGATCAAAGCACAAACTTCGCAATAAAGGAATAAAAAAGGAATACAAAATGACGGTTGTCCAATCAACACCGCGGTTCGATCTGCGTGAAAAATTACTTCATTACGGCGTTCAAAGCCTCTCTGACACTGAATTACTAGCAGTATTTATCAGCTCCGGAAGCAGGAAAAAATCCTGTTTGCAATTAGCCTATGATCTGATCAAGCATCTTGGTGATTTACGGGCAATCCTGAATGCCTCCGCCCAGAATTTCAAGCAGGTTTCCGGTCTGGGAGAAGTTCGCTACCTGCAATTACAGGCAGTAAAAGAAATCTGCCGTCGCAGTGATTTTATTCATTTACAAAAAGAAACCCAGATAACCAACAGCAAACAAACTTATGCTTATTTGAAAAAAAGATTGCGTGATTATAAAAATGAAACCTTTGCCGCCCTTTATCTGGATAACCAACACCGGATCATCGCTTACGAAGAGCTCTTTTCAGGCACTATTAATTCAGCAACCGTTCATCCGCGCCCTATTATAGAACGGGTTCTCCAACTCAATGCAGCAGCATTGATTCTCGCTCACAACCATCCCTCTGGAGTGTCCGATGCAAGTCATCAGGATCTGGAAGTTACTGAACGCATTCGTGAGGCGCTTGAGCTGGTAGATGCGCGATTACTAGACCATATCGTCATAGGAGACAATGAGGTCTACTCCATCATTGCAGAGAGTAAAAGTATCTGCAATTAATGGTGTTTAAAGTCTCTTCATCCTGAATTCAGCAGCCTCCTCGTGCATTTAATGGCGATGATACAACTGCCAAATTCAGGTTCAGAAGCCCCAAATCATCAATAATGGATAAAAAAATGGTACAACTGTTCATCCCTGATTTTATCAAAAACCGAATGGTCCAACTCATTCTTGTAATCATTAGCTTAATGGATATCGCTGCCTCGGGAACTTTAAAACATATGCTCATTTTATTTGGATTACCGTATTTAGCTTCCATAGCCCTTTTCTGTTTAATTAATCCGAGAAAATCACCGATTAAACCCAGAGTCAGCGAGCAATACAGGCCTTATAACAATAAAAAAAACAGACGCTAAGATCTGCTAAATGATCGCCCACTGGTTTAACCTGTGTTCAGCAATTGAATTCAGGATTAAAGATTCAAAAAAAGTGTCTCGCTCCTTTCAAGCGCCCCAAAGCGAATTCGCTTTGGGGTTTCTTGATGAGAACAATCCCCCAGAAAAACTGCCAGCAAAAAAAGAACTATGACTATTCCTAACATAAATTCCTCATCAATAATGTGGGTCAGTGGAACCATTGAGATTAATATCAAGTTGATTCAAATACAGTATGGACTTGTTGATTGTTATTAATTAAATGGATCAGTTATCAATTGGGACTCAATCAAGTTTACTTATCAAGTTCAATCCACGCCAACTCCGGGCACAGTATTACCTTATTTTATTGACCAAGTAACGCGATCATCATTCAATATCCTATGAACTTCATTGGTTGTAGTCTGTAATGCATGCCGTGTAGAGCGAACTGTAGCTGGAGGGATTTTAAAAAATTGTAATAAGCTTGTGCTGAACGCGTTTTGATTATGATATCGATTTAACGCATCGCTATCGTTTTGGCTTATTCGAACAGCCTGAGCATAAGCACTCACGTTTTGTTTTAAAGAATGTTCTAATGTATCCCGTAAATTGGTGTAATCATCAAGATTATAATTTTTATTGATATTGCCCCTAATCACGTTAACTGACTGGCGCAATTGCTTCATAATGTTACTAATTACCACTGTCTTATCGTTGTCCTTGCCGTATTTGTCCAGTAAACGGTTTACTATAGCCTCTAACCTTCTTTTCAAATAATTCATGGCATTAAGTATATAGGTACTTTTCTCTTCAAAGAATTTAACCAGTTTTTTAAGATGCACCTCCGATTGTGTTTGCCGGAGATGTTGAGTATTCAAATCCTTCATCGGTGATAATGAGTGTCTAAGCGGATCAAAATTCTGTACATGATTTATATAAGTGCCAGATTGACTGTCCTTAGTGCGATAAAAATTCTTAAGCCGGGCTTTGTATTGCGATGCAGGATAAATTTCATTAGCCCAAGGATCACAAATATAGGCATTGGTACCCCATGTTTCTGGCTTGTTCGGATGACTGTTTTTCTCCTTTCCTAACACCAAAAGAGCATGATCCCCTCCGACGATGCAGTAAACTTCCGCTTCAATCTCAGGCAGAAAGTGAACTACATAATCTAAAGCCATTATTGCCAGTTCATAACAATTACCTAATGAGAATTTTTTGCATAGATCAATCGTCTGATAAAATCGCTTGATTGTTTTATCTATTTCCAAATCGTATAACCGAGATTCCCTGCATAATCGGCGCAGATCCAACAACGCTTTGTTCAGGGAAGACTTTTGAATTGCAAGATAAGAATTGTTGATCAATTGAGTACTACCCAACAAGATATTAGATCGCGCATAATCAGAGGACAATTGCGCAGCCTGTTCTGAAGATATACTACTCTGAGAAGACGACATAAATCACCACATCACTACCTATTTAATTCAATGTGAATCTAGTTCATTTAAACCAAGCAAGCCATCACTGCTTTCCTCGATAATATTCCATGAATAAGCCATTCTGTACATGAAAAGATTATCCTCTGTACCGAGATTTATTAGAATCCAATGGATTACTTAGGACAGCCATATTGTGTATACTTCATTGGTTTTAAATAATCCCGGAAATGATGAAAATCACCCCTCCATGTTTGTGAATAATTTAGACTGATTTTATGGAAATTTTGAAGAATCTTGCCGCCGTATACGTCACCAAACCCGAATTTCGCACTGAACTTTGTGACGAATTAGGAGTAATAACAGAAGTCGTTGAAGATTTGGTTTTTTCTCCTCGCCAAAAACTCGATGTCTGTTTTGCTCAGGATATTTGGCTGGAGCCTGTGGTCGTCAACTTTCAATCTATTTCTGAAGCCGTTAAAATTCTTCGTCAAGCAGGAAAATTTTGGTACTTACACCCCGTACATCACATCAGAAGATCGCGCCTGATTGAAGATCAACTCCGTAAGTGTCCGTCTCTCGATCGGCATTTTGCCAGAGATATTGAGCTGCCTGCTATTGGGGCTTTTTGTCTTATGGATCAAAACACCTTGATTTATAGTACTAAACGCTTAAAAAAATGGCCGCAGGGGAAGTGTTTCTTCATAGAAGATAAAGTAAACCCACCCAATCGCGCCTATTTAAAATTATGGGAAGCACTTTTTCTGCTGGGCAAATACCCCAAACCAGGTGATACAGTATTGGATCTCGGCGCATCACCAGGAGGCTGGACTTACGTCATGCAATCATTGGGTGCGACGGTTACTGCGGTTGATAAAGCTCATTTAGATGAGAAAATAGCAAAACTTCCTGGAGTTCATTTTTTACAACAAAGTGCCTTTGCTTTAGATCCCTATACTCTGCAGCACGGTTATGATTGGGTACTGTCGGACGTGGCCTGTTATCCAGATAGAGCCTATGCCCTAATCAGGAAATGGATTGAATCTGGCAAAGCAAAACAGTTGATCTTTACTGTCAAGCTTCAAGGGAAAACTGATTTGGCATCGATAAAGCAATTTCAGGAAATACCTGACTCTCGCATTTTGAATCTATTTTATAATAAGCATGAAGCGACGTTTTTTTACCCTGCCTGAATTTAAACTAGAATCAATTACGGTAGGTTACCAAATCCTCCTGGCCCCAATTTCAAAAAATGGATGTTAGGGCCTGAAGTTAGTCATTTTAATTTATGGATCGTGCCGCAACGAATATCATAAATAAAACTGTGATCATGCTCGGTTAGTTCTTGAGATAATGGTTGATTAATCGTGATGTGCGACGCAGCTTCTTCAGATAAATCATACTTAACCAGAAAACTGCGCTCGACAAACCGAGCATTATTTTGTGCCGCTTGAATAATATGCTTCCAGATGACGTCATAGCTATTTCTATTGGCATAAGATGAAAAATCTGAAACCGAAAATGCAGTAAACGTATTTGGAGATTCACTTAATATGTGTTCCAGGCTAGAGTTTTTAATAACAATACGTCCCAAACGCTGTTTAAGTTGCCGAAAGTGTTCTTCTTGCAAATGAATGGGTAAACAATCTGAATGATACTGTCCCAAAAAAATCAGATTTAAATAAGGATTAGTGGCAAAAAGTTGTGTCCCGGCTATGTGATCAAAGCGATTATGCAGATATGCAGAAATATCAAAATCACTAGGAACAAAGGCAATACCTGGTTCTTTCAAAATATACTTCCAGATAAATCGGCGCCCCGTAATATAAATAATCAAAGACCAAAAACGGCTTTTCCATTCGTCATTCCATATTCTTTTTTGTTCTTCCAGAGAGGTACATGAAAACAATTTAGCTAAAGTTTTTTTCTGGAGTGCGACTATGCTCCCTATCTGGCGCATGTAGTGTTCCCAAACTCCTTGATATATGACTCCGGACTGAATTAAAGAAAACTGATTTTGCCAAAAGGCGGCAGCCTCCCTGGAAAGATCTTTTTTTATTTTTGCATAAAGCTCGTCCCGATGCCGGCAAGGATTAACACCGATAAAATCAAGCATGGATTCATAATCCAGATGA
Organism: Legionella moravica DSM 19234; assembly: GCF_000423305.1. Lineage (GTDB taxonomy): Bacteria > Pseudomonadota > Gammaproteobacteria > Legionellales > Legionellaceae > Legionella > Legionella moravica. The sequence goes on along the minus strand of NZ_AUHS01000020.1, from coordinate 47,700 downwards.
TTTATAGCAGCCATTTTTAGCTCTAACAAATAATTTTGTTTTGCATTAAAATCAACAGCGGTGATTTGACAATCAGCCTGGCTCAGTAAATCAAGTGGCCGGGCACCGCTTCCCGTAATACATAAAACATGATCTGTTTCATTAAGCTTTAATCCCTCTAGTTCCGAACGCGGATCCTCGTTGGCAGAGGAATAAATAATTTGATCAAAAAAATTATTCATGATGGGCCATTATAAATTCAAATTAATAGTACGTGCTGGCAAAATAATGCCATTCCTGGGTAGTTGATCCGCATCATAACGTTGCCTGCGGACGTAATTGCTAGCACAATCACCTATTGAAGAGGCTGAATGGCGCGTTTTTTCATAAGCCAGATTATCCCTTTGCAAATCTAATATTTTTCGATCTTGCCAAAGAATCCGTTCAGCCATGAGCCGCACAACGGGGGTAAAAATCCTGTTGATAATCCCATTAAAATTTAAAGTAATTGCAAAAAATAATTGAGTTTGATTTTCACTGATCGGCCGCATGGCAACCCAGGCACTAAATGCCGGACTCTCGGTCTCAAAATAATAATTAATCTTGACATGCGCTGGCAAGATAAACGTATCCGTATGAGAAACCATTTTTCCTTGAGGATTAATTAATCGGCTAAATAAACTGATGTCTTCTTGTGATGGATGATGACTGACTAAAACCTCATTTTCGTGCATGGAAACATCAACCAACCGTGACATTAATTGGCTACTATCACGTATTAACCCTGAATGAACAAATAACGTGTGAGGAGAGTCCATGAAATTTTCAATAATATCTTCTATATGATGATTAAACTTTTTTTCAATGAGTACAGTTTTTGAGTTATTTGAGGTGGGTTCTATAATTTTAGGTGGAGCTAATCGTGCTGTTTTTTGTAAACAGACCCAAATCATAAAATTATCGTCATGTACTAAAAAGGGAATCAAGCCCGGTTTTGATTTAGGTTGATCCGCATCACAAAGAGAGGGTACAGCACTTAGAGTGCCGCAAGGTTTAAATGACCAGCCATGATAGGGACAGACTAATTCATCATTCACCACCAGGCCTGAACTCAAAGGCGCTTGTCTATGAGGACATACATCCTTATGAGCACGCCATTCATTTTGAGAGCGCCACAAAACTATGGGTGTATCGAGTAATACAAAACGTTGGGGTTTCGCTGAATTTTTACGGAGAACCTGACTGAATCCCAAAGGATACCAATAATGACCGAGTCCAGAATCCATGCGACCAGTAATATTGTTTTTATTCACTACACGTTCCTCTGAACATTTATTTTAATTCATTGTAGCTTAATAGTTAAATCATTCTATTCTGAATGCATATTCTGCATCAACCACTCTGATCTTTTTTTAGCAAAAGAACGTCTTTTCATTGATTCAGATTACGCTCAACTCTACCAAACAGGGTTTAACGTTCTAAATAGCCAACTGTCGCTTGAACACATCTTATTGGGATTCTATTTTATACAAGGAGACGAAAATTTATAAAGTACATGCTATTGCAATACACTACGTATTCCAAAGCCGTCTGAACTGTATAAAGTTCAGTGCTCGTACTTTGTTTTATATCTCAAACCAAACAGAAAGCCTGGATACAAAAAAACTTCAGGGACCTTACCTAATTGTTTTTAATGGTCTTATTCTTTGAATATAGAGGTATATAATCAAAGGATTGCCGACAACTGTCTGAGCCACACTCATCGTACGTATTGTCAGCGCATAGAAAAAATTCCTGTGCTCCATATTGTGCTGCTCGAGATAAAGCATCGTCAATAGAGTTAAAATGCCATAGCTCTTTTCCTTTATGAATAAATTCATCAGCATCTTTAGAGATAATTTCTACAATGTATTCATGAAGCTCGACTGGTGAATAGATCAAAGCGATAGCCTTAGAACCATTCTTCGCTTGATGAATTAAACTTTCACGTGTTTGATTGGCCATAATTTTATTCCTAATGACTAAGCTCTAGTATAATTATAGGCGTAATTTTACACATCAACTCCAAATAAACATCAAATTTTAATCACGATGAACTCAATGTGACCAGGGGGAGCTGCTGGGCTTGAGTTATTTTCCCTAAGCTCGCAAGCCCTTCATCCGAATATTTATGATGTCCAAATGGATTGTGCCCCCCAATAAAACCTGAGTGCTTTTTATGACCAATTATCAATATAAAGTTCCTCTAAATGACAAAAAAACCTATCATGCCCGCCTGCGCGCATTAGTGTCCGGGTAAAATGAGCTTCTTTCAATCAAATCCCCTCTCCACCGCGCGTAGCGTGGGGGAGAGGGTTTAGGGTGAGGGGGTTAAAATACGTGCGCGCAACAGCGCGCTCATTCAGATCAACGTTTGCGACACTGCTAGCGATTGCGACACCTTTTTAGCATCAAGAAAAATAATAGAACTTGGTAGTCTCACAGCGACGAACATTTATAAATAACTCCATAAGAATCTTTGTGACATACTCCGATGATTCAAGTGTAATAGTCTGAGTCAAAACCTTTAACACCCGTTTCTACTAATTCTTTTGTTATCGGATTTAATAACGCTTCAAATGGTGTAAATTCTTTCATCGTCTTTGTTCTTCGAATCGGCTAAATTCAACCGCTATCTTAGCGGATTAACAAGGACGTTCAATCTTTATTCTATTACTCCCTAATCAATCGGATAATTTCGCCATCGCAAGCGGTGTCACAGACGTTCACCTGAATGAGCGCGCTGTTGCGCGCACGTATTTTAACCCCCTCACCCTAAACCCTCTCCCCCACGCTACGCGCGGTGGAGAGGGGATTTGATTGAAAGAAGCTCATTTTACCCGGACACTAATGCGCGCAGGGGTCAGAACAGTTTTTGGGGTCATATACAGAGAGAAAGTTCACAAGATCCTGCATTAAAATCCCTTGGGGTGAAGAGATTTGCATCATGTGATAGAATAAAGCTTATACAATAGCATTTGCTGGTACACACTCATCCCAAAAAGAACCAATCAATACGATTAATGATGAGGGCAATTGATAACACTAGAATAGGATGTAAAAGATAACTTTATGAACAAATTTACAATTTCATTGACTATTAAACGACTCCTAACAGGCTTACTCCCAATACTGCTGGTTGCTTGCACACATCAACAAGCTAATGGTCCGGGGCAGTATGTGGTTAGAGGTAAAACATATCATGTGATGAAGTCTGCCAAAAACTACAAAGCTAAAGGAATTGCTTCCTGGTACGGAACACACCCCCGGCATCAAAAAACATCGAACGGTGAGCGTTTCAACAAGTATGCGATGACCGCAGCTCATCCAACACTCCCCATTGCGACTCGAGTACGGGTGAAAAACCTGAATAACGGTAAGTCGATAGTAGTTCGAATTAATGATCGAGGGCCTTTTGTATCGAACAGGCTAATTGATTTATCCTTCGGTGCCGCTAAAAAACTCGGTATCAAAGGCCTTGCTCCTGTTGAAATTGAAGTGGTTTGACTTGGCTGGGACGTAATGCTTATTCAAAAGAATAAGCTGTTCTATCAAGAGGATTTTCACATTCAGGGCAAGACACTGCAATGCATTATAGATGGCTTGTTCCGTGGTTATTGTGACTTTATAACCAAATCGTGTCAGGCCCTTGAAAAATCAAAAGAAAGGATATTGGCTATTCCAGGCTGGTCCAAGGCTAGAGCAAGCAATCGATCCACTCCCAGAGCAACACCGCTGCATGAAGGTAATCCATGTTCCAAAGCCTGCAATAAATAGTGGTCGGCTTCTGCTGCAGGCAAACCATGTTGTTTTCTCAGATCGTTATCCTGTACAAAACGTTTCGCTTGAGCATGAACATCGGTGAGCTCATGAAAGCCATTCGCTAACTCAACTCCCTGATAATAAACCTCAAACCGTTCGGCAACACCATTCTGAATTTTAGCCAAAGATGCCTGAGAAGGTGGGAAATCATAAACGGCAACAGGCGAATTAACCTTGCCAAGGAACGGTTCAACAACATGACTCATTAATAAAAATAAATACTGATCTCTGTCCTGCTCCTGAGAAGACAAAACAGTGTCCAGTTGATTGTTCAACAGTACATTCTTGAATTGATCAATAGAGGCGGTAAACGGATCCAGCTCACAACTTTCAATGAAGGCCTCTTGGTACGTTTTTTTGATCATTGGCTCAGTCTGCAATAAGGTTTGCAACAATAAATCCATTTCCACCATCAAAGCATGATGATCTATGCCCAACTGATACCATTCCAATAAGGTAAACTCAGGATTATGCCATCTCCCCAGCTCATCATCTCTAAAAACTCGCGCCAACTGAAAAATAGGACCACTGCCTGCGGCAAGCAAACGTTTCATATGGTATTCAGGCGAGGTCTGAAGGCAATAGGATCGTCCTCGAAAAGTGGCCTTGATATTACTTAAATACACATCAGTCACACCAAATTGAGCCATTATCGGTGTTTCAACTTCGAGATAGTGTCTGCTACTGAAAAATTGACGAATTTTTGCAATAAACTGAGCGCGTTGCCGGAGTAATTCAATAGAAGCAGAGGGATGCCAAGGGAGCTCATGCATGATTAATAAAAAATCCCCAACTCAAGTCGTGCCGCTTCCGTCATTCGATCCTGCGACCAAGGCGGTTCCCAGACTAGCTCAACAGTACAATCACTGACTCCCTCGACCTGGTTTACGGCCTGCTCAACAGTTCCGGGAAACGTTTGTGCTACAGGACACCCGGGAGTTGTCAGAGTCATCTTGATGTCGACATGCCCTTCATCGTTAATGGCGACGTCATAAATCAATCCTAAATCATAAATATTGACTGGAATTTCAGGATCAAAAACTCCCTTAAGCGCCAATATCACATGTTCTTTAACTGCTTCATTATCCTGTTTTTTCTTAAAACCAAACATGCCACACCTCTAACTGATTTCCTTTCTGGAACGAACACAATATGACGATTCAACTTCTAAAGATTATTCGGTTTTCACCACAGAAGTGTCTTTATTTAAAGCTGCTTCCAAAGTATGCCAGGCTAAAGTGGCGCACTTAACTCGTGCAGGAAATGCCTTGACTCCAGCAAGAACCGTCAATTTATCCATAGTGCTCGATTGCTCTTCTTCGTCGAGGGTGAGCATATTATGAAATCGATGAAACAGATCATGAGCTTCCAATACTGTTTTACCCTTTAATGCATCAGTCATCAAAGAAGCTGAGGCTTGTGAAATCGCACAGCCACAGCCTACAAAACTTAAATCAGTAATCACATTATTAGCAATTTTGGCATATACCGTGAGTTTATCGCCACATAAAGGATTAAAACCATTAGCCTGAGCCGTTGCATCGGCCATGTCATGGTGATTACGCGGATTGCGATTATGATCAATAATGATTTCCTGATAAAGTTCCCGCAAATCCGTATTCATGCAAATACCTCTTTCACTTTTTTCAGCGCTTCAACACAGAGATCAATTTCTTGTTGGGTATTGTAAAAAGATAATGAAATTCTTGAAGTCGCTGCCACACCAAAAAAATCCATCAAGGGCATAGCACAATGATGCCCGCTGCGAATCGCAATGCCTTCACTATCCAGAATGGTACCAATATCATGGGCATGAATCTTACCATGCACAAATGAAATCACTGGGACTTTGTGTTCTGCAGTACCGATGATATTAAAACCTTTGACCGATTCAATAGCCGCTGTGGCGTAACGTAATAATTGAGTCTCGTACTCCGCAACAACCTCAAGATCCAAAGACCATAAATAATCAATAGCGGCTCCCAAGCCAATAGCACCAGCAATATTGGGCGTTCCTGCTTCAAATTTATGCGGAATCGGGGCAAACTCTGTGCCCTCGAAGCTTACTGAATTAATCATTTCGCCCCCGCCCTGATAAGGAGGCATACCATTTAAAAGCTCTTCTTTCCCCCAAAGTACACCTATACCGGTTGGGCCATACATTTTATGCCCTGAAAAAGCATAAAAATCACAATCCAAATCTTGAACATCAACAGGTAAATGAGCGGTTGCCTGAGCGCCATCCAATAACACCTTGGCACCATAAGCATGAGCCATTTCAATCATTTTTTTCACTGGATTAATCGTACCCAACGCATTGGAAACATAATTAATGGCTACAAATTTGGTATTTTCATTTAATTTCTTTTCAAACTCATCCAGCAACAGTTCACCATTAATTGAAATAGGGGCTACCTGCAGAACGGCTCCTGTTTGTTTGCATACCATTTGCCAGGGAACAATGTTGGAATGATGTTCCATGTGAGTAATTAATATCTCTTCACCCGGTACAATGTGAGGAGCAACAAGACTCTGAGCAACCAGATTAATTCCTTCGGTAGTGCCGCGTACAAAAATGCATTCCTTGGCCGACCTGGCATTAATAAAACGCTTTACTTTGGCTCTGGCCGCTTCATACAGCTCTGTTGCTCTGACACTGAGCGCATGAACCCCTCGATGCACGTTTGAATTATCATGCTCATAATAATGGGTCATCGCATCAATTACCGCTTTCGGTTTTTGTGTCGTTGCTGCATTATCAAAATAAACTAAATCATAATCATTGATTTTCTGATTCAGAATAGGAAAATCCTTACGAATCGCATGAACGTTCAATGATGTAACCGCTGAAGGATTAGTACTCATTAGCGTACTCCAACTGTTGCGTTAATAAATGTCCCATCCAATCAGCCAAGTCACGATTTTGAATGAGGCGTAAATTATCCTGAGCAAAAGCATGAATTAAATATTTGGATGCTTCCATTCTGCCAATGCCACGAGTCGCCAGATAGAATAATGCGTCTTCATCTAATTGCCCAACAGTTGCACCATGAGAGCATAATACATCATCAGCAAAAATCTCTAACTGCGGTTTCGTATCAATTTCAGCATTTGCAGACAGCAGCAGATTCTTATTTTGCTGTTTGGCGTTCGTGTGTTGCGCGTCTTTGGAAACAATCACTTTTCCATTAAATACAGCCCGTGATCGACCAGTTAAAATGCCTTTATAATCTTGTTCACTGGAGCATTCAGGTACGAGATGATGTACGGTTGTATGATGATCCACATGTTGGCCTTCAGCCGGGGCATAAATACCGTTCATTAGACAGTGAGCATGCTCTTCCTGCAGGTACATGCTGATATCACTACGCACCAATTTTCCCCCCAAACTGAGGGAATGACTTAAAAATTGACTGCTGGCAGATTGGCGCACCGCGATATGACCCAAATGATAAGAGGATTTACTTTCATTCTGAATTTTATAATGGGTGACGCTTGCGCCGGCTCCAACGCAAACCTCAGTGACTGTATTGGTTAAATAAGAGCAGCGATCCGCCCCCTTATATTCTTCCAGAAGAGTCACTTGGCTGTCTGCTTCAGCGATAATCAAATGCCTTAGATGTACTGCCTGATTATCCTGATTCTGAGAATGAATTACAGCAATAGGATCTTCAATACACACGCCTCGGGGAATATACAAAAATACCCCATTATGAATTAATGCGGTATTTAAAGAGTGAAAACCATGTTCCTGGTTCAGTATAGTGCCCAGGTAGGTTTTAATCAGGCCCTCATGTTCAATCAAAGCAAGGGCTAATGGGCGTAACACAACCCCTGCAGGCAATTGCTTCATCCATTCTGGCTCATGAATAATCACACCATCTTGAATGAACAGCTGATGTTTAACGGGCAGATTTGAAGACAAATCAGCATTGGAACTGTTTACAGATTCAGGTATGGCAAAGGGTTGTTTGAGTAAAGAATCCAGTAGCGTATATTTCCAGTCCTCATCGTGACGGGTTGGAAAACCATGACGACTTAATTGTTCCAGCGCTTTAGCCTGCATATGCGCAAGCCAGGGAATAGTGGATTGCCCAGCTTTAGCCTGCTGTTGATAAAAACTTAAAATCTCGTTCATCACTGCTCCGTTTCTTCAAGCCAGCTATAACCTTTTTTCTCCAGTTCAAGCGCCAAAGATTTATCACCAGACATGATAATACGGCCATTTACCAAAACATGGATAAAATCAGGCTCAATATAATCAAGCAAGCGTTGATAGTGAGTCACTAAAATTATAGATCGTTCGGGAGAACGCATGGCATTAACACCCTGAGATATAATCCGTAATGCATCAATATCCAGCCCTGAGTCGGTTTCATCGAGAATCGCAAGCTTTGGCTCAAGAGCGGCCATTTGAAGAATTTCATTACGCTTTTTCTCACCACCAGAAAACCCTTCATTAATGCTGCGATATAAAAAGCTTTCATCCATATCCAATAATTGACATTTTTCACGAATAAAGCTCAAAAACTCTATGGCATCGAGAGTATTACGGCCCTGTCCTTTGCGAACGGCGTTAACAGAAGCCTTTAAGAAATTAATATTGGTAACTCCGGGGATTTCAACAGGATATTGAAAAGACATAAAAATCCCGGCCTGCGCTCTTTCTTCAGGTGATAGGGGTAATAAATCCTGCCCCAAATAAGTTACTTCACCACTGGTTACCTCATAAGAAGGATGGCCAGCCAACACTTTAGACAAAGTACTCTTGCCTGAACCATTAGGACCCATAATGGCGTGCACTTCACCTGCATTAACCTGCAAATTGATGCCCTTTAAAATTGATTGTGCATTGACTGCGACATTGAGTTCATTAATTTTTAACATATTAACCTACTGCCCCTTCTAAGCTTATTCCTAACAATTTAGTGGCTTCCACCGCAAACTCCATGGGTAATTCTTTCAATACCTGCTTACAAAAGCCATTTACGATCATTGAAACTGCATCTTCAGTGTCTATGCCTCTTTGTTGGCAATAGAATAATTGTTCTTCACTGATTTTTGATGTCGTTGCTTCATGCTCAACCTGAGCCGTTGGATTTTTTACTTCAATGTAGGGAAAAGTGTGAGCTGAGCACTCACTACCCATTAACATCGAATCGCATTGGGTGTAATTTCGTGCATTAGTGGCCGTTGGCGCAATGCGAACCAAACCTCGATAGGCATTGTGGGCACGACCAGCACTTATCCCTTTTGAAATAATGGTCGAACGGGTATTTTTTCCCAAATGAATCATTTTGGTTCCCGTATCAGCCTGTTGGCAATTATTCGTTAAGGCAACAGAATAAAACTCACCGACAGAATCATCACCCTGTAAAATAACGCTTGGGTATTTCCAGGTTATTGCTGATCCTGTTTCTATCTGAGTCCAGGAAATTTTTGACCGCTTACCTCTGCAGGCACCGCGTTTGGTGACAAAATTATAGATTCCGCCTTTTCCGTCTTTATCGCCTGGATACCAATTTTGAACTGTTGAATATTTAATTTGTGCGCCATCCAAAGCCACCAGCTCTACAACAGCCGCATGCAATTGATTTTCATCACGCATGGGAGCGGTGCAACCTTCAAGATAAGACACATAACTGTCTGCATCGGCAATAATCAGAGTGCGCTCAAACTGGCCTGTAGAAGCGGCATTGATACGAAAATAGGTTGATAACTCCATGGGGCAACGTACCCCCTTGGGGATATACACAAAGGAGCCATCGCTGAATACAGCAGAATTCAAAGCGGCATAAAAATTATCACGATAAGATACAACGGAACCTAAATATTGCATGAGTAGATCAGGATGCTCATGTACCGCTTCTGAAAATGGGCAAAAAATAACCCCTTTTTCAGCCAGTTTGGCTTTAAATGTCGTAGCAACCGAAACGCTGTCAAAAACAGCATCCACAGCGACTCCAGCCAGCATTTCCTGTTCTCTTAAAGGGATGCCCAGCTTTTCATAGGTTCTTAATAATTCGGGATCCACTTCATCAAGGCTTTTAGGCGCGTCTTTTTTACTTTTGGGCGCTGAATAATAAGAAATCGCTTGATAATCTACAGGAGGATAATGCACGCTCGACCATTCAGGATGAGGCATGGTCAGCCAATGCCTGAACGCTTTTAAACGCCATTCCAATAGAAATTCTGGTTCACCTTTTATTGCGGACAGACGACGAATTACGTCCTCATTTAATCCTGGAGGAAAAGTATCCACCTCAATGTCGGTAATAAAACCATGTTGATAATCTCTGTCGAGCAGAGAATTAATTTGCTCACTGCTTTTAGCCACGATTTACTCCACTTGCTAATTGCCGGACTCGATCAACATCCTGTGTATGAAGAGTTGGTTTTGCCAATGCTTCCAGACTGACACTATCCAGCGCAGTTTCTATCGCACGGCTTATTAATCGCCAATTACCCTGAATGGTACATACTCCCTGCAAAGAACAATCATTGGGTTGCAAACTGCACTCAGTAAATCCACGATGTTCTTCCAAAGCATAAATAATTTGTGACACGGATATTTCAGTAGCTGGCCTTTGTAATCGGTATCCTCCGGTCACTCCGCGCACTGAAGTTAATAGCCCTGCACTGGTTAAACGTTTTAATATTTTACTGACTGTTGGTACCGCTAAATGGGTATGAAAGGCAATATCACGAGCATTACAAAGATCCTGTGCATGCTTGGCAAGATACACCATCACTACTGTTCCATAATCAGCCAATTTGCTAAGGCGCAGCATAACACCCCCAAACCGAATAATCTAGTACCGGATAGGTCTTAATTCAGAATAAAGCCGAAGTATGGATTTCATTCTTCCTTAGACTCTATAGTATAAATATAGTACTAAATTGGTTCTATATATGACAAAAGGCGAATAGTACCCTATTATGGGGAAAATATCCAATGAAAATGCTTTTATTCGCAGGGCTGTCCCACATGAATGGTATTTATTTGAACACAAGTGGTAAACTCACAGCTGCTCCCTTCTCCCTTTTTAAGGGAGAAGGGCTGGGGATGAGGGTTTCTTATCAGTTGACACGCTCTCGAATAAAGTTGAGATACATCACACTCAAAATGCTTACAAAATAATTTGATTAAATAATAAAGTGGCATAATCTACCTTTTTTACCATAGGGAAAGTCAGTTGTATGGACAAGGATGTATCAGAATCATTTGAATCTTATTTTGGTGGATTAAAAAAGCTACGCATTGAGAGACATAAACTATATTCTTTAATTAGCACAATACCTAAATTATTAGATTTTTTGGACCTAAAAGGACAGACTGTCACAATAGACGCAATGAGTACACAAAAGACTATTGCAAAGAAAACTTGTGAAAAAGAGGCTGGTTTTGTGTTGGCTCTTAAAGGCAATCAAGGGACATTGAACGATGATGTGCGACTATTTTTAGAAAGTAAATTTCAAAAAGGCTCGTCAACAGCAATTGTTCAACATATTGTCGTTAATATGTTGAACAATGCGAAGAACTTCTTTTTAAGTTTACTCAGAGCGTGCCAACTGATAAGAAACCCTCATCCCCAGCCCTTCTCCCTTAAAAAAGGGAGAAGGGAGCAGCTTGTGTGACCGGAACATAGGTAACATAAATGTTCAGTCTCTAACCAACTCATTACAGACACTCCTTCTTCTCGTCTGTATGAACGTTAACGGTTACCTATGTGTCCGGTCATTTGTGTTACCGATGTGTCCGGGTCGGATCATCTGCTCCCTTCTCCCTTAAAAAGGGAGAAGGGAGCAGCTGTGTGTCTGAATTTACCACTTGTGTTCAAATAAAAGCTATTTATATGGGACAGCCCTGCTTTTATTCATAATCTTATTTGCTGTTCTACCCGAGCTGATTTATCTTACCACCGCTGCATTAAACTGAGAGTAATTAAAAAATAATTTAATCTATTTTATTAATTCCTCAGGAAACTCAAACGATCGGAGGCATAATAAACCAGATAATAATGTTTATTACGCTTCCTCAGTAATCGACTATTCAGGCAATATGGCAACACCTCGTGAGATCTCGCCCCCGATTTTGGTGAAGAGCCCTCCGGTATAGATGGTGCTGCCACTAAAAATCAGGGCAACAACAGTGTTATTGGCATCAGGGTTCCATCCCGTAGCCAGTCCGGTGCCTAAATTCAGTGCCGCGATACGGTTGCGAGCCTGGCTCCCAATGCTGGTGAATTGCCCCCCTGCATAGACAGTGCTGGCATTAAGGGCCAGGGCGTTAACCGTGTTATTGGCATCAGGGTTCCATGCTGTAGCCTGACCGGTGCCCAAATCCAGTGCCGCAATACGGTTTCGAGCAAAGCCCCCGATGTTGGTGAAGTTTCCTCCGGCATAGACAGCGCTGCCATTAGCAGCCAGAGCATTGATAGTGCTGTTTGCATTTGCGTCCCATACTGTAGCTTGGCCGGTGCCTGTATCCAGTGCCGCAACGTAGTTACGGGCTTGACCACCGATGCTGGTGAATCCCCCTCCGGCATAGACTATGCCCCCATTAAGGGCCAGAGCATTAATAGTGCTGTTTGCGTTTGGGTTCCATGCTGTAGCCTGGCCGGTGCCCATATCCAATGCGGCAATATGATTACGAACCAGGCCTCCAATGCTGGTAAAATCACCCCCAACATAGATCGTGCTGCCATCCAGGATCAAGGCTCTGACGGTGCTGTTTGCGTTGGGGTTGAACTGTACATCAACGGTGTAGTCGGATAAAATATGAGCGATTCGGTTGCGTGCAACGCCTCCGACTTGTGTAAAGTCTCCTCCAATAAACCACCCACCAGTACCATCTGAGATAACCGTGAACACATCACTGTTCACCCGGGGAGCAGTTGGCAATGTTTGTGAACTGGCCTCATCAATTGCAACGCCAAAGCCAGTGTTTGGCCCCACAGCAGTAAAATCACCACCTAGATAAATGATATTATTTGTTGAATCTAACGCCATAGAGTATACCTCACCATTGGTTATCCAAGGGAAGTTGACGGCAAGGCTGACGTTGATGCTGTTCGTATTACTTCCTGAAACAGGCGCAATAATTGGTCCATGCGTCACAATGCCCGGGGTGAAGGTGAGTTGACAACTGCCTCCTGGAGCAATACTCAAGCAGTTCGAGGCATCTTGGGTGACATCACTCCAATCCGCGAGCAAGGTTGCTGATACGTTCGTTGCTGTCGTGGTCAGGGAGTTGTTGGTAATTGTTAAAATTCGGGGTAATCCGGAAAGCGCCGGATAAGCCGGGAACAGGATTAATGGAGAACCCGTCACTGAAATTGATGCGTCATCAGGCACAGGATTGGCTCGGGTAATATGCAGAATATTGGCCTCGGGCGGGCGATAACATTGACTTGCACTGAATTGCGCACAGAGTACTGGGCCCTTGTGAATTCCTGTAGCGGGCATCTCGTTCCCATTGATGGTCAGTATCAGTGTGCAGGTACTTCCTTTGGTCGCAAGCTGACAGGGCGAGGCGCTAAGGCCAGTTGGCGTGTTTTCGGGACGAGAGTCTAATATCAGATTTTTTAACTTGGCGGATTGATTGGTGACTCGATAGAGTATTTTAACCGTACCGTTGGATAGCACTGTAACAGTCGTTGCCGTTAACGGTTCAAACGTCCATAATGTCTTCCCTGCTTGCCCAGTCATTCCCGCCAACCAGAAGCACAGAAAAGCTAATACCCTGCCTAAAAACGGGTGGCTTTTTTTGTTAGCTCGCTGCATGAATTCTCTCCTTAAGTCACATAGACAGGATTAACCAAAAATAGATTGTTAAAGCGGTTATAACGCGCTATTCGCGTTTCTGCACAGGATGGATGGTTTGGTAAAACAGTCGATACAGCGAGTAAAAACAAGTAACGTTTCATGGTGCTCCTTGCATGTTACAGAGTGATAATCCAGTTTTAGTCTGTACACAATCTAAAACTGCTTAAAACAATAAGAGTCATTACTGTCCGTAGATTCTGACGGGGATTAAAGGCCGATGAATGCGGACAAAGTGTTCTTTAAATGCACAAGGGAGGTAATAAAAAAGGAAGTATAAAGCAGGCGTCGTTCAAATGACGCTTCAAGGAACAATCCATTATTCTTATCTCTAAAGAAAATAGTAACAGCTTTGATGTTCCGGTAAAAGTGACCGTAGCTTTTTGAGACCTACTGATCGAACCAATTCACAGAGGGTTGAAGTCTGAATTGCCAAAACGGGTAAAGAGCACGACTCATTCTGATAGGCTCAAGTCCCATCAAAGGTACCCTTTTCTAAAAAATTCAGTATGAGTTTCTGCGTTTTAAAATTATTCATAATAAAGGTATGAGTAGAATTTATAACGACAATATCGGCTTTTCCATCCAAATCAGCAGATGAAGGCGGTACTTTGGCATCAAATCGCCCCGCGATTATCCCCATTCTAATTTTTGGCACGGGTACATGATGCACGTAGGATGATTCTTCGGAACTGAGTTCTGCCAAAGGCTTTATGGGCGATGTAAAGAGCGGAAATAGTTTTGTAGACACTTTTGCTAAAAACGACCCTTGGTTAGGCGGAGCCATCATAATTAAATAACCAATATTCTTTAATTGACTTTCCGACATTTTGGCTAGAGCTTCTCTAACAATTATCCCACCAAGACTATGCGTAATGAAATGAATTTTAACCTCGGGATTATTTTCTAATACCTGACCAATGTACCGGGATAAATGCACGCTGTGTTCGTGAATCGTATATTTCGGGGAAGGATAACTGTATGAATATACAGTATATCCCTGATGTTCCAGAAAGGATTTTAATAAACTCATACTCATTGACGTACGCATTAATCCATGAATTAAAACAACCAGTTCACGCTTGTTTTTTTCTTTATTATTCACTTCAGAAGCAGTTGCTCTCGACGAACTGCTACTATGGAGTAAATCTGCATAAGCGGGCATAACGATACCTGCTCCAATGAATAACATCAAAATGAATTGAATGATTAAGAGTTGATTGCGAATGAATTTAACCATTATACTCCCTGTCAGTATTTGAACAATACACCATCCCCTCATTCGCATTAATACGGAATGAGATACTGTAAGGGAATATAGTACCATTTATTTAAATTTCTTGTATAAGAGCCTGCCTATCAAAAAGAGAACCAATATAATGACTGCCCAAAGCAGCATCAAAGGAAGAAAATAGATAAAAAATTGTATCGCTCCATAAGTAAATTGACGCAAGGTATTGATTAATTCCTTATAGGATTCACTGATCACCTCGGTAATTTGCCATTTTGAATCTTGAGTCATTTGAATCTCTGGGTTCACGCTCAAATCAATGGTTATCAACGAATAAGCAACGGATTCTTTATAATATTTTATTCGCCCCTCTGTCATGTCGATTTTCCGTTGCGTTTCACTAAGTTTTTGAAAAACCATCAATACATCTTCAGTTTTTGTCGCACCTTGCATGATTTTAGCAAGTTGAGCCTTTGTTGTTTTCAAGTTGTTTAATTCACTTTCAAGGTTAACATATTGTTGGGTAATATCTTCTCCAGTGACGGTTTCCTGTTCGACTTTTACAGCCAAACTTTTTAAGCTCTTAAGCACATTAGTTAAGCCATTCGCGGGTATTCTGATGCTGATTTTTGCATATTGGCCTCCGCCATAAGAAACGTTTTGATTCAGTTCAGAGTTGACGACATATCCCCCAGAGTGATCCGCAATTTGAGTAATATCTTCCATGGTCTTTGGAATATCATTCACTTGCAAAGACAATCGTGCATTTCGAATGATCATTCGCCTCATCACCTGTTCTGATTGAGTCGGTGATGATTGTTCTGCACTCATTGCAACAGAGCCGGGAACCGCATTATCCATCGGCTTGTACAGAGCAGGAGCACCTGAATACATGGTTGTTCCTGCTCGAGAGAACAAGAATTTGTAGCTCAATACAAATACTGAAAAAATGCCGATAATGACTAAAATAGTGCTCAGAATTTTCTTCATGATAATGCATCTCGTCGGGAAGATACTAAAAAGTTTGGCATAAATTCCAACTAATAACCAATTTTTACACTTGCTAATCTCGTCTAAAGGATTAAGAATAAAGAATCTTATTATTTTTTTCAGGAGACAGGATGACTCATGATAAAGAAATCAGTGATCTAATGCGGTCTGTTGCAGAAAAAAGCCTGCAAATCATTACTGACTTAAAAGAAATGCCAAACCAGCTTCCTGCCTTATTGAGTCAATTTATTGATTTAACAGAAAATTTCCAAAATTTAATTACCGTCGTATTAAATAACCCCGAAAAAGTTTGGCAAATGCAATTGGAGTATTGGAATGATGCTGTCAACCTGGCTCAAAACCAATTAAATCATTGGCTGCAAGGGAAAACCATGCCCATTGAAGATCATCGATTCCATGGAGAGGACTGGATTAATAATCCTTTTTTTAACTTATTAAGCCAGCAGTACCTTCTCGCCAATCAACACATGAATTCCTTATTGGAAAAAATGGAATATGGGGATAAAAATTTAGCAAAACGCGTACGTTTTTTCGTCAAACACTATTTAGATGCACTTTCTCCCGCAAATTTTATCCACACGAATCCACAACTCATTGCTGAAACCATTCAAAGTCGTGGTAAAAATCTATTGCATGGTTTGCATAATCTGCTAAATGACCTGGAAATCAATTCAGCGCGATTGAACATCAAAATGACCGATTCCGAAGCATTCAAACTTGGAGTCAATATTGCAACTACTCCTGGAAAAGTAGTGTTTCGTAATGACATGATGGAATTAATTCAATACACCCCACAAACAAGCAAAGTAAAACAAATACCCCTGCTCATGATTCCACCATGGATCAACAAGTATTATATTTTAGATTTAAGCCCCCATAATTCATTAATAAAATGGCTGGTTTCTCAGGGAATTACGGTATTTATTATTTCCTGGGTAAACCCTGATGAACGATTTGCCAAAAAAAGCTTATACGATTATTTAAAAGAAGGGCCTATGACCGCTATTGCAACCATTCAGAAGCAATTAAACGTCAAAGAAGTGAATGCATTAGGATTTTGCATTGGAGGCACACTGCTTGCTACTTTATTGGCTTATAATAAAAAGCACCAGAATAACTCGATTCGCAGTGCGACCTTCCTAGCAGCGATGATTGATTTTAGTGATCCCGGCGATATATCGGTTTTTATTGATGAGCAACAGATTAAAAAGCTGGAAGAGGAAATGGATGCAAAAGGCTATCTTGATGGTAAATTTATGGCCTCCAGTTTTAACTCCCTAAGAGCAAACGATTTGATATGGTCATTTTTCATCAAAAATTATCTGCATGGAAAAAATCCGGTTCCTTTTGATATTCTGTATTGGAATGCGGATTCAACCAACATGCCAGCTACGATGCACTCACAATATTTACGCTGGATGTATTTGCATAACGATCTGGTAAAACCCGGTAAAATAAAACTCAATCATACTCCAATTGATGTTAGAGCCATTGATATCCCCACATTTTTCCTTTCAACACAAAAGGATCATATCGCTCCATGGAAAACCACTTATATTGGTTTTCAACTCATGAATGGGCCTAAACAATTTGTATTAGGCGGCTCAGGACATATAGCGGGTATTATTAACTCCCCAGCTACAAAAAAATACGGTTACCGCACCAACTACACATGTCCGCAGAGTGCAGATGAATGGTTAGAACATTCCGTCGAACATCCCGGATCCTGGTGGGAAGAGTGGCTCAGTTGGCTAAAAACTCATTCGGGTAAATCCATCATGGCACCGGTACTGGATCAACTTCCTTTATCGCCGCTAATGGATGCACCGGGGAGTTACGTATTGAAAAAGTAATTCGCATGAAGGCGTGTTAGAGATAATAACACGCCAATCACTTCTGCCCCACCAATCACTACGGGATTGAATGTTATTCTATCCCCATGAAGCCAGGACAGTTTCAAAGAGCAGAAACAACTCATCTGCCGCTTACTCTGATTTTACTTCGATTTTTCTATTGTTTTTACCTTTGGATATCATTTTTGGAATTTCTACGGACAATACTCCATTTCTAAACGTAGCATCAATTTTAGCGTCATCAGATACACCTTCCAGGTTGAATTGACGAGAAAATGAGCCGCTGGTGCGTTCAGTACAAATAAAATTTTTCCCTTTTTCATTATGCTCTGAACATAATTCACCAGATAAAGTTAATAAACCATTGCCAAAATGTACATTCAAATCTTTAGCCTCCATTCCGGGCAGATTTGCTTTTACAATATAGCAATGTTCCTTTTCTTCAATATCGACTTCTGGCCATAGT
Organism: Legionella moravica DSM 19234; assembly: GCF_000423305.1. Lineage (GTDB taxonomy): Bacteria > Pseudomonadota > Gammaproteobacteria > Legionellales > Legionellaceae > Legionella > Legionella moravica. Next base: position 29,474 of record NZ_AUHS01000020.1, on the reverse strand, counting down.
TCACTTTTTAAAAATGAAGACAGATTTTTACCACCACTTAATAAATTATTTTGAAATAAGGTATCTACATCGTCTTTTATGTGTCGCAGCATATTCCATGGCTCATATTGCATCAGGTTCATGATAACCTCCTTATATTTAGACAACAAACAATCAATCTATCTAATAATAGTACATATTTACTAGGATTCCAGATCTATTGCATCTTTATTTCATAAAGGTTACTTAACCGGACTTTTAGACAGGCTTTATGCGCCAGCCTTACCAGAATGCTGCCCTTGTACAAGTTCGGCTTCCCATATTTTACCAAAAACCTCCAGGCTTAATTTAATAATGCCCCTCTCTGGATCGATAACAGCTGTAGTACTAGCATTCCATTGTATACCGGGTAGAATGTCCGCATTATGAGTAGCCTTTTGAATCCAGACTTTAGATTCCTGATTCCAGGAACGTGTATAAATGCTTTTGCATCCGACACCTAGAGGTCTGATTAATCTCAACATCAGGCGTTTTCCAAAATCAAGAGGCCATAGATCCAGTGAAGGTGAATCACTCCAAACCTCTGCCTGTATCGTTAAAGGAGTTAATCCAAGGGCAAGCGCCCATAGATCCAATAATATATCTTTTTCACCTTGAGAATCATAAAAAGCAAGAGTTAGCGGAGTCTGCTCATAGCCTAATGAGCGATCCCTTCTTGCATATAATCGGGTCTGTCCTTGAGGAGTAATCCCGGTTTGTAACATCATGATGCATTCCGGTTCATTATCACACTTCACCCGATAGTGAAGTGTAAGACCAGATTGTAAATCAAGGGCTTCAGCAAGCTCATTGTTCCGTTGTGCACTGATAATATAATCGCCATCTTCTGGATAATAGAAAAGATTAAATTGTTTGGGCTGATTGGGTTTATGAGTGATGACATTAGAAAAATGATAAGGAACAATCTCACTGGAAGGCCTTACTCCTTTTTGCACCTGAATGTAAAAACGATATTCTTTATCAAATTTGTCACACGCAGCGATAGCTTGTCCCGCGGTAATCCAATCGCCGGTGTTAGCTTTTAAACTCCCTTTTTTTAGATAAGGAAGTAAAATATACTGCCCCGCATAATTTCTCAACAATATAAAATTTCCCCAGGACTCATCTACAGCCGCTTTTTGATGCTGTAGGTTGGCACTGTCACGCATTTCTACGACATTTGCGTTCAATGGAGCATAAACAGGATACTCGTCCGCATCATCAATACACGAAAAATAATAATGCTTCACCTTTGAATCAAATACAACTCGCCAGTCCTTCGAAAAAAATTGAGTAATAAAAACACTATCTAAATGAATACCTCGTACAGACTCTAAACGATATCGTTCCCAGGATATTTCTGGCGAAACAGGCATATCCAAATTCAGAGGACCTTTCTTTTTTTGACTTCTGTAATTGAGACCACCTAACCAAAAATAGGTACTTAATAAAAAAGGAAGAACCAAAAGTGGGAGCTGAACAGGAAAGAGCAGTTTATAGAGAACAACAACAGATAGAGCAGCTAGAGCACTTCCACATAAAGCAACAAAATAGCTGAATTTGCCTGGAACCATGAATATGCCGCCAATAGCAATTGCTGCCAACATAAAGTTATACCCTGTTTGGGTAATCAGCATATCATAACCGAACAAGTGTAATGTTAATGCGCCAATGACGTAGCCTGAAATCACTAAAAAGGTAAGATATCGAGAAGCTACAAACAACCCTAAAAAGATAAGCGCTCCTGGGAGTGGGTATGGAACAAGCAGTAATCCACCTACGGTAGAAAAAAACACATCAGACCAGGGAAAAGACACCAAGGAGGGCAAATTCTCCTGAGCGAACATCAGCGATGGAAAGGATACCAATTGTTGTTCATGGAAGATGATAATTAAAGGCCAGGTACCTAAAACAAAAGGTAATGTCATCAAGGGCACCTTACCCAGATTCCACATAAAATTGCATAACCAATTAGTACACGTTGTTATAAACAATGTAATAATAATCAACCCCAAGAATAACTGAATCGATAACGGGTAATATGCGCTTAAAAACAAACCACAAAGCAATCCATTAACCAGATGCAGATCACCAGGAGGATTTATCGATAATAATCGACCAAATACCCAAGTACACAGTAAACTAAACAAGCCAGAAAAGGCTGTTCTGGGCGATGCCCAGCTGATTAGCGCAAACCATGCCCCAACCCAAGGTGAATAACAAAAAAACACCGTAGCATACGCACGGAATAAACGATGCGCTACTTGAGTTTTGAATAAATAAACTGAATCGGAATTTAAAAGAGTACTCAATCTAGTTGATAACATGTCAATATCCATTTTAAAGTCATTAAAATTTAACACTACTCGTCAATAGTCCCTGGCTTCTTCTTTATCTCTAGCTCTCTTAAAGCTAAAGGAACATGTTCCAATGACTGTAGTGTTTCCAAGTGTTCAGCCTCTCTAATAACTTCAACATTCCCCTGCTCCATAATCATAATGATGTTAGGTCGATATTGAATAAATTGCATCCATTGAGTGTTATTATAAGCACCAGTATTCGTGATCATTAATGGCTCACCAACGTTGAGCGGTGGCAGAAAAATCGAGCTGTGAATGACGTCGAGATTCATACATAAAGAACCATATAAAACAGTATCTTCAGAGATACCATCCAATGGTCTTAAAGGCTTAACCATATGGTTATACCAAAATGCGGTAAACAACAGATTGACTCCCGAATCAAGTATACAGCCACGACGTCCATCAGGCAGTCGTTTATTACCAACTACACGAGTAATCAAACACTCTGCATCATCAATAACCGCTCTTCCTGTTTCCAGTATTAACATTGGCAAGGGTTTTCCTTCTGCCTCACGGTGAGCAGTCGCAGCCCTCAAGCTGTTTGTAATGGCTTGAGCGTATTGCTCGATTTGAGGAACAATTTGTTCAGGAGATAAATAGATCCCTCTTAAAGCATTAAACGAGGCAAATCCGCCTCCTATATCCAACACACTAATCCTGCAATCTATCTCCCGCTCTGCAGCGTTCATAAAAGCACACATAATGCGCACTTGCTCGGCATAGGCTCGTGTATCGAGAATAAATGTTCCTATGTGGCTGTGTAATCCGGTTAACTCAAGATGCTTGCTTCCTCCAATACGAAGCACCGCCCTCATCGCCTCACCGTTTTCAATATTAAAACCAAAACGGCTCCATGGCTCTGTATACCCATTGTTAAAATTCAGTCTTATTCCGACTTGAACAACTTCAGACATATCTTTGGCAATTTGTTCAATCATCAGTAATTCATCAAAATGATCGATATTGATAAACGCATTATCTTTTATCGCTTCCTTTAGAAGCTTTTGAGATTTATAAGGACCATTCAAAATAATGCGAGAACCTGGAACGCCTGACTGTTTTGCTTTGGCGTACTCAAAATCAGAGACGACTTCTGCCCAGGAACCTTCCTGATGCGCTATGTGACACACAGCGGACAAGTAATTGGTTTTGTAAGGCCAGGCATGTATCATTTCCGGCCAAAGTGCACGAAATACGCGTGTAAGGTGGCGTATATTTTCTCATATTTTTTTTTCAGATAATATAAATAAGGGAGAATGATATTGATCAAGAAGAGGCAACACGGGGATTCCATCGATATGACTCTGACAAAATTCATCCCGATATCCATTAAACTTATTCACGCCTCCAGCCTGCTGCATGATGATAGCAGGTTTAGACCATATTTTTTTTTGTTTGCCCATATTTATTCCTTAATATCGACAACAGAAGCACCATAAGCAATCATTTTCTCGATTTGACTCAAACTGACCATTTGCTCGTTAGAATAGCGAATAAAATAAGTGCCCGTTTCAGGTTCATCAAACTTGGAGCGATACTCTAACCCCAAAGTCATTTCGATTAATCGTGCGGGCAAATTTTGGCCTGATTTTTCGGATATCGAAATCCAGGCAGGAAAACGAGGATTAATCTCGATAAGATGATAATGCCCCTCTGGGTCACACATTAACTCTAATTCAAATGGCCCCTTCCATTTCAACTCTTTGATAATGTTCTCGGCGAATTGAAACACTGCCTCATCATAAATCGTCACACCAACACAAGCTTTATTTTTACTGGTTAATGCAACTTTCTTAATGATAACACCACCGATCATTGCACCCTGACCATCACCAATAGCACTAAGATTACATTCCTCGCCCTGGATGTAACGTTGAGCCAAAATGGGATAACCCCAGTCCTTAACCATATCATTAAATGCTTCTGTAGCCTCGTACGGAGAGAATACTTTTCTTGCATCATAAAAAGGGCCTTTAACTATTAAAGGATAAGTCCATCCTTCATAATTACAAAAATTAAAAAAGTCAGGTGTATAAAGAGCCTTTACTTCAGGATAAGGAATATTGATTTTACTGGCGAGTTCAGGCAGCCGATCTTTATGACAACGATTCAATTGATCACGTGTTGGTAAAAAAGTATGAATACCCATGCCTAGCAATCGCTCGGAAAGCCCGATAACTCCAGATAACTCTGAATCAAGACAAGGTATCAGGGCATCTATCTGTTCCTCTTTCTTAATATCAAGCATGCGCAAAAACAAAGCCTCTGATCCAAATCTAGGATAAGGCAACAAATACGCAGCATCGCATAGGTCTTCAGCATATAAACCCACATCAAAAGCATCGTAGCCCAAGCCAACAATACGAACCCTATCGCCAAAAGACTTACGAAGACAGGATGCAACAGAAATTCCTGGCGCTGGGTTTTCGGGTAGAGCATTCATGCCTGTGATTGCCACGGTGAATTGATTCTTTGTTTTCATTTAATTTGTTGCTGTAAATTAGTAAAAAATTCTTGAACATCATGTTCTATCACTTCCCTGCTCACGTGATACTCCTCACTTAATTTTTCAATAATCTGCGCAAGATTTGAACCATCCTGGATGAATTTTATTATTGCCAATCCATTACTGTTCACTCTGTAGTTTTTACCTCGCAAAGGATCAAAAACGAAACCGCTTTCTGTAATAATAAGACGTTTTAGAACTTCAGGATTGGGAAAATAATTGGTTTCAACGTCAACTTCAGTCATTTTTCCAGCTTGTCTGTACGTTGCCATAACGGCTCCAAACAATACCTCAATACATAAAGCATAGTTGAAATTTTTGTTATTTTATTGATTACTTAAAATAAATTTAGAATATACAGAGGATTCATAAACTGAATCCCCTTATCACGGGACATTGAAATCCGAATGGTTAACACATAAAGCTCAGATATACAGAATCAACCTGATAGTCACTGATGCTTTTTAAGATAATCAAGCGCCTCTTGATTGTCGGGGGATCGCTCCAGTACCAATTGATAATTTTTAATAGCCAGAGTTTTCTTTCCTTGCCAAGCTTGGGCTCTGGCCAGGAAAATGTACACCGTTGGATCGGAAGGATAACGTTTGGCCATTTCTGCAGCATGAGGTTCAAGAATTTCCCACTGCAAAAGAGCTGATTCAGAGGTCATCAGCCTCACATTGGCATTATAATCCCATGCGGAAATTTTAATTACTTCTCTTGCATAAATAGCAGCTTCTTTCCATCGTTGTTGTGCTAAAAGAGGCAAAGTTAATCCCAAACGCGCATCGATGGAATCTGAATTGAGTTGAAGAGCTTTTTTATAGTAGGATATTGATGTGTTGTATTCCGTCTGCAGATAATAAAGCCAACCCAATCGAAGCAGAAGAAACTCATTCTTTGGTGTTGTGTTCAGCATAGGCTCTAACACCTTCGCTGCGTCCAGATAGTGTTTATTTTGCTCCAGACTAAACGATTTTTTCCATGGGTTGTTATCCGAAGCAGCAAAAGACATCGAATTTAAAAAGACAAATCCAACCAACAGAACCGATACCAGGGCCCTGTTACCTTCCTTTATCAGCCTCATGCGTTTTTTCCTCATGAAAAAATCAATAAGAGTAAATATAGCATCACGGCCATATTAAGTCTATTTTCCAACACATCATTTTAAGTTGATTGTAAACAGAGTGGAACTATGTAAATATTAAAAACTCGATAGTTTTGCCTTGTAACTTCATGATGATAAAAACAATAATAGCCGGCATATTTTTATTGATTGCAACCAACCTCACCTGGGCGGGCGATAGGTGGACAACAAACATTACCCCTCAAGCGGTATCAGTGGCCTATCCAGGCTCACCGATTCGGAACAACCTCAATACTAAGGGAGCTATAATCGATCTTCAATATTTAGAGCGATTGGGCATTACATTTGGCGAGACCCACCTCAATCTGAACTATCAATACGACATTCCAGCTTTGCGTCAGGATGTTGGGTATTTTTCAGTTCGTGCACCTCTAACGCCTGACTATGTTCCTGGCACTTTAACACTACGGCTGGATTCCTATAAAATTTGGGGCAATGATCCTACCCATGAAACCGATAATACAAATATTCTCGCCCCAACGGTCTCTTTTTTAAATTACAATAAAACCTATTATCTGGATGTAGGTTACGCTTACAGCAAATACGGTACCAGCATCATTCGAAATGACAATTTGGCAATAAATCAGATAACCCCTACTTTTGGTTTTAGTTTTTTTGAGCAAATGAATTGGTTGTATTTCAGGTTATACAGCATTCACTCATCCAACCCAACCCGATCCCAAAACTTAAACAATACCCTGGGAACAGAAATCACATTAACTCACTACATCATGCCCAGTCATTTTTTTGTACCTCAAGAATTACAACTGAGCGTGTTTTTAGGAAAGAGAATTTATGCCGTAGATAACGTAGCACTTATACCTTATAACCTGGGTGATGTGCAAAAAAACAGTGCTTACATACAAGCAAAGTGGAAATTATCTCCACATCTGTTTTTAATTGTAAATGGCGGGAGCCAAAACTTTAACACTATATACTTTAATACAAATTATAAATACAAACTCAATTACATCTATGGGGGACTTAATTTCAAATTTTAATCCCTTGGGCGACGGTTAAAGTAATTTTTTTAATTGGCGCCAAACCGTTTCCAGTATAATAAATTGCCCTTGCTCAGTAGGATGCAGTTTATCATCCTGCATTAGATTTTTATTCGTATCTACGTATTTGAGTAATACCGGGACCAGCGCAATATTCTGTTGATTTGCCAAAGCAGGATATAAGTTCGAAAAGGCTGCTCTATAGGATGATGGGTAATCAACAGGTAATCGCATCCCTAATAAAAGCACCTTACTGTTTTTTTGCTTGGCTAATACAATCATTTTTAATAAATTCGACTTAATCATTTGTATTGGAACATGTTGAAGCCCATCATTTGCCCCCATTTCGATAATAGTAATCTTGGGGTTGAATTCATTAAGAGCCCATTGAAGTCGATGCAACCCATTTTCTGTCACATCACCAGGAATGCTGTAATTGACTAATTCGTAATGATAATTTTCGTTTTTTAGTCGCTCTTTCAGCAAATTGACCCAGCTGTCCTGGGCTCGAATACCGTAAGCATAACTTAGGCTATCCCCAACAATAAGAATAACCGGGCTCGTTTTTTTGGGAAAAAATAAAACGAGAAAAAATGGAAGTAAACACAGCAACAAGAAAACCATTCGTTTCATTTACTGGCTCCAAACCGTTGGTAGGCATATGATAAATGCAAAATACATAATTCATCATAATTTCAATACAGTATAAACTCCAGGGTCTGTTGACAATTCAAGTTTCGACGTCCTGCGACTTGTTCGCAGGATCCAATTCAATCTTTATAGGCGCAATATATTCTTGTTTTGCGCAAGATCTATAGATTCCGCGAACAAGTCGCGGAAAGTAGGCTTGAACATAATGAAATGTCAACTTCCCCTAATTTGTTCACCAGATTAAATGCTCATCGGCATACGCTTCTGATGTGTTCAATAAGGTCTCTGTTCATACCAAAATCGGAATGTCCCATAGTAGCACTAGAAGCAACATTGCCATCTGAACGAATAATAAGCCAGTCTACAAAATGAAATACTCTGCTTTGCCTGTAAGCAATCAAATGAGTTTTATCCAAATGAGTTATGCTAACTTCAGGAACTTTACTTTTGATGCATTCAGCCAATTGTGTCAGGGTATCAACTTTAAGTGGAGCAATGTAATGCGCGTCATCTGCGGCAACGAAACTGCTTACCCAATTAGGCTTTGCTTCGGATAACTGCCCATCAATCAACCCTTTTGGCATGTCCCTGAAATTAATTTGCGGAAATAAATACATCACCCCCACCACAAGGGCGATGAACACAACGACAATTAAAATAATTTTCATTTAGACCACTTCCTCTTCATGCTGTTGCTGTTCTTCCTGAATAGTGTGTTCCAAAGAAATATAATCAATTTTACCAGAGGGTAAAATCGGTATTTTGCTACCAGGATATATAGTATGTGGCACAAGAAGCTCTGAATGTCCTTGTTCATGAATTTTTTTAATAAAATTCATTTTATCTGCATGAACTGCTTCGCTGAATAACACGATCTGCTCCCCTTTTCTTGGGCATTTTCTGGTAACCGCTGCATGCAATAATTCAGGCCAAATAGAAGCGGCTATGCCTTCAACTGCAGTTAGGGAAACCATCTCCCCGGCAATTTTAGCAAAACGTTTCGCACGACCGGATATCGTTATAAAATGATCTTCTGTCATCGTGACGATATCGCCTGTATCATGCCAGCCATCAAAAGTTGGAATGATTGTTCCTGGCTTATCCGCATTCATATACCCACGCATAATATTAGGACCACGCAGTTGCAGGCGTCCACCCACAGCGATACCCTCTACAGGTACAATACGGCTCTCCATAAAGGGCAAGATCATCCCTACACTACCTGGACTTGATGCTAATGGACAATTCAAAGAAATAACCGGAGAGGCTTCTGTTGCGCCATATCCTTCGTAAATTTTTACTCCAAACGTTTCAGACCAGTATCTTATAGTTTCTGGCTTCACTTTCTCAGCACCAGCAAAAATATAACGCACACTGCTGAAATCATATCGATCAGCGGCACGCGCATACCCGGTTAAAAAGGTATCCGTACCAAACATAATGGTCGCCCCTGTTTGATACACCAGACCAGGAATGACTTTATAATGCAGGGGTGATGGATAGAAAAAGCATTGAATCCCGGTAATCAATGGAGTGATGCTACCAGCGGTTAACCCAAAACAATGAAAAATAGGCAGGGCATTAAAGAAGATATCTCGGGTAGTAAAATCAACCCGTGACTTCATTTGGCAACAATTCGCCAAAATATTAGAATGACTTAAGGCCACTCCCTTTGGCACCCCCTCTGAACCTGAGGTAAATAAAACCACCCCTGTTTGATCTGGTGCAATAGCCTCACCAATGAGACGATAAGCCACAGCAGGAAACATTCCTTTCACTAGACCTGAAATTTTATGAGCCAGGTTTATGGATGATTTAAAATCTTCCAAATAACGAATTATCAGACCTGCGGCCTGTAATTCTTCGATTAATGACTCCAGTTTGGCAGTGGCAATAAATTGCCGGGAAGTATAGATTGATTTAATTCCAGCGGTATTACATGCAGAAATTAAATTATAAAATCCCATGCTGAAATTCAGCATAGCAGGAATTCGTCTGTACGCCTGTAAAGCAAAAAAAGTGACCATGCCCGCAATGGTGGTGGGCATCATGACCCCAACATGCTCTCCAGCTACCGTTTGTTTTTTAATTTGCTTCCCTAAAATAAAACAACGAGCAATAAATTGTCGATAAGTCAAAGGAGTGCGGTTACTGTCTTCAATTTTAGCCTTATTTTTGACGCCTACTGCAACCCCTTCGATTAATGCGGTAAATAAGGTTTGCGGCTTAAAACTGTTCGCAAATGCCAAGTCACCAATCAAGCGAAATAAACGCAAACTGACTGCCTGGCGGTTTACTGGAACATGATGGGGTTGGATGAATACCTGTGAAGGCATTACATGAAGGGTAATTTTGGGCGCAATATTAATGCTGTGTTTACTCTTGCTAATCGAGAACACACTATGCTCAGCACCTTCGATGCGAATTGGGATGACTTCAGCTCCAGCTTTCTGCAAAACAACTCCAGGTCCATCGTACACCTTGAGACTGTCTTCTTGTTCACCTATTAAGCCTTGTGGAAAAATAACGCAGCGTTTTCCAGAACGGATTGCTTTAATCAAAACCCTGGATGCCTTGGCACTACCGGGATCGATAACAATAACCTCCGCAAAAAGCAAAACTAACTTGACCCATAACTTTTTGAACATTAATGGATGTAATGCAATAGTCAATCGCTCGGGTAAAAAAACTGAAAGCAATAATACATCAATCACAGATGTTCTGTTTGCGATAATCACTGAATTAGGCGCTGGCTGATAGTGCCCCTTTACCTCAACGCGAAACCATGTCACAAGCACGGATTTAATCCAGCGTCTCGCTCTTTGAATTTGCTTTTCTTTCCAACTCAAATGTTCCATATTATCAAATCTCTATAAAAATACCGGGATTATAAAATCAAATTTCATTTTACAAGATTGAAACCAATTTAAATAGTTATAATCCAAGTCTAAACATAGCTTCAGGTAGAATAATCGTTCGGATTACTTGCGACTCTATCGTACCTGTAATAAAGTGAGCGATATGAATTACAAAAAAATCCAGCCTGTTAAAATCAGTTGTTTCCTTTTGGCCCTTGCCTTCTTCTTTTTTTGTGGCATAGCATTTCAACAGCATTCCCCTGAAATCATTAACTGGATTGATGAGCTGGGATGGCTGGCGCCAGCCCTGTTTATCTTGATTTACTGTCTGGCAACCTTAATGTTATTGCCAACTATGGTGTTAACATTGGCGGGTGGCGCTCTATTTGGGCCATTGCTTGGCCTGTTATTCAATTTATTAGGGGCAACCAGTGGAGCAGCCTTGGCCTTTCTAATTACCAGACACCTCGCTTACGACTGGTTTTCAAAAAAACGAGGGGAAAAGCTGAATAAATTAATCAACGGAGTAGATGAAAAAGGCTGGATATTTGTTGCTTTTTTGCGATTAGTCCCCATAGTGCCATTTAATCTGGTTAACTACGGCATGGGGATTACCGGAATTAAATTTCGACTTTACCTCGTAACCACTTTTGTTTTTCTGATACCAGCAGAAATTATTTACACCTATTTTGGGTATGCAGGAATGGACGCCCTTGCCCAGCCCAACCATTTTTACAGAAACGGTGGTATTTTACTCACCGGCATAGCTGTTTTGTTTCTTTGTATTATTAAGTTCATCAAGAGAAAGCAAGGTGATTAACCGCTCAATTACAGGATGAGCCACCTCAAAAACTACGTGATCAACAGCAAGAACGGCTCTGATTCCCTGCAAGGAATTAGAAATAAAAACGGCATCTGCCTCTTCAATCATGGCTTTGGTTATTCCTTGTTCAAGACAGGGAATATCATGCTCCTGGCACAGCGATAAAATTCGTGATCGAGTTATACCGGGTAATACACCATGTTCCAAAGGTGGGGTAATCAACTCATTATTCTTTATCAAAAACAGGTTCGCGCAAGTAGTCTCAGTGGCAAAATGCTGTAAATTAAAAAATAACGCATCATCCGCACCAAGAGTTAATGCCTGGCGTCGTGCCAGTATGGCTTCCAGATAATTAACCGTTTTCAATTGGTAGATTGGATTTGCCGCATCCCTCAACCAGGAAGTGCTGATTAAGCGTATCGGATGCTTAAGCACTTGGTAGTTAAAGGTTTGAAAAATCAGCTGGCTAACCTGGCCTCTCTGTGCCAATCCTCTCGGAGCAGGACCGCCACTTAAAATGGCTTTTATTCCCCCATGATACAAATTGTCACGTCTGATCTGCTGGATGAGATGCTCACACCAATCATCCAAAGAAAGATCAAAGGGGATACCTAACTGACCAGCAGAATGAGCCAGCCTTTGCCAATGCAACGGGGCAAAACAAGGATTGGAACTGTCTACCTTAATCGTCTCAAACAATCCCTCACCCAAAAAGATGCGATCATCAATCCCAAATGCAGGAATAACATCACCTTTATCTATTAACACCCTGGTATGCATCAAAAACCCATCTTTAAAAATCTACAAAATCATCAAGCTCATCTCGTAATCGCTTTTCTTCCAACATATTTTCCAAACGTCGGCGAGCATCCAAACCATTACCAGGTATATCAGTAAATTCAGTATCTACTTCAACCTCTTCAAAATCATCTTCAACTTCAATTATTTCTTCTTCGTCTTCTTCAAATAAGTCAGTCATACCCATTCTCTCAGAGAGTTAACATCAATTCGTTAAATCACTTTTTAAGTGGAACAAAATACCAGGACGGCTATATACCCTATTTTTTTTTTTTTGACCAGTTTTTTTTTAATCACAGATAAAATTTTTCCAATAGACTGGTTATTTATGTAGTGCCACGTACTTGAACTTTCGTTATAAACAACGAATAATCAGTGAAGATAAATAACAAAAGTAATTGTATGCCTGACCAATTAAAAGTTGCGTTACGTAACTCTATAAAGCAAGTGCGCTCTAAAATTACTGTTCCGTATCGAGCAAAATCATCAAATCAGATTTGCAATCGAATTAAAGCTCTTGAGCATTATAGAAAAGCCAAGAGTATTGCTTTGTATTTTGCAATCAATGGCGAAATTGATTTAAGCAACATTTGGCAAAGTGCTCCGTTGCAAGGTAAGTTCTGCTATTTTCCTGTATTGAATGAGAATTCAACCCTTACCTTTTTACCGGCTACACCCAATACCCCTTTTAAAAATAATCGGTACGGCATTCCTGAACCTGATGTCAGCCGTGATCTGGCAATTCCCATAGAGGAACTGGATTTGATCATTATGCCACTGGTAGCCTTTGACATCCGTTGTACACGATTAGGGATGGGGGCTGGTTATTATGATCGAACATTGAGTAATAAAAAAAATTGCCTGTTCATAGGAGTAGCCTATCAATTTCAGAAAGTGGATTTTCTGATTCCTGAACCCTGGGATATCCCTCTCGATGCAGTAGTGACTCAAAAAACCATATACTGGCGAAATCCCTAAATCCCAGACACACCGCTAAAAACCAGGCTACTTCCAAATGTTGAAAACGTTGAATGCGTTGGATTTGAGTGCAGGTTAACAGAAAAGCCCCATAAAAAAAGCGCAGTGTACATCAGGTACATGAGCATTTTTTTATGGGGCTTTTCTGTTAAGATGCGCCAAATACAACGCATTCAAAGGGCGTCGCGACCGACTTCACCCGTTCTAATCCGCACCACCTGTTGCAGCTCATAAACAAAAATTTTACCGTCCCCTATTTTTCCTGTATAGGCAGATTTACATATCGCTTCAATTGCTACTTCGACCATATTCTCTGGAACGGCCAATTCAATTTTAATTTTTGGGAGAAAATCGACTACATATTCAGCCCCTCGATACAATTCGGTGTGTCCTTTTTGACGACCAAATCCTCGAGTTTCAGAAATGGTTATTCCTGGTACACCTATTTCTATTAATGCCTCATGTACATCATCCAGCTTGAAGGGCTTGATGATTGCGGTAATCATTTTCATAATTATTCCAATGCAGTATGTGAAATTTAATAAGTTCTTTCAAACTCGACGGTTCGGGTGTAGTTCTTGAGTAGCAGTTTTGTTAGACTGTTAACAATAATAAACACGGAGCAACTATGTTCAACACAAAACAATTCGACGAATTGGCTCAAATGCTTTTTGCCACTCTGCCTAGCAGTCTACAGAATATTGAAAACGACATTCAACAAAAATTTAAAGAAGTTTTACAGGCAACCTTCACTCGCATGGATTTAATTACCCGTGACGAGTTTGATGTCCAATGTAAAGTACTTGCTCGTACCCGGGAAAAACTGGAACAACTGCAAAAGCAAGTTGATGATTTATTAACAACCCAGGAAAATAAAAATCAGGAACCCTAAGTCCTGACATCCCTGAATAAAAAAACGACACACTCCAATTGGCGGTACAGATTTAGATACCTTAGGAAACAGAAGTTCAAGAGTGTTGTTTATTTTATACAGGGACACCTGAGAGTTACATTTATAAAGCTGTCCAGGAAATAAAGACAGCCATACGTCCAACACAACAGGAAACGACATCATGAATCTCGCATTCACCAAAACGCGCAGCACTATTGGCATACAGGCGCAATCTGTATCAGTAGAGGTACATCTTTCAAATGGTTTACCTGGTTTTACCATGGTAGGACTAGCTGAAACAGCAGTAAAGGAAAGTAAAGACCGCGTGCGAAGTGCAATTATAAACAGCCAATTTGAATTTCCCTGTCGTAAAATCACAGTAAATTTGGGACCTGCTGATTTGCCTAAATCGGGTAGCGGCTTTGATTTGCCTATTGCGTTGGGGATCCTTGCGGCATCAGGTCAGATCCCCCCCGATAAATTAATGAATCATGAGTTTATTGGAGAGTTGGCTTTAAGCGGTGAGCTAAGGGGGGTATCTGCAATTATACCTGCTGTTCTTGCCGCACATAAAGACAATCAATTCCTGATTATTGCTACGACCAATGCTCCTGAGGCCTCATTAACCGGACATCAGGATGTGCTTACTGCCAACAATTTAAGGGAGGTATGCAATTATCTATGTAATGACGCACCATTACAAAGTGTACCGCCAAGGCCTGAATACACAAAATCGACTCATGAACTGGACTGGTCCGATATCAAAGGTCAGTTTCATGCAAAAAATGCGATGGAAATTGCTGCGTGTGGCGGACACAGCATTTTGTTATGCGGTGCTCCAGGCAGCGGCAAAACAATGCTGGCCAAAAGATTTGGGACCTTATTACCCGAGTTAACTGAAACCCAGGCACTGGAGTGTGCGGCAATTAATTCGATACGAGGGAAACTCCCCGATTTCGCAGAATGGCGTTCGCCACCATTCCGCGCACCACATCATACTGCATCCCCTATGTCTTTAGTTGGCGGAGGAAATCCTCCCAAACCCGGAGAAATTTCTCTGGCGCATCATGGGGTTTTATTTCTCGATGAGTTACCTGAATTTAATCGACAAGTCCTGGAAACATTGAGGGAACCATTAGAATCGGGCACTATCTGCATTTCGAGAGCAGCGGCTCAAACTGAGTTTCCTGCCCAATTTCAATTAATCGCAGCAATGAATCCATGCCCATGCGGTCAGTGGGGTAACGCTCAGGCAAACTGCTTATGCACACCCGATAGAATCAGCCGCTATTTAACCAAGTTATCAGCCCCATTATTGGATCGAATTGACATGCAGATTACCGTGCATGCATTACCTCCAGATGAGTTAATAAAACCCAATACCAATCCAGACAGACAAAGTGAGCTAATCAGGGAAAAAGTAATCAAGGTTCGGGCCTTACAAATGATGCGACAAAACTGCATTAATGCCAATTTAAGTTCAAAGCAATGCGAGCAGTTGTGTGAGTTAGGAGATAAAGAACACGCTTTTTTAAATGAGGTCATGAATAAACTGAAACTCTCTGCCCGAAGCTATCATCGCCTGCTCAAGGTAGCGAGAACGATAGCAGATATGAATGAAAGTAACAAAGTGAGTCTAAATTACCTGCAACAGGCGTTATCTTATAAACAGACGTTTCAAACCCCCAAATAAAGGGTTTCAGGGATCTTGATTACATGGATACCTATTTAACTATTTTCTTAATCATGGCTCTATGATTATCAGGTTGATACTTTATAGAGCCATGAAAACAGTAAAATCATGTGCTCCCTTAAGGTAATTCCAATTCCCCCGTACAAGAATGATCAATTGATACCGTGATCATAACTCCCCACCACCTTATCCCGAACTCAAGCGCAGTGCTGAATATTCTAAACGTCTTCGAAATCCGGTCCAACTCTAAGGTATAGATCAACTATGTCTCAGTTAAGTAGTTAAGCCTGGTTGCTCGCAACCAGGATTTTATGCACAAACTATAAGCTTCGATTTAGAAGCTTGAGAACCCATGATCCTGTTTGCGAGCAAACAGGCTACAACTCCTATTCTCCCGAGGCATTGACCGCGGGATCCACGAGGTTTAGCCAATGATCTGCGCGCAGCGAGGGTGAGGGATGAATAAGATTCAAATTATTTTAACCATTTGATTTAAGAATCAACGATTCAATAATCGCCATTCGAGAATAAACACCATTGGTTACCTGGCGCAAAATAAACGATTGATTTCCATCGGCAACATCACTATCAATTTCGATGCCCCGATTCATCGGCCCTGGGTGCATTACCATGGCATCTGGTTTTGCATAACTGAGACTATTTTGAGTTAAAGCAAAACTGCTCCGGTATGCGTCCAGATCGAGATGATCATTATCAGTCAAACGTTCACGTTGCACTCGTAAACAAATCACAACATCTGCCTCAGACAACCCTTCACGCAAATTATTGGTTACACGCCCATAATGTACCAACTCAGGTTGCCAAAGTTCCGGAGCAATAAATACCAATTCACCAACTCCTAGTATACTGCACATACTTTGAAAGGAATTGGCTACACGTGAGTGCCTGACATTACCTAAAACGGCAATTTTCAACTGTTCCAGGTTGGGTTTCTGCTCAATGATAGTCATTATATCCAATAGAGCCTGACTGGGATGAGCATGTGTTCCGTCCCCAGCATTAATTATATGAATTGAATTACCCAGGCGCTCGGCCAAACTCTGCTGCAGCCCATTGAGTTTGTGGCGAATAACAAAATAGTGTATGCCCATTGCAGCTAAAGTGTTTACTGTATCCTCAATGATTTCGCCTTTACTTTCAGATGAACTCTGCAGATCAATATTAATGACAGGTATTGATAAACGTTGTGCCGCCAATTCAAAACTAACTCGGGTTCTAGTACTGTTCTCATAAAACAAATTAGCCATAGTCTGTTTGGCATAAGATGGATAACTTGAACTGTGCTTAAAATGAATGGCTCGTTGTATTAATTCTTCAATTTCTTTACGTGATAATTGGCTAATCTCAAGAAAATGGCTCATAGATCCTCTTTAGAATTCGTTCCAAACTGGTGTTTTAAAATTGCCTGAATGCGCTAATTCTACACGATGTATTGCAAGAATTCGAAGGGCATTTTATTAAACAGCGTTGAAGATGGTAAAACAAGACGATGGACCACCCTATTCTGGATGATGCAACCACTGTTCCAGGATGACACAAGCGGCAATGCTATCAATTTCTGTATTTCTGAGTTTACGATACCCGCCCTGCTCAAACAATTGTCCTCTTGCTTCTACTGTTGAAAGCCGTTCATCAACCAAATGAACCGGGATAGAAAAACGTTTACGTAATTGTTTGGCAAACCTGCGAGCTGCTGAGGTTGTATACAACTCACTGTCATCGATACACGTAGGCAATCCAACAATTAACGCCTCAGGATTCCATTGTGTTATGAGTTTTTGAACACTATTCCAATCGGGAACACCCGATTTGGCACTAACAGTAGATACAGGTGAAGCGCTACAGGTTAATCGTTGTCCAACTGCAACCCCAATGCGTTTATAACCAAAATCAAACCCCAAATAAACACCACTAGGCATGGCCGGCATCAGAACTAAGTTGACTCATTTTTACCCCTAAGGTTAATCCTGCATATTCCCAACGATCTTCAAAAGGAACTTCATAAAGAATTTCTGACTTATAAGGACACACTAACCAGACATTATCCATGACTTCTCGTTCCAATTGATTTTCAGTCCAGCCAGCGTACCCCAAAGTGACTAATACGTCTTTTGGGCCTTTATCTACGGCTATTGCCCTGATGATATCATTTGAAGTAGTAACAGTCACCTCATCCTGCAAAAACAAGCTGGAACGCCATCCGCCCATTTGTTTATGAATCACAAATCCCCGTTCAGGTTGCACAGGCCCACCGAATAATAAAGGCATGCGATTTTGCTCCATATTAATGGGTTCAATTTGCAATTGTTCAAATACTATGGACAAAGGAAACTGCATGGGTCTGTTAATAATCAAACCAACCGATCCTTGTTCGTGATGCTCACAAAGATAAATGACTGTTCGTTCAAAATTAGGATCATTTAATGAGGGCATGGCAATCAACAAATGATTCGCTAATGAGCTTATAATTGCCATGAGATCCCCCAAAAGTTTGTCTGTATTCAATTTAATTATACACCAAAAAAGACCATTATTTTGTCAAAATGAATTTAAATGGAACATTGGTGTTTCATACAAATAAATCTCATCAAATCATCAGATTCAAGCGCAATGAATAGTAAGTACCTATCGCCTGCACTATTCGATATAATCATCTCCTGACCGCTACAATATTTATGAACAATTTTAAGTCTGAGACAAAATGAATTTTTTTGTAAGCCCGGCCTTATTTTACTTCTCCTGCAGGCATGGAATTCACTATGGAAACCTTAATATATAATGTTGAATTTTGAGAAAATGGCCTTCCTGCAGTGTAAGAAGTAGAACTGGAATCATTATTCTGGCTGCCTTCAGCACTACCCAAAGGTACCCATTTATTTAATGGAGCCATTATGGTGGTATTCACCTGCTGATTATCAAATTGTTGCCCACCCGCAGCATTTTCCTGCTCTCTAACCCGTTTAACAGACAATTTAACCTGGTTTCCCTGTAATACAGGCTGCACCAATAAACCATTTTGAATATTATGCTGCTGGTATTCAATTCCCGTAAATAAACCAACACCAACAGAACTAACAACAGGCACCTCTTCACCAGTTGAAACAAAGGCAGATTCCCCACTCATCACTTTAACAGACTGACTGCGCTGCACTTCAGACTGAGGATTGGTACTGTAAGTCACATCATTATTATTTTGTTGACTAAGCCAATCGGGATCACCTTGATATATTGAAATATTGAATGTAACCGGGGGCACATCGAGTTTGTGCAAAACGTCTCTGATTTGAGTCAAAGTGGAGGGACTGACTACCACAATTAAAGTGTGTCCTGAACCGCTTATTTTTTCCCCATCTTCTGTTTGTATCAGCGGTTGAATTAATTGAATTATTTTATCCGCGGGCACATAATTCAATTCAATGACTTTAGTTATCATCGATTGGGAAAAGGCATTACTGGCGAAGAAAAACAAAACAATCAACCATCGATTCATAATGGCAACACTCCTTGTTGGTTCAATTTTATTGCATTCTTTATTGTTCATTGTAGCACTGAACTATCAATGTTGTTTCAATGGATTAAAATGAGTGGTTTTGTTCCTGCAAAAGTTTGGGTATAATCGCTTCAATCTGATTTCAGGGATATGAACATTATGGGTAGTATTTTTAATATGTTTGGGCCATCGCCGATAAGGCCAATTGAGCAACACATCCGTAAAGCACACCAATGCGCAAAACAACTATACCCATTTTTTGAAGCAGTATTAAAAAAGGATTGGAAATCAGCGAACAACATCAAAGAAAAAATTATCTCTTTGGAAAAAGAAGCAGACTTAATCAAACGTGATTTACGCCTGCATCTTCCTACCGGTCTATTTCTGCCTGTGTCACGAACCGATTTACTCGAGCTTTTAAGCGCTCAGGACAAAATTGCCAACAAAGCAGAAGATATAGCCGGTTTAATTACCAGTCGACAAATGACCATTCCAGAAGCTCTGGTTCCCGTATTTATGCCTTTTTTACATCGTTGCCTCGATGCCTCAAAACAAGCCTGTAAAGCAATCAATGAGCTTGATGAATTACTTGAAACCGGATTCAGAGGCAGTGAAGTAAAAATTGTTGAGGAAATGATCCTTAAGCTGGATGAAATTGAGCATGACAGCGATGAAAAACTTGCTGATATTCGTCATCGTATCTTCGAGCTGGAAAAGGATTTATCAGCAATAGATATTATGTTTCTTTATAAATTAGTCCAATGGATTGGTGAATTAGCCGACAATGCCCAGACAGTAGGTGGTCGACTTCAAATTCTTATAGCCAGGTAGTATATTCCGATGGATTATTCAATTTTGTTTCTCTTTGTAGCGATTGTGCTGTGTTTTTTAATGACATGGGGTGTTGGAGCGAACGATTTAGCCAACGTAATGAGCACCACTATGGGCTCAAAGGCGGTAACTGTTCGTCAAGCCATGCTCATCGCCATAGTTTTTGAATTTGCTGGTGCTTTTTTAGGTGGAAATGGTGTGACTGAAACCATGAGAGATGGGATCATTAGCACCAGTCAATTGTCCAATGAGCCATTAATTCTTATTCAAGGGATGCTAGGCGTCTTAATGGCTTGTACCATATGGATGAACCTGGCCAGTTACCTGGGAGTCCCTGTTTCCATTACCAATGCTTTAGTGGGCTCAATGGTCGGTTTTGGTGCAATGGTCCTTGGTCCAGATGCCATACACTGGAACCAGGTTGTTCGAATTGCCATTAGCTGGATTACGTCTCCCATGATTTCAGGGATTACTGCCTATGCACTATTCATCAGCATCCAACAGACTATCTTTGTCAAACGAAACCCATTAACCAAAGCCAAACTGTATATTCCCATCTATCTCTTTCTCATCGGCTCCATCCTGTCCTTTATTACTGTTTTTAAAGGATTGCATCATTTTGACATTCATTTGAATTTCAAACAGAATTTAGCAGTTACCCTGGCAACAAGCATTATCATTACCATTACGGGTATGATTTTTATCAAGCGCATTCCTGAAAATCCCAAAATAAGACGCAGAGAACGTTTCATTCAAGTTGAGAAATATTTTGCCGTTTTAATGGCTATGACCGCTTGTGCTATGGCTTTTGCACATGGCTCTAATGATGTTGCCCTGGCAGTAGGCCCGCTAACTATAGTGTACAGCCTCGTCATGAATGCAAATCAAGCGTTTGATGCCAACAATTATCCAGCCTGGATTATCCTGCTAGGTTGCACGGGAGTCATTGCTGGATTATTAATGTACGGTAGAAAAGTCATTGAAACTGTAGGTAGTGCGATTACAGCATTAACACCAAGTCGCGCATTTGCAGCTACTCTTGCAGCTGCGACCACAGTAGTTGTCGCTACCAGCACAGGAATTCCTGTATCTGCGACTCAAACTTTAGTAGGTGCAGTATTGGGCGTCGGTTTGGCCAGAGGTATCGGTGCATTGAATCTTATTGTCATACGCAATATTTTCATGTCCTGGGTTTTGACCTTACCAGCCGCATCCATTTTGACCATCATATCGTATAAGCTGCTTCATCTCTTTTTGGGGTAGCTTAAACTCACAGCAGAACCCACTATCATGCACAACAGTGCCCGCCTTGGGCGGGCTGATGCATCCTAGAGAAATCGGCACATCATATCACTTTGCGCCCACGTACTGCACTTTATAAGGAATTGTCGAGCCAAAGCCCGACGCTTGTTTTACTTGGAATATCCTTGGCTTAGATCGTAAAAGCCAGCGGCACAGCTAGAGTAGTTTGGGCGTTGGCCCAACAAAATTCATGTCTTGTTTCAAACTTGCTCAATGTATTTGATGTGCCAGAGCAAGCCCAATCACTTATAAATCAATTATTAGTTCGAATCAATGAATTGTCGGGCCAAGACCCAACCTACGCTTAAAAAAGTGAAGATCATTCAGAGTCAATTCCGCGAAAATTCGATTGGGGTTTGAGCAAGGACTTTATTTCGGATTTCTGTCAGGCTTTATACGCGGTATCAAATCAATCAATAGAACTAAACCTCATAAACAGAGACTTATGACGACAGTGACGACTAAAGCCGTGTTATATTAAAACTCTTCCCAAATCTCGCCTTTATCATCCTTATAATCTTTATTATCTCTCATGTATGCGATTCGTTCGTGTTTTTTAATTTCTTTTATTTGTGATGCTGATTTCTTATGAGTGGCATCAAATTCAAAGAAAAATTTATCATAAGGACTTACATACGCTTTATCTATATCATGTTCGGTCATACCAATTCCAAAATAACTTTATTCATAATATCTATTTTATCGCTTTTTTAACTAAGTTACCATTAAGCTTCTTCAAAAGATAAAAGGCTAAGCAATGAAATTAAAAAAAGCGGAATTGCATGTACATTTAGAAGGATCCATTTCACCCGAATTAGCTGTAAAACTTGCCAAACGCAATAAATTAACCCTGCCTTCAGGCCTCATTGCCCCAGATGGCGTTAGTTATTTATCAAAAGATTTTCTGGATTTTCTCAAAGTTTATGACACGTTAGCTGCAGTAATTAAAGTCCCCCAAGATTATTATGACATTACTTTTGATTATCTCAGATCTAATGCCCTGGAAAACGCCATATACATAGAAATGATGTATTCGCCAGATCATGCTGAACGCTCTAGCGGAATCCCATCCAAAGAACATCTTGCAGCCATCCAGCAAGCTATCGACGACGCCAAAGAACAATTTAATATCGTTGGACGTATCATAAACACCGCCGTACGTCATTTTGGAGTTGACGCTTGTGAACGAGTCGCACGGCAGGCTGGCATTGATAAATTTCCCTGTGTGACTGGATTTGGATTGGGAGGAGACGAGGCTAAATTCCCACCAAAACTCTTTACTCGAGCATACCAAATCGCTGCAGATGCAGGATTGGAATGTACCGTTCATGCGGGTGAATTTGATACCGCTCGAGGAATGGTTGAAGCAATGGAACATCTGCCCATAAAAAGAATAGGGCATGGAGTTAATGTCATTCACTCTCCCGATACCATGGCTATGGTTAAAGACCGAGGAATCGCATTGGAAGTGTGCCCTACCAGCAATATCTTTTTAGGTTTATTTAAAGATATGAACAGCCACCCCTTTCCAAAACTGTATGATGCGGGTATCAAAGTAAGCATCAGCTCTGATGATCCACCATTCATGAGCACTACGCTAGCCCAGGAATATCAACGCGTGCAGGAATCATATCAATACAGCGACAAGATCATGAATGATATTACCAAAATGGCGATTGAAGCGGCTTTTGTCGATGAAAAGACAAGAAAAGAGCTGCTCGAACAAATATGAGGTTGAAATCCTGTTGAGAAAATCCCGTATTACTGGACGGTGGTACGGGAGCCTGTTGAAAATAGGCCTAAACTCCTTCCTCAAAACGTTAGTCCAATGTTTTCCTATAACGTTTAAATCCAATAACAAGCACGACGAAAGTAAAAAGCAGTATAGGAACAAACTCACTCCATACTTCGGCGAAACCGTTACCCTTTAGCACGATACCTCGAACAATGATCAGATAATGAGATAGTGGCAATACACTACCTACCCACTGTGCCCATTCAGGCATTCCTCTAAACGGAAACATAAATCCAGACAATAAAAGTGAAGGAAGGAAAAAAAACATGGCCCCTTGAGCAGCCTGAAGCTGGTTGGAGGCTAATGTTGAAAAGGTAAGGCCCACAGATAAATTTGCAACAATAAATGGAAAAGTAAAGATCAAAAGTAAAAGAATACTACCTTGTATGGGAATGGAAAACAGAAATTTGGCCATTAATAAAATTAAGCTGACCTGAATAAAACCAACTAATACGAAAGGTAGTAATTTTCCAGCCATAACCTCTAATGGCCTCAAGGGCGTTGAAAGTAAAGTTTCCATAGTGCCACGTTCATTTTCTCGTGTGATCACCAAAGCCGTCACGATAACCATAGTCATGGTTAATACTACCCCCAAAAGTCCTGGAACGATGTTATAGGCTGTAATAGCCAAAGGATTATATTTGGCATGAATCTCAGGTTGATATGGTGGGGATTTGGGTTTTAAAGATGAAAGGGAACCATTGAGATCTTCATTTAATGAAAGGCTGGCCAGTTCCGTAAATACTGAAACTGCGCGGCTTGTTGCTGCGGGATCTGTTGCATCTGCCTCGAGAAGTAAGGGGGGATGCAACCCTCGGATTACGTCTCGTGTAAAATTAGGAGGAAAACTGACTACAAATTGAATTTTACCGGTTTTCAGCAACCTGCTGGCTTCCTTTTCATCAGTTTTAGAACTGATAAAATAAAAGTATGTTGAATTTTCCATGCTGGTTAGAATGCGTCGGCTTAAAGCCGTATTATCCGGATTAACAACTGCCGTAGGTAAATTACGCGGATTTGTATTAATAGCAAAGCCAAATAGAATTAACTGCATTAAGGGTATGCCCACTATCATGCCCAGCGTTACTCTGTCGCGAATCATCTGTATAAACTCTTTGATCATAACCGCTAACAAGCGATTCAGGCTTGCTCTAGTCAACAAAAGGCTCCGGTGATTTATTTACTAAACTGATAAATGCATCCTCAAGTGTTGGTTCTATTGAATACCATTTTATCGAATATTGAGAACTTAATTTCTGTAAACCTTCTTCAATTAATTCTGTATTGTACCCGCAAACATGAATCAAATTGCCAAACAGGGCCGATTGAACCACCCCAGGGATTTTTTTTGCATGCTGTAATAAAGTAGTAGTGACGTTTCCTTTGATTTCCCATGTTTTTAAATGAGTTTCATCAATTACTTCAGATACTGTACCCGTTGTTAAAAGTTTGCCATAAGCCAAGTAAGCGATTCGTGTGCAACGCTCTGCTTCATCCATATAATGAGTAGAAACAAAAGTAGTGATGCCCTCCTGGCTTAAAAAATGAATTTGATCCCAAAACTCTCTTCTTGCAATAGGATCTACCCCTGCAGTTGGTTCATCGAGCAACAACAGATCGGGTTCATGGATTAAACAGGTAGCAAGTGCTACACGCTGTTTCCATCCACCAGATAATTCTCCAGTCAGTTGCTTTCGTCTGTCGGTTAAACCCAATTTATCCAAAGCATCAGCAACTCGTCTGTTTCGATTAGACACTCCATACACTCGTGCGATAAAATTCAGGTTTTCTTCAATAGTTAATTCAGTGTATAAACTGAATTTTTGAGTCATATAACCAACGCGTTCCTTAATCTGCTCTGACTGAGTCAATATATCGAAACCTAAACAGGTGCCTTGCCCCGCATCCGCTTTTAATAATCCACATATCATCCGTATTGTTGTCGTTTTACCACTTCCATTGGGGCCGAGAAAACCAAATACTTCGCCTCGATCTACCTCTAAATCAATATCGTCCACTACAACTCTCTGCCCAAAACTTTTACGCAGACCTTTTACATTAATAATGATGTTGGAATCTGGGGTGCTCATTACAAATTCACCATAACGGGTTGGCCCGGTTTAAATGAAGTAGGATTCATAATACGCGCTTTAACTCTGAATACTAATTTTGAATTGTTATCACGGCTATAAACCAATGGGGGTAAAAATTCAGCATCCGGTGATATGTAATTAATTACTGCAAGATTAGTGTTTTGACATCCCTCACAATCAAAACTGATGTTTTGCCCCACCTTTAATCGAGCCAGATATTCCAAAGGCACAAAAAATTCAATTCGGATGTTTTCAGGTGTTAACAGCGATAATACAGATTGTTGAGCAGCAACATATTCACCTGTTCGATAGTAAGTATCGAAAATAACGCCATCGGCAGGTGCATAGATGGTTTTCTGTGACAATTCCCATTGAGATATATTCATTTTAGCAATAAGTGAATCCACAACGCCTTGTTGCGCTGTAATTAAATCATCCCTGCTTCCTAATTTTGCCAAAGCCAAATTGGCTTCATACTGCATTTTTAATTCTTTTTGTTGTTGTAAATAAGCCAATGCGGCATCTAGACTGTCCTTGTCTGAAGCTTGTTTATCTACCAACTTCTGATAACGAGAAACCCTTAAATCTGCTAAAGTAATTTGAGCATTGGTCTGCTCAATTTGTGCTTCTATCGCTTCAATTTCCTGAAGCCTTCTTGGTTTTTTTAAATCAGTGAGCTGACTTTGTGCCTGAGATAATTCGCCTTTGATCTGAGAGATATTCATTAATTGAGGATTAGGATCGAGACTATATAATAATTGTCCCTTATTAACTTTTTGTCCGCGTTGTACTGCCAAATGCATTAATACACCATAGAATGGGGAGGCAAGGTATATATTCTCACCCTCTACATATCCTTCAAATTGCCCATGCTCATTACTGCCGCAACTATTAAGGATTATAATCATGAAAATAATGAATAATGATTTTAAATGCATAATCATTCGATGCTTGTATGATGTATTTTTTAATTGTGGGCTGTTTTTTATGTTTGTGCAAGTTACGGTAAATAAACAAAAAAATTTGGTAGGTAATGAAGTAGCTGCTACTATTAATTTATTTTCTCTAAGCATACTATGACAAAAAAACAGTGTGATCTGATAGTGATTGGTGGTGGAAGTGGTGGAATTGCCAGCGCTGTACGCGCTGCAAAATATGGTGCCAAGGTAGCTATTATAGAAGAATCTCAGTTAGGAGGAACCTGTGTCAACTTAGGTTGCGTTCCCAAAAAAATAATGTTTAACGCATCGATTATTTTTGAAACGTTACACAAAGCTCATGATTATGGATTTAGTCCTGTTAGAGCGAAACTTGACTGGAATAAACTGATCACCAAACGCAACGAATATATAGAACGCTTACGCGAACACTACACAAACCGCTTAAAAGAATTTGATATCACCCGGATCTGCGGCAGAGGTGTTCTACACGAACAGAATACCGTACTTGTAAATGACTGCTTATATAAAGCGGAGCACATTATTATTGCCACAGGCGGAGAACCTGCCTTGCCTAACATTATTGGTATTCAACATGCTATTGATTCAGATGGATTTTTTTCTTTAACAAAACAACCTCAAAAAGTAGCGATCATTGGCAGCGGATATATAGGAGTTGAACTGGCAGGAGTGCTTAATGCACTTGGTAGTGAAACACATCTTTTAATGAGGGGCGACAGACCTTTAAGCAAGTTTGATGACATGCTTGGAAGTACTTTACATGAAATAATGATGCAACAAGGGATTACAGTTCATCCTAATCATAAAGCGCATTGCATCAATCTGCACAGCGATGGAAGAAAAAGCATACAATGCCAAAGTGGTTCAACTATTCATGATCTTGACGTTATTATCTGTGCTGTTGGCAGGACCCCAAGAACACATCATTTAAATCTCGATAAATTAAAAGTGAAAACAGACAAACAAGGACTTATACGAGTTGATCGCTTTCAAAATTCTACGGCAAAAG
Organism: Legionella moravica DSM 19234; assembly: GCF_000423305.1. Lineage (GTDB taxonomy): Bacteria > Pseudomonadota > Gammaproteobacteria > Legionellales > Legionellaceae > Legionella > Legionella moravica. The sequence continues at coordinate 2,246 of NZ_AUHS01000020.1, read as the reverse complement.
GAATATACGCAATTGGAGATGTGACTAATGGTCCTGCACTTACACCCGTTGCTATAGCTGCGGGAAGAAGACTTGCAGACAGACTTTTTGGTCAACAACCCAAAGCAAGACTCAGTTATGATACTATTTGCTCTGTTGTATTCAGCCATCCTCCTGTCGGAACTGTCGGTTATAGCGAACAGGCAGCTATAGAGCGGTATGGAGCTGGACAAATAAAAATATATAAAACACGATTTAATCCTATGTATGATGCATTAAGTGAAACGAAAACCCCTACTGCAATGAAATTAGTCACCTTGGGGAAGAAAGAAAAAATCATTGGTCTTCATGTTATCGGCTATAATGCCGATGAAATGCTCCAAGGTTTTGGAGTAGCAATAAAGATGGGAGCCTGTAAAAAAGATTTTGATAATACAGTTGCCATTCATCCTACAAGTGCTGAAGAATTCGTAACTATGGTGTAATAATGACAAATTTAATTCGAAGTTTTGATAATAAAAACCCATCATTGGGAAAGCAGGTATACATCGATCCCCAATCTGCTGTAATAGGAGATGTTACGTTAGGAGATGATGTCTCTGTATGGCCTATGGCCGTGCTGCGTGGTGACGTTAACACGATTACAATTGGCCACTCCTGCAACATTCAGGATGGTGCCGTACTTCATGTAACTCATGATGGTCCTTATACCCCGGGTGGCAAACCACTAATTTTAGGTAATTGCATCACCATCGGCCATCACGCAATGTTGCATGGATGTACAATAGACGATCTATGCCTCATTGGAATGGGTACAATTGTTTTGGATGCAGCACATATTAAACAACATGTGGTTATTGCTGCAGGAAGTCTAGTACCGCCAGGCAAAATATTAGAAAGCGGGTATTTATATTTAGGTAGACCGGTACAAGCGGTCAGGAAATTGTCCATCAATGAAATAGAACAAATTGAATACTCCGCACAACATTATATCCGCTTAAAAGACAAGTACCTTGACAACTGATTTAAAAGGCTGAACTAAAAATCCAGCCTTACTCCTCAACCAGGATTATCCATTCAATTGCGCATCTTTTAATCACATTATCTGAAATATTGCTAAACTAATATAGATAAGGAATTTTAATAAGAGATTACCGTTGGGAATGGAGTATATTAAAATGAAACGATTATATTCATCTTTATTTGGCGCTGCACTATGTATCGCTACAGCTACTTCTTATGCAGATGAACAAACCTGCAACAATCATTATGACTATTGTATGTCTTCTTGCAATAACCAGTATAATCAATGCACTCAGAACAATAACGAAGAATCGTACTGCAAAGATCAGTATCAACCGTGCATTCAAGGCTGTAGTAACACCAGGGATAGTTGCTTGTCCCAATAGTACATACAGCAGGAGAATGATATGAAACTGCCTCAACTTTTAAGCGTGTTCGTACTATTGGGTGCCATGAATTCATTGGTTTACGCTTCAGGGAAATTAGTGGTTAGCAATTGTCCTGAAAATTGCACTTCGTGCTGGGAACAATGCACGAAAGATGACGATTGTGGTGTAGATCATAAATGCATTTCAACACCTTGCGGAAACAGATGTGTGAAGGAAGTATCAACAAATGGACAGTGACCCTATATTACTCAATAGCTTAATTAGCCTATATACCACATCAGTGGACATCAAATGAGCTTGCTTGGATGCAGTAAAAATGATAGGTGCTATGTTTCAAGGGTAGTACGAAGATATTAATTTGCAGAACTATGGATAAAAAAAAAGCGGCTAAAAAGCCGCTTTTCTGAAATAAAACCCTGGCGATGACCTACTTTCGCATGAGGAAGCCTCACACTATCATCGGCGCATGTTCGTTTCACTTCTGAGTTCGAGATGGGATCAGGTGGTTCCAAACCGCTATTGTCGCCAGGAAAACTGTTTACCTTCAGATTGATGATTGTCGTTCAATCAACAAGCCCAAGGCCTGGTAAAGATTCGAGGTAACACATTCTACTCTATTTTATCGTCTACTTCTATAACCCAAAGTAATTCAGATTATATGGTCAAGACAATCAGCCAATTAGTACAAGTTAGCTTCACACATTACTGCGCTTCCACACCTTGCCTATCAACGTCGTAGTCTTCAACGGGCTTCATGGGAAAACTCATCTTGAGGGAGGCTTCCCGCTTAGATGCTTTCAGCGGTTATCCCGTCCGAACTTAGCTACCCGGCTATGCCACTGGCGTGACAACCGG
>NZ_AUHS01000019.1 GCF_000423305.1 Legionella moravica DSM 19234 | reverse complement strand
GGTAACATAAATGACCAGGTAAATAGATAACACTATAAACCGGTTACACAAACTACTCCCTTCTTCATTAAAAGGGAGGAGGAAAGAAATCAATGGCAACACTCAAACCGATTGCGCTATCTGTTCCCTTCTCCCTTTTTAAGGGAGAAGGGAACAAGCATGGCATTTAAAACACTAAAGAATACATACTATTTTAATGAATTTAAAATAACGTCCATACCACCCAAATAAGGTTTTAAAACAGTAGGGATATGAATAGCGCCGTTTTTATCCTGGTAATTCTCCATAATGGCAACCAAAGTTCTTCCTACCGCCAATCCTGAGCCATTTAAGGTATGTACCAGTTCTATTTCATTAGTTTCTGGATTGCGATATCGCGCTTTCATTCGACGTGCTTGAAAGGCTTCCATATTGGAGCAGGATGAAATTTCTCTATACGTATTTTGGCTAGGCAGCCAAACCTCAAGATCATACGTTTTTGCAGATCCAGCCCCCATGTCCCCGGTGCACAGAGCAAGTACCCGATAAGGCAACTCCAATCGCTGCAAAATGACTTCAGCATGGTGGGTTAGCTGCTCCAGAGCATCATAAGAATCTTCTGGCTTCGTTATCCAGACCAACTCAACTTTTTCAAATTGATGCTGGCGAATCATCCCTTTAGTATCTTTGCCATAAGAACCGGCCTCACTTCTGAAACAGGGTGAATGGCATGCATAGCGAACAGGCAAGGATTCGACAGGCAAAATGGTATCTCTTACTGTATTAGTTACAGGGATTTCTGCTGTGGAAGTCAGATAATAACCATTATCTCCAGTCAGTTTAAACAAATCCTCTTCAAATTTAGGTAACTGACCAGTCCCCAAAAGACTGTCAGAATTCACAATATAGGGTACATAGATCTCTTGATAACCATGCTGTTGGGTATGAGTATCGAGCATAAACTGAATTAAAGCACGATGCAGTCGCGCAATTTGATGTTTCATTACTACAAAACGGCTTCCCGTAATTTTAGCAGCCAGAGCAAAATCCATTTGTCCAAGTGCATCTCCCAACTCATCATGAGATTTCACTGGAAAATCAAACTCGGGAACTGTACCCCAACGCCTAACCTCTTGGTTATCTTGTTCATCTTTACCTACAGGGACGGATTCATGCGGAATATTAGGCAGAGATAATGCAATAGCCTCAATGTGCTGTAATACCGTTTCAAGCTCTGCTTTCTGTTGCTCTAATCGCGCCCCCAATTGATTAACCTCTTCTCGCATAGGCTCTATATCTTCACCGCGAGATTTTGCCGCGCCAATGGCTTTGGAGCGCATATTCCGTTCATTTTGCAGCGACTGGGTGCTGACTTGTAATGCTTTACGTTTTTCTTCCAATTCAGAAAAGGCATCCACATCAAATTTAAAGCCACGCTTTAAAAGTTGAGAAGCAACACGTTGGGGATCTTCACGAAGTAATTGATTATCTAACATAAGTAAACACTCTGAGTTTTAAGTTGGATCAAGGTACCCTGCAAGCAAACATCGAGCAACACAGGTACCTACAAGTACCATTGTCAAGGCACCAATGTTATTAACTAAAATATTCACCAGTAATTTGAACCATTGTCCTTGTTCATACAAAAACAATGATTCAGCAGCAAAACTTGAAAAGGTGGTAAATGCACCTAAAAAACCAGTAAAGAAAAATAAACGCCAATATTCTTCAGCACTGAAACGCCCCACTAATAAAGTAAGAAAAAATCCCGCTAAAAAAGAACCTAAAGTATTGACGATTAAAGTACCGTATGGAAATCGTAATCCCCATATATTCTGCGCAAAAAGTACAGTTGCATAACGCGACATTGCTCCCAAAGACCCTCCAAAAGCTACAGCCAGGTAGGGAGCAATCATCATTTATCTCACAATACCGCGCGTGGATTGATTCAGAGCATCAATCATAGGAATAACCTCAGGACATTCCCCCTGCATCAACTCCAGTTCAGCTACAGCTTGTTGCACTGTCAAACCCTTACGGAAAATAATTTTATAAGCCCGTCTTAGACTGTCTATTGCCGAAGAAGAAAAGCCCCGTCTGCGCAATCCAACAGTATTTATTCCACATGCTGAAGTTGTATGTCCTGCAATCATAACATAGGGCAATACATCTTTAGTAACGTACGTTGCACGCGCAATAAATGCATAAGCCCCTACATGACAAAATTGATGTACCGCCGCATAAGGACCAATGATCGCGAAATCATTAACGATAACGTGACCAGATAAGGCCGCGTAATTCACCATAATAATTTGGTCACCAACCATACAATCATGACCTATATGAGAATAAGCCATTAAAAAATTATTATTTCCGATGCGAGTAACACCACCGCCTTTGACGGTGCCACGGCTAATCATACAATATTCGCGTATTACATTATTATCACCAATTTCCAAACGAGTTGGCTCGCCCTTATAAGTGATGTCCTGTGGCTCATCACCTACTGAAGCAAATTGAAATATTTTATTGTTTTTACCAATCGTTGTTGGCCCATCAATTACTACATGCGGACCAATCCAGGTATTTTCACCAATCTCAACATCTGCACCGATAACTGTACCAGGGCCAATAGATACCCCTTTTCCCAGCTTTGCAGATGGATGAATCATTGCTCTTTCATCTATCACTTTAGAATTTCCTTTGCTGCGCTTAATAAGTCTGCGGAACAAGCCAATTTATCACCTACATAAGCTTCACCATGCATACGCCAAAAATCTCTCTTTTGCCCTATTAACTTTACTTCCAATCTTAATTGATCACCTGGGGTGACTATTTGTTTAAAGCGAGCATTATCAATTCCTGCAAAATAATGCAAAAATTCGTACCCTTCTTTAGGTTGGCGGGAAAGATTAGACAAAATAGCACAGGCTTGAGCTAATGCTTCAAGCATTAGTACACCTGGCATGATTGGATTTCCTGGAAAATGGCCAGTAAAAAAATTCTCATTCATGGTCACATTTTTGATTGCTGTCAAATAATCCATTTTTTTATAATCCAGGACTCTGTCAACCAAAAGAAATGGATAACGGTGCGGCAACAGATTTATTATCTGATTTATATCAATATGCTCACTCATACATTGTTTCTCATTGAATCATTTCATCATTATGAATTCTATAAAAGAATATTCATTATCTTGTTTTACACTACTCTAATCAATCGAATAATTAAAAAATATCCAATTGACTACCTAAACCAATCAGAAATCTGAATCAACCCTACTCTTGCTGTACCTGTATTGATGGATCATCATTCCTTAGTTTTTTCTCTAGTGCACCCATTCTGGTTATATAATCATCCAGCCGTTTGAATCGCGCCGCATTTTTGCGCCATCGATTATGTTCATGGGCCATGGTTCCAGAAGAATAAATACCTGACTTGGCTATCGATTTACTGACCGTAGACATTCCAGTAATCACAATATTTTCGCCTAATCGAACATTAGCGGCAATGCTGCTTGCCCCCCCTATAATGCAATCAGAGCCAATATGAGCATAAGCACCTACAGCAGCACAACCAGCTATTGCGGTATTGCTCCCGATATACACATCGTGCGCGATCTGCACCAGATTATCGACGCAAACGCCTTCTGCGAGATAAGTATCGCCCAGAGCTCCTCTATCAATTACCGTATTGGCACCTAAATGCACTTCATCAGAAAGAATCACCGCACCAATATCAGGGCCTTGCTGCCAAACTCCATGTTCTTTGTAATAATTAAAGGGAGATGAACCAATAATACATCCTGAATTGATACGTACATTCCTTCCAAGACGACAGCCTGAATGAATCATCACGCCACAACCAATCCTGCTGTCTTCTCCAATGGACACAGCCGATTCAATGACAGTATTGGAACCCAGGATAACGCCATCAGCTATGTGGACATCTTCACCAATAACACTATAAGCACCTATGGAAACCTGGTTACCTATTTGTGCAGAATGATGAATACGAACTGTTTCGTGTATTCCCCTGTTAGGAGATTGGGCAGAGGAAAACAACTTAACTGCTTCAGTCATGGAGGCCAGAGGATTTGAAACCGCTATAGAATTCACTGGACATAGAGGCACATGCTCTGCTTTCAGAATGACAGCGCCTGCAGCAGTATGTCCTAGTGTATTGTACAACAAAGGGTTATCGAAATAAGCGACATCCCTAGATGTGGCTCGCGCCAAAGAAGACAAACCAAAAATGGCGTGACTGGCATTTCCATGCCAGACGCCATCTAAAATATCAGCTAATTGCGCAAGGGTCAGCAACTGGTCCGCCGAACTAATTTATTGCTTTAATAACTTTATCGGTTACATCTAATGAATCAGAACTGAAAGGAGTTGCATCTTTTTGTACGATTATATCGTATTTTTCGTCTTTGGCAACTTTAGAAATTGCAGAACGAACTTTAGTATACAGACCTTCCATTGCTTCATTGTGAGCAGTGCTTAATTCTTGCTGATATTGCTGTCCATCTCGCTCAAATTGTTGTTGTGCAGCAACAATTTTCTTTTCCAGATCTTTCTTTTGAGTAGCACTCATAATAGCGCTATCACGCTTGAATTTTTCCATGTCAGACTTTAGACTTGCTTCTACAGCCATTAACTTATCACGACGTGGTTTAAATTCTTTTTCCAGTTTTGCCTGGATGTCTTTCATTTGACTTGATGTCTGCATGATTTTTTGTAAATCAACAACACCTATTTTTGCCCAATCTGCAAATGCAGATGTGCCAACCAAACTAAAAACCAATGCGACTAATACCGCACCAAAACGTTTCATATTTATCTCCTAATTTAAAGATAGTGATGCTAGCACAATTCGAAAAGGGTTGCGATATGTGCAGCAACACTTTTCAACAAACCTTTTCATTACAAATTCCTTTGTGCTTTCCCCTAAAATCCTGAAGAGAGAGCAAATTGGAAATACTGTGTTTGATCAAACGGTTGTGGATTCAACGCCTTCGCAATACTGAATGCCAGCGGACCGAATGGAGAACGCCATTCTAACGAAACACCCGCTGAATAACGCATAGGACCTGCAGGAGTTCCACGTAATGCGTCTGGAGTGCCATAAGAAAACACATTACCCGCATCTGCAAAGATAGTTGTTCTGATATTGTCGCGGCTTAAAGGGTACGGCAATATAAGACCAGCACTGGCATTAAGCAGAAGGTTCGCTCCCATAGCATTACCCATATTATCCAGTGGGCCTAAAGAATAACTGTCATAACCCCGAACTTGACCCGGTTGTGCAGTACCCCCTGCATAATAGTTTTCAAAGAATGGCAGCCCATTGTAACTAAAGGTATTTCCATATCCCACATTGCCTAATGCTGAGAATATCCATCCACGAAACAATGGATAATACACGTGCGCTTGGTATGAGCTCTTATAGTAAGTTAAAGATTGCGATGTTGCAGGCAGAGCAACAAAAGCGATTGCCTGTTGATTCAAACCGCTATTGGGATAAGGCATCTGATCATAGCTGTTTCTACTCCAACCAGTAGTTAAGCGAATTTCCTGGAAATGAGTGCCATACAGATTGACGAAATTCTGAATTGGAATTACAGCGCCAACTGATTTGATATCAATATCCTGATAACCATAACCGATCTGGAAGCTGCTCGCTTCTCCCAGAGGGAAATTATAATTAATATCTCCTCCAAATCGGTTCGAGCTGTAGGTACTGACGTTCAGGTTTGTAGGGTCTATCCGAGAATAATAGAGACTGCCTCCTCGTCCAACCCCCGTATCTGTATAGAATGGATTGTAGTAATTAAATGAATAATCCTGTCCCCATTGACTGGCGTTAAAAGATGCTCCCATGGAGCGGCCTGTTCCCATAAAGTTATGTTGGTTTACAGAAGTATTAAACTGATAACCGTTAGTACCATAACCTATGGAAGCACTGGCTTCAGCAGATGGGGCTTCTTCAACCTGAACATCCAAATCAACCTGATTATTGGTTCCCTGAACAGGATTGGTCTTAACATCAATATTCTTTAAATAGCCAAGTAAGCGTAATTGTCTCTCTGATTCTTTAATATTATGTAAGGACAAAAGGCCGCCTTCATTCTGGCGAATAATATTTCTTAATACATAATCTGCGGTTTTGGTGTTGCCGTGAAAATTAATTCTACGAACATAAACATGGCGGCCTGGCTCCACTACAAAAGTAATAAAGACCGATTTATCATTCTCATCGATGCGAGGTTCGGCACTTATTGCTGGAAAACCATAACCGACATCACCTAAAGCCAAGCCAATAGCCGAAATGGATTCAGTTACTTTTTTCCGGGAAAATACATCACCCTTTTTCACTTGAACCAGAGGATCAATTTTTTCCTTCGGCAGTATTGTTTTCCCAACGACTGAATAGCCGGCGAAATGATATTGTGGCCCTTCTTCTATATGCACATTGATATAAACATCTTTCCGGTCAGGAGATAGCAGAACTTGTGATGAAACAATATTAAATTTCAAGTAGCCCCGATCCAGGTAGAACGATCTCAACGCTTCCAGAGAGGCATCCATTGATGCCTTGGAGTACTGATCCTTTTTAGAAAAATAGGTAAATAGATTACTGGTAGACAAAGCAAATTCAGGCAACAATTCATTGGTAGTAAAATCGTGATTGCCTATTATTTTGATTTCTTTAATTCGAGAAACCCGACCTTCTGAAACTGAAATGGTAATGGCTACTCTGTTATCAGTTAATGAAGAAACTTTAGCTTCAATACGTGAATTGTATTTGCCTCGAGCCGTATAAGCTTGTTTGAGTTCTTTTTCCAAGCGCTCCAATGAAGACTTCTGAAATACGCGACCTTTGACCAGTCCCATTTCCTTGAGAAAAGCTTTCATTTTATCGCTGGGAATGTCTTTATTTCCGACAACAGTGATGCTACCAATGGTTGCTCTTTCAACCACATTGACGATTAGAATGTTCCCTTGACGCTCAAGTGAGACAGACTGGAAAAATCCAGTATCATATAGGGTTCGTATAATCTGGCCTGTTGAACTTGAGTTAATCTCTTCGCCAACCTGGACTGGTATGTAATTTAACACGGTTCCAGTAGAGACTCTTTGTAATCCCGTAACTTTGATACCCCGAACGATGAACCCATCAGAAGCCATAGTTTGTGCGGACCACGCCAACATAGTAGAACAACAAACACCCAATATTATTTTATTACCGACTTTTTTCATTATTTTTTTACGTCCAGTACTACGCGATTTTCTGAAATTTTACTACAGTCCAGTCACGCCAAAAATTGAAACCGTTTTATAGGAAGAAGAAACTACTGTCAAGTTTCTTAACTCTAATATCCTATTTTAATCACTCATCTCCAGGAATTGTTCATCACCAGTACCGCGGCAGGATGGAGATCCTGAATGCATTAAATGTATAGAGACTCCTACCCCGTTAATCTTGATATATCATTAGTAAGCGCTACAAACATTAAGGCAACCAATAAGACCAAACCTAAATACACTCCAACAGTTTTGACTCCATCAGACAAAGGCTTGCGTCTAATAATTTCCAGAACATAATACAGCAAATGTCCCCCATCCAGGATAGGTATTGGTAATAAATTTAAAGCACCTAAACTAATGCTCACCAAGGCAAGAAAAAACAAATAAGATACCAAACCACCCCGCCCGGAACTTCCTGCTCCTTGAGCAATCCCAACGGGCCCGCTAATGCTGTTTAATCCCAAGCGACCTGTAACCAATCTGCCCATCAGCGTAAATGTTGTCCCCGTGAGATGGATTGTTTGATTGAATGCGGTACCCAAAGCGGATATTGGCCCCTCCCTCTCCAGGCGTAACCAATGTGCTGGCCAGTCAACTTTTTGGGAGCGAACGCCAATAATACCCTCTATCTTGTCTTTGTTTTTTTGACTTCCTGTCAGTATGGATATGCTCTGTTTTATTCCTTTTCTTTTTATTTGCAGAGTTAATTGGGTATCAGGCCGTTCTCGCACATAATCTACCAGAAACATCCAATCATCAAATGACTGGCCATCGACGCTCAATAGTTCGTCGCCGACCTTCAGACCTGCCTTTTCAGCAGGAGAGTCTGGTACAACCTCTCCAATCACGGGGGGAATTGTTGGAATAAATGGCTCAATACCAAGACTATCCAGAGGATCGGGTGCCTTATCATCGAGTTTCCAATCAGTTAAAGGCAAACTGAGCTGACTTTGATGGCCATCGACTAAAGATTTGACCGTTATGTTGACTGTTTCCCGTGAACCAATAAGCGGCATCATGGCGTATTGAAAATCTCGCCAACTGTTTATCCTGGTGCCGTTCAGTGCGATTATTTCCTGTTTAGGCCCAAGACCCGCTTTAGCTGCCAAACTGCCAGGTTTGACTGAGTCAATCATCGGAGCGAGTGAGTGCATTCCTATAACCAACACCAGCCATAATGCGACAAAAGCAAAAATAAAATTAAACATGGGGCCAGCCAGAACGATGGCTATTCGCGCCCAAACTGATTTGTTATTGAAAGCGTAAGGCTTATCCTGCTCCGCTACTTCCCCTTCCGTTTCATCAAGCATTTTGACGTATCCGCCAAGGGGAAAAAGAGACCAGGCGTATTCAGTTCCCTTTTTGTCACGCCATCTCGCAAGTACCTTTCCAAAACCAAATGAAAAACGTAATACTTTGACTCCACACCACCGTGCTACCTGAAAATGGCCATATTCATGTACGGTAACCAGTAATAATAAAGCCAGTAAAAAATACAACAGAGTTAAAAGCATGCTGTCATCCAAAATTTAATCCAACCAGTAAACTAAATTCCCAAGGGGATAAAAGTTAATCCAAAATAAAATAAAGGTAAGGCCGCTATTAAACTATCCAGACGATCCAAAATACCGCCATGGCCGGGAATAATAGTACCTGTATCCTTCAAATGACAACGTCGTTTTAAAATACTGATGAATAAATCGCCAAAAATTGAAATGGTCACAGTAATGAATGCCAGTCCAAACCAGATTAAAATGGAATAAGGCATAAAATAATAAAACCCGACACCCGCAACAACCATTGAAAGCAGATATCCTCCCAACACGCCTTCCCAGGATTTACCCGGACTAACCTGTGGAATTAATTTGTGTGTTCCCCATTGCTTTCCAGCAAGATAGGCACCAACATCAGAAGCCCAAATCAAGAACAGTAAATAAATAACCAGGGCTTTACCCTGAGGCAACTCATACACATGGGCCAGGCTTTGAATAAATAAAGGTAAAAGTATCAACAGTAGACTGCCAACAACTGAAGGATATCCCCAATAACGCTGTGAATCAGGAAAACCAAGAATGGCAATACAATTAAATACCCAAAGTACCAAACCTATGGTTAACCAATAAGAAAACAAATAACCACATAACCACAAAGCCAAGAGCATTAACGCTAAAAAGGCAATCTGGTGTGCTCTATTATTTATGGGAATGAGTTGCAAGCTTTCTTTCCATGCAGCAACAAAAACCAGCAAAAGTACGCCCGCTAAAAACCAGGATGGCGCATAAAAAAGCGTCATCAAGACCAAGGGCACTAAAATTAATGATGTGATTAAACGTTGCATGAACATATATATGCCCTTATTAAAAGTCTAAATTTGACCAAAGCGCCTTTTGCGCTTACTAAAGGAATCGAGAGCGAATTCAAGCTCTTCATTATTAAAATCTGGCCAGTGCACTTCAGTGAAATAAAGTTCGGTATAAGCTAACTGCCACAGAAAGAAATTACTAATCCGCAACTCTCCGCTGGTCCGAATAAAAAGATCAGGTTCAGGTAACCCATCTGTATCCAGAAATTGGGCGAAATTAGACTCATTTATTTCATCCAGGGCAATGGTACCATTACTAATAGCCCGGGACATTTTTTTGGCTGCGGTAACTATATCCCATTTTCCTCCGTAATTAACAACAACATTTACAATTAATTGTTGATTATTCTGCGTCAGCAACTCAGCTTCCTGCATTTCTTTTTGCAGAACAGAGGATAACGGCTCTCTGTCTCCGGTAAACCGAATACGGATTCCATGTTGATTTAATTCCGCCAGTTCATTTCTTAAAGCCTCTACGAATAACTCCATAAGAAAATTGACTTCAGCAATGGGTCTTGCCCAGTTTTCAGAACTAAACGCAAATAAGCTAAGGCAGCCAATTTTCTTTTCGAGACACGATTTGATCATTGTTTTAACTGTCTTAACGCCAGCCTTGTGCCCTTCTATTCGAGCCAAACCTCGATTTTCAGCCCAGCGACCGTTGCCATCCATCACAATGGCAATGTGTTGGGGTAATTTGTAATCCAAAACTACACTTCCTACCATTCAAAATGGCACATAGTCTAACCTCTTTAAAGTAAAAATTTAAGTGCTACCAAGAAATCAATTGACCTTATTGGTTAAAATCATCATTATGATGTTCTGCAAATCAACGAAACGAGCAATCACTTCACGTCATTGACGATTATCATGGAGAATGGACTAATGACTTTTAGTGTTCTACGAAGAATCTGGCCTGTATTGCTTATTCTGTTGTTATTATTTCTTCTCTACTCTTTTAGAGTGAATCAGTATTTAACTTTTTCATCCTTACAATTACACCATCAGCAGCTTATTTCATGGACCAATGATCATTATATTTTGGCAGTGGCAACATTCATGATTTCTTATGTTATTTGTGTCGCAGCTTCTTTTCCTGGAGCATTAATCCTCACCTTGACCGGAGGCCTTTTATTTGGCTTTTTCTGGGGAACATTGTTTGTAGTAATCAGCGCAACGATAGGCTCCATACTGATATTTCTCACTGTAAAATACGCTTTTAGTGACTTGGTTGCTCAAAAAACCTCAGGATGGGTAAATAAAATGCGACAAGGATTCCAGCATAATGCATTTTCCTATTTACTTGTTTTACGGTTGATTCCGATATTTCCTTTCTGGGTAGTCAACATCGTACCTGCATTACTTGGGGTTAAAGCCAGAACCTTTGTTCTTGCGACATTCCTCGGAATAATACCCGGATCGCTCATTTATGCTTCTGTCGGTAACAGTCTGAATCATCTTTTCGAACAGGGGCAAGCACCCAATTTTAAGATTATTTTTTCCCCGGAATTGTTACTACCTCTTTTAGCGTTAGCTTTTCTTTCCTTAATGCCTGTATTCTACAAAAAAATCAAAGGTTACTATGAACAAAGAAATTAGCTGTGATATTGCAATTATCGGTGCTGGAGCAGGAGGACTGAGTCTGGCAGCTGGTGCCGCACAATTAGGGCTAAAGGTCGTTTTGGTAGAACAAGGATTGATGGGAGGAGATTGTCTAAATTATGGATGTGTGCCCTCCAAAGCGCTTCTGGCAGCCGCTGCAGCTCATTGGCATACCGGCCATAATGAAGTTCTTGGAATGACTATTCCTCAGGAACCAGTAGATTTTACCCGCATTATGCAGCATGTCCGAGAAGTGATTGATACTATTGCCGTACATGATTCAGTAGAGCGATTTGAAGGACTGGGTGTACAAGTTATACAAGCTAAAGGAACGTTCATCAATGACCGGACTTTAAAAGCAGGTTCAGCGGAAATTAAAGCAAAGCGTTACGTGATTGCTACAGGGTCATCCGCGGCAATCCCCCCTATACCAGGGTTAAATTCTACTCATTTCTACACGAATGAAACCATTTTTAAACTCATTCAATTACCCCCTGAACTGTTAATCATAGGCGGCGGACCAATCGGTTGTGAATTAGCACAAGCCTTTGCCATGCTTGGGTCAAAAGTAACCTTATTGGAACATTTTGGCATTTTAAATCATGACGATCCTGAAGCGGTTGAACAGGTACGACAATCGCTGATTGGATATGGCATAACCCTTTATGAGCAGATCGATATTGTACGAATTGAAACCAATGAAGCCAAGCAAACACTCATTCAGTGCAAACAGAATAATGATGAAATCCTTATCACCGGAACTCACTTGCTTGTGGCTACAGGTCGAAAACCTAATATTGATCAATTAAATTGTGGACAGGCAGGAATTCAATTCAGTCCGAAAGGAATACTGGTCGATAAACGACTTAGGACGAGTAACAAAAAAATATTCGCTATTGGAGATGTTACAGGAATCATGCTGTTTACTCATATTGCAAACTATCATGCAGGGATAGTGCTGCAAAATATTGCGTTTAAACTCCCAGTCAAGATGCATGATAACGCGATCCCCTGGGTCACCTATACTACTCCGGAATTAGCCCATGTGGGTAAAAGTGAATCGATGTGTGCCTCTATGGGCATAAAATATGAACTGCTAAAAGCGGACTATTCCAGCAATGATAGAGCTCAGACCTGTAAAAAGACGAATGGATTTATTAAAGTAATCGTAAATCCAAAGGGGGTCATTCTCGGTGTCACTATAGTAGGAGATCAGGCTGGCGAATTATTACTCCCGTGGGTCATGGCGATTAGGGAAGGTAAAACCTTAAGAGCATTCACAGATACCATTGTCGCCTACCCTACTCTAAGTGAACTAAGCAAACGAGTAGCAAGCCAATTTTATACACCTAAATTGTTTTCTAAAAAGGTTAAAAAACTGGTCAAATTTTTATCCTATTTTTAATAATATAAAGCTTATTGCCAATAAGCCCATCCATTAGCCATCAGAACAAATAATAAACACATGGAGCGATAAAAGAACTATACTCTTATAAAGATAAGGAATTTTTAACGAGGGAGTTTAGGTACACTCAATGACTTGATTAGATATTCCTTTTAACGAAGATATTAGGCATTTTCGTAAGTCGTGAACATTTTATGGATTAGGAACTTATGACTTTTATCAGGAGAAATTTATGAGCTCATTAAGGCGGAATTACCCCGTTTCTCGCGCACTATTCTTCGTAATTGGTTTATCTGCTTCCATGATGTGTTTTGGCGATCGATTTGGCGGTGGATTTCATCCCAATGTCGGCTATGGAGGATGGAATCATCCTGATTACACTATTCACAATAATGATATTTCCATTGGTAATTATCACCCAGGAAATGGCTGGGTTGCACCAGTATATGTAGCGCCAGCTTACGTCGCGCCAACGTACATAATCAACAACTCATATGATGACGAAGACTCTGATTGTCAGACCGTGCAGCAATGCGATTCAAATGGAAATTGCACCCAAACTCAAAGTTGTGATTAGATACTGTGCATTTTTATCGCGGCATCCAGGATGGCTATGCTTGAACCATAGATTAGCTATGTCTCAGCATCAGGTAGCTGCCGTTAAATAAATCTAAGCCGAATTCCCGCGGCGAAGACCGCGGGATCTAATACTTGAATGCCACCATCATGGATCCCGCGGTCACAGCCGCAGGAATTCGGTTGAGATGAGAATTAAGTAGTCTGGTTGCGAGCAAACAGTACCTACAACTCCCGCAATCAATACAAGAGCACTACTCTCTCTAATAGAGCAATATGACAAAAATAAGGAACATTGTCTCGCGTTTGCAAGGATAAAAGATAAAATTAAAGCCATTCGGCATGCAAAGCCTGACAAAGCAAAAAATACCAATTGATAATGCAAAGTTTTTAATACCCCGTTAATGAAATAAATCACCCTAACAATATCAATTCTTTCAGCTATATACCTCTTTAATTACCAAAGGTATAATCATTTTTATTGACATTTAACTGCTTGATTCAGGATTTATCTCATGTCCCAAAATACTCCCCTGGTACTCATGATTCTTGATGGATGGGGCTACAACGCTAGTGATAAACATAATGCCATTGCGTCAGCTCATACACCTCAATGGGATAAATGGTGGCAAAATTGCCCCCACATCCTTCTGCAAGCGTCTGGTGAACCAGTAGGCCTTCCAGACAAACAAATGGGTAATTCTGAAGTTGGGCACATGCATATTGGTTCAGGCAGAGTTATACAACAAGATTTCACACGAATTAATAAAGCCATACAACAAGGTGAGTTTGCTGATAATCCCGTTTTTAATCAAGCGATTGAGATATTGGGGCAAACAGGTAAATCGCTACACATCATGGGGTTATTCTCTCCTGGAGGAGTTCATAGCCATGAGTGCCATTTATTTGCATTACTGAATTTATGTCACGAGAAACAATTCAGCTCCGTTTATTTGCATCTGTTCCTTGACGGCAGAGATACTCCGCCACAAAGCGCCCTGGACAGTTTGCACCGCTTGAACAAGGAACTTGAAACCCATCCTGGAATCACCATAAGCTCAATCACTGGCCGTTACTATGCAATGGACCGAGATAAGCGTTGGGACCGTGTAGAACCCGTTTATAATTTACTCACTCAGGGACAAAGTACCCACCACTTTGATGATGTAGAAACGGCTATAAAGCATTTTTATCAAAATGAGCTTTCAGATGAATTTATTCCCCCAACCCTGATTGGAAATCCTAAAATAATAGAAGACGGAGATGCTATTTTATTCTTTAATTTTCGTGCAGACAGGGCACGACAATTATCATCAGCATTTATCGATCCCGCATTTTCAGGATTTAAAAGAACGATCTGCCCCAAATTATCCTGCTTTATCAGCATGACTCAATACGATAAAAATCTGAAGACAACTCCGGCATTTCCACCTGTGCCATTAAATAATACTTTAGGAGAAGTTATTGCCCGCCAGGGTTTAAAACAATTACGAATTGCGGAAACAGAAAAATACGCTCACGTAACATTCTTTTTTAATGGTGGCAGTGAACATGTATTTGCCAACGAAGAACGAATTTTAATACCCTCCCCCAAGGTTGCAACTTATGATCTTCAACCGGAAATGAGTGCTCCTGAACTTACCGATATTTTGGTAGACGTCATCAATCAAAAAAAATATGACGTAATCATCTGCAATTATGCAAACGCTGATATGGTAGGACATAGTGGTAATTTTAATGCCACAGTTCGGGCTATAGAATGTCTTGATCAGTGCATGAAACGTGTTGGGGACGCACTCAAAAGTCAAGGCGGAACGCTGTTAATTACATCAGATCATGGTAATGCAGAAGAAATGTTTGATGACACAACCCGTCAGGCTCATACTGCCCATACCAGTGAACCAGTGCCCTTTATGTGTGTTGGAGGAGATTGGCATTTTACTCAATCAGAGGGCAGTTTAATCGACATCGCCCCCACACTTCTCTCAATAATCGGCATCACTCCACCTAAAGAAATGACCGGACACATCTTACTGGAAAATAGCCATGTCCACGCAATCTAGCCAGTATTCTTCGAAACCTGCATTCCTGAGCGTCATTGCATTGGGAATGTTGATTCATTTTAGTCTTGAGGCAACACCAGCTCCCTCGCCAGTACTGCAAACTCAAACCAAGCTAAAACAGCTGGATGCTCAGATTAACAATCTAAAGCAAACACTGGCCACAGCTCATGACAAGCGGGGGATTTTAAATCAGGAACTTTCCGGTACTGAAAAACAAATCGGTGAAGGAATACATAGACTGCGTTCAATTCAAAACGATATAAAATCTAAAGAGCAAAAAATTGCCGAATTGCATGCCAAAGCTGAATTATTGAATAAACAATTAGCCACACAGCAGCAATTACTGGCAAATCATGTACGAGCACGATATCAAATGGGTGAATACCAACCATTGAAATGGATACTTACCCAGGATGATCCCTATAAAATAAGCCGAATTTTGACTTATTATCAATACATAATTAAATCCCGGCAAGAATTGATCGACAAAATAGGCGAAACTCGTACCAATCTAAGCGAGAATAAGGATAAATTAAATAACGAATTAGCTGAAAATCAAAAACTGCATAATCAATTGTCACAACATCAGCAACAGCTGGAACAAAATAAACGATACCACACAACATTAATTGAATCACTAAATAATGATATTCAGAACAAACAACATGACTTACAAGAATTTGAAAAAGATAAAGCTAATTTATCTCGCCTGTTAAAGTCATTATCGCAACAAAGTGTTGTCCAAAGCAGCAAACCCTTCATTCAAATGCGCAAAAAATTGCCGCTACCAGTACAAAATGTACAGAGATCCTTACGTAGAATGAATCAAGGCGTGACATTTTTTGCCGATGAAGGAGCAGTAGTTACTGCCGTTTATCCAGGAAAAGTAGTATTCAGTGATTGGTTAAAAGGCTATGGTTTACTCCTGATTATCGACCATGGCCAAGGTTTCATGACCCTGTATGCCCATAATCAATCGCTGTTCAAACATAAAGGGCAGACAGTCCGCCAAAACGAGCAAATTGCCAGTGTAGGACACAGCGGTGGAATTAAGCAAAACGGTCTATACTTTGAAATAAGACTCAGAGGAAAAGCGGTGCCCCCGCTAGACTGGTTGTCTTAGATTTCGCGCTTGGCATTTAAATTGCATTTCAATAATTAATAAAAACAAAAGAAAGCGGCTGATTTTATGGCCTTGCATCCTAGGAGATCGCTATGGTTATCAAGAAAATTCTTCCCAGCACAGTAGCGCTTATTTTCGCGCTCGCGTTGATGCTCCCATTAACAGCGTTTACAGCCGATGAGACTGATACAAATAATACTAATACGAAACGTATACCATTGGAAGATGTCCAACGATTTTCTAATGCAATTGGTGAAATAAAAAAATACTACGTCAAACCAATTGACGATAAAGAACTCTTTGACAATGCCATTCGAGGCATGCTCACCGGATTGGATCCCCATTCAAGTTATCTTAATGAAGAAGAGTTTAAAGAGCTACAAACCTCAACCAGTGGTGAATTTGGTGGATTAGGCATCGAAGTTACCATGGAAGACGGGGTTGTAAAAGTAATTACACCTCTAGTTGATACTCCAGCCTTCAAGGCAGGAATAAAATCTGGGGACTATATTATTAAACTAGGTAAAGAATCAGTACAAGGTCTTACTCTAAAAGACGCAGTGAATCTGATGAGGGGCAAAGCAGGCACAACAATAGAATTAACCGTATTACGTAAAGGAGTCAGCAAACCACTTACCTTTGACCTGATTAGGGAAGTAATTCAAATTAAAAGTGTTAAAAGTAAAATGTTAAGTGATGGCTACGGTTACATCCGATTAACTCAATTCCAGGCTTTAACCGGTAAAGACATGCTGCAAGCAATCGAGCAGTTAAAGCAACAGTCTAATGGAAAATTAAAAGGTTTGGTACTGGATCTTAGAAACAACCCCGGAGGTTTACTGGATTCTGCCATCCAGGTTTCTGACGCCTTCCTAGGTAATGACAAATCCGGCAAACAAGAGCTAATCGTTTACACTGAAGGACGCTTACCGGGCTCTAAATTTACCGCCTTGGCTAATCCTGGGGATGTTTTGGATAATGCTCCAATTGTAGTTCTAATCAATAATGGTTCGGCTTCAGCATCAGAGATTGTAGCAGGTGCTCTGAAAGATAATAAGAGAGCCATTATTCTTGGTACCAAAAGTTTTGGTAAAGGATCTGTACAAACCGTATTACCTCTGGATGGTAAAACTGGAATTAAGTTAACTACCGCTTTATACTACACCCCTTCTGGAACTTCCATACAAGCTAAAGGAATTATTCCAGACATCGTTGTAGAAGAAATGGATGTTCCCAAAAATTCCATAAAAAAATCTGACGCAACCGGATTCAGTGAAGCCGATCTGAGTGGACACTTGATCAATAAGAATAATCCGGAAAATACCAATACTAAAAACGAAGCTAAATCCGACGATTTAATTCACGAAGATTACCAGCTTTATGCAGCATTAACGGTGTTGGAAGGTATGGCCTTGGCAAACAGATAATAACCAAACAGAACAATCTATTCGATGGGCATTGTTGCTAAAGCGACATGCCCATCAGTCTTTTTATAAACCATAATTAATTAAACAGTGACTACATGACCGTCTTTTATGGTTTTGATCTCAGATTTGGTAAACAAAACACCATTTTTTTCTAAATTAAATGGTCCCATTACCCCTGTTCCTTTTGCCAGTACATGAATTTGATTGGCAACTTCCTTACTGGAAAAATGATGTTTGGTTTTCAACACCATGGCAACACTTTGATTCAAAATGTGAAATACATCAAAGGCATATCCTGCTTCAGTTACAGGATAATTTAGATAGTGTTCCTTAAACTTTTGGATAAATTCAGGTTTCATTTCATGAGTATCAATATACCATTGCCCATCAAAAACTTTCATTACCTTAGGGGTCACCCTTCCGATAATACTGGTTATCGGTTTGTTCACATGAGCATGGCTCATTTCTGATTGGATGATTTCAATATCCTCAGGAGAAGCCATAATAAAATACAAATCCGGTTTTTTCTTTTCAATGCTCTGAATTAGATGCGAAACGTCCTTCATTCCAGGTTCAATCTGCTCATAAGCAGCAATTTTAATTGCAGAATGAAGCTGTAACTGCTTTATCACGCTTTGCGTTAAAACCATGGATGAAGGGCGTTTTGAAGTTATAATCCCGATTTGGCCTATCTTTTTACGCTGGAGTTCTTCAACCAAAACAGCCGCTTGTTCATAGGCAGGACTCCAGGCCAGAAAGTTATTCTTGCCATCAGCAATTGCAGGATCATTGGCCAAGCTAAAATGCAGAATATTGTTTTTACGTGCAAGGGGCGCTGCCAATAAACCATTATCAGAACCTTCAGTTACTAAAACATTGATATGGTGGGTCGTGACAAATTTTTGAAGCGTCTCAGCGGCATGACTTTGTTTTGGTAGCTCATCCAAAGTGTAGAACGTATAATGAATTCGAGAGGATTTTAATTGATCACGTCCCATTTCCATAGCGGCAAGAATATTTCTACCTATAAACGCAGATTGATTTGAGAATGGAGCGTAGATTCCCACATTAACCGTAACACTGGTTTTATCGTTCAGATCAGGCGTTCGTACAGCAGCCTGAATGATTCCTCCACCAATCATCCATACGATAAAAGCGCAGTATATCAATGTGGTTTTCAACACTATTTTAGGCATATTCATCTTCAGTGGTTATGAATCTTAAAAAATATTCTGCTATGAATGCATCATAAATACAATGATTATTCATCATTCTTCAAAGCATTCAAGAGCATAACTTCTATCAGATAGTAAACGCTGGCATCAAAACTGATTTTGGAGCTGAGGTAGGTTAAGATGAATTTAATGAAGTACCCAATCACACCAATCAATCTCTATGGTATTTAGCTGTTTTATGCGATAATTCATAATTACCTGACAATCAATAGCTCATTATGAATCTTAATAAAACACTTTCGCTGTTCTTCTGTTCATTATTCTTATCACCTGTTCATGCAGAGATTAATAATTATTTTAATACGATTAAAACAGATCCCAATGCGCTGTATGCATTTTTTAAAAACATGCCTAAAGGTGGGGAATTACATTATCATCTTGCTGGAGGACCTTATCCAGAAACCATGGTGTCGTTAGCAGCTAATGGTAAATATTGTATTGATTTATCTAATTTTTCAGTGAGTAAGACATCTCTTCATTGTGATGGCATTCAGATAAAAGACCTGTTTTATAAGCCCGAACTCTATGCCTCTGTTATTCGGGACTGGTCACTAAAAGACTTTATTCCTGGAAAAGAAACAGGGCACGATCATTTTTTTAATGGCTTCATGAAGTATATGCCGATTGTCTTTGATTACAGGCCGCAATTAATCGCAGATGTCATTCGAACAGCAGCGCAACAACAAGAACAGTATTTGGAACTAATGGACATTACTGATAATGCCAATTCGCTTCGTTTTGGAGAGTTGATCAAAAACACCGATAATTTCGACCAAAAGAAAAAAATTCTTCTGGAAAACAAAGACTTTAAAAATAATATAGAACAAACTGTTTTTGAAAGTGATCGAATGCTTAAAGAAGCCCACAATGAATTAGGCTGCACAACAACCCCGGATAAAGAGGTCTGCAAAGTTAAAATCAAAGTATTGTACTATGTGCTTCGCGAGCAACCAATAGACAGCGTATTCGCTCAGGCGTTGAATGCCTTTGAAGCAGTCAATTTGTCTAAAGGAAATCTGGTTGGCGTTAATTTGGTTCAGCCAGAAGACGGTATTATTTCTTTGCGTGACTATCACAAACAAATGCAAATCTTTGACTATCTCCATAAGCAATACCCCAATGTCAACATTTCCTTGCATGCTGGCGAATTGGCTCCAGAATCTGTTACTCCTGAAGATCTGAGGTTCCATATACACGATGCTTTAACAACCGGACAGGCACAAAGAATTGGGCATGGTGTGTCTATAGCCTATGAAAATAATGCCGAAAAAACCCTACAGTATATGGCAGATCATCATGTACCAGTTGAAATAAACCTAATCAGCAATCAGAAATTACTGAATGTATCAGGCCGTAATCACCCCCTCAATTATTACTTGGCTCATCACGTTCCTGTGGTTTTATCAACGGATGATGAAGGCGTTTTAAGGACCGATTTAACACGGCAATACGTAGAAGCAGTGCTAGGCCACGGACTGGATTATCCCACCCTGAAGCAAATTAATAGAAACACTCTGACTTATGCTTTTCTTCCAGGAAAAAGCCTTTGGAATAATGCAGATAGTGCAGAGCCAGTTGCTGAATGTAAGGATTTAAACAGTGCGATATGCCACAGTTTTATCAATCAAAGTGAAAAAGCAAAATTACAATGGCAATTAGAACAAAAATTAATAGCCTTTGAAAACACGTTTTAATTCTCAAACAGGATACATAAAAACCCGCATTTAAGACTCAATAAATGCGGGTTAATTAATCATTATAAAGTACAACCGAAACATGACCAGTGACCTAAGTACCTATCGCCTTATTTAGCAAAACAAGCACATTCACATCCTGAGAAATCATTGATATTCTTATCTACACTCTACTTGCACTTTAGGAACCCATTAATCATGCCAACCCATTCAATAGACCAGTTTTTTACATCCAGTTCATTTGCAGTCATTGGGGCCTCTTCAAATCGTGACAAATACGGTAATAAAGTATTGCGGTGCTACATTCAGCATGGGAAAAAGGTGTATCCAGTAAATCCCCATGAAGCACAAATTGAAGGTTTGGCGGTAGTATCCAATATAAGTGAGTTGCCTGATGATGTACAAAGTATCTCAATCATTACTCCACCCCCAATTACTGAGCTTTGTGTTAATGAAGCCATTAATAAAGGAATTAAAAATATTTGGATGCAACCTGGTGCGGAAAGTGAGCGAGCTATAGACAGTTGTAGGATAAATCAAATAAATGTTATTGCTAAAGGCCCCTGTATTTTAGTAGTACTAGGTTATAAAGAGTAAGAGGATGACGAGATCTGATCACGGCTGTCCCATTAAAAAAATGACGTCTTTCCGAGCGTAGCGAGGAATCTCCTGCAAGGTTGCACGATCCCATTAAAATGCGGCCATTAAAATCATATCAGTCGAAATGATATAAAAATCTAGGTACATCTTCTGATGACATCATTAAATTCCTTGTAAAAAAAAGAGTTTAAAAGGTAATGATAATTAATGCATTAATTCAGATTGTGCCAATTTGCAGGAGATTCCTCGCTACGCTCGGAAAGACGTCATTTTTTTAATGGGACAGCCGTGGAGATCTGATGGTTCATGAAATAAGCCTGGAACCAGCATGATGTTCCAGGCTATCAATGCATATTATCCTGAAAAAGGATCGCGTAAAATAATGGTTGAATCCCTTTCTGGCCCAGTAGATAACATATCGATTGGAATACCTAATAACTCTTCTATTCGCTTTAAATAAGCTATGGCGTTAGCAGGAAGGTCACTCATCACGGTCACATCAGCTGTTGTCTCGTGCCAGCCAGGCATTTCTTCATACACTGGAACAAGTCCTTCAAAATCATCAGCAGCTTGTGGCGGACGTGATAGTAAATTACCGTTACTGTCTTTGTAATTGACGGCAATTCGCAGAACATCCAGACCATCAAGAACATCGAGTTTAGTAATACATAAACCGGTAATACTATTTAACTCAATTGAACGTCTCAATAATACAGCATCAAACCAACCACATCGTCTCGGTCTTCCGGTTACTGCTCCAAATTCCTGTCCACGCTCTGCAATTTGCTTACCTACCTCATCAACAAGTTCTGTAGGAAAAGGGCCACCACCAACACGAGTTGTATAAGCTTTGGTAATACCTAAGACGTAATCAAGATATCTAGGGCCAAATCCTGCGCCATTAATTACTGAACCAACACAGGTATTTGACGAGGTCACAAAAGGATAAGTCCCATGATCGATATCAAGATATACTCCCTGCGCTCCTTCAAATAAAATATTATCACCCTTTACTCGATGTTCATGCAAACAGGCTGACACATCGCAAACCATAGATCGCAGTTCTTCAGCCCAATGCATGGCCTCATCCAATATTGGCTTTAACTCTACCGCAGGTTGTTTAAAATATTCCGTTAAAACAAAATTATGATAGTCCAGCAAGCTTGTTAGCTTTTGAGTCAATCGCTCAGGATGAAATAAATCACTTACCTTGATTGCACGACGGGCTATTTTATCTTCATAAGCAGGCCCTATACCACGGCCCGTTGTTCCAATAGCTGAATTCCCCATATGTACTTCGCGGGCTTTATCCAAAGCGACATGACAGGGAAGAATTAATGGACAAGCCATACTGATTCGTAAACGATCTCGTACATTAATTCCTTTCTGTTCGAGCTCATTCATTTCCGCTAGCAAAGCCTGAGGTGATAAAACGACCCCATTGGCAATATAACAGGTTACATGAGGTCTGAGCATGCCAGAAGGTATTAAACGAAGTACCGTTTTCACCCCATTAATTTTCAATGTATGACCCGCATTGTGACCGCCTTGATAACGGACAACCACTTGTGCATCCTGTGTTAACAAATCGACAATTTTACCTTTGCCTTCATCGCCCCACTGTGTACCTAAAACAACAACATTCTTACCCATGATCCACTCTTAGTCTGCAAAAGCTGATTGATCTTGAACCCGATTTCAGCAAAATCGGACATTATAATTAATTTTTAGCAGCTACACCATCATTTTTTGGCATGGCGTGTTTAAAGTAATCAAAAAACGAACTGCTTTGATCCAAAACCAAAATATCTTTTTTATTATTAAAACTACCTTCATAGGCAATTAAACTTCGATACAAAGCAAAAAACTCTTTGTTTTGACCGTAAGCCTTAGCGTATATCGCTGCCGCTTCCGCTTGTCCAATCGCACGGGTCCGTTGGGCATTACTTTTCGTTTTCGCCAGTAAGACCATAACATTAGCATCAGCTTTAGCTTGTATTTCCTCAGCCGCAGCTTGCCCATCAGCGCGATGTCTGTTTGCAATTTTCTGCATGTCGGCGCGCATGCGTTGATAAATCGCATTGCTGGTATTAGCAGGAAGCTCTATGCCTTTAATACGAACGTCAACTACATTAATACCCAATTCACCTGCTTGTTTTTCAGCCGCATTTCGTAGTAATTCCATGACGTCTTCACGGCCACCGGAAACAGCATCTGAAATGGTACGTTTACCAAATTGGGCACGTAATAAAGTATTCAATTGTTGTTCCAACAGCGTTTCAGCCTTAAATTCATTACCCCCTGTGGATTTAAAATATTGTGCTAAATCAGCGATCTGCCATTTAACATAATAATCAACCATCACATCCTTTTTTTCTTTAGTCACTATTCGAGTAGATTTGATGTCCATAGTCTGTATACGAGTATCAAAAATGCGAACGCTTTCAATAAAAGGGGTTTTAAAATGCAGTCCTGGCTTAAGGACTTTCACTTTGTCGGTCTGAGCATCTTTTACCAGCCTGCCTAAACGTAAAATAATTCCTTGTTGCCCCTGAGTTACAGTAAAGACACTGGTCAACAATAAAACTAAAATTAAAAATAAAACAATACCGATGCTTGTCTTGGTAGCATTCATAATTAATCCCTCCCTTGACTGTAAGTAGGTCTGGTGAGATCTCGTCCAGAAAGTATTAAACTGTCATTATCATTAGCACTATTCACAGTACTGATTTTGCTCTTTGTGCTATTGGTTTGAGTAGCATTCTGGTTGCCAATGATTTTATCCAAAGGCAAATAAAGCATATTGCCCGATTTACTGTCGACAATAATTTTAGTACTGCTGTTCAATACCTTTTGCATGGTCTCAAGATACATACGTTCGGACATAATTTGTGGTGATGCAACAAATTGAGGAAGTAGAGCTAAAAATTCGGCAACCTCTCCCTGAGCACGTAAAACAACTTGTTTTGAATAGGCCTCGGCCTCCTGTTCAATACGACTGGCATTACCCTCAGCAATAGGAATTACCTTAGCCGCATAGGCATAAGCCTGTTCTTTAAATCGTTTTTCATCTTCCTGAGCTTTAATGGCATCATCAAAGGCATCCTGCACACTCTCAGGTGCGCGGGCAGGTTGAGGAGATACGTTAACAATTGAAATTCCTGGCTTGTATATATCCAGTGTTTTCACCAAAGTATCCTGCACACTATTTCCCCAGATTTCCCGGCCTTCAGTGATAATCTGATCCAGAGTAGTCGTGCCGACTACCTGTCTTAACGCACTGGAGGTGGCTTGCTGCAGGCTCTCTTCAGGATTTGCAACATTAAATAAATACTGCTGTAAATCACTGATCCGGTATTGTACAGCCAAAGATACCGCTACCAGATTTTCATCACTGGTCAACATCTGTGCTGAGTATGAATAATCCATAACCCGATCAACATTCATGACGATTTTGGATGAAATTATTCTTGGTATCCAATGAGGTCCTGGGCCTACGGTCTCAACATATTTACCAAATCGCAAAATGACCGCTTGTTCCGCAGGATCGACAATAAATATTCCAGAAAGAACCCAGAGGATAAAAGCAATCAGGGCGACTATCATCGCCAACAAACCACCACTTGATCCACCAGATGATTGATTTTCGGATGAACCATTGCCTCCAAAAAAAGTGTTCTTCAATTTTTCATGAATACGCTTTAAAGCCTCATCAAGATCTGGAGGCTGATTTTTACCCTTCCATGGATCCTTGCCTTTTTCTGGCTCATTCCACCCCATGTACCACTCCTAACATGTTTAAAGAAAGCTAGAATTCTATGGGGTATATCAAGTTTAAGCAAGTAGATACTGTTTCAAGATTTATTATTTAAGTTCTGCTGCAAATAGAGCCATGCCCATAAACTGACATGGCAACACCACTCAAATTCGATTTGCCAAAGGCTTATCCTGAGCTTCATTATCAAAATCATCTGGCATATTAAATTTTGGAAACATTTCGTTATAGATGATCCCGGTCCGGCTTTTAGGATAAGTTTTTGAGTAACGCTCAACTGCTCCCCAATCACTGCGCCCCTCTGCTATCATCCATCGCATAGTACTCCAGAAATTAGGTAGCAGTTGGTTTTCATAAGCTTGTTTATAGCGTCTCACGAATTCAGCATAGAGTTTTAGAGGATCGTGTTCTGTAGACAAATTAGCACTTGCAGCAGTTTGTAATGGCTCATTTGAGCCTTGAGCAACTAAGGTATTGCTGTATTTTCGAATAACCAACTCCTCAACCAAAAAGGCTGCAGAACAAGGGCTACCTAGAAGATGACGAATCGAACTTCCCCAGGAATGATCAGCGTAAACAATACAATGTAGTGCACTTTCTGTAAGATGGCATCGATTGACAAAGGGATCGACAAGGTCCGGTTTGTCTTCCAGATAACGGTGTACAGCCTTTAATAAAGTAACACGATTATTACGTAATAAAGTACGCATGCTTTCATTACGAGGAGGTTCGGCGCCATGACATAATAAAACAGCCACACCTCGAAGAGCATCTCCCTTTCCTTCATTCTTTGCAATACGCACGCACAACTCTTCAATTGCAGTATGACCTGTTTTTTTATCTTCAAAATAATGATTATTTTCTGCATCAAGATTGAGTTTCTCTACTGGAAACTCCATTAACGCTTCCAATGCATTAATTTTACCCAAACGGGAAGCCAACAAAACAGGAGTATCTTTCATAACTCCCATAGGATTTGAGAGGTTCGCTCCTTCATGAGCTAATAATCGAACTCCATCGGCATAATCCAAAACAACAGCCTGATGAAGTGGTTGAAATTTTGCCTGAGCATTTGATCTGTTGGTTACCGCATGAATATTAGGATCTTTGACCAGAATATGGATAAGTAATTCTGGATTTTTGGTATCTATTGCCAATGAAAGCAGCGTATGGCCTTCATTATCCCGTTTATTCACATCAAACAGGAATGATTGTAACTCTGAGGCCAATTCTTTGGCCTTTTCTCTCA
Organism: Legionella moravica DSM 19234; assembly: GCF_000423305.1. Lineage (GTDB taxonomy): Bacteria > Pseudomonadota > Gammaproteobacteria > Legionellales > Legionellaceae > Legionella > Legionella moravica. Next base: position 84,920 of record NZ_AUHS01000019.1, on the reverse strand, counting down.
AGGCATTAAGCGCACTGATTACATTGACAGTAATGTATTCGACCAGTGAACAATTCATTTTATCGGCTTGTAACAAATGGAGCGCCAATAGAGTTTTTCCTGAAGTAATAGCCTGGTGTATGGGTTCACCAACATTCACATTACTGGATAACTCCAGAATCACATCGATTTTATCCATCAGTTGTATTGGAGGTTCTGCTGCTTCAGGATCGTTCACAGGTTCTTGATGCTGTTCAATCAAATAATTTAAAACAGTCAATTGCGAGCCATTGGGTAACCAAAAGAGCCTTTGAAGATAATTCTTATCCTGTTGTAATTTGCGAAGGATATAAGCTCTGAATTCCTCCAGACTCAATCCAATTACTTTGTTCATTTCATCTCTAAAATCCATATCGTACATCCCTCTCTATAGCGCTTCTAATGATTCACCGCTCGAACATCGATATTACACAATGGGCAATTGAAGTTCAAACGGGGCTTACAAAACAGGCACAGTACCTTGAGTATTATAATATCCAGTTCCTTCTATATTGTGCTTACTTTAGTTCTGTCAGAACAAATATCAACTCTTTTTAATATTGTCTACAACATCCTGATTTAAATGCTCGGCGATCAGCGTCATCAGCTTCACTGCATTATCATAATCTCGTTTATCAAAAATACCGGCGTGCTGATGTGCATAACGAATAGGAATGCCAATATTTACTACAGGAACACCCGAACCGGAGGCTTGAATTTTTGCTCCATCCTCACCATATCCAGGCTCCACTTCAAGCTGTAAGGGAATATAATTCTTATTAGCCAGTTCAATAACCCATTCAAGCAGCTCCTGATTGGGAATCATTGAATGATCGTATACAAATACGCTGGGGCCTTTTCCTAAAAATATACGGTTTTTACGCTCTGCAAGCAGAGCAGGATAATCATCAGCTATCCCCACTTCAATGTTAATTGCCACGTCAGGATGTGTCGCCTTATAAACAGTACTGGCTCCGCGTAATCCAATTTCTTCTTGCACCGTTGCCGCAACATACAGCTGATTCGGTTGTTGTTTCTGTTTCAATAACTCCAGCATATCGGTAATTGAAGCAAGACCGATACGATCATCCAGTGCTTTAGCCAAAAATCGATGACTGCTTAATCGACTAAACTCACTGATTGGTGTCACTTCAAGCCCAGGACGTATACCAAACTCTTTTTGCGCCTGCTCCTGGCTCTCCGCCCCTATATCCAAAAACAAAAAGTTCATATCAGGAGATCCAAGCATTTTCTTATCTCCTAACAGATGAGGCGAATCCATGCCAGAATAAGCTAAAACAGGACCTTGCGCAGTGGTGACTGTCCAGCGCTGGGCATAAATAACTGAATTAGCAATCCCCCCCAAAGGAACTACTTTTAAAAATCCCTCCGGAGTAATGGATTCGACCATAAAACCAGTTTCATCCAAATGTGCCATCAACAGTAATTTGGGACCATGCTGGTTGTTTTTGCGCCCAATCAAGTTGCCCATTCCATCCACCTTTAAATCAGTTAATAAAGGTTGCCAATTCTTTTGCATCGCCTGTCGTACAGGCTTTTCAAAGCCTGAAGCACCAGCGATTTCGGTAAGATGTGCCAACAAGGGCATTTCGGATGCGGCATTTACAGCCAAAGATACAGTGAAACCACTGATTAGTAGTAGTTTTCCAAACATGTCACATCCCTATTGTTTAATAAAAATCAAATCCCATACTCCATGCCCCAAACGCTCGCCCCGTAATTCAAATTTTGTTAGTGGCCGCGAATCAGGCTTTGGTGAATATCCCCCGTTGTCTTGCTGATTTTTTAATGCAGGTTCTGCAGTTAACACTTCGAGCATATGTTCGGCGTACTCCATCCAGTCTGTGGCGCAGTGTATGAAGCCGCCTTTCCTGATTTTTTGGACTAACAGCCGAATAAACTCGGGTTGAATCAAACGTCGCTTATGATGGCGTTTTTTGTGCCAGGGATCTGGAAAAAAAATTTGTACCCCTGCCAGAGAATCATCTGCTAGTTGAGTTTGGAATACCTCTACAGCATCATGAGCCATTATTCGGACGTTAGACAACTGATGATCATGCAAATCAGCTACCAGACTGCCTACACCTGCTTTATGAACCTCGATACCTAAATAATTTATTTGAGGATTGGATTTTGCCATAGTTAATAACGATGTACCCATGCCAAAACCAATTTCGACAACGGTATCCGCAGCTCGATTGAATTCTTTTGATAAATCCAGGGGTTCGTTATCCATGGTTATCTCAAAATCTTTAAGCCACAAATCCAATCCTTGCTGCTGGCGATTACTCACTCGTCCTGCACGCAGAACATAACTTTTAATCTTACGATGCATCGTTAAAACTCAATTCAAAAGCATCGAATTATACTGATTTTGTTTAAAACTTCTACCAAGCTTCCTCATTCAACGTTTTTTTGATAAATTAAAAGAAGCAATAGCTCATTTTACGTTATGATTCGCTACACTCTATTGAGTAAAAATAAAAAGAATCGTTTTAAACGATTTAAGCGAGCCCTGCTGATTGTCTCAAATATTGGGTTTTAATTAGCAGAGTGAAGTAAAAATTATTGCAATATTGGAGTTTTTTTGTTATAAAACCGCTCTTGTATTTCACATCCGGCTATTTTGTTTAACGAAAGCCCCGAATTTTACAAAGACGAACACAATATAGAACCTATTTGGAGTAACAGAATGTCTAGAGTATGTCAGGTAACTGGCAAGCGACCCATGACTGGTAACAAAGTGTCGCACGCTAACAATAAAACTAAAAGACGCTTTCTGCCCAACATACAGAACCACAAGTTCTGGGTTGAAGAAGAAAATCGATTTGTCTCATTAAAACTGAGTACTAAAGGTATGCGTATTATTGACAAATTAGGTATTAAAGCAGTTCTGGATCAAATCAGAGCTAAAGGCGAGAAAGTATAACTCAAGGGGATAAGCCATGGCAGCTGTTACTGTAAAAGTCAAAATGGAATCCACAGCAGGAACTGGATACTATAAAACAACAACAAAGAACCCACGTAACCATCCTGAAAAGATGGAACTTATGATGTACGATCCAAAAGTACGCAAGCACGTGCTCTTTAAAGAGAAAAAAGTAAAATAATTGCTTTAGCCCCATATCTTATGGGGCACTCTTTCTTCTTCATTACTTAAAATAAATCCAATCTGTAACATTTAATTATTAATCTGTTCATTTAGTTAATGAAATCAAATAATTAAGCATGGTAATCTTCAAATTAAGCACGGCAAACACTGGATAATCCTTACGGATCGTTTAAACTGATAGTTAATAGCAGTGAAAACAAAGAGGATTTGCATGAAACCGTCATTACAACTTAGTATTGGCCAACATCTCACGCTAACACCACAGCTACAGCAAGCAATAAGACTGTTACAATTATCAACAATAGATTTACAACAGGAAATTCAACTGGTCGTTGAATCAAATCCCATGTTGGAAGCAACTCCTGTTGAAGAAAAGGAAGAACCACGCCAGAATGCTTCTGAACAACAAAATAATGATGAATTTACTGATTTTCAATGGTCTCAACTCTATAACAATTTAAGCAAACGCAATAATTTTGATGACAACGATTATAATTTTGACAACTTGCATTGCACTACAACCAATTTACAGGATCATTTGCGCTGGCAACTTGACCTCTCGCCTATGAGCGATATTGACCGAGTGATAGCAACAACCATCATTGATGCGATTAATGACGACGGGTTCCTCTCTATGTCCATTAATGACATCCATGCAAGCTTGAATAGTGACGATTTTCCTCTGGATCTGGATGAAATTGAAGCGGTGAGACACAGAATTCAACTTTTTGATCCCGTGGGTTGCGCATCAACCGGTTTGTCAGAAACACTATTGATTCAACTGGAACAACTACCATTAGATACAGGCTATTTAACAATTGCGAAAAAAATTTTGCTGGAAGACATCGATCTGCTCGGCCAGCATAATTACAGGCAATTGATGAAAAAATATCAAATCAATGAAAAAATTATTGATGAAATTCTACAGATTATCCACAGATTGAATCCTAAACCTGGCAATTTAATCCATCAGGATATTACTGAATACATTATTCCCGACTTGATAGTCAAAAAAGCAGACGACCAGTGGAAGGTTATTCTCAATCAAACCGTTTTGCCTCATTTGAGTATCAATAATCAATATGCTGCATTAATTCAAAGAGCGGATAACAGTAGTGATAACCAATATTTAAAAAATAATTTACAAGAAGCCCGCTGGTTTTTAAAAAGCATCCAAAGCCGTCAGGAAACTCTGCTCAAAGTTGCTACCTGTATCGTAGAGTACCAAAAAGGATTTCTGGAGTTTGGTGACGAGGCGATGAAGCCTCTAATCTTGAATGATGTAGCGGCAGCCTTGGATATGCATGAATCAACTATATCCCGAGTGACAACTCAAAAATTTATGCATACCCCCCGAGGCGTGTTCGAGCTAAAGTACTTTTTCTCAAGCCATGTAAACACCGATGCTGGAGGAGAGTGTTCCTCAACAGCAATACGTGCCATCATTAAAAAATTAATTTTGGCAGAGAATAGGAAAAAACCGTTAAGTGATAGTAAAATCGCTGAATTAATTGCTGAGCAAGGCATTCAAGTCGCAAGAAGGACTGTTGCAAAATATCGCGAAGCCATGGGGATAGCCCCATCTAATGAACGAAAAGTAATTCGTAGTTAATTAATTATTCAACTGAAGGAGAGCCTTATGCAAATCAACATCACTGGACATCGATTGGATGTTACTCCTGCACTCAGAGCATTCACCGAAGAAAAATTTGAACGGCTTGAGCGTCATTTTGAACACATCACTGCAATCAATGTAGTATTTGATGTCGAAAAACTGAGACAAATTGCAGAAGCCACTATTTTAGTAACAAAAGGTGAAGTGCATGCAAGTTCTGAATCTGAAGACATGTACGCAGCAATTGATACTCTTGTTGACAAATTGAATCGACAACTGGTGAAACACAAAGAAAAAATACTGGGTCTTAGAGATCATAGAGAGTAAATTTTAATATTCCCAAGGCACACCATCGCAATTTAGAGAAGCGATGATGTGCCTGTTTCACTTCAAACAAGCAAATATCACCTGTTTCTTCCTGAGAACTGTGTTTTTAATGAGTCTAATCTATACCTGACGCCTGAGTCATGATACATTGTAGACGCTATGATAAAGACTAAAATTACCATTATTAATAAATTGGGTTTACACGCCAGAGCTTCTGCAAAATTTGTCTCAACTGCGGCAAGATTTCAAAGCCATATTGATGTAACCAAAGATTCGCAAACCGTTAATGGAAAAAGCATAATGGGTGTGATGATGCTCGCCGCCAATAAAGGCAGTGAGTTAACACTTGAAATAGACGGACCTGATGAGTCCGCCATGAATGATGCTTTAGTCCAGCTAATCAATAACTATTTTGGCGAAGGCGAATAACTGGACCACTACTGGCCAGTTATTTACTACCCTCTCGTCGTTGCTTTCTCTTTTTTTGTACGTATATTAAAGTTAAGACAGGTCCTGATAAAGCATAAATAATAAAACCTCCGAACAACACTATGGACGGATTCAAAGCAATAGCTACAAAAAGGATAATCAAAACCAATACATATAAAAATGGAACTTTACCCTTAAAATCCACTTCTTTAAAACTGTAATATCGCAAGTTACTCACCATCAGCACGGAAGCAGATAGAGCAAATACAGCAGTTAAAATGGAGATGAATAAATTCTGCCACTCATTTTGAAAACAAATCCAGGCAAAAGAAGCCATCACTGCAGCAGCAGGAGGACAGGGAAGTCCCTGAAAATAACGCTTGTCTGCCGTTTCCAGCTGAGTGTTAAAACGTGCCAGGCGTAATGCGACAGCAGCAGTGTATACAAAAGCAACAAGCCACCCAAACTTGCCAAGCTGGCTCAAAGTTAAATTATAAAGCAGCAAAGAAGGCGCCACGCCGAAGGTCACCATATCAGATAAACTGTCGTATTGCGCTCCAAACTCTGTTTGGGTATTCGTAAGACGTGCGATGCGTCCATCAAGCCCATCAGCTATCATTCCAACAAACATCGCAATAACCGCCGCTTCATATTGTCCCTTCATTGAGGAGACCAGAGAATAAAATGCTGCAAATAAACTGGCAGTGGTTAATATATTTGGCAACAAATAAATCCCAGAATGATGTTCTTTTTTCATTCGCAATCAAACCTCATTAATATCAAAATCATGGACATGCTATCATAAATGGAGCAAAAACTACTATTGAAAACCATTTTTAAGCCGTTAATGAAAATAAAATACGACAAAATTGATAAATATCCACGCGCCATGAACGCGATGATGTTATACTTAACATACTGTATTTATAATGCATAGATTTATGGCCGATCGAAAAAAGAAAACAATTGTTATTGAAGGAGTGACCTCCCAAGGAAAAACATTTCGTCCGCGTGACTGGGCTGAACGGATGAGCGGGTCAATGGCGAGCTTTAAAAACAGTCGTATCTATTATTCGCCACTCTTACAGCCCAGCGTAAACAGCGAAGGGTATAATTGCGTTTTACTTGATCCCAAATTAAAAGAATCAAGCCCTCAGGTATATCAATCGATCATGGATTTTGCCAAAGCAAATAACCTGAAGATCTGTGGAGAAGAAGAGTAATCCTCTATTCAGGGCAACCGATAAATTGCGCTATTTCAGCCAGATGAGATAAATAGAGAACCCGGATCTAATAGCCTTGGCTGGCTTTTACCGCTAAAGTCCAGGTAAGAAATTTTTCCAATAAATAATTGATCATGGCAATGGTATTATCAAAGTTCATAGCAAATATTCCTGCAATAATAAAAGCCAATCCTTTTGGCCCTTCCTGAGTCCCTGGCTCGCTGGCATGAATTATCAGTACACAACCTCTGATAAACCATATTACCCCTGCAGTACGAATGATCAAACCCATTGAGCTGTAAATATTGGGTGTCGGAGGCGGAGAATAGGTTAATACATTACCAACCCCGAAAGCCGTATTGGCCATAGTATGAATGACTGTAGGAATGTAGATTAAAGCAGCTCCAAAAGCCAGATACATCAAGGGAGTATACATTTTTTCCTGAGAGGAAGATTGGGCCCTGTGATCGCCAATTTTTTTAAATTTTCCAATTGCTTTCATTACAAATAAAATGCCCAATAGATAAGCTCCCCCAGAGATTAATCGCTGCACGGGATAGAGAGATTGGCTAAAATTGCCCAATATTGTTATTAAATCTATCGTAGTCATATGTTAATTATATGTTCTTAGCTCTTGCAATGCATAATTTTTCCCCTATATTAAGCACTTTATATTAAAAGTTGATATACGTCATGCAAGTAACGACATTTCCTATTACCCTTGAGGAATCATTTATGATTTCTCCTAAAGTAAAACATTTTATTTTTAAATGTGATTTAACCCCGCCCTTTTCTTACTTACCGGGTCAGTTTATTACAATTCACTTTGAGCGAGATGGTAAAAGTTTAAAACGCAGTTACAGTATTGCTAACGCCCCTGGACAGGATAACCGTATTGAATTTGCAGCTGGATATTTTGAGGGCGGTCCTGGCACTGAATTATTATTTAATTTAAAAAAAGGTGACACAATCAATATAAATGGCCCTTTTGGCCGGCTTATATTTAAAGACGAACTGCCTGGTCGATACATTTTAGTAGCAACCAGCACTGGAACTACTCCATACCGAGCCATGCTTAAAGAGTTAAGTCAACGTCTGGACAATAACCCGAATCTGCAAGTCGTTATCTTGCAAGGTGTTCAACGAAGAGAGGAAATACTTTATGCCGATGAATTTCGAAATTTTGCCAAGTCCTATCCTCAAGCAACTTTTAGGCCCTATTTAAGTCGCATAGAGCAACATGAGTTACAAGAGAATGAATTTAAGGGTTATGTGCAACATGCATTTCCCGAACTTAATTTAAATCCAGCTCAGGATGTTGTTTATTTATGTGGAAATCCAGGTATGATCGATGATGCTTTTAATTATTTAAAAGATCATGGTTTTGCAATGCAGCACATTATCCGTGAGAAATACATTTCACGCTAAAATGCTATGTCTTAATGCCGTTTCCAATCAAAAGAAATGGCAACAATCCGTAATCGAGGAGAATAATACATTATGAATTATGAAGAACTGTCCAATACGATGGAACAAATGCTACAGGATGGTAAAGGTATATTAGCTGCTGATGAGAGTAACAGTACTATAGGGAAACGTTTTGCATCAATTAACACAGAGAATACCGAGCAAAACCGTAGAGACTATCGTTTGTTGCTGGCGACAACTCCTGATTTGGAACAATACATCAATGGAGTAATCCTGTTTGAAGAGACCTTTCATCAAAAGGATGATGCAGGTACTCCTATAGCCGAGTTATTTGCCCAAAAAGGAATAGTTCCCGGAATTAAGGTAGATAAAGGACTGGTTGATTTGCCGAACACGGAACAAGAAAAAGTGACACAAGGTCTGGATGGTTTAACCGATAGATTAGTTGAATACAAAGCCTTGGGGGCCAAATTTGCCAAGTGGCGAAATGTTTATACCATATCCGAGCATACACCCAGTTTAACCGCTATAAAATCCGGTGCTGAAAATCTCGCTCGTTACGCAGCAGCCTGTCAAGCCGTGGGTATCGTTCCAATAGTTGAACCTGAAGTATTAATGGACGGAAATCACAGCATTGAGCATTGCGCAGAAGTGTGTGAGATGGTATTACATGAATTATTTCATGCATTATTCATCCATCAGGTTGAATTAGAACTTATTATTTTAAAACCCAGTATGGTTACTTGTGGTAAAGAAGCAAAACCATTTAGTGATCCCGATGAAGTAGCCGATTTTACAATCAATGTATTTCGCAATAATGTTCCAGCATCTGTGCCAACCATTAACTTCTTATCTGGCGGCCAGACTCCCCAACAGGCAACAGCGAACTTAAATGCAATGAATACCATTGGCCATCAACCTTGGTTATTGAGCTTTTCATTTGGTAGAGCCTTACAGGAAGATTGTTTGAAAGCTTGGGCTGGAAAAAAAGAAAATACAGCCACAGCTCAGGAAGCATTACTCAAAAGAGCCCGTTTAAACAGCATGGCGTGCCTCGGAGAGTATCAAAGCGATATGGAGTAAACTCACTCAAGGTAGGTTGGGCGTTTCGTCCAACCTACCTTTAAAACACAACAAAAGCGGTATCAGGATTTTGAAAGTAACTCAAAACGCGCATAAAGAGGCAAATGATCAGACAACATCCGCCAGGGCTTCCCCTGCAAACAGGCAACCTCTTTTACTTTCATGCCCCTAAAATACACTCGATCAACACATAATGCGGGCTTAATGGCTGGAAAGGAACGAGCATGCTGCCCTTCTACTGTCACAAAAGCCTCCTCTATGCCTAAATCCTCAGCCAATGTTTTAGAAATGATCGTACGCCAATCATTAAAGTCCCCAGCCATCAATAATGGCTCATCGTGGGGAACCATATCCTCAATACGCTGCATCAAGGCCTTACATTGTTCAGCACGCTCTGCTTTAAATAACCCTAAATGAATACACAATAAATGAAGCGTAACACTTCCAATATTCAATTGAGTATGCAATATCCCTCTGGAGGCTCTATTGATGGTTGAAAGATTAATACTTTCAAAGCGCTCAAAAGGATATTTACTTAAAATGGCATTTCCATGATGACCTGATTGATATACTGCATTTTTTGCATAAATATAGTGAGGCCATATGTTTTCAGCGATGTATTCAAATTGAGGGGTATCAGGCCAGGAATTAATTCGCCTTTCGCGTCGTCGATGTTTTCCCTGAACCTCTTGCAAAAAAACAAAATCTGGATTTAAGCCTGTAATCGCCTCCCTCATTTCCGGAAGCAAAAAACGAACGGCACCAACTCCAAACCCCTTATGAATATTGTAAGTTATCAGCGAAATGTCGGTTTCACCTTGTTGCATTTTAGCTATACCCTTAGGTTTATAATCCAAGCATAACATCAACCTGACAATAAAAATAACGTGTTCTTAAAATTATAGCGCTTAGAATAAAGTATTAGTACCGTTTACTGTAGAGAAATGGCTGGATTTACATCACTACCCATGAGGTTATATGCTATAAATAAAATAAACAATGAAGATGGCACATGAACTCACTTGAACTCAGCATCCCAGGATTAACTATAGCGTGTAAAGTCTGGGGGAATCCTGAAAATCCACCCGTTATTGCACTTCATGGTTGGTTGGATAATGCCAATAGCTTCGATAAGTTGGCACAATACCTTCATCATGATTATTATTTTATTGCAGTCGATCTTCCTGGTCATGGGCATTCATCGCACCTTCCCATAAGCAGCAATTACCATTTTATTGATGGAATCTTCACGATAATTCAGATCCTGGACTCTCTAAAGCTGAATAAAGTTCATTTATTAGGTCACTCAATGGGCGCATGCCTTGGAAGTCTCGTTGCCGGTGTGGCTCCTGATCGGTTCTTATCATTAAGCTTGATTGAGGGATTAGGCCCTTTTTCTTCACCTGAAGAATCTGCATGCAAACAATTATCGAAATATCTGGAATCTCTTACTCAAAAAGAAACAAAAAAAATAAAGGGATATCCAGAATTTGATAGAGCCGCATTGGCACGTGCTCTAAAGGGTTACGTGTCATTAGATATAGCAAAATCTCTATGTGAGCGTGGGGTAAAAGAAGATAAGGGAATTTATTATTGGCGACATGACCGTCGATTATTGGATCCCTCGCCGCTACGCATGACGGAACAACAAATTCTTTCCTGCCTGAAAAACATCAAGGTAAAGACCTGTTTAATTTGGGCAAGCAAAGGATTTTCGTTTGATTCAGCTCAGATGCAAAAACGAATTAAGGCAGTTAAAAATTTAAAAATTGAGCATCTGGATGGAGGACATCATATACATATGGAAAAGCCAGAAGCTGTAGGAACGCTTCTGGCTGAATTTTATAGAATGGAGTAATTAATTAACTTCAGTAAAGCATGATTGATAGTTGATTGTCACTTCACTCAATGATTTTTTAATATCATCTAAATTGTAACCAAGGTCTTTGGCTGCACTTAACATACCACAACCACCTTCATCGAATGTTGAATAAGGTGTCCAATAATCCATATTTGCTTTTACCATCACGTCAAAAGCTTTACGAATATTCCATTCAGGTTGATTGGCCAGTATGTAGAACAAGTGATTAAATACACCGCTGGAGTAATGCACGTCCAGACCACCATAATAATCATCAGCAACGTCAATAGACCGACCATCACGACTTGGTTTGTCCATATAGCGTAATGCATCATAACCACTGTCTTCTTTCATGATTTCAGGGCCAATTTGCCAGCTGCTCTTACCTACAGAATAGTATTCTGCTGCCTGAGCTGCCATATCAGAAAAGGCCTCGTTCATACCGCCTGACTGACCGAAATATTCCAATCCAGAATGTTGTTCAGTAAAACCATGGCTGATTTCATGCGCACCGACGCCAAGTGAAACCAATGGGTACATCATCGTATCACCATCACCAAAGGTCATTTGTTTTCCATCCCAGTAGGCATTTTCATAGCCATAACCGTAATGAACCCGCATAACCAATTGCATTGGAGAACCATCTGATTTGGTTAATGCTTCAATACCATACCAATCATGATACATGTGCTTGATTACATATCCTGCATATAATGCATCATTTGTTGGAGAAGCTGCTCCATTGTCTCTATCATACCCATCGGCTGAATAACCGGTATAATAAACATTGGATTGGTCGGATGGATTGGATTTACAAGAGAACTGCATTGGCTTGTTGGCTGAGTAGTATTTATGACCCATGTCCACTACTTTAACATTGGTATTTTCCATAAAACACATTTCAACAGTGTTATCACGGCTTATTTCTAATAAAGGCAAATCTTTACCAAACTGGTACTCACCAATTTTACGATTACCACCAAAGCCAATTCCGCTCACAGGAGACACTCCAGTCTTCACATCATCCCATTGAACAAAAGGCTTGTTGGTTTCAGCATCAAGAATTGCTGTTGGGCGCTCAGGAATTCTATCGTCATGACTTACAAACACACTCACCTTATAAGCCCAGTGTGCATTATGTTTGTCGTCAATATAAACCATAGGGGTAACCTGTTCTTCGCTTACCCGCTTATTAGCGTATTTATTCTTGAATTGGAGTAATGCTGCTTTAGAGTTTTTAACAAAAGAATCTTTTGGCTGACCGAGTTCCGCCTGCAAACCTTGATAAACCACGCCATTCATTTGAACATCCGCTTTAGCATTGGCTAACATCTTGGCTGAATGGGTGCTGTGCATAATGGCGTAACCACCAAAAACAGGGAAACCAGCATAGTGTTGTTGCATGCGAACGTGAGTAACTTTATTGTTATCTGTATGTTGTTTTATAAATTGTAAACTATCAGTAGCAACCGCAGAGCCTTTTAAAGCACCAGGCGTGGATAATTGAAATTTTTGCTTAAGCTCAGCAATAGAAGATTTTTGCAGAGGCATAGGTTCTGCTGCTTTTACTGGTGAAGCAATACCTAAAGCTAAGGCAACAGCCAGAGGTGACAGATAATAATTTGGGTGCATTGATTCTAACTCCTTAAACTTGATTCGCATGTGACAACTCTTCCTGGAGCGCCCATGTTGTTATATAACCCCATAATTTTTCAGTTATATCGCCAAAGTACCGCTGAAACAGGATACTTTGGAAGCTTGTGCTGCGTTAAAACTTCCAAATCAAGGATGATCCAAACTTGACTTATACCGAATGAGTTATTAGGCTCATCCAATACAAGCCTGTTTTAATTAACTTATTGAAATAAAACACTAATATTTTAATTACAACAGGCAATAAGCCAACTTAGTTTTTTTCAAAATGTAAAAACATCTCTCCAAACGCTTCAAAGCTAGCATAGTTTTAACATTTTGGAAATTAATATTTATGGGGTGATAAAATAATTCAAAATTAAAGCATAGAAGACGATTTGTATACAGTTTGGCGAGGCTTTGAAGAACGAATAAAATGAAATGCTGCCGCATTGTTCAAAGACAGAGTGCTTGCGTTATAACAAATCATCCTGATTTATTTCATTTTTATAAGAACCTGCTCGGGCGTCACTTTATCACCCTTATGACACAATACTTCCAAAATCTCGCCATCCCGAGTAGCTTGAATCTCGGTTTCCATTTTCATTGCTTCAATTACCAATACGGGTTGTCCACGTTTCACCAAATCGCCTGCACTGACGTGTACCGCAACAATGGTCCCAGGGATGGCTACAGTGATGTCATTTGGACCTAATCGGGTTTTAGCCGATGGGGTAGCGATGTCCTCAAACTCAGCACGTTGAACAACGACTTCTTCAGGAACTCCATCAACCCATAAAAAGCAGGATTGTTGTCCCTGTTCTGCTGTTCCAAACCCAGCAACCTTTACATGATAACTTTCACCATGAAAGGCGATATCAAACTCTGACAATGCTTTTTTGTCTTTAGAACCTGATTCAGGTAATAAAGGCTCCGGAACCAAAACATTATTTTTACGTTGTTCCAAAAATTGACGACCAATCTCTGGGAACATGGCGTAGATCAATACGTCTTCATCACTCAACGCCAGTTCAGCAATTTCTTTGCGTAATTGAACTATTTCATCAGGCAGCAGGTCAGCGGGCCGTACATCAATTACATCAGTATTCCCAATGGCTTTTTTGCGTAAGGCTGGACTAATTTTTCCAGGAGCCATGCCGTATTTACCCTGACAATACAATTTCACCTCATTGGTAATCGTTTTATAGCGTTCCCCAGTGAGAACATTAATGACGGCCTGGGTTCCAACGACCTGAGAAGTTGGCGTTACCAAAGGGGGATACCCCAAGTCCTTACGTACTTTAGGGATTTCCATATGAACCGCATCAATTTTATCCAGCGCATTTTGTTCTTTTAGCTGACTGTATAAATTGGAGATCATACCACCTGGAACCTGATAGAGTTGAACGCGAGGATCGGTGTCTCTGGCTTCGCTTTCAAACTGAGCATATTTTTTGCGAACTTTCTTAAAATAATCATCAATTTCCAATAAAAGATTCAGATCAAGTCCAGTGTCATACTCAGTGCCTGCAAATGCTGCAACCAATGCTTCTGTAGGAGGATGAGATGCTCCTCCGGAAAAGGAAGAAATGGCGGTATCAATATGATGGCATCCTGCAACTACCGCTTCATAATGACAGGTCGTAGCCAATCCAGAGGTTGCATGACTGTGCAAATGCACAGGCAAATGGGTCGTTTCCGATAAAGCATTAAATAGCTCTACTGTTGCGGATGGGGTCAACAAACCCGCCATATCCTTTATGGCAATGCTGTCACAGCCCATTTCTGCAAGTGATCGCCCCAGATCGACAAAATTTTTGAGCGTATGGACAGGGCTGGTGGTATAACAAATAGTTCCCTGCGCATGCTTCTTCAGCAATTTAACTTCATCAATTGCAACCCTTAAATTTCGAGGATCATTAAGCGCATCAAAAATACGAAAGACATCAACACCGTTATGTGCTGCAGATTGGATAAACGCCTTAACCACATCATCAGCATAATGCCGATAACCCAACAAATTTTGGCCTCGCAATAGCATGGATAATTGTGTATTGGGCAGAGCATTACGAAGTAAACGCAAACGCGCCCATGGATCTTCCTTTAAAAAGCGCAAACACGAATCAAAAGTTGCCCCACCCCATACTTCCATAGCCCAATAACCAACCTGATCCATCTTGCGGCAAACAGGCAACATATCCTCAGTACGCATCCGTGTAGCAATCAAACATTGATGGGCATCACGAAGAGTAACGTCTGTTATATAAGTCCTAACCATAAAGTTATCTCAAATATAAGTCTATGAAAAAACAATAACATAAACCAGGCAACAGGACACCTCGTAAATACTTAACTCATATAAATCCAATAACCAGGAGGGTTCATTTGCAGTAACTACCCTACTTTTAATAATGAAGCTAACATGCGGAGATCTTGCCGATATCCTCGAAGATATATAGACAAATTCTCCAAGATAGGGCAAAATCTGCCAAACTCGGACTAGACTGAAGTCTAATGAAAAAAATTCTTGTTCTACATGGCCCCAACCTAAACCTTTTAGGTACTCGAGAACCATCGATTTACGGTGCGACTTCATTAAGTCAAATCAATGCTGATTTGCTCAATGAAGCAAACAATTCAGGCATTCAGTTAACTTGCTACCAAAGCAATTCCGAAGGTGCGTTGATTGACGCAATTCATCAGGCAAGCAGTGACAAAATTAACTATATAATTATAAATCCCGCAGCATTTTCCCATACCAGTGTGGCATTACGCGATGCGCTTAGTGCGGTTGCCATACCGTTTATAGAAGTTCACATCAGCAATATTTACACTCGTGAAACCTTTCGTCATCATTCCTATTTTTCTGATATAGCAGTAGGTATTATCAGCGGTCTTGGGGCGCAAGGTTATTTATTAGCATTAAAAGCAATTATTCAAGAATTACAGTAGAGAGATTAAATAATGGATATACGCAAAATCAGAAAACTAATCGAATTGCTGGAAGAAACAGGCATTTCGGAAATTGAAATTAAAGAGGGTGAGGAATCATTAAGACTCAGTCGCCACAGCAGTGTGACCATGGAGTCTCCACAGGTTCACTATGTTGCACCTCCTGTGCAGCAACAGAATGCACCTGCCCAAGCTCCAACAGCCCCATCAGCACATCATCATGAAAGCAAACCAGCAGCACCGGTCTCATCAGGGCATAAGATTCGCTCACCTATGGTAGGAACCATGTACACCTCTCCATCACCAGAAACGCCCCCTTTTGTAACTTTGGGCCAATCCGTCAAAGTCGGTGATACTTTATGTATCGTAGAAGCCATGAAAATGTTCAATGAAATTGAAGCAGATCGAGCAGGTAAAATCGTAGAAATATTAGTGAAAAACGGGGAACCCGTTGAATACGATCAGGCCTTGTTTATCATAGAATAGTGAGAAGTGTCTATGCTCAGTAAAATAGTTATTGCGAATAGAGGTGAAATTGCACTTCGTATATTACGTGCTTGTAAAGAGCTTGGCATTCAAACTGTCGCGGTACATTCAGACGTTGATAAAGATTTGTTGCATGTCCGCCTTGCTGATGAAACCGTTTGTATCGGCCCTGCTCCTGCACAAAAAAGTTATCTGAACATCCCTGCCATAATCTCTGCTGCTGAAATTACTGATGCGGTAGCGATTCATCCGGGATATGGTTTTTTATCTGAAAATGCTGATTTTGCCGATATAGTAGAACAAAGTGGTTTTCGATTTATTGGACCAAGAGGCGATACGATTCGCTTGATGGGCGATAAAGTATCTGCTATTGCCGCCATGAAAAAGGCAGGCGTTCCCTGTGTCCCGGGTTCTGATGGCCCCTTGAGCGATGATGATAATCTCAATCTCGAAATAGGTCGGAACATTGGTTATCCCGTAATTATTAAAGCAGCAGGCGGTGGCGGTGGCCGCGGAATGCGTGTTGTTCACAGCGAGTCTAATTTATTAAATGCCATAGCTCTCACCCGAAGTGAGGCTAAAGCCGCGTTTAACAATCCCATAGTCTATATGGAAAAATTCCTTGAAAATCCAAGGCACGTAGAGTTCCAGGTACTTGGAGACGGTAAAGGACATGCCATTCACTTGGGTGAACGCGATTGCTCCATGCAAAGACGGCACCAAAAGGTTATTGAAGAGGCTCCAGCACCTGGCATTACAGCAGAATTAAGAAAAAAAGTAGGTGACTCGGTTATTAAAGCCTGTAAAGATCTTCAATACCGTGGGGCAGGAACTTTTGAATTCTTATACCAGGACGGTTGTTTTTACTTCATTGAGATGAATACACGTATTCAGGTAGAGCATCCGGTCACTGAAATGATTACCGGAATCGATTTAATCAAGGAACAGATCAAAATCGCCAGTGATATACCGCTTACCCTCAATCAAGAAGACATCAAATTCCGAGGCCATGCTATCGAATGCAGAATAAATGCCGAAGACCCTAAAACCTTTATGCCATCTCCTGGAACCATTAAATTGTTGCATCAGCCTGGGGGCCCTGGAGTACGTTTTGACTCACACATCTACAGCAGCTATACCGTACCCCCTAATTATGATTCCATGATAGGCAAACTTATCAGTTATGGTGAATCGCGAGCAGAGGCTATCGGCAGGATGAGAAATGCTCTTGATGAGATCATCATTGACGGGATAAAAACCAATATTGAATTACATCAGCGTATTCTGCATGACAAATCATTTATAGATGGTGGGACTAATATCCACTATTTAGAAAAAATGCTGAAGGATTAATATGGTGTGGTATCAATTAAAAATAGAACATTGTCCAAGTGAAGAAATCGAACAAATCAGTGAGGAACTGGAAGAAACGGGAGCGTTATCCATTATGCTCACTGATAAAAATGACAATCCTGTGCTAGAACCTGAACCAGGTACTACTCCATTATGGCCTGAAGTGATTATTCAAGCCCTCTATGCTCAGGCAGAGCATGCTCAAGAGGCAAAACACGCCCTGTCCCTAAGTCGCCCTCCCCTGGAGTGCAGTATTGAAGTACTGGCCGACAAAGACTGGGAACGAGCCTGGATGGATGATTTTAAGCCGCAACAATTTGGTCGCCGCTTGTGGATTTGCCCCACCTGGATGACACCACCCGCCCCTGATGCAGTCAATCTAATGCTGGATCCCGGTTTAGCATTTGGAACGGGCACTCATCCAACCACGGCTCTTTGTTTAACCTGGCTGGAGCAAGCAGATCTTCACAACAAATCACTCATCGATTATGGATGTGGTTCTGGCATTCTTTCATTGGCCGCCGTAAAGCTTGGGGCTCAACATGTGGTTGCTGTTGATATAGACAATCAAGCTTTGCAAGCCACGCAAAATAATGCATTGACAAATCACATTACTGAACAACAGCTCTCTATCAGTTTTCCTGAAGCGCTGCAAGATCCTGTCGATTTGATTGTCGCGAACATTCTATTAGCGCCACTAATGTCTCTTAAAGACCGATTTTATCAACTGCTCAACCAAGGAGCTGAGTTGGTGGTATCAGGGATTTTGGCAGAACAAGCCGACTCACTTATAGAATCATATACAGGTTCGTTCATCCACGTCAAAACGAATCATCTGGATGGATGGGCTTTATTAGTTTTTGCGCGCAAGTAATACAGATTCAGTAAGGGTACTTTAAAATGACCAAACAGCAGGTTCTGACAGCATTTCAGCCCAAAAGAGCATTGATCAGTGTTTCTGATAAACAAGGAATCACAGAACTTGCCAAAGTGTTACATCAGCAAAAAATCGAAATAATTGCGACAGGAAATACCGCTGCAGTGGTACGAGAACAAGGCATACCGATTACGGAAGTAAGTGAATGTACCGGGTTTCCTGAAATAATGGATGGCCGGGTAAAAACCCTTCACCCTGCTATTCATGCCGGTTTGCTTGCCCGAGGTGAACAGGATAAAAAGGTTCTGGAACAACTCAATATTAAGCCCATCGATTTGCTGATAGTCAATTTATACCCCTTTGAACAAATCATAAGCCGGCCGGATTGCGATTTTAATAATGCGATTGAACATATTGATATCGGTGGTCCAACCATGGTTCGAGCTGCAGCCAAAAATCATGCTCATACCTATGTAATTGTTTCTCCCGATGACTACGCTGAGCTGATACAGTTCCTGAGGGCAAAAAAAGCTCCAGCACAGTGGGGATTCGCTCTAGCAAAAAAAGCATTTGCTCACACTGCAGCTTACGATGCGGCAATTACAAATTATTTAACGACTTTAGATGAACAGTGTACCCCAAGCGGATTTCCTGACACCCTTACCTGCCAATTTAAAAAAGCAAGTGAACTTCGTTATGGAGAGAATCCCCATCAACAAGCAATATTTTATGCTGATAGAAACGTTACACCCGGATCATTAGGGGCTGCAACTCTGATTCAGGGTAAGCAATTGTCTTATAATAATATTCTCGATGCAGATGCTGCACTTGATTGCGTCAAATCATTTCCAATGGATAAACCGATTTGCGTTATAGTCAAGCATGCTAACCCCTGCGGTATTGCATTGGGTGATTCTTCTTTAAAGGCCTATTTAAGAGCGTTTCAAAGCGACCCGTTGTCAGCTTATGGGGGCATAATCGCTTTTAATCGAGTGCTCGATGCTGAAACAGCCAAAGCCATTATGGATCAACAATTTGTCGAAGTAATTATCGCTCCTGAGGTGAGTAAGGACGCAAAGAACATTCTCTCAACCAAGGAAAATATTCGCCTTCTTGCAACAGGCGACTGGCGGGTAGACAATGAGTTCAGATTGAACATGAAAAAAGTGGATGGAGGTTTGCTTGTTCAGGAACACGATTCAATCTCAATGGTTCAGTGTGAACTTAAAACAGTAACTGCCAATAAAACTACAGAACAACAAATGAACGATTTATTGTTTGCCTGGCTGGCAGCAAAACATGTCAAATCCAACGCCATAGTGTATGCCAAAGACGGAGCGACCATTGGCATTGGTGGAGGACAAACAAGCCGGGTAATGAGTGCACGAATCGGAGTATGGCAAGCACAACAAATGGGCTTTAGTACTCAAGGCAGTGTTATGGCTTCAGATGCATTTATACCTTTTGCAGATACCATTGAGATTGCTGCACAGGCAGGAATTGCCGCGATCATCCAGCCAGGAGGCTCCATCCGAGATGCTCAGATTATTAAATGCGCAGAAGACCACGGTATTGCTATGGTATTTACTGGTACGCGCCATTTTAAACATTAGGATCTGTTGATATTGACTTGTTTCATGACGTGCAAACAGCGATGTACCGCTGCTCGATTTCACGGTCAACGCCATGGAAATTTAAAGTTTAACACCTGTTTGCCCAATTCGTGATGAATAAGCTCTGTTCATTTGATTGATTAAGCCCAACTGCTGCAATATCTGAAAAGTGGGCCACGGCTGTCCCATTAAAAATAGGACGTCATTCCGAGCGTAGCGAGGAATCTCCTGCAAGGTTGCACGATCCCATTACAATGCGGCCATTAAAATCATATCAGTCGAAATGATATAAAAATCCAGGTACATCTTCTGATGACATCATTAAATTCCTTGTAAAAAAAGAGTTTAAAAGGTAATGATAATTAATGCATTAATTCAGATTGTGCCAATTTGCAGGAGATTCCTCGCTACGCTCGGAATGACGTCCTATTTTTAATGGGACAGCCATGAAAAGTGGGCTTGACTAACTTGAACAAATAGCAGTATATAACGTATCATCTTATTTTTAACTGAAGCTTTTGCAATTGCAGCAATGAATTTCTTGTAAAAAGGTCTTCACAAGTAATTGAGAAGATCTTAATGCCTGCAAAAAGAAGGGTATCCAGAGTACCCAAAGCTTTGCTGACATTATTACGTGACTTCGTTATTTAACGAGCAGTATCACAGGAACTCCAATGCATTGCCAAAACTCTTTTGGAGCAAACTCATGACAGCTGAGCATTATCCGGCCTCACTTGTCAGCCGTCTTGCAATTTCGGGACCCACACTTGTTCCGCAGGGATACTATCGCTCCAAGCTTTTTATCGCACCGTTTTCCAGTAATTCCTTAGTTGCAGCTGCAGGACCACTTTTATCCTTACTCGAACGGCTTTGTTTAAGCCCTAGCCTTCCGCCAATAGAGAATATAAGAGAAAATATAGAGCATGAATTACGTGCCTTTCACAGCAAACTCGACGCATCCAAGTACCCACAGGATCTCATCAGCATCGCTCATTATTTATTATCCGCTACAATTGATGAAATTCTGGGTAAAAGTTATTTAAGAATATATAATCAGGCGGCTGAATTTAAATCATTTACCCCCTTAACAAGCGATGGCGCTCAACCACAACAGCGTTTTTTTGAAATTCTGAATTACATCAAAGATCGACCGAATCAATTTCTTGATTTAATCGAATTGGTTTATTTTTGCCTGATTGTCGGATTTGAAGGTGAATATCATTTAAGAGCTGATGGGCGACAAATGTTGGATAACACGATTGAAGATTTGTATCAAATCATTCAACAATACCGGTTCAATAAACCGCATCGGTTATTTAATGAAAATCCCATACCCAAAACCATTAAGAAAAGCTATAAAGCCTCGATGATAACCACTATTATCGCTGTAAGTTTTGTAGCCCTTGCATTATTGACCAGCCACATCGTATTGGAAAATAAAGCGAAGACTCTGTTGTTTGGACACACCCAACTTGCAATGCTGGATGACTAATGGATAATTCTTTACGCGCATTATGTGATGCTATAAAAAAAATACTGGCTCAGTTAAAACCCCAAAGCAATCAACTTTCCTTCATTGTTATCACAGGAAACAACGAACAGGGAAAATCAGCACTCTTAAAACAAAGTGCGATGGAAATAATGCCTGTATTCAGCGAACAGAATGCAAAAATATACTTTAACCAACAGGGTATTATCGTTGAACTGAGTGAAAGTTGGCTCACAAACAGCAAAACACTATTACAAAATACCTTAAAACAGCTCAATCGATGCAACCGCTACCTTAAAATTACAGGATTCATTTTATGCGTTGACGTCAATGATTTATTAATTGCTGAACCCACTGCTTTTACGGAAAAACGTAAATCCCATTTACAGTTATTGGAACGGCTGGGCACAAACCTGGGCTATCAAGTTGAGTTGGCATTCATATTTACTAAAATGGATACATTGGCAGGATTCACTGAATTTTATCAAATGGATCATGCCACTGAATTATCAAAACCCTTAGGCTTTTCTTTGGATTGTATTAATCAGACTCGCAAAAAAATTGAACTGTACTCACAACAATTTAACCAATTAATCGAACAAATCAGTCACCAGGTCATCGCCAAGATGCACCCCGTACGTTCAACAATTAAACGAAGTTTAATTCGTGAGTTCCCGCTTCAGTTATCCAGCTTACGTGCACCAATTCAAGCCTTGATCCAGGGAGTGTCTCCTAAACTGTTCCATCTGCATTCACTTTATTTTACGAGCGCGGAACAAGGCGGCGTCAGTATCGATCGATTAAACAAAAAAATTCAGCACGAATATGCATTGATTGTTCAGGATACCTTCCCGCAAGCAACCAACTTCAGAGCCTATTTTGTTGAAGGAGCATTGAAATCCATCCAGGAACAATGCAGTCAAGCCCCTCAAATCAGAACCGTTTCACAAAAACCAATAATCGCCATAGCCTCAAGTATCGCTGTGATCAGTTTATTGACGTTAAGTTACAATCACTACAAAACGGCTCATTTATTAGATCAAACCAGTAAAGAATTATTGGCTTATGATACTTTAAACAGCCAAGGACACAATGGCCCTCAGGCTTTATACCACTTGACCAAAGCAGCAGACAGCATGGAACGTATTTCCGCAAACTCGGTATCGCTCCCTACAGTCCATCAATTAAAAGTCAATCTGCATAATAATGCGAAGCTCAAACTTGAAGGTGAATTTCTTCCCTCTTTAACGAATGAACTGGAACAAGTCATCACCAACCCCAGCAATACACCTATTACCCGGTATAAGGCATTGAAGATTTATTTGATGCTTGGACAGCCAGAGCATTTTTCTGAATATGAAGTCTATAACTGGTTTAAACAACAATGGCAACAATCGCCAAACGCAAACAAAAATCAGTTAATCTTATTGAAGAATACATTGAGTAAACCTCTGCGTGGTGTACAAACCAAACCTCAAATTATCAGTGATGCAAGAAATTATTTAAACGCGCTGCCTACAAGCTATTTATATTATTCCATAGCGAAAGAATCATTCCCTGAAGCAAAGCAAAAAATTGCCATTGAAGGATTTAATTTATCAACTAATGAGTTACCGGTTTATTTTACAAAAACCGGTTTTACAACAGTGATAAAAGCCATTCCCAACATTAGCAGCAAACTTCAAGCCGAGAATTGGGTTCTTGCCCGTCAGGACTTGGCTCAACTCAATAATTTGTTAATCCAGGCTTATTGTTTTGATTATGTGACCTGGTGGCAAACGTTTATAAAAAGATCTCAGCCATTGCATTATCATGATTATCAACAAGGCCGTAAGATTGTAAAATCCTTACAACAAACTGATGCGATAGGAAAACTGATTACTCTGGTTCAACAGGCCACAAAACCTGATTTGTCGGAGGACGGCACCTCCAATTTCAATCAATTTGTTGCCCATAAATTCACTGACTTGAACTTAACCAGCACGACCAGCATTAAAGAACTCAGCTTAAGAATTAATGAGCTAGAACATTTTATTGCGACATTATCCGTTGTAAACGACGGGGGTAAAACAGCATTTTCATTGACAAAATCACGATTTATAAATGAATACTCTACAGATCCGGTGAGCGCTCTCTTTATGCAATCTCGTCAATTACCTGAACCGCTGAGCTCCTGGGCAAAACAACTGGCTGGTGACACTTGGGTTATACTCATCAAAGACACCAGACAATACATTAATCAACAATGGCAACAAACCGTTTATCGAGAATTTCAAAATACGATAGCCAAACGTTATCCATTTGATTCCAGGCAAAGTGAAGAAATTCAAATACGCGATTTTAATCGTTTCTTTTCAACACATGGCGTATTAAATACATTTTCTGAGCAATATATTAAACCCTTCCTGGATGTATCCAGTGCTGAATGGAAAACTAAATCAGTAAATGATTTTGTAATGCCTATCTCCAGTGACGCAATTGATGAAATCATCCGCGCCAATATTATTACTAATATGTTTTTCCCTGCTCATAGTGATGAAAGTAAAATTGAATTCAGTTTGCAGAAAATCAGTCTGGATCCTGTAGTTGCCAGTTTGAACCTGGAAATCGGCACTACCAAGTTAACTGATACTCAAAACAGCGAATCGTTTATACAATTTACCTGGCCACAAAATAATGCCAAATTAGCTTTAAATTCTATCGAAGGAAATCACTACGAGCTTGCCGAACAAGGTTCTTGGGCAATATTTAAATTATTAGAAAAAGTGAATGTTCTGGTTGATGAACAAGACAGTTCGAGTTTACAAATACTTTTTGAAGTGAACAGTAATTCAGGCCGCTATTTGCTTAAAACAAATAACCAGGTGAATCCTTTCACACCAGGAATTTTAAACGGTTTTACACTGAATGAAGCCATTGTATAAATCACTCAATTGATTTATCTGCTAAGGGAGCACAAGGATGCGTTTACCTATACTGGTGTCGTTATGTATTTTATTAGTTAACCTGAGTGGTTGTGAACAGATTGCTCTGATGGCTACGCCCCCCAAGAAGGCTAAAGATTCCAAAAACAAACTGGCCGTTCAGGCAAAGCACTATTTCTGGACTTCATTACATCATGGGCGTTATCAAAACATTCCCAGAGTTAATTATTTATTAACCGCAGCTTATCTTGAAAATCCCGATGACCCCCAATTAGCAGCCTATTTAGGCTTCACTCATATATGGAACATTACTGAGCGTTTTAGAACTCAGGATCACTCGCCATTAATTACCAATGAGATTGTTTTATCTAAAAAATATTTCCTTGATGCACTTCAACTTGATCCACATAACCCTATTTATCTGGGTTTTTATGGAGATACTCAGCTTATTGAAGGACAGATATATCAGGATAAACAAGAAGAAGTAAGAGGCTACTTTACTTTAAAAAAAGCAATTCAAGCGTGGCCACAATTTAATTATTTTACCGCAGGCTATCCTATGAGTAGTCTTCCTGCCGATTCAGAGCATTATAAAGAAGGATTACAATGGCAATGGAAAACGCTGGATTTATGTTCTAGAACAAAAATTAATAGAAACAATCCGGATTATCATCCTTATATGAATAAAGAACTACATACAGGAAAACAAAGAGCCTGCTGGAATTCAATTATTGCCCCACATAATTTCGAAGGTTTTTTTATGAACATGGGGGATATGCTGGTTAAATCGGGAGATGTAGAAACTGGAATCATTATCTACAAAAACGCGAAATTGTCTAAAACCTACAATCTGTGGCCATATAAAGAAATGTTGGAACAGCGTATTTTAAATGCCCGCAACAATGCAGTTAATTTTAATAAAAAAGCTGCGACAGCAAATAAAAGCATCGTCTTCAATTCGGGATATGGCTGCGTTGTATGTCATCAAAAATAAGAGGAATTACAATCCTGCACATTATAAGTAAGCGGTTTAATGCAACTAATCATCTAAAGAAGAACACACACTATGAATAAAAAAGAACAATACAGTATTATTGCAGGTTTGTATGGTAATACCCTCGAGTGGTATGATTTCATTCTCTACGCCAGTTTTGCCCCGGTTTTTGCCGAAATTTTTTTTCCTTCTGAAATTCATTTTGTTTCTCTACTTGCTACCTTCAGCCTATTTGCTATAGGGTTTATTATGCGCCCTTTTGGAGGCATCCTGATAGGGCAATATGCAGATCATTTTGGTAGACGAAAAGCACTGATCCTCTCTATGTCCATCATGACCCTGTCAACGACCTTAATTGCTTTGGTTCCCGACTATAAATCGCTTGGTATTGCAGCCCCAATAATTTTTTCAATTTTAAGACTTATCCAAGGTCTGGCTGTAGGTGGCGAACTTCCTGGTTCGACGACCTATTTAATTGAGCATATGTTTGCACACAAACGTGGACTTGCAGGAAGTCTGGTTCTCAGCAGCGCTTTTTTCGGTATTTTTTTAGGTGCTCTCATTGCTTCGGTATTCAGCGCTTACTTTACTGGGAATGCTCTACTGCAGGCGGGATGGAGATATACTTATTTGCTGGGTGGAGTCCTGGGAATTTTTGGTATTTATTTACGCCTGAAAAGCAGTGAATCCCCTGCATTTCAAAGCAAATCGCATCACCATAAACACGATGCGCCTATAAAAATTATTTTCTCCCAATACAAAATGCAATTATTTAAAGCGGTAATGCTTACCAGCATATTGGCCATGTCAAATTATTTACTCATCGCTTATGTCACTACATTTTTAGTCAAATATCAGGGATTTCAGTTACACGATGCTTTACTAATTAACTTATTAGCACTTTTGTCGCTTACACTATTTATTCCAATTATGGGTTATTTGTCTGATGTTATTGGTAGAAAACCTGTATATTTAGTTGGGTTAATGGCGCTCTTACTGTATGTCTTTCCATTCTTTTTATTACTGGTCAGTAAAGACTGGTGGCATGTTCTCTACTGTGAACTCCTGTTAGCATTGATACTGGCTCCTATCAATGCAACCGTCCCAACCATGTTAGCCGAGATGTTTCCAACCAGTATTCGAGCCAGTGGTATTTCCACTGGTTATAACATAGGCCAAGCCCTTTTTGGGGGAACAATGCCTTTGATTGCGTTCACATTAATTGAACTCTTTAATAACCAGTTAGCTCCGGCCTGGTACCTGTTTGCTTGGGCAATAATAGTTCTTGGAACAACTTTTTATGTTCTTGAAACCTATAAAAACAATTTGGACTAGCTAGATGCGCTGACAATTGCTCCCCTAACCTACGTTCCGTGCTTTATGCGCAGAATCTAGTAATGGTTGGAGTTTAAGCAGGTGCATTTTAGTGAGCAAATATACTCACATCTCAAGCAAATTCCCGCGACTGTGGCCGCGGGAAGCGGGGTAAATAGATGAAATGGCATCAGACTCTTATTAACCGATTTTTACAGGCAACGATTTAATATTAGGATCTTTTGCATAAGCTTCCAAAATATCAGTTACAAGCTGATCAATAGCTCCGTCACGCTCGTCCTCTTCAATTAAACCGACTTGTTCCTTCATTGTTGCCAATCGTGCTTCCAATTCCTTGGCGATAGAACCATTGGGAAACAATGCAGCAAGCAATCTTCTCGCCTCAGAAGGCCCTAAATGACGGTATAAATGATTTCTAACAGTCGCATCCTCTGCAGTCGTACTGAATGCCCAGAGTTCTACAGGCCCCAGAGTTAAGGTCAGCAATTGAACATTCACTCCTGATTTGGTAGCAAATTGCGCCAGGAATGTAGCTCCTCCTTGACGAGGGCCATGTACTCGGTTGCGTAAAGCTACTTTTGCTGTTTCAGAAAGTCCAAAAATTTCAGTGGTTTTCTCAATAGCTTGGGACGGACCGGCATCCATAATATAAATAGCTGTGGCGAAATCAATCATTACCGGATCAAAGTCATCTACAGACTGTGACAATAAAGCAATCTGAACTTTCCACTTACGCCCTTCCCGCATGTCGATAATGACCTGTTCGCGAACAGCGGCTGATTTAGAGGTACGATGGAATTCATCATAAACAATACGCTTATGATCTTCTCTAATCTCCAGAACTCGTTGCTTATGATATTCCTTATATTGTTCCGGTATGTTATTCAAGCTTTCTTCAGTCAAGTAATAATGTCTCGCCAATACGTACCGTGCCAGCATGTACATCACTGCAGTCTGCCTGTCTGCTGCGTCACCGCCACTCTTGGCTACTTCATCAAGGTCAAGAGATACAACTCGAGCATCACCGATATCAAAACTGCTGACTCGTGACAAAATGGGGTATTCACGTACGGCAGAAGAAATCATTCTTGAGAATGCGTTGATGAGTGATTCACCAGTAGGCGCGGTCACTTTTTCATACAAGTCCTCAATCGACGAAGAGCGGCAAATCGATGCCGCGTCGGCTAGCAAAGGCATGGCATATCGTTGTGCTAACATGGCTTCATGCACAAATCCGGCTGAATACAACGAGTCTGTAACTTCCCACCAGGTAGATTTGGAATCACGTACGAACCCAATTTCCTCTAAAATACTGTCAATGAATTCCTCAACACCAGGAGCATAAGGAGTGGGATTAAATTCATCGGCCATGCTCTTATAGAGCTCATCGACGACCATACCTGCCAAATCAGGCATTCCGTCATAAGGTTTTACCGCGCCTAAGGGTGTGGTGAGCAAGGTAATAAAATTCACTAAAAAGGATCGTTCCAATGCGGTTGGATAACGGCAACCTAACTGAGTATCAAATGGGTTAATAGAATATTCAGGCGTCATTCGCAAGCGATGATAAGCGACCAGATGACGTTTTGAGGCTGGAAGCGCTTCTTTTAATAATGAAATCAAACCACTACTTGACGGTCCAATATCAATAATGGCTATTCGAGGTAATCGAGTTAATCCCCCTGAGAGGCAAAGAGCCAAATTGATGGCATTGGATAATACTGATTTACCTGATCCAGGGCGAGCATAAACCAAATCAATCCAGGTTGTCTGCTCTGTAGAACCCGGTTGGAATGGCCACGGTTTACCATCCGGGGATCGGAACAGTAAAGCGCCAGTCTTCCAGGGAGATGCCGGGCGCGTTATAGGCAGCATGGAGATCACACTTGATAAGGGTGCAACAGTAGGTACTGCTGGGCTATTCATTGTTGTTGCGAGCATTGTAGAAACAAACCCGGCAAAAGGATCACCACAAATCTCTGAAACATCCGTCGAGCCCCAACCCTGTATTGCTTTGACTAACTCCGAACTTCTTCGTCTAAGCAAGGGCAAGTTTCCTTCATGTGCCCAGGTAGTTGCAACAACTCTCAAGCGCACAATCGCTTCATCAGTATTGAGCTGTAGGTATTTTAACAAGTTGACCGAATCACTGATCAGCCGGTTTTGGGCGGAGCTGAAACTTAATATGGCGGACAAAAGACCTTTGAGTTTAATCGTACTTAAGCCTTCACTTTCAATTAAGAAAGCAATTTTCCAGGGAACATGAGAGGGTAGTATCCGCGAAAATAGGGTAATAAAAGGTCTTACATCTTTTGGAAACAAATCAATATAGGTAGACGCATAAATTTTATCACCAACCCTAACCGTTCTTAAATCAAGAACTTCTGCATCTCTGGGAATAACCTGTTTCGCCAGCGAGGGCCACAACAGATCTGAAGGGTCTCCTTCAAAACTGTTTACTTCACGTACAGGCAACTTATCACCAGGTAAAGTAGCGCGCCAATTGTCTGCTGTATAATCAGGATCTGCAGTCATCCGAATTGCATGTACGGCCTCATGAACATCGAGCAATTTGGCAAATACACGTAATGCATCCAGATCATTCATGATAGCTCGTACATAGGCGTCATGAGTATCTCGTAATTCAGGTACTGCGGCAAAAATCGTCTGGGTATTTTTAAATGGAGGTATTTTATTGTCTTTAATAAATTTCGCTTTGGCTTTGAAAGATAGTTTCAACTGATCATTGGAGAGATTAAATGGACGGGTAATCAATACAAAATAAACTCTCTCTTCAGCACAGTATTGCGCTAAATAATCGACACGTTCGTCAAACAAATCTCCTAAGGTCAGATCAAGCCGCTTTGCTGTAGCTTCCGCTGGCTCGTAAATGTCCTGGATGACCTTTTTTATATTTTGCTTGTCATGACTGAAATAGACTTGCAGGGCATGGCCAGGTCTTCCCATTGCGGCCTGAAATGCGTTATTTAAACCAGAGACTAACCGATCAAACTCTTCAGCTCCAGCCAGTGCGGTCACTCCTTCAATCTTTATAATTGAAATTAAAGAACCATCATGATTGACCAGGACAGTTGGACTGTCTGCAGTTTCCAAATCAACATACGACTCAGTCGTCTGCTTCAGAGAAGTGCTTAACCAGGCAAAGAAGGTATCTATACCCTCAAAAAACGATTCTGACCATTTCGCCATCCCTTATCCCCAATTTTTATTTATTTCACGACCATTATGGTTTTATGTCACCAATCTCAGTCGTCTAATTCTTTAATATCTATTCAGCAATTTCTTCTAATGCACTGGCAGCCCATTTTTCTATCTGTTTTCTAAATTTCGCTCTTGAAGGTAATAAGCACACATTTTTCAAAAGCTGACTGCTAATTTCTTGACTTGTTACGCCAGAATCAATCATTAATTGCCCAAATATTGCAGGATCACTTGTTCCCTCACCAAATTTTTCTTCAACAATTTGGGAGCGAAATTTAAAACTTCTGTAGATATTTTGTGCGCTCGATTTGTAGCCCGTGTCATTTGTAATAGCGCAAAATAAAACATGACATAAGCTGTTTAATTCAGACTGACTCAATTCAGGAAGATATATGAGTGTCCCACCGCCATAACCACCAACACCTACAGACTCAATAAAAAAACATTGAGCGCAGAAACAGCATGCAGTTACCAGATTGGATAACCTGTTGTTTGTATAATCATTATCAAGGTTTACAATTTCTTGAAATAAGCGCGCTTGAAATCCACAAAACTGGCAGGTATAACGATCTCTGTTAAATATTTTTTGCTCATACGATTTAAATCGCTCATCAATTTTTCTGGCTGAATACAAACGCCAGGAACCTGGTGTAGCAATTAATTTTAATTCGCAGCGTTCTTGATTACCCGCCATATTCTCGGCTCACATTAAGCTGAATTTAAGAACCAGGGTGCCCTTAACCATTCATAGCATGAACAGTTTCAGTTTTATAGCCTTTAGACACCTTTATGTAACTCTACTTCAAAATCATAAAAACCTATTTGGAAAAAAAACCAAATTGGGTAAAGAACGATACTCTACCCAATTTGTTTCTATATCCTAAACAGGCTTCATACTTACTTAAATACTGTACCAGTAGGACCTGCAGTTTCTCCAGCACTTCCAAACATGGTTTGTCCTGTCACACCGAGAATAGAAGGCAGGAATAATAATGCGGCCGCAATAAATACCAGCGCGATAGGTGTTCCAATTGGAATTTGAGTAGGATTATCTTTATGTTGCTTGAACTTCATAATGGCACCAATAGAAAATCCTAAACCAGCCAAGTAGGAACCTGCTGTAATCAATTTAGCTAAACTGGTGAACGAACCAGTTATAGTTGAAGCCATATTTCCTATTGTTATTGATCCTGCTGCGGCCTCTTGACTAACTAAAGCAATTAGCCCCATGCACACCGCACTCATCAACCAGTACTTATATCCTGATTTATTGACGATTTTACTTTTCACTATTCTCTCCCAATTTTAATTTAGTCTAACCTTACCCGTATAAAGTATTATTAATCATATTAATAGTACCTACAATATTGATTGCTAAAATCCCACCAAATACATGCATTAAGCCTTTTCCAGTACCTCCTGGGGGTTGCCCTTGAGATGCAGAGCGAGCAATTAATACCCATCCTCTGACAAATGCAATTATGCCAACTACCTGTATTAACATAGCTAATGGTCTTCCAACGACGCTACCACTACCAAAAAGTGTGTCAAGCGCCTGATTACTACTATTTACAGGAGCATATTGAAGTACATTTTGATATCCGAAGGTTGATTGCATAAATGTTTTAAATGCAGTTGGAAAATAAATTAAAATCGCTCCAACCATAAGATACATTATTGGTTCTTTGACGCTGGCACTATTGGACATCATAGTTCTAGCCTCACCGTAAACCTTCAAACTATAGATTGCCTTAAATAAAAAAGCACAACCAATAAGGTAAGCACCACCTGTAAGTAATCGTTCTACAGGAGCTAATGAATTTGCAAGATTCGTTAAAATATCAGCTTGGCTTGAGATCCAGCATGAAACTGTGCCGCCAGTACAAGTTGCCATATTCGCCTCAACTATCGTCTTGACTAAACTTAATTACTTGCCCGGAGCTGGTTAACACTCGACCCTGTAGTGAGTCAATTAATTTCACCACTCCATATCCTGCAATGTTTGTCCCTTCTCTAACTGTAATTGTAGAACCATTTGAGCCAATTAGCCATGCGCGACCTGGAATTACTGCCTGAATATTATATTTAATACTCTGAGGCACATAACGAGCAACTGGTTTCACTTTTTTAGGCTGTGAACGAGCAATCAACACACCAATAACTTCTGATTGTTTGGCTAGTTGATTTGATAAAGTCCCCATCACCTGGTTGAGATTGGCAATTTGCGAATTCAAATTATTAATATTATTGTTAATCGCTCCAATCTGGTCACTAAGAGCACTCACCTCTGATCTAAGACTTTGTTGAGATGCTTCAAGAGCAGAAACTTTATTGGTCAATTCTCTTTCCGCTTGTGAGTCAATTTGCTGAACCTGTTGAATTTGCTGAACAGGGGCAGGAGTAATCGTTGTCGTTGGTGCGGGTTGTGTTGTCGCCACTTGTGTTATCGGCGGTACAGCGGCTTTGTTTGCCACAGGTTCTGATGCACCTGAGAAGAACATATAACCAATGAACTTGTACAACACCATAGCAAAAATAACCAAACCTACAGCAATCAAAGCGTTCCGTTTTATATTCTTTTGCTCAGAACGTTGCCCCTTCCCGGAAGACAGGTCGCTGCTTTGACCCAGTTCAGATCCACCCATTGATTCATTTTCAAATGAATCCAGCTCCGCAAATCGATATTCATCATTATCTTGATCATGTTCTGCCATTATTCTTCTGCCATCAAGTTAAATAGTTGTTACATCTTGTGTAAATAAAATTCCCAAACCAGTTCCCGAAAATACTTCAACGGTAGTTGGGGTATTAAACAATTGTTGCGCTTGCTGTCCCCAGCTTTTACCTACTGTTGCCAAACCGATAACGGCATTTTCAAGAGAGGATCGACCGATACCATTCGATACGGTGATATTATTTCCACCACCAGTACCACCTATGCTTACAGTAGTATTCGCTGATTGGAATGCATTACCGAATCCTTCAATAAATGAAGAAGCAAATAAAGAACCATAACGCATTAAATAATGATGGTCTGTTCTGCTGGATAAAGCAGTTCTGGCTGTATTGGGATCAATCGCAAATGCAGATATTGATGTTGTTTTTGCTGCACCAGGCACGGACATGGTATTAAAGGTAATCACCATTTTATCCGCATTAGAAGGTAAATTAAAACTGCCTATCAATTTAGCGCCCTTCAATTTGCCGGTAACTATAGTTGCTAAAATTGGGCCTGGTTCATCACTGTTGACTGAAGTATCCATGACAGCAAATACAATGTCACCCGTTTTAATGATAGCTTTTTGGGGTGGAGCATTGTTTTGTGCCTGCGCCTGTTGTCCTTGAGCTGTAGGATTTGCTGAGCCAGCAGGAGCAATTTCACTTGCACCAGCAGGTTTTTCCTCAGTTCCTGCCGTGTATACCTGAGTACTAACAGTTTTCCAGCCTTGTATTGATTGATTTGCAGCAGAAAGCATATCCGAAGTTCGTTGCTGGATTTTTTGTTGGTATTTTTGCTCAGCCATCTGTTGATTTTGTTTATTTAAAATCGCCTGCAGTTGATCACTACTGGATGCAGCCTGTGAAGCAGATGTTTTCTGACCAGGAAAACCAGGAATACCCGTTAACGAAGAAGGATTTTGTTGCAGGTTAGGTTCTTGCAAACCTGCCATGCTTGATTCTGCTGCAGAAAATCCCGCTGCTTGTAGTTGACCTGCAGTAAATCCGGCATCTTTCAGTTCGGCAGCTGTATAGCCCGCATTTCGCAGTTCTGCAGCACTGTAACCAGCATTTTTTAGCTCAGCGGCTGAGAATCCAGCATCCTTCAAATCTTTAGCACTGAACCCCGCATTTTTTAAATCAGACGCTGAAAAACCTGCATCTTTAAGTTCTTTTGCGCTGAATCCTGCATTTTTCAAATCCGCAGCAGAGAAGCCGGCATCCTTCAGATCTTTTGCACTAAATCCCGCTGCTTTAAGTTGTGCAGCAGAAAAGCCTGCAGCTTTTAGTTCTGCAGCACTAAAACCGGCATCCTTGAGCTCCTTTGCACTGAAACCAGCGGCTTTCAGATCTTGTGCTGAAAAACCTGCATCACGTAATTCCTTGGCACTAAATCCTGCATCTTTCAGATCTTTTGCACTAAAACCAGCAGCTTTAAGCTCAGCAGCAGTAAATCCCGCATCCTTCAGTTCTTTTGCTGAATACCCTGCAGCCTTTAATGCCGCTGCAGAACATCCCATCGTTTGTTTGATTGTAAGGGCGCTTACACCTGCAGCCCTGGCTTTTTTTAATGACTCAACACTGCAATCAGCTGTTCTACCGCTGGCAATAATAGACGCCGGGCTTAAGCCGGCATCTTGCAATTGTTTCTGAGAAAAACCCGCAGCGAGTAATTCAGCTGGTGTAAATCCCGCATCCATTAAGGATTTGACATCAAATCCAGCTTTTTTTAATGCTTCTGCGCTGCAACCATTTAAATCTCTGATCCGTTTAGCAGAAACACCTGCATTAAGTAATTTTTTCAACTTATCGGGATCGCAACCTGCTGCTTTCACATCTGCATCAGACAGGGCGCCAGCAGAACTAATCTCTTGCGGGGTGAACCCGGCATCTGCCAATTCTGCATCGCTAAAACCAGCAGCCTTCAATGCCTGCGCGCTGCACCCGGCATATTGTTTGATTAAAGCAGCACTAACTCCAGCGGCTCTTTGTTTTTTTAATACTTCAACATCGCAGCCAGCATTTTTTATATCATTTGGTGTTATTCCTGGAGGTAGTTCCGCACCAGCTGCTCTTATTTCCGCGGCAGTAAAACCAGCTTTGGCAAGCTCATCTGGTGTAAACCCTGCATTTAATAAATCGCGTGCAGTAAACCCGGCAGCTCTCAGTTCATCGGGTGAGAAACCTGCCCTCTTTAGATCCGCCGCACTAAAACCGGCATCCTTCAACTCTTTGGCAGAATAACCTGCAGCTTTTAACTGTTCTGCACTACACCCTGTAATTTTTCGAATTGCAGAAGCAGATACACCTGCTTTACGTAACTTGGTTAGAGCAGCAACACCACATCCTGCTTTTCTTACGTCATCAGCAGAGATTCCATCGGGTAAACCACTGGCCTTGGCAATTTCATTATCAGAAAATCCAGCTCCTTTTAATTCGCCATCAGAATATCCACCATCCTTCATTTCCTGAGCGCTAAATCCAGCATTTCGTAACTCACACGCATCAAAACCACAACTTCTTAATCGCGCTGCGGTGTAACCTGCTTCTTTAAGTTGTCTGGCATTATATCCTGCGGCTCTTAATTCTTTGCACTCACAGACCTGTTCCAGATCCTTAAGAACAAAACCGCTATCCTTCAGTTGCACACAACTGCATGCTTGCTTCAGATCGTTTAATAAAGCGCCCTGATTGATTACTTTATTAATAACTGCCTTACTGCAACCACCATTTTGCAGATCCTGTATCCACAAACTTCGTTGGGCCCCTTCATCATCCTCTCTGGCTAAAGCAGTAAAACCAACACCACTTTGCCCACCCTGTGCACCAATAACTCCTACTCCCTCACCCAGTGCCTGGGTACGAATAATGGTTGGTATGGCGCTACCGCCCGTAGTTTCGGCTTGCTTGGCTTGGGTAATATTCTGCTCTTCTTGCAATTTGGCATATTGTGCTGTTGGATCAAGCACACCAGGAATGGATTGAATTCCAGGTGTCACACTCACTGCAGCTTTTGATAAAGGGCCTTGAATGGTACTTCTTAGCTTCATGTAACCAATAACGACAGCGATAATCAACAGGATTAATGTAAAAATGATAATCACTCGAGTTCGAGTATTGGAAAACAGTGACTTGATATTTTCTTTTCTGCTTGCCATGTTTTTATAACCCTTCTACCTTAAGTTGCATGACTTTGCCATGCCAGGACACTAATAACACCGGAGATTTTTGCATTTCATAAGCATGCGTTCCATCAGCACTGGTCATACTTGCTAACCAGCCCGGTGACAATATCGTAAGATTGGTTCTAACATACATTTTATTATTGGATAACCATGCACGTGCATCACCACCACTAACTACTAAACGAGTACTTCCAGCAGGAGGCACACCATCCAAAACATGAAGTAATATATCACTGGCTGAAGGAGGTATTCCCTCTTCCATAGGCATTGTTTTTGCGTTAGGGCCATAGCCTTGTACACGCAAATCAACGCGATAATCAACAGCTTTCTGTCCTGGAATCAAAGTTAACATGACCGGTGTATTCAAGCCTCTTAACCGCACAGCCAGATTACCGTAGTTGTATAATTTCATTGCTTGAATCATTAGGGTATTACTGGTCTTGTCCCATTGGATGTTAAATGCGGAAGGATCGCCTAAATCATATGCTGAAATCGGCCAGGGAGCGCCAGTAGAATCCAGAAAAACCAAAGAAGAAACAAATCCTTGCGATAACCTGATCACCGGAGGGGTAGATCCTGGCGACAAATTAACAAATTGCGATGTGGCAGTTGGCTTTGGTGGAGTGCCAGGAGTAGATGCCTGAGCGTACTCCGTTGTTTGATACATTTGCTTTAAACGAACAATTTGTTCGGGGCTTAAAGGATATAAATTCCGAGTCATGTCTTTGAATGCTTTATTGTCAATGATTTCAGTTTCTGATTGAGTTATTGCCTGAGTATCACTGTTAGAAGAATTCTGTGACTGATTTGTCGATGGCGAAGGAGTCTGTACCGTACTGGGAGGCGATTGATTACTCGCATTAGCTGCAGATGGGGCAGCACTTCCACTTGAATCACTAGAACCTTGACTGTCCTGGCCAGGATTCTGAGATAATTTTTGCTGCAACATCCGTAATTGCTGTAAAGCCTGTTTTGCATCATCGCCCTGGTTTGCTGCAAAACTACCCAATGGCATCAGACTAACCAATGCAGCAAGAATCTTAAGTTTAAATTTTATTTTTGTTTTAATCATCATTAATTCACCCCACCACTGGCAGGTCCGACTACAAATTGTGATATACCAATACCGCGAGGGGAATTTAAAGTGGATACTCGAGTAATCAACATGGTTACCACATTATTTTGCTGTGTAAATTCGCTGGCACTCTGATATGTAACCAATATAGGCATTTGTACCCGCCAGGAGTAACTACCATTTAATACCCCTTTTTGCAAGATAATGGGTGCACGGGTAGCAACAGCTGAAACAATCAACTTCTTAGCTTTTACCGCATCAAGATTGTTTGAAGACTGAAGTGCATTAAGAAATTGATCCCAGCCATCCGCAGTAAAGAAACCGGAAGATGCCTGCAACTCGTCTCTGTAGTTAACAAAGTTGTAGGTAAAAGCAGCAATTGCCGCCTGGTTTGCCCATTGCAATACCGCAGAATCGGATTGATTTGGTTCATTCAAAGGAAACAGTGGGGTAATGCGCCCATTAATTGTTGTTGCAAAATATCGAGGAGCGGGGGGATGAGTTAAAATATAAACCAACATCGAACCCAATATAAAATTAACCACAATAGCAATCAAAAGCGCTAATATTACTTTACGCTGGCTATCTTTATAAAACTGATTTCTTAATGCTACAACTGCTAAGGCATCTTCAGCCATAATAACCTCTAATTATTGCGGTATAATCCTTGGTACATCATCTGTTGGTGGATCCGGCTCCAGTAAAGGTACAGACGATTCATTTGGTGTCGGTATCGACTTTAGCTTGACCGGGGGAGTAACTCCACTGGTCGCGTAATAATCTCTCTCTGGCTGATGCAGATAAAGGTAAAATATCAATACACCAATAACACCACTTATCAAAAGTGAAAAAATTAAGGCAACCAGACCACTTCGGTAAATATTAACATTAAAGTTTTTATTTCTTTGAATTAATAACCAATTTTCCCGGCTCATAACTTCCTCAATTGACTACAGCACGTCGAAACGTAATTTCTACTCGGGCATTTGGTGATTTATCGCCTCCCTGGTTAAAACTAACTATAGGTTTATCACTACCTAACCCTTGTGTAAAGATAAAACGGCTATCAATACCTTGAGACCATAAATATTCTGCCACTACTCGGGATCGTGCCATAGTTAATGCCCGTTCTCTTTGAACGGATACGTATTTACTGCTGTAGCTCGTTACTGTAATTGCTACTTTTCTAAATTGTTTAAGAAACGTTGATATTTCATTTAATAAACCATAGGAAGACCATTTTATATGAGGAGTTTGATCATCAAACAATGCGCTTGCAGGAATACTGATTAAATAATCCTGGCCTATAGTGACTACCTTTATACCGCTTTTGTTCAATTTGGTAAAATACTTCATGATAGTAGAGTCACAGGCTCCTTGAACTTTACAAGGCAGCTTTGGATCATCTTCATCTGGAACATAATGGGAGCGATGACAAGCACTGAGCAAAAGCAAGACCATCAACCCAATGACGCGGATCATTATAATGATGTAGTTAGTACGCACTGATCTCACCCGTTATCCCCAATTTTGAAAAAAGACTTCATGTGTTATCTATGTCTAACTATCTTAAACTACTAGCCGATAATAAAAACATACAAATCATTACGTTACAATGAATTTAATAAAATTGCTATTTTTTTAAAGAAATTATTTATGCTGCGCAAAAGAGAACTGTTGTTTTTAATTGCTCGTGAATAAAATAAACTCTTGGTGAGTTAAATTAATACGTTCAAAACGGAAGAAAATAGAGCGAAATACCTTTCAGATGGTAGTTGTGCCTAAAAGCACCTGGAGTAAAGAAAACCATCATATGCGGAATGATGTTTTTGAGAGATTTCGACCTTACACCAGGGCAGATTCATTGAATAACTGATTCATCAGGAAAACTCTTCCTCACTTTTTTTAATAGCCTTTTCACGTTCCAATGCAATTCGAGAAGACAAACTCCTAACAACGTCAGTAAGTTCCTGAGGATCAATAACATCCCGATCTTCAGGAGGATAGCTTGTTGCTAATTGAAAGTCTTTGATCAGTTCATTCGCAACTGTACCGGCATACTTATCTTTAGCTCCAGTAAGTCGCTCTATCATCATCATTTGATTTCTTGTTTCATTAATAGGCAACAAAGATTCAGAGAACGTCGCTTTATCACTCACTAAAATAGGTGGAGCATTACTGTTAATCCTGAGAGGGCTAAATATGGTCAATGCACCTTCAACCTCTTCCTCAATAATATCCTCAACGGGCTCTGGCTCGTTATGGCCGTGGAATGCTATTAATGCCGCAACTCCTCGTTCAATAGGCTCTTCAATATTGGATTCCCTTAATACCTTGCTGATTAAGCTAATCTCTTCATTTTCGACCTCTTTATTGATACTTAAATCACCACTATCCAATATTTGCTGGAATGAAGACAATTGCTTTTGTAACTTCATTAAATAATCATCAGGTGGAGGTTCAACCTTCAAAAATTGATTGATTTTCAATTGTTTCACTGGTTTTGGGTTCGCATAGAACATTCGCGCCCGTACAATTTTGGATTTAAAGAATATATGTGCTTCACCTTCTGTTTGTTCTTTTAAGTCCAATAAGTCCACTCGAGATCGTTTTTCAAATGAAGAACTTTTAGTATCCATATAACTATTCGCGATACTGGTATCCTTTGTTTGAAATGAGTCTACTTTGGTAACATAAGCTTCGCCTGCAGTTTTGGTGAAGAAATCCCAGGTTTCAGTAGGATCTTCCAGCTTCATACAAATTTTAATGTTGGTGTTCGCGCCAATTGAAGCCGCCTCTTCTTTTGATGCTTTTTGGAATGCGGGTAAATCCTGCCCCGCAAATATAGCAGAGAAACCTAGAGATCGCGCCTGAGCAGGTACCACCGCGAATCCTTGCACCGCATAATAACCGTACTCATCCAGAATGCACATATAGGGTGTGGGTGCATTGGTTGGTTTTCTTAAAATAACATCGCGGTAATCCCCTTCCACCTCTTCACCAAGTCCTGCGGCCATCATGGCTTTTAATGAAGACACAATAATTTTACCGAGGTTTGATAATTCATCTGGAGATTTTTCCAGGGCAGGTAATAACACGACCAAGATTCGTCGATTCAATACAACGTCTTTAAAATCAACTTCGGCCAAATTGGTTCGAATAATATGACCATAAGTATCAGCCAATGATGAAAAGCTTCGTACCAGCTGCATGGTAATAAAACCATGCTGTTCCAATACCTGAGATACCTGCTTTCCTTTTTTTTCTTTATTATAACCCGGCAGGGTGTTCAAATAGTTTCGCAACGGGTCGGTTACCAGTTTGGGAACCTGCTCAATATTAACGCTCTCCTGATCGTCTCGAGGGAATACCTTGTCAATTACTATTGATTCCAGTCGTTGTAGATCGAAGTAGTTTCGTATGGAGTTTGCATCAAGAAGAATAGCGCCATCATCACGCATATAAACCAATAAACGCATTAAGGCTTCAACGAATGCGATAGCACGACCTTTCCACATATCCCCATCAGAGGACTGACCCGATCCGCCCATCAAACTTACCACCAACTGGGTCAACATACTTGAGGAACCCTGACAAAAAGGGTTTAAGGTATTAGAAAGTCTTTTTTCCTGAGGGCCAACAATATCGCGCGCACCGGTCATAAAGTTAATTAGCAGCAAGTCATCTTCACGCCCCATACTTCGAACCATAGAAAAGACTTTTGCATAAAGAGAGTTATCCCCTTTACCATCCACATAGATAAATCCACTACCTTGAACCAATGCATTGTAAGCAAGAGAGACTAAACATTCTGTTTTACCACTACCAGTAGAACCGAAAATTAAAGCATGGGTTCTCATGTCATCATTGGCAAACCACAGCTCTTCACCCGTTTTTCTATCATTACCGAAAAATGCAATTCCTCGTGCAATATTGGGTTTATTAATACCCGGCTTCATGTCGTTATAATCCTTTACACGCGCAATTTGCGGCAAACGGAAGGGTAATTTTTGTTTTCGGGTAAAACTGTAAAGGAAGCATAAGGAGCCGATTAACATCAATAAGGTTGCCACTTCAGAAAAGTAATATGCTGCGGCAGCCAGCGCAAAAAGCAATATCGATATATTGGTGGGATCGGCAAAGAAATCCCCTAATCTTTGAGTTAAAGTTCGAGTATCCCTTAAGAGAAGGGTTGGATCTAACTCATGTCTACTATCAATACCGCGCATCATGGCTCTAACTCTCCCATTTGACGAGGTGTTAATTTAATCTCTTTAATTGCAATTTCCAAAGCTCGAATCGCTTCATCAATCATAGGGACTAATGAGCGGCGCCCCATTTCCTTTTCAGCACGCCAATGAGCAAATGGACCACCAACTTCAGCATAAGGCGTTTGTCTGCCTACACAATTAAGCATATACCATAATCGCCTGTCCACGGGTTTTAACCAAAGAAATTCAGAACTGGGAACGACTCCATCATCTCGAGCGCCTTCAAGCAAGGAAGCGAGTACAGTCAGCATGTATGCATGCTTTGATATAATTTCCTGAACATTATCAGCATTTTGGTATTTTTTAATCACGGGTTTAGCAACCGAAAAATCCGGTTTCCCGGAAACAAAAGTCGCGTCCAACACTTTAAGAATGTTATTGGCTGCATCCCTGTCCCGATTCATTCGGGCAATAAAAACAGCCGCCAAGGCATAAGCTTGTGGAGTGCAACGCTCAAAACCATCCCAATATGGGCCCAATTGCAGGGTAAAAACCCGCTTTGCGTCCCCGCGTCTGATCCCTGCAGTCATTTCCTGCCCGGGTATAGGATTATCCAATATAGCATCATCTTTTCTTAATAACTTATATTTACGGGCAAATTCCATTGGGGTCAAAGCCATTGCCCAAGGTCCTGTATTCACATCCTGACTGACTAAATCTTCTTTAATCACAGGCATAATTGCTGGCCAATTGAATTGCTCCTGAGCCCTCAAACTTTTCATGTCATGAGCTTTGCGGAACTTTAAGGTTATATTGGATTTATAAAGGACAACGGCTAACACTATCAAAACAAGAACAACCGGATAACGCATAAAATTACCTACGTTCTCCGTCATCTGCATCAATTGCTCCCAATGCACCGTAGCAGGATCAATAGTCTGCATCAGGTATATCTGATTCGTTAAGGCTTGATTATTAATGAACAAATTAACCAGTCTAGCCTGCCAGATATTTATTTCAAAAACAGCACTAACGATGTATGCATGCCCAAATTTCCAAACAAGAAAACCAGTAATAAACAACAGTATGATAATCCATACTGGTGCCATTGCATTGTCTGAACCTGATTGTTGTTGCTGCTGAGCCATTGTTAAAACTTTTAATTAGATTGATTAATTCAAGTATATACTGCTCTGAGATAAATTTGCGATATTTTCACCAGGTTCTTTGAACGAATTTTTAATTTGTTACAAATGAGTCGTCGTCGAGAGCGCTGTGAGGCAATCCAGAACAGTATGTTAGCGAATATTCGATTTGGATTGCCTTGCTAAGGCTATTGAGCATTAGCCTTAACATCGCAAACTCGTTTTATACTTGGTTTCAGAACCGTTATACTGAAATTTTGCTCCTATTATTCAATAGGTTAGAATCTTTTGACTATTGCAGTCTTAGCCTACGTTCTACGCTTTATGCGCGGAATCTAAAAAATAGTTTCATTAAAAAAATGAAGATCGTTCAGGAGTAAAGCCCTGGAAATAGGGGTAAATAGATGAAATGTCAACAGGCTCTGGAGATAATCAAAATGATGAAAATAATCAATAAAATCAATCGGGCTACGATATTTTAATCAATCGGTTTCGTTCAAATTTATAGACACCAGTACTATGTACAAAACGACTGATATTATCCAGATTAAGTGTTTTATCTTTCAGGCTTAATAACATTTTACCAAGTTTATCAACAGGAGCCTTATCAGAAGAAAGAGGCAAAATATCCGATTGATTAATGTATATTGCAACGTAGGCTTCATTCTGTTTGTTTTCTTTCGTTTTTAACAGTGCTTTAACATCAGCTTCGTCAGCATATATAGGTCGAGAGATCATTTGTTTAGGAAGATTTGCAATAATCTTCTCCCAAGATTGTATCGAAGTACCATCGGAAGAATATAAAGAAATATAGATTTCCTGCTGTCCGCTCCTGAGGGCTATACGATTTGCCAGATGGGATTCTGCTTTAAGTTGGGCACGGCTGCTTGCACCTAATTGATTGATGAATCCATCACGAATTTCAATTAAATTTTTACCGACAACTTTTAAAAAATTAGACTTATCCCACGGCCCTTTTTCAATGGCATCATTCAAGGCTTTCAATATTACTTCATTTTGCTCATCTGAGAGTCGATCTTTCATAACATCAATACTTTGGTGAGAGGGCAAAACGCCCTAAGTTAATAAGTTTATGAATAAAGTATAACAGTATTTACGAAAATCGATGAGAGGAATTCCAGTAATGTATCTATTTAAAACCCCAAAGATGTTTGAGATGTTGTTACATGTTCATCGTGTTCATGATGCACTGATGCAGATTGATTGACAATTTTGTTGTCTAATCCGTTCTGGACTCCATTGATGCAATTGTTCAGTAATTCAACCACATTTCGGTAATCAGCGTCATCAGGCCTTAAGCTAAGTGCTCTAGCCGTTTTCTGCAGTAATTCTTTAACCGGGCGTAAGACATTCTGATGGACAAATTCAGGGGGTACTCCCGCCGTTTCACCCGATGTACTGAGATGAAAACTGTACCTGTTATCCCTGTATCTTGAATTTCCATCGCTTGCATTTGACATTCGGTAACTCCTACATATATAGCTTTATAAGGTTAGTCTAGCAAACCAGATTATCAAAAATTGTAACTGCTTTAATAACTTTCGAATTCTTTACAATTATTTGCGA
Organism: Legionella moravica DSM 19234; assembly: GCF_000423305.1. Taxonomy (GTDB): domain Bacteria; phylum Pseudomonadota; class Gammaproteobacteria; order Legionellales; family Legionellaceae; genus Legionella; species Legionella moravica. The sequence goes on along the minus strand of NZ_AUHS01000019.1, from coordinate 41,005 downwards.
AGAGCATTTAATCATACATTAATTCATCCAGAGGAGTGTAATCCCGGCTTGGCCCACCATGTATTAATTCATTCACCACATCCGTCATACACAGCAAACGTAACACATTTGGGGTGACTTCATCAAATACAACACGTATACCCAATAATGCCCCCTCAGCCTCATCAAAAGTTGCTCCTAATCCATACCCCAGACATAAAGAACACAATTGATCAGCCCGCTTGGCGATTGCGGGTAATAAACCAGTATCTGCAAAGACCTCATCGTAACTGACAAAACGATCATTTAAATAAAATTTGGCATTCAACGCTGCGGCAATTATACCCATACATTTACTGATATCTCGTTCCATTATCTCCACCATGGTTGCGATGATTTAACAGACCCCGCCATGATACTTCTTAGCCATCGCAAAAAAACAGGGATGGTAAAACCATAATGTTCAACGATACCAAAGAATACCGCTGAGATTAAGACCAAAATCCCGGTCCACACTCTAATATGCATTAAAAATAAAAATATAGGAAACGCTGCCCGAGCATCCACAATAAAAAAACGAGCACTTCGTGCTGAATCACGCCAGTGACTTGTTGCAGAAAAACCCCCAGCCATACTCTAACCTCAAGAACTATTCTCTTATTAAAAAGTATATACCTAAAAAAAAGCTTTCGCACCAGACTAATTTGAATAATTTAGACTTAAAGCTATTTATAAAAAGTGGAATTTATTCCATTGGAGAGTATTCTTTTGAGAGATTTGCTCTGAGACTGTTCGTAAGAACTTCTTCCATTTTAGAAGAAGGTGTTAGTTGAGGAGCAGCAGTCAATTGATTTGTGTTTGCATCAACAGGCTCGATACTATCCGTTACATCTAACGTGTCAGTATCTGCGGATTTTCTTTGCCCATGCATTTTTGCCAACATTTTAGAAGTACTATTAAAATCCATAATAACTCCTCACGAAAAATCAATTAGACCAGAATACCATAAACAAATTAAGGAATTATTAAGAATGAGCTGTTTAATTAAAAAAACCATTGATTACCCTTCATTTAAAGTTAGCCTATTCTCTTCCCTGCTTCAAGGATGAGATCCTTGAATACCAACACCAGGGCATCTGCTGCCTCGTTATCATAGGGCACAGGACTGTTTGATGATTGCCAAATCCCCTGGGGCCATAAACTATCGTGTTCATTGCGGGCAACGACATGTACATGCAACTGAGAAACTACATTTCCAAGAGCGCCTATATTCAATTTGTCTGGTTTAAAATAATCAACAACCAAGACAGACAACTGATTCATTTCTTCCATCAGAATCAGCCGTTCCTGTTTGTTCAACTGATACATTTCCTGAATGTTTTCAACTCTGGGAACCAAAATAAACCAGGGAAATTGAGCCTCATTCTTTAAAAAGACTCGAGATAATGGCCAGTCGCCTAAAACAAAACCAGTAGATTGAATTCGCTCATCGATAAGAAACAAAAAAGGCTCACATCACGTATTAATAGCCTATTCTAACAAAGCAAGATTCATAATTTAAATAAGTCATCGATAAATTTTAATAAACCTATTGAGTAATGATCCCATTTTAAGTTATGTTGAAATAACCTATTGTAAAATAGGCCGTAAACAATTGTCATTTATGGACGAATGCAATTGATCAACTGACGCCCAAAGGTCAGTCGACGATTGATAAGCTTTAGCAAAAGGAGGATTTATGGCTAGAGGCGAAGTCAAATGGTTTAATAATGCCAAAGGTTGGGGTTTTATTATTCCGGAAGGTGGTGGTGAAGATATTTTTGTTCATTTCTCATCAATTCATGGTACTGGTTACAAAACTCTGGTTCCAGGTCAGACGGTCACCTACGATGTGGAAAACGGCGAAAGAGGCCTCCATGCTTCAAACGTTATTGCACTGAGTGAGACAGCTGAAGAAGAAATGGCTTGATTTGAGTACTCTTTAAAACTTTAGCGCAGCAGCATTTTAATAATTGTGCTGCTGCGACCATCATATTCATGTATTATCACCCGTATTGAATCAATCGGGCAGAATATACCAATGAAGCAAGGTTTATTACTTATTAATTTAGGCACGCCAAACAGTACTGAAGTTTCTGCAGTTAAAACCTATTTAAGCGAATTTCTAACAGACAAGCGGGTTATTGATTTACCTGTATTGTTACGTTATGTACTTGTATATCTCATAATTCTACCGTTCAGAGCCAAAAAATCAGCGCATGCTTACCAGGCAATCTGGACAGAACAGGGATCACCCTTGTTGATTCACAATCAACAAATAGCCAATCAACTGCAATTAAAACTGGGGGCTGATTTCAAAGTCGTCCTGGGTATGCGTTATGGCTCACCCTCAATTTTAAATGCTCTAAATCAATTAAAAGAGTGTGAATCTATTACTATTCTGCCTTTGTATCCACAATATTCATCAGCGGCAACTGGTTCATCCATTGAGGAAGTCATGCGGCTTCTCGCAAAACAGGAAGTCATCCCTTCTATAACCATCATCAGAGATTTCTTCCAGCATCCCTCCTACATTAATGCTCAAGCCAAAGTAATAAGTCATCATATAGATGAAGATGACTTTCTTCTCTTCAGTTATCATGGAATTCCTGAACGGCAAGTGCAAAAAAGTGGCTGTAAGACTGTTTGTCAGGAGGCTTGCCCAACTGTGTCAAGCAGTAACCAAGGATGTTATAAAGCGCAATGCCATGAAACCAGTCGTTTATTAGCCAGTGCATTAAATTTAACTAAAAACCAATACACCACATCATTCCAATCCAGACTAGGCAAAACTCCGTGGATTAAACCCTACACGGATGAGCTTTTATCTGAATTAGTTGCAAAAGGCATCAAAAATCTTGCTGTAGTCTGCCCTTCTTTTGTTACCGACTGCCTGGAAACGCTGGAGGAAATGGGCATCAGGACCAGAGAGCAATGGCTAAAGCTCGGTGGCAAGAAATTTACATTAATACCGTGTATGAACGATGATCCCGATTGGATTAGCGCGATAATCGAACTCATTAAAAAATAATGAGGAAAAGGATTAATTAGCAAATATTAAAAAACAATAAAATAACCAGGGTCTGTTGACAATTCAAGTTTCGACGCCCCGCGACTTGTTCGCGGGACCCAATTCACTCTTTATAGGCGCAATATATTCTTATTTTGCGCACGATCTATCGATTCCGCGAACAAGTCGCGGAAAGTAGGCTTGAATATAATGAAATGTCAACAGCCCCTAAAATTATAATAAATTATTATTGATAAACGATAATTATTTATTATAATACAGACCAAATAATCCCGTTTGAGGTGTCATCATGCATAAAATAAAAAGAACCAGTCACATTCTGTCTCTTTTTTTTCAAACACTCAGTTGGGCACTCCCACTTGGAGTAACTTATCTTATCCTGTTTCATTTGGAAACCATGCTGCAATGGGGAGCATGGCACTCTATATTTTCCGGAGATCTGGTTGAGAACCCCTCTCAAATATCTTTAACTCATCGCTTCATTATTCTCGCTATAGAACTTGTGCCTATAACCATTACAGTGCTTATCTGCCGCCAACTTGCCAGACTCTTTCGATTATATGAACAAGGCGCTTTATTTGAGGAAGAAAATATTAAACTAATCAAAAATATTAGTATCTTCATGATCTTTGGAGAGTTCATTCAATTAATCTATCAACCGCTGATTACTGCGGCATTAACGTTCAATAATCCAGTAGGCAAACGGCTGATAAGTATCACTCTGGGCTCAACCAATGCAACAACCCTGATTACTGCATTTATTATTTTACTGGCCTCCTGGATTGTCAAAGAAGCAAATCGATTAAAAACAGATGCCCAACTGACCATTTAAGGATAATGCCATGACGATAATCGTTAATTTGGATGTGATGATGGCAAAAAGAAAATGTCGGCTAAAAGATCTGGCTGAAGCGATCGATATTACCGAAGCCAATTTATCCATATTAAAAAATGGCAAAGCCAAAGCAATTCGCTTCACGACCCTTGAAGCAATTTGTCATTATTTACAATGTCAGCCGGGTGATCTCATAGAATTTCAAAATGACGAATAAGACAAATTTATAAATACCACATCCCAGAACCGCACGCCCCCCGCCACAGTACCGCAAATAAAGTCTATACTTTAATCAATCGACACAAAATTAATCCATAAACACATTCCGATATCTTCTGGGGATTGTTCCTATGCTTGAAAAAACTGACAACACTTTAGTTCCCAAAAAGCTTCATGCCATTTGGTTAGGAGGGATTTTAAAAGAAGAGGGAAAACAAAATATCGCGAAATGGAAAGCCACAAACCCTGACTACGAAGCTAATGTCTGGATTGACTCATCAACCTATCTTGTTGGTGATTCACCTGAAGCGATGAAACAAAAAGAAGAATATGAACAATTTAAAGAATGGGCTAAAAGTAACCAGATAAGCATCATTGATATTAACCCTGGTGCAACTGATTCCGACCCTGCCGTTATAAAAAAAACTGAGTTATTTACAGGGATGAACAGCGCCAGGTATTATGCAGATGAGCTAAAAGATCCTGGCTCCAATTATGCTGCTGCATCAGATATTTTAAGGGCTGAAATACTCTATCATGAGGGGGGCATATATTTTGATGCGGAAGATGTCTTTCCCCGAAATCCCCTAGGTCAACTGAATGCCGAGAAAGGTATACTGGTCCATAGTTATGGTCGTGATCTTCTAAATAATGATCTCATTGCAAGTGTTCCAAAGGGTGAGTTCATTAGTTCATTGCGCGATCTAATCAAAAAAAATTATGAAGAGCTATATAGTCAGGATAAACGCTATTTAACTGCTCATCGGTTTGCGAATCTATCAAGTTTTCGTACTCAAGATGGCGATAGAAAAACATCCACAATCAGGACGTCAGGCCCTGGTGCATTAAGAAAAATAATCGGTTACATGACCAGAGAAAATTTAATATTTCCCAAAACGTATTGGAAAACACCTGCCCGACAAGCTTTATCCTGGTTAAACAATGACTTTAATTCCTATGAACAGGTTGCTCCGTATTTCAGACTTAATTTAACGGAGTACTTTAACGTATTAATCACACATTATACCTATAACAGCATTTCAGATGCTCAAACCAGACGGTTATTACACCGATTTCAGGATGCAATCAATTCTCAATCGCCATCGAATACTATGATAGAATTACTCAATCATGTAAAACCTTTATTCACCGAGCAAGAAATTGCACTGATCAACAATTCAACCGATAACTTATTTTCTAAATTTGAACATCACGCGAATCAGGCAGAAGAGTTTCTGCTGTACTGCAAATACGCACATGTCAGTCCAAAGGATTTACATGCGTTTATTAAAGCTAGAGGTGATTATTATGATGATACAGATCCCATGTACGACCATTCATTAAATATTATTAAATTTTTCCATGAAGAATTTTCGCAGGGATTTTTTGGAATACTCAATCTACCTCAAAGCCCCCTGAGAAATAATTATTCAACATGGACCGACTCATTTACAGGGGAAGAACAGAAACAATTAAGGAAACAAGTTGAAAAGGATATGATGCAATTGAGAGGGGAGAAATCATCATTTTCTACGCAACAAAATAAGGACAAAGGTAGCGATACAACAAAAGATGCCACAAACACAGCAGCCCAATCAGCATCGTTAAAACATGAAAATCCACTTAAAAATCAACAAATGGAAACTAACGCACCAACGCCCCAAAATTTAGAAAAAGAGAATGCATCAAACCATAATCAGAAAAAGACGGTGCCAAAACACCACATACACCAATCTGAACCTAAAATCAGTCTTATGAATGCATATCCATATGGTAAAAATGGTTCAGGAAGATCGCACCTGGTACCAGCGCAATATAACGGGGAGTTTAGTAAGTATAATGGCGATGTACTCAAAAGAAAAATACTGGACCATTTCAAAGACAAAATAGAACAGTGCAGCACAATCAAAGAGCTTAATGCTTTAATTAAATCAATAATAGTCACTGAGGAATTTGAAGTACTTAAAACCCCTCAGCGTATGACTTCGGCAATTTTAGGATTAAAAACATCCGCAATTGAAGCTCTTGAAGACATGGTAAATGATGCTGTAACTCAAATTAAAGAAAAAAATAATACCCAGCAGCTCAAGGATGAAGATCTCATCAGTCTTGAAGACGATCTTGAAATAACCGATAAAGAAAATAGAGATATAAATATTCCAAGTCCTTGATTTATGCCTCTCGCCTCAACCTGTTAAGGCCATTGTATCCCCGAGCTCCCAAGGAATTCAAGGAGCAGTAAGCAGAAGTAATGTGTTGCTCTATCAATGCAGCAAGGTATCACGATTTACAATGCCAAGGGGATCAGTTCGTGGAATTTCAAAACGATCAATTACACCCATTATGAGACTATAATTGTCCGATCTGAATCGATACGCTTTAGCAACTAAAAACAGTCTATAATTTAATCAATAAACAATAAATTTATCCCCAAATACTTTGCGTTATATTTTGGAGTTATCCCTATGATTGAAAAAACAGACGATACTATAATTCCCAAAAAGCTTCATGCCATTTGGTTAGGAGGGATTTTAAAAGAAGCAGGTAAAAAAAATATTGTGGAGTGGAAAACCAAAAACCCTGACTACGAAGCCAACGTCTGGATTGACTCATCAACCTATCTCGTTGGTGATTCACCTGAAGCGATGAAACAAAAAGAAGAATATGAACAATTTAAAGAATGGGCTAACGCCAATCAGATAAACATCATTGATATTAACCCAAATGCCACCGATGCCGACCCTGCCGTTATAAAAAGACCTGAGTTATTTACAGGGATGAACAGCGCCAAATATTATTTAGATGAACTAAAAGACCCGGGCTCCAATTATGCTGCTGCATCAGATATCTTAAGAACTGAAATACTCTATCATGAGGGTGGTGTGTATTTTGACGCGGAAGATGTCTTTCCCCGAAAACCCCTTGGTCAACTGAATGCGCAACAGGGCATGCTGTGCCGTATCTGGGGAGGCAACTATACTGTGAATAATGATGCTATGGCAAGTATCCCCCAAGGCAAACTGATTAATCAATTACGTGACGTCATCCAAAAAAATTATGATGAACTTTACAGTAAAGACAAACGTTATTTAACTGCTCATCGGTTCGCTAATCTTTTTAGTTTTCGCACGAATAATGGGGACCGAAAAAACTCTACGATCATGACTTCAGGCCCTGGCGCTCTAAGACAAGTAATAGGTTATGAACCCACATCGCAATTAAAACTTCACTTTTCACTTATTGACGCGGATGAACAGGCTTTATCCTGGCTCGATAACAATTTCAACACGATTGAAAAGCTTACCCCGTATTTTAGGCTTAATCTAATTGAGTACTTTAACCTATTAACTGAACATTACGCCAACAACAGCAATTTAGCTGTTGAAACCAAGCAATTATTAACTCAATTTAAAAATGCAATCAATTCGCAATCACCACCACCGAATATGATTGAATTGCTTCATCATGTAAAATCTTTATTCAATGAAGACCAAATTGCACAGATCAACAGTTCAACCGATAATTTATTTTCCGAATTTGAAAATCACGCAAACCAGGCTGAAGAGTTCCTACTGTACTGTAAACATGGGAATGTCGATCCAAAAGATTTATATCGATTTATAAAAGGAAGAAGCTCCTATTATACTCCCCTAGAAACCCTGCAGGAGGCGTTTGCACACCCATACAATATTCTTCATTTTTTTCATGAAGAATTTTCAAAAGGATTTTTTGAAATTATCAAACTACCCCCAGTAGGTAAGATAGAGTACCGTAGACCATGGAGCTGCTCGTTCTCGGCTGAACAACAAAAGCAATTAACGGAGCTCGTTGAAACGGAAATGAAACAATTGAGAGGTGACACACCAACAGTTTCTACGTTAAGCGAGCCCCACAGCATAAAGAAAACAGATAATGCAGCCGTTTCAACTGTCCAATCAGCAACCTTGGAACAAGAAAATCCACTCAAAAAACAACAAAAAGCCCCCCCTCATGAGCCCCACGGACAGCACAGCTTAACTGCATCACCAAAACCAATAAGCATGGAAAAAGAAAATCAATCAAATAATCAACAGAAAAAAACCACATCAGAATCCAGCATAAAAGACTCTGAATCCAAAATAAGGATTACAAATACTTATCCTTATGGCAAAAATGGCACAGGAAGATCGCACTTGGTGCCCGCGAAATATAAAGGGAAATTTAGTAATTATACTGGCGATGCACTCAAAAGAATAATACTGGACGATTTCAAAAAAAAGATAGAGCACTGCAGCACCATTAAAGAACTTAATGTATTCATCAAATCAATATTAGCCACTGAGGAGTTGGAAGTACTTAAAACCCCGCAGCGTATGGCTTCGGCAATTTTAGGATTAAAAACATCCGCAATTGAGTCTCTTGAAGACATGTTAAGTGATGCAGCAACGCAGATTAAGGAAAAAAATAATACCCAGAAGCTCCAGGATGAAGATCTTATCAGTCTTGAAAGCGATCGTGGAGAAAATGATAAAGAAAATAGTGACACAAATACTCTAAGTCTTTGAGTTTTCCTTGTCGCCTGAACCTGTTGCTGCCTTTGTACTCTCGAAATATAAGGGAATTCAAGGAGTAGTAATAGGTTTCCGGGTTATCCCCACGGCTGTCCCATTAAAAATATGACGTCTTTCCGAGCGTAGCGAGGAATCTCCTGCAAATTGGCACAATCTGAATTAATGCATTAATTATCATTACCTTTTAAACTCTTTTTTTTTTTTACAAGGAATTTAATGATGTCATCAGAAGATCTACCTGGATTTTTATATCATTTCGACACGCTCGAAGATCCAAGAATTGATAGAAAGAAATTGTATCCTTTAACGGAACTATTATTTGTTGTTATCTGCGCTAACCTATGTGGAGCTCAGAGTTGGGGTGATTTAAAAACCGTTATTATGCTTGAATCACGTGTTTCTTCCGGTGGACATACAGCCATAGAACAGCGCTACTTTATCAGCAGCATGGCTGCAAATGCGAAACAAATTGCTCAGACTATTCGTAGTCACTGGGCTGTCGAGAACATTCTACATTGGGTCTTGGACGTTACATTACGTGAAGATGATTCTCGCGAACGCAAAGATCATGCTCCTGAAAATAGGGCGATGGTTCGGCATATTATTTTGAACAGGTTACAAAATACCAAAAAGAAATTTAAGGATATGAGCATTAGGCGCCTGCAGAAAAAGGCTGGCTGGGGAGACTCAACTCTTGATATGATTTTAATGGCCGCATTTTAATGGGATCGTGCAACCTTGCAGGAGATTCCTCGCTACGCTCGGAAAGACGTCATATTTTTAATGGGACAACCGTGGGGTTATCCCCGAAAGAAGATTCATAGTAACCTCCTGAATTATTCATGAGTTAGATTCAATCCTATAGTCGGACGATTTCATTTCCTGTACTATGTCGACCTTGTTTTTTAACATGTCCTTCAGGAGATTATATTGAAACGGATCTTTTTTTTAATGATTTTTGTAGCATCCCAAGCCCTAGGCTCTGTATTCAATCATGAAGAGGTTCAGCATTTAAAGAACCATTTTTTTGCCAATATTCACCCCAATGGCGCTATAGTCGCCTCCCCCTCACAACATGAACCTAATTATTATTATGACTGGGTAAGAGACTCTGCCATCGCAATGAGCCTAATTGAATCCTGGTATGAATCAACGAATGCGGCTGAATATAAAAACAGGATTTTCAATTATGTTTCCTGGACGCAAACCATTCAACATCAGCACAATCCCCACCCTGGATACGATATTTTAGGTGAACCCAAATTTTATATTGATGGTTATCCCTTTGATGGGCCATGGGGTAGGCCACAAAATGATGGTCCCGCATTACGCGCCTCCGTTCTGATTCGTTTTGCTCAAAAATTGCTGGATCAAAATGAAACGGATTACGTACAAACCAATTTGTATAACAAAAGCCTGGATCCCCACACTATGGGCGTAATCAAAATGGATTTGGAATACACTGCTCACCATTGGCAAGATGCCAATTTTGACTTATGGGAAGAAGTACTCGGAGATCACTTTTTTACGGCCATGGCTCAAAAGAAAGCCATGATGGATGGAGCGGAACTGGCTCACAGACTCAATGATGAAGAGGCCGCAGTTTTTTATGAAATTCAAGCCAATTTGATTGATAATCGCTTGAAAAAACATCTGGATCATAAAAATAAATTAATTCAGGCAACACTCGCACCTCATGCTGGCCCGCAAAAAACATTGGAACTCGATACGTCAGTTATTTTAGGGATTCTGATTAATCCCCAAAGCACCGGTGTGTTTTCACCCGATCATCATTTTGTTAAAAATACCGTCAAGGCATTACATCAACAATTTAATTTAATGTTTCCAATTAATAAAAATCAATCTGGAGCAATTTTGTTTGGGCGATATCCAGGGGATACTTACGATGGATACCATACCGACAGCTTGGGAAATCCATGGTTTATTCTTACTGCGACTATGGCAGAGTATTACTTTACATTAGCTGATAACTTAGCCATCACCCCCACAAATAAACCATTAATAATTAAATATGTAAAAACAGGGGACGATTATTTAAAACTCATTAAAAAATATGCTCCAGAAATGAAATTAAGTGAACAAATTAATTTGAATACGGGAAAACAACAAGGGGCTGCTTCGCTTACCTGGAGTTATGTTTCAGTGCTTCGGGCGCTTCACTTAAGAGAACGATTGGATCAGAAAATTGATGCGTCAATCTTAATTTAATGATCGTTCCTATTGTTTAATCAGAGCGTCATCCTCAACAGGATGATGCTCAATTCAATAATTAATGCCTTACTCTTAAACTAAATTGCCTACATCAAAGCATCAACAACACATGCTCTGTTTTATTATAAAAATCAAATACTCATAAAGAACCAAAGCTGTATTCAAAATTGAACTATAATTTGGTAATAGGATTATAAATTTTAAACGCGTTGCGTTTAAGAACCCCATAAGAACATGGAGAATGATACATGAGCGTTTTCCAACCCATAAAAACCGGTCATTCATTCGCGAAAGATCCTCGAATCGCTGCACAAGAATTCCATGCTGCGGTTTTTCAGCCCAATATGGAGCTCATTATATTTTTTTGTTCCAGCCATTATGACCTTGATGAGCTAGCGAATGCTTTAAACTCACTTTTTCCAAACGAGCACATTATAGGCTGTACCACAGCAGGTGAAATAGGCCCTGGTGGTTATTCAGAATATACTCTTTCCGGAGTAAGCTTCTCCAGCAATGGCTTTAAAGCAGCGACTGGATGTACCAATAACTTACAAAATATGAATACAGAGAAAAGCCTGGAGTTTGTTAATACATTACTTCAACAACTTGAGGTTAAAGCACCTCATACGACGCCTCAAAATAGTTTTGCGTTTTTGATGATTGATGGCATGTCTCTTCGAGAAGAGCCCGTTGCACGCATGTTTCAAAATGCACTGGGTGAAGTCACTCTTTTTGGAGGATCCGCAGGAGATGATCTTAAGTTTAAACAGACTTGGGTATTTTCCGATCATGCCTTTCATACTGACAGTGCAATTCTTACCTTAATCCACACAACCTATCCTTTTAAAGTATTCAAAGCACAGCATTTTGTGGGTTGTAATGAAAAATTAGTAGTAACTCAAGCAGACCCTTTGCAGCGCGTTGTTTATGAAATTAATGGCTACCCAGCTGCTGAAGAATACGCCCGAAATGTTGGTGCTAAAGTGGATAATCTTGATCCCATGCAATTTTCAACTACACCCGTAGTAATTCGCATTAACGGAGTTGATTATGTTCGTTCTATTCAAAAAGTTAACCCCGATGGTAGCTTAACTTTTTATTGCGCAATTGATAATGGCCTGGTGTTTATGGCTGCTCATGGAGTTGATCTTGTAAACAACATCAAACAAACACTCAACGAAATTCAGTGCGATATTGGTAAGCCGCAATTAATTTTGGCTTGTGATTGCGTGTTGCGCAATTTGGAAATGCAACAAAAGGGCTTGAAAAAAGAAATAGAACAGCTCTTCAAAAACAATAACGTCGTAGGTTTTAGCACCTATGGAGAACAATTCAGAGGTGTTCATATCAATCAGACACTCACAGGACTCGCTATCGGTGAATTCAGGACCAATAAAAATGACTGATAAGCCCCTTACGACTAAGAATGAACAAGAGCTTCGCGATGAAATTGAACGTCTCAATAAAATTATTAAGGCCTTAATGGATAAAGCGGAGCAAGATATGAATACTCCTAAAACAGAATTTGGTGTATTCCAGGATACAATTATATTAGAAGAAAAAATACGAACACGCACCAAAGAGTTAGAGATGGCACTGCAAACGAATGCCAAGATGACGCGCGCTTTACAAGAGGCCAAAAAACAGGTCGAATCAAGTGAACATTATTTACATGACATTACCTCAGCGCTAGGGGAAGGAATAATCGTCATGAATAACGATGCCTTAATTGAGTTTGTCAATGAAGCAGCGTGTACTATGTTAGGTTATACTGAAGCTGAAATGCTAGGTAAAAATTCCCACGATTTATTTCATCACTCTTATCATAATAAAACACCTCATCCAATAGAACTGTGCAGTAACCTGAAGGTCATAAGAACCCAACAACCTTATTTGAGCGATGATGATTATTATTGGCGTAAAGACGGAACCTGTTTTCCCGTTTCAATTATAACAACCCCTATTCGATTAAAAGGAAACACCACGGGAGCAGTTGTTGCTTTTCATGATATCAGTCAATCGATACAAGAACGCAATCGATTACGTGAAATGCAATCCGCAATTGAACAAAGCCCCGCATCAGTACTGATTTTTGATAAAAACAGAACCATTGTTTATGTTAATCCCCAGGTCACACAAGCCACTGGTTATACCAAAGAAGAACTATATGGTAAAAAAACAAGTATTTTTCATGGCGATCTGACTCCTGAAAACGTCTATACAGAATTGTGGCAAACCATCCAATCTGGAACCCCCTGGAATGGAGAACTTCTTTATTATCGGAAAGATGGCAGTCGTTTCTGGCAATCCTGGAATATTGCCCCCGTATTTGATGAGCATGGAGCCATTCAACATTTTGTGAGTGTAGGGGAAGATATTACTGAGAAAAAGAAATTACACTCATTGCTTCAGGAAATGTCGTATATGGATGGATTAACAGGTATTGCGAATCGCCGTCGACTCGATGACTTCCTTCAAGATGAATGGAATCGCGCATGCCGTTATAAAAAACACTTAACCATTATTATGACCGATATCGATTTCTTTAAACGCTATAATGATAGCCTTGGTCACTTGGCAGGCGACGATGCTCTAAAGCGCGTTGCTCAGGCATTAAAAAACACCATACGCCGTTCTACTGACTTGATAGCACGATATGGTGGTGAAGAATTTGCATGTATTTTACCCGATACAGACATGGAAGGCGCAAAATTAATGGCTGAAGCACTTCAAAACGCTGTTTGTGAATTAAGACTACCGCACCCTGATTCAGACATTTCCGAATATGTCACCATTAGCCTGGGCCTTGTATCCAGCATCCCGGAACAAGGTGCTCCGATGAATCTGTTAGATTTGGCAGATAAAGCCCTTTATCGTGCAAAAATTTTAGGGCGTAATCGAGTTGAAGTGATTGCTCCAACGGAACTCAAGTAATACCTTTGATATGCAATTTTCTGAGCAAAACCAACTAATTCCAAAACAATTCAACCGATCCTGCTCTTTATATTAATTGGTTAAAGGAACAAATGAATTATCCGTTTCAGTAGTGAGATCGACTGATTGCTCGTTCTCTCGTCCTAAAAATCGTAGAGGCTTACCAGCCATCACATGGTTTTCAATGTGTTCCAAGCTGATATTTTTGGTTTCAGGCATATAGAAATAAGTATATATCAGTCCGATGAAACAAATGACCGCATATAAAGCAAAAGTATAATCAATACCCAGCATCTTTTGCAGGATAGGAAAACTGAAAATAACTACCGTATTAAACGTCCAATTGCTCATGGCAGACAATCCCATCCCTGCGCCACGTACATGCAGTGGAAAAATTTCAGCCATTGCAATATGCGGAATGGGGCCTACGCTAATGGCAAACGAAAAGATATACACCGTCAAGCACATAACGGATAAGTAGGGAAGCCAAGCCACCTGGTTGACTGAGCACAGACATAAGGCAATTAAACTGATACACGTACCCGCAAAACCCACTAACAAAAGTTTACGGCGACCTACTTTATCGACACAAAGAATGGCGAGAACAGTCACTAACAGATTCACCAATCCAATACCCATAGTCGCTAATATTTGACCAGTTGTGCTGTCCATGCCTAAATTTTTAAAAATTTCAGGAGCAAAGTAAATCACTACGTTGATGCCGCTAAGTTGCTGCAAACAAAATAAAATCGTTCCTAGCATTAATACCGGTAACAGGGGTTTTTTAAATAACAACAGCCAGTTTCCTTGTTTTGGTTCATTCGCTAAAGTAACTTCAATGTCCATCAGTTCGTGTTCAATATCTCGACTCTGGCGCAATTTTTTTAGTGATTTCGCTGCCGCATTGCGTCGTCCTATACTGTACAACCATCTTGGTGATTCAGGCATAAATAAGATGCCTATACTTAACAACAATGCTGGCAGGGCACTTGAAGCAAACATGGCTCGCCAGGCTTGATGTTCAATTAGCAGATAATTCACAGAATAGGAACATACGATGCCCAGGGTCATCGCTAACTGATAAATCGCTACCACCGCCCCTCGCGCTTCAATCGCGGCGGTTTCAGCCAAATATAAAGGAGTCAGGACTGAAGCCATGCCAATTGCAAGTCCGAGAACTAATCGTGACAAGATCAGAATGGTTATAGAATCGGCAAAGCCGGCTCCTAAGGCACCAAAGAAAAAGAGAAACCCTGCAAAAGACAGTAATGAACGTCGACCATAGCGTTTAATGCCCTTTGATGCCATAAACATACCGATTAACATGGAGCCAAACAAAGCGCCAAAAGGTAGGGCCGAAGCCATTACACCAATGTGTGTGGCGGTCAGATCAAAATGATTTTTTACCAGATCCACTGAACCTGCAATAATGCCTTCGTCATAACCAAACAAAAATCCAGCTAAAGACCCAATAATTGCAACAATCCAAGCCATATCCTACTCCTTTAATATACACAGCTAAAACCCGGTTCTTCTCATTAACGTCCATATACACATGAAACTACTCAGCCAAATTACTAAAAAAGATAATTCAGTCTCATTGAACTTGATGTAAATCATTGCTCATCGAATGACACAGCTCCGTAATTAATGACCATTCATTATTTTTTATTGCCTGCTCAGGAACGATCCACGAACCGCCAACACAAGAAACATTAGGCAAGGCAAGATAATCACGATAATTTTCTTCAGTAATACCCCCGGTGGGACAAAATCGAACATCCGGGAATGGGCCAAATAAGGAACGCAACAACTGAATCCCCCCTACTGCTGCCGCAGGAAACAATTTGAAATGACTGTAACCAAACTCTAAACCGGTCATTAACTCGGAAACACTGGCTATTCCGGGTATCAGAGGAATTCTGGATTTCTGTCCGGCCAATAATAATGAATCGGTTTGTCCAGGGCTTATTGCAAATTGTGCGCCTGCTTGAGCCACCCTATCCAAGTGTTCTGGGTTTATAACTGTCCCTGCACCAATTAAGGCATCTGGAAACGTTTGCGTCAGTAAATGAATAGCATCTAAAGCGACCGGTGTTCTTAAAGTCACCTCCAACACCTTTACCCCTCCGGCAAATAATGCAGAAGCCAAAGGAATAGCCTTATTCAAATCCCTAATTACAATCACCGGAATCACTGGTGACGCAGAAAATACGTGTTCCGCGGTAAGACCATCAGGAAACGACATCACATGCTCCTTTTATTGAGTGCCTCAAAGACGTTGCAGCCCCTAATATTCCCGGCTGTTCTGCCTTAATCATATAAGTAGGTATTAGCGCATTAAAATCAGAGAAACGTCCTTTATCTTCAAAACAGGCTCTAAATTGACTTTGTTTTATCAGAGAGGCCAGTCGAGGTACAATTCCACCAGCAATATAAACACCACCAAACGCACCATAAGTTAACGCCATATCTCCAGAGTAAGCTCCCAAACAGATAAAAAATTGCTCTACTGTCGCCTGAGCGATAGGACACTCCTGAGTCAACGCTAACGAAATAATATCCGCGGCTTTTAAAGACGCTTTATCCAGCCCACGATATGCGGCTATCGCTTTATACAAATTCTCCAAACCATGCCCGGACAAGATTCGTTCAAGCGATACATGCGGATAGTGATTTTTTAAATAAGTGTATATAAACCATTCCTGTTCCGATTTAGCTCCCCAATCCGCATGGCCGCCTTCACCGGCATAAGCGGTATAAGACTGTTCATTGGGAACCAAATAAGCGACACCCAAGCCAGTTCCAGCCCCCAGAACCACTCGTACTTTATTAGGATCCGAGTAACCAGTTCCAATCTGGAGCAAATCATGATCCGACAATACGGGTAAACTCATCGCTATGGCGGTAAAATCATTCATCACCCTTAGCTCGGTTAAATTCAATCGGCTTTTTAACTCCTTGATCGAGAATTGCCAATGACAATTAGTCATACAAATCAAATCATCTATTACAGGGCAGGCAATAGCGATTGCTACTCGCTTAAGCTCCTGCAAGGAATGATGGGTCTGATAAGCAATAAATGCGGAGTCAATACTGCTGAATGTGGCACAAGGATAAACTTCAATTTTATCCATCTGCAAATTCACTAAATTCACGCGGCTGAATCGAGCAAAAGTTCCGCCAATGTCAGCAACTATGGCGTAATTCATTAAATCATAAGCTGTCATAACAATTTTGTTGTCCTTTAAACAAACTGCAGGCACCCTGTTCTGCCCCAGTAAACTGAGCTCTTAAACTTCCGAAAAGCTCACGGCCCATTCCTTGCGTCGGCTCATCAGATGATGCTGCATTCATTCGTGTTGCCAAAACCTCGTCATCGACCAAAAGCTGCAAAATCCCACGTTCACCATCAATTAAAATCATATCTCCTGTTTCTATTTTGGCGATTAATCCTCCATCCATAGCTTCAGGAGTTACATGGATGGCGGCAGGTACTTTACCCGATGCACCGGACATTCGGCCGTCCGTAATCAATGCCACTTGATATCCCCTATCCATAAGAACGCCCATCTTCGGAGTCAATTGATGCAGTTCAGGCATACCGCAGGCTTGGGGACCTTGAAATCGGACCACAACCACACAATCTTTGCTTAATAATCCCTGATTAAAAAGATGTTCAAATTCAGCCTGGCTGGAACATACAACCGCAGGTGCTTTAATGATGCTCTTCCCTTCAGCAAGCCCTGAAGTTTTGAACACGGCTCGTCCTATATTCCCGCTTAAAACCTGTAATCCCCCCTGAGGTTTAAATGGTCTGGAAACTGAAGTCAATACATCCATATTGGTTGAACTCGATGGCCCGTCAACCCACACCAATCGGTCATTATCCAAAACAGGTTGTCTCGTATAGTGTTCCAGACCAAAGCCAACAACTGTATTCACGTCCTGGTGAATCAAGCCAGAATCCAGCAAGGTTCGAATAAAATAGGCCATTCCCCCTGCTCTTTGGAAGTGATTGATGTCCGCCTGACCATTAGGATAAATACGGGTGATTAACGGAGTAACTTGTGATAACTGTGCAAAATCATCCCAATTAACCGTGTAGCCGGCCATAGAGGCAATAGCAATGAGATGCATGGTGTGATTTGTTGATCCCCCGGAGGCCAATAACCCGACAATCCCATTAACGATACTTTTGGCATCAATCATCTGTCCGATTGGCATGTATTGGTTCGTTAAATCAGTTAAACCCAAAACCTGCACTGCCGCAGCCCTGGTTAACTCATTTCTTAATGGAGTATTGGGATTTACAAAAGAAGAACCAGGGAGTTGCAACCCCATCAACTCAATAATGAGTTGATTTGAATTAGCCGTTCCATAAAAGGTACACGTGCCTGGAGAATGATACGATTCAGCTTCAACTTCCAATAATGCGTTCTTGTCCACTTTGCCTTCAGCATATAACTGGCGAACTCTGGCTTTCTCCTGATTTGAAATTCCAGATGGCATGGGACCTGCGGGTACAAATACAAAAGGTAAATGCCCAAAGCTCAAAGCGGCCATAAGTAATCCAGGGACTATTTTATCGCATATTCCCAATAACAACCCACCATCAAACATATTGTGAGATAAGGCAATCGCGGTCGACAGAGCAATGACGTCGCGACTTAATAGACTTAACTCCATACCAGGTTGTCCCTGAGTAATACCATCGCACATCGCAGGAACACCGCCAGCAAATTGAGCAACGCCACCTGACGCGGCAATCGCTTCCTTAATCACTTCAGGATAAGAGGCGTAGGGTTGATGCGCAGATAACATGTCATTGTATGCGGAGATAATAGCAATATTCGCTTTGGCTTCACCTTTTAAGTGAACTTTATCCTGTCTGGAACACGCTGCAAACCCATGTGCCAGATTACCACAATGAAGAACACTTCTTTGTGGACCTTTAACCCGAGCCTTGTAAATCTGCTCCAGATACATGCTTCTGCTTTTTGCGCTGCGCTTACTGATATGTTCAGTTACCTGATCTACAACGGGGTGCATATTCATTCCTTATTGGGGTGCATACATGACCTGAATGTTGGCTTTCTGATTGTTTATAAAAGCACTGATCGGCATCACTTTCGGATTGTCTATCTCTAGTGCCTGACTCAATACAGTACGTTTTTTTTGACCAACCAAATGGATAAAAATCTTTCGACTATTCAGTAATCGTCTTTTAGATAAAGAAATTCGTGGATAAGGGGCACTTCTGGGATACACCAAAAGCAGTGCTTGTGCCTCATCATCCAATCCAGATTCCAGCTCATCACTGCATGGAAATAAGGATGCAGTATGCCCATCCTCACCCATACCGAGAATAACCACATCAAAAGCAGGTAAAGAATCAAGACGTGGTTCAACCGATTCCAGATTCTCTTTAATTGAAATGTGTTCATTATACAAACTGATAAACTGTGCTTGATGCGCTTTATGTTGCAATAAAAAATCATTGACCAAGCGTTCATTTCGGTCGGGGTCATGAATACTGACACAGCGCTCATCAGCCAAAGTAATAGTCACTTTATCCCAGGACACCTCTTTTTGTGCCAACAATTTAAAAAGATCTATAGGAGTTTTTCCACCTGAAACAACAAGATAAGCCCGCCCTCTTAAGGTGATGGCTTCATCCAAAAGAGTGCTAATCTGTTCGGCCAAGTCGCTATTTAACCGATTCGCATCGCTAAAATTATAAAGTTGCATTTCGATCATCCCAAATATGCGCCTGGCCATTAAATAACGTTCTTACTTCGTCAGGTCCCCAGGTTCCTGATGCATAGGTATGAAGTGGTACTCCCCCTGCATCCCAGGAGTTCTTTATCGCATCGATCCATTTCCAGGATTGTTCAATTTCCTCACGGCTTACAAATAAATATTGGTTACCTAACATCACTTCCAGAAGCAATCGCTCATAAGCATCAGCAATTCGTGGTGTAGTGATCAATTGATTAAAATTCAGATCCAGTTTACTTTCAGCGAGCACCAAATGCTCACCAAGACCAGGAACCTTGTTCATAATTCGCAACTCAAGACCTTCATCCGGTTGTAACCGTATAATCAATTGATTGGGAGGTAGTTCCTTATTGAATTTATTGAAAATATTGTGCGGTTGCTGTTTAAAATAAATAACAACTTCACTTTGTTTTTTGGCCAGGCGTTTGCCAGTAAGTAAATAAAAAGGCACTCCAGACCAACGCCAACTGTCAATATACGCTTTAATTGCGACAAAAGTTTCAGTAACTGAATGTTGATCCGCCCCATGCTCCTCTAAATATCCGGGAATGACTTTATTATCAATTTTATTGCCCGCATATTGAGCTCGAACCGTGTGGTCTCGAACATTACTCTCATTTATGAGACGCAGAGATTTTAATACTTTTAATTTTTCACTGCGAATATCTTCTGAGGAAAGACTCAAGGGGGGTTCCATAGCAACCAGGGATAAAATCTGCACGACATGATTTTGCAGCATATCGCGCACTTGCCCTGATTTATCGTAATAGTCCCAGCGCCCTTCAACGCCTATTTCTTCAGCTACCGTGATTTCAACCTTATCGATCACCCGATGATCCCAATTAGACGAAAACATGGAGTTGGCAAAACGAAGCACCAGAAGGTTTAATACGGTTTCCTTACCCAGATAATGATCAATACGATAAATTTGATTTTCTGCGAAAAACTGGGCAACTTCATCGTTAATTTCTTTGGATGATTGAAGATTATGACCGATTGGTTTTTCCAATACGACTCGAGAAGGCTGCTCGGTTAAACCAATGCGAGCCAGTCCATGACAAACCTGAGCATACAGAAAGGGAGGAATGGCAAAATAGGAAATTACCGTTCGTAATGATGGATTGATGTAATCCGTCAATCGCCGATAATCGTCCATTACCGTCAAATCCAGGGAACAATAGCTGAGTTTGGAAATAAAGCGAGTCCACACGGTCTCGTCTATGGTTTCAGTTAACAGCCGTTGTACTCGGGCTCGAATCAACTCCAAAAATTCTACTGAAGTTAGATTGTCACGCCCACATCCAATTATTCGAGAATCAACATGAAGCAAACCAGCACCTTCCAGGTGATATAAAGCCGGCACTAATTTACGACAGGAAAGATCACCCAAAACACCAAATAAGATTAAGTCACAAGGGTAATTTGAAACCGCATTTTCGAGCATGTGTTATCCTAAACATAATAATGGTTCATTGTACGAGCTGTTTGGAATCTGGGCTTCATCTATAAAGCACCTGCTAATTCCTCCACAACAATAAACTCCTCCCTACTGACACAAAAATTCATATGCCACCAGTATCAAATCAAAAACATGATACCAAGAGTCCTTTATAAGCCTGGTGGAATGGTTTTGATTGTACATCACTGTATACACGCGTCAATCAAATTTCAAACATTCCATCTCAAGAACAAGCATTTCACTTTATCCATTAATTAATTGGATACAGATTGACTTATTCGCTCCATTTGGTTAAAATTTAATCATTTAACAAGTGCAGCCAGGCTGTATGGTGAGGTAAGTCACAGAGGATGGAAAGAGGCATTACAAAATATTGCGATCATTATTCTCTCTTGTGGAATACTTGCATTACCCATTATTAGTACACGACTATGCACAGGGAACTGGTTTTTCAAAAGTAAAACCGACAGTATTGAAAAAGTCGATGAACTTCAGGAAACTCTAAACAAGATACCATGATGTGTTTGTTAACCTAGGAAAACATCATCATTAACACCTTGAACTTTCTACAAAATCAGTGAGGTCAAGTTTTCGACTATCGTGTCGCACTGTGAGCAGGAGCCTGCATCTTCTGGCTCACGGACCAAACCATAGATTCGTCTGGCCAACCTCAAAAAATCAGTCTAACTACCTTCACTGAGGCTCGATAAATTCTCCACATAGCTTAGGCAAAGAAGCATTCAGGAGACAAGGCCAAACCAAAGGCTGAATTGCCCAAAAAAGCGCTCACATTGCAAAACGCCAATTTTATGCTATATCAAATAAAGATACTTTATTTATTGAGATCCCGACTAGTTTAAGCCACCACCTATATAAGGTCATAATCAGGAGCAAATAATGCTTAATAAACGATTTTCAGAACGACTTAATAAGGAGCTTGACAGTATAGGAGTCCCCGAATCAACACCTGAACGTATAGAGGTTCTTTCCAAACTGATTAAAATACCCAAATTTAAAGCCGAGGCATTACTCAATGGCATCACAAGCCCTGATGAACCGGTATTACAGACTCTTGCACAAGAGCTTGAAGTCAACTCGGATTGGTTGCTTGGTAAAAGCGATTCAAAATCAGGAGCTCACTAAAATCCTATCCATGGAAACGATGGCTTAAACTAATGGGTTTTGCGTGTTTCTCAATGTATTCAATAATTTTTCCCGCAATGTTGACGGCTGTCGTTTTTTCGATCCCTTCAAGGCCAGGAGATGAATTAATCTCCAACACTAATGGTCCATGATTGGATCGAATCAAATCAACGCCCGCTACTTTCAAACCCATAGTTTTTGCAGCGCTTACTGCAATTGCCCGCTCTTGTGGCGACAATTTCACTTTAACTCCTTTTCCACCCTGGTGTACATTAGCGCGAAATTCGCCTTCCTTTGCCTGACGCTTCATGGCAGCAACTACTTTTTCTCCAATCACAAAGCAGCGTATATCAGTACCTCGAGATTCTTCAATAAATTCCTGAACCAGAATATTGGCATGCATTTCTTTAAACGCATTAATAATGCTTACTGCAGATTGGTGGCTGTCAGCCAGAATTACCCCTTTGCCTTGAGTGCCTTCTAACAATTTGATTACGAGAGGAGCACCACCAACCATATGAATTAAATCTTCCGTATCATCAGGCGATTGAGCAAAACTGGTCAAAGGCATAGGAATACCTTTTCGAGCCAGAAGTTGTAAAGACCGAAATTTATCTCTGGAACGCGAAATAGCTATTGATTCATTAAGGGTGTACATGCCCATAGTTTCCATATGACGTAGCACGGCAGTTCCATAATAAGTCGTTGAAGCACCAATTCGTGGGATCACTGCATCGAATTGAGGCAGAGAAGAACCGCCTCTATAGTGAACTTTGGGATTTGAAGCGGCAACGTTCATATAACAATACAGGGGATTAATGATTTTAACTTCATGACCAGCCGCTTCCCCTTCCGCTTTCAAGCGCTTGTGCGAATACAAATGTGGGTTAGTGGCTAAAATTGCAATTTTCATGAATCAATAGTTCCTCAATTTTTTTTATAATGTGTCTAATAAAGCCTAGTTTAAAATTTATGAATTCTCATCCCGATGTACCGAAATGAGAAGATTAAATTTTATAGGCGATGAATTTAAAATTGGAACTTATCCTGTTCCTGATAGCATCAAGCGATTTTGGTGAATTCAGCTATGAGACTAATAACATATAATCCTTGGCCAACAAGTCTGCATGATGCGGAGTGGTAAAAAATGCGTTTAACTCTCCTTGGGGATTAAATAGCATTACTGCTCCACTGTGCTGAACGTCATAGTTTTTAGGATCGTCACTCTCTTTGTTGATTACTTTTGCATAAGCAATGCCCATTTCTCGAGTCATGAGTTTGATAATGGCCTCATCCCCTCGTGCACCATAAAATGAACTATTAAAGGATTTAACATATCCGTTCAATTTTTCCAGGCTATCACGCTCAGGATCTATAGAGATCATCACGACCCTGGGTAGATTTTTCACCTTTTTTTCCTCAAGAATACGATACATTTTAGCAAGTTCTGCCATAGTAGTCGGGCAGAGGTAACCACAATTAGTAAACCCAAAAAAGACTAATGTCCATTGCCCCTGCAAGCTGCTGTTTTCAAAGGGCAGTTGATCAGTCCCTGTCAGACTGAATTGATTGACCGTTCTTGGATTTTCAAGATAGGTGCCATGAAATTGAGCCGCATCAATTTTTTTCTTAAAATGAATATGTTGTGATACAAAAATTCCAGCGAATAAACTGGCCAGGGCCAATAAAATGGTAACAGTTAAAGTAACACCTTTTATTTTTATACTCATTTTAACCCCTTACAGATAGTGATCTATCAATAAAAAAACAAATAATACCATCAAATACACAATAGAGAATCTAAAGGTTTGCATTGCCACGACAGGTTTTTCAGTACTGTATAATTTGTGAGCCCAGAATAAAAACCGCACGCCCAGAAGCATTGCACCTGTCAAATAGACAATGCCACTCATTCCTACAACAAAAGGCAATAGACTGACCACCAACAATAAAATTGTATACAAATAAATATTCAGTTTGGTGAATTGTATACCATGAGTAACCGGTAGCATAGGAATTTGAGCATGTTGATATTCTTCATATCGATAAATTGCCAAAGCCCAAAAATGAGGAGGGGTCCAGGTAAAAATGATTAATACCAATAATAAAGCGTGAGGGTCCAACTGATTCGTTACAGCCGTCCAACCTAGTAATGGAGGTGCTGCGCCAGCCAATCCACCGATGACGATATTCTGTGAAGTCGCTCTTTTCAAATATCCAGTATAAACGCCAGCATAACCAATCAAAGTAACAAAAGTAAGCAAAGCTGTTAATTGATTTACAAAAGCACAAAGAACAGATAAACCCAGTACACCGATAACAACAGCAAATCCCAGCGCTTGATATACTGAAACCCGACCATGAGCCACAGGCCTTTTTTTTGTCCTGGCCATGATGGAATCAATATGCCTGTCCACCAAATGATTAATCGCGGCCGCACTACCGGCACACAAACCAACGCCAATTAAGGTAAAACCAATTAATGACAAATCTATCCAGCCTGGAGCGGCCAGATACATGCCAACAACAACCGTTAACAGCATAAGCAAAACCACTCGAGGCTTACACAGCTCAATGTAATCACGCCAATCTGCCGTTGGCTGTGTCGCTAGCTCAGCAGTCATAATCCAACCCCTTTCGTGTAAAATGCAACATACTAAACACTGTTGCCAATAATAATGCTGCAACCCCATTATGAGCAACGGCCACAGATATGGGCAGCAAATAAACTACGTTCAAAATACCCAGGCAAAATTGAAGCACCACAAATAACAGAAGTAATAAAGCACCTGTTTTTAAATATCGGGAACTTGACTTACCCAGAATCAACAATGAGAGCAGGACAATGTAACACGCAGTCAAAACAGCCCCAATCCGGTGAATCAATTGAATACTCACCCGAACCTCATTATCGAGTACTCCGCCCTGGTAATTAGCACCGACGGGAGAAAATAAATTAAATCCCTTGGTAAAGTGCAGTTCTGGTAACCACAATCCATTACACTGTGGAAATCCAATGCAGGAAATCCCTGCATAATTTGAACTAACCCAACCGCCAAGAGCAATTTGGCAAAAAACAATAAGCACCCCCAATCGGATCCAAAAACGCCACTGCGGCAAATCCTGCCCGTTTAAAGAACTAATTTGCAGGCGAAACCGACATAAGCAGGAAAAAATGAGCATCCCACCCAAAAGATGTCCCATGACGACTACTGGGAGAAGTTTCAGAGTTACCGTCCACATGCCCAGCGCTGCTTGAAAAACCACCAAAATCATTAAAGCCAAAGGGATATGCCACGGTATCACTTTACTTTGTATTCGCTTACGCAGCACACTGATTCCTATAAAAAGGATCAACAGAGCAAGAGTTCCTGCAGCATAACGATGAGCCATTTCGGTCCAGGCTTTTCTGGTTTCAATAGGAATGTGAGGAAACTGGGTTTGCGCTTCCTGCAAGCCTGTCTGGGCAGAAGGCAACACCATCCGCCCATAACAACCAGGCCAGTCAGGACACCCAAGTCCAGCATCTGTTAACCGTGTATAGGCTCCCAGCATCACTACAAATAAAGCGAAGATAATACTGAAAGTAGCCGCGATTCGTATAGAATTATTCTGCATCAATTTAGGTACTCTTCTGTTCTGTTGTACTAAGGAGAAGTTTCAGATCTTTATAGATATCATCAGGATTAGCCCCTGTGCGGTAACTTAGAATCAAGAAATTATCCGGATTGGCGATAAATACCTTGGCATCAGCAGGCAAAGCGGAGAGTTTAGCCATATCTGCAGATGTTAAGGTAGTCACATGAATATCCTGCTCTTTTAAGAGAGGTTTTATTTCATCGGCCAATGCTGATGATTTATCATCCAGAACCAACCACTCATCCACCTGATATAATTTTCGCCCTAAAGCCAAACGGACTCGAGCGAGCATATTGAGTTGTTCGAGGCATTCCTTTTTACATCCATCAGGACTAATAAGAAGGAGCCGCCATTTTGATTTACTTCCAAAATGACTAAAAGAAATCGGGGGGGTCAATAATGTACCTTTATTTACTGTCGATGAACCTAGCCAGTCTGGGTGTTGAAAAAATAGATAAGCAGTTACCCCTGGTGCAGCAAACATAATGGCTAATAAGAACAAAACATAATATTTAGTGACTTGTTTCTTCATTTCTCTTCTTCAGATTCAATGCTACGAATATAATAAAGATAACCAATGCCATGGCAAACCATTGCAGAGCATACGCTAAATGCCGCTGCGGAGGCATGGATACTATCGCCCATTCACGCACAAATCCATATGCGTCTTGCTTGTCGAGGCGAATAATAAACGGATAGACCTTTTTTTGCAAAAGGTGACTCACTAATTTTGCATCCAAAAGCTCAAGAATAATAATTCCTCGCTCTTTTTTCTCGATTCCAGGCCCTAAAACCCATTGGTTTTTGCCTGGAAAATAAGTACTGCCCTGCAGCTTAACCCTACCCTGTGGAATCAAGGTTTCAGGAAAAGTACGCCTGGTACTGTCCCCCATAACCCATCCCCGGTCCACCAGAACAATCGTTCCGTCCGAAAGCTCTAAAGGAGAAATAACATCATATCCAAACTGGTGTTGGTGATGCTGATTATCCAATAAAAAAATATTGGGTAAATAAGTGCCACTCACCCTGATACGTTGATATTGTTTGGGTAGCGGTTGCTCTCCACTCCAAACTATTGGTTCTTGTTTTGCCAATGATTCTTCTGCCGCAATCATCGTTGCTTTCTCATCCGCCCGTTGTATTTGCCAAAAGCCAAGACGAATAAAAATAAAGATAAAAAACAGAGTCAGAACAATCATTAGCCAATTTGGGGTGAAACGAAAGCGAAAACAGGTTAAACTAGGCATACTTTATTAATTGCTCAAAAAGTTGGCTAACTTCCGACTGAAGATAGCAATTTCGGGAGTATAACAAATGTTCACCAAAATCTTCATCATCTTTGTCATGATTATTATTGCCGGCTCTCTGGCAAGCGGCTTGTTTTTTCTGATAAGAGATACTGGAAACTCAAAACGAACAGTGAAAGCACTAACAATTAGAATAGGTATCTCATTGACCTTATTTATTTTTTTATTTGTTGCATTCAAATTAGGTCTCATTACACCGCATGGGATTTAAGTAATTGAATTAATCCGCCCATTCGAAAAAATTTATAGAACCGACTATACTTTTATCTGAGTTGATCATAAGGGACGATAGCAATCATGATGATACTGCTGTTTGTGTTCTTTTTTCTTATTGGGCTGCAATTACTATTCAAACCCACAAAAACAATACCCCTGCAATTTATTTTATGTCTGTTATTAATCTCCATTTGTTTCAATTTTCACAGCCATCTGGTGCCCTTATGAACATACAAAAAAAATTACACCTTTGGGGTAACAGCTTTGGGCTAATGATGATCTGCGTCATTTTACTCTTCGCTTTTACGGATCAACTGTTCAATCATTCGTTACCCTGCCCCTTATGTTTATTACAAAGAATTTGTTTTGCGGGAATAGGATTGTGCTTGATGATGAATTTGCGTCTGGGCATCAGGATATCTCATTATGGTTTTATGTTATTGCAAGCGTTATTAGGCCTTGCAATAGCGACGCGACAAATCTATCTCCATCTGGCTCCTGGCACACCCGGTTATGGAGAACCGTTTCTTGGTTTATATTTTTACACCTGGTCTGCAATTATTTTTCTGTTGATCATTGGCTTTATTGCGATCGCACTTCTCTTTGAACAAGGGTTTGACGCTCAATTCAAAACATCCAACAAAGGGATGATTGCTTTAATGTATTTATTTCTTATCTTGATTCTTGCGAATGGAATCAGTACATTCATAGAATGTGGTCCGTATGTTTGCCCGGATAACCCAACTGTCTACTATTTTTTCAAGTAATCGTGCACGAGTTAAGGAAGTATTATGCGTTTTTTATTAATCAGTTTCATTATGTGTTGCAGCAATGTCTATGCCGACACCATCAACAATTACATGAATATTGCGAATAACATACCACAAATGGAAATAAAGGCCGATCCACAAGCACAAGCTTGGGCCAGATCAGCGCGTCATGTTCTTAATATTACGTGTGAGAGCATTGCGGAAACCTTAATTCAGGCAAATGAAACAGCAAAAACTCAGGGTAAACCCATTTTTTGTTTACCACCAGGAAAACAACTCAATTCGATCACCATGAATGAGTTAATCCAACAAACCTATAAAGAAATATCAAGCCAGCGCAGTGATAAAGACACGATGACGGTATCTCAAATTGCCTTATTAGGCGTCAGCAAACAATTCCCATGCCAACAAAACCCGGCAGAAAAACAAATGGCTCATGTAGCCACATTATTATCGCACTAAATATAGGACGTATGTTGGGTCTTCACCCAACATGACCCGAAACGATTATTACCCGTTACTGACTAAACTCTTCAAAGGCTTCTAAAGCTTCAGCAGCATACATCAAAGAGGGGCCACCGCCCATATAAACAGCCATACCTAATGTTTCTAATAACTCGGCTCTGGTGGTTTGCAATTTTATTAACGTTTGCGCATGAAAACCAATACACCCTGGGCATTGTTTGGCAACAGCAAGAGCCATGGCAATCAACTCTTTTGTTTTTTTATCCAGTACACCTTCTTGATTAGCCGCTTGCGACAAAGCAGCAAATCCAGCCATAACTTCAGGCATTTCTTTGCGCATTTTTGCTAATTGAGTACCAATATCCTTGGTGATATGAGAAAATTTATCTGACATTTAAGGCGCTCCTTCTTTGTTTGTAATAGTTGTGCGCCAATAATGTACCGCAATACCGCACCAAGCAAAAGACTATTTAAGCAAAGCCCCTCAAATTCACTACAGAACCATCAATCGTTCACGGCAACAAAGTGATGTCGACCTAAGGAATAAAGACAAGATAGGCTAGAGTTTATAAGAGGGCCTGATTTAATGTTTCTTTGGCTAAAGTCAAACGCCGCTCAACTTCACCCAACTCTGCCTGCAAGGTCAGAATTGCATCAGGCTTTCCGCTGTGTGACAGATGTTGAAGCGATTTTGTCATTGCCTTCTGCTGTTGAGTCAGTGTATTAATATCCTGCTCCAGACTTTCTATCCATTGTTGTCGGGTACTTAACATTTTTACACCAAAAGAGACCCGATCATCAGGTTTCTTTTTACGACTGCTTATATGGCATAAAGCAACCAGAACATTAATTTTCTGTTTGATTCGTTCGGCCAAAAACATAGCACTGCGATCATTTTTTTGCTGAGATAAGGCTTGAATATCTGCTTTAATTTCTTTAACACATGCTGAGCCTGAAAACTCTAAACCGGTACGAAACAATCCTTTGGGTAGATTATGACTGGAAATAACCGAACTTAATTCACTGACTTTCCACTCCAACTCAGGAAGACGAGAACTTAATTCGGTTAATAATTCATCAAGAGGATTCATGGCATTATTGTTTGTTACGCTGTAGCTTCCACATCCAAAGTCCTGCTTTGCAACCAGGAACTGACAAATGGTGGCGCACACATCAATATCAAGCCGATGATTAAAGTTAATTCATAACGAGCAGTGCTGCCGACGTCAATACCCTCTGGTGGAATAAAACTCACGCCCAGAGTTGTGAGAACGCCAATAATGCCAATTCCCGAGACAAGCAACATCCCCATCATCCCGCCAGGAATTTTAAACGGACGATGGTGATTAGGCTCACTGATACGCAACTTGATTGCAGCGAGGAACATAATGAAATACATTAACATATACAACTGTGCGGCTAACGCAGTTAATAGCCAATAGGAACCATTGACACTGGGCATGAACAAAAACAAAGCAGACAATACTGTAACAATCACTGCTTGAGTAATTAACATGACCACTGGTGCTCCTTTGGTATTTGTACGCTGAAACAATTCAGGTAAATTACCGTCTTCAGCAGCAACCAATAATCCTTTGGTCGGTGCTATGATCCAGTTACTTACCCCGCCAAGACCACCAAGAACGAGCATGACAGCAACAACGGGCATCATCCAATTCATATTATATCTTGAGAAAAATGCTTCAAATGCCTGCATTATTCCTGCAACAAGATTGATGTCTTTGCCAGGCAACACCACGGCTATCGCAAGCGAGCCAAGGATCAGAGTACTTAAAATGATACCTACTGAATAGATTAACGCTTTAGGAAAAGCATGCTGAGGATTATTTACATCATTGGCATGAACCGTAGCGATCTCGATTCCGCAGAACGACATCATAATCGCTGTTAAAGACACCCACATAGATTTATCTGCAAGATGAGGGACAATACTGGGGACATCAAAGTTAATCTGTAAGGGGTTACCCTGAGTTATCCACGCTACGCCAAGGCCAATGATTAGAGACATGGGCAACAACAATCCGGCAAGAGAGCAAAAGCTGCTGAACATGGCAGAAGACTTCATGCCTCGTAAATTAAGCAAAGTAGCGCCCCAAAAACAACTGACTATAACGGCCCAGAGGAAATAAGGGTTACTGGTTAAAGCGGGATTAATCAAATAGCCTATGGTTCCTGCAACAAAAGATAATATGGTCGGATACCAGATCACATTTTCTATCCATTGCAACCAGATGGCTAAAAAGCCGGATTTTTTACCAAAGGCTTCCTTGACCCATACATAAATTCCACCTTGTTTTGCCCAACCAGAAGCCAGTTCAGCAGAGACCAGCGCTGTGGGAATGAGGAAAAATACAGCACCCAATATAAAGTAAAATATTAACTGGCTTCCAAATAAAGCGGTAGCGGGCAAATTTCGTATACTGTCTACCGAGCCAACGGTAATCATAGTCAAACTAAAAATAGTAAGTGAGTGCTTTTTATTACTCATCGCATTCCTTCATTGCAGCCTATTCAGAATCAAAAAACTTATTATATTAAATTAAGCTTAAGGAAACCTTAATAATCGCGTAAAAAATAAACAAAAATCAATCTAGTATTGAGTGGACTGATGCATTGTTGTGCAATATGAATCAGATATACAGCTCCTGAATAAATCTGTTTCGAATGTTCAGCCATTAAGGAACATTAAACGAATCCATGATCTGACATTTGATTTGAAAATCATCATAGCAGTTTTTCTGGTGAAACAGAATGTACCCAGCTCGCAAATAATGTCTTTTAACCAAGAGATTGAGCGTTTTTCGTAAGTCCTGTAGTAGGCTAAGAGCACATTAGACTACCTCCTTTCCGAGCCATATACACTTCAGATACTTCATCATCAGACGTCTTGTAAAAAAAATTCAAGCCAGATTGAACACCTACTCGTTGTTTCTTATGAGCTGACGGCTTTCTAGACTCATTCCGTTGCATTTTATTGTGAATTAGTTCAATAGCCAATTCATGCTTATTTTTAACTGCATGATCCAAAGCAGTTAATCCATTTTTATCTTTAATAGTCAGGGAGGCCCCTCTATTCAACAATAATTGAAATAGTTTTCTATCCTGAGTAGTCACAGTCAGCTTGCAGGCGTACATCAAAGGTGTCTTACCCTCGATATCCAATGGATTAATTTTAATCCCTTTAATGCACAACAAATCCTCAACGATCCCCGAACCTCCATATTTACACGCAATATGAAGCAAGGTTGCCAAATCTTTTTTTCGCTGGTTAGTAACAAGATGAGGAACTCCTGAAAGCATGGCTCTTACTACGTCTCGCCTGCCAAAATACAGTGCTTTTAAAATAGGGGAATCATCACTCAAATTTTGACGAGAAAAAACAGACCATCTCGCTCTAAGACATTGTTTTACAGTTGGTAAATCACCTTGCAGAGCGGCCATGGAAAAAAAATAGAGTCGTTCAGGATAAGGAGTTTTCCTAGGCACTGGAAATACTGGATAGCGGTTTTTCAATTTAGAAATTATGCCCGCTGAAAGGTTCACTGCGATGAAGTCTGTATTGACTGTTAGCCTGCGGATTAATGGCCCCGAAGTGCTTACTCGATACAGCTCATCAACAAGCCCATGAGAATTAAATTCAAAATAGGGTTTATTCGTATCTTGTATATACAAATCATTGATGTTGATGAATCGCCAAAGATTCCCCGCTCGCTTAAACCCCATGGCATGATCTGCAGTACTGATAATAACCGCTACATTTTCAGCTAAACCTGATTTAGCCAACAAGGTAAAATATTCGAGTGCTTCTTGCCTGGAGCCAAAAGTATGTGTCTTATAAAAAATCTGTTGTACTCCCGAATGGCGATGTTGAATGCGCTTCAGGATGGCAGTAACATCGGATTGCCAAACCAGTTTTCCATAGAGATTTTTGTAAGCAAGCGGTTCCTGAGCTATACACAACTTTTCACACAATTGCGGTAAAGAAAGAGTCTGTAACTCGCTTTCAGAAAGAGGAATTAATCGGTCCTTTTTTTGGTTAATATGCTCAAGAACATCAGGTAAATCAGACTTATGAGCACGAAGAAGATGGAGTTGACGGTAAAATACGTCCTCTTTGCCCTCAGCAACTGCCAACGCCCAGTTGAGACTAAAACCATAGCAAACACCCTCAAATTCCGGATGATAGAGACTGGTTAAAAGAGCGATGATATCATCATGGGTTAACGAGTCAGGATTATATAAACTTCTTAAACGATGTGCCGCATAATCGATGGATTTAACAGCCAGGAGATAGAATACCCATCCCCAAATAAACAAAAGCATACAGAAAAGGACATACATGTCTTATATCTCATACTATCCCGGGTAAAAAAAAGTATACGGTTAATTAATCCGCTACGTCGATAGGTTCGATGTTCTATTACAATTCAAACGCACCCTTGTGACTTGTTGATAAGCCACATGTGCTTGATGACGCGTCAGAACTGCTCTCTTCCGTGTCAATCATGTCAGGTGAAAATAATGAGCATCCGGATGCAGCTAATGAAGTAGCTGATTTTTTCTTTAACTTATTATACAGATACAACATTAATAATGTTTCAGTCTTTCCAAAGCTCCCCACAGAACTGCTGAAGCGAACAGCATTAAGATTGAGCTTATCGGCAACGGTTTGGGGGGTATGATCCGCGGTAATGTATACGTGTTCCGGTCTATCCATCACCAGATCGGTGTGGATGGCCAACGCGGGATTCAATGATTGAATGTTATCCAAAACCTGGTTTGAATTCGATCGTTGTCCCTCAGAGCGTAAATAGGCGACAACATTAGAGGGGTAGGCGTAAACGACATCAATTCCAATAAATTTCAAAATGTTTTTTACTTTAATCATTACGTCTCGATCAACCCAGGACTGAGCCAAAACGGAGGTTTTGCCAATAATGCTCTGCAGTTTTTCAAAACCATACTGATTAAATAGCTGCCCCAGATAAGCGAATTCCCTTGATTGTAAACCTGATTTGCTGCATTGGCTTGACTCTAAAAAACGCGCCAATTGGACAAGAAAATCGTCTGTTGAATCAGATTTATTAATCAAGAATCGAGCCATTCGCCAAAAATCAACTACATATTGGCTGTTATCGATAATAATCAATTTGGGAGTGCCGCTGCTGAGTTGGCATGCAATTTCAACTGAACGCATACCCGATATGGCGACCAATGCAATATGCTCTTCCCTGGAATGATGAGGCAATCCTGTGATCTCAGGATCATTCCCCTTGATTAGGACCTTGAATGGCTTCAAACAATTGGGAGGTAATTGGCTAATAGCAAAAGATTTTCTGGAAAAGAATCCTCTATAGGCCGACTGTATTGTGACTGCAGCCTCGTTTTTAAGTTGAGTCCCATCAGTTTTTGACACGCCCATATTGATCCCGAATAAGTTAAAATGGATAAAATTTAACGAACAATAATTAAGGATTTATTAGATTCTTAATCAAAAAACTAATAGCAACTATATGAAATACTAATAACACTATAATCCAGCATCTTGTCAATACATACTTTAATAATTATTGTCCAATCACTCACTAAAGAATAAGTACCCTCGGAGTCCCTCTGCTGATAAGTAGCATTGCTTCACGTCTCTATGCTATAGTTCCTATTTTTTTCCGAGTACTCAATTATTATGTTTGATAACTTAACCGAACGGTTGACCCGCACCTTTAAAAACCTGCGTGGACAGGGTCGATTAACTGAAGACAATATTCAACAAGCCTTGCGCGAAGTCAGACTCTCCCTGATCGAGGCAGATGTGGCTCTGCCGGTTATTAAAGACTTTATTGAACAGGTAAAAGAGAAAGCCCTTGGGCAGGAAGTATTAACCAGTTTAAATCCTGACCAGGCATTTATTAAAACCGTGCATGATGAATTAATCCATGTCATGGGCGATGAACGCGTTGAGCTGGACTTTAAAACGCAACCCCCTGCAATATTCCTGATGGCCGGTTTACAAGGCTCTGGTAAAACAACAAGCACCGCAAAACTCGCCCGCTATTTAAAAGACACCGAAAATAAAAAAGTCATGCTGGTCAGTGTGGACGTTTACAGGCCTGCCGCCATCCAACAGCTTAAGGTTTTGGCAGAACAAATTGGTGTCGCATTTTTTCCTGCAGAAACCAACGAACAACCCATTTCTATAGCTCAAAAAGCTCTTGAAAGTGCTAAAAAGCAATACATGGATGTTTTGATTATCGATACTGCGGGTCGCATGCATATCGATGCAGAAATGATGGATGAGATTAAGGCATTACACCAATCTGTAAAACCCATAGAAACCTTGTTTGTTGTCGACAGTATGACGGGCCAGGATGCAGCCAATACCGCCAAGGCATTCCATGAAGCCCTGCCCTTAACCGGGGTCATCCTTACCAAAACAGATGGTGATGCCCGAGGTGGTGCTGCTTTGTCGGTGAGACAAATAACCGGCCAACCCATTAAATTTATCGGTAGCGGTGAAAAAGTAGAGGCTCTGGAGCCATTTCACCCCGAGCGTATCGCGTCACGAATATTAGGAATGGGCGATATTCTGACTTTGATCGAAGAAGTAGAGCGCAAAGCAGACAAACAGGCCAGCGAAAAACTGGCTAAAAAATTAAAGAAAGGCAAGGGTTTTGATTTAGAAGACTTCAAGCAACAACTCTTGCAAATGAACAACATGGGCGGTATCGCAGGAATGATGAGCAAGCTTCCTGGTATGGGGCAAATGCCTCAACAGGCGATGAAACAGGTCAATGACAAAGCTATGGCCCAGACAGTTGCCATTATTAATTCAATGACCCCCAAAGAACGTCGACTCCCCAAAATCATTGTAGGGTCACGGAAAAAGCGCATTGCAATGGGCTCTGGAACCCAGATTCAGGATGTCAATCGACTGTTGAAACAATTTGAACAAATGCAAAAGATGATGAAAAAATTTTCCAAACCTGGCGGAATGCAGAAAATGATGCGAGGTTTAGGGGGAATGGCTGGAATGAAAGACATGTTTCCAGATGATTTAAAGTAATTGTTTTTATTACACTATCTACACATAGAGACCGATATTCGCTATGAATAACCGTAGTTGACTAAGTGGCGATAGTGCGTTAGAAAATAAATTAAAAGAATTACTTCACATGTTGAGTTAATTTTCGTACAATACTCGGCATTTTTATGTAACCACTCTAAAGTAGAGGAAAACAATGGTCGTTATACGTTTATCACGAGGCGGCGCCAAAAAGCGTCCTTTTTATCACATGGTAGTAACTGACAGCCGCAAACGTCGCGATGGTAATTACATTGAGCGTATTGGTTATTTTAACCCCGTTGCGCGAGGACAAGAAGTTCGTCTGCACGTTGAAATGGAAAAATTAGCTCATTGGCAAAGTGTTGGTGCACAATTATCTGACCGAGTCAGTTCATTGGTAAAAGAATTTAACAAAAAATCTGAAACAGCTGCTTAATAACGTGAATAATCAGGCAAACTGGGTAGTATTAGGCCGTTTTGGCCGACCTCATGGTATTAAAGGCTTTGTTACGGTTCACTCCTTCACAGATCCTCGAGATAATATTCTGAGATATACAGACTGGCATGCCTGTTTAAACAATCAGTGGCAACCTGTTAAGCTATTATGTATCGAAGTACATAACAAGGCCATAATAGCACAAATAGAGGGCTATCCTGATCGTGAGCTTGTTTCTCGACTTACCAATGTAGAAATTGCTGTTCAAAAAGAACAGCTCGCTGAATTAGAACCAGGTGAATATTACTGGCACCAGCTGATAGGCATGAAAGTGATTAACCAACAAGGCGTGTCCTTTGGATTAGTTACTGAAGTGATGCCAACAGGCTCTAATGATGTATTGGTAGTTCAAGGTGAAAAAAGGCATTTAATACCTTATTTGCCGGGGCAATTTATAATGGATATCAATGACACCGAACAGGTCATTACTGTCGACTGGGATGCGGATTTTTAAGTGGTTTTGCATCTGGGCGTAATCAGTTTGATTCCAGAAATAATGGATGGATTAAAGTACGGAGTTACCGGTAGGGCAATTGAACAGAACCTGGTACAAATTGCACACTGGAATCCACGTGATTGGTCATCCAGACCCTATAGGCAGATAGATGATAAGCCTTATGGTGGTGGACCAGGAATGGTCATGATGTATGAACCACTCCATGCGGCAATTGTACATGCACGCAGTCAAATGCCAGAAAACTGCAAAACGGTCTACTTAAGCCCACAAGGTAAAGTAATCCGTCAAGCCGACTTAAACCAGGTGGCAAATGACAGGCAACCCCTGCTGTTTATAGCAGGACGCTATGAAGGAATTGATGAGCGCATCATTAGTCATCATGTAGATGAAGAGTGGTCGCTTGGGGATTTTGTATTAAGTGGCGGTGAATTAGCTGCCATGGTGTTTATTGACGCCATAATTCGTTTGATACCCGGTAGTCTTGGGCATCTTGGTTCAGCAGAGCAAGATTCATTTATGAATGGGTTACTCGACTGTCCTCATTATACCCGGCCTGCATCCATTAATGGTATGGATGTACCTCCTGTTTTATTAGGAGGGAACCATAGGGACATAGAGCGATGGCGTAGAAAACAATCCCTGGGTAAAACCTGGCTTAAACGTCCGGATTTACTAAAACAGATGCAATTGAACGAAACTGACAGGCAGTTGCTTGCAGAGTTTCAGGAAGAGCACGGTTTATTACCGAATTCAAGGTAGCAAACCAGCAGGTTTCAAAGCATCCATGAATCGGTGCTGAATAGTTATAAATGCGAACACGGTGATTCCTGTTGAGGATAAACCAATTTTAGGAGTAGTCCATGACTAATATTATTGACCAATTGAATGCTGAGCAAATGCAAGGCAAGGAAATTCCTGAGTTTAATCCAGGTGACACTGTTCTTGTTCAAGTTAAAGTAATTGAAGGTACTCGTGAACGTTTACAGGCTTTTGAAGGGATTGTTATTGCTAAAAGAAATCGTGGTTTAAATTCCGCGTTTACTGTTCGCAAAATTTCTCATAACGTAGGTGTTGAGCGAGTGTTCCAGACTTACAGCCCAATCGTGGACAGTATCACTGTCAAGCGTCGTGGTGATGTACGTCGAGCAAAACTGTATTACTTACGCAACCTGGCTGGCCGCGCTGCTCGTATTAAAGAAAAATTGACAGGTAAAAAAGGCGATTAATTCTTGAACTCAATGCTCGTCATGTCGATTTTTCCTACCCCTTGGGGTAGGCTTGAAGTACATCATGATGAGCATTTTGTTTATAGTGCCTCGTTTACTCAAAAATCTGGGGTACCTGCCAATAACAGCCTGGCTCAAACAATAGGCAAAGAACTTGAAGCCTATAATGCTGATCCTCATCATCGGTTTCAATTACAATTAAAACCTAAAGGCAGTCTATACCAACTAAACGTATGGAACGCGCTCCTGGTCATTCCCGTTGGTCGAACGTTGACTTATGGAGAATTGGCACTCAAACTGCAAAGTAGTCCCCGAGCTATTGGACAGGCGTGTAAACGCAACCCTCTGGCGTTGTTTATCCCTTGTCATCGTGTCGTTGGAAAAAATAGTCTTGGCGGATATATGGGGAATCCCGAATCCATTTCATATAAAGAAAGCCTGCTCGCTCATGAGGCTCGTCTATAAAATATTCTTGAACTAACTCTGTTTGGGAGTATTCGATGTCTCATCCGTAATAGCCAGTGAAGCGCTCGGTTGCAGAATACTAAAAAATCTTAATCCATAACTTACGGCCATCTTCCATAAATTAGCGACAAAAGAGTAAGTGGAAATATTGTTGAGATACAGTTCCTCAAATTCGGCAGGATTCATTTCCCACAATCGAGTGACATACAATCCAAGCTCTTCTTTAACCTCCTCGGTATATTCCATTTGTTCATTTAAATATTGTGCCAGGTTTTTCAGCACACTGACTCGAGTCGTTTGTAGCTGATCTCCCTCAATTTGGGTATTCTCCAAGGTAGTAATGTATTCATCAGCTAAATATCTGAATTGAGTGATTGAACTAATTTGTTCAAAGGCACGATTCACAGCCTTGATGTCAGCGGTCTCTTTGTAATGGAGAAATCGGGCATTTTCTCTCTGTTCCTGCTCAGAAAAGCGTAATCCATCCAAAAGTGCACTTTGATTTTTCATCAATTGGCACACTTGCTTGCCGCTCAATTGTTCTTGTTTTATAAAATTGTTTTGAAGATTCATACTCTGATAAACCATACAGCTAATTAACCCAACCGATAAGGAAATAAAAGCATAAGATAATTCCGCTCTGATTGGTCTCGAATCCAAATCATGAACTACAGCCAAAATAGCCATGTGTCTGACATCTTCCTCACAAAAACCATGATTCAACCATTCAAAAACAATTAAATTCACGGTTTCATCGGCACCAATAGCATCTTTTGAGTCTGAATAATGCTGTGCGATGAATTGAGGCCATTCCAAAAACCGTAGATAATTTCCTTTACGAAGAGCCTGGAGATATTCAATACTGGATGAGAGCATAGCTATCGACCTTAGATCATATCTCCATCAATCCGGAAAGTTCATCCACTTGAATCCGGTAAAGAAACTCCAGATGCAGGACCCTTTCTGGCTTCAGGAGCTCTCAATTCGTTCAAAATGACGTATCCCGGTTTTATTGAGAAGTTACGATTTTTGAGTTAAATGTATTGAATATATATCATTAAATTCAATAAAAATCTTGTGAAACATAATTTCACTTCCTCAAGCTCTTGTCTTCGAGAATTAACCTATACTTAAAATAAAATACGATGCCAGTGGAGATAAAAAATGAATAATAAATGGTTTATCCTCATCATGTTGCTGGTAGTACCAACCAGTGTAGCACTAGCCAACTGTGACTTAACGAAATTTCGCTGGGATTGTGATCTGCCTGTACAGGTTAAGCCAAAACCAGGAGCAAGCTCGTTAGTGTATTGCGGTAATTCCTACGGTTACATTACAAAGCAACAATACGATATCCTGGCCCGGTATCAACGCGCCAGTGTCAACATGGTTTTAGACATCAATGGAGAATACATTGATAGCCCTTGTGAAGGAGCTGAGCGCTAATCCTCAGTTTAGGGGAATATCAATAGGTTACTTGTTCCTCTTTGCGAACTCAGTTGCTCTAAAGATCTTCGCTTGGGTGTTTCAAGAATAATCCACTAAAATCGAGCCAAAGTTATTTGGGTATAATTCCTTTTCTTCGATATAATGGCAGTACCTCATACTATCCAAGCCATTGATGATCATTGAAATTGACGGCATTTCTATCGAAATATTAAAAAAGCCGATTAAAAACTTGAATCTTAGAATTTATCCTCCAGATGGCTTGGTTAAAGTAAGCGCCCCATTAAGGTTCAGTGATCGGTTAATCAGACAACATCTTCAAGAAAAAAGTGAATGGATTCGCATTCAGCGTGATCGAATTCGTCAACGCTCTTCGTATACGGAAGAAAATCTGCAGACAGGGTCAACCATTCCATTTCAAGGAAAAAATTATTTATTAATCATTGAAGAACATCATGGCCCTAAGACTATCCAAGTTAATGGAGAGCTGATTCATCTATATACCCAACCGCAACCAACGCTAACTCAAATTAAGATAATGCTTGATAGTTGGTACAGAAAAGAAATGGAGGCCATCGTACCTGGGTTAATAAAACATTGGGAAGCGATTATTCAAGTACAATCAAACGAATGGGGTATAAAAAAAATGAAAACTCGCTGGGGATCATGCAATACCCGGGCACGTAGAATTTGGTTGAATCTCAATTTAATGAAAAAGCCTTTGGTGTGCCTTGAGTATGTGCTGGTGCACGAACTGGTTCATCTTCTCGAAGCCAGCCATAACAAACGATTTTATGCTCTGATGACTCAATTTATGCCCCAGTGGCGTGAATATCAATACCTTCTGGAAGGTAAGGCATCTAGAAAATAAACCTGTTCGTACGATCAGCCTTTGTACGTGACAAAA
Source organism: Legionella moravica DSM 19234 (assembly GCF_000423305.1). GTDB lineage: Bacteria > Pseudomonadota > Gammaproteobacteria > Legionellales > Legionellaceae > Legionella > Legionella moravica. The sequence goes on along the minus strand of NZ_AUHS01000019.1, from coordinate 328 downwards.
ACTTGTCCTGCCCGCGCACTGATATATCCCCTCAAATTTGCTAAAAATAATTGCAGTAAAGTTGAAGTCGTGATCTAATTTTCCCCAACAAATTTGTTTGGGGAAAATGATGGAACCTATCGATTTACTACATGACCATCTCATGGAGGAATGTCCTTTTATCCATGGCAAACGTTTACAAGCATTAATGGATGTAGCATGTTCACTACAAAAGAAGCAAAACCTATCGCTGACAGCAATAGGCAAAGGATTAACTGGAAACAGTTCATTAAAACACAAGATTAAAAAGGTAGATCGTCTTGAGGGCAACAAGCACCTATATGAAGAG
>NZ_AUHS01000018.1 GCF_000423305.1 Legionella moravica DSM 19234 | reverse complement strand
AAGCTTTCAACATGCACTGACCGTTATACCAGTCTGTGCGCTTGTTGGCAGTGTGCTTATCTATCTGATTCATGTACGTGTGAAAAATCGAATATCCAACCACTCTCTCAATTTGGATACTCTTTCTGGAACTTAATTGAGAGAAACGTGCTCTGCGGAATAAAGTCCATGGATTCGAAATGGCGAATACAGCGCCAATTAAGATTCCCTGGACTCGCTAGGCGCAAATCAGGGTTTTAAATCATTCTCTGCGATTTGCACTATATTCAATTCAATCTTCCGGGCAATCACATCAAGGTTTAATCCGTTATCGCACACCTTAAAAGGATCCTCCAACTCCTCAGAGAGAATTTCCAAACCTAATAAAACATAAACGATCATGACCATCATGGGAATGATCAAAATCCCGAAGGTCTGGACCCATCCAAAAGGGAACATTAACGAATAAAACAACAATGCCTGTTTCACAAAAAAGGCAAAAGCAGGAGGAACCCGGGTGTTTGCTATACGTTCACAGCCTCCGGACATATCAATTAAAGCAGCTAAATGGTTTTCCAACTGATTGCATTGTTCCGCTCTGTCTCGAGTGCCATTGCGTGACGAGTTGATAATTCGATACCTTGGCAGAGTTACCAAAAGAACAGAATTTTTTTAATGAATAATTTTTGGGGGGAGCATTATAATTGGGGCAAGATTCGGTCCAACCATTTAGGTAAATACCAATTCCAGCTTTTGAACAGCGTCATGGTCGCTGGCACCAGAGCAGTCCGTATTAAAAAAGCATCGACAAATACCGCTACTGCAATGCCCAGACCAAAGGCTTTGACCATTAACACATGCGCCACCAGAAAGGAAATGCAAATAAAAATAACGATGATTGCGGCACTGGTAATAATTCGACTGCTTTTTTCTATACCAAAAATGATGCTTTTTTCATTGTCTCCAGTTTCTTCATAGGCTTCTTTGATGCGGGATAATAAAAACACCTCATAATCAATAGAAAAACCAAATAAAGCGCAAAATATAATAACCAGTAAGCTGATATCCAGCATTCCCTGAGGCTGAAAGTCCAGCAGTTGGTGTAAATATCCATCCTGAAATACCAGCACCAGGGCACCATAACAGGCGCTAAGGCTGAGAATGTTCATGATCAGCGCTTTTAATGGCAGAAATAAGGAACGAAGTAAAACCAGTAATATGAGGTAGGTCAGTACCATGATCCATAAAATAGCATAAGGCAGTAGTTTGGAAATCGTATTTAATACATCGATATTAATAACAGGAGTACCGGTTATCTGCATTGTCATTCCATAGCCAACCGGAGTATGACGAATTTCATCGACCAGATTTGTTGTTTGAGGTGAATTAATCGAGTATTTGCTGATGATGGTCATGATGGTTAGATATTGACGGGTTGAGGTATCCAGCATTTTTTTGATGTCTGCGTTCATATCCTCTTTGGGCTGATGATATAAATTGTAATATTGTTTTTTATTGAGCTTTGAGTTGGTTGTGACGATGCTGATTACCTTTTTGATTAAAGGATTGTCATTCAAATTTTGTGCTAAATCATACAGACGGGCGATGTTTTTGGGGGACAGTATCGGGCTGGGTTTCGATTGTATTAAAACGAGAATGGGGCTGAGTTCATTGACATTAAACTGTTTTGCATAGGCATCATAAAAATCTCTGTGTTTTGAATGTTCGGGTAGAATATGAAAATCGGATACTCCAAATTTTGCAGACAGGAAGGGATAACCTAGTGACAATAAAAAGATAAGCGTAACAATAAAGGTCAGATGGGGCCTTCTGACAATTTTTTCAGCGATCCAGTGCCAGTAACTAAAGCGTTTATCTTTGTTTTTTGTTGAGAGTGTTACAGGAATTCGATTGATGTTGTTTTTAAGCAGGGAGAGAATCGCGGGTAAAATAATAATGGCAGTTAAAACAGCAACAAAAACGGCGGTCAGCCCTCCTACAGCAACGGAAAACAGTATATTGACTGGAAATAATAATAAAGCGCTCAGGCTGGCAAAAACCGCCAATCCACCAAAAAATATCGCTTTTCCAGCAGTGGCTTGAGTTACTGCAATGGCCTGGATAATATCCTGATTTTTATCCAGTTCATCACGAAAACGGTAAATAATAAACAATGAATAATCAAGACTAAGGCAAAGCCCCAGAAGTAGGGCAATATTTAAGGTAAAAATGGAAAGAGTAAACAGATGTCCTAGAAAATAGAGTGCCGTCAGTATAATTAATGCGCATCCTCCGCCCAGGATAATGGGAATCACTGCCGCAACCAACGAGCCGAAGACAAGAATTAGAATAATAATTGCTAAAGGAGTGGCGATAAAGTCAGCTCTATAGAGATCCGTTTGAGTTTGTTTATTGACGCTTTCCACAAAGACTGGTTCTCCACCGAGATGCATGGTCATGTTCTCGGGGGTTTTTATCGAGCCTTGAAATTGTTCCAGTAATTGGTTATTGACGGGATCTTTATTTTTGATGATGACTACAACATAAGCGGTGTGTTTGTCCTTTGATATTTGGTTTTTATTGTTTTCAGGATAAATTATTTCGAGATCCAGGGGAAAATTGTCGAGAGCTTCCAGGGATTTTTTTATCTTGTTTTTATAAAGCTGGCTTGTCGCCAAAAGATTGTTGCTGTGGTACAGGATCATAAATTTATTTTTATTATTATAACCCAGTTTGTTATTCATCAATTCTTCTGCTTTGGCACTTTCCGAGTATTCATCAATAAAGCCGGTAGTCTTAAAGGGACTGATAATATTAGGGAGAAAAGGAAGACAGGATAAAATGATTAGAACCCATAATACGAGGAGTACCCATCGGCAGTGATAAATCAATGAACCTAATCGGTAGAATTTGGTTTCTTGCATGAACAAACCTTCCTGGTTAAGCCAATTGAATAGCTATTATTCATTTTAGACTTAAAAAAGGCGAATTGCTTTATTTTTATTGATTTGTGAGGATTTCCCTGGGATGACGTTTCAATTCTGAGAACGTTAACCTGAATGTAGTGCTGTGCTGGCTTAAAAAGAGCCATCGCTGTGCTCAGGATGACTTCATGATGGGGTAATGAGCTTAATTTCTATTTAAAATAAATAAGCCAGTCGCAGAGAGACAGAATACAGAAAGGGAATGTAAGTGTTTGTTGGTTCTAATTGAGACTCACCAAATCCGGCAGTGTAATTTGCCCCCAACTCAGTCATAAAATGCTCTGAGACGTGAAAATTGATACCAGCCCCAAAAGTTGGGCTCATAAGCCATTGATTAACCAAAAGATCATTTCTGTGCACGTCGGCAATTCCCGCACTTGAATAAACGCGAAAATTGGAATTGGGGAGGATGAGCATTATCTTTCCCATCAGATTGACCGTTTCTGTTTCAGTTTTAAATTCACGTTGGCCATCATTGTTAAAACTGAATAAACTCATGGAGTCAAAATAGATTTTTGCATCAGGGTAGCGCATATAACTTGTTTCAATAGCAAAATAAGGGCTTAATTCATAGCCGGCCAGAATCCCCCATACGCTACCCCCTTCTCTAACCTCTATCGGAGTTGACATCATCAAAGCCATATTCTGATTTTTTGAATCAGGAACCAATCCTTTCCAGGTTGTCGAGCCAAAACCGCCCAGAACGCCAGCATAAACTGGGTGGCGGTTTTGGACAGTTTCCATTGAACCTGCATCACAACCTGATGATAAAAAAAGGAACGCGGCAACCAAAATAAACGGAAACTGTTTTTTAAACACAATAAAGTACTCTAGGTTAAATGGGTTATCGACAGGCTTGACGGGTAGAGCTGCATAATCTGCCACGTGAGTCCACACCACCAAACAGATAGCAATTCCAATTATCCAGGCAATCCTGGGTACTTGTATACCGCTGGAATTCGCACGCTTTTTGTAAGGAACCAAAAGTACTTAACATGCGATTGTATAAAGCGTTCATGTCCTGACACATACCAGCAGGAAGACCCGATGACGTACAATAACAGGTTGCTACAGATTTGAATGAAGTACAAAACCCGGGGTGGTCTGTTGGTAAAGCGTTGGAACAGGTAAATCCGGTTACACTAAAAAAGCACAGAACTATAACTAAAATCTTTTTCATCATTCCTTGACCTTATAGTTTACATATACAGGGTATCTGACTGTATCAGAAAAAATGCCATTAAAAAATACACGCTACATGAAAAATAAATTTTACTTTATTTTTCATTTGTAGAAGCTGCTAGACGTGAAAAATGATTTAAAAATTGGTGCAGGCAGTGGACGTTAAATTTGGTTGAACATCAAAGTTCAGAATGGCGTGGCCTATATGAAGAAATTTGCTTTTGATTCAGATCGCCTGGATGCCGCGAACAAGTCCTGAGAGATGGTCACAAATAGTGACCATCTCTCAGGAACAAGTCGCGGCACGTAGTCTGCGGAGTCGAATTGTAAACACGCTCTTTTGGTTAAAGAATTAAAGGAACTATTTTATAGGGAACCAGCTCACAATATCTCACCCAATCCTTGCCGTATTTTTGGGAACACCGTTTGTCATCACGAAAGGCTCTGTCTATGAGCAATATCGACAGAAAACAAACATAGAAATAGGGGGATAGATTGGTAAACAGGGCAGGAACAGACCAGAAGAAGGCCGCTGCAATTTCAGGAACATAGTGAAAATGACGCGCTATGCCCCACCAGCCTGAAGCCAGAAGCAAGGTTTTTTCGGCTTTACCAAGCTCGGTTGTATAATGAGCCTCCAGTGTTTTAGGTTTCTTACCCCAAATTCGACAATTACCCTGCGTTTCTCTGGCGATAATTCGTTGTTTGTCGGCCCAATAGTTTACCATAATGCAGGTCGTGCCCAGGACAAAGATCAGACTTGCCCATCCATAGCTTAAATGAATCGGATGAAGGACAAGGTACATGCTGGGGGATGTGTAGATACTGGGAACCCAAACCATGCAGCCCCAACAAATATAAAATCCAGCCCGATCATGCATGATGTCCAGAGAGCGTAAATAACCCGTCTCCCATGCGAAAAATTTGGCTATGTAAATCAATTGCAATCCAACGGATACCAACATCGAATTGGTTAAGCCACCCAGTTCTGCTTGTTTTGCGCAGTAGGAGAGCAGTAATATCCCCCAACTCATCATTCCGAATCTGCAGGTGATGAATTTTTTAATATTCCAGCCAAGGAATTGGGGGTAGAGTTCAGTACCCCAATAATAATCAAAAATGAGGTTATTGGTCGTACTTGCATCAGAAGAGGAAGGTGCGAATCTTCCTTTGAAATACAATATGATACAAAAGATCAGGCTGGATAGATTAAGGGCTGCAAACAGGCTTCCCAGATTATCGTAGAGTATTGAGGCCGGAAATAGATTGAGTCCAAAGCTGGCAATGGAGAATGTGACAATGCTGGTAACAAATGCCAAAACTCCATTAGCCTTGTAGACTGGAACATTTCCTTTAGGTGTGATGGGTCCATAGAATGTTTTTCCAGGCAGAATGCGCATTAAAGCCAGTTCAAATACAACGAAAACCCCAATAATAATCCAGGCGGTGCTGGAGCCCCAGAAGAGGGGTTGCCAAATGGTGTAAATCGTTGAAAAAAAACCGGTTTGATTCATCATGTTCCATAGATGGGTAAATGAACCATCCAGCTGAGTATTGGTATACCACATGAGCATGGCAAAAGGGGGACATACCAGGGTGAGAAATAATGGTCCCAGAGTATTACGAATTTTGACCCACATAATAAATCCTTATTTTAAGGGGTTAAGAAAGTGTCATCGGACAGGAGTCATTGCGATTAAGTTGAGGAGTGTTCCTCACCGGTTTACTTGAGTGGGCGAGCGATGATGCATATCAACTTAATGGCTTTGTGGACTGGAGTAGGCTCACACCTGATCCTGTTTACGGATAACGCGAATTATCTGGAAGTACTATACCATTTATTGGCAATTGATCCAGGGGTAGTTGGCATAAGCTCTATCACCTGAATGAGCGTGCTTTTCCGGGCAAGTATATAAACCCCACCTTAAACCCTCCCCCCAAGCTACGCGTGGGGTGGAGGGGATTTTATCGAAAGAAGATCGATTTTCCAGGGCAGAGTAGTTCGCTATCGCGAGGATGATGTTTCAACGCACAACTTCCTCCGGGGCAAATAATGTCACCTGATCGGAGATAGATGATCAAAACACTCTATTTTTTGCTATCAATCAACTGCTGTTGTACCTGTTTTATTTGATCCTGGAGTGTTGTTTGTATTTTTTGCATCTGATCCTGGGTCTGGGCGTTTACTTTTTGAATTTGATCCTGCAGCTGTGTTTGCATTTGTTTGATTTGATTTTGTAATTGGGTGTTCAGGGCATCGACTTGCTGTTTTTGTGTGGTCTGAATTTGCAGTAATTGTGCTTGTAATTGCGAATTTAATTGTTGAATTTGTTCGCTTGGGGTTCCAGTTAATTGTTTCGGACCGGCATCGTCAGCAAAAGCCAGATTAAAAAAGGAACCGAGCATAAAAACTGAGAGTATGGATAGGATGGCCTTGTTCATTGTGTACTCCGTTGGTTAATAAAATCCTACTCTTTACTGTAGCTAATTTTATGTTGATTGCAACTCAGTGTTATCCCATTCGACTTGAACTGGTACTAACTCATGATTGAATGGGAGGGCTGACAATTGAATTTATTCATGTATTGATTTATGGGGAGTTAATATGTATTAATGGTTAATAAGGTGCCAATTATTCTGAAATCTAAGGTCAACTCATGAAACTGGAAATTCATAAAACAGGATGCAACGAAACCATAACCTTGAATATTGAACCAACAGCGACAGTTTGTGATTTAATGCGGCAATTATACGACAGTCGAGATGCCTTATTAGAACCAGTACCCTTTGATGCTTTTCAACAAGTGATTTCAGTGAGTAGCGTCAATCTTTATTCTGAACACTTTGCGACAAAACTGGTTCCGGGAACACCGTTGGCTGATTATGCTTTAGATGAATCGAGTTACATCATCCTGGATAATTTTAGTGTGGATAATTTTTATTCCATTCTGAATCAATTAAAATCACGCCATCATTCTATGGATTCAGCCATTCTGACAACGCGAACCCGATCTCATTTTTTTGGAGACGGTACTACTACAGAAGCCTGTCAGGAGCATGAAGACAATAAAGCGTTATTTGAAATGAATGCAGGAAGTTAATGAATTCCAGTTACTGCATTGAGTTTCCTATTGGGTAGAAAACAATTCATTCTGATGAGAAGCCCTGGAGCGCCAAGGTTTCTGCTTCTAAAAATCCAGGTTTTTCTTCATTCCATGATCTTTTTTATTGGGATGTGATTTTTTAATATCGTTCCTGGTTTTATGTCACTCAATCCTCGTTTATGTTTAATACGCGCACTGAATATAAAAGATCTGTTATGGGATAGCTCCTTTTTAATAAATTCTCATGAAATTTTCCCCATTTTTATGTCCCTTTTTGCTCTCGATACTATTATTTGTGAGGCAATCCGAAAGATCTTTACGGGATTGTATTTTAGTTGTAATTGATTTAAAATTAAACAATATGGCTTTTGTATGGGTTTTCTTGGTTCCATAAATGCATTGTATCAGTTCAGTACTTTGATTAAGTGTATCCAAGGGTATAGATGTAATCAGGGATGTGGGCTTTTTGGTAGAACTGCCTTGAGCGCTCTTCAGGCCAACCATGTTTTTTAGTGAGGAATAAGTATGATTAATGACGTGTCTACCAAAGAAGAGGTTCTTAAGGCTATTAAAGCTGATCCTTGGATGTTCATCTATGCCAGCAAAGACCTTCAAAATGATCCCGAAGTTGCTATTGAGGCATTTAAGGGTGCTGGAATCTTGCTCCAATATGCAGCAGAAACTTTAAAAAGTGACGCAGTAGTTGTTCTTGCTGCGGTCCAGCAAAATGGTTTGGCCCTTCAATACGCTGATAAAACTTTAAAAGAAAACGAATCAATTGTTCGTGCTGCGGTGCAGCAGAATGGCCTGGCGCTTCAATACGCTGATAAAACGTTTAAAGAAAATGAATCAATAGTTCGTGATGCGGTACAGCAAGATGGCTTGGCACTTCAATACGCTGATAAAACATTTAAAGAAAATGAATCAATTGTTCGTGCTGCGGTACTACAGAATGGATTTGCTCTTCAGTATGCACATGAACGGTTCAAAGAGGATAGAGATATTGTTCTTGCAGCGGTAGAGCAAAATGGAGCGTTCATTAGACTTTTAAACAGAAAGTTCCATGATGACAGAGAGGTTGTTCTTACTGCAGCAAAAACATTTTCTGAAGCGCCTAGATTTGCAACTAGCCAATTACGAGAAAATCGGCAGTTCCAGCTTGAAGCAGCCAAGATAAATTCAGGTGTTACAAAATATTTAAGTCATCAACGGATTTTAGAATCTTTACTGAAAGTGCATGCTCTGGTTAATTCCCTGAAAGAACCTGCGAAGAGTTCAGCGACCAAGTTGGTTGATCAGCTGGAAATTTATTTTACACACATAACCGATAATGCACTCAATGCAACTTTAAATGAAATATTAAATGCCACAGTGCTTTTATTAGATCGAAATATTTGGGCTCCTTCTAATCAAGAGGACTTTATTGAACTTACTATAAAATTATTAAGGAACTCGTCACCTGAACTGCAGTCAGTAGGTCGTGCGATGATGGACCTGTTAACACTTAATAACAACCCTGAGGCGATTAGCAAACACATCTGGGCATTGGAGTTTGTTGCTGATGAATTGAAAAAAGATAAAGATTTTATTATTTCAGTCGTACAACTTAATGGTTTTGCCCTTCAATTTGCTGACATAGAATTAAAAAATAATTCTGAGGTTGTACTTGCAGCAGTAGGAAATAATGGAGAGGCGCTGCAGTTTGCAGGTGAAGACCCTAAAAATGATTACCAGGTTGTCCTGGCAGCCGTGTCGCAAAATGGGGAAGCATTGCGTTATGCGAATAAAGCATTTAAAAACAATCGTGAGATTTTACTTGCGGCAATGAAAAGTAATCCTAATAGTATAAGTGATGTCGGGTTCTTTCCGACAAAGTATTATGCCTATTTTTCTGAATTAAATGCAAAGGTAGAAGAACTGGATAAACCCCGGAAAAATGAATTATATCAATTTCTTGAACACGTTGAAGAACTGTTTAAGAGCCCTGATTCCGAGTTGGAGCAGCTTGCAGGAGCATTAAGTTCAGTAAGTGAATTACTGGGCAAGGAACCAGGTAAGCAATTAACGTTACAACAAATTTCTTCGATTCAAAAGTTATTAAGAAATCCTTCTTTGGAAATGAAGTCCTTAGGGCATTTTGTACTGAAGCTGATTGTTCCTGTAATTGATAAAGAGGCGATAGAACAACACGGTTGGCTGCTTGAATTTGCTGATCATGAGTTGAAAAAGGACAGAGAGGTTGTTCTTGCAGCGGTACAACAGGATGGTTTGGCGTTGCGATTTGCCGAGCTGGAGCTTAAAAAGGACAGAGAGATTGCTCTTGCCGCAGTAAAACAAAAAGGCGCAGCCGTATTTCAAACAGATCAAAGTTTACAGCCGTTTTTAGATTGTTATTTGCTTTTTAGGGCTAAGAAAGATGAGCTAAAAGATGCTAAAGCCTTGGAACATGCGAATAGTCTTCTTAGCCAGGTTGAAGAGTTTTTTAAAGACGGTAGTGTGGGTCTTGATCAACTCAAACGAGTGCTGGATAAAACCCATGCGTTTATGAGCAATAAACCAAGTGAACAACAGACAAAAGATTATACCTCGTTCATTCAATCTTCTTTAAAAAGCCCCTCTACAGGCCTGCAAATCCTGGGTAAGTTGATGATGGCACTCGCAGTTGCTCTTGCTGGAGCGTCTATTGTTCTGGGAGCAACCGGTGTGGGTGTAGTACCTGCTGTTGGAACAGGTTTACTGGCAGTTGGATTGTTTGGTGCGGGAGCAGCCCTTGCTACAAAGCAATCAAAGGAGGCAAAAGAAAACAACGAGCTTATTAACACCTTTACACCAAAATCTTAAAGGTACAAACGAAGGGGGTTGTTCCTTTTAGTGAATATTTTCTATCGGACTGGCAGTAACTGGAATTGCTCTACATGACAAAAAACCTGCCATGTGCAGAGCTAGAATCAAAAAATAGTCTATAATTTAAACAGAGCATTATCATATGGGTTGTTCTTACATGACTACACTGCAATATCCCTCCCAACTCTATAAAAAGCAAATGCAAGAGAAGGCCTCTTCTCAAGAAGCAACAGAAGTCAGAGAAGCTCGAGTTCAGGACAGTATAGAGACGACTTATGATCCTAATGACATGCCTTTAGAGGTTAAGAAAAATCTGGAAAGTAATTTGGGGCCAATTGATACTGAAGGCGAAATCAAAGCTCATGGACTTGATGAAGATCCCGAAGAAGAGCTCTATGACAGTCCTCATCCTTGATGAATTTAGTTTTTAGGGCCTACGAAAAACGCTCTATTTCTTGGTTTCAACGAAGGACCCCTTTCCAAAACGAGTTTATGGCTGATTTGTAAGGAGATCGTGTGCCCTCAGTTTCTGAAGGCTGTTCTGCCAGTACCCAGTCGTTGTCATTTTAAAAGAACGAAAGGGTTAGGGGTGCTTCTAAAATGCTTCCGAAATCATGAATCGGTTTAATGCGTTGAGTTCAGGCAACCCTGACAACATGCTTTAATCGTTTCCATGAAGGTGGCATTATCACTTTGTGTTGAAATTCCCAAGCCACAACCTACCAGGCATTGTACTCTGTCTTTTGCAGTGCCTTGGCTAGTATATTGAGCAATACAACTCTCGATACAGTTTTTATCTCCTTTGCAAAATACCATGCATTGGGACAGGCCATTAATGTTTTGAGCAGCTTGAATTGGAGTTGTTATGAGCAATAGCCCACTCAGCATGGATAAAATAGTGACTAACCTGTTATGTGTACTCATTACTTTTCCTCCTTATTCAATCCATTTTATTAACTAAAACTAACTGCTTATTGATTTATAACAGGGTGTGCAGGAGCGAATGAAATTGCTCGTTCGCGAGGGCTGACCTCTTTTTAATAATTAAAAATGGTGTGCCTCCAATATAAGTTATTATAGACCAGCTTTATGATCTGGGACCAGGCGGTTCATACAGCTCGATTCTGTTTTTACCTAACATTTTAGCTTTATAGAGTGCTTGGTCTGCGGCCTGGATTAGTTCATCCATTGAGGTTCCATGCCTGGGAGCTATGGCCAAACCTATAGAAACAGTGACCACAGGTAAAATCTGGTTATTGAAAAATACCGATTTACTTTTAATTGCTTTCTGAAACTCCTCTAATCGTTGGATGCAATCATTCAATTCGATATGAACCATTGTGATTAAAAATTCTTCGCCGCCAAAGCGACACGCTGTATCACCGACTCTGAACTTCTGGTTGATGATTTGTCCAATTAATTTCAAGACTTCGTCACCGGCTTCATGACCATAATTGTCGTTAAATTTTTTAAAATTATCCAAATCCATCATGATGACATTCAAAGTGCTTTTTTCGCGCATCATTTTTGCCAGTTCATTAGGCAGATATTCATTAATATAACGTCGGTTGTATAAGCCGGTCAGTGCATCGCGTAATGACTGCTCCCGTAGCTTTTCACGCAATTTAATATTTGATAAGGCGATTTTAACCATATTACTAAATGTTAGTGCCGTATCCTGAAGATGTTTGGGTATAGGAATGGCGGATTGTGCAGAAAGATGGATTACTCCTAATAAATCATTTTGCACGAATAATGGCAAGACCATATATCCACCCACTGGAGGATTCAGGTAATGAGGGCAAGCTACCCATGTTTCAGGATCATCAATAATGGTGATGCTGCCTTCGCGAATTGAAAAACAGTCTTCTGGCGAAAATATGTTGCGTAATATTTTATCCTTTCCCCATTGGATGACCGTTTCCAAACTGTTGTTGGATTTATTGAGTACAGACAGGGCGCCATTAAAACCTGAAAAAAGCTCTTGAGCAATCAAATTGATCCTTGGATAGGTTTCATCCATGGTGATGCACAGTTGCAGCATCCCATTCAGTTTATTGACAAGCTTTTCATTTTTTTCAAGAAGGGTTAATTCATTTAGGGTCGAAATGGTTTTATTGTTAAGATCAAGGATTTTATGTTCATTTGCTACACGATCGCTGATATCAACTATCTGAGTAAGGAATACTTTAAGGTTATCGTATTGATGAATTATCGTTCCACTGCTAATGGCCGTAATAATGCTTCCGTTTTTATGAATGTATCTTTTTTCTAATCTAACAACAGATGTTTCTCCGTTAATTAATTTATGAACGGCATGGAGTGAGTTTTCAAGATCATCAGGATGAGTAATTTGCTGATAACTTAATTTGCTTAATTCTTCCTTGGTGTAGCCAAGTAGCTCCAACACCACATGATTGGCATCCAGATATTTCCCATCAAGAGATAAGAAAGCCATCCCTATAGGAGCATTTTCTATGATGTTACGAAAGTTGTCTTCACTGATTTTTAACTCATCAATAAGGAGATTATTTTCCAGAGTTTTTAATATGGAATTTCTTAAAGTTTGATGAGCGGATAAAGAGCCATAACTTAAAAGTACCAGTAATATGATTACCCCCAGAAATAACTCTAAACTGACTGAAGGAGAGATGGATAGGGATACCAAAAAAAGCATGATGCCTATTGGCACTTCAAATGCGATGAATGCATATTTTATTGCTATCATTTTAAGAGCAGGAGCCGTTAATATGGCTATTAAAACAAGGAAAATGATGCAACGGTGCAAAGGATCATCAACGTAAATAAAAATCAATCCACCAATTGCCCAGAAGATGCCGGCAACAAACGAAGTTGCTATATAATAGAAATTCCAGAATTTCAGATTTTGAGGTTTTGAATTCTTGAGTTGATTATGGTAAAACCATAAAAAAATTATCCTGATGACATCATTAATGATAATTTCAGAGACGAGCCAGTAGATTAAAACGGTTCTATTGGATACGTAATCCCATAATACGCTGAAGTAAATTACTGCGGCTGCAATATCACTGATTACAAGAAATATATAATCCTTATAGCATTCGATAACCAATCTTTGGTTTAACTGTTTACTGATCTCGTTATCTATAAGCATTAAGATGGCTCCTCTTCATCTAAATGAAGTGGTAATTCTAATAAAAGTGCTCTTACTGACTCAGGGATTTCCATGTGCCCCCAATGTGATGGATAAATGACACCAGTTTGATTCAGTCTCATTAGTTCTTACAAGAACAATGAGGCGAATTAACTTCAGCTTATTTTATGATTATAGTCTATTTAAGTGAGAGTATTTTGAGGTAGTCATTACCAACGTCACTAGCTCAGGTGATTGTCGCCGATCACCTGAGCCAGATTAAAAGTTAATGAATCACGCAATCCTGCGATTTTTTTGAAAAAATTACTTTGAATTTAACCATGAAGTCATAGGCCATTAGCACGGCAGCAAGGGCAAAGACAACATCTCCTGGTATGCGTAACCATTGCCAAAGCAGGGTGGTGTCATAAAATTCAAGGCTGCGCGCATAAGTGAGCCCTTGTTCATAAACTGCCTGTAATTGTGGCCAACCTATGGGGAAGAAATTCAAAACTATCCATAAAACAAGTCCCAGATTATAAAGCCAGAAAGCCCATGTTCCCAATCGATCACTCCATTGGAATCGATCTCCGGCTGCATAACGAAGGCAAAAGTAGACCATCCCCAGCGCAAGCAGGCCAAAGGCGCCAAACAAGGCGGTATGGGCGTGATTTAATGTTAAAAAAGTACCGTGTTCGTAATAATTGACCAAGGGGGCGTTTAAAGTGCCTCCGCCAAACACTCCGGCACCAACAAAATTCCAAAATGCAGCACCCAGAATATAACGATAGGCCAGGGACTGTTTAAAATCTTTATGCCGTTTAATTTTTTGTTGTTCCTGAATGGCATTGATGATCAGCAAAGCAATCGGCAACACTTCAATAAAAGAAAACATGGATCCTAAAGGTACCCACATATCTGGGCCTCCAGTCCAATACCAATGATGGCCAGTACCTATGACACCGCCTAAAAAGATGAGAATCGCTTCAAAGAATACGGTACGTTCGGCTAAAGGCCTGGATACCAAACCGACTCCCATGAGTAAATAGGCCGTAGCACAGGCAGCAAAAAACTCAAAAGACTGTTCTACCCAGAGATGGACTACCCACCAACGCCAAAAATCAGTGATGGTAAATGATTTTTCAATACCAGTTAAAGGAATCATGCCAAAACAGTATAAAACTGCGATGTTTATAGTGCTCGCCCAAAAGAGATGTTCCAGTTGAATTTTGCCGGTCCAAAATTGGATGGATGCTGTTTTGAGTCTGTCCCATGTTGGCCACATTCCCCTGAATACAATGTAACTCCATAAAAAGAGTCCTGCGCAAAAACCAATTTGCCAGAGTCGACCCAGTTGCAGGTACGATAATCCCTGATTACCAATCCAGAACCAGGCTGTATCAATCACTCCCATGATCCCCAAATAATCACCGATTATGGCTCCAGCGACGATAAACAAGGTGACCCAAAATAATACATCGACCAGAACGCCCTGCCATTTTGCTTCTTTACCACTGATGATGGGGGCCAAAAATACCGCCGAACTGATCCAGGATAGAGCGATCCAGACTATTGGTGTCTGGGTGTGCACGTCACGCAGGAAATTAAAGGGGAGGTAGTCGTTAATCTTGATTCCATAAAACCCGGTTCGTTCCGTGTAGTAGTGGGCCAGTAATACCCCAACTGCAATTTGAGTTAACAATACTACAGCGACGATTAGAAAATATTTACCTACTTTTCGCTGACTTGAAGTCAGTGAAGAAAACGCTAATAACACAGGGGTCATTGGTGCTGTATCCGGATCGTTCAGATAACGATGGTAGAGGTACAGAACAGCCCCAAAACCAAAGAACACAAAGCAAAAGGAAACCCAGGTCCAATAAAAAGTAGAAGGTGTCGGGGTATTGCCCATGGTGGGTTCATAGGGCCAATTATTGGTATATGAAAACTCTGTTCCAGGACGATGAGCGATTGTGGTCAACGATGAGTAAATAAAAAAATCAGCAACCTTCAATGCACTGTCTTGATTCAGACTGTATGCTTTTGTCCATCCTTTGATTGGATTATGTTGAAGTAGCTCGGCTGCAATTTCTGTTTGCATCTGAGTTATTGCTGTGGCAACAGCGTCAGGTATGGTTGTGGATTCGTGAGACAAATCAATGTGTTGAAGCATGTTTTGCATGGCTTTGCGCGTGGTGTATTGTTCGCTCTCCGATAATTCGGCAAATGGTTTATTAAATTGCATTTGAGCGATGTTATTTTCAGTTTTTCGACCTAAATCCAACAGATATAGTGAAGTAAAATCCTCGCCAAAATAAGAGCCCATTCCATAAAGGCTGCCATAATCCATCAGATCTGCTTTTTGAAACCCCGCTTTTCCAGAAACGATGTCCTCATCGGTCATGAGGATTGCTCCGGAAGAAGTGAGAAATTGATGAGGCAGTGGGGGAGCTAATTGATAGGTTTTGACAGTTCCCCAAATCATTACAATAAAGCATAGGATTGCTGTAATTAACAATACCCATTTTAAAACATTAGACACTGGATCTACCAGGATTGGAGTTCCCTTCATTTCTTTACTTACGTCCATTTTAATCCTTTAAACACGTTTAATAGTTAGGGTCTGTTGACAATTCAAGTTTCGACGTCCCGCGACTTGTTCACGGGATCCAATTCACTCTTTATAGGCGCAATATATTCTTGTTTTGCGCACGATCTATCGATTCCGCGAACAAGTCGCGGAAAGTAGGCTTGAACATAATGAAATATCAACAGCCCCTAGTGAATGAATTGATTTTAAATGAAACATCAGTTTTGCTGTGTCATGATAAAACCAGCAAGCCTGTATGTTCGAGGAATTACTATATCATGAATACCTTAATTGACATCAAAGTATGCTATTGTAATTTTTTTGTTAGACGGACTATGGCATACTGTTTTTATGATTGGTTCAATCGTTTTGCATGTGATAAAACACCCTGCATAAGGACATGATTATTAAAACAATTTTATCGGGTTTATTATGAGCGAAACGTATTCCACTTTGACGCTTAAATATCTAGGTATCAATACCTTTAAAGATCCCATCATTTACATGAGAGAGGATTGTTATATCTGTAAATCGGAAGGATTTACGGCTCAGACACGGGTGAGGGTGACTTTGAAGGATCGTTCTATTATTGCTACTGTGAATACTGTTGAAACCAAATTGCTGCGACATAATGAAGCAAGCCTTTCTCGTTATGCCTGGGACTTATTGGCAGCTCAAGTAGGTGATGAAGTGACGGTTACTCACCCAAAACCTCTTGATTCATTGAGTTATATACGTTCTAAAATTTATGGTCATGAATTGAAAGCCAATGAAACCCGACAAATCATAGAAGATCTCATATCCGGACAATTATCAGACATTAATATTGCCATGTTTATCGCGGCCAGTTCTGATGATCGAATGTCCAAAAAAGAAGTGATTGATTTAACTAAAGCAATGATAGAAACAGGCCAACGGATTACTTGGCCATCACCCATTATCGTTGATAAACATTGTGTTGGGGGGCTTCCTGGAAATCGAACGACACCCATAGTGGTTTCTATTGTTGCTGCATACGGTTTGATGATCCCTAAGACCTCATCAAGAGCGATTACCTCCCCAGCCGGAACAGCGGATACTATGGAGGTATTTACTTGTGTGGATCTGGATTTACCTGCAATGCGAAAGGTGGTAGAGAAGGAGAACGGATGTCTGGTCTGGGGAGGATCCATGGCTTTGAGCCCAGCAGACGATTTATTGATCAGAATTGAGCGAACGGTCAATATCGACAGTGAAGGGCAAATGGTCGCCTCCATTTTGTCAAAAAAAATTGCTGCTGGATCAACCCATATTGTTATTGATATGCCGATTGGAACGACTGCTAAAGTCCGTTCAATAGAGCGAGCAAGAAGGCTCAAAAATTTTCTTGAAGCAGTTGCCCATGAATTTGGTCTGCACATAAAAATTGTATTTTCTGATGGGGCGCAACCTGTGGGCCGAGGTATCGGTCCGGCTTTGGAAGCCGTTGATGTGCTCTCTGTTCTTAATCGCGATGCTGATGCGCCACAAAGCCTGAGAGAACATGCATTGTTACTCGCAGGGCAAGTCATTGAATTCGCTCAGGGCATTGTTCCAGGCCAGGGGCTAGCCATTGCAACGGAACTGCTTGATAGTGGTAAAGCTTTAGCCAAGTTTAAAGCGATTTGTGAAGCTCAAGGTGGTTTTAGAACCATTCCAATTGCTCCTTTTTCTCATACTATAGAATCCACTGTGTCGGGTACGATAGTCAATATTGATAATCGCCATATTGCCCGTGTTGCTAAATTGGCCGGGGCGCCTGAAGAAAAATCTGCGGGTGTTGAATTATTTGTACCTCTCCATAGTGTGGTCGCCAAATCCCAACCTTTATTCAAAGTCCATGCGCAGACCAAAGGACAGTTGAATTATGCGCTTGATTTTTTGAAACAGGAACATGATATATTTCAGATTGAGGTCAGTTAATGAACAACAAACCCATTCTATTCCCTTTATTTGACTATGATGAGTTGGCTCATAAAATTCAAAAAAACTGCGATTATGAATCAGGCATAATCAAGCAACATCAGTTTCCCGATGGGGAAACCGTTATTAAAATTGAATCAGAGGTATCAAATCGAACTGTACTCTTACTCACTAGCCTGGATGCACCAAACCCTAAAATTATGCCATTAATATTTGCTGCTGAAACAGCAAGAATCTTGGGTGCTTCCCAGGTGTTTCTGATTGCCCCTTACCTAGCATACATGCGTCAGGATAAAGTATTTGAACCAGGCCAGGGGATTACATCACAATTTTTTGCCAAACTGATTTCGGCGTACTTTGATGGCTTAATTACTTTAGATCCTCATTTACATCGTTGGCATGCCTTAAATGAAGTTTATGAGATTCCCTCCCAAGTGTTGCACGCAACCCGACCTATTGCGCACTGGATCCAAAATAACATTAATGAGCCATTACTTGTAGGGCCTGATGAGGAAAGCATGCAATGGGTCCAAAATATTGCGGATGAAGCACAGGCGCCATTTGTGATTTTAGAAAAACACAGAAGGGGGGACCATTCTGTTGAGGTATCGATCCCCAATCTGGATCGTTACCCTGGTTACACGCCCATTTTAATTGATGATATTATTTCTACAGGCATGACAATGGTTGAAACGGTGAAACATTTGAAGGCGCTGAAAGTACCTTCACCAGTGTGCATCGGTGTGCATGCGATCTTTGCCGGAGATGCCTATCAAAATTTAATGGCTGTTGGTGCCAAAGAAATCATTACGTGCAATACGGTTAGGCATCCTTCTAATGCAGTAGATATAAGTCAGGAAATAGTTGAGTTTTTAAAAACAACGTCATGGTTTCATCACGATTAAAAGCAGGTGCATAAAGAACGATTACAGTCCTCCTGGTTGAAGTTTAAGCTGTTCAACTGCCTTTGCAAGGTTTTATTTCATTTGAAACGATACTCTCGTTTAACTGCTCCACAAGTTTTACACTGTCTGTTTTATTAAAGAACGTATAATGACCGGTTACTTGTTTGTTAATTAAAATAGCAGCAGCATAACCGATTCCAAGCAGCAGTATTCCAACAGTGACATTGGCCAGTATGTATTTCCATTCTTCCCTATGATGATTTAATACACCTTTGGAGGCATTAATGTGTTGGCCTGCCTTGATTTTAAAATCGTTCAAAGCAATCAGTTCATTGGGCTCTTTATTTTCTGCATAGAGTTTCATTTCAGTGCGTATTTGAGAGGCGAGAGTGAATGCGGCATTGGCTGCCTTGGTTTCATTTCTTTTTGCCAACCTGGCCGCTTTCATTTCGATATTCTTGATTTGAATTAAGACTGGAGCTATTCGCTCCAGGCGGGCAAAATGAAGGGACTTATTCTGTTCCATGGCAATTTCATATCTTTGTTGTGCCTTGGCATCTTCTTGAATCAACTCCGCTAATGGATTTGCTGTTGTTTTACGTTTTTTCAGTTCATTTTGAAATAGAGTTATTTCTGTTTTGAGTTGGCGCTGGATTGCATCATCTTGTTCATTTTGCTTTATCGATTGAGGCGAATGGTGTTCCTCTGTGCTCAGAATAGATGTAACTGCGTTTTGCTGCTGCAGTTCTGAAATAGCTCGGTCTTGTTCAGCCAATTGCAGGTGCAGTTGCTCTATTTGCCTTTTTTGCAGTTCGAGTTCTTCTGACAGCTTTTGAGCAGACTGTTCTGCGTCAATTTTAGCTAGTTGCTCTTTTTTAACTTCTGATTGAAGTTCAGTGTTTGCTGTTTGCAGGGTGAGAATCTGTTCATTTAATTGGGTACTGTGCGATTCCTGTTCATTTATCTGCTGCATTAGCGAATTTATTTTTTCGGGGTCTTCGCTTGGTAAGGCTTCAAATAATTGCCTCCATTCGTGGGCTTTTGTGATTTTTTCCACGGGATTATCAAGTCTTGGGTTAAAGACAGCAGTATTAAAAGACTGACTCATGCGTAGCCACAAGGCATCGTTTTTTATGATCCGGATGACTAATGGGCTTGGAACAAAACCATTCATCTCTTCCAGGTAGATTGTGGCCAGTTGATCGCCAGTCATTTGATTTAATTCCATATCGTCTATGGGATAAAAAAAGTGGCTTTCTTGAACAGGTTTCTCTAAAAAAGGTGATTGTGGATTGTCCAGAAGTTCACGAACCTCAGCTTCGGCCTTAAGGAACTCAGTCAGATTCGTTTTAAAAAGCAGAATGTTTTGGCTGATTTCTTCATCCATTCCAAATTTTTGGATCTGGTTTGCTATATTCAGGAGCATGATTAATTCTTGACCCAGTCCTAGCAGGGTTTGAATTTTTGTCCATGCCGAACCGTTATGTTCTTTGGTATATTGCTCTATGGTTTGCTCAAAGGCAGTAAATCTTGGTGTATTAAGAGTATGAGAATCAATGGAAAATAAACGGCGCACTATTGTGCTTTCTTTGTATTGAGGAATAAAAGCATGTCCGTGGATTTGTTCTCCTTGTCCTTTATAATAGGGCTGGAATATATTGGCATTATTGGTGTGAGAGTGCGCCCATTGGTTCGTTGCTTCGCATTTGATGGCGAGATCTGAAACGTACTGATTAAATATATGTGCCAGATTTGAGAGATTTAGTCCAGAGAGATCAATTGGAGCATCGGGTTTTATTGTGCTACTCCAATGTTTTATTATTTCAGGGAAGGAGGTAAACCCTTCAGCGGTCAGTGCATAGGGTAGAACATGTATCACGCTTGCATACATATGTTCTGGAATTTCCTGAGCAACAAAATCTTTTAATGCGCTGATTTTATTCATGCGCTGCTCGAGTATTTGGGCCATTTCTGTAGCGAATTGGTCAACATGAGCCTCTGGGCCAAGCTGAACTTCTTTAAAGGATGGCATAAACATATAACCTGCTAATTGATTTTTGGTTGTTTGATCAAGGAGATCGGCAGGGATTTTTTTCAATGCACTGACTACAATATCAAGGAGGATATCTTCCGGCAATTTAGGGATTAAGGTTTTGGCTTTTTCAGCCATGGCAGGAAACAGGCCATTGATTTTTTTGAAATTGAGGAAATAGTCTTTGGTAAATCGTCTGTAATTGAATATGCCTCGATTTTCATAGGCGTAAAGAATATTCGAATTATTGTCCTTATGAGCAAAATTGCGAAATGCGTCGCCCCAGTCGATTCGGCCGAATTGCGTGCTGGTACTGTTTTCATTTCCTTTGAGCACGACTATGTTACCGCTGTGAACGCTGTGGGCTCCGAGTAATAGGGAAAACATCAATGCCATCGATAAACCAAAGGATTCTCCCAGTTTGGTTACTGTTGTATAGTAATCAGGTCCGGAAAGGGCTTCTTTTAACGGATCTCGATCGCTTCCATCACGATAGCTGGTCCCAATAATTTTATGCAACTCGTCAAAATCCACCAAAGGCTGGATCAATCCGTAGGACTGGTCCTCAAATTGAATGACATCGGCACAAATAAGCGAAGGATAATAAATTTCGCTGATTATTTGGCGGCTTTTAAATTCATTGAGTAATAATCCGGCAAATAACTCTGCAAACAATTCACTCTTATCTGCAGGTTTTTTTATAAAAAATAGTTCTTTATCTGTGTTTTTATAAAAGCCATCGACGTTGCTATTGTTTTTTCCACCGGACTTTTCTTTATAGCGAGTTAATTCTTTACCTTGATAGAGTATAGGCATTTGCTTGATGTTCCTATTTCACATTCGAGCAATTATAGCAATGGAGTGTTAAGGTATTATTAAGTTTGTGCTAATTTTCGTTTAACAGAAATTAAAATATGTGACTTCAATAACATTAAGGCGGGAAAGAGACAGTTACTCGTAACCAGTATTTTATGAGCACTAGATGAGCTTCGATTTTGAATCTTTAGAAAACAGCCCTCTGTTTGCAAGCAACTGTCTCTTGATCACATCTTTGCCGAAGGCCAGCGGATTTAATCGCGGAACCAGGATGGCTGTGCTAAAACATTGGATCCCGCGATCACAGCCGCGGGAATTCGCTTGATATGTGAGTACATGCTGTATTTCGAATTTCCACGGCCCTGACTGCGGAATTCGAAAAATGGTAATTGCTAATATCTAAACCGAATTCCCGCGGCATCGACCGCGGGTTCCAATGGGTTTATTTTGTGTAGGTAGTGCCATTGGGCCTTGGTCCAATCTACGCTTAAAAAGCGAAGATCGTTCAGGTATAAGCCACGGGGCGTAGGTGGAAGGTGAAATGTCATTAGACTTTAATGGAATACCTTTTTGGGTAGCTTCTTGGCTTCCTCTATCCAGTGAATTACCTGAGGAAGTCCTGGGATGTGTCGTACTAAATGGCCGTCTTCATTTTTCTCTTTCAAAACGGAATAAAGGTCTTCAGGATTGCGATGAGCCAGTTCGGGGATGGAGTCCACCCCTGCTTTTTCCAATAATTCTGCATACTCTTCGCTGATGCCGTTGACACGTGCCAAATCTGCCTGATTCGTCCATTTCAGAATCAATTTATGACTAATTCCTGTTTGTTCTGCTAACTTGAGACGTCCTCTTCGGCTGCTGCAGATGTGTAATAAATCTTCCTGATCTTCAATTCCTGCTTGTTTGAGCATTGCCGCAAATTTGGGACCTATACCTTCAATTTGAATTAACTTGTACATATGATCTCCGAACTTTAATGCAGGTACATTTAAAAATTATAGTGCATTTTGATTTTTTTTTTATCAGTCGCTGCATCAAAAAAGACGTTTGGAAAAATAAACGGGATCATAACGATACCGATTTTTTATTCCGAACATCAGGCGAGATGAACTGTAACCTTTAGGCCGCATGAACTCTTAGACTCTTTGTGTATTATGATACACAGACTGAAGTGTCTGAAGTTGATGAGGATATTTTGCACCTAACTCATTGATTATCAAATATCAAGTGATTACAATTAAATCAATAAGAACTGCTTTTGTTTGTAAGGAACTACTGTGCGTCTTTTTCTGGCTATATTTTTACCCTTTACGGTCTTTTTCACTATCGGACGACCTATTCAGGGTATTATCTGTCTGCTGCTACAAATCACACTCATAGGATGGGTCCCTGCAGCTCTTTGGGCTGTTTATTCACTGTCCCAATACACTACGGATAAAAAAATTCGTCAATCCCGCCAAAAATAAAAGAGGTGTTTGGTTTCTGTCCGTAAGCGGTCAGAGCCTGTTAAAAAGCGCTCTATAAATTCCAAAAATAAAAAAGAAGGTGAATGTTATGATGAAGAACAAGAGCTCTGCGCGAAAAGTTTGTGCAATTGTGCTGGGTGTGCTTGTCTGTTCCGTCAGTCAGGCCTGGAATGGGGGTGCGGTCCGCGTTGGTTTTGGCGGCGGAAATGTCCATTATCACGGCGAAGACATAACCGTATATAACCCTGGAGGTCATCCCTATCCAGGGGGCTATCCATACTACAATCGCGGTTATTATTATGGTGTTGGTCCAACGTTTGTTGTTCCTAATGTTATCATTAATGTTCCAGTTCAACGATACTACGCTCCGGTTTGTGAGGAAGTTGAAGTATGCGATTCTTATGGAGAGTGTTGGCTGGATCAATACTGCAAATAGGTCTATATTTTTAAATCATCATGGGTTTGAGTCGGTTTATGATGACCAGGTCAATTTATTAATTCAGTTTAGTGTAAGGACAGATTATGTCAGCAACTATTGGTTATGCCGCCCTGCATAAAGGCGCTCCCCTGGAACGTTTTAGTTTTGAACGCCGTGAGCCTAATGCACAAGACGTCGCTATTGATATTTTATATTGTGGTATTTGTCATTCCGATATCCATCAGGTAAACAATGATTGGGGATTCTCTCAATATCCTATGGTTCCTGGACATGAGATTGTTGGACGGGTTACTGCAGTCGGTGCAGATGTTACTCGCTTTGCTGTGGGTGATTTGGTAGGGGTTGGATGCATGGTTGATTCCTGTCGCCATTGTACAAACTGCCAACATCATGAGGAACAATATTGCGTGGCAGGTAGCACACAGACCTACAACTCTAAAGATGCTCATTCTGGAGGAGTGACATACGGTGGTTATTCTAAAAAGATTGTAGTCACCCAGGACTTCGTATTACGCATCAATCAATCGATGGATCCTGCTGCTGCAGCGCCATTATTGTGTGCCGGTATTACTACATACACGCCATTGAAAAAAGCTCAGGTTGGAAAGGGCAGTAAAATAGGGGTAGTAGGATTAGGTGGTCTGGGACATATGGCGGTTAAATTGGCCCATGCCATGGGTGCCTACGTCACAGTCTTCACTACTTCGGTAAATAAAGTGGATGCAGCAAAACAATTGGGTGCTTCCGATGTAGTACTCTCTACAGATGAACAAGCCATGAATGCTCTGGCCAATCAATATGATTTTATTCTGGATACGGTATCAGCCCAGCATGATATGAACCGTTATCTGAACCTTCTTAAGGTTGGTGGGCAATTTACTCAGGTGGGCTTGCCGGCTGAACCAATGGAACTGCCTTTATTACCTATGATTTTCAAGCGCTTGAATGTTAGCGGTTCGTTAATCGGTGGAATAAAAGATACGCAGGAGATGTTGGATTTTTGTGCCGAACATCACATTACTGCCGATATTGAGCTGATACGGATAGATGAAATTAATACGGCATTCAAACGCATGGAACAAGGTGATGTAAAATATCGATTTGTTATTGATATGTCTACACTCGCTTAAATCACGATCCAGTTAATGGATAATCCTCTCTTCATGGGGCATCTCGTACACCAGATATCATTTATTTGATGATATCTGGGTGTATATTCTCTGTTTTGGGGATTATTTTAATTTTTATAATGGATGAATCCTGAACCTGTTCAACCAATGCATCAAACTCAGTAAATGGAATTATCTCCCCCTCTTTGGGCAATTTTCCATGACGAGTGATGATAAGACCGTATAAGGTATTCAGCTCTTCCTCTTCAGAAGACAGAGTGATATCGCAATCCAGAGCTCTCTCGAGCGAATACAGAGAGCAGTCTCCTTTGGTACTGATCGAACCGTCTGGATTTTTTACCCAATCATCATGGGTTTTATGAAACTCATCTTTAATACGACCAATCATTACGTGCAACAGATTATCCAATGTTACAAATCCAATTAAAGTCGATTTATTCTTGTATACCAAGGCAAAATGCGGCATACCTGCACGAAATTTACGGAGTAAATCCATTGCCGGGAGCTTATGGGTTACCTTTAAAATAGGTCGTATGTAAGGTGTCACTGTGTTTATTTTGTTTTGCATTAATAAATCAGCAAACAGGTCTTTGACATGGATGACTCCAACCATTTCCTTTTTTGCCGTGTCATATACAGGATAGCGGCTGAATCTGTTTTTCAGGATTTTTTGAGCAATGATTGCAAAGGGCTCATCAATATTTAACGCGACCATTTCATCGGCAGGTCGCATGACTTCAGTCACATTAAGCTCGGCTAAATCCAGGGTATGTTCGAGGATTTCACGCTCATCCTTATCCAATTCTCCATGAAGATGACTACCACTCAAGATTAATTTGAGCTCATCACTGGAGTACGTTCCTTCATGATGGCTTGAGCTGTTTAATCCCAGGATTGAAAGAAAGAAATTGGAACAACTGTTTAACGCCCAGATTGCTGGATACATTAACCAGTAAAATGCGTATAACGGTATCGCCGTCCAGATTGAAATAATCATTGATTGTCTGATGGCAAGGGACTTTGGCATTAATTCACCAACAACAATATGAAGAAAAGAGATAATGCTAAAGGCAACCAGGAATGAGGTGAAGGTAATGATTTTGGGTGATGTGATTCCGGCAAATAGAAATAATGGCTCCAACAATTGAGCAAATGCGGGCTCCCCAATCCACCCAAGTCCTAATGAGGCAAGGGTAATCCCTAACTGACAGGCAGATAAATAGGCGTCTAACTGACGATGCACTTGTTCTAAAATACGTCCTCGGAGTCCGTAACGGTCTTTTATGGCTTGTATCTTGGTAGCCCTTATTTTAACCATTCCAAATTCTGCGGCAACGAAAAACGCATTAAGTAAAACCAGCAGGAACGCTAAAAAAATTAACATCAAATTATGCATTGATGATATCCATTATCAGTAGGTATTCTTTCATCACTCAATGAGCCTTAGTTTAATCATAACAGAAACTGGCATTAATGTAGTCTTATTACAGGGAGTCAGATGGTACAATGCTCATCAAGCCAATCAAAAATAATTCGTTCAAATTGAGCGCTGGCATCGACCTCACAATGTGAGCCAGCACCTGTTTGGGCTGAAAATACAACGTAGGTCTTTTCGCAGGTTAAGGCATCATAAAATGCTTTGCTGGAGCTCGCGATACGGTCATGAGGATTATCGCAAACCAGGGTGGGGCATCTAATTCCCTCAATATGATCTTCAAAAGTATATTCTTTAAGGCAATTCAGGTAATCGAATACAGAATGCAAGCCATGGGCAGACATTCGTGAATAAAAATAAAATGCTTTCATCGGATCTTTGCTGAATTGTGCCGAAAAAAAGAGATCCACTTGTTCTTTATTGCCCGTGTTCAGCCAGTCAAGAACTTCAGGATTAAGCATCTTTTGGAGATTGGTACCCAGGTTCATTTGAGCAGGATCGCAGATTAATCCAGACAAACGTTGTTCGCTGCATGCTGCACGTGGTACCAGATATCCTCCAAAGCTGCGTCCGATGCCAATATATCGATGATTGCGTGCATTGATATCCATCCAGTTCAGGATTGGAGAGCATGCTTTTTCAAAATCAGGACGCATGGTTAATCCGTATCTTCTAAGCACATGCCCTTGCCCGGGACCATCAAAGGTCAGAACATCATAACCTCTTGATAAGGCCGCGTTCACTAATGGGTATTGCTCTTCAACTGTACTGTCATACCCCCCGGGTATGAGCAAAGTGGCTTTAGGTGTGTTTGGCGTTGTAAAATAATAACCATCCAGACTGTGATGGTCAAAAGGCACTCTTACTTTTATCGCGTTGGGATGCAGGTGATGAAGCGCTCGTTCATAACAGGATTGCAGCTGATCATAGATAACCATGATTCGTGGATCTTCGAGGTTAGCCCTTAAAAAGAATTCACTGGCACGATGATATTCTGCAGCACGGAGGAAGGCTTTTCCGGCACTGTAAACATGCCCTGATTGTTCACTTTCCTTACCCATTTCGGCTACTGTTTCAGCCATATCATGCCAGGCCTTGTACCAGCTGTTAAACTCTTTATCTTTTATCTGATGCAAAGTAACAAAACATTCTCCAATATCTGCGCATTGAGCATGAGTTTTTCCCAGTGTTCTTATAAACTGGCTGTAAAACTCAGATGAGAAAACGGGATTTTTTTGATAAAAATCATAGTAATTAGCAGTCATTGCTGAAACACCTACGTTTTGTAATTCCGATTGCATGGAATAATAGGATTCATGATCATCATTATAGGGCAATCCTTAATTAGTGGATACAAGGAACGAATGAGCTCTTTGTAAATAAGTAGTCGTTGTAAATGAAGTGAAGCAGTAGAGTATGCGAGCAAAGATTCGATCTGCTTCGCTAACGTTCGTAATGATGCATTTTTTATGAGATAAATAAATTTTGTTCACAAAACCAGGTGCTTCGTTCTTAATTTCAGTTGCAATGCTGTTCAATAGGGTAGGCCACAAATCGTGTCTTATAAATTGAGTGAAGATAAACCTAATTCTCGTTTATACATCAAACGAAACAGAAGTTTGATTGAGTAATCCTGTTTCTATTAGATGTCGAACTAATTGGATTTTATTTTTGCTGCCAAAGCGATTTTTCAGTCGATTAAAATAGACTTCTACTGTTCTGGGGGAGAGATTCAGTAAATGTGCAATTTCCATGGATGTTTTTCCTTCGAGCAAATATAAAGCACATTGCAGTTCACGTCGTGATAATTCTAAAACGGGTTGAGCCAAATTTGATTTTACCTGAATACTGTTCAGGTAGTCCCTAATAGTCACTGATGTGAGTGAACTCGAAAAATCTACTTTGATGATGTGTGATCCTGTAGTGTTATTAATTTTGTAAGGTAATTTATAAGCTCGATTCAGTCTGTCGTTAAGTAGCACGGAATGTTTGTAGTAGGCAATGAATTGTTCCAATAAATCAATATGTCTGAAATAAAATTCATTCATATAATCTTTATGTGATTTAGCTGCAAAATGATAATAGTTTTGTTCATTCCCTGCCCGTTCAATGACAGTAAAAATGTAGAAAAGGCCAAATTCTATCCCTGATTGGTAGAGTTCCTCTGCTTTTCCTTCTCGTTTGACCAAATGCCAGAGTACATAACGCTGCGGTATGTCAAAGTGTGCTGTATGCAGATCCGATTGATGGAAGCCTTGCTCAAAATAAAAACGAAAATACTCGGGATTACTTGCATTGGCTGTCATTTCATTCTGCGAATTGATCATAACGTGACTGAAATAATCAATGCCTAATTTAAAAAGGGGTTGGCAAATCGTTTTCATGTCTTCAGCAAAGAGCAGGGTAGGGTGGTTTTTTAAGAATGAATTGAGATCCATCATAGTTAAGGGTTGTTGAGTTGATAATTGATTAAAATTTGGATTGGTGATAATATTTTGTCCATTTTTAGGGGGATTCTATATTGCCCTCGTAATGGAGTCAATTAGAATGTCTGTTTCTGGTGGTTTAGTGCGTGGTTTTTTGAGTACGCTTAAAAGTGCAGGATCCAGTAGTAGCTCCGTCGAAACGCGTGCTCTTTGGGAATACAGCCGCTTAAGAAATTCAACTAATTATTTAAACAATATAGCACCTCCAAATAATGATGAGGTGGATCTGAGAAGAACGCCCTCCTGGATCATGCGCTTTAATAATGTCCATTTTCGATCACCCTTAAAGGAATTGGTTTTTGCTTATCATCCTGAAGGATATTTATCCTCTATTGTTTATCCCCGACCGTTTGTAGCGAGAAAGGTGTATTCCCATTTTAAAGGCAAAGGCCCTCATTTTATTTTTTTTGACAGAAGTGTTGATGCCAATCCACGATTGGGAATTACCAAAGATTTATTTGATATTGAAGAGCGGACGGAAGCAAGGCGCTTCATAGAAACTATTGATAGTCTGGCTCCATTTAGTTCTGTTGAACAGTCTCTTTTTGAATTAATGCTCGATCCAAGCCCGGAAAATCTCCAAAAAATAAATGAGATTGAGTGTGATACAACCACAGACAGACCTTATTTTGGATCTTTGAATACCTTGGCCTTTGGCGGTGCTGTTCAGCAATTCGATGAGCGTTATGATCGGGTTGTTCCTGACGGCATTCCGGACATTCATCAAGCCATTCTTGACGTTGATGAAGAACGAGTACGTCAGTTATTAGAGGAAGATCCACACAGGGCTAATGTCAAAGATCCCAAGGGAATGCCAGCACATGAGCTGGCTGCTTATCTTGGTGTGTTGAGCATTGAAAAACTCTGTTTTGAGGCTCGGCAACATGAAGGAGTGATGACGGGACGGATGGATTTTAATCAACAGAAAAAATATGAGTTTATTTTAAAGGTTGCGGAGCGGGATGGAATTTTGCAATTACCGTGGATAGAACAGGTAAGACAAAAAAGTTATTCCATGATTATTTGTATTCCCAGAGTAGTGTTAGACGATCCTATGGCTCACTTTTTAGATTTGCGTCAACAGTATCTTGCTGAAGTAGAGCAAGCGCTGAGACATCCTCGCTCTTTAATGCATCAGAGCTGCATTGACGGTCATTTGGATGTGGTGCAGGGGGAGTTGAAGAAGGAGCCGGGGCTTCTGGAGAGTAAAGATCCATTCGGGTTTAGTCCTTTATTGTTAGCCATTGCGAATGGTCATTCAGCCATAACAGAGTATTTAATTAGCCAAGGTGCTTCGTTGAGTAACTACTCTCATGAATATAGGAAGGGTTCCTTATACTTCAGACCGATTGATAATGCTAAAACTCCTGAAATCATGGAAACGCTTCTTTATCGAGGTGTTACGCTCGATGAGGTGAACAGTCGCTTGGCTGATGCTGTGCGAATGAATGATTTTGCTATGGTGCGCATTATCTTGTTTTATCTGAAAACCTTGCCAGAAAATAAAGTTGGCCTTACTCCTTTTGAACTGGCTGTTAAATGGGCCAAGCCAGATGATTTGAGAATTTTGGAGTTCTTTTTAAAATATTGGACCAGACATGTTCCTGATGGCCCTTATGATCAGGAACGATTTCCTGAAGTGCCTAGTGATCCGATAGTCACCTCTGAAATGGAAGACTTGTTCGTAGCCCATAACAAGCGTTTGGATGCTAGGGCGCAACGTAAACGAGTAGGGCAAACAAGGATTGAGCAACCTGATTTTTCATTGGATAGGGTCGTGATTGAAACTCCGATTATTTTGGATGGGCAAAATTATCGTTCAATGATTAAACCGGCTCATTTGTTAGCTCAGGAAGAACTGGATGAGTTGATAAAAAAACCGGATATTTTTAAATTTTTAGGTGGTGAACAGGCCAGAAATCAGGCTGATTATTTCAGAGCCATGTTATTGCCTCAGCAGACGGATGCAGATCGTCAGTTTTATGTGGATGTTTGGAAGTCAGAAGACAATTCAATAACGAATTTTTTTGCTTTTGATGTGGAACGCATGTCCCATCCTAAATATGGTGATTTAATTTTGTTTCATGGCAAGTTGGCCTGTAATTTCAGTCCGATCGGTGTTGCTGATTTGAATTTTCATAGAATATCGCTAAGTCTGGCTGAGAATAATCCTAAAGCAACAGTTTTTGTATTTTTCAGAGCCATACCACCGGGATATGGAATGAGTTATGTCCCTCCGGGAATGACTTTTTACCCTAAAAATCATTTGCCTGACGAACTGGTAACCAGTATTTTCGCAACGAAGGGGATTAAAATTGAGCATCGTATCGTTGGTACTGATGTTAATGCGAAAACATTGCCTCCATTTTTTCAGCTCCCTCAAGAATATCATCGGTATCTCACGAGTGGGTTGTCCGATAAAGCATTACCAGTATGCTATCGTCTTGGTAGCGATAATGTTCAATTGGTTTATGCCAAACTGGCCAGTTATGGTTTTCATGATAACCGTGAATTTGCTCGATGTTGGGAGGAGTTGGAATCATTAGAGAACGCAGAGCAATCAAAGCTCCGGGTGAACAGATAAATTGTCACTATGCCTGTTTGTCTATTACCTAATGGGTAGTGTTTGAATTAGATGATCTTTAAACAATACCAAAACGGTATAGACAACAGCAAAATACCCAGTTTCAGCAGCGCTAAACAGGAATTAAAGCGTAAAAGAGGTTTAAGCTGGAAATTTTTTTTCTTGTTGAGTAACTCTTCAAAGCACAGATAGTAATTGGATTGATAGGGAAATATCCATGCTTCAGTAGCCATCAGGATAATAAAGGCAACAAGCCAACTATTAATCCCTGCTTTTTGAGTCACTGGCATGATTACTGCAAACAGCAATGCAGGGGCGGTCATAGTACCCAGTATTAATCCGCACAACCAGCTTATCAGATAAATACCGGTGATGATGAACATAATGTTGCTATCAGCAATGTTTGAGATCAAGATTAATCGGTTGCTGAGCCATAAATCAATACCGGTATTTTGTATGTAACGCATGATCCCAATGATGGCTCCGAGGTAGAATAGAAATGACCAGTTAATTTTGGTTTTAAATTCATGCAGTTCTATGGCTCCGGTAAGGAACAGAACAAAAAACACAACACTACAAATAAAGAACCCGGGAATGGGATGCCAGGCATTTAAGAAGAGTCCGATAAGCAACGTTGCTATTCCTGTAATTGCTGCCCATTCTTCGACAGTTAATGTGCCTAAAGAGAGTAACTCCTTCTTCAGTCTGAATTTGTTGATGCTTATAGAGTGATTTATTCGAAACAAACGGGATTGGACAATAAAATATAACCCAGTCAGTAATACTCCGGGAAAGGAGGCAGCCAATAACCAGTCAAACCAGCTAAACTGTCCCATCTGCTGTTGGGAAAGCATGGCATAGAGTATTGAGTTGCTTGATTTTCCTGTAAGAAATACAGTTGATAATAAAATACATCCATTAAAACTGGCACAAGCTAATGCATTTGCTGAAGCACTGCGTGGGTTTATTTTGCTGCTGGTTACGAGGTCATCCAGTAAGGGAGCCATAAGAGTAACTCGAGCACTTTGGACGCTGATAACCGGGGTCATTAATGCTCCCATAGTAAAAAGTGTTTTTTGCAACAAGGATTGACTGGGTGGCAGGCGATACAGTAAAAATAGGGAAAATCGATAAAATAATTGAGATTTGATTAACACACAGCTAATACCGAATAGACTTAAAGTAAGAAAGAAACTATCGGAAATAAAGCCAGAAAGAATAATATATTGTGGGTTAAAATTAAAAAATAATGTGCTTAAAATAATACAAACAGCTGGGATACTTTCGGGAACAAGGCGAAAAATCCACATCCCCAAAGCAGCACAAAAAACGACTGCAAAATGAGACAGATTGGCATTTAATGCCGTATTGTGAACCATGATTTGCATGATAAGCGTGCAGATGATGGTGGTACTCCATCCCAAAATGGTGCGAAATACTGTTTTGTCATTAATGTATGACAGCATGTGCAATCGTAGAATTTGTTTAGAATACATCCTAATGTTCCATAAATAAGCCATTAAAAAGAGCGGCGATTATTCTCTAAAAGGACTTATCAGTCATGTCAGTAAAATTACTTATTTTGATGTATGGATTGCTCTTTAAGGGCTGAGTGTTTCTGTCCCTATAGGTAATAATGGGCGTATTGGATCCACATTTGTGTGCACAAGTGTTCGGTGAAGTGGAGCTTCTTTCGCTCCAACACACCGCGCGTAGCGTGAGGGAGGGCTAGGGACACTGCCATTAAGTTAAGAAAAATTCACTTTAAAAGGTTGGGCCTTGGCCCAACATTGAGGCCTGGCTTGATTCAGAGCCCGTTTTGGGCCAAGGCCCAACCTACAAATATACCTTAACTTAATGGCAGTTAGGGTTTAGGCTGAGGGGGTTAAAATAGTAGGAATTTGAGAGTTATGGCTAATAGAGCCAGAAGAATTAACCTTGGTTTTTAATGGCACAAAAACAATCAATAGTGTGATCATTTACCAGACCAACTGCCTGCATGTAAGCATACATTATTGTTGATCCAACAAAAGTCATCCCTCTTTTTTTAAGGTCTTTGGACAAGGCATCTGACTCAGGTGTGTTGGCAGGGATATCCTGTAGGGTTTTTGGGCGATTGATTTTAGGTGTACCACCAACGAAGCGCCAAATATAGGCATCAAAGGAACCGAATTCTTGTTGAATTGCCAAAAAAACACGTGCATTTTTTCTCGTTGAGTAGATTTTAAGTCTGTTACGAATAATTTGAGGGTTCATCATCTGTTGTTCCAGCTCTTCATCGGACATTTGTGCAACGTGGTCTGGGTTGAATTGTTTAAATGCTTCTCGATAACCTTCTCGCCTTTTTAAGATAGTCTCCCAGTTCAAGCCGGCCTGTGCTCCCTCAAGCAATAGCATTTCAAAATGCTTTAGATCATCATGTATTGGAACACCCCATTCGGAGTCATGATAGTGTTCATAATGTGGCTTATTTAGTCCTACCCAGCCACACCGTTTTAAAGGGGTCATTTTGTTCATAGTGCTCTTGGTTCGTAATGTCTTTAAAATTAAGACATTATACTGTAACGATGTGGTTTTTAAATAAAATCCTGTCATAATTATAAGCAACAAACAGGATGAGGTCGACGTTTCATGGAGCAATTGATACCTAAAGGTTATTTAAGCTATTTCGTTCACACAGACAAGATGGTAAATATTATCTATGCGTTGTGTTTATTTGTAATTGGTTATTTTTTTGCAAAACGATTAGGCATATTGGCTGAACGAACATTTATTAAACGGTTTTCTCGCCATCAGACCATGCTCATCAGAAGAGTTGTTTTTTATGCTGTGTTCACTATATTTGCAGTGACCAGCTTGCAGCATATTGGATTTAAGCTGAGTGTGTTACTGGGGGCGGCAGGAGTATTTACCGTAGCAATCAGTTTTGCTTCACAAACCGCAGCTTCGAATTTAATCAGCGGCATATTTTTGCTATTTGAACATCCATTTAAGGTGGGCGATACTGTAGAGGTCAAAGGCATAACAGGCGTTGTGGATTCAATAGATTTACTTTCTACGAAGCTTAAAACATCCGACAATAAATTAGTCAGAATACCCAATGAGGCCATGATAAAATCGGAGATTACCAATCTGAGTTATTTCTCAACTCGACGTCTTGATATTATTGTTGCAGTTGCTTATGACTGTGATATTAGCCAGGTTAAATCCATGCTCTTGGATATAGCACAACACTGCGAACAGGTATTAAAAGATCCTGAACCTATGGTAAGCATTAATAATTTTGCCAATTCTGCTGTAGAACTCAAATTTATGGTATGGGTTAGTACTAGCGAACTATCGGCTGCACGGAATATTTTGCAGGAACGCATAAAACAGCAATTTGACCGCGCGGGTATCGAGACTCCTTTACCACAATATATGGTACCAGCTTTAAAGGTGTAAGCTGCTTTGTGATGAAGGGTCATCCATTGATTTTATTGGGGCATTAGCGATTATGTGATTTAAACTTCCATGCCTGCTCACTAAATTCCCTAATCTTCCTTCTTTCAGTGCCTTTATTTCTGCTTTGTTTAAAGGCTCTGGTTTGGGTTGATCGGGGTCAAGAATTTGTTCCAGCTTTGATGCCGCACTGATTTTTATTTCCCGATTTTTTGTATTGAAATGATCGGTACCCAACAGCATATCCTGGATAAAATACAGTACAGAGACAATTCCTAAAAAATTATAATGAAATTCCCATTCATTTTTCCTTAGCTTTTGATATTCCGCCAATTCATGGGCCAAGGAAACAGGTTTGGATTTGGCATGGGCAAACTGTTCCTGTCGGGTTAATACGACAGAAGCATGGGTGTTGTTGTATTTAATATTTTGCCCGGGTCTATTTAACTCAGCGAGAGTCGCTTTGCATGGCGGATAGCCCTGGCTTGTAATGAACTGAAATATTCGGGCACATCTTTGTTCAAGTCCAGCATAATCATGTTGGGTTAGGTGGTTTGCAGAACTCAGAAACGATGCTGCTGCTTGAAACAACGTTAAGCTGGAGGCCAGTTTTCTCGCGTCAGTAGTGCCTCCCATCAGTGTTTCAACGGGGATTTTTTGTAGTTGACGTTCGATAAGGCTGACAGTCTCATTATAACGTTTAAAAAGAAGGGGATCTCTTAAATAGTCACAGGCTTCTTTAAAATCTGCTATACCATAGCGTTTGGCAAATTCACTATATCCCAGTGATTGGAGTTGCGGAATTATATACCAAATCCAATGGCTGGTTTTTCTACCTTTCTGTAGTTCCGATTTGGCTTTATCATAGCCTGGTTGTCCTTTTTGTGCTTCATGATATCGCTTCAGGCTCATAGATGCGCTCTCGTAATTATTGTATTTTTGTATCATAAATAAACAAATGAGCTTTGTCATTCATGGCTTTACTGCGGAGTCATATTTTCATAAGCGATGGGATCTTTATCTGCCTGATCACTGTTTTCAAGTTGCTCCGCGGTGACATTCAGTCCAGGGCCAAAGAACGTCGCGTGTTCCTTAGGGAGGGGAGCATTGATGATTGCAGGTTTTGGTTCCTCTGTGAAGGTTTGTTGAAGATTTAAAAGATCTTGCATGTGTTTGGAGTGACTTGAATTTCCTTTTGAAGCAGAATTATCGTTTTTAAGATTCTGCTCATGCATGTACAGAGATTCATCCAGAATGGTTTCTTTTTGGTGCTCTTCTTTTTTTCTCATATAGGTTCGTTCATCGTATTGCGTTACCTTTTCAGCTATCCATCGTATCAAGCCGGCAACGGCAAGGCTTATACCTACACCTACCATAATAGGAACAAATACATGAGGCGCTGCTATAACACCTATTCCCAGAAGTAAACCCATAAATGAAACCAGAGTTGCGGCAGCGTTTAACATAAAGGTACTAAACGATATACTAAGCTTATCGGAAGCCAGGTTATTTTCAAAATTAAGCTCTTGGATAGGTTTGGTAATAAGGGAAATTTCTTCTTCTGTAGTTAATATATCTTTTTGAATTTTTTGAATTTCGTCAAGAATTTCATCATGTCCTTCCAGTTTGGTTACTTCAGTAATTAAAGACAGCTTTTCTGCCAATTCTCTCAATTGCTCTTTATGAATTTTGTAGAGCTCAGAGAGTTGAGATGCTGTATTTTCCGGATTTTGGCCGATGATTATTTCTTTCTTGTTGAGAATACCTTTTATGAATCCTAGTTCATCCTTTAATTTTCTTTTGGTTTCTTTTTTTAATTGATTACCAGCAACTAGATGTTCCAGTTCTACCGCACGAACTTCTAATTGTTCATTGTATTTATCCGTTTCAGGATATCTGCGTTCTTGAATCAGAGTCACAAATTCCTTGCTTTCATTATAGCGGTTTGATTTTTTAAATTTATCAATCACTCTGGTAGTGAAATTATAACCCTCCAACAAAGTGAAGATCGAGGAAAAAACAGTTCCTAAAATCAGGGTAGCTATACTTCCAAGCATAAATGCAGCAAGGGCAATGCCACCAACTACCAAAAGAACCAAGCCAGTGATTGCTTTTTGGGTAAATGTGATTTTTGGATCAGCAATGAAGGATATAGCTTGTGGTATTGCTGCAATGGTTTGGAATACACTGCCAATAATTGGTATTGTTTTAAAGGAGCTTAAAAATGATGCAATTACATTAAATACATTGCTAATACCTGTAGTGACTAAGGAGGCAAATCTGCTGCCTTCGTACACCTGTTCCATAAGGGTTTTTCTTTCTAAAAGCAGAGCAAGTATGTTCTCTTTTAATCTCTGCATTTTATCAGATAATCTGGATTGTTTGTTTGAACCCTTAGCCATAAAGATACATTCTTATCTTAATAAATTGAAGATGAGTTCTATTTTACTACATTTTTGGCTTAAATAAACCTTTTTTTTCTAATTTTACACAATCGGTTATTTTTTTTGTTTAAAGACCAGTTAAAAAAGGAAGTAGTGTGCACATCGTTAGAGAGTATGAATATTTTTAAAAAGAATTGCATATTCCTTATTCCAATGATTTGAATCATGGGAACCTGAAGTTAGAGAGATTGATTTAACTTTTTTATTATCCAAAAAATGATTCTGAGTGAACATTAATCCAAACTCAGCAGTTTCTTCAATTAATGGGGAGACTAAGAATCCTGATTTTGCCATATTGGCAATCAAACGGAACTGTCTTTTACTGCCATTGTTCAATTCAACAGTGACTTGGAGAGGGTGGGGTTTAAATAAAATTGCTGCAATCGATCCCCAAATGGTTGGTTTTACAATGATTTCAGCAAATACGGGGAGCTTTGATTGAGGTACTTGGACCTTTTCTCCCAAAACATGTTGCTCCTTGTTTATCAAGTGCAGTGGTTTGGCGATTTTATGATGTTCATTTTTTTTAAGAATTAAAAAATCATTAACTAATTGAACGGGGTGGTAATTATTCAGTAGCTCGGGCCAACTGGCACCATCATCAAGAGAGGGTATTCGTTCATCTATAGCCTGTATTTTAAACAGAATATTATCTGGCCGGCGGTCACTTAACAGGTGATTTTTATTTTTTTCAGCCATAACTGGAGTAAAAACGGAATAACTTTGAAAGATTGGACGAGGAGACCAGAGTGCATCCGAGGCCAATAATAAGCTTTGATCATAAGAATAGATGTCTGCAGTTCCTTCTAGCTGTGGAAGGGGGCATTGATTATGCAGATAGATCATGCTGACACGATAATTTTCCTTTACCCATTGGGGATCTTGAACCCGGCTTTTCAAACCATACCATGAGGCTGAATAAGTAGAGATAAAATTATTCAGTAAGGAAATTTTAGTGTGCTGACCGTCAATATAACTGGTTGTATATAATGAAAAAATAAGAGTGACTATGACCCATTTTGAACGAAACAAAAAAGGCAGAAGCAGTGCTGCAATCAAAATAGAGGTACCGGTAATAAATGAGTGGCCAAAATGTCGGGTGAAACCAGCCTTGAAAGAAAGAAATAGAAAAATTATAAAAATAGTGAAGTAAAAGACTCGGGTAACAACAGATGGTTGTTTTTGTTTAATAATGGTGAAGAGAACAAAAGCCGAAGAGATCAAATAAAGCGTTATTTCTTTATTATCTCCATCTAATGCCATAGCCTCCGTAAATCCTGAGGCCAGAACAATTGAGTTGATGACGTAATAGGGGAAATCGATAATCGATTGACCTGATATACTCCAAAACAAAATGCTCGCACTCAGTGGAGAAAGAAGACATACAGCAGACATGATTTTTTGTTTGTGCAGGGCAAAAAACACGGCACACAGGAAAGAAACAACACCGCTTATTATGAGCAGGGAACCCTTAATTAAGGCTAATAAGCCAAGTGGAGCAAACAATAAGCTCAATATAATGCAGGTGATTTTATTTGAATAAGGGATGCGAGTTTGAGGGTTTAGATTTTTGAAGCATATCAGACTGATCATTAATGGATAGGAGAACAATAAGGAGTCCCTGGCATAAATCATCCCAAAAATAAGGACTGCAAAAGAAATACTCCAGCGCCATTTAGTGTCCTGCATCAATAAAATAATACAAAGCCAGAAGGATAAAGCCAGATAGATACTACCGCCTACCATCATCGAATCCGTGACTGGGTGATAAAATTTGGTGTATATCGAAGAATAGGGGCCTAAGGTAAAAATAACCTCTTTGCCAAATGAGAGTCCCTGGGCTACAGCCTGGTTAAGTCCCATGGACCAGGATGCATCAAGTCCAGGTGCCGGCATTTTTGGGGAAAATGGAACGATGACCAAAAGCAAAATCATGAGAAAAACGAGTTTGAGCAACCAGTCGATTAGAGAGTGTAGACTAAAGAACTTATAGCCATGACCTGCAGTACTCGTTAAGAACATCCTGACTTCCTGACTCCATATGAGTTATGTGTGGGGGCATGCATTATTGGGTTATTTAATATCACCGATCCCGATAATCTGAAAGCCCTCTTGATTTGCCACGTTATAATACATTATCTCTGATTTAATTCATGCATTTTGATGCGTCAGATCTCTGTACATGACCCAAAAGCTGTCTTGCCCGCACAGGCGGGCAACTATTTGGCATTTGGCACCGCAGTATGTTGAGATAACTCGTTGCTATAGAATAAAAATCATATCATCTCGAACGCCAAAAATAGGTGATATGGAGTGTATCAGAGGGTTGAAAGAGAGTTTAAACGTGGAGAAAATAGTCCTTACTGGCTCTTTGACATCGATTTATCTTGATGAATGGTTGCCCGCCTGTGCGGGCAAGACAGTTTTTTCTCATGTACAGAGGCGTCAGATTGTAAATAGAATCAAGCCGTGATTTTAAGGATCACGGCTTCAGGTGGATGTTATTAAATTAAAGGGTAATAAACATGGAACAATAAGAACAGGCCTACCAATAGGGATACAACTGCGGCAATTTTCATTTTTACTGGATTATTCAGGAAAGATTGCCTCATTTTATTGGCCGTATCAGGGCAGAACATACGAATTAATCCACTGATTAAGACCAGCCAGCTAAAAATAGTAATCACTACAGGCCAACTCATGACCCATATGTTGTGGCTTGTCACCAGAAGCAATCCTAAAATTAATGTCATAATTGCTAAAACAAAAAACAATCCGCGTTGTCCCATAATTTCAGCTGCAACTGATTTTAGCTGTTCGTATTGAAATAAAGAATAAAGGCTAACAATGACAAGATACCACCCAATCACCGTTGCCAAAAACAGGGTAGTCATGATAAATCTCCTAATCATCTTCCTTACTTTAATTATAGTACTTTTAACGAGGTATTATTGAATAACTTCATGTTTCTTTTT
The DNA here is from genome assembly GCF_000423305.1 of Legionella moravica DSM 19234. Taxonomy (GTDB): domain Bacteria; phylum Pseudomonadota; class Gammaproteobacteria; order Legionellales; family Legionellaceae; genus Legionella; species Legionella moravica. Next base: position 116,837 of record NZ_AUHS01000018.1, on the reverse strand, counting down.
TATTTTATTCAGTGCCAATAAAGATACAATCCAAATTTATCTGGTACTATAATGACCGTATTGTTATTTATGGAATGAGTATCATGAACAGATATTTTAGGACTGTTTTAATCGGGTTATTGATAAGCCCATTGAGCTCTTTGTATGCTGAAGAACAAGCAACAAAACGTATAGATCAATTCACCAATAGTCAAGTTAAGGTATGGCAAACCACTATATATCCTTCGTCTGCTAAAGTGCTTCCCATGCACAGACACGATCATGATCGCGTTTTGGTTGCATTGACTGATGGTGTATTAAAAATTACGAATAATAATGGCGCAGTGCATTATTTAAAGCTGAAAAAAGATAGTGCCTATTTCCTGACTAAAGACGTTCCAGGTGAATTGCATAATGATGAAAATATGAGTAAACATCCCATAAAAGTTATGGTTGTGGAATTAAATTAACCTGTTTTGTTTGTTATCAGCGTTCAAGGTTACTTCCTTCTCTTATCCCTCATCCTCTGACTATCTGTGCTATCATTAATTCAGTGGTGAACCATTATTCTGGTCAGTTATGTATTCGCACAGAGGGTTAGCCGTCACGACCCATTCAAATGAAGTGATGGAATGTATTAACTCCTTTCATCAACAAATAGTAGGATCAGGCCCTAATGCAGGATTAATCATTAATGCTGCAGAACTATATCCTGATACTGTCCTGATTCAACTCTATGCTGCAGTTTATTATTTATATGCTCAAGAGGATGGGGCAAATGGAGTTGCGAAAATGCATCTTCTGGCAGCTGAACAGTATTTATCCGGCGCGAATAGCCGAGAGCGTTTATTATACAATGCACTACTTAATTGGTCCAATTTAAAATACCATGAAGCGATCAATCTGTTAGAGCAGTTAATACAACTTTATCCTCGTGATACCTTGGCCATGAAATTGTTGGAGTGGCTTTTCTATTGTACTGGTCAGGCATATCAAGCCGAACATTTTTTGCGTGTTTGCACCAAGTGTGCTGCAGAGAATCAGGATGAATCTCATTTCCTTGCGATTCATTCATTTGCCTTGGAGCTGTGTGGTCATTATGCGCAAGCCAGGGAAATGGCTGAAGCCGCAATCCATATGGAATTAGTTACTCCTTGGGCGCACCATACTTTGGCGCATGTTGCATTATTAACTCATGATTTGGATGGAGGAATTCAACGCTTACATGGCTTGCAAAGTAGTTGGCAGACGATTCATCCTTTACTCAAGGGGCATAATACCTGGCATTTGGCTTTATTTTATCTGGCTAATCGCAATGAGAACGAGGTGCTCCAACTGTACCCCGGTATTTCCGGTGCTATGCCTGATACCGTTCTTGAACAAATAGACGCAATATCTTTATTATGGCGTATGGACATGGCGGGGATGCCTCAAATTCAGCAATTAGGCAAGATTGCAGAGCACTTGGGTACCCATCCTTCAGAACATTATATTGGGTTTAATAATGCTCATTTTATTTATTGTCTTGTCAGAACAGGGCAAAAAAAGAAAGCAATCGAATCGTTGAATAAAATGAAGCACTACGCGGATTCAACCACTGATTCATTGTGGGCCAAGGTCATTTTGCCACTAAGTCAGGGTATTTATGCGTTTGCTGAAGAAGATTACGGTAGAGCTTACTCCCTTTTGACTCCAGTCATGGACCAATACATGCAGGTAGGAGGCAGTGATGCTCAGGTAGAGTTGTTTGCTCAGACTTATTTGCAGACTTTGTTGCATACAAAACAAATACACAAAGCTCAGCATTATTTTTCTCATCATCTTTTTCATTATCAAAACACGCCTTTGGGAGATTACTGGTTAATGCCATGTAACACGATTGGGGGTTTTTGACCCTATATCTTGCTGCTTGAATGTATTTTTTAATGATTTTATTTATGGTGATATGGAAAAAATCAGATATGCTAACTCTGAGGCCTGTTGATATTTCATTCTTTTCAGTTCGACTTCCCGCAACCTGGCCTCGGGAAGTCGAAACCTGATTTGTCAACAGAGTCTATTTATTCTATTAATTAAGCTAAAATAACGATATGAATACGACAAAATTTGATGCACATGATTTTGAAGCGGTTGAATTTCACAATCAGCTTCATCCTCGCCTGAAGGTCGAGCCGGTCTATTTTAATTTGGGGTTTAGTCCTCAACCTCGAATATATGGCCGATCTATAGTACTGCGCAGCATCTTTAAAGTTCTTGACCATTTGCCTGCTGGATATGGCATTCTGGTGTGGGATGTTTATAGGACAAGGGCTACTCAAGCCTCTCTCTTTGAATGGATGCGTGGAGAAATCAAGAAAAAAATGCCGCATCTGAGCGATGAAGACAATTTTACTGAAACTCTTAAATTTGTCGCCCTTCCCTCTGCACCAAATGATGATTATTGTGCGCCCCATTTAAGCGGAGGAGCAATAGATCTGACTTTATTTGATAGACAAACCGACCTCCCTCTCGACATGGGAACCCCATTCGATGAGTGTTCTGATCGGGCCCACAGGGATTACTTTGACGCACTCAGAACGTTAACCCCTGAAGATAAACGAATCAGGGATAATCGAAAGCTCCTGAGGAGCGCAATGGAGCATGCGGGATTCACCTCTTATCAATATGAGTGGTGGCATTATGATATGGGCAATCTTTTCTGGAGTCTTAGTCTGAATCAACCTGCTGTCTTTGGGCCATTATTTGGGGATAAGGAATGGCCCGAATAACATTCAGAATCTGTTCTGTTTTATTTAATGGCTCTAGCTGCAATTTTTCGCCCTTTGATCAGAGTACCATTTTTCAAAGCGGTAAGTGCCTTTTCTGCCTGACTGTGGTGAATAGCAACGTAGGAGTTGAATAATGAAATATCAATTTTTCCTATTTTACTACCATCCAGTCCAGCATCTTTTGTGAGTGCACCTAAAATATCCCCCGCTCGAATTTTATCTTTTTTTCCAGATGCGATGCATAAAGTGATCATCTCTGGTGAAATGATGCGATCATTGCTGTTGGACAATTCATTGGTATTTCCCCAGGTTAATGGACGGTGCAGTTGATCTTCAATAGCACAAATACGTGGTGCATCTGCTGGGGTGGTAATACTTAAAGCCAATCCCTTATTTCCTGCTCTTCCAGTTCTCCCAATACGATGGATGTGGACATCGTGTTCAAAAGCAAGATCATAATTAATTACAGCTGGAAGTTCTTTTATATCAAGCCCGCGGGCAGCGACATCTGTTGCAACCAAAATGGAGCAGCTTTGGTTCGCAAAGCGCAGAACCGCCAGATCGCGATCGACTTGCTCCATATCACCATTTAAGGCTACAGCGCTAAAGCCTTCTTCAATCAGTTGCTCGGTTACATCTGCAGTTTGTTGTTTGGTGTTGCAGAAAATCAAGGCCGATCCGGGTTTGTAATGCAATAGCAGGGATTTTAGTAAGGGGAATTTATTCGCCGGTTTACTTACTTCATAAAATCGTTGCTCGATATCAAATTCAGCGTGAGGTGTTTCAATCAGTACTTCATGAGGATTTCGCATGAATTTTTTTGATATTAATTTGATTTCTTCAGGGTATGTTGCTGAGAACAGCAGAGTTTGTCGAGAGCCTGGGCAGGATGAAATGATGGTTTTAATGTCATCCAGAAATCCCATATCAAGCATTCTGTCTGCTTCGTCTAAAACCAGCGTTTTTATTTTTGATAGATTCAGTGATTCTTTATTTAAATGTTTTAGAATTCGCCCGGGTGTGCCAACAATAATATGAGCCCCATGGCGTAAAGAATCCAGTTGAGGTTTCATGGGGATACCACCTGATAGATTAATAATCTTTACATTGGGCATCATACAGGCAATTTTTCTTAAAGCCTGGCTGACTTGTTCTGCAAGTTCACGGGTAGGGCAAAGAATGAGGGCTTGCGCGCCAAAAAATTCTACTTTTAAATTATTGAGTAGCGCCAAACCAAAGGCGGCCGTTTTTCCACTTCCAGTCTTTGCCTGTGCAATGACGTCTATATTGTTGAGCATCATAGGCAGAGTGTGGCTCTGAATAGGGGTCATGATTTCATAATTCAGGGTCGCTATACTTTTGAGTAATTCCTGCCTTATAGGTAATTGAGAGAATGATTGTGGTAATTCATTATTGTGATTTATGGATTGAGTTGATTTCATTGCATCGCTTAAGCTTTAAAATTAGTGGGTAGATTAGCACGAATCAGTTCAAATTTAAATCAGTTGTAGTGATTTATAAACCTGAACATCTACTTAGCTAGTCTGTAGACAATTCAAGTTTCTACGTCCCGCGACTTGTTCGCGGGATCCAATTCACTCTTTATAGGCGCAATATATTCTTGTTTTGCGCATGATCTATCGATTCCGCGAACAAGTCGCGGAAAGTAGGCTTGAACATAATGAAATGTCAACAGCCCCTAGCTTAACGTATAGTTTTGTGAGTATTTCTTTTCACCAATAAGGGCATCGTTTACAACGACCAGGGATACTTGATAGGTACCATTGGGTAAGTCTTTACGTAGAATTGTTCCAGAAAAGCCCGCCATATTGAGATGCATGCCATCATGTTTAAATGCAAGATTAACACTCTGTCTCTGGAGTTTGGTCATACTAAAAAAATAGCTCTGTTTCCCATCGGTGAATTTTAAATATACTTCATTAAGACCTGCATCCTGATTGGGTAAATACGCCCAACCATAGGTAGTAATTCGGTCTGATGATATATTGAATTGTTCCAGTTCACCCTGAGCGTCTGCTGTATTTTCAGGTACACTGAGTTGAACTGGCTCGGAATATAATTGAAAATTCGGCATTGGGAAGATTAAATCGCGCTGTACTTTTTCATAGACAATAACATCTGGATGATACATTTCGATAAGAGTTGCTAAACTCCATATTTTGTTTCCTGGATGAATTCTTATTGTATTATAAAAATCGTTATGAAAATAAAATCCCAGTGCTTCAGAAAAACTGTCTCCGATTAACAGGCAGGTCTGTTTCGTGTCGAGTGCTTTATTAATTATCTGATAAGGAGCATTCAGGATATTGGGGCTGCCTGCCAGCGGCTCTATTTTGACTTCAGACCCGTTAAATTCTTTTCCTGTTAAATCGATTTTAAGCGAAGAGGTATCAGGAAGGGGATTATTGGATTTAATATGAGTCAGTTGGAGAAAATTGGTCAGATCGGAGGAGGTCGTTTGTTGAGGAATAAATTTAAAACTAATGGGATTAATCTTAATTCCCATTTGCTGCATTTGTTCTGATATGGCTTGATAGGCAACATAAGCGCCCAGATAATTCCAATGACTGTCTCCTTTTAGGTATAAATCACCGTATTGTTTGCCAAGGGTATTTTTTGCTGCTAATTCCTTTTGTTTTAAACTGACAAAATCGATTCCATTGGCCTTCATCCCTTCTTCTAAAAGCTCAAGTCGATTTTTGTTCCTTCCTTTTTGGATGTTATCAGGTAAATATTCTGGGTAAATCTCGTGCTTGTCGGGAGCAAGTGCGACCAGAAAAGGCACTGAGTATTGACTGGCTATTTTGCTCATGTGCTTTAAAATGGACAATTGGGTATAAATTTCTTCTTCAGTTGGCTGATTTTTTCCGGTGTATTGATCGATGGTTGCAGAAAAATCATTGCCTAAAAACAGCCAATCGTCTTTACCCAATAAAGCCTGGCCAGGCTTGATACTGGTACCCAGTTTATACACAATATTACTTGTAATCTTGCTTAGGGTCGTAATGAGTAAAGCGCGGTCGATAAACCAGTTTTCAATTCCTTTAAAATCAGTTCGTCCCAGTTTAGTTATATTAAAAGGGGGGAGGGGGTAGGGATCACGATTAAACAACACCCTGATTTCATCAGCCTGTTTTTCAAAAAATAGCCCAATACCGGGTATGGATATAATGAGAATAAAAGCAATAATTAAAAATCGGTCGGAATATCTGCTCAACACGTTCATGATCAAAACCTGAAATAAAGAAATGGGTTATATGAATTGGTACTTAAGAACAGGATTGAGATCAGTAATACCGATAAACCGAGGATACTGCTCAACTGTTTGTAGGCGATAATCTGTGTTCTATCTCGATGAGTTATCAGGTAATCCTTTATGGAGCGATTAGCACCCAGTGCCAGGATAGTACCCATACTCATTGCACATACGGTCAGTATGTTCACACAGTTGGATAGCCCGGATACATTTAAATCACCGGGAATGAGCATGGTTTTGATAAAACTCAATGCTGAATCGAGATGCTCCTCTCTAAAAAATACCCATCCAATCGTCACAACAAAGAGAACATAAACATGGCGAATGACATGGGGCAGCCTGGCCATAAACTTGCCAAATCCAGTGCGCTCCAGAATCAGGAATACACCGTGATATAAACCCCACAGTACAAAGGTATAATTGGCACCGTGCCATAAACCGCATAGAGTGAAGATGATGATTAAATTGAGTTTAGTTCGTATATCGGATTTGTAACTTCCCCCTAAAGGGATGTAGATGTAGTCTCTAAACCAGCTGGACAAAGAAATGTGCCATTTTCTCCAGAATTCCTGTATTGATAATGAACCGTAAGGGAAATTGAAATTTTCTTTGTATTTAAAGCCGAACATTAAACCAAGTCCGATGGCCATATCAGAGTAACCCGAGAAATCAAAATAGATTTGCAGTGCATAGGCTATGGCACCAAGCCAGGCTGTGGCAAAAGTCAAATCACCTGGAGGAAGATAAAAAACATAGTCAGCCAGTTTGGCTACTTCATTGGCAATTAATACTTTTTTGGCCAGGCCAAAACAAAATCGCAAAATACCGTTTCGCACACCAGCCCGGGTTATATAACGATAATAGAATGAGTGCTTGATATCGATATAGCGAACAATAGGGCCTGCTACCAATTGGGGAAAAAATGAAACATAACAGACGAAGGTGACGAAATTACGTTCAGCGTTTACTTTCTTCCAATACACATCAATGACATAACTCAAGGCATGGAAGGTATAAAAGCTGATCCCTAAAGGTAAGGCAATGCGTTTAAAGCCCGAGAGGTTCAAATTAAATGCATCACTCATCGTGTTGAGGAAAAAATTAAAATATTTGAAATAGATTAAAAGGGCTAAAGAGGCAGTAATGGAGGTGATGAGATACATTGTACGTTGTCGTGGGTTTTTGCTTTCCTCTATAAAAATACCGCAGAGATAATTGACAAAAATACACCCCAACATAATGAAAATATGATCTTTTTCACCCCAATAATAAAAAGAGAGGCTGAACACCATTAAAATAAAATTTTGCCACTTTATTCGTTTTAAACAAATTAAATAGGTTAAGTTAAGACTTGGGAGAAATAAAAAAAGAAATGCTAAAGAAGAAAAAACCATTCTATCTCCGTGAAGGTTATTCGTTAGATTAACCTAACTCATTTAATCGGTTAAAAAGCCCGGTTTGACTGGATTTTGCATTATAGGGAAGTGTAATTCAGAGTGCAAATTTAAGGACACATCCTCACAGCAATTCAATTTAAATAATATAAAAAAACACTATTTTTTCCTATCGACCATGGACAGAGTGGGGAAGAGGATCAGGGGCGGGGTATCCATGTATCGTGAAAGCGAATCTACTCCATTTAGTTAGTAGAGACAGGAGTTCCATCGCCTTCTTGCGATGTTCTTAATGAGCAGGAGGAACAGGATTATTCATATTCTCGTCAACTAATTTATCCATAGCTCCCAGAACTTTGTTTACGGTATTCATGCTGGAAGTACGTGCTTCGAATAGTCTCCAGCTACCATTTCTAAACAGTGCCGTTACAGCGAATACGACGTTGATAATATCGAGAACTATTTGTTTGTATCCACGATGCTCCTGCAAAACGGGTTTTGCCTTGTTCATGGCGTCCATGCAATTGTTTTTAAATACAAAGGCATTATCTTTGGGGTTCGTTAATAAGGTTTTAACTTCCCCACGTAAGGTCTGATAGAGTTCGAAGGCAATTCGAGCAGGCTGGTCGTATTTGGGGTTGCTCGTCGCTTTGATGGCATGCTCGAGGGATTTTAATTTTAACTCTTCCAGAATACAGAGGAATTTATTTTCAATGCTGTTTGATGCTAAATTTAATTTAATTGACTCTTTGTGTTCCTCACGTTTATTTTCTAACCATTCCATTTGTGTCGACTGAGAGATTAGCCCACCGTGGGTCAGGGCTAGAGCCAGACTGTCATAGTTGCTGGTATTATCAAGGGTACTCAGCAGTTGCTCTTTAGTTAACCAGTTCCATGCTTTAATGGTTCCGCTGTATTCAGAATTTTTAAATAAAAGATCGGCAACACTACTGTTCATTTGAGGATGGTCAAGTAAGGTGTCTATCTGTTCGGTGCTCAGATTTTTCTCGGTAAGCAGGATTAATTCATCTTGAGAGAATTTTTTGTCCAGAATGAGCAGTGCATCCAGTTCTTCATTATTAGCGCTCATAATCATGGGGATTAGATTTGTATGATCCAAAGCTTCTTTGCCCAACTGATTTAATAGTTTAAGTGCCACATGGGGAGGCATTTGGGAAAAATGATTTGCAATTATCTCGCTCACACGAACTGCCGCATTGTGGATTTTAGCTTGTTCAATCAATTTGTCGAAACATTGCTCCCATCGATCATCGTGATTTTTAAAGTCATATATTTTGGTTGTCAGTTCAATTAATAAATTCAGTGGAAGCTGTTTGTTCAGGATTAGTAATGCCGCCTCTGTATCAAATGATTGATGCCTTAAGATTAAGGCTAGAACTCTGTCATTTACTGAGGGGTGCTGAATAATTTCTAAAAGAACTCCCTGAGCAGTCAGGTGCTTGTGGTTCAGTACTGCTTGTATGATTTTTTCATCTTCGGCATACGGATGATTTAAAATAATTAATAGCTGTTTTGTAGTGAGTTGTTGGTTGTTAATTAAAAACAACATCCCTTCTATATTAAGAAATGGGTGATTGAGCATAGTATCTATCAGGTGTTCTGTGATAGACGGATAACGTGCTGCAAGCGATACCGTATTTTCATCTTGTGCACGGATTAATATGGAGTTGAGCTGGAACTCATTGAGTGAGGGTACTTCCAGCATTTTACAAAGCACTTCCTCATCCAGGCCTTCCAGTTTGAGTATTCGGTTGATAACTGATTCTGTGCCGCACGCATTAATGATTGCCATTAATAGCATCTTATGGATGTCTTTTTGGGTTTCAAGAATCTCCAGGATAAGCGATTCATCATATTTTTTGTGGTGCAGGATGTGAGCTATCAGTGGGGTTTTATTCATACATGAATGAAGTAATGGACGTACTAAATCCACACTCGTCGCATTGGCGATAAACTGCTCCAAATATCGATTAAACAGCTTTTTGCCTTTAAAGGCAGGAGCTGTGTCTAGTATATTAATAAGATCTATGCTGTATTTGGAAATGTCGGTGAGCCTTCTACCTAGCGGTTGTTCTAAAGGTTTAAGTGGTTCACAATGCCGTAATTGGTAAAACTGTTCTATGGTCATTCCCAGACAGTGTTCAATAGGTTCTTTTTCCTCGGCAGTCATTGAATTAATGATGACTAATAAAGGAATCGACTCTTTATTTGCCTCAAAATGCTTCAACGTATTCTTTAATGCCATAAGATGGTTTAAATGCTTGTCCACATAGATGAAACTGTTCATGGGGAGATTGAACTGAATTTGCAGGTCTTCAAGTTTGATAGACTTTTTATTCCAGTTTTGATTGATGTACACAAAAGCTTCGGCTAATTTGCGGTACTCATTTTCTTGTGAGGGGATGACATTAGGCAGTAAATCAACCCATTTGAATTCAGTCAAGTCTTCGTAAGGATGGTTGGCAATGTAAGCATATCCCTCTGATTTAGCTTGAGTCAGCGTTTCTTTAAGTTGATGAAGACTTGCTTGGCATCCAGGGCGATAGGGTAGTAAGCTGTGCTCAAAAAAATTGATTTTTTCTTCAGGTTGGCTTTGCAACCATAATAAAGGGCTTTCCTGATTTAACAGACTGGTAAATTCTCCATTAAAAAAGCGGATTTGTTCGCGTAATTGCTGATACTCTTCGGTATGAATTACTTCTTCTGGTCGTGTACCAGCAACGACCGTGTCCATCGTGGTCGAAATCCAGCTTTTAGAGTTATTTGCCAACACTTTTTCTTTCAGATCCCGGGCTTCCTGCGGGGTGATGATCATTGCAGTGAGTTGGCCATCATTGTTCTGGTGGTACCAGATTAAAAACACTGGTTTAATATACGCGTTAACACATTCAGTTTGTCCTTGATAGGTATAGGTGTAGTTAGCACTGGCCATGAGATTTTCTGAAAAGAAAGCGGGATGCTGATCACCTTGCGCACACAGCGTATTTAAGGTTAAAGCCCATTTGCTCTGGAACGGTTTATTTTGAAAAAAATCATCGGCATCGATTATATCGAACCATGGTATTATTGGTTGTTCACTTAATTTGCCGCTGTAAAATTCATTCAGGGTCAACACTTCAATTTGCACTTCTTTTTCAACTTCTGTCTGCACCTCAACTTCCGTATTAAAAGAATTATCAAGGGCGTCATATTCAGGTAAACAGAATGGGAGTGCTTTATTGATAATGGATTCCAGCTCTTGGGACATTTGCCCAATGTCTTCTGCAAAAGGAGGAGTCTCTGCTAATTTTAATCGGGATTCCCAAAGATTCTTTATTTGTTTTTTGTAGTGTTTGAGGATATCTCCAATGGCTTGTTTTTTATTGATACCCCCATAAAGGGCAAAAAGGTCCAGAGCCTGAGACTCTTCAAAAAGCGGTCTGAAGTGTTGCATTAAAGCGGCTTTTTTATCGGCCTGTTCTGATGGGATGTCTTGAATCAGGGTAAGGAATTTTCTTCTGATATGATTCCTCATTTGTCCTTGAGCTGCGGCAGGGGCATCCATGAAAACAGCCATTTTATCATTGTGTTTGAATTTTTCATCCAGTTGTTCCAATGAAAGTTCTTTCATCCGAGTGGGTGTAATCAGTTCATTAGTTTGATCTTGATCCAGTTCTCTTTCGCGCATGACACCTTGCAATAATTCCTGTTTGGATGTTTTATCATCAACTAAAACCAACGCATGTGCCTGAGCGAATTGTTTTATATCAATACCTGTAGTGTGAATTTGATCGTATAAGGTGAAGCGCTCTTCAGGGGTAGAGTCGAGCAGACGATTGATTTCATCCGCATTTGTAGTGCCCAGAATGATGGGTTTATCAGGTGTATTAACGTTTAGAGCACATAAAACCTGGTCTTCATTAAAATACAGAACGTGTTTAAGAGGGGTACTAAAATGATCGGAATTCGAGCTAATATAACGCACCAGCTCTTTAGCAACTCCCAAATTACTGACACCAGTGAATGTTCCTTTAATATCAATGATGCAGCGTGTTCGGTCGCGGGAGCTTGAACGAGAGAGGATGTCGGTTATAAATTGGGCCGCATTTTCAAAATCACAGCTTGAAATAGAGGTTTTATTCCGAAGCACTTCAAAAATATACCCATCAGATCCTAGAGATGAACTTTTATCATAATGAAGTCGTTGATGATAAACTGCCTCATTCAAGGAGGGAGTGCCTGATACCCCCTGTACGCTTCGGTATTGGTCGGTATGATTGAAGTTATCGCTGGAGAGAATGGTACTGTCTTGTTTGATTTGCTTTAATGAATATTCACGTAAAAAATCAAAAATGAGTGCAGTATTCGATTGAAGCCGACGATGAAGCTCAGTCATTTGATCTTCGTTTTTAATATCAAGCTGACTTAATTTGATGCCTAATCCACTGGTCAACAAGGTAAAGCCTTGTGCTGTAGGGGTATCATCGATTGAGCGGACCGTGTCAGAGTCAGCAGTTGTCTGGAATTGTAATAGCTCTTGTCGGGCCAGGGATTCCCATTCTGTAATTCGTTCAATCAGTTGTTCTTTGCTGATTCCTTTGAGGAGCATCATTTGGATGGTTTTGTTGATCGCTTCCAATTCTTCCTTGTAACGATTTCTTTCGTTAGGCGTGTCAACTCCTGCATAGGGTATTGCCAGAGTTTTCTCCAAAGCAGTTAAATCTTTACGATGTGACTCACCGTAGTGTTTGCCCAGTTTTTGGGTCAGTGTTTGTTGAAGACGTACATTGATTTCCTGTTTAAAAAATGCCAATGACGCTTGAACCTCGTTGCTTGCGGCACTAACTGCCAGAGGGATTGAGAGGGAGTTATGGGTGAGATAGTTAATCAGTTCAGCCTGAACATGTGCTCCGTATTTGAGTTTTGCCTCAGTGACGAACCCGATTAATGGGCTGGTTGGATCAGTTATGAGTTTGACGGCTAATTCAGTTTTAAAAGGAGTCCAATCATGAGCGTCGTCGTAGGATGGGGCTTCCTGGATGATTTTCTGATCAATAAAACTGAACAGGGAGATTGCATTTTTGATGAGCGATGTGCTGATGGGTTTCGAGTCACCCAGGGTATAGTTGAGCTTTTTCTTATTGGACAAGCCTTGATGGACCTCATCAATAAGACAATCCGCGTGATTCCGGAATAGGTTGGTGATTTTATCACACCAATAGACTTGTTTTTCCCATGTCGCATCGTGCTCGACGTTTGAAAGCAACAGCTCAATGTACTTTAATTCCAGTGATTGGATGGATTCCCCTGTGGTTACCAGGTAGCCTCGAGTCGTCATGACCTCAATCATTAATTGATATATTCGCTCGAACCGTTCAGGAGAACAGTCGCTGTCTCGATTGAATTCAAAGCGGTATGCTCTTTTGCCAAAAAGACGTTGTGAGGTGCGGTTTAAATCGACGTGATTGGTTGCTAACAGTGCTTGGGGAACCTCAATCACCACCAGATTATCGCCTTGTGCTTTTTTTTCAGCCAGAATAGGGAGAATTACCTTGGATTTACCACCGCCCATAATGATTTTTTCAATGGTTTCATTAAAGCGTCCTCCATCTTTTGGTTCTTTGAGCAGGGATTCGAGAGCGCTTACCTGCCGTTTACGCAATACGATATGATCCTCATGTTGCAGTATCACTATGGATGGGTCATCAAGTCCTGGTATTTCAGTGCGAGCGAGCAGATCAAGAGCTTGAGCGGCACTATTCGCATTACCCGTAGCTAATGAGTGCATCAGATCGGTCTTTATTTTTTTCAGGGAGTGATGTTTTATGCCTTCCATCAAGGATTGATGGATTAAGTCGTGCAAGCGTTGTGCATTTGCGAGACTTAGACCGGTTTTTTCTATGCTGTAAGCAAAATCTGCGCGCGAGTACAGGGACAGCAAATCGGATTGGGTTAGAGCGGCTCTAGCTCTGGATTTTTTTTCAATAGCCCATATCCTGTGTTTTTGAGGATCATCAGGACCTTGATTGGCAAGCTCCAGTGCTTCCGACCAGGAGTGCTCTATCTGCTGAACCAGCAAGGGTTCCGCAGCTTCGGTGGCAGCGAGAAGATTTTGGGATAACACAGGAGAGTCGATTAATTCCCTGGCGGCCATTCTCTTTTGATGCTCAAGGGTAAAAAGAATTTGCCCCGCCTGTTCTTCAATGGAGAAATTGTGATCCAAATCAGTGTTCAAACGGTTACTTAGTAAAGAAATGGCTTCATTTGCCCTTTCTTCCAGTTCTTTGTACTGTGTGAGCACTCGGTTTAGCGCTTCTTTTGATTCTTGAGATTGTTGGTCCAGTAAGGGGGTAATTCCCATTTGGTCGATTAATGGCGGTAATGCCGTTCTGGTTACTTTTAAAGGTGCATGATTCGGACGCTCATGATGTACTAACAAATCTTCAGGTTTTGCTAAAATGTCCTGGTATATGTCTTTGGCTTGATATACAGATAAAGGGGGAACCTGTAACTCACTTAAGTGGGTGACTAATTGATTAAATGTATAGGTTCTGTATCTGAATGTATTCTGGCTTGGAGTGGTTAATAATCGATACAATAGATTACATAACAAGGGAATATTGGATTCCTGATGTTCTAGTTTGATATGGCGTGCAGCAATTAATGTCTTTGAGCAGAAGTCCAATAGTTCTTGACGTTCTTTTGAATTTAAGGAACAGGCTATTTGTAAATAGGCTGGAAAATACTTAACGAACTGATCATCACTTATTACAGAAGACAGGGAGCTCAATGCTTCTTGTTTCAGTAGAGAACTGGCATCATTACCAGGTAATCGATACTGCCACAATTCCATTTGAGATAATGTATCGCTTTGTAACAGGTTATTTTTAATGCTGCTGGATGCAGGAAGGCTTAAATCCAGGGGGATTAATTCCAGGATGGTTGATTGGGCAACAACAGGTTTAAGGCGTGCCAGATTTTCATTAATAAAGTTTAATCGCTCTTCTTCAGCAGGTGATAATGAGTGATCGGCAGTTTGTCGCGCCAGTATCCCATCCCGCTCTTTAACCAGTTCTTCAAGACTTAACGTCATCCATTCATAACCTAAAGCTCCTTTAGGTGCATAGTCTTTAGGTTGTGATTGATGATAATAAGATAATAATTTTTTGCGTTCCAGTGGAGAGAGAATATATGTGTGCTCTAAATGGCGACGCATGGTTTGTAAACGAGAAAATGAGCGATATATTTGTTCCGGAAGCCCATTTTGAAAAGCATTTAATTCTTCTACTCTCAATGATTCATACACTGCATTTGCAGAGCCCTCTGGAGTTTTAACCTCGTTTATTTTGATTGGACCATTTTGGATGAGGTAATCACTTAACAAACTCATTGCTTTAAGTCGGCAGGCGACATAGGGAGGAGTATTTCTTTTGGGTTTATCTTTTTGGTGCGCACTGTGAAGGCCAGGTAGTGTGTGCGGCATTTCATCGCATATCCAGCGGATGAATTGTAACTCCTCTGCACTTCCTGTAAGTCCACCTAAACGGGTATTGCATTGTTCCAGAATGTTCCAGGCTTTTTCAGTTTGATTGGTTGCCATATAAGTATAGGCAAGATATAAGGCGTCAGCGACAGTATCTGCTATGGGCTCACCATTCTGAAGCCGAAAACTGATGTAGCGTTCACTGTTCTGGTAGTGCCACATTGGTATTTGCAAGGGTCGATTATTGCTCCAATGAGTTTCTAGCTTCGCCGCTGCTATTTTTCCATCAATGTCGTGTTGTACCGGATAGAAATCGCTTTTTTGCGCTCCTGCTTCTATCGCATAAAATCGCGCTACTGGAACCAGATAACGTTGTTGATCTTTTGATGCCAGGACAAGGCCGGCTACTGAGGGATGAATTGGCGAAGGAGAGTCTGTAACCAGCTCTCCAGTTTCTTGATGGATAAGTGTTGAATTTCTAAGCTGAAAGCGCAGGTTATACCTTGGGAGTGTTACATAAGAATCGGATGATTTGCTGGTATGGGATAATATATATTGACGACTTTCAAATTGTTTCAGTATGGGCGTATTAATGTTTGATAACTGGGCACTCGTTTTGTTTCCCTGGGCATCAAGAGCCAGGATTTTGCCATCGTTCACTGAATAGAGTGGAATGTTATTGCACACCAATATCCCATTGTTGGGATTGTTCACATCGCGCCAATAATTCATGGTCCCATCAGTCAAAATTTTGGGTAGGCCTGAAAGTACGATTTGTATCTGTTTATTGGCATGGAAGGCCTTATGATATGTCGATAATGCTTGCAATTCATAATCGCCTTCAATTTGTTGAATAGTCCATTTTTTTCGAACAGTTAATTGGTTTTTTTGATGATACAGATAAGCTTCCTGTCCCTTTTCTGATAAAATCATATAGCTTTGATCGGAGTTCATCAGGCATTCTTTAACGTCAGCTAGTCCCAATTCTTTGACTAATGGGTGATTTTGTATGACCAGCGGTACACCGCTTCGCGCAAGTCCGCGCTCAAATAATTTTCCTTGAATCGCATTGAAGTCATACGATTTGTGAGTTACTTGATTTTCTATATGAAAAACAGGAAATCGGCCGGTGATAATGAGATTCTGTTCTGAGATGTTCTCGATTTCTTGTACAGTAGTTTTTATTGTGTGCTCTAACAGGTTGTCGTATTGTTTCCGGATGATCGCTTTAAATTGGGCAACGGCACAATCTACGCTGAGCCGATGAGCCTTATCCTCAAGAATCAGGGGATTAGTATGACTATTCAAGTAATTATAGGCTTTATATGCCAGGGTAAACAGCTCATCTGATTGCTCGCCCAGTTCCATACGCGTTACAAGACTCAAAAAAAGATATTGTTGTACTGCATAGATGATCTCGGGTTCATTATCCAGAGATAATTGTTTTTCCAGATCATGCTGAATCGCCTGAAGTCTTTCTATACCAACTGGATTATTATCCAGGGCCATATAACGGCTGACCAGAAAATTGAGGCGTAAAAATTGAAGGGAATTGCGAGTATGTTGTCCATTGTGAGTAAAATATCGCATTCCTGTTTTTAAGTAGGTATCAAATTGGGAGATAAATTGAGAGTCTTCCCTCTTATCAAGCAGCAGTCCTGGTTGGAACAAATTCGCTTCAACATAGCGTTGGTTAGACTCGTCAAACAGGAGTTCAATATGTCGGGTAAAATAGTCAAGAGTCAGTGCAATTTGCCATTTCGGATCACTTCTCAGATGGAAATAATCTCTGGCCTGAATGTCAGCTTGAGTGATATGCCTGGGGCCTTGAGAATCATCTACAGGTTTTGCCGGGTTTAATTGAATAGAGTTGGAACTTTTGCTTTGTATTTTTTTTGAGTAGGACGTATCTTCTGAAATATCTGCTTCAAGTGCATCTTTAGCCGCTGAATCTTTTAAATTGTATTTGGACTGAGTTAATGACGTTAATAACTTTTCACCGGATATATAACCTGGAAATAAAGGTGATAAGACTGCAAATTGGGTATTATTCATACCCGGTCTAAACCAGACATGATCAGCATATTCTTGCTTAAAGAATGGATTGATTGCTTTTCTGAGGATGGACTCATGCTCCATGTGATTTACAACTTTCGTGATAAGGGGATTAAATTTTGCATCCAGACGTTTGCTGTTATTATGATGTAGTGCGATCATGTAAAATGATTTTAGTCCATTACGCCGGATTTCCTCATGCAGTTGAGTATTATCTTGACCAAATTCTTTATCATATAAATCAGCTAATTCACGGTCTAATTCAGGTTCGGACCAGATTAAAAATTTAACAAATAAATTATAGTCATTAATATTTTTATCGAATGCATGTTGGTAGTGCCTTTGCATTTGTTTCAATCTTTTGTCAAGGACAGGATTATTCGTGGCATAAAATGGGTTTCGATCCTGATTTCCGATGAGGGAATTCATCAGTGTTTGGGAGAAAGGCTGAAAAGAGGGCATATTGCTGTTTGAGGGAACCACTCCATAGGCATCTGTTTGTAAACTGATGATGCTTAGTAGCATCAAATTGATGGCCGGATCCTGTTCCTTATTTATCCAGTTGGATTTTAGTTCGAGAATTAAGGTTTGAATTTGCTCCAACTGAGCTTTAAATTGCTTAAAATCATTCAGGCTGATGAGTTCACGATAAAAACTGGGATCATTGGGGAACTGAGGAAAAAGGGGCATTTCCAAAATCAGGTGTTCAAGATAATTATATTGAGTCGCGGGATCCTTAATAAGATTGATGTTTTGTATGGCCTTTTTGAGGTTATCAAGCAGATTGGTACCATCCTTTAATGCAATCATAGCAGGAATGGGAGCATCTCGTGCCTGCTGCTCGAGTTGGATTGGGGGAGCGATAGTGGGTTGTAATGATACAGTTAATGAGAACATCTGCTCCTGTAGGGCTGGTAATACTGCTGGGGCGTCAAATGGTGTTGTGCTTAATTGGTGTTCCAGAGCAATGATTTTGTCGTGCTCTTCTTTAATTTCAATCTCGTTGAATAAATCGGGGCTGCTTAATATTTTTAAATTATTATCAATAGCCAATCGTATTTGATCCAGTACCGCTGGTGTATAAGGCTGCTGTTTTTGAATGCAGGCATTGACGTAATCAAACAGTGCATACTGTTTGAAATGGAACATGAATCGTTGATATTCCTTTAGCGATGGAGTGTTAATCTTCAGCATTTGATGAGGGGCGCGTTGAGAGCACGTTCCTGATAGCTGACCACCTGTATAGGCATGCTCTGAGAGCTCAGCGCTTGCATCGATTTCTTCACCGTAAATGTAGCTGATGCTGGGTAAAATTTCTTCATAAAGTACTTTTGCATTCAAAGGTTTTTTTTGGGCGCTCATTGCCTGCGGTAATCTGGCTTTTAGTAGTTTTGCTATAAAATGAGCGAGCTCTTCTTTTTCTTTGGGGGACTGTGGGCTGGGGACTCGCCAGGATTTTCTTGGGTTAAATAATTCCTTTTCGGTAGCCGATTTTTTTGCATGGTATTCTATACCCGCTCCAGCGTTTATTGCACTGAACGTGAAACCGTCGGGTAGCGGAGTAAATTCGTAGACCATGGAGTGACCGCCATCATTGTCATACCAACCCCCAGGAAGCAGAATTTTACCATCACCTGGCATGTTCATAATGTCTTCAGCGATTGAAGTGGCCAGTTGCTTTATTTCTTCGTCGAATAGAGGAGCCTGAGTCATATTGGTTGTCTTTTGTTCAATACTGCTGATGTATTTCATTTGTTCGACTAAAATATGGTACTCGGCCGGAACAGGTTGATTCGTTTGGATAAGATGATCCAGGTATTGACTTAAATACTCTACCGTTCTGGAAAAGTGATGTCCTTGAAGTTGATAGGTTCCGGTCAGAGAGGAGTCGTTTTCAATGTGGGCAAATAGAGAGGCATCAATAATCATTTTTGTCCAAATAATATCACCATGATTTAATTATAGTTCATTGTGTTTTTTATTGAAATTTTTTGTTCAAATGTATAGCAATAGTGCTTGCTTCGTCAAGCACTATTCACTATGAGAATTTAGTTGGAAATGGCGCTCTCAGCCGGGTATTTTCTTTTGCTTCGATGTGAGGTGAATGCGTCAATCATTTTGGCAAATGCTCCATTTCCCAATACATTTGCACTGGTGATGATCGGATCAAAAAGAATGTAGAGCGCAGTAATTAAAGACATCATGGATGAGTTAAAGCCAAGGTACGTTTCAAGAATAGGAAGCATCACAATGATTCCTCCACCAGGTATGGCTGCTACTGAAAATTTGGCTAGAACAAAATAGAACGTAAATTGAAGATAGGTCAATAAAGAAGGCTCATCCATCCCAAAACTTTTTAGGACTGCATAAGCAAATATAGGTATGGCAAAGCAATCACCAACCAGATGGATGTTCACTGTGGCGGGAATCACTGCGCCGGACAGCTCTTTATTGCGTGTGCAGTTTTCTACACCCATAATAGTAAGAGGCATACTGGCTGCGCTT
The DNA here is from genome assembly GCF_000423305.1 of Legionella moravica DSM 19234. Classification (GTDB taxonomy): domain Bacteria; phylum Pseudomonadota; class Gammaproteobacteria; order Legionellales; family Legionellaceae; genus Legionella; species Legionella moravica. The sequence continues at coordinate 97,376 of NZ_AUHS01000018.1, read as the reverse complement.
GACATGGTGCTGAAACCGCTAATAACAGCGGGCAGCATATTTTTAAGATCTTTGAATAATCCGCCAATTCGAAATTGGTTAAGACTGAATAAGACAAATGCAATATAAACAAATTGGGCCAGGCCTATAAGGAGAAAAATGGGGGCATACTCTTTGATGATGATGGATACAACGCCATCATAGTGCAATTTGATAAGAAAACCTGCAACAAAAAGCGGGATAAGACAGACAATAACAGATAAAACAATGTTCATCACTTTATCTATTTTGTGCACAAGACTGAATGACTTATTCGGGCTAAGTCTGGACAGGATGAAACCAAGAATAATTCCCGCAAACATCGCTTTATCGTTTGCAATTAATTTGGGTGGGGAAAACGTCCATAAAGGCAGCAGCTCCATAGTTTTAGGAGGAACAATCATTGAGAAGCCAAGATGATAAACCCCTATTCCTACATAATGACTGAGAAAAGTGGATATAAAATTGGAACAGCAGACAAAGAAGAGGATCAAACCGATAATTGTGGTCGCTTTATTGGATAAAGTAAGTACTGTTTTTAGCAGGAGAGTGAAAATAATAAAGGGCAAGGCAAGAACAATAATGGATTTTATGCTCAGGCTTATTGAGTATAAAAATTGTTTTAGCGCGTAGGGCATGAAAGGGGCAAAGCATAGAACAGCCAGGATAATGGCTAATAAAATAAATGGCATTTTACGAAACATAAGAACTCCCTGGAGGGGTTAAATAAAAAATAATTAAATGATGTGAATAGCAGATAAGTACCGGACTAGCCGGTGGTCTTGGTGGTGTGAATTGTTACGTACTGTTTTATGAACATCATTTTGATAAAGCCATAAGGAAATTAGCCATTAATACCATACATCATAACCCTAACACATGTTCTTTTTTTTGGCAATACTGACAGGGCAATGATTACTTGCACCATAAAGGTGCAAGTAATGGGCTTCAGTGACTGTTCGACTTTAGAGTAAATTTTGAATGGCTATGGCAGCACCAGCTACCGCAATGGCCCCTAGTGTCATCCTACTCGGCATATATTGTTTAAAAAAACCATGATTGGAACTTATTCTTAGTGATTGTACATCCGATTCTATTTCGGGGTTTGAGGCTGTTACTTTTTGGCTTGGCCTGTCTTCGTCACTGAATTCATCTTGCTCTGATTCAAAAGTTTGTAACTCACGCTCACCGAATATATCAGAATTTGATGAGTCATTTTTTAATAATTCCTTTAGTATTTCTTGTTGTTTAATTGCGTTTTGCCTTGCTAACTCTTCCTGCCTCAATTGTTCTTGCTTTAATTGTTCTTGTTTTAATGCGTCCAGTTTTAATTGTTCTATTTCGATTTGTTGATCAATTTTCTCTCCAATACTTCCTATGGAAGAGTTCAGTTGTGTTAATTCGATGCTTAATTCTCCAAGATAAGAATCTGCAGTTTTTCCTGAAGGAATTTCGTGATTGAGAGAGTCCTCTTGTTCACTTAATTTCTGCTCTGCGATTTTTATGTTTTTAAGTAATGGAAATTCAAAAGCCCAGGAAAATAACCAATAAAAAACTTTGCTAATGAACCATGTATTGTTCCATTCATCCTTTAATTTGACATGTTGTTCCCTGGCTTCATCCAACTGATTTTTTTTGAATGAAAATGCATCAATTTTCAGCTGTAATAGCGCTTTCTGCTGGTTCAGATCATCAAGGGACAGGCGCAGAATAGTCAGCTCCTCTATATCTTCTGCTGTATTGTCTAATTTCTTAAGTGGCAATTCAGTGAGAGTCAGATGTTCTACTTCTTCAGATATGTTTTTTCGTTCTTCAGGGGGCGACTGGGTTGCAGTCAGATTCACCTGTTCTTCTGAGGCGCTTTCGATATCCTGAATGGGGCTTGGGCTTTCGAGCGGTGCCACCGGCTCATCAGGGCTGGGTTCACTTTGCAATGGCATATAAGTACTGACTAATTTGGACACATAATCTTCGGCTTTTTCTTTGTTTGTATTGAGAAGCTGAGTTTCATCAAGGGCAATATTGTGGCTTTCACAGTATTTTTTAATCTCGCCCAGCATTGCATTGGCTTGATGCGCCGTAGGCTTCTTTTTTTCGTTAACCGCGCTAGTGACCATGCCTTTAAAGAGAAAGCTAATGGACCCCTGATAACTGACGTTCGCGTAATTGGATAGGTGTTGATAATACAGGATTGCAAAAATCAAACTTTGGGAATTCGTTATCTGGGGTAGACTGAATTTATATTCTTTATCCGGAACTTGATAGACGACCTCGTGCTTAAATTCCTTGGCTGTTGTATGCAGTCTGTTTACTACTTGTTTGATTTCAGTTACGCCTAATTTTTCTATGGTTAAGCCAATGTCAATCATCGTTTTTGCAGTAGCAATTTGTCTTGAATACTCTTCGTTTTCAGGTAAAGCCTCAGGAAGATTGTCAATAAAGTTCTTATATTGTTGCCAATAGGTGGTCATTGAAATCATGTCGGTCCTTTGTTTGAAAAAAATTATTCCAAATGTATACTGATTGTCCGAAAAAATCTACTATTTGATTAAAAATTGAGTAAAAAAATAGTAAGGCTTGGTTAAATTTATGTCATTTGATGCAGGCTAATTTGCTCATCAAATGCGTTATTGCTTGCCATTATCGAGGTGTTACAGTATCTGGAATTGTACTTTTTATTCCGTGCAGATAACTTTCAATTCCTGTGCCTGGGTTATTGGGTTATATACCAACGTCGGAGGGCAGGCAGTTTTCATCGGGGCAATACCTGGCGCGGCCGCAGGACATACCCCTGGACATGGGTTATCCAGATCATAGGAACTGGCGCAAATGGTCAGGTCGGTGAAGTTACAATTGCACTTGCATGACGCCTGTAATTGAAAGGGCACGAAACAAATTATTATCATGATGATTGTTTTCATCTGAAAATCCTTTTACGAATGGTGAGAATCTACCATGTTAATTGTGGGTTAATTAATGATCTTTATGGTTGATATTATAGCATATCCAGTGGTTTTCTGATGGATGAAGAATTGATGAATAATCATCAATTAAAGCCAAGAAGATTTTAATGGGGGAGTTAAAAAGAACCATTGATGATTTTATAATGCTGATAGAGAGTATCAATAGCGCTTATCCCTTTCTCTTGATATTAAACCCTGACTGGTTTAATTTAACATGTTTAGACCATCGCAAAGGAATGTTTGTTTTTATGCTCACTCAAAAACTGTTAAGAGCCATCTGCAATCGAAGTGTCAATTTGCTTCTCGGCGCTTATCTGACTTGTGGTTTTAGCGCTTCATTTGCTGGTTTATCTACCCCGGTACCCTCATGGCATCCCGTCTTAAGTCTCGGAGCAGGAAGCTCTGTAGCGAAACCAGGTGTTGCGCAGGGGTTCCCCGTTGTGAATGAGGTAACGGATGAATTTTACTATTACTCAGGAACTCAAAAAACTCAATCTTCGGGATTTTTGGATATTCTGCTGAATGCGGAGCGGGGTTTTAGTCCGGACTGGTTGATTCAGGCTGGTCTCGATTACAATCGAACTGAGCCTTTTTTTGCCCATGGTCTTTTTTTACAAGGGGCAGATGAACAATCAGCAGACACTTATTTTTACGGTTACAAAGTATTAACCAATCAGATCTTATTAAACTCTAAATTGCTTTATACATTGAAGCATCGTTATCACCCTTATCTCTTTGGAGGCGTTGGCGTTGCATTTAATAAAGCATATAACTATACAGTAAATGTACCAAGATTCATCACTTTTACCCGTAATTACTTGGACAATAGCCATATTGATTTTAGTTACGCTTTAGGGGTAGGTGTTGATGTGGATCTCACTTCCAATATGCGTGTTGGAATCGGTTATCGTTATGCTGATTTGGGAAAAATGCAATTGGGTACTGCCATTATCGATACAACTGTTGTCGCAGGTACGTTAACTCAAAACACTCTTCATGCGAATGAATTTTTGGTCCAGCTTAGTTGGCTTATTTGAGCGAATCCCAGCTTTTTAAGATAAATAGCAGGCCTTGGTCATTCAGCCTCTATTTAATGAAGTTGGGATAAAGCGGATTTTTACACCCGCTCATGTCTATATTGTTGGAATGCTGAACATGAGTTTGGCTGTATCAGATTCCAAATTGTCTTTAAATGGATTATAAGTTGAAGATGGGGCTAGCAATCCATTACCGAGCAGGCTTTGTATAGGCCATAGTATTTGTTGATGCTCTGTAAGTTTGCTGTTGCATGCACTGAGGATGAGTCTTCCTTTTTCGTTAAAAATGACAAAATTGGTATCATCGGGTAGATTATTAATTGCATCATCGGATAATGAAGCCCTTCTGGGGTTGGAAATGAGTCCTGCATAAAGTAAGTCCATACGACTTTCTAAAGGTTCATCGTGCAAGAGATCGAAATAGTTTTGGGCGCACTGCGCCAGGGAGGATGCACTTCCGGCCAGTGTCCTTACTTCGCCTGGTTCGCCTGAGGGTAATGTGCCCATTTTCATCTTAAAATGACCTTCTTCATCCACCAAATAAAAATTGTTTTTGTCTTTACGGATATCCAGAGCTCCTAATTTGTATAGACCGTCTTTACAGCCCGTAGGGCCCAGAGCATCCGTTACCAGCATAATTTTGTTTTTAATGGCATGGTGTATAAGGGTACTGAATGACGAAGAGAGATGAGCTCCGTCCAGGATCAATTCAACAGCTGAAGGGCACTGATCTGGATTTTCGAGTACCCATTTTACTACATTACTCGTTGCATCTTCTGATGAAAGGCTTCTATTGTCTCGACTGCAGGACTCCTGGCATGCATTTCCCAAATGAGTAAAACCTGCTGCACCAGCTGAAATTGCCCGACCAATAGCTTCCTTTTCTTCTGGATTAGCATGACCGATAAACACTTTGATACTTAGGCCTTCTGCCTCAAGAGTTTTTGTTTGCTTGATAAACTCTTCAGCACCAATCAAATCAGGAGCCAGAGTAATCTTCCATTGCTTAATATCGGGAGCCGCATTAATAATTTCTCTGAACTTCTCCATGCTGATTTCCTCTTGCAATGCTTCTTCGCTATGAGCGCCTTTGCAACTTTTGGAGATGAAGGGACCTTCAAGATGGACTCCAACAAGTGTTGTGAATCCAGGAGTAAGATTGATTTTCTGATTCTTCATAAACTCATTGATAATCATCAACGATTGTTTTAATGAACCCACTGGCATGGACACCAGGGTCGGTACAGCATAGGATAATCCGGTTTTCCCCAATTGTTTGACTATGACCTCCAGTTCTTTTTCACCATCTTCCACACTGAGGCTGGCAAAATCAAAACCGCCCTGACCATGGATGTGGGAGTCCATCATTCCTGGCATCAGGAAGTAGGTTCCCTTGCTGTCTATGGTGTTCTCCTCGTGTTGTTCCAGAGCAGATAAATCATCGTCTGTATTATGGATAATTCTCGAACCAGTTTTTGTTAACTGAACGTGTTTAAGTTGTTTCAGTCCCTTATCATCGTAAACATAAATATTTTTAATTAACATCGAATTCTCTCGTTCGGATAGGTTCCTTGTGTGCCCCGGGAAAGTATAAATGAGTTAAACGAGATTAGTCTAATTTAAATTAAAACATCAGGAGAGTAAGGAAGCCTTAGTGTTAATCGTGACACGTTCAGGAGGTATCGAACCTCCCTGGTTCATGTCTGGATGCGAAGTTTATTCGGGATTTAACGAAGATATATACACGTTATCATGCTCAAGTGAGTCTGTTGGTTTGGCCTGCAGAAAGAAATTGGGCTTAAATGGACTTAATGTCTCAATGGCGACTCCAACCAATTGCCCCATTACATCCATATCCGCGAAACGATATAACGTGGTGCCATTTTGACTGGTACCAATCAATACTTTGTTAATGTAACTAAAACAGTCATTATCGCCAGCTTTCATTTTTGAGATTATATAAGCCGGTGTGGGGGCATTGGTTTCCTGAAGCTTTCTGTGATAAGCCAGCATTTCAATTAATTTTTTACCACGTACGGTTCGGGATTCACTTTGGGCCGGCTCTTCGCTTGTGTCTGCGGGTTCTGGCGATAGTTCGATTAAGTATTCTGAATTTTTAATGTCCATTTTGATGTAGGCATGATGACCGACACAACCGTGCAGCAAGGAAACGCCAATAAAACTTGCCAAAAAAGTGTTGATTCTATATTCAACCTGCTGTTCCAGGAATTCTTCAAAGTCCTCATCAGTATCGAAAAGTGTTTTAATTTCTTCTTCTACTTCTTTAAGGTAATACGAAAAGGGCTGTGCTTTCTTTTGTGCAAATAATGTGGGCACATATTCTTTTTTGATGTGCTCCAAACACTCATCCAGGCCATCCAGACCAAATTTGAATTGTCGTATCAAACTGTCTTTAAATATTTTTTTGGGGGTTCTAAAACCAAAAGCACCAGCTATGACGTTACCAACAAATGCTCCAGAGAGCATGCCGATAAACGGCTTGTAATTCCATACTCCTCGAGCTAAACCAATAAGTGCTCCTACGAATCCACCAATAATTCCGAGAGTAACACCAGCAAACACTCCGGTTATGTGCAGTAATACAATTTTAGTTTGAGCGGGAAAGGTATGGGTACCTGCAATGTGTTGAAGCTGGTCCAAATGATTGTTGATGGTTTCCAATAAGTCCAATGACCTGGATTCGATGTCACTGTTTGTACTGTCTGGTTCGTTCGTTTCATGTAACTGATGCAAAGCCTCTACAAGTGAGATCAGTTCAACTAAAAATGAGCGGGTGATACCACAATTTTTATCTTTGATTGATTCCAACAAGATGTACAGATAGTATTTAATTTCGCTGGCAGGTAGAGCAAGAATGCGGTTTATTGTCTGCTGTGTTGTCGTCAGAAAATTATGTTCAGTTACCATTGGCGTAGTGCTCGATGTCTTATTGTTTGCTCCTTGTGTTCGCATTTTATACATTGTCGAGTCTTTGTCAACAGATGAACTGGGTGATTTTTATTCAGGTACAATGATTCAGCGTCGAGCTTGAGTGTTTTTTTTTAAGATAAGATGAAGAGTTACAGCAACTGGACTGAGGTGTAAAAAGACAGCTGCTGTATTCGATCTTGATTGTTCTTTATTTAGTGGCAGAGGTGTTAACCTGGGAGCGCGAAATGCCAATTCATTGCTTTAGACAGACCTTCCAGCATCAGTTCGCCACGGATGCTGTTCCCTTTTGCATTGACTCTTGGGCTTAATGCTACTATGCCTGCTTTACCTGGAACTGTACCAATAATATAACCTGATACACCGCTTTTTGCGGGTATCCCGGTTTTTACCATGTGTGTTCCTGTTTCATCATACAAGCCACAGGTCGCCATAATGGCCAGAGTAATTTTACAGGTTTCTTTAGAAAAGATGCATTCATTGGTCAAGGGATCGGTGCCGCCATTGGCCAGTAATAACGGAAGGTAAAGCATTTGTTCCAGCGTTGCTTCGTAGGAACATAAGGCAAAGTACAAATCCAGCGTTTCATTAACATCAGCACCCAGGTTATTTCGGCTTTTCAATAAATAAGCCAGAGAACGGTTACGGTCGCCAGTTCTTTTTTCTGATGCATAGACCAGGGGATTAATGCTCAGTTTTTCTTTAAATAATTTTTTTACCCAATGTTCGAGCCAGCCAAACTGATGTTCACCAGTACCAGGGATATGAGAGCATAAGGTAATAGCCCCTGCATTAAGCATTGGATTTGAGGGTTTGGGGCCAAATTGTTCCAGTCGGGTAATGGAGGCAAAATCATCTCCGGAAGGCTCCACTTTAACCCATTCAAAAAGTTGTTCTGCTCCTACTTCTTCCAATAAACCAATGAGCGGGATTAATTTGCTAGTGCTTTGCAGCGTGACAGGGTTTAACTCGGCATTAGTCCAGGATATGGGTTGTTCACCGACTTGCTGAACTGCCAGAGCGGTAAGATCCTGATTCACATTTGCTAGTTCAGGTATGTAAGACGCTGTATTTCCTGCCTTATTGGTTTCAGCAGATTCGACTAATTCTTTTAACAAATTGATAGATAATAATTTTTCTGTCATAAGGGCCTGCTTGAGAAAATCGACCATTATGCTAATTCTAGCACATCAATGCAATATGTTTTGACAGACTGCTACTCAATTGAGCTTCGCGGCTTGTGATGTTAAGATGTTTACTAGAGTCTATATCAGCCGAATAGAGTCCTTTGGAGTTAATCTGTATCTGCTATACTTTTAATTACGCTGAGGATGACATTTAAATCATGCAAGATAACGATAACGATCTACCGGGCGCATCTGATCTGGAGTATAATACTTTTAAAGGAGCTGCCCCCGAGTCGGGTTCAAATCAGGATCCCTATGCAGAGTTAGTGGCATTAATCAATAGTGGGAAATTTATTGAACCAGGAATCAAATTCAAGGAACAATTGTATCCCAATTTAAAAGCTTTGCTAAAAGCTCTTGAAAATAAAGAAGAATTAATTGAGCTTCAGTTTATTGCAATTAAAGGAATGGAAAAAAACAATGAAGTACAAGAAGAACATCCTAACCGTGATCTTACCCAAAATGCTTATCGATTAATCCTGTTTGAATCTATTTTTTATGCTCAATCGCTTGAAGAAGCAGTACAATTAATAAAAAGAAGGTTACCCTTCAGAGGCTGACAGGAACAATTTCTGTAAATTAGCACAATGCTCTATGATTCAATAAAGCGGACTCCTAACAATTCTATTTGATGCCTTTAAAGTCCGATCGTTGATTCAGGAGTGTCGATTCATGAACTGGCTTGCATTATTTAAGCGAAGTATGACTGCAGTTCCCTGGCCTGGTTCGCTCTCTATCTCAATCTGACCGCTATGGATGGTCATAATGGATTGAGCGATTGCCAATCCCAAACCCAGGCCGGAGTATTTATCATGGGTTGAGTGATTCACTCGATAAAATCCCTGGCACAATAAAGGAAGATGTTCTTTTGCTATGCCAATCCCTGTGTCCTTTATGGTGATTTGAATAAGATGAGTTTCAGTTTCTTCAATTTTAATAAGTATCGTTCCACCTTGTTGCGTATACTTTAGGCTGTTATCGATTAGATTTGAAATGACCCGTTTAAATAATGGCTCATCTACTACTATTCTGGTATCACCAGTGACTTGAATTTCTACGCCCTGTTCTAAAGCAGTAGCGTTATAATATTCGACTATAGAATGGATCATCTTTTTTGCTGACATGGGCTTTGGATTTAACGGAATTTGCCCATGCTCACTTCGCGTTAAAAACAGGAGGTTATCAATAAGCCGGGTTAAATGGTGATATTCTTCCAGATGTGAGTGCAACAGGTTTTGGTAGGTTTCAATCGATTGTGGCTTCGCCAGAGTAATTTCCGTAGCCGTTTGGAGGTAGTGAACGGGATTACGTAATTCATGGGCCATGCTGGCAGAAAATTGTTTGATGTGAAGAACAGCATGTTCGATTCGCAACAGCATGGCGTTGCATGTGGCTGCCAATTGTCTTAGTTCCTGAGGATGCCCCTCATCTTTTAATCGTTTATCTAATGATGAGGCATTAATTGAGGCAAGTTCTTCCGAAAAGTTATAAACAGGACTCATGCTTTTTTTAGCAACCCAATAACTGGCGCAAATTAATATTAATGCGGAAACCCATAGGCCGATAAAAAAATTTTTGATGCAGATTTGTGCTAATACAAAGTGGTATTGCTCCTGATTGATTTGCGCCAGATGGAGCAACTCCTTCAATGGCGGGTATATTAAAACGGTAATGACGGTCAAAATCAGCAAAATCGTGGTGACAAATATCAGTAACAACCGATTAACTATCGACATCGAATTAGCGAATTTCCAGGACATATCCTACTCCTCTGACGGTATGGATTAATTTTCTGGAGTATTCATTGTCTACTTTTTCTCTTAATCGTTTGATGGCAACATCAATGACGTTGGTGTTGCAGTCAAAATGGATATCCCAAACCTGTTCCGCAATAACGGTTCGAGAGAGTACTTCGCCGCTTCTTCTTAACATCAAGGCCAGAAGCATAAATTCCTTTGCGGTTAACAAGAGCTTTTTACCGCCTCGTTCTGCGGTATGCTTCATTAAATCCAGTTTCAAATCATCAATGCTTAACACGATGGGATTGTTGTTGGGTTTTCTGCGTAACAATGACCTGACGCGAGCCAGCAGTTCATTAAATGAAAACGGTTTTATCAAGTAGTCATGAGCCCCGGATTCTAACCCTCTGATTCGACTTTCTACATCATCACATGCTGAAAGCATTAAAATGGGTAAGTCGGGTTTTGTTTCACGAATTTTTTCAAGTACAGTCCATCCGTCCATAATGGGTAAGAGGACGTCCAAAACAACGAGATCGTAGTGTATTTCAGACAGTTGGTATAGTGCTTCCGCACCATCGTATACTGCGTCGGCCTGAAACTGATATTCTCTGAATCCTTTGCAGATAAAATCAGCGGTTCTTTTTTGATCTTCAACAATTAATATTCGCATACGGGCAAAATGAATAAATATTGCTCAATTTTAACATAAATAGTGGATGAAGTTAATTCAAGAAAGATTACAAGTTTGTAATTTAACCGTCACGTTTAAGACAGGAGCTCATTATTATCATAGCTTCATAGTGAGTTTCCTATGGATGCAGATGAACAAAGACAATCAGGCTCTTAAGGAAAATAAGCCAATCCTTAAATCAACCTTAACGTTTTTTAATAGCCAACTAACCTACTTGAACACCCAAAGGCTTCAGTTGAACCGGAGTAAAGGTTTTGCCAAATATCTTGCGCAGCCACAAAAAAGTCTAAGGAATCTGACCCCGTTGGATTCCACTTTGGGCGTCATGAGTTTTGCGCTTTATATGGCGCGTTTTTCAGTCAATCTTGGTTTATTAGCACATATTCTCATTGCAGAGCAGCGGGATAAAACCAATGATAATTCACTTAGGGATTTATATTATAATCTTTGGAATGACAGTTTGTGGGGCGTTGTTAATCTGACGCAGTTTTTTTGGTTGTCATTTAGTACGTCACAATCTGCCGGATTCTACGGCATACAATTGGAAGTTATAGCACAACTGATCGATGTGCTCGTTATGATTCTTCGTTTTCAAGAAAGTAGGGAGGAATATGAGTTAAAACTCAGGCTGATTCCAGAAGCGGATCACAAGTATCTGATTGGCGAGTGGCGGCACAGAGAGTTACATTTTATTCGCTCTTTGATCACCGTGTCGTCGATAATGGTGGTCTTGGGCTTATTCGCTTTTTCCATTGCTTCAATACCGGTATCGGCTGCAATTTCTGCCATTCTGTTAATCAGTGCTTTATCACGTGTTTTAATTGATTCAAAGCACGATCAGCAATTATTGAGTCAATTAAAACTTGAAGGGAAGGATCCAAACTCTTTAGACCAAGAGGAGACCAATTTAACCCGTAATCGTCTCAATGATCTGAATCAAATTATTCTTTATCATGTTTTTATACCCGTTGGGTTATTCTTGTTCCTGACCACTCCGCTTTCTCTTCTTTTAGCCAGTGTGTTATTGATGACTTTTATTCATGGTTTCACTTCGTATTTAATCAACACACCCCATAAACAGAGGCTAACAGACTATCCAGTAAGCTCCTGCACCTTGAAGTGACTTATTGTATCCAGCCGAATAATTTTCTCACATTATCAGTGAATACCACCCGATCTCTTCATTAAAAGCCATTGGAGTTTTTCGTAAGTCCTCATTATTTGGTGGCGTTCTGGTAAGCATGCGCATGCTTGCTTATCTGGTGGGGCAGGACAAATGGCTTTTTCAGGCTCGGTAGGGAAGGCCTAAAGATATTGGATATTTCTACGTCACTGCTGGGAAATGTGCAGTAACGCAGAAAACAGACGAGGCAGACTAGAGGACAGACGCCATATGGCCGCCAGCCGCAACAATGTCAAAGGGGCCGTAATTGCAAATGTATAAACCTTTCTCCAGTTCATAGGCGTATTCATTGTTTAAGTATTTACTGTTTGCAACGATAGTGATCCCCTTGATGATTGCATCATCCGAAGATTGTGCCATAACCATATTAACTCCAATTATCCATTGTAAATCACCGTTAGTAAAATAGCTGGTGGAGCGAACGGAATAACCGAATATATCTTTTTCAACAGCATCAATTTTAGTGGCATGTTGTTGGATGGTATCAAGAGAAGGGCAGGCTACTTGATCGCTTATTACTTGTCCCTGGACAATCGTTGCAGCGGCCAGAAGCGATACTGCTAGTCCAAACTGTTGTAAAATTTTTATATCCATTTAATTAAAACTCCTTATCATCTTTGGTCTTGCCGATCATTCAAGCATGGAGCCTGTTTTATTTCCATGTAAGAATGTTGGGCGGGTTGTGAGGAGGTGCAATGGTTTCTCCTCTTGGCCATCCCATGATCACTGCTGCCTGAGCTGTCATGTTCTCGGGGATTTCCAATTCGTGTTTCCACTCGGGCAAATTCAAACCAGAAAGCGCAAACCCAATTACGCATGAGCCAAGTCCTTTTGCATAGGCGGCAAGCATTAAATTTTCAGCTGCGAGCCAACATTCAGCGCTTACAAATGGGCCTGGATATGTGCTGTATATAACGATTAATGTGCTGGCATTGTAAAACACGTTATAGTCGGGTTGTTTTATTACCTCGAGTATGTGTTTTGTTTGCTCTGTTTTGTATTTTTCTTTTTCATTAAGCAAAACCTTTTTGCAATCATTAGATAAACGATCCAATCGTTCTTTTTTTTGAATCACAGCAAATGCTCTGGGTTCTTCATGCAGAGCCGTAGGCGCTTGTACTGCTGCATCTAGTACAGTATGAATCAGCTCGGAGTCTACTTTTGTAGAAAGGTAATCTCGAACAGCTCGACGATTATAAAGAGCATCCATAACATCTACTGCTTTATTTTCAATACTTGATGAATTTTTCATGATTTAATCCATTAATTTGCTCAATGATTTATATAGTATAGTCTTCCTTTTTTATTAAAATTAAAAGAGTAATATAAAACTATTTTGTAACTACCTACGTCATCCCTAACGCAGTGAGGGATCTCCTGTCGGATGGCACAATTTTAAAGAATCAGTTGGCACAAGTCGCTCCACTATATCCATTTCCACATTAATTTTCTTTTAATTCGCTCAACCAGGAACAGATAGGTTATTGTTGCGGTGATCAAAAACAGGAAATAGCTTGCTGGTAAAGGTACAAATCCTAAAAACGATGCCATGGGTGTAAAAGGCAATAGAACACCAAGAATAACACAGAGAAGCACTGTACATACCAAGGGGATACTGGGTTTGCTTTGCCAAGGATTTTTAACAGAACGAATAACAAAAACCACTAGAGTTTGGGTTGCCAAAGACTCTACAAACCAACCGGTTTGAAATAATGGTTCCGTGGCGGCAAAAACCTTTAGCATGATGAAAAAGGTTAGGAAGTCAAAAATAGAGCTGATGGGGCCGATATAAAACATAAATTTCCTAATAATATCGATATCCCAATGCTTCGGTTTGTGTGTAAAACTGGGGTCAACATTATCAGTGGGAATTGCTATTTGAGAACAATCGTACAGAAGGTTATTTAAAAGTATTTGCGAGGGTAACATGGGTAAAAATGGTAAAAAGAGAATAGCAACAGCCATACTTAACATATTTCCAAAGTTAGAGCTGGTACCCATCATCAGATATTTCATCACATTTCCGAAGGATTTACGTCCCTCAATGATTCCATCCAGCAATACCTTTAAGCGACGTTTCAATAAAATGATGTCTGCTGCTTCTCGTGCCACATCTACAGCACCAGCAACTGAAATACCTACATCTGCAATGTGCAGAGAGGGGACATCATTAATTCCATCGCCAATATAACCTACAACATGGCCACGAGAGCGTAATGCGCTAATAATCCGTTGCTTTTGAATCGGAGAAATGCGTGCAAAAACATCCACTTGCTCTGCAATAGCTCCTAATGCGAAGTCATTGATATGATCTATTTCATTACCCAGTACTATGGTCGCAGAACCCAGAGATACTTCGTTGCAGACGTGGCGAGTCACTAACTCGTTATCTCCGGTAATAATTTTTATCTTAATTCCTTCCTTGTGCAGTTCTTTGATAACGGCAGGGATGTCGTCAAGTGGTGGATCAAAAAAAGCTAGAAATCCAGCTAAAACCAGATCTTTTTCGTCTTGTGCATGATAAGAGGGCTGTTGGGCTATAGTGCGGTAAGCAACAGCCAATACCCTGTAGCCCTGTTCGCTCAATGACAAAAATGTCGCTTCAAACATTTTGCGATGCTCATCATCCAACATCTGGTTGTTGCTTTCGCTGTCATAACGGGTACATGTTTTTATCACGTACTCTGGTGCTCCTTTGGTGATGAGAATATGGGTGTCATTTTTTTCAATGACGACGCTGGAACGACGTCGCTCAAAATCAAATGGAATTTCATCGATTTTGTTGTATGGTTGTACGTCCGGGTGATCGTGTTTCAATATCGCCCTATCAAGCGGGTTGATGTTTGCTTTTTTTAATACGGCAATATTGAAAGGACTGGGTATTTCAGTACCAAAAAGACTGTTTAAATAAGCCAGCAACATTACTTGTTCAGACGCCTTTCCAAAAGGATCAAGGTGTTGCTCTAATACCATTTCCCCACTGGTTAAGGTCCCTGTCTTATCGCTGCAAAGAATGTCAATACTGCCAAAATTCTGAATGGCTGAAAGGTTTTTGACAATGACGTTTTTTTTGGCCATATGAAGGGCACCTGCGGCGAGTGTTACTGTTGTGATCATCGGTAATAATTCAGGGGTGAGGCCTACTGCCAAGGCCACTGAAAACAATAGGGATTCGAGCAGCGATCGCTTAAGGTAAATATTGACTGAGAAGACAAAAATCACCAGAAAAAACACTACTTTCATAATAAACATGCCAAACCGACTAATTCCTTTTTCGAATTCTGTTGGCGGTGTTGTTTTTGAAAGTGTTTCAACTATTTGACCAAATTGAGTGTTTTGTCCGGTAGTAATAACAACAGCCATTGCCGTCCCACTAACAACAGATGAACCAGAAAAAAGGACATTACTTGCTTCTGATGGGTTTTTAAGTGTGGCTTTTTGTGGAATCGCTTCTTTTTCTACAGGGAGTGATTCGCCAGTAAGAGCGGCTTGCTGAATATG
Source organism: Legionella moravica DSM 19234 (assembly GCF_000423305.1). GTDB lineage: Bacteria > Pseudomonadota > Gammaproteobacteria > Legionellales > Legionellaceae > Legionella > Legionella moravica. The sequence goes on along the minus strand of NZ_AUHS01000018.1, from coordinate 82,105 downwards.
CAGATCTCTGGCTTTGATCAACAACGAATCCGCTGGAACTACATCCCCTGCAATGAGCTGAATAATATCCCCAGGGACCAACTCTCGACAAACGATTTCTTGCCATTGATTATCACGCAGGACATTGGCTTTGGTTGCAATGTGTGTTTGCAGTTTTTTAATGGCAAGTAGCGATTTATGACTTTGAAAATAATCAAGGCCAATACTCATGATAACCATTGTACCAATGATGATTGAATTGATCATATTACCCGTAAATGCTGAAATCAGGGCAGCAATTAATAATATAGCGACTAAAGGATTTATGGAGTGAGAGATGGCTTCAAAAATAAGCAAGCGATAGTTTTTTCGGGCAAACTCATTCAGACCAGATATTTTTTGTCGCTTCTGTGCTTCAAGCCGTGTCAGTCCTTTCAGGGAGCTGTCCATTTGAGTTAGCACTTCTTCGGGACTAAGAGTGATTAGTGTCGATAGATCTTTATTCATCGAATTCATCCTGAATATACGTTGTGAAGGTATCCAAAAATCACCTTGAGAAGAAGCTTTTATTAACACAGTACACTATAGTGTAAATAGACCATGTTGAGTAGCCAGAAAGTCCTATGTTCAGTATTTTTAATAAGATAATTCAACTCTATAATGCTGGCTTTCGTCAGGAACATGAGGCAACCTGCGGTCCTGCTTCCCTTATTCTTGCAACCTTGGCTCTGGATCTTCTCTTTCACTAATCGTGTCGTGTTGGACTGTTCTTGAATTAAGAATAATTAATCGAAACAAACGTTCTATAAAATGAGGTTCCAGTGCGCAGGATTTTGCAAGAGTCTCATAAAACGCAAAATTCTTTTTTTCTTGATTGATATCCGTAATCGGTTTGCCATCTTGCTGCTTCAATTGAGCAATCTGTTGACACATGTTTTGACGAAGCGCTAAACACTGGATGATCACGGAATCGATTTCTTGAATTTGCTTTCTTAAGTATTCCATTGTTGACATAGATGTTCCCATGATTAAACCTCACTCCAATGACGAATTAAATAACCATGTTCCAACTGACTGTCGTCTTCGATACAGGCTGGAATGCACACCACATGCCCACTGCCTGGAGCACGGTTTATTGAGTGTCCTTCTGTACTTTCGATGGTTTCAAGCGAGGTCATCTGATTACCGCCCGGCAGCATGACTTCAAGGGTATCGCCGATTGAAAATTGATTTTTTACCAGCACTTTTAAGAGTTGTTTGCTGCTGTCATAGTCCAGTAACTCTCCTACAACTTGCTGTTTTATACCGGTTTCATTTCGATCTTTATAACTTTGATATTCTTCAGGAACGTGACGTCGATAAAACCCTTCTGTATATCCTCGCAGTGATAATCCTTCGAGGGCATCCATCAATGTCCAATCGAATGGCTTACCGGAAACTGCATCGTCTATTGCTTTTCGATACAACTGAGTCACTCGTGCCACATAAAAATCGGATTTGGTTCGTCCTTCAATTTTCAAGCAATCAATCCCCATCTGGGTCAGTGCTTCAACATGCTGAATTGCCCTTAGGTCTTTGGAGTTAAAAAGATAGGTTCCATGCTCATCTTCTTCCATGAGGTTCATTTCTCCCTCGCGTTGGGGCGCTTGTTCAAATAGAGCCGTTTTTGTTTCTATATGGGCATTGCCCCATTCATCTTCGGTGCTTTCTTTAACATCATATTTCCATCGACATGCATTCGTGCAGGCACCTTGATTGGGATCCCGGTGGTTAAAATAACCGGATAAAAGACAACGGCCGGAATGGGCCATACATAAGGCCCCGTGAACAAATACTTCCAATTCAATATCAGGACAATATTCTCGAATCGCCTGAATCTCTTTTAGAGACAACTCCCGCGACAAAATGACACGTTCAAGACCCAGTGTTTGCCAAAATTTAACTGCAGCAAAATTCATTACATTCGATTGGACGGACAAATGCACGGGCTGATCTGGCCATTGTTCTCTAACCATCATAATAAGGCCCGGATCGGCCATAATTAAAGCGTCTGGTCCGGCTTCAATTACTGGCGCCAGATCATCAAGGTACGTATTAATTTTATTGTTCTGGGCAATAATATTACTCGCGACAAAAAATAACTTGCCTTGGGCATGCGCTTCATGAATGCCTAAAACCAGTTTTTCATGAGAAAACTCGTTATTTCGGGCGCGAAGACTATATCGAGGTTGACCGGCATAGACCGCATCTGCGCCATAGGCGAAGGCACGTCTCATTCTTTTTAGCGAGCCTGCGGGTGATAATAATTCTGGGGAGTTCATCTGAATCTTTTAACCTATATAAAAATCATTCAACGATTTGTTGAGTAAAAGTGAACCAATATTTGTTTTCAAAATTATACAATGTGCATTTTCTGAAAATGCTGAGTAGGGGACAATAATTGATGTGCCGTTCGAGTGATCGTAGCCATACCCTATCAATCGGCGAACATGATGTGCTTGGCTGGATTTCATCAGTCATTACTTTTTTACTTTATCCTCGTTTATATTCGTCATCCCTGCGAAGCATGGATCGACATAACAATGTGGAACTGTACTAACTTGTACAACAGATCATCCTGTTGATGAGGAGGAACATTTCATAATTCAAGATAGTTTAAATGGATTTTTATAGAAGACATTGATCTAGATCATGGAAATGCAAATAAAACGGTTTTTCATGCTCAGGATTTACTCAAAGTAACCTGATTCTTCATGACGGAGTAATGTTCTGTACCTGCAATCAGTTTTAATTGCTCCGGTTGCAGGAATTGAATGTGCTTGTGATCAATCGCAATAATTTTATTTTTTTTTAACTGGGCAAGAAGACGGCTAATGGTTTCGGCTGTTAGTCTTAAATAATTACCTATATCTTGACGAGACATCGGCAGATGAAAGCGCAGTTGCATTTCTGAGGGGTGCAGTCGATTGGCTATATCAATAAGAAAAGCCGCCAGGCGTTGTTCCGCAGTGATGGAACATAAATAGGAGCCTGTATTCAGTTGTTGGCTCATTATATATAAACTGTGTTTTTGCAGAGAGGGATTTAGTTGCATTAATTCAAGAAAATTATCATAGGGAATTTCACAAACTAAAGTATCAGACAAAGCAACGGCTGAACACAGGTAGTGTCGTGAATAAATTGCTTCAAAACCCAGGACTTCGCCTGCAAAATAAAAACCTTGAATTAATTCATTTCCATTAGCATCTACTTGATATGTTTTTAAATTTCCGTGCTGAATTGCATACAAGTTTCGAAACATATTCTGCGGAAGATATAAGGTTTCATTTTTTTTTAGATGATGGTGTTGTTTAACTGCATGATTATTTTGATTTATCCAGTCCAATGAGTGTTTTTCTGCACTGCAAAAAGGGGCGAGGGTACAGTAGTTGCACGCTTGCTGCTTTGTATCATAGTCTGTCATGTGTGACTCATCAAAAAGTGCTTCAATGTCTTCATTGCATCATGTAAAGAACACAAGGTTTTTTAGTATATCATTTTTTTCCATGATGTAGATCAAGGCTATGCCGCAATACGGCCTATAGAATCCTCTATAAGCACTAATTGAGGCGGAAATGAACATGAATTACATCACACAAGTTCAATCTTATTTATCCGAATTACAGAGTTCAATTTGTCAGGAATTACTCCTGATTGATGGGAAGGCCAACTTTATATCAGACCGATGGGAGGATCCCAATTTGGGATATGGGGTGAGTTGTGTGATTGCAAATGGTGATGTTTTTGAAAAAGCCGGAGTCAATTTTTCCCATGTTAAAGGGAAGCATCTACCTGGCTCCGCTACAGAAAAAAGGCCTGAACTCAGTGGTTATCAGTTTGAGGCGCTAGGAGTTTCGCTCGTTATTCATCCGGTCAATCCTTACGTTCCAACAACACATGCGAATTTTAGATTGTTCATGGCCACGAAGGAGGGGGCTGAACCTGTCTGGTGGTTTGGGGGCGGTTTTGATTTAACGCCATATTATGGATTTGAAGAGGATTGTGTCTTTTGGCACACAATGGCAAAAGAAGCCTGTGATCCTTTTGGCGATGAGGTGTATTTACACTATAAAAAATGGTGTGATGATTATTTTTACCTCAAACATCGTCAAGAGCCCCGAGGGATAGGCGGGTTGTTTTTTGATGATCTGAATCAGTGGGACTTTGAAACATGCTTTAATTTTTTACAGTCAGTTGGAAATCAATTTATGAAAGCCTATGTTCCAATCGTCATGCGTCGATACAACATCCCCTATTTTGAGCGACAAAAAGATTTTCAGCTGTATCGACGGGGTCGATATGCGGAATTTAACCTTGTTTACGATCGTGGAACGGCTTTTGGCTTGCAGACGGGAGGCAGAATTGAGTCGATACTCATGTCATTACCGCCAAAAGCAACCTGGGTTTACAATTGGCATCCCCATTCCGGAACTGAAGAAGCAAAACTGTATACCCATTTTTTGATTCATAAAAATTGGCTTGAACCCGCCAGGAATTAAGGTTCAAGGTCTTTAGGGGCTTACAGGAATTTATTGTGTGGGTATAGGGAGGTACCCAGGTGATAACTATTATTTAATCTGACAAAATATCAAAACATTAAAAATCAAGGTTTTGGGGGTATGTGCCACTGATTGAGGTGAATTTTAAGTGATATTTAAAATTCTATTTGACTCGAATAGTTTCTATTGATTAATATGGCGACGGCTCGGAAATGCCTAATGGAAACTATGGAGTTGTATCATGAAGAAAGAAATTAAAATCCAACCAAGTAAATTAACGGAATACTTCGTCCCTTTTATTATCAAACACCAGGTTGTGCTCGTTGCTTTCCTTTTATTTTACATAATTTATTCTAATTTTGCTTTTGAGACTTAGTTTACTCTTGAGTTTTGAATTAAGAATTTCTGAATTATCAGAATGATGAATTATGTTTGTAAAGGATTATGTTGTGAATAAATTTTTGTTTTTGCTTTTGATGTCTTTGTGCTCTTGCGCGTTGAGTTTTGAGGAACCATCTGTATCAATTACATTTAATGGAACTGTTCCATCCACTGTGGTTTCAGGTGAGTTGGCTCGTATACCTGTTCAAATGACTTATTCAGCTCTTAGATTTTATAAAAGTTGGTCTGTTCCAGCAGGAAGTTATTTAGAATTCGTAGCAGGCTCTTGCCCTGCGATACCTTATGATGAGGGAAGTTATTGGAGAGGAACATGCTATATGAATATAGTAATACCTGGGGGACGTCCTGGTAGTGTCATCTCTGGGGCTTTGAGCTATGGTGTTTATTTGAAGGAGGGGCGTTTTCCTAATAAGCATGAATTGTCTTTAACTTTTTTCTCCCCAGCCTTTTCGGTTAGGGTAATTCCTCATAGCATATCGATGTTGACGATCCCAATTCAAGAAGCGACTGCTAATACCTCTTTTTCTTATAATCTTAAATCTGCTGTCAAATTTTATGATGAAAACGCACAGGCAGGTTATCCCCCTAAAGTAATAGTGAGCCAGGAAAAACTAGATGGATTATTCTTTAATCCGACTACTTTTTGTATCGAGGGAAAGCCCACTCGTACTGGAACGTACAAGTTTAGTGTAGGAGCTGTAAACAGTTATGGCACAGCAGCTTTTACCGATTTTAAAGTGCAGGTACGGGTCAATGAAAAAGACAAGCCTGTTTTTAAGCAGAACTATCCAATACCTGGTGCTTCACCTGGCGAAAAATACAGTTTAAACCTTATGGATTTGATTGAACCGCAAGCTGGGTTCATGGAGACTAACCAGATTTCGTTTCGAATCGATCCCAATAAGAGTCATCCTGAATGGTTACTCATTTCAAAGGAACATCCGACTTTTTTGGAAGGTGAGGTACCTGTTGGAGAAGCAGGAAAAGAAGTAGATGTCACTCTGATTGCTTCCTCGAATACAGGCGGTGATTGCCTTCGTCCTTTGACGATAAAAATTCCTGTTGCTATTGACCCAACCAAAAAGCCGACAATTAACTCGTTTAAGCTGGAGAAACTGGCGGGGGCGAATATTTATGAAGAATTGTCAGGCTACATCAGCGATCCCGCTCACGATCCTGCTATTCAATTAATCTTGGAGAAGGTAGAGCCTACTGCAACCTGGCTTAAAATGTCTTCGCTTCATCCAACGATATTGGAAGGTACTGTTCCTGATCAAGCTACAGGGCAAAAATACTTACTTACCTTAAGAGCAAATACTCTAATTGGAGGTAATTCTGATCCGGTAACTATTCCATTAAACATTAGTGTTGATAAAAAACAGATGCCACGGTTCAAATCAGATAAACCTATATTACCCATCCTTTATCCAGGGCAGCCTTATTTATATGATTTTGTAGAAAATAATGACGTTTATCCTGAGTATCACGATGCTCCTTATGAGATTCAATTTGCTGAAGGCTTTAATCCTCCAGACTGGTTACGTTTGGAACAAAACCAATTAATTGCTGATATGGTTCCTCCAGAGATTGTTAATGAGGATTTAGAAATAAAAATAATGATAAAAAATATTCCGGGTGGTTTATCCAATGAATATATATTGAGTTTAACTATTATGAATTAATTTAGGGTCTGTATAGAAAAATTGACCAAGCATCAGGATGTATTATGACACAAATATTCACAGGAGAAGGCTTAGGTTTGCAAGGTTCCTCTTTAGGGCTGGGTAGTTATGGACCCAAAGGGGTTGCTGCATTGGGACAAAGCGGCGAGTCTGTTTACGTCAACGCCGCAAATGGAAATTTGGTTTTGCGCCAATCCGATGGGTTTTTAGCGGATATCGGGTTTGGTCTGGATTTATTTCAAACCTATAATTCCATGGGGGAATCCGGATCCAATTGGCGCTTCAATATGCAATCCAGATTGGAGATCTCCGGTGAGCCTAATGCTTTGGGTTCAACTGTAACTCGGGTTGCTGAAGACGGCCATAGAAGTCGTTTTATTTTTGATGTCAGAAAACAATGCTATATACCCGAAGAGGGCGGAACGGCTCGTCTTACTTACAGTCAAAATGGCTGGATGTATCGTGAGGGTGCTCAAAAGACAGGCTATCATTACAGTCAGGAAGGCCAACTAAGTGACATTAGCGATTTGGATGGTCATAGTGTTTCATTTTCCTATGATCATGGGCAATTGATCAGCATAACCGACAGGAGCGGCAAACAAACCATAAGTTGGTCATTTCAAAATGGTTTATTACGTGAAGTGAAAACCATTAGTGATGGAGTTACGGTACATGATTTGCATTATGAATATGATGAACAGCAACGTTTACATAAGGTAAGTCGTGATTTAGGTCAAGGAAAGACCTTCTGGATTACTTACAATTATGCTGGCGATTCCAACAGAATTAGTGACATCAAACAATCAGATGGCACAGCTCTTCATATCGAGTACGATGCTCAAGGCAGAGTAAAAAAACTGGTTGATGGTGAAGGCCGTGTTACTCTTTACGATTATCAAGCAGGAAAAACAACAGTAACCAACGGCTTGGGAGAGTCCTGGACTTATTATTATGATGAACACAATAAATTAACCGGTATTGATGGTCCAGAGCACTATCGGATTCGTTATTACTATGACGGAGCTTTATTAAGTTCTATTGTTCAGGGCAATCAGGTCTGGAATTTTCGTTATAATGACGAGGGCGATTGCATCTGGGTTGAAGAACCATCAGGTCAGGTGACGCAACGAGTTTATGATTCAGCGCATCATGTAATTTCTGAAACCAAATACCAACGTTTTGATGGGAATCACCATCCAATAAAACCACAAACAACCCGATACATCTATGATGAACGAGGTCATTTACGATTTACAATTGCCACTGACGGTACGGTTACCGAACGGCGTTATGATGAAGAAGGACAGTTAATCAGTACTCGTTGTTATTTACGTGCTGGTTATGATGTGGGCTCCGTGGGACAGGATGAGCTTCTTGGAATGCTGGAATTAGAATCCTGGGTGGCCAGGCAAAATCCCAAGGACGTCAGTTTGATTGATTATCGTTACGATTGGCGTGGTCAACTCGTTGAAGAACTGCACTACGCTCAGGTAGATTCACAAGGGTACGGTATAAATGCTGGCGCACTCAGTACTCGTTGCCGTTATGATGCCGCAGGGCGGTTAGTTGAAAAAAGCACTCCTGTTAATGGAGAGTGGTGCATTACCCAATACCTCTATGATGATTTGGGGCGTCTCATCCAAACCATAGATAATCAAAACCACAGCCAACGTTTTGAATACGATGATGCACATCAGCGAGTCATTCAAACCGATGCCAACGGCTTGCAAACCGTTCGTCTGTATGACAGAAGTGGTTTACTGCTTTCCGTCATGCGCCTGGACAGCGGCCATGCTTATGGCAGTACGACTTATAAATACGATGCAGCCGGTCGTTTGATTGCTGAAACAGGTGTGGATGGTCTGACTACCTATACCTTTTATGATCACCAGGGGCGGGTACAGGCGCAAGTGAGTTCCAGCGGTCAAGTGACCGAAACTTTTTATAATGATGAAGGTTTCATTATTAAAACCCGCCAATACGAACAGCGAGTTTCAACTTCTGGGTGGTTGGAACAGATCCCGACCTTTGAATCGATAAAACCACGAAACAGCAGCAATGATCGGATTTCTCAGATTGTCTATAACCAGTACAATCAAATCGCATATCGCATTGACTCTCAGGGCGCGGTCATTGGATATGAATACAATGCTATGGGGCAGGTGATTGCTACAACTGCTTACGCAAGAAGGCTCAGTGCGTTTAATCCCGATCACTTACTGACTTGGGACAGCATTCATTTGGATTTAGATGGCGCAGATCGGAGCGTGTATTATTATTATGATGCTTTGGGGCAGTTGGAGGCTAAGCTTGATGGTGAGGGATATGCTACAGAGTATCATTACGATCGTCTGGGGCATTTGATTGAAACCATTCGTTATTCTCATTCCATTTCCAATCGTTTGGATGGGACGTGGTTACAAGATAAACCTACTGCTTCAGTAAAGGACATACACACTTATAGCCTTTATGATGCACGAGGCCTTAAGGTGGCAGATATTGATGGTGAAGGTTATCTCACGGAATATCGCTATGACTCCAGTGGGTTATTAGTAGAAAAGTGTGCTTACGAGAAGGCTATTGATCAAAGAATTTTAATTAATGAAACAACGACGGTTGAGCAAATCCGGCCGCAAGCACACAATAATGATCACCGTACCACATATCAATACAATGATTTGGGTTTACTTATTCAGGAAAGAGGTCATAACGGTTTAATAACCACTTTTGTCTATGATGAAATGAACCAGTTAGTGGTAAAAACCTTAACGGATGAACCAACTCATTTGGCAAGGCAACAACGCTATCGCTACGATGCTTTGGGGAGAGTCATTCAAAGCCTGAATGAAGTTGGGTGCGTTTTGTTGGAGAAAGGATATCCTTCTCAAGAGCAAATCGAGTTGATTTGGCAAAATCACAGCAATTATTTTGAGTACGATAATTCCGGTTTATTGCTGAGTAAAACCAATGCCCTGAAACAGACAACTCGTTATTTTTACGATGAAGCGCGGGAGCTGAAGTATACCGTGAACGCTGACGGTGGCGTGATGGAAAACGGCTATAACTCTTTTGGTCAGGTAGCTTTCACCAGAGCGTACAGTGCTTGTTTAAAAATTAATCCAATGGGATTGAGCTGCGAGGAACTGAGTCAGCATGTTCAATTGTTGAAAGATGATCGTTATGATGAGTTGACTCGCTATGAATACAATACGATTGGTCAGGTCATCGCGCAATACAGCGGTAAGCGAGGGCTTGTTACTACCCGTTATAATGCTTTTGGAGAAGTTGATTTCACCAGTCAACGCATTAATTCCAATAGATCAACGGATACAGTATTTGAATACGATAAACGCGGCTTGTTCACCCGGCGTATCGACGATGTTGGCGGAATATCAAGGAGTACAGAGCTTCGTTATGATGCCTTTGGTTGGGTGACCGGGAAGATTGATGGCAAACTGAATCAAATCAATTATGTTCTTAATAAACGTGGTGAGCAGATAAGAATCTTTGATGCAACGAATCAATTTAAAAAAATAAGTTATGATGCGTTTGGTCGAGTGTTAACAGAAACAGATTATACCCATACAAACACAATCAAGATCTTTAGTTACGACGATAAAAACAGGACTATTACTTTATCTAATCCTAAGGAAAACACACTGGTCATAACACAGTTTAATTCCTTTGGAGATAAGGTTTCAATAAAAGACGCTAATGGTTATACCACGGAGTTTCATTACGATGAACAAGGGCAACTTGCTCGGGTGGATTCTCCTGAAGGGGCTTTTAAAGAATATCGGTATGATGAAGCAGGACATCTTATTTGGCAGCATGATGCTGGTGGACAAGTTATTGAGTATTGTTATGATGCGGCAGGCCATCTCTTGTCAAAAACAGTAGATCCCAATCAATTAAAAATAACGACCCTTTATCAATATGATGCCCTGGGCAGACAATTGCAAATCTCGGATGCTAATGGTTGCGTTAAGCGATTTGCATATGACGATCAAGGCAATTTAATACGAACTTGTGTTGATCCGGACGGATTGAATTTAGTTACCGAGTTTTCCTATGATGATCGCGGATTGTTACTCAGGCAAACAGAAATTAATTCACAGGGAGTGAACAAATCTATCGCCTATGAATGGGATAATCTCGGGCGACGAACAGCAACTATAAACGATCCCGACGGTTTGAAACTGACTACGACCTACCAGTACGATGCTAATGACAATCTGGTAAGTCAGACTGATGCCAATCACCACAGCACTCATTATCTTTATGATGCATTGAATCGTTGCCGTTATCAAATCGATGCTCGAGGCGTAGTTACTGAACATATTTACGATGTAAATGGCAATGAAAAACAAACAGTGACTTATGCCAAACCCATACCTCAACTGCTACATTACGATGAAGCCAGTTTAAAATCTGTTTTAAAAAAAGACGAGCAGCACGATCATAATCAGTTTCGCGTATTTAATACAACGGGCCAGCTGCTTGCGGCTTATGATGGCTTGGGCTATCTGACTACTTATAATTATGACGGCAATGGTAATCTGATCCATACGCGCCAGTATGCCAGCGCTGTTTCTCTTGACGATCTCAAAAAAGGGAACAGACCTCAACCATCAAAGGATGGGGGGAGAGAAATTCATTACGTGTACGACGGATTAAATCAACTCCGTTTTACCTGCACTAGTGATGGATACGTTACCGAATCCCGTTATGATAGGAATGGGCAATTAATCAGTACTACCAGGTACTCTGAGCAATTAAGTCTGGGTGATAATGTTAGCTACACTTTGGATCATGTTATTGAAAAATTAAAGCCCAATCCACTACGCGATCAAACCATCCATTATACCTACGATAAGGCTGGGCGTCTTTCCGTTGAGCTCAGCGCAGAAGGCATCGCCAAATCGTATCAATACGATAATCTGGGGCATGTTATTTCCAGTACCGTTCATGCTGAACGGGCCACGTTTTCCAACGATACATTGAATTTAAACACCAGCGTCAATGATCGAACCAATCATTTTGTGTATGATGCCGCGGGTCGTGAAGTCTATCGGATCAGCAGTGCAGGCAAGGTAGTTGAACGACGCTACGATGGAGTCGGTAACGTAATTGCCGAATTAACTCATTCAATACCCGTTCATCTGGCTCAATATAATGAAGAGGCTATCAAAAATACGATGGCTCAGGACCAACGAGCCCGAGTGACTGCATATGAATACGATGCTGTTGGAAGGCTTATCACTCAAGTCAATGCGGAACATGCGGCCACTCATTACACTTATGACGCCGAAGGTAATGTATTAACTAAAGCAGAGGCTAATCAGGCCGTATGGACTTATCAGTATGATGAAGCCAATCAGCTTGTAGAAACCCGATCACCCAGTATCAAAGTCTCTACAGCACGTGGTCAGGAATGGCGTTCTATACTAACTCGCAACAGTTATGACAGCTTTGGTAATTTGATTGGGGTTATTCGAGACGCCGAAGGTCAAAAGCAAACAGTGCTTTATGAATATGATAATGCCAATCACAAAATAAAAACGCTTTATCCGGATGCCAAAGTCAATTCCTCTGCCGCTCAAGCGTCCAACCAGAGACAGGAAGTCACTCTGACTTTGGTTGAGGAAATCCAATACAATGCTTTTGGTGAAGTCATCGCAAGCAGTGATAAAGCGGGCAATTGGAAACACTATGTTTATGATAACCAGGGGTTATTGGTTTATAGCATCGATACTCAAGGTGGTTTAACTTATTTTGAGCAGAACGCTCTAGGTCAACTCATTAGTAAAACAGTTTATGCCAATCGACTGGTGGTCAGCAATGACTTTGAATACACCAAAGGTACTATCAGCAAAGCATTAAGTATAAGCCGTTATGACAGGCATGAATTATATGATTATAATTTGGACAATAAGCTCATCGAAGTCAGCCGCGATCCGGTTCTAATGTATAATCCCAAAACCGGCCGTTATGATAAAACAATTAGTCCCACCACAAAAAATAGTTACAATGCCTTTGGTGAAGTCATTAAAACTGCTGTTCGAATCAATGAGTCCGAATGGGCTGAGACCTATACCTATTATGATAAAGAGGGGCATACTACGGCAGTTATTGATCCCGAAGGCTACTTGACTGCATATCAATATACCGTGTTCGGTGAAGTTGATACCATGACTGAATATGCTTTGGCTGCCCGTGATTGGAATACAGAGCATTTCACTCCAGGTCAAACCAGTACTAAAGATAGAACAGTCACTTACACTTATGATGCTTTAGGTCAACTAACTGCTAAAACATTAAAACAAGTGCGTTATGAGCGTTTAAAAGCCGGCACTAATTCTTATGAAACTCTTACAGGTGATCTCACCACAACGTACAGTTATGATGCACTTGGTCACTTAACATCGACTACTGACGCAAAGGGCAATATTGCCTATTGCTATTATGATGAGCTAGGGCAATTGATTGCCAAGGTAGCTCCTCAGACTCGTGAGGGCCGAGGAGCAACTACTTATTCTTATGATGCCTTGGGGCACTTGGTAGAAACACGTCGATGGGCACAGGGTGTTACAGAAGCCGATGTGACCCACTTTGTATTAAAGGGAGCTACCAGTCAGGACGTTGTTACGAGACAGGAATACGATAATCAAGGACAACTCATCATTGAAACGGATGGATCAAACCATCAGGTTAATTACAGTTATGACGCTAATGGCAATCTGGCGCGCAGTTGGCAGACCTTAAAACAGGCCGATGGCAGCACTTTGATTCAAGATAAACGATACACCTATGACACAGAACATCATCTTCTTCAAACTGCAACCTTTAAAAGTTCAGGTGCTTTGCATACTGAAGACGCACAATACAACACCTTTGGTGAGGTGGTAGCCAAAGGCAATAACGGCCAATACAGGACTCATTTCGATTATGACAGTTTAGGGCGCGTTTGGCGGTCAAACAGTCAGGGTTATTATCAGATTTTTGTTTACGATCTAACTGATAAAGTTACTCAAGTGGTGAGTTCGAGCAATATTTTTAGTGCTGAGAAGAACCGACATGGGGTAGATTTATCAAATGAATCTTTCGAACTAGAGGATAGTTTTGATCGGGATCGTTTTGAGTATGAATTACAAAGGCAGAGCAATATCTACGATAAATCAGGTCGTTTGATAGGTCAAAGAAAGGAATACTGCGTTAATTCCTCTGAACAGGGAAGAGACGTTTATTTACAAAATGCCACGCAATCACAAGCATTAGATAGATGGGGCAATATGTTGACTCATACTAATGCTCTGGGTCAGGTCACCCGATATGAATACAATGCCTTTAACCAGGTGATTCGACAAGAGTTACCTGAGGTAAGAGCGGTTGATGAGCATGGTGTGGGGAGGATGTTAAATCCGGTTAATATATATGCCTATGATGAACTGGGTCAGGCTATAGCTATGATTGATGCGAACGGCCATGCAGTAAGCAAAGAGTATGATGCCTTGGGACGGGTGATTTTAGAGCGTGATGCCAAGGGGAATACGCGTACCCGCCAATACAATTTGTTGGAACAATTGACTTCCTTGACCAATGAACTGGGAGGGGTAACAAGTTACACCTACGACCAGTCTAATCGTTTGATTGCAGTGCACACCCCAAAAACGCATCAGCAGTATGAATATGACGAAGCGGGTGAATTAATTAAACAAATTAATGGCGCTAACGAGACGAGCAGTTTTTGGTATGACGCTGTAGGGAATCAAATAAAACGTCGAGATGCGCGTGGTCTGGAAACCCATTATGAATATGATGATGCGGGCCATAAAACCAAAGAAACCGATGCTAATGGGCGCAGCCAGTCATGGATTTATGACGATCAGGGCCGGTTAAAGCAACATACTGATTTAGGTGGGCATACCACGTCTTATGACTACAATACGAATGGGTTATTAATTGAAGAGAGTTCCACTACAGGAAAGCACATCAAATACCACTATCAGGGCGATGGGGCACTGTTTCAATACGCTGATGAAGGGCTCAAAGAAACAGTCACGTATTCCTATGATGTTGATGGCCAGATGACCAGCAAGGAATCTTCGCGTGGAGACACCCTTAATGACGGTTGGATTCGAGAAACCGATCATTATCAATATGACACTTTGGGAAGATTGGTACAGGTACGACGCCGTCATCCTGATGATACCGATAAGCGTTTTCCAGATAAAGACCATGCCTTATTGTCTATTGATTATGAGTATGACAATGTGGGGAATATCCGTCATACCCACGTCCGAGCCAATTATACGGGAACTAATGCAGTTGAGAGTGATGATTATTATCTGTTTGATGAAAACAATCGCATGACGGTGAACAAGGGGCAATTAGTCAATGGTCAGATCATGATGACCAGCAGCCAAGGCAGTACATCAACCTATGATGCAGCTGGCAATATCAAGACCGCTTCGAAGTATGAGCATGGTGAATTACAAAATTATCATTATGTTTATAACAACGACAACCAACTCGAGTTGATTCAAAGAAATAACGTGAATCTTCAATCCAGGTTTTATGATGAAGCAGGCAGGGTTGTTCAGGAGAACAGTTTCGATGCGGCAGGAAATTTATCGCAAAAAAACATCATGTCCTATGATAAGGGTTTATTAAAGGCGCAAAGTACTTTGAATGGGAGCGGCGTTGAAGTATCCAAAACGAACTTTGAGCACGATAATGTGGGTAATGTGACCGAAATGAAGACACGCACTCATGCTCAGGGTAGTTCTTTGGGCAGTACACTGACTCATCAATACAGTTATGAACTTTGGGATAACTATTTGCAAAGTCAGGATACAGCCACTCATAGTGTTGATCAGGGTGGAATGACCACAGGGAAGAGTACTAAAATCTATGATATCAATGGCCAGTTAAAAGAATCTCAGGATGAGCAAAGCAGCAACAACACCTATTATCTGAACAGTGGCGTTGAAGGGATTAAGGGACGAAAGGACAAAGAGGGCCAAACCAGTTATTTGACTGTTGCAGGAAAAACCATAGGTGATTTACGTCTGGATAATTCAGGCAAACAGCACCTCACTGTTTATGGAGGTTTTACTCCTTCGGGAGCTCAGCAAAAAGCAGCAGAGGAGACTTCTGCTCAATACTCATGGCAACGTGATACAGGCTCGCGCACGACCAGCAATTTTTTAGATCGCGCGCCAGGAGACAATGCGGATGGCACTTTGCCTGAGGCACCGCAAGATAATCTAGGAGCCTACACGGTACAAACGGGCGATACTTTGGAGCGTATTGCCTTGCAAGTATATGGAGACAGCAGCTTGTGGTATGTGCTTGCTGACGCCAACGGCATTAGCGATAAAAGTGCTCAGGCTGGAAGCAGCAGCCAACTTCACGTAGGTCAACGCTTGAACATTCCTCCCGTTGCTACGGGCCAGCAGCACACGAATGGCACACAAAAGATACTCAATGCCAATCAAGTTCTGGGCAACACCAGCGCAACAACTGCAAGTCCAGTTGTAGCGGCAGCTCCGCCACCCTTACCGAAAAGACACGGCGGACTCTTTTCAAAGATTGTGGTGGGCATTATCGGTATAGTAGCTACGGTGATGACTGCAGGGATATTAGGCTCACTAGCAGGCGCGTCACTGGCAAGTACATCACTAGCAAGCTCAGGCGGGTTATTTACACTTGGTTCGGCAGTATTGTCAGGCACGGCGACAGCTACCGCAGGAGTCACCCTTGCCGCCGGTTTTGCTGCAGGCTTTGTCGGCAGTATAGCCAGTCAAAGTGTCGCCAAGGCAATGGGAATGCAAGAGCAGATGAATTTCAAAGGAGCCTTAATCTCAGGCCTGGCTACCGCAGCGACAGGAGGATTTTTACGAGGAATAAACAACAACACATCCTACGGTAACTGGGTAAGCGATATGGATAAATTATCGGTTTCCAAAACATTCAGCATCTCAAGTGCCGCCCAAATGATGGAACAAAACACAATAAGCCAAAGCATCAGCCTCACCCTCCAAAAACACCAACACTTTGACTGGGCCCAACTAGGAGCAGCCGGACTAACCGGAGGATTAGCGGGAAGCACAGCCGGAAAAAATGTAACCCAAAAACTCAACACACTCGATAAAGGCACAGGGATCCTCTCTTCAGAAGCCAAGGCAATAACTCATGCCGGAGCCGAAGCCGCGGTAACAGGTGCTCATTTCAACGCCGTAGATGTTGTATCCAATAACCTGGGCAACGCAATGGGGGACGCACTCGTTGGTTTAGCAGGAGCACTTGAATTACCTGAGTCCAAGAAAAAAGAATTTCCGGATGAGCAGTACTTAACAGATACTGTTCTTAATATGATTCATCCAGAGAGGACTGAGAATGAAATTATTAACGATTATTTGGCAAAACAATCGAAGCAAGGAAGAGAATTAAAAGAGTCTAACGCTGATGTTTCAATAGCCACTGAAGGCTATTATTATATCCAATATCCTGGTCGTGTAGGTGATGTTATCAGTAGCCAATGGTCATCCGGGTTTAAGCAAGGAGAAGGTGCTCTTGAGCAAAGTTTCTTGTTTGGTTCGGAATTGACTGCATTAGAGAGTAATGGAAATGATAATATTAGTTTTGAGAGAAAGGGGTATTGGAATTTCATAGAGAATGGGGTGAAGGAGTTTATCGGTGAATCTAGTAATGGTTTTGAAAATACCGGACTTTCTATAATCGATCCCATTTTAAGTTTATCTGCAGAGGAAATATGGAATATCAGAGCTTTTCAAGGAACCATTAATCAAGTTAAAAAAGTAGGACGAATTGATGCCATCGAAAAACTTGTTGGATATGATAGAAAGAAATTGTATATATTATCGGAAAAACAGGTAGCTGCCAATTTAGATAATTTGCAACAACATGTTTTGAATGCTCACAATAGATACCCCAATGTGCCTGTTGAATTAATCAATGCGGTTATTTACCACGAAAGCAAGGGGGTATGGAATGCGGTATCCTATACTGGTGCTTTAGGAGTGATGCAACTTACAGCAGATAATTACTATAAAGGGCCAAATGCAAATTTTAACCCATTTGATGTGGGTAAGTCTATTAACTATGGGGTAGGAATGCTAAGTAAATATTTAAATAAATTTGGTTCAACTCAAGATGGAATAAATAAGACACTTGCCGCATACAACCAAGGGGAAGGTCATGTTTCGAATTCTATAAAAAAATATAATACTGATTGGGTGAACCATATTCATAAAGATGGAAGGGATTATATACATAAAATTGAGCGTATCCGGAATAATAATGACAAAATACCGGGGTATTTTGGAGAAAAAAGATGAGGGTTTGCTGTTTATTAATTGCATTTATTTTTAATATCAAACTTTATGCAGGTTATACCAAGCCATGTGAGGTTGTCGGTTTTGATAAGCTGGTTGGATATATTACTCTTTCAGATGGCCATATGGCTGCCTCATTATCTTATGAGCAGCAAGAATATGAACTAATTGAATTGTTTAAAAAGTGCACCCATACTGCGGCTGTTTGCATGGTAGATATTGATTGGGAAAGAAGAAAAGGAACGACAAATTGGATAAGTGAGCAATTGATACCACCAGTTGATGGAGATTTTGATACTTCAAAAAGAGAACTTATTTTTGCTTTGTTACAATATATTGATAAAAAGAGTGGCGCTGGAGTTTGTATAGTAGCTAAAAATAATTTTGCTCAAGTTCTTCCCTGGTATGGTAGAAGTTGGGTAGTTACTGATCAAGATATTAAGGATTATGAAATTTATGGCTCCCAGTTTCATATTTCAATGACACCTAATAGTTTGTATGAAGCACTATTAGACGTACATAATGAGGCGGTATGGATGGCTGAACATATGAAAAAACCAGCGTAGCCTGGGAGAAGGCCCCAAGGGCCGAATCCCAGGTTTTCATTTTATTTCGAAGGCACGATAAATCCCTATAATATTCGACTAACAGGAAATCGAACTTCACAAACAATTATGGTTCATGTTCGCAGAGATTTTACGCCGGGCGGTACATATTTTTTCACTCTTGCTTTGAGAAATCGGAAATCACAATTATTAACTCATCATATTGATTTGTTGGGTGAAGCATTCCGGAAAATAAAACAAAAATATCCTTTTTGTATGGAGGCTATAGTCGTATTGCCTGATCATATACATACAGTGTGGAAACTGCCTGCCAATGATTTTAATTACTCTTTACGCTGGCACCAAATTAAATCTTATTTTACAAAAAGTTTAATAAAGGAACGCGTAAAAATAACAAAAGATCACCGAGGAGAGTATTTTCTCTGGCAACGTCGTTTTTGGGAACATCGAATACGTGATGAATCAGACTTACAAGCGCATATCGATTATATTCACTTTAACCCGGTTAAACATGGATATGTATCCTCAGCAAAAGAATGGCCATATTCCAGTTTTCATCGTTATGTTCAGAATGGAGTATTGCCAGAAAATTGGGGGGCTGATGGAGTTCAAGGGGAGTTTGGAGAGTGAATGAATGTGAATGTAAACCTGGGATACGGCCCTTTGGGCCTACTCCCAGGCTACGCTGGCTGGACGTAGAGTCGATTCATTTACAAATAATCATGATTTAATATTTTATTATGCTGTGATTGGCGATATTAATCCAACAAAGAAAAAGTATGATGTAAAGATTGTTTGTGTTGATTACAAAGGCACCCCCATATTGCAGGGTAGCGTTAAAAGATCTCTTATTGGATTTACATGCCACATAGGTGGGGATATTGTCAAAGGATATACGCAAACATTGGGTTTGAACCCTAAACTTGGCGCAATGGTAAAAGATCAGGTTGTCCCATTAAAAGATGGAGATTATTGCATTAAGTTATATTTTGAAAATAAATTAATTGGTATTACAAAATTTAATTATTATGTCATCAAGAATAAATTGTGAGTGGTCATTTCTATAGTCATATTAATCATGGTGCGATAAAATTATTCATTATTGCAATATATATTATGTTTATTAATAATTCACTAGTATAAAGAAATGACATTTACTATCGCTATAATCGGTTTAGGGCAAATGGGCACTTCTTATGCCAAGTATGCTTCAAGCATTGCAAATAAAGTTATCTGCTATGATAAGGATACAAACCAAAGCTCTACCTTTAAAAAAAGGGTATTGAAGGACAATAACCCGTTTGATGTCAGTAACAATATATCAATAAATATCGATAAAATTGAAATTGTTGATACTCTAAATACAGTGTGGGAACATAATCCTACTTTAACCATTGTAACCACTCACAAAGATTCTCATTGCTATTATTCTAGTCTGGCAATGCGCAACAACAGTCATGTTTTAACTGAAAAACCTATGTGTATTAATTTAGAAGAAGCTGAACAACTCAAGCAAGTTTCGTTTATAACCCAAAAGAAACTTTTTGTTGGTTTTTCATTGCACGGAACCCCTGCGTTTTTAAAGCTAAAAGAATTAGTCCATAGGAATGACCCAAAGTTATTTAAAAGATATCGGGTTTATAGAATTGGAGCTGTTCCAGAAAATTACATGGACAGGGTTTCTGCACGATTTGATTTGTTGTCGCATGATACTGACTTTTGTTTACAACTCTTTAGCATGCCCAAGCACACCTTGGTTGACGAAATAAGCGCACGAAAATGCAGTAAATTATGGAGTTATTCTGAATTTGAAGTACAAATGGAAGGCTTCATGCCCTTAACTCACCCGAATGGCTTTGAATATGGGTTTGAATTAATTTATGCCAATCAATCAAAACTCATTTTTTCAAGTAAAGATTTAAATCATCTAATTATAAAAGATTCAGATGAAAAAATTATGGAAATTATTTCTCTCACCACATGCTCTCCATGTCAAAAAATCTTGGAAAAAGCAATAAACTCTATAATTAATGATGATTATGATCAGTATCTTCTCAATGAATTATCCATCCAGAATGGTGTTAACTGCATGAGCATGTTAATTAATGATCATAGGTCTGGACTGGATGATTAATCTATTTTCAGCACTGTTACTTTTATTACCTACATTATTTATTTTGCTGGCAAAAAATGCAAAGAATCAATCAGAGTATGTAACCGCTGGAAAAAACACCAATTTATTTTCTTTAATTTCTTGTTCATCTTGATCCGCTTAAAATGTAATTCGTGATCGATATCACCGGCATCTGTGATCGGCATGGAGTGGTATATGCAATTTTAACACAAAGACCATGATTGCCATTGACATAGGTAAATACCATAAGTATAATAAATGAGCATTTAAAGCATTTTTAATGCTAAATTTGATTGATGTGCGACTTATCTTCTCCATCTAGACAATTGGAGGACTGGTTTTAGGACCTAATTATTGATTTTATAATGGGTTTGTCGCTGAGATTAAGTAGAATTGAATCCGCATGCACTATGCATTCTTTGAGACTTATAATTCAGCGAATAGCTAGTGCTCTACTCTCTTGAACAGGTTTCATTTGTACTCTTTCTCTCATTTAAAAACTATTGCTGAATACGGCCATGATTTATTTGGAGTTAAAAATGAAACACTTTGTATTTTTAGACGTAGACCAAACGTTGCTTTACAATACTGATGATCTGAATCAGGAGCTATTAACCTCTTTACGGGGTCAGGGCGTCACTGATATCTACCTTTTTACTAATATGGATTTGACCGACTTGCGCACCGTTGGCTTGGGTGTAGGCCTGGCTCGTCATGAAATTATTCAATGGATTAAAGAACAGGGTTTTACAGTTCATGATGTAATTACACCCGCAGATACAGGTAACTACGATGATCACGGTCAACTAAAACGCATTGGTACAGCGTATACTGAATTATATTCAAATCTGATGATGCGAATACAACAAAACGGCTCTCTTGATTTACAGCGTTACAATTCAAACCCAGAGGATTTGGCTGACTATTTTATTAATAATAATCAATGGCTTATGGCATCATCAATTACACGCCATAAAATAAATAATCTTCCAATCAACGACATATCTATTCCAACTTTGCGAGTTTGCTTAGTGGATAGTAGAAATGGAGCATTTGTGAAATGGCTTGATAGAGACAGTTTAATTGAATTTTTTAATAGCGATGCCGAAGCGAAACAGCAATTCAGGATTGATCATCAGGAAGATCCTTTAAATACGATCCAGTTTAAGGGAGGCATGTCTTCAAATAATAAAGCATTAATGATGCAGCTTGCTGCTGGTGAATTAATCAAACAACACGGCCCCATAGTTATTTCCTTTTTTGATGATGAGGAAAAACACCTTTTACACTCAAAAGAACTTATGGAGGGTTATGAAAGATCTGGTTTGCTACAACTGAATACCTGCCATATGCCAGCCGATTTCGAGACATCCCAAAGTGATGACGCCAAGCAAGCTTATCAAGCAACGCTTGCACAATCAATAATTGCACAGAGAAATGAAATTGTCCTGGAGTCGTCTTTGCGCGTGCTGGATGGATGGATAAAAACAAAACAGCAGAGAACTCAGGCAATTAGCCAAGTACGCGAACAAATGGCCTTTGCTACTAGTTCACAAATGCTTAAAATTGCAAACATGGCACATATGGGGTATGGAGTATTCAGTGAAGTCTCTTTAAAAACTGCATATAAATGCTTGATTATTGCTTATTTAAAAGCGAAAAATCATGAAGAGCTAAATGATACAAAAATGGCTATTCTTGGCTTTTTAAATAAATATGGCATTGAACATATAAATTCAGATCGAGTTACTGATGAGCAAGTTGGCTCAATTTTTGATCTTTTAACTAATATTCCTCACCATGAATCCAAAGTCTCACCAGCAGCGAAAATGCTTCTTAATCGTCTTATTTCTTTACAATTATTAAAATTAAGTAGCTTCAATGAATTAGATTCGCCTGGGTTTCAAGACGAAATAGGAACGTTGTCCTGGCTTCGAGAGACAAAGGCAACAGCCGAACAATCTCAGCTTATCCGCATCAGCCAGTCAGCGCCCGGAGCACCTGAATCAACGCTCCCTGTTGAAAACAACTATGCGGGAACCTCGTCTTCAGAAGCAAGCTCTTCCTGCAGAACAGAACCCAGTTCATCAAGCTTGGCGAGAGCCATGCAACCCAATGGCGACGCACGTAGCAGGCTTTCACGTGGAATCAGCTTCTTTGGAAGTAAAGTAGATGAAGCCGAAAGCGCTGGATTAACAGCCAGTCTTGGCTCACCGTCAGCATAAGCCTTTGCTTAAATTCCCTCATAATAAAGTTGAGTTATCCTAAGGCAACGTTAAGTTGCCTTTATTTATGCAAAATTGAATCACCAGAGATCAAATGCTGACTTAATCTGAATATTAGCCAGCCAGCGTAGCCTGGGAGTAGGTCCAAAGGGCCGAATCCGGGGTTTTCATTTTACAATAAATCCCTATATAAAATTCGATTCACGGGAAATCCAACTTTACAAACAATTATGGTTAATTTTCGCAGAAACTTTTATACCGTATTCTCTTGGTCTAATAATAGGGTGTATTTATTTTATTTTTGAACAAATTGACTTATAATGGCCACTTTTAAATACACATCAAAAGTAGCCAATGCCTGTACAAGAAAACGCGACGCTAAATACCTTCTCTTCTCATTTGATTTTTTGGAGCATGTAGGTTTAATTTCCGTGCCCCATACAGCCAAAGATAGAAATCTAATGGCGCTTCTGAAGCATCCAGCATCAGATCATTTAGAGCTAACACTGGAACTGTTAAGCAACTCTTCATTGTTAACAGGCGCATTGAAACAAGAAAATTTCAACAGAATTATCAGCCATTCCAATCTGGAACAGGTCAATACCGTTATCATGTTTTTGCTTTCAGATAAATCAATGGGCGCGAATTCAGAACAGGAATATTTTGATTGCGTAGTCAATCACAATAATTTACTTGAAGTTACAAGAGTATTAGCGAAAAGGAATACATTAGCGGTTAAAAATCGGCTTGTTTATACCAAGCTGCTTTTAGGTGCTATATCTCCTGAACAAGCCATTCGGGCCTTAGCTATTCTTGAGATGTATGGATTAACCAATTCCTCCTGGTTATCCAGAATTATAAAAGTTCTTTTAAGTCATCGTCATCCCGTCGATTTTATTAATTCCTTTTTATCTTTGTTGCGAGGGAAGTTATTAGACTCGACGTCAGCTGAGAGTTATTTTCAAAGCATCGCATTACACGAAAAACCATTACTTATTGCTAATGTAATCAGGATCTTGGATGGAATCGGTATATTGATGATGCCAGAGACTTATCGTCTGCTGACCCGTCATCCAAATATCGAAGAACTAGTAAACGCTTTGCAGGATCCCAAAGTAATGCATTACCTTTATCAAACCTCAGGCCAGGATGTTCTTGAAATGCTCCTGAAGCATTCTTCACCGCTTCTTATCGTCGCAATTATCCAGCATCTGGACGAAGAATTACTGACAAACTATCATGCAAAAACGAACATAAAAGTCATTACCCGATTTAAAAATCCTGTTTTATTAAAACAAATGCTAGTTGCACTTAAAAGCGCAAATTTGCCAAAAAATCCTGATTGTAGCCAAGCCTGCTTTGATGTAATAACGCAACATGAATACCCTAAGGAAATGATTGATTTAATATCCTATTTGAACATTAGTGGATTACTTCAGTCTCTTCCTTCCAGTAATATCAGAGCCCTTGACAGAAATACAAATCCATGGGTTGTGATACACATTTTTAATAAATTACTTCAGCTAGGCTTCATCCCAGAGCAGGAAAAACAAAAATATTTTGATCTCATAATAAAATATCCTGACCCGGATTTCATTTTAAATACGATAAACCTGATGAACGATATTGGATTATTGAGTAATGGACGAGGCAGGGAAAATTTTGATGCCATTATGAATTGTATTAAAGCTAAGGAAGTGGTTGAAGCATTATGGAGATTACGCACTTCCCATGTATTATTGGCCTCAGAAACTCAAAAGCAGTTTGATGCTCTTCTTATTGATGAAAACCCGATTCGCTACGCTTTATTATATATAGAATCAGAGCAGGTTATGATCGTTCCTCTGTCTTTCAATTTTTTGAAAATACCTGAAAATTTACAGATTATAGATGATTTATACTGGAATGGTGCTTTATCTCATGAGAGTTCTGAAGATTCTGATGCACACGCTGAACATGATATGTTTAATGGAACTCAAGAGTCTATAAAGGATATTTTGGGTGAGTCTTCTCAATCCCCATTATTTGAAATGAATAAAGTCCAAAATAGAAGAGCTGTTTTGAAACATAAAAATGCAACTGCTCTTGCTGCCGCAGTCGATTTTCTTTATCAACATGGACTTTTGAATCAGGATAATTTTAACAGGCTGATAAAGCATAAGCAGATTGATGTTTTAGTTAAAGGGCTTTCTACCTTAAATAATGCCCATTTAATGAGTAGTGATTGGGGGCAAAAACTGTTTAAACAAGTTGCAGCTCATGAAAGTCCTTGGCATGCCGCTGTAGCTTTATGGGAATTTTCTCAGTTTGGATTATTAACAGGGACCAATGTTGATGCTCATATTCGAACTATCGGTGGTTTAAACCCTTCGGACTTGCGCTTATTAGGTGATGCTGTTGAGCTGTTACATCACGATGACCTATTAGACGATGCTGCTCTGCGCCTATTGAGTAGCAGCAGTAATCGTTACGATCTTGCCCAGGCACTGGTTATCTTGAATAACCACGGTTTATTAGCTGGTTATGCTGCAAAGGCAAACATTCAAACAGTAGTCTCTAGCTTGTTTCCAAAAGAAATGGCTTCCGCTTTGGGTATTTTGCATCAAAGAGGCATATTGAAAGGTATTAAAGCGCCAACATTAAGACATAAATTAAGTAAACATAAATCGCCTTATGATTTGGCCATCGCGTGGTGTAAATTAGAGGAGTATGATTTATTAACTGCTGAAAATATAGAACTGGTCAACGCCCACAATAATTCTCTTGCTGCTGCAAGCACACTGGGTACTGTGTATTCTGTGAGTGCCGCTACAGATAAAGCTGATCATTTTTTAAAGAAAGCAATCCGCACAAAGCAAAATCCGGCTGTCATTACAGAGGCAATGCGTGTATTCAGTGATAACGGATTGTCCAATGAATTTTCGGCAACGTTATATCAGAATGCAGTACTGAACCATCCTGATCCAGTGAGCCTGGCCAAAGCTTTTTTCGCGTTTTTACAATCCAAACCTATTAATGAACTATTCCAATTGCAGTATCTTAATGCTATCTCAACACACCCTAACCCGTTGTTTGCTGCAACACTGCTTTTATTACCTTGTTTAGCTGGGCATGAGGCACAAAAACACAGGCATCTAAAACAAATCAATGAACAGAACAACACCCTTGGTGCTCAAACCATCCTGAATGCTTTAGATTCTGTTCACTTATTGTCGGCAGAATTTCTGGAACATCATTTTGGGCTGATTTTGAAATGCAAAGATGCTGATCATTTATCTGTAATGATCACAATGCTTGGTAAGGTTCAACTATTTTCTTCAGACAATGGAAGACGAAATATAGTTTTGCTGTTTCAGCATGAAAATCCACTCATTCTATTTCAGGCGTTAGACAGACTTAACCAGCTGGGTTTGCTTACTTGCGAAAATGCTGAAGAAATACTTATTAGCAGATGCCCTCAATTGCTGTCGCAAGCACTGACAGATTTACATAAAGCCGGATTATTAAATGAGCACAATAGAAATATCCTGGTGAAACACAGTCAACCTTTAGATGCGTCACGCGTGCTTATTCATTTAAGCAATTTTGGTTTATTATCCTTGAAAATGGCCTCCTCTTTTGAGGACGCAATTGCCGGGCATGCCGCACTTGAGACTGTTGCGGATAATCTGGCCAGGTATGATACTGAAGAACTTAATACCAATCGCATGCCTAATGAGCGATATTCTTTAATTATCGACCTTAAAAAATATATTGCCCGGACTGAATTCTATCAGGAAGGACGACCTGGCACGATTGACTTTGAACAAGGCTTTTTGTTTTTTACTAAATCGCGGGGTGCTAACAGACAGGCTAATTATCTGCTGGCTTGTCATTTGTTGAAAGTGCTTCTCTTTTTCCCTGAGATCTCGGTCGGGAATTTGTATGAAAATGTATATGCTTATCGTGCAGAAATTATCATTGAAAACAATATTCAGCATCACAGTGACAGGACTATCCATAGTAACGGATTAAATGCAATTATCGAAAAGCTACGGCATTTGGCTTTGCAAGAAATTAGTGAACTAAACCCATTGCAAACTGATATAGGCGTGGATTTCTGGATGAAAAAAAGGTATGTTTAAGGGCTATTCTCCACGAGGAGAGTATCTTCTTTGTTAACGTCCTTTTTGGAAACTTCGTATACGTGATGAATCAGACTTACAAGCACATATTGATTATATTCACTTTAACCCGGTTCAACATGGATATGTTTCCTCAGTAAAAGAATTGCCATACTCCCAGGCTACGCTGGCTCTTGCTTTGAACAATCGGAAATTACTATTATCAACCAGCCATTTTAACCTGTTGTTCTGTGAAGTTATAAATTGATAAAGTGCATAAGGGGTTTTTTCTAATAACCGAATAGTTAGTTATAGCCTACAATTATTAAAAAACAGGCTGGATGTAACCTCACATCCTTGCATCATTGTTGGCCTGAAAAATAAAGGATTCCTTGAAATGGAAGATTGTCACAAATTACTTGCATCAAAAATAAATGTTTTCATTAGGAATTATATTGGCTATAATGTTTATTTTTTGAACCAGTCAGGGCTTGGCCTTCATGATTTAGGTCTATATTATAAATTAAGGAACTATTATGGATTGGGGAGTTGAATAATTGCAAACCATTTCCGCAACGAAGAAAAATGGAGTTGGCTCATTAGAATATCAACGTATTGCTCATCCCCATTCTGAGCAACATGCAATGGGTGAATTATCCGAAGAGCATTTGCAAAAACAAGCTGATTTTTCAAAAACCATTGAAAACCCTGTTATCTTTGGCAAATTTAATAGTGAGCATCATTACTTAAATACACTCAAACTCGTCCTTTCATCAACGCATGAAACACGAAACAGAATATTGTTTTGCTTAAATGAAATTCTTCCTCAAATTCCCGCAGATGGATCGTTGTTGGATATTGGTCCTGGAGATGGTTCGTTAACAAAAGCTATAGCCCAGCATTTTAAACAGGTTACTTTGGTGGATGTGAACCATAATGCACTAGATAATATGAAAGAGTTATTACCTTTATCTGTGAATAGTACTCAAATTACAGGAAGTATTCTGAATGTTGATTTAAAATTAAGCCAGTATAATTTAGTACTGTTATCACACATGCTCTATTACATCGATCCTCCGTTATGGTTAGGGATCATCAAGTCAGTTTATCAGAGCTTAAAAGATGGTGGGATTTTGGTTATTATTCTGGGTGGAGATGAGCTGGGTAAATCAGAATTAATTCATCATTTTGGTGGCCAAGTATTAGAAATTGACCAACTGGCACATCAATGTCGCAATACATTTGGAGACCATAATGTTCATCTTTATGCGTCTGATGAGTCTTTTGTTACATCCACACAAGAGGCCATGCTTCATATTGCAGGTTTTATGCTAGCAGATGCTGATGTTACTGCATCAAAGGATGAGTTAAATCGTTATATTATCCAAAAATTACAACATTCCCCAAGTCATTTTGAACTGACAACACGGCAGAAGTATATCATTATCAAGAAAAACAGTCTGTTAATGGATGGTCTACATGACTCTGAAACAATACTTCCTGAAATTCAATAAAAATGTTGATGAGCATGCAAAAAAATTTGCTCATCCCTACATAACCTTCGCAATTTTTGGAATTATTACCTATCCATTGTTTTACCTGGTCTGGATGGTTGCGGCTTCTGGTGGTTATGAAAACCTGGAATTACGCTTAGTCACTGTTTTTCTTTGTGTTTTATTAGCTTTAAAAGACTACTGGCCTAATAAATATAAGAAATTTTTTTCTTTATTCTGGTATATAACACTTTTATACAGTCTCCCGTTTCTTTTTACATTTCTTCTATTAAAAAATGATATGTCCTATTCCTGGTCTATGAATGGGATTACAGTCCTGGTGTTATCTATTTTGTTATTAGATTTATTATCACTGTTTATCATATTAACGTTAGGAATTTGTTTAGGATTAATCGTTTTTTTAATCACTGGTGGTGTCCTGAGCTTACCCCCCGATTATATGACTGTTATTGTTACCTATTGCTCAGTATTATTGTTTGGTACGATTTTCTCATATCGCAAAGATCAGCTTAAAGAAAGAGAAAAGAGAATAGCTGCGGAGGCGGCTAATCAAGCTAAATCTGAATTTATAAGTAATATGCAACATGATTTGAAAACCCCGTTTGCGGGTATTAGTGCAGTAGCAATGATGCTGTATGAAATGGAAACTGATTCAGATAAAAAATCACTTTTACAGGACTTGCTCAAAAGCTCTCAACAATGGGAAGCAGTTCATCATCAGATTATTGCCGTGTTGTCAATAAAAGAACCTCAAGCAGTTCGAAAGGAATGGCTTTCTGTGAGCCATGAATTGAATCAAATTAAGGATATGCTATCAGCGACGATAAGGGTAAAAGCACTGGATTTTTATATTGATGAGATTTCAAATCAAGAAAACAAAATAAAAACAGATAAATTGAAATTTAATTTGATTTTATCAAACTTGATCGGAAATGCTATCAATTTCACAGAAAAGGGATTCGTGAAGATAAAGGTCGTGAATGACGGAACGACTTGCACAATACAGGTTATAGATACGGGGATTGGGATTCCTGAGGACAAACTGGATTATATCTTTGAGAAATTCACAAAGTTATCGCAATCGAACAAGTATCAGGATTTTAAGGGGGTTGGTTTGGGGTTATATACTTCCCGTCTGATGGCTATTCAGTTAGGTGGAGATATTAGGGTACAAAGCAAGTTAGGTGAGGGAAGTGTTTTTACACTTACGCTGCCACTTCAGGAAAAAAGCGAGCGACAAGTTCCCTTGCCGTTTCAGGAGTAAAGGGCTTGGAAAATACATCGTCCATGCCTGCTTCGAGACATTGTTCGCGTTTTAGGGGTTCCTCATTCGCAGTGACTGCTACAATTGGTGTTAATGTGTTGTTTATCCTTGATTGATCCATTCTGATTTTTATAGTTGATTCTATTCCATCAATTCCCGGTAATCCTATATCCATAATAATTAAGTCATATTTTTTATTAAGAGCTAAATCTACTCCTTCTTCTCCTGTCATCGCGCAATCAACCTCAAAACCCATACCTTCTAAAATTATTTTTTGCATTTTACTGGCAATGTGGTTGTCTTCAACAACAAGAATATGTTTAGTCAATTGAATAGCCTCTTCAAAATAGGTTTATTTTAATTATAGCTCAAAGGTTAATGGGAAATAATTTTAATGCGCCAGAGTAGCCTGGGAGAAGGCCCCAAGGGCCGAATCCCAGGTTTCATTGTACTTCCAAAGCACAATAAATCCCTATAAAATTCGCTTCACAGGAAATCCAACTTCACAAGCAATTATGGTTACTTTTCGCAGAGACTATACGCCGGGCGGTACTTATTTTTTTACTCTTGTTTTGAACAATCGTAAATCTCAATTATTAACCAGCCAAATTAACCTATTGGGTGAGGCATTCCGGAAAGTTAAACAAAAATATCCTTTTTGTACGGAGGCTATAGTCGTATTGCCTGATCATATACATACAGTGTGGAAATTGCCTGACAATGATTTTAATTACTCTTTACGTTGGCATCAAATTAAATCGAATTTTACAAAAAGTTTAATAAAGGAACACGTAAAAATAATAAAAGATCAACGAGGAGAGTATTCTCTTTGGCAACGTCGTTTTTGGGAACATCGAATACGTGATGAATCAGATTTACAATCACATATCGATTATATTCACTTTAACCCAGTTAAACATGGATATGTCACCTCAGCAAAAGAATGGCCATACTCCAGTTTTCATCGATATGTTCAGAATGGAACATTGCCTGAAAATTGGGGATCTGATGGGGCTCATGGGGAGTTTGGAGAGTGAATGCTTGCGAATGTAAACCTGGGATTCTGCCCTTTGGGCCTACTCCCAGGCTACGATGATAATAGTACTCATTGGCGACGGCTCTTCACTGAGGAAATATGCTTGCAATTTAATCAATGCCGAATGTAAACCTGGGATTCTGCCCTTTGGGCCTACTCCCAGGCTACGTTGATAATATTACTCATTGGCGATGGCGCTTTATTGAGGCAATATGCCTGTACTTTAATCAATACAGGTTATGACAAGAGAATAGAACCTATGTTTAATGAAGAAAAATCAAAACTCATCCGAAATACAGAACTTGCTGCCTTGGGAATGGATGAAATCAATAAAAGATTCCCTCTGGGCGCATTGAACAGAAAAGATGTAGTCGCTACATTGCCTGCAGAAGTGTATAAGGAGCAACTGCTCTTGTTGTTTACCATTCGGAACATGATAAGAGATAAAGATTTTAAGGCAGATCATTTATTTCAGTTTTTACAAGCCGCTCAATGTGGTGAAATGACGTTTTTTGCAGTTTGCAGAATTGAGGAGGCTTGTCCGGAAGCAAAGGTCGAAGCGGTAAGCCTGAAGCATCATGAAATGGTCGTTATTGGTCGAAAAAAAAATTCAGATCCTAAAAATATTCTTACCTGGGGTAAGAACGCAGTCATTTGTGACCCTTGGGCTAAAATGTCTTATATGGCGACATCATTTTTTAAAGTTCGTGACGAAACGCCACACATTCCTTTTTTTGTGAAGGAGGGCGAGGAAATTCAGGAGCATTTTCTTGCTGGTAATCCAAGTATCATTTCCTAGATGCTTTCTCTGATTGGCTGGACTGTCCTAATAAACAATGTTTCATAGAATAAATGACGTTCTGCGATATTATCTATTCCTGGTCGAAATATTGGGACTATGAAACAATCGAAATTAGGATGCTGGAGGATAGGGAGCATGCAAGAATGTGGAACAGTTTATGGAACGTTTTCCAATATCTTTTTAATGAATTATCTATCTACAATGGTATTAACTACATGGACATGCTGATTAATGATCATACGTCTGGATTGGATGATTAACATAATCCTTGTGCTATCTGTTTTTATGAGGAGGTTATTAGCGAGTAGGGTTATTCGCTTGCTGTAAAGTTAGGCATAGCAATTTTTCATTTACCATCTGCATGAAAGATACAAAAAAAATTAAAAAAAGATGATATAATTAACAACATGCAATTAAATAAACCATGGAAGGAATAATGTCATACCATTTCATTAATCACTTTTCTCATGCTGTAAACCAGTATGCTAATAAACCCGCCCTATATTACGACAATGCTATCTATAGCTATGAAACCATAAATAGAATGTCGAATAAAATTGCTCATTTAATAGCACAATTTGACCTTCCTAAAGAAACCATTATTCCTTTGGTATTGGAAAGAACACCAAATATTATTATTACCATGTTAGGTATCTTAAAATCAGGATGTGCTTTTTTACCAATAAGTCCATCTTCCCCATGCTCTCGCATCGAGTATATTTTAAAAGAAACCAAAGCCAAGATCTTATTTTGTGATATTCAGACTGCATTTATGGTACCTGAAGGGGTACATCAAATAGATCCTGCGACACTTCCTTCTTGTGATGAGGACGCTTGTTGTATGACCTATGAAGATCATGATCTTGCCTATGTTATGTATACCTCCGGTTCAACTGGAACACCAAAAGGTGTTTTAATTGAACATCAATCAATGATGAATTTATTTATTTCATTAACTGAAATACTTAATTTTTCGAACAGCGATTTGTTTCTTGCTTTGACAGATTACACATTTGATATTTCCTTAATTGAATTACTCATGCCGTTAACTCTTGGTGCTTCTATTGTTCTTACTGAACATGGTGTTGTAGCCGATGGAAAAAAAATAAAACGTTATTTAAGAGATTTTGATATCAGTTTAATGCAAGCAACGCCATTAACCTGGGAAATTTTGTTAAAAAATGGTTGGGTAAATAATGGATTAATGCGGATATTAGTTGGCGGGGAGCAGTTTAAAACCAATCTTGCTCTAAAGCTGCAGTATGAAAAGGGAAATGTTTGGAATGTATATGGTCCAACTGAAACGAGTATGTGGTCGATGATATACCATGTGAAAAACTCTTTAAACTCCGATTCAGTTCCACTTGGAGAGCCTATAGCTAACACCTATCTTAAGCTTATTGACGAAGAAGGTACCTCTAAATCTGAATTATGTATCGGTGGTTTCGGAGTCGCCCGAGGTTATTTAAATGCTGAAGAACTTACCCGAGCAAAATTTATCGTTGATGAACAAGATAATATTCGCTATTACAAAACAGGTGATTTGGTAGCGCCTACAAACAACAGTATGTTCTGTTATGTAGGAAGAAGAGACAACCAGTTAAAATTCGGTGGTATTCGAATTGAAGCAGGAGAAATAGAAGCTACAATTGAGCAAGAAGTTTTTGTAAAAAAAGCTGTTATAAAAATTCATGAACATAATGATTATTATAAAACCTTGGCGGCTTATATAGAAATTGATGAGGCGCTTCTATTTTCACATGGTACGCATATTATCAGTGAAGACTCATCTGAATATATGGGTAAGATATATGATGAAGCATATGTTCATGCTAAAGAGTTTGAATATGACACTATAAATACGTGTGGCTGGCAGAGTTCATTTACTGGTACTACTTTTCAAGCTGAAGAATTATCCGAGTCTTATAATAACATTCGTCAATACATCCATAAATCCAATCTTGAA
This sequence comes from Legionella moravica DSM 19234, assembly GCF_000423305.1. Lineage (GTDB taxonomy): Bacteria > Pseudomonadota > Gammaproteobacteria > Legionellales > Legionellaceae > Legionella > Legionella moravica. The sequence continues at coordinate 48,534 of NZ_AUHS01000018.1, read as the reverse complement.
CACGTACTTGAAGTGGGTTGTGGCACTGGATTTCTGCTTTTGGACTACTTGCCAAATGCTCAAAATGTGACATTGGTGGAAATTTCACAAAAAGCAATAGATTATGTGCAGTCTATTGTTCCTAAAGTGTATCAGCATAAAATTAATTTTAAATTGGAATCTATAGTTAATATTCATGGGGTAAATCAATACAGTTGTATTGTTGTTAATTCGGTGATCCAGTATTTACCTAGCATTAAATCACTTTTGGATACAATGAAACAATTGGTTAAAGCAACAAGGGCTGGTGGAACTATTCTGATTGGTGATGTACGTTCGCTCGAATTATTAGAGTTATATCTGGCTATAAAGCATGCTTGTCATCATCAGCAAGGTGCCGAGGTTTGTCCTTCGAGTCTATTTTATAAATCACGCGATAGTGAAATTGTATTATCCCCCTTGTTTTTTTATGCATTAAAACAGCATTTCAAACGAATAAGTTGGGTAGATATCAGCGTAAAACACGGACACCATCTGAATGAACTGAATTATTTTCGCTATGATGTGATTATTCATATAGAAAAAGAGGTGAAGCAGGTTGATTGTCATGTTTTGGCATATAATGAACTACATCACGAAATGATGTTGAGCGAACTTACAAATCAAATCACAAAACCAATCAAAATCCATAATATACCCTATGACTATTTTTCTTCTCTTTGCAGTAAATTGTCTCTAATCGAAAATCACTATCTAGATCGATTAATAAAAACAACCACGCATTCATTAGACGAGACAAAGAAAAAACAGGCATTATTGTTAATTAATGGTCAATTTGATAAGTTTGAGATATTCATTCAATATCAATCCAATGCCCCTCAAAGCCATTTACAAATGCTTTTAGTGCCTATCACCGATAAACAAGTTTTAATTCGTCCAGTTGAGAAAGAAAAGTTTGATTCGTTTCATGCTTATTGTAGAGAACCATTTAGTCCATGGTTACAAAAATTTTGTTTTGATCATATAAAATTGAATGTCAAAAAGCACGTCATGTCTTGGGTTAATCCCTCCATTTATATTTGGGTTGAACAATGGCCGCAAACTATTAATGGAAAATTGGATAGAAAACAATTAGTACTCCCATCTTCTTACCATCCCGAAGAAGAGAGTGGGGCAATTTTATCACAGCTCAAGCATATTTGGTTTAATATAACAGGTGATAATGCTTTAGTTACTGAGGAGTTTTGGACGCATGGTGTTTCTTCATTATCTATGTATTATTTTTTAGCTACTATAAACGAAACTTTCCATCTGCATCTGACCTATCATAAATTTCATCAATACAATACTATGGAAAAAGTAGCAACGCATATTGAACAATTGCTTAAGACCTCTTCGGAAAATGAACTATCCTCGGAGCAGATTGAATGAGAAATAAAACCTCCATAAATCAAGAGACTCAAAGCATAAAAGAAGGTTCGTTTTTTGAGCTATCTCCACAAGAATCTGAAACCATTGTTTTTTTTCTTAATCAAAAATATGTGATTGAGAATATAATATTGAAAACGAGGCAAAGTTATTTTTCAAAACTTCCTTACTTTAGTAAGAAATCATTTACTACAGCAATTTCTTATTTAAATCTCGATAAAAAAAGTGTTTTGACATTGCTGGAACAGGCAGAATCAGCTTTATTTATTCAACAAGAATTAAGCGACAATAACCATACCTGCGAATACATGGTATCAGTGGCTTACACCTTTCCTTCTTGTGTCGTGATATTGACTGTCATTGATAGAACCAATGAAGCCTTAAAAGCCTATATCAACACGATTATTAATACATTGCCAGGTGCTATCTATTGGAAAGATACTGAAGGACGATATCTTGGATGTAACCAATTTGTTGCTAATATGGCTGGATTTGATCGCCCCGAGCAAATTATTGGCAAAACAGATTTTGATCTATGTTGGAAAGAGTTCGCTTCAGATTGGCGTATTTTTGATCTAAAAGTGATGAATGAAAATAAAACTCATAAGACAGAAGAAATTGCCAGATTAGCGGATGGACGTCTTATCACTGAAATTACGATAAAAAGCCCTTTGTGCAATGATAAGAAAGAAATTGTTGGCATTATCGGAACATCAATGGATATTACGGAGCAAAAGAATTTAGAGCAGGACTTAATTGCAGCACGAAAAAAAGCAGAAGAGGCAAGTCATGCGAAGACGGAGTTTCTTGAAAACATGCGCCATGATATTCGAACTCCTTTAACGGGTATTATAGGATTTGCTGAGATTCTTAAGATGGAGTCGGATAAACCACAATTTAAAGAATATGCTGAGAATTTGGTTGCTTCAAGTCATGCCCTGCTTGACTTCCTGGATGAAGTATTAGAAGCCGTACGAGTAAGCTCGGGGGAAATTCCAAAGATGAAGAAAAAATTCAATATAAAAAAAACGGTGTATGATCTTATTGAGTTAAATCGAGCTAAAGCAGCGCAAAAGAATTTAGATTTAATCATAAATTTTGATGAAACAATCCCTCCTTTTTTAATAGGAGATAAAGTAAGAATTCATCGTATTGTATTGGAACTTATAACCAATGCTTTAAATTTTACTGATTTTGGATATGTTACTTTATCAGTACAACTTGCTAAGCGTGAAGAAAGGGGCATTATTTTAAAGCTTATTGTGGAAGATTCGGGAATCGGCATCCCGAAGGAAAAGCAACAAGATATCTATTTGCAATTTAAACGTCTTACGCCATCATATCAAGGAATTTATAAAGGTGCTGGTCTTGGACTTTCTGTTGTTAAACAATTTATAGATGATGTTGGTGGGGAAATTTATGTTGAAAGTGAAATAAGAAAAGGCTCACGTTTTACTTGTATTCTTCCTCTTCAGGAGCCACTTCTTGATGATGAGTTAGGAATAGATGGGGAATGGGAAAATACTACTGACAAGTGTTACGAAACAACATTTGCTAAAGAAGTGAGGCCAAGCCCAATTGAAATTAATACTCAAAAACATCGTGTTCTGATTGTTGAGGATAATCTTATTGCTCAAACAGTGGCAAAATCAATAGTAGAGAAATTAAACTGTGAAGCAGACATTGCTGAAACAGGAAAGAGTGCAATTAATTTCTGGAAACAAAAATCCTATGATTTAATTTTTATGGATATTGGCTTACCTGATTTGGATGGTTATGAAGTCACTCATCTCATCCGGGTTCAAGAGAGTGTCAGAACCACGCATACCCCTATTATTGCACTTACTGCTCATGCAGGGGATGAAAATAAAAAGAGATGCATTGATGCGGGTATGAATGCTGTGTTATCGAAACCTTTATCTATTATGAGTTGCTCTGATATTTTAGATGCCTTTATTCCGGGTAAACGTCAGGAACTTCAAAATCCGAAACAAATTAATGGATCACTTGAACTCCCGGAAGAGCATGGGCTTATGTTTGATCTATCTCAATTTCCTCTCTTAGATCTTGAGGATGGAGTTAAAATAACAGGTAGTCAATCTATCTTGTATGAGACTCTGGGATTTATGATTCAAAATTCATTACCCAATGATTTTAAGCTTATGAATGAAGCTCATGAGGAATTGGATTGGGATAAAACGCAACAACTAGCTCACAAAATAAAGGGTGGCGCAGTTTATGTCGGCGCAATGAAAATGAAGATGGCTTGCCAATATTTTGAACGTTATTGGAAGTCTGGGCAACATGATTTATTGGAGCCACTTTATCTGCAAGTTGTAAGTGTTATTTATGAAACTATTAAAGAAATAAATAATTGGTTACAAGGACATGAGTTCACTTTGCATAAGCAGTAGCAAATCTTATTAATCATTAATAGTTACAGAAGAAACTCTGTTTTTTCTGCTTCTGTAACTAATCACGATTCACCCTAAAAAGAAAAGGGTATTACGTACCCTTTTTTTCTTGGACGCTCCGAGTGTCTGTTCTAAATCAAATCCAATAACTAATAGCGATCACGATGTTATTGGTATTGAGATTAATACGAGAAGTACCTTCAGTATCTATCAAGCCATAAACACTGGGTATTTTCAGGTTGATAGAGTTTCCATAATGTACGTAATTATATTCTGCGCGTAGCGTCCATTTTTTCATCATGTACCACTCGATACCTGCTCCGATAAGCGAACCAGTGGTGTTCTTTTTTTGTGAATAATAATCATTTCCTTCATTAGTGTAGGTCAAGTGTAGCTTTGCAAAGCTGGCTCCAGCTGTTAAGTAGGGAAGAAACTGGTTTTGATTCCAATTCAGTATTTGTCCTAATCGAGCCTTGATAGAAGGTTGTATCTGATTCTTTAAGACGAATCGATCAGAAACCTCAGGGTTATTTGGGCAGTTACAGTCTAGTGTATTATTTTTTCTTGTGTTAAAGATGAGATTGGCTTCCAAACCGGATACAAGAGTGTTAGTGAATTGGTGCATAAACCCCAATTGTAACCCAGGAGAGTAGGTCGTAAATCCTTCATTGGTATTACAGGTTCCATCCGGGTTAGAAAAACCCAATTGCTGTGATCTTAATTGAACGTCGCTAAAAACAAATCCTTCATTCACACCTGCATAAAATCCATTCCAATTGTTTAACAACGAGCCAGTGGATGTCAGATTATTTGCATAAGTCATATCAATCATGACCGTTGCGAGCATAACCCCCTTCGCTATCATCAAAAGTTTATTCATGGGGCTATTACCTTTAAAGGATTAGAAACGATACCATCTTTGGTGCCTATGATGGTGCAGGAACCGTTTTTACCATTCATCTTCAGATACGTTTGAGATGTGGTTTGTCCAATGTGACATGTGACATTACCCGTCTGATTGATAATGGAATAAGTGGTAGGGCCTGCTCCGGGTACTGGTAATGGTCCTAGAATAACAGGTCTGCCACAACAAACAACAGCAGGATTTAGTATTGGCGAGCCATTTACTGTAGCCGGAATATCAACAGATGAAGGAGGAAGGGGATAGCCTAAGAAATTAAATTGCACATACGTTGGTGCTCCGACAGGCAGATAGGAGAGGGTATAAAGTGGGGTTTGACCTGCAAATCCGGAGGAATTACCTGTGACGGTGACGGTATCAAAGGTACCTGTGATTCCTGATGAGGTGAGCACAGTGTATTGGCCTGGCTGTGCGTTTGAGTCCAGATTGATTTCTAAAGTACCTGCCAGCGTTGCCGGTCCATTAACGGCAACCAAAGAGGTGCCATTGGAGTTGATTTCGATATGAACAAGGCTTCCTATGCCGCCTCCAGATGTTGAATTTAGAGATAAGCTCCCGAGGCTGAGCGTTGCGCCTGTGTCTGGAGAAATTGTTCCCGAGTTGGCAAAGACATTTCCAGTCAGTGTTCCACTGCCGCTAAGCTTGCCTCTTTGTGTACTGACGCTACTGTTTCTACAGACAAAAACGGGTGCCTGATTGATCTGACCATTGACTTTGAAATTCGCATTATCGACTTTTACCGTTCCTTGATAATCTGATGTTCCGTTGTAAACAACAGTTCCCTTTCCTCTTATTAAAACATTGGTTCCACCGGTGCCAAAAACAGTATCATCTGTGAATGCAACCTGAGCTCCGATTGTCAAGAGATCCTGGGTATCTTGGGCCATGAACGTGAGAGAAGATCCTGTTCTTAGAAAAATACTGTTCCCCAAGGCGGAGCCATCGAAGCCATCAGAACCTCCTGGTCCTCCTGTGCCATGAATTCCCGCTTGTACTGAGTTGCTTGGAGTATCGAAGGTGGTTGGAGTCCCCGATTGTGCTTGTACCGTGAAATTCAAACTGCTGTCCACAAAGACAGCAGCACCGAGACCGCTGCCTCCGCCGCCTCCTCCGCCACCGAAGCCCATTCCAACGGAATTGGCACCATATCCTCCGGCTCCACCTCCCAGATGTCCTGTATCCACTCCACCTATAGCTGTGAGACCATTGGAGGGGCCACCGCCACCACCTCCGCCACCGCCAAGAGAGTTGCCTCCTTCCGAAGATGTCGTACTTGATTGATTAACTCCGCCGCCGCCGCCGCCACCGCCAATACCTCCCGTACCGCCTTGCAGCGTATACCCGACATCGTACGCCCCAATGCCAGCAGCACCGCCACCGCCACCGCCATAACCACCAGTTCCGGCGCGCCCATCAAAGTCATTAGTTATGGGCCCCAAGGTAACGACTCCACCACCGCCGCTTCCCGCACCATCTCCTCCACTACCCCCGGAAGGTTCTACAGTTTGTCTGCGTAACGGAGGAATTGTTCCTTGAGGTTGCTGTCCATTCATCCCTGCGCTCCCCCCTCCGCCGCCCCCTGAGGGCATGCCGCTGCCTCCACCACCGCCGCCGGCATTTGCTCCTCCGGCGTTACCTCCTCCTCCGGAACCAGCGAGAACATTGAGACCATAACCGTTCCCATCCAGACCCGGGCTCTGATCCGATCCTCCATTTCCGAGGTTTGTCAGAATACCTAAAGTGGCACGAGATCCTATGCCGCCGCCGCCAGCGCCGCCGCCACCTGATGGATCGCTGGTTGAGAGAGTGACGTCACCTCCGTTACCCCCAAACCCTCCACCTCCAGCGCCACCGGTGCTTCCTGTGGTTGTTATAGAACCACCATTTCCACTAAAGCCACCGCCGCCACCGCCACCTTCATTACCCGTAGACATTAGGCTGAAATAGTTTCCACCATTTCCGCCAACTGCAGAACAATTGCGTATCAATACATTCACTAAGGTGATTGCAGGATTGGAACCATTTAAAAAAGTTTGAGGTGCGTAAATAGCTCCTCCGGCACCCATGCCGCCGCCACCGCCAGAAATCCCGCTTCCACCATCGCCTCCTTTTGCAGTCAGGTTCTGAAAGATCATATTTTGGATCGTAACAATTCCCATCGGAATGAAAAATCCGCTGTAAGCACCGTTGTTACCATCTATTGTGACTATAGACGCCGGGTCAGAATTACCAATTGTAATTTTTACAGGATTTGATGAGTTGTTAATAATCGGCAGAATTCCATTGAGTTGTATCGTCATCGGATGATCAAAAATAATGGCATAATCATCAGGCATCGTATTTAAATTTTGATTCATTGTATTCAGCCAATACCTCAGTTCCCCAACTGCTCCGAAGCCTCCCGGATTAGAATCAGTGGTTTCTGTAACAATGAGTGTGGTTAAGGCGTATAAAGAAGGTGAGGCGAAAAGAAATAAACAATAAACCCATTCCTTTAATTTAAGCATGAAAATCCCTGTATTTTTTTTTGGTGAGCATCGTAATATGTAAAAATAAATAATTCAATGCTAATCATCTTTGATGAGAGAAGTCTTTGATTTTTCTTGAGTTATGGGTTTGAGAGAGAGTATCCCCACGCAGGCAACAATAAATGAGTTCAGCTTTAAAATGACACCAATTAATATCAGCAACATGGATTAGTGAGGGCATAGCTTTGTTGGTAATTTCTTTTGATTTAAGATACATTGGCTCCCAGTCATAAAAGACAGTTGCTTTGCTTTTCTTGCCTGAATTAAGGACTGGCAGAGTTCATTGGCACAGGATGGTCATTCATGTACAAAAAAATAAAACTTCTCACAGGATGTTTGTTGCTGGTTATTTCAGGAACTTCTCTATTGGCAGCTCACTCTCCGAACATCCCGATTTTGTTTTTTGAGTACGGTGTACTGTTTGATATGGGAGTGTGCAGCAATACCGAGAGTAAGCCCATTTCACCCGCAATGATTGACGAGTTGGATTCTTTGTTGCCCAAGATTACAATAGCCTGGGAGCAGGACGGTGAACACTTGTTAACTGCCACTACTCAATTATTTAATATCCCGTTTTCCCGAAAGGAGTTGTCCGTAAATTTTATTTTGTGTGATACTCGTTTTACTGGAATGAGCTATCCGCTTTTGATTAAAATTCGTAATTTTTTAAAATCTGGGAATGACAAGCCATTGTCTGGCAGTTATTTAAATATGGTGATCTATCATGAATTACTGCATCGATACATTTACAAGGATATTCCAGACCGTTTAGATACTTCAAAATTATTGATTAAATACGAATCTGAAAGTAACGCAGTGAAAGCACATTTACACTTGTTGGCTATACAAAAATACGTATACCATGAGTTGAATCGTGATAATGAATTTGAAGAAAGTATTAAAACGATGTTGGACAACTCCTTGAGTCCTGCCTATCAACGAGCCTGGGATATTGTCAATGAAGAGGGCCATATGGCTTTTATTAATGAGTTGCTGGATTTGAACACGCAACAATAATATCAGACATCCATGTTGTTTATAGTCTGATTTGCCTGAATAAAATTCAAAACAAAGGAGGTTGAAAATGAAAAAATCAATTGCGCTCTGTATGTTTATTGCGCTTAAAGCGCAAGCTGCACCGCTTGCAAGTTATGAACACATTGTGGATGCAGTGCATAATGGTTTGGGTATACGCTATGTAGTTGACTGGGATCTTTGTAAAACTTCTGTACCTGAAATTCCCCCTGAATTTTCTTCCAGTTATACACCTGATAATGTGATTATCAGTAAAAAAGGCATGCTGGCCTCCCGTGGTATGACCTATACTCATGAAATTCGACAGGCACCAGGGTTGGGTCCTGTGAATCAGGCCTACGTGTATATGCTGGATAATAATAATGTACTCAAGGTCATTAATCGGTTCCTCGATCCTGTTACCAATATTGAAAAAATGAAAGCTGTTGAGGCAACTTGTGTGCTGGGCGAGGGAGTAAAAGTATTTTCGATAGCCTAATGACTGTGGGAGATAATTCTTTGAGCGATTAACAGTCGTTTCGAAATTTAAAAGTGATTCTCTCTTATCTCTTCCTCAATGTTCTTCCGTTCAGAGTATTTCCCATGGGTAGGGAGCTATTTTTATATTGATAGTTCCTTACATTGTATGTTTTTTCTTTGATTTTTTTTAATATTTTGATATTCTTCGCCTGTTTTAAAAGAACTAACCTCCGATGGAACTGGTACACATTATGGAAATTAAAATAAGAATTCTAAGCATTTTCTTTTTATCGGCTTGCACTTTAAATACTGCACATTCAACTGCAGAGTCTTTAATCCCTCGTTATAAAAAATGGATCAATCCAATTCTAAAAGTCATTCATCAGCGCGATCTCTCTTTATATGAATTTAGTTTTTGTACACATGGAGTATGCCCCAGTTTTTATTTGAATTTTAAACACTCTCCTATTGGTTTGCTCAATAAGTTATCGATTACCCTTAAGTGTATTTGAACCTGAAAAGCTCAATTCATTTTTAGGTTTGCTCTGTTAGATGTAAAAGATAACTTAAAAATTAATGTTGGTTGGTATGGCGAACCAAGAAGTTTCGAATGTTCGCTCTGAGCATGATTTTTAGATTAATGCACAACCAATATTACATAGAAAATGGAATCGTCAGAACACACTCTGACTAATAAAATCAAGTTCATAGTCAAGGAATATAATATGTTAAAGCAGCGTTTTTTTCTTAGCTTTTTAGTTTTGTTCAATTTGATGCATGCATCAAACTGTTTGGCTGAATCTTTAAAAGCGAATCCTTCGGGCACTAAGTCCCAAATCTATGTGACAAGTTTCAATTGCAATAAAGCCAGAACCAAAACAGAACATGCCATCTGTCATTCAGAAAAACTGGCTGATGCCGATCGGCACCTTTCAAAACTATATTATCATCTGGAGAGTAAACAGCCTGCTGATTTTGTTAATAAGCAAAAAATGTGGTTAAAAGAGCGAGATTATTGCGCTTTTTCGCTGAATATAGAGCATTGTTTGCTGAGTAAATATCAAGACAGGATTTTGCAGCTTAAAATATTACAATCATCTGTTTTATTAAAAGAATTGCACGATGAGGATCCTAAGGTAGTGAATCATCCCGTTTTCCCTATTTTGCAAAAACATAGCATCCTATTAAAAAAGGTAGTGTATTCAAGTGATGGTAAATGTCCTACATTTCATGTGAAATTTAAAATCTACCCTCTAAGCACCCAACTTAATGAATATTCTAAAAAAGCTTACACTGAACTATTGGATGCTAACTCATCATTGCCTTATGCGCTGGTCGATGAGGATAATGATTTTAAAGTCAACGTTGGATTTAGTGATAAAGCAAAAACTCAGATTATTATTCGCTCAGCAGAGGTTTCTTCTCCTACTACGTGCCTGGATGGAACTGTAAGTCCTGATGCGGAACATTATACGGTAATTGCTCAAATGAAAAAGCAGATTTTAAATTCACCATTTAAAGCAAGAATACACCAGAAGAATGGCGGAGAGCTTATTGCTTATCTTTATGCAATAGACGAAAAAACTATTCCATATGAATATTATGGCTGCACTAATGGCATCAAACTTAGAACGAATGCAAAAACAGGCAATTATTACATCTATTTATACGATGAACTTACAGACTATTTTTATCCTACTCGAATTCCTGTTTGGAAAGGTGACAAGCCAGCGATAATGGGCATTGAAGGAGCAACATTTGGTAACGTTGTTGCGAGTAATGATTTGAAGCCGGGTACATTGGTTCTGAGTCAACGAGATACATGCCAAAAAAGTTATTATGAAACCTTCAGGCTTTGGGACGATCAACTGTCATTGCAGAAAATTGCTTCTTTTCAAAGTGACACAGATTGGGATTTTTATCAGCGAAATAAAAATGTTTAAGATGCCGACTATTTTTTTCAAATAGCCCCTTAATTTCCAAAACACATATGGTAAATCCATGGTGAGTCGATCCCACTCAGCATGGATTTTCTGGTTGAATTTCATGGTGACCTTGGATCTTGTGCTTGCGAAATCAGTTAAATTGGTAGTCACCAAGGAGGGGAACACTCTGGGCAATGCGTGCACAAATGCGCTCATCTTGTTACACTAGCTGTTGGATTGAGCTTTCGCAGGCTATTCATTTATTAAATGAGATGAGATTTTATGACGCATTCTTTTCAATGGGCGCTTGTTGATATAGAAACCACTGGATTACACGTTACTCGAGACGAAATTACAGAAATAGCGGTACGAATTGTGACAGAGCGGGGTGTCGTCAGGACCTGGCATCGTTTAATTAAACCCACACGTACAATTTCAGAGGTCATCACTCGCTTAACCGGGATTACCATTGAAATGGTAGACAATGCCCCGTCCTTTGATGAAATTGCGAGTGAGTTGTTGGATGAGTTACAGGGCTGTATTTTTGTGGCGCATAATGCTCGTTTTGATTATGGTTTTATTAAAAATGCATTCAAGCGAGTAGGAATTACTTATCAGGCTTCGGTATTGTGTTCCATAAAACTGTTAAAACAACTATATCCTCATCAGAATTCTTATAATCTGGCGTATATTGCCCAATCTTTAAATGTCTCATTAGCACAGCATCATCGAGCAGAAGCGGATGTTGCGGCTTTGCATGATGTGATTCAAACGATGGCGGAGCGACACTCCTGGCCAATGGTACTGGCTGCTGCTAAAACGATTTATCAAACGTCCAGTATTCCATCCAAATTAACTACCGATATCACGCAACTACCAGACAGCCCGGGTGTCTATATTTTTTATGGGGAAAAAAATACGCTACCTTTATACATAGGAAAAAGTATTCATTTGAAACAGAGGGTGCTATCTCATTTTTCGGGTGATTATACTCACGCAAAGGAATTTGCATTATGTCAACAAGTAGTGCGTATAGAATTTATTCCTACGGCAGGTGAGTTGAGCGCTTTATTGCTGGAGTCGGAGCTGATTAAAAAACACATGCCGCTCTATAATCGCATGCTCAGACGAAAAAAGACTTTGGTAGGATTTAAATTAAGTGAATCTCGAGGATATTTAACCCTTTCTATTGCGCGTGAGCAGATCGAGGAGGAGGGGGAAATGCTGCAGCATGGAATTTATGGCGCATTTCGTAGCGTTGCCGCAGCCAGACGCACCCTGCTGAAGTTAATAAAAAATCATGATTTGTGTCCGCAGCTGTGTGGAGTAGAGCAGGGGATCCCTTGTTTTTCTTATCAGCTTAAACGTTGCAATGGAGCGTGCATAGAGGAAGAGGATGTTAAAGACTATAACATGCGCTTATTAGAATCATTAAAGGAGTATCAGGGAGCGGTATGGCCTTATAAAGGAGCTATAGCGATAAAGGAGCATTGCCCCATAAACAAAATAACCCAGTTTAATGTGTTTCATCTCTGGCGACATCTCGGGGCTGTGGCGCATGAAGCTTCCTTAACTCAATGGAGAACGTGTTTTAATTCTGAAACCCAATCACGCTCTACTTATGATGCTTACAAAATTTTACTGGCTTATTTGAAGGATAAAAATGGCAAGGCTCAGATCATTGAGTTGTCCTGATTGAATGAACACAGCATTTCTCAATGTTTACCCGGTAAAGAATTTTTAATTTTTGAAAAATGAAAAATAATGCTCGTCAAGACTGTTTTTTTATTTTTTTTATTGCTAATATCGGTTTCGCGATTACTACGTCCATCCCTTTCTTCCTGTGGATATTTTTCAATACTCTCTGATTGTTCTACTGAATTTAAAATCAATTTTTTCGAAAAGCCTACACCATGTAAGGATTATTCGTGGCTTATTGTGCCTTTTAGAAGGATTACTTATCCACATTTTCTGTGGATATCTCTGTGAATAGGCTCTTGGTTATCGTATGTGTTGAGCCAGTTTGTTAGATGTATTGATAGTTATTTCTACCTTCTGATTTTACCCGATAGAGTGCTTTATCGGCTTGTTTGATAAGTGTGCTCAATTCTTGGCCATCCCTTGGGTAAATGCTGATACCAATACTGACGGTAATGACAAACCGATGTTTTTTTATTTTTATTGGCTTACATATCTCGGTTAAAATTTTCTTGGCAACGGTGTCAATTTGATTATTATCAGAAATCTCAGTGAGCGTGATTATAAATTCATCTCCACCTTGTCGGATAAGAATATCCGTTTCACGTATGATTTTTTTTAATCGAGATCCTATTTCTATTAGCAAGAGATCTCCAACATCATGCCCCAGGGTATCATTGATTCCTTTAAAATTATCCAGATCCATGAACAGAATTGCCAGTTGATTTTGATGCCGTTTTGCAAAAGACATCGCCTGATGAAAGGATGATTCCAACTGTTTTCTATTAGCTAATCCTGTTAATACATCGTGATATGCGATGTATTTTAGCTCTTGTTCCGCTTTTTTTTGGGCATCGATGTTTTGAACCTGCGCGATAAAATAGAGTGGCTTGTTCTCCGCATTTCGTATTAAGGAGCCGCTGAGTAATATCCAAATGATCGTACCGTCTTTTTTGATGTAGCGTTTTTCCAGGTTGTAGGAACTGATTTCACCATCTAACAATTGATGGGCATAATTTAAATCGAGATCCAGATCTTCTGGATGGGTGATAGTCTGAAAGTCAATCTTTAGTAATTCTTCTTCAGTGTATCCCACAATTTGGCACATTGATTGATTGACTTTTAACCACCTTCCTTCCAGAGAAACTAACGCCATACCTATTGCAGCAAAATTAAATGCAGAACGAAATCGAGATTCACTTTCTTGTAAAATGGCATTGTTGCTTATGAGTCTATTGATTAAATCCAGATTTTCATACCTTAAATTAAGGTTGCTATTTAAAAGTTGATTACCTCTCCACGATACCATGATAATGAAAAATAAATAGATGGCCAAAGCCATTCCAAGCGACCAATAGATTGAGCTATGCTGGATGAATAGCCAGAAATTTATTGGTGTAATCATAAATATTAAAAATAAAAAACTTGCAGTCAAATTAGGCTGAAAAGTAAGCAGACCCCCAGCAGAAACCCCTAAGGCAATAATCATGATCAGCATTTGAGATTGTTGGTTGTCATCAGGCATGAGTAGTGAACCGGATATTCCCCAGAGTGTTCCATAGACGGCAGCGATTATAATCAAAAATTTTAAATATCCTTGTGAAGGTAACGCATGAATTCGATTAATGAGGTAGGCGCTGCCATGCACAATAAAGGTTAATAAAGCGCATACAAACCACATCAAAGGATAGATGTGGTTCATTTGGGCATAGAGTTCTTTAAAAACGATGAGGCAACAGACAAAATTGGGAGGGATGCTAATCAGTGAGTTGTCATTGAGTAACATTAATTTGTCGGCACGAATTTTTTGCCTTATTATATTTTCTAATTTATTCCTTTCATCTGTCATGCAAATCTCTTTAGAGAGTATCATTTCCTGGCTTTGGTTGATTTTAAAGGCTAAAAAGTGACTCAACTACTTTATCTTCTCCCACGGTATCTATAATATTCAGTATATTCTCGAGTAATGGAAAATGCCAAAATATATGCATTGTTTACTGTAATACTAACTTCAGATTATTCAAGAACAACATGTGCTCAGGTGCTTTTTCATCTGTACACATAGCAACGGAACGGTCTGGTTTTTAAGGGAGTAAAATGAAATTATTCTTTGCACAATATAAAACAACTCAAACAGTTCAAGCCACTGAATATCCCAAAATTAGTGATGTCAGTACCTCATTTCTCTTGAAAACGATTACATCTGTATTAACGAAAGCAGTTACGACAAACACCTCTAAATCTCATGCAAAAGATGTATTTACTGGAGCATGTGTGCCTCAAATATCAATTGAAAATTATTTATTACGATTTTATGAATTTCTTGACGACGACCCAACTATCTATGTTTTATCTTTGATTTATATAAGTATGTATCTTGAACTGACTCCTGATTCTTCACTAAACGAATTGAATGTACACCGATTAATAGCCTGTTCTATACATTTGGCTTATAAGCAATTAATGGATTTCCGACATAAGAATAAGCGGTTTGCAGCGATTGCAGGCGTTAATTTATCTGAACTTAATTCCCTGGAAATAAAATTTCTGATGATTTTCGATTTTGCCACACATGTTTCACCAGAACATTTTGAAGAATGTTATCATTGCTTATTAGATTCGGTAACTTTGGAATATGAAATAAATAGTTCTCCAGGTTAATCATTCAAAAAAGGGAAGTGAACGTGTAAACCAGGACTGCATTACTTGAAGTTTAAATTCTATAATGAACTAAAAATGCCCTATGATTAAAAAAGAAAAAATAGATAAATTGACCGATAGGATGAATGCCTTGCATATTGAAGAACAAGATCTTATCGAAAAATTCATACTGGGCAGCGGCAATGGCGGGCAAAAACTGCAAAAAACTGCTTCAACAGTCTATTTAAAGCATATACCGACGGGTTTGGAAATAAAGTGCCAGGAATCCAGAAGTCGGGAAGATAACCGATATTTTGCACGAATGAGGCTTTGTGAACAATTTCAAGCCGCCTACAGTAATGAAAAAACCAAAGAGCAACTTCGTATGGAACAAATAAGGCGTCAAAAAAAACGACGTGCGAGAAAATCCAGTAAAAGTCGCTGTCTTTCTCGCACTTCAACCCCTGAATGAGCCCCTTCAAACCATTTAAAATCCCCCTGGGTTCCAAGCGATGTCATCCACAAACATGAGCAAATATTTGAATTGCCCAGTAGGCACATTTTTACTATTTATGGGTTGCAGATCGTAAGTCAATAGTTCTTTCGATAATTGCGGATTGGTCATGATGGCCACAAAATCCTGACGATTACCTTGTGCATCAACTAAAACTATTGCGGCATTGGGTGGATTGCTTTTGAAATCATTTTTAATATTTTTGTTCGTCCAGAATGAATTAAATTCGTTAAGATTAATGATGCCAGTTGTTCTAGCCGGTCGTTCTGAAAAATAATTCACATATTTGGGGGCCTGTTTTATTGTTAAAACATAATGGTTATTATTCATTTTTTCGAGGCTTCCATCTGTAGCTGTCTGAAAAAACAAATAGTTTTTATCAGCAGAAAATGCAACGCCACAAAAAATCATCAATGCAAGCAAAAGCAGTCTGTTCATAGTCCTTTCCTTTAGTGTGACTTTGAATTTTGTTGTGATTACATAACGCACTTTCATTATAGTTCAATGAAAATAAATTGTACCAAGGAATAATCGAGTTGATTGCTTATAAATACTTGAACTTAGTATTGCTCTCCTTCATAGTAAGCCTTTTATTATTAAGGTATACGATTTATGGCTCGGTATTTAATAATTGCAGCAAGCAGCGCGATTGGTCAGTCAGTAGTTGAGCTTCTTAAAAAACAGGGTAATGAAGTGGTGACTACAGCGCAAACCAAAAACAAAATCATCCCCGATTTTTTACTTGATGCATCGGACTTTAACGCTGTTGATAGCGTATTTGAACAAGCAGGCCCTCTTGATGGAGTGGTTAATTGTGCCGGCTCTTTATTACTTAAGAGTGCTCATGCGACACATTTTGAAGAGTTTCAAAAGACCATTAATGCGTCTTTGACCACTTCATTTGCGACTGTACGTGCGGCAGGAAAGAGAATGACTCAAGGAGGATCGGTAGTCCTTATTTCTTCGGCTGCAGCGTTGACTGGATTGGCAAACCATGAGGCCATAGCTGCGGCCAAAGCCGGAGTTATTGGTCTGGCGCAATCCGCTGCCGCGACTTATGCATCCTCTCGTTTACGCATTAACGTTGTTGCGCCAGGTATGGTTAAATCCTCTCTGACTCATTCTCTACTCAGTAATGAATTAGTCGCCAAGGCCTCTGTTGCAATGCATGCATTAGGGCGTGTCGGTGAGCCTGAGGATGTAGCACGAGCCATATTGTTTTTTCTAAATCCAGAGAACAGTTGGATAACAGGACAGGTGCTTGCAGTAGATGGCGGTTTAAGTACCATACGCCCCAAGCTTAAGATGTAACTTTTTATCTATTGAGGGAAATGATGACGAGATTGTGCTTTATTTTGGGCGATCAACTGAGTGAATCTCTTTCCTCACTAACTGCTATCGACAAGCAGCGTGACGTGGTTTTTCTTTGTGAAGTGATGGAAGAAGCGACTTATGTCAGGCATCATCCTAAAAAAATCGCATTTATATTTTCAGTAATGCGTCATTTTGCAGACCGATTAAAATCGCAGGGTTATCGAGTCCGCTACATTCAATACGATGATGCTGATAATACTGGTTGTTTTGAGAAGGAGTTGTGCCGGGCGATAGACATAGAAAATATCTCAGAAGTACATGTAACTCATCCTGGTGAGTGGCGTGTTTTGCAAAAATTAGTTTCATTAAAAGACAAATTGTTGGTACCTCTGAATATTCATGAAGACACTCGGTTTTTATGCTCCCTTGATGAGTTTAAATCTTGGGCAAAAGATAAAAAACAATGGCGAATGGAGTATTTTTATCGAATGATGCGCCAACGGCATCATATTCTTATGGATAATCAAGGCAGGCCGGTTGGCGGAGAGTGGAACTATGATGAGCAAAATAGAAAAAATGCAAATCACATTAAAACATTTCCTGCTCGTTTAGAGCATCCTTCAGATGCAGTAACTTTGGATGTTTTAAGATTGGTAGAACGAGAGTTTTCCCATCACTTTGGGCAATTAAGGCCTTTCAATTTTGCAGTGACTCGAGAACAAGCCCTTTCTGAAAGCCAATATTTTATGCAGCATTGCCTGGTTAATTTTGGCGATTTTCAGGATGCCATGCGTTCTAATGAAGCCAATTTATATCATTCAAAATTATCGTTTTATTTGAATGCAGGGCTTTTATTGCCTCTAGAATTGTGCCACATGGCAGAGGATGCCTGGAAACAGCAGTTGGCTCCTTTAAATGCGGTGGAAGGATTTATTCGTCAAATATTAGGATGGCGTGAATACGTACGTGGTATTTACTGGCTTTTAATGCCCGATTATGCCAATAGAAATTATTTAAATGCCGCAAGATCTTTGCCTGCGCTTTATTGGGGGGGCGCAACTAAAATGTCATGCATGAAAGAGGTGGTGCGACAAACCCAGGTCGAAGCCTACTCTCATCACATTCAGCGTTTGATGATTACAGGTAATTTTGCTCTGCTTGCGGGCCTCAATCCCCAGGAAGTATGCGAGTGGTATCTGGCGGTTTATGCGGATGCATTTGAGTGGGTGGAGTTACCTAATACCCTGGGTATGGCGTTGTATGCCGATGGGGGAGTGATGGCAAGTAAACCTTATGCTGCTAGTGGAAAATACATTCAAAAAATGAGTGATTTTTGTAAGTCTTGCGCTTATAACCCTGCTGATGTGGTGGGGGAAAAAGCCTGTCCCTTCAATTCCCTCTACTGGAATTTTATAGAGCAAAATCAGGTACAGCTCAACAAGAATCCCCGTCTGCGCTATGCCTATCTCAATTGGGATAAAATGACTCAGGAAAAGAAAGCAGCCATCCGCACCAGGGCCGGTCAAGTTCTGGCGGATCTGGAGGCAGGGCAATTATGATCCGAGAGTAGTTTAGAGGATTTATAGAGTATCCTCTGTCGTTTAGACGGCCACGGAATGCAACATTGTTCTTATGATTGGCACCAGAGTATTGCCATTCATTTTCAAGGCATTAAGCCCTTCGTTTTCGAAAGAGTCAGCTTGCAAGTCTTCACGGTTAGGGGCTGGCAAATTATCTACAGACCTAAATCATTTTCTAAACAAACACTTTGATAACCTGGTCCACATAAATTGATGCAGATTATTTACTTGCTAATCGATAAAGTGCATTGCAATTGCGTGTTAACTATCTGTTCTGAAATAAGAAAATAAGCCGCACCAAATAAGGCAGATTACGTTTAAAAAATAACCATTATATGCTAAACTATGCCTATAGCTCAGTGAATTATAGGCCCACTATGCTTGTCGAACTCCTGTCTCGTATTCAATTCGGTTTTAGTATTGGTTTCCATATTTTGTTTCCAACCTTAAATTTGGGGCTTGCTGTATTTCTTGTGATTATGGAAGCTGCCTGGCTGAAAACAAAAAACCCGATTTATCTGGAAATATGCAAGCTTTGGACGAAAATTTTTGCTTTGACTTTTGGAATGGGGGTTGTGTCCGGAATTGTCCTGGCTTATCAAATAGGTACTAATTTTGGGCCTTTTATCACCCAATTCGGAAACGTTTTAGGCGCCTTATTTGCCTACGAAACGCTGACAGCCTTCTTTCTTGAAGCCGGATTTTTAGGCGTCATGCTCTTCGGCTGGAAAAAAGTTCCCCCACCACTGCATTTTATTGCTACTCTTCTGGTGACAATTGGTACGACGGTGTCCGCCTTTTGGATTATGTCAGCCAATTCCTGGATGCAGGCTCCAAGTGGCTATCAATTAGTCGATGGCAAATACATTGTTGATAGCTGGTGGGCTGTAGTGTTTAATCCTACCTTTATTCCTCGTTTCATACACATGCTGCTTGCTTCCTATGTGACCACTTGTTTTGTTGTAATGGCTGTTTCTGGATACTATCTATTAAAAGATAAATTCAAAGCCACGGCCAAAATAACATTAACCTTTAGCTTATGGGCTGCCTTGATTCTAGTTCCTTTACAAATTGGTGTCGGTGATGTCGTGGGCATTAACGTGCACCATTATCAACCCCTAAAAACTGCTGCCATGGAAGGGGTTTGGCAAACCCAGAAAGGGGCACCTTTGGTACTGTTTGCTCTTCCTTCTCAAGAAGAACAGAAAAATTTTTATGAACTTTCCATACCGAAACTTGCGAGCTTCATCAATACTCATGAATGGGATGGTGAGCTGGTTGGTCTTAGTTCAGTGCCTCCTGCTGACCAGCCCCGTATGCTTCCTGTTTTCTTAACCTTTCGTATTATGGTAGGCATTGGTATATTGATGCTCTTAACCGCAATAGTAGGTATTTATTTGCGGTTTAAAGGGACGCTTTTTCAAAGTCCATGGTTTTATAAGTGGATTTTTGCGATGGCTCCAGCAGGATTTATTGCCAGTATTGCCGGTTGGTTAACTGCGGAAATCGGCAGGCAGCCCTGGGTCGTCTACTCACTCTTAAAAACCAAAGATGCCGTATCTTCTATAGGGTATGAAGAGGTGCTTATTTCCTTCATATTATTGATTGTTGTTTACGGAATTGTTTTTGGATTTTACCTTTATTATCTCTTCAAGCTTATCGCCCATGGACCAGATAAATTAAAAGAAGACGACATTGAATATCATGCATTCCAGTACATGACCGACATCCCCGAGGAGAAGAAATAATGCTACCCCTTATTTTTGCAGTACTTCTTGGATTTATTATTATCATGTACGTCATCCTGGATGGGTTTGATCTGGGTGTTGGCATTCTTTTTCCTTTTACTTCCAATGAAAAAGAACGCGATGTCATGATGAACTCTATTGCGCCAGTTTGGGATGGTAATGAAACCTGGCTTGTTTTTGGAGGAGCCATGCTTTATGGTGCATTCCCCAAAATCTACGGTTTGTTGCTCCCCATACTCTATATGCCTATTATGCTTATGTTGATAGGACTTGTCTTTCGTGGTGTAAGTTTTGAGTTTCGTTTTAAGGCTAAAAAATCTAAAGCAATCTGGAACTGGGCCTTTTCAATCAGTTCTGTGGCTGTTGCTTTTTTTCAGGGCGTTATTCTGGGTGCTTTTGTTCAGGGGTTTTCTATAGATGAATCTTCTATGACCATCAATAATCCTGATTGGTTAACTCCGTTTAGTTTGTGCACGGGAATTGCTCTAGTGTGTGGCTATGCTCTTTTGGGAGCAACCTGGATGATCATCAAAAGCTCTGGAAGAGTTCAGCGTAAAATGATTCATCAATCCAGAGGTTTATTAGTCCTTGTCAGTTTGTTCCTGGTATTTGTCAGCATCTGGACCCCGTTACACAGCAATGAAATTTTTCATCGTTGGTACAGTATTCCTAATGTATTTTTATTAAGCCCATTACCTTTGCTGGCTCTGTTTTCCGTCTATCAAATATGGCAAAACCTCAATGGCGGTAATGAATACAAGCCTTTTCTTTACAGTATTGTTCTGTTTTTGTGTTCTTATATTGGAATAGGAATCAGTGTTTATCCCTACTTAATTCCACATCAGGTAACGCTTTGGGAAGCTGCCGCACCAGACTCAACTTTGGTGTTTATTTTAGTTGGCGTGGTCATCATGCTTCCCATACTCTTGGCTTATACACTCTATGCCTATTATCTATTTCGAGGAAAGTCAGCAGAAAATTATCACTAATTAAACCATGCAATAACCCCATTGAGATAACAAGCAAACATCAGCCAAATCAGGTAAGGAATTAATAACCAGGCAACCATTGGGGCCTCATTTCTCGCTTGAATGATTAAGATCCCATTTAAAGCGGTTAGGCCAACAAGCCAAATGGCACTTAACATGATCCAGTGCAAGCCAAAAAACAGAGGGGTCCACGCCCAGTTCATCAGCATTTGCAATACAAACAGCATCATCAGTTTGTTATTAGAAGATTCTTTATCCCGGTGAAACAGCATCACGGCAACCAGAGCAAGAAGGGCATACAACAAACTCCAGACCACTGAAAAAACGAATCCTGGAGGGGTTAGGGAAGACTTGTTAAGGCTCTCATACCAGGGATAAATATTAGCCTGGGTCAGCATACCAAGTAAAAAACCAATGCTTTCAAAAAGTAAGAACCAGAACATCAGTTTCAGTAATTGATTCAGGCGCATGGTCAGTTCTCCAAATTAAGTTTAATCTATTTTTGTGCATGAGCTGTTTATCAGAATATCGAGCATCCTGATTTAATGTTCTTTTTTTAATTGGCTGTAATACTCCAGAGCTTTGGCTCGTGCTTCGCTGTGATTGATGATGGGTTTCGGATAATTGATTTTGCGGTACAGCAATGCCGCATGAGCAGACTCCCAGGGCGCATGAATGATGTCGTTATTCAGTGAGGCCAGCTCAGGGACCCAGCGACGTATATAAACCCCATTAGGATCAAATTTTTGGCTTTGCAACACGGGGTTAAAAATACGAAAATAAGGAGCAGCGTCAGCTCCACAGCCAGCGACCCATTGCCAGCTGGCACTGTTATTGGCTAAATCAGCATCCACTAAAGTATCCAGAAACCAATCCGCTCCTAAACGCCAATCAATGAATAAGCCTTTGGTGAGAAAGGAGGCAACGATCATTCTTACTCGATTATGCATGTATCCGGTAGCCCATAGTTCTCTCATTCCTGCATCGACTATGGGATAACCTGTTGTTCCCTGTTGCCATCGTTTTAATAATGATTCATCGTTATGCCATGGAAAGGCGTCAAATTCGGATTTAAAATTTTTATAGGGCAGGGTGGGTACATGGTAGAGCAGATAATAGGAAAATTCCCGCCAGCCCAGCTCGGACAAAAAGTGTTCGGCTCCTGCTAAATCACAGTGTGGATTGATTTTTGCATTCTCAACAGCTCTTAAAATAGTCCAGGGACTGATTTCACCAAAGTGTAAATGGGGGGATAAATAGGACGTGGCTTGTTTTTCAGGAAAATCCCTATTTGTTTTGTACCCATTAAGATGATGCGAGATGAATTCTATAAGCCGCAGTAAAGCCCCATCTTCGCCTGGTGTCCAAAAATCAGGAAATTGAGACGCCCAATTCAAGTGGGGCAGAAGACTCCAGTCTTGAAGGTCGTCACTGGCCACATCAACTGCTGTAGGTTTATGGGTTATTAACGGTGCAGGTTTAGAGATAAGCCCTTGGCGGCAAGTTTTCCAATAGGGGGTAAACACTTTGAAAAAATCGCCGTTTTTATTTTTTATTGTCCAAGGCTCATTGAGTAAGCTTCCATTAAAACTAAATACATCAAGTCCAGTTTCTTGAAATGCTGCTTTGATTTTTTTATCCCGATCGATACTCGTGGGTTCATAGCAACGATTCCAATAAATTGCATTGAATCCTGTATGACTTTGCAAATCAGACAGAATATCCAAAGGATTCCCCTTACGCAGAATAAGCTTTAACCCAAATTGTGTGGTGAGTGAATTGCTGAGTGCCTGCAGGCTGTGATGCAGCCACCAAGCCTGTGCTTCGCCCAGAATATTGTTTTTTTCATCCAGGATATAGATTGGAATCACTTGGTTATGTTGGCTGATGGCTTCAAAAAAAGCAGGATTATCATTCAATCGTAAATCCTGTCTGAACCAAACTAATGCAGTGCTCATACTGTCCTTATTTCATTTGTTTTATAACGGTGTTTGTTGTCAGGGTTGAGGCGAAAAAGCGGGCCCTGGCTTTTAATTCTTCTAATTGAACTTGCGCATGCAAGCTATTGAGTTGCACTTGAGTGGTCGATTGTTCGCGCTGATTGACCAAAAACAAAGTACTGTCTCCTTGATAAAACTTTTTTGTTTCACCCTGTTGTACCTGTAGTGCCAAACTAAGTTCCTTTTTTAACAGACTGACTTGCCGTATTCCTCTGTTAATGCCAATGAGAATATTGGCGAACTCATTATTTAACTGTTCGAGTAAAAATCTCTTTTCAACGCGGATCTGGCGTAATTCACTCTCTGCCTGGATGAGATTTCCTTTGGCCTGTCTTTGAAATAATGGAAATTTAAACGATACCCCAACCATTGCCGCCTGGGGAATCATTAAGGGGTAGCCTCCCGTTCCATTTTGTTTGAAGGTGTAGGCGGTTGCATCTAATTGGGGTAGAAGTTCATTGCGAGCCTGATTGCGTTTTAGTTTCATCATATTGGCATAAAAATTTAACTTTTTAATTCCTGGGTGCTCTATAAGGGGTACGTTGGAACCTGCATGGGGTACTGCGTGTTTAGCCAAAGCAGGTAAGGAGCGTTGATCCGGGATTTGGGGTTTGCCTTTGGGATCTCGAAAATAAAGGGATAAATTAATAGCTGCTTGCTCGAATATCATGTGACCTTGGTTGAGTAATTGCTCTCGTTGGATGATTTGTTGCAGGTTTTCACTGATCGCAAGTCTGGGTAAGTCACCTTGTTTTGCTTGTTGTTCAATTGCAATTTGTCGCTTTTGAGCCAATTGCAGCAATTGTTTAAATGTTTTTAATTGAAGTCCTGCTTCAACCCATTGCCAATAGGCTTTGATGGCTTCCTGATAAATTTTAATTTTAATTGCTTCAGAATCCTGTTGTTTCATCAGGATTAGTTGGGCTGAGGACAGCAAGCCAGTCCGTTCTTTATCGATGAGTCGGTCGCGAGCCAAGGGCAGGGATAAACCTGCTCTATATTCTCCTCCAGAGTTAGTCAAATAGTTTTGATAGTAAATGGGCCAGTTCCCTTCACCATTTCTGTATCCAGCAAAAAGTTTGACACCATTGTAGAGAGTAGGAACAGTTAATTGTGTATCACCGTAATTATTGATATATCCACCAGCAGGTTGTGATCGCGTAGTCGCTTCCAGGGTAGGGTCAAATTGTCCCTTTGCATTGGTCAACGCCCCACTGGCTTTTACTACTTCAAGATGAGCAATTTTTACCTGCGGATAATGGTTGTCTATGCTTTTGAGTACGTCGATTAAATTTAATTGTTGTGTTTTTTCTGAGGCATAGACGGATGCCGAAGAGCATAGTAAAACGCTCAGTCCAATAAGAACAAGTAATGGCTTACTGAATTGTGCAGTACTCATGAACTTTCCTTGTCTGTCACGCTTTCAGGAGGAAAACCATTAAATTGACGCCATAACTCATACCATAAAGGGACTTCTCCGAGTTGTACCCAACCATGGACGCGCACGCCTTGTCTTAAAAATGTGGGTTGGGGCCAAGGCTCATCAGGAACAATAACGGCTCGAAACTGTCCCATACCATTGTCTGTAGGATCTATAAAAGCCACTTTTCCACCAAAAGTTCCTACGGCAATTTGCGGCCAGCCTCTAAATTGAATTGCAGGCCAGCCTTCAAATTGAAGACGTGCCTTTTGATTCAGGCGGACGAATGGGATGTCATTCCCATCAATCCAAAGTGCTACTGCTCTTGATTGAGTTTCTGGAATAATTTGAGCTAATATTTCGCCCTCTTTAACGACAACGCTTTCTTGTCCTGTCAACCGTTTAAAGATGATTCCCGGTACATGAGCCTTAATCAATTGGGTCTGCTGTCTGGCAATACGTACATCAATGTTGACTTTATCAATATTGGCCTGTGCTAATTCATTTTGATATTTTGCATATTCAATTTGGGCTAATTCGTATTGTCGTTTTGAATTGATCCCTTGCTGGTATAAGTTCTTTTGGCGATCAACGTTGGCTTTTCCTGCACTTAATGATTGTTTTGAAGCCTCTATACGAAGTAATATCGCCTTTTTTTCCAACTCCAATCTTTTGAGTAATTCAGGATCATTGTCAGAAATCTCTACAATGGGATCGCCTGCTTTTACTCGGACACCTTCATCAACGTACCATTTTTTAATTCTGCCATAAACGGGCGAATTGACCGTATGTAAACGTTCATTAGGCGAAAAGGCAATGACTTTTCCGCTTCCGAGTGCAAATTGCTGCCAAGGAGTAAAACTCAGAAATACAATTAAAATCAGCAGCACTAAAAAAATGATCTTGGCGATTTTGCGTGGATTGGGTAATTTGCCAATCATTTGATAGGCGTGGAGTTTCATGAGAGCACCAGACAGTTAGACAATGGAATAATATCGGGGTATTGCGTCACAATAATGAGTAGCGTTTTATTCAGGGTTGCTAAATGGTAGAGCAGTAATTCAACATCCTGTCTAGTCAGTCTATCAAACAGATGATCGACGATAATGAGTTGCGGATTGGCAAGTACAGCACGAATCACCATCAGTTGTATCAGCTCAAGTTCAGTAAACACGCTTTCCCAGTCGTAAATGGCACTTTTTAAGCCATCAGGTTGGTTCATTATTTTGTCCATAAGTCCAAAAGCTTTCAAAAGTTCTTTTAATTGATGTATAGAAAAAGACGGTTGATTAAGACGTAAATTGTCATAGATGCTGCCAGCAAACCAGTCTTTATCTTTAAGTAACAAAGTATGCTCACGAAGGGAGCGTCTATACTCTTCGTTGCAGAGGGTCTCGTTGATGTATACTCGAAATCCGGTATTCGGTTTAAAGCCTAAAAGAAATTCGGTGAATGAGGTTTGTTTTTGCATTTCGTTGACGCAAACTACTAAAGGGTTGTCAGGAGTTGCTGATGCTTTGTTTTGCTGTTTAGTGAGTATTGTGATGGTGTTAATTGGGATAATAAGTTCACTTAATTCTGTTTTGATGGGTTCTATTGGCAGATTTAAAACAGCGTCAATTTTGTGTTCCGAAGCAACGAGATCGTAATAATTTTCCAAAAGAACACCAAAACGCTTAAATGCATAGATTAAAGCACCAAGCACAATCTCTGCAGCCACAAGCTGGCCTAAACTTAACTGATTTTGAATCACCAGATAACCACCTAAGCCGAGTAAAAGACTGCTGGCCATTGCCGAAAGGAGATAAAATCCAATTTGATGTTTGATGAGTTGTTTAAAATGCATATTACGTGCTTTTAAAAATGCAACAAGCCGTTTATCGGTTTGCTGGGTAGAGTAGTGATGATAACGATTAAAGCGAAATAAAAAACGATTGGTAAGCAACTCTTCCAACCAGGCACCAATTCGATGTTTTTCAGCGCACTCATCTTCGGCACTCGCTAATCCTTTGCGATAAGGCAAAAATACTATCAAAAGAAGACTTAATATAATGAATCCATCAAATACAAGAAAGAGCGGATGGTAAAACAGAAGCAAAATCAAACCAAAAATAAGTTGTAAACTTAAATTCACTCCATACAGCAACAGGCTTGCTAATGCTTTGTTGATGGTGACCACTTCGAAGAATCGATTAACGAGTTCTGGTCCATGATGTGATGAAAAATTATCTAATGACAAATGAGTAAACTGACGAGACAGGTTCAGGCTTATTTTTACCATTAATTTTTGCTGGATGACTTCGATGATAATCATTTGCCAAATGTTGAGTGCTCCAAGAGCCATCATTAAGACAAGCACCATAATGCTTAAGGTGACGACTGGTTGCAGTAATTTTCCGAAGGCGATCAGATTAACTAAAGTTTGAGCTGCTATGGGGATACTTAAGGTAAGCAGGCTTACTATCACGCTTATCATAATAATCGATAAAATAGTCGCTTTATCTAATACCTCAAAAATTGAGTTCATTTCTTGCTTCATCAACCGCCTCATATCCTTTGCTTAATGTTTCAATTTGTCCATGATAAAAAATTCCAGGGAGTCAATTGCCTTATTTGCCGCTTCCTTTTTTATTAAGGATACATGGATGTCCTTTAAAGAGGGTAAAAAATAATCGTCCAATCGATCCAGATAGTTAGGAATCATACTGCGTTGAATCGCAGTGATCCCGAGGCCTGCCCGCACTGCTGCCATTTTTCCCGCATAGCTGGTGCTGCTAAATGCAAGGCGCCATTTGAGGTGATGTTGATTGAGTGATTCAATAACGTTTCCTCTATAGACACACGGAGTAGGAGAAAGTATTAATGGAATGATTGCTTTTTCATTCAATTCCGGAAGCAGTTCCTTTTTACCAATCCATTCAACTGGTTCATTCCAAAAATTGATGCCTTCAGTAATTTGATCTTTTTCATTGGTTTTTATCAAAATTAAATCGAAATCCCCCTGATGAAACCGCTCGATTAAATTCAGGGTTAAATCGCAATCTACATTAAGCATCACTCTTGGATGGAGTCTTGAAAATTCAACCAGAACATCGGAGAGCATCATCGATGCGAAGTCTTCAGGTAAACCAAAACGAAGCTCACCCTGTAGTTCTGGTGTTTTGAAGCGGTCGAGCGATTCTCGGTGCAATTCATAGATCCGCTTGGCGTAGCCTAAAAAAAGCTCACCATCAGGGGTTAGGGATAACTCTCTACCTCGATTAATCAGTTGTTTTTCAATTAAATTTTCCAGCTTGGCAATTTGCTGACTTATTGCTGATTGAGTTCGTCCTACTCGAATAGCCGCCTTGGTGAAACTTTGCGTTTCAGCCACTGCTAAAAAACATTGTAAGGTTACCGTATCCAGTGACATTAGAATTCCTTATGGGAAGTGTAAATATTTTTAATTTCACTTATATCAGTATATCTAATATATTTTCATTGTAGCAAAACAATTTCTAATGGGGAATGATGTGAATACCATGTTTCTATTTTTTTTAAGTTTAATTTTAGCCTGCCCGATTATCGCGCTTGCTATTAACTGCATTTTAATTTCCCGGCTTGTATTTGCAGCACGCTGTGCCGGATATTTGATGGGAGCAGGGTTTTTGATCGGAGTTGGCTTGCTCACATGTTCATCCTTATCAATATATCCTGAGACAAGTTCATTAATCAATCCTGATGCACTGAATTTGTTGTTATGCAGTCTGGTGTTATTGGTCAGTTTTGTCGTGCATCGATTTTCCTTAAGGTACATGCATGGAGACAGACTCTACAGACGTTTTTTTCTTCTTTTATCAGCACTCACTTTAACAGTACAGTTGATGATTCTTGCCGATAATTTGTATCTATTCTGGAGCGCATGGTTTATTTCCAATTTGCTTCTTGTGGTCTTGATGGTGCATAAAAATGAATGGAGTGCAGCAAAAAATTCAGGCCTTTTAGCCTTTTACACGCTCGGATCAGGAAGTCTGTTTTTATTAGCTGCTTTCGTTTTGTTGACAATAAATTATTCGACGAGCTCTATTGCCTTATTGAGCCAGACGGCCGCTTTTGGCGACTTATCGATGCGCTCTCTCTCTCTAGGTTTTATTCTGCTTGCTGCACTCACCCAATCTGGTTTATTTCCTTTTCATCGCTGGCTTATCAGCTCTTTGAATTCTCCAACTCCAGTATCTGCTTTAATGCATGCAGGATTGGTCAATGGTGGAGGAATTCTTGTTGTTAAATTTGCGCCCCTGATGATGTTGCATCCAGGGTTGTTAAATCTTCTTTTTATAGTAGGGGCTTTTTCTGCACTACTTGGCACTGTCTGGAAGTTGATGCAGCATGATATCAAAAGGATGTTAGCGTGTTCCACCATGGCGCAAATGGGTTTTATGATGATGCAATGTGGTGTGGGCTTATTTGCCGCGGCCATAGCACACTTGTGCTGGCATGGATTATTCAAGGCCTATCTGTTTTTAAGCTCAGGATCTGCGGTCAAACAGAACCAATCAGAACTTAAGTCTGTGCCCCCTTCGTTCATGATGATATTTTCCTCACTGCTTGGCGGGATGATTGCGATGTCTTCATTTGCTTTCGTTACCAATAAGCCCGTTTCATTCTCTGAGGCCAGTGCCTTTGTCTTATTTTTTGCCTTTATAGCTGGAGCACAACTGATGCTCAGTTGGGGACGCACACACCAAACACTTCTGAGTTTAGTATCAGGATTAGTGTTTGCTTCATTTTCTGGCCTTATGTATGGCGCAAGCATACATCTTATTGAGTGGTTAATTCCGAGTATATCTAATCTACAAGCACCAAAGCTTGCATCAATTCATTGGATCACCATGGGTTTATTTGGCGTCTTGTGGCTGGCATTTAATCTTGGAACGCATAAGAAAATGGGGCAATCAAAATTAGGCTGTTGGCTTTATATGAACTTGCTTAATTCAAGTCAGCCTGCCAGAAAAACTGTGACGGCATTTCGAAGCGATTACAACTACTAAACGAATTAAGGAGTATTTATGACCAGTGCAAAAAAGTTAACGAAACACGACATTTCAAGAACCAAAATTAAAAGTGTTGGTATGACCTGTCACCAGACGATAAGTAACGATATCGAAATACATGCCCTAGTTCACAATGCCGCAAAGAGCATCGCTCCTGTTTGGCCTCTTGAAACGTTTATTGCGTGTAATCCCTTGCAAGGGCTTGAAGCGCAATCTTTTGAGGAGGCGCTTGCTCAAGGTGGGTTCAGGCGTCAACGAGGCGAGCGTAACCTGCAACTAGAAGATGTTAATCTTCAGATGATTAAATGGTGCGGTGGCTTTTTTGATGCAGGTCAGGGCAGCATTGACATGCCTTATCGTGAAAAGGGGTTTTATTATGGCTTTTTAAAATTAGCTTATTTTGACAAGCAATTGCACCATAATAAAAGAGACGCTAAAGACTTTTTGCGGCAATTACCTGGGTCCGCGGAAGAGGCAATCAAAATCTGTCTTTCACGACTTGAAGTCCCTCTGGGTCAAGAAGAAGCCTTTCTTTCACAAACACTTCTTTATTTACCTGGTTGGGCAGGTTTTGTGAAATGGAAGACTGATTGGCAGAACACCAAAAAACCAATAGAAAAACAGGTTACCCTAACTGATTTTCTGGCCGTGCGTTTAGTACTGACTTGCATCCTTTGGCCTGATGCAGCCAGGGAAAAAAAAAGCGTCGAAGATGGCTCTTTGGTTAAAAAAATATTGGGCCAAATAAAAAACAATGAAGAAGAGTACCAGCAAAAGTTATTAGGTTTGCTTTTACCTGAGTTAAATAAAGAAGAGGCTCAAGGGGGGCGCAAAAAGGCTCAGTTGGTTTTTTGTATTGATGTTCGCTCTGAGCCTTTTCGTCGTGCCATTGAGTCCCTGGGGCAGTATGAAACATTGGGTTTTGCAGGGTTTTTTGGTCTTCCTGTGCGCATTGATGAATTTGATACCAATAAAAATAAAGAATGTTGTCCTGTCTTGTTAAAGCCGAAATATTCGATTAAGGAAATGGCAGCTGCTGCCAATAAAGATGACTTTGACCGGTATCAGCGAGGGAAGGCGTTCATAAACCGATGTAAGAATCTCTATACGCAGCTTAAACAAAACATTTCCACTCCTTTTGCCCTGGTCGAATCGTTAGGTCTTTGGTGCGGTTTGAATATGACTCTTAAATCCTTATCTCCGGAGTTGAGTAACTCGTCATTATCAGCAATTAATCGTTGGTTGAAGCCTCCTGTGCCAACAAAAGTGGTTTATGAATTAAGTGAAACCGATGCGGAGCAGGGTTTGTCCTTGACGGAGCAGATTAGTTATGCTGAAACGGTATTACGTCTCATGGGATTGACTTCTGGTTTTGCCAAACTAATCGTTCTTTGTGGTCATGGTAGTGCTACGGAAAATAATCCCTACGCTTCTGCTCTTGATTGCGGTGCTTGCGGTGGGAATCATGGTGGTATTAATGCTCGATTATTGGCATCCATTTTGAATAAACCTGAGGTTCGACGTGGTTTGGAAGATTGCGGCATGCACATCCCGTTAGATACTCAATTTTACGGTGCATTGCATAACACAACCACTGACTTGGTTGAGCTGTATACAGAGGATGTAGTTAAACCCATCTATCCTGAACTCCTAAGTCAATTACAAAAGGATTTAAACGAAGCCAAGTGCATAACCAATCAAGAACGAGGATTGAAAATGCATGGAGGCACTGCTCCCGGGGACATTACACGAAGAAGTTTGGACTGGTCTGAAACTCGTCCTGAATGGGGATTAGCACGAAATGCTGCGTTTATTGTAGCGCCTCGTCAACTTACCAAAAATATCTCTCTTGATGGCCGCTGTTTTTTGCATTCTTATCGTTTTGAACAAGATAGGGAAGGGGCATTGCTCGAGACGATTTTGACCGCTCCTATGGTAGTAGCTGAGTGGATCAATACCCAGTATTTGTTTTCTACCCTGGATAATGTTGCTTTTGGAAGCGGAAGCAAGATTACTCACAATGTGGTTGGAACCATAGGGGTCATGCAAGGAAATGGAAGTGATTTGATGCATGGGCTTCCCCTGCAATCAGTCATGAGTTCTGATAATGAAGCCTATCACGAGCCTCAACGTTTATTGACAGTCGTTTATGCGCCTAAAGAGATGGTTTCTCAAGTGATTGAAAAGCACTCCATCTTAAAAACCTTATTTTTTAACCAATGGGTGCGTTTGCTCGTCATCGAACCGAGCAATCAAGGTGTTTATCAATTAAATCAATTGGGTCAGTGGATTTTAGTAAAATAGCCTGGAGAGTAAAATGAGTGTGATTAAAGTTCAAGAGAGAAAAGATATTGGCATTAATTTGCATCCCATGAAAAAAATCGAGATTATTGTTGCTGGAGAACATGAGCATTTTATCAATTCTATGATGGAAGAAGCTTCCGTTACCGGATTTACCCTCATCAGAAATGTTTCAGGAAAAGGGCATCATGGTTTTCATGAAGGAAAAATGATGTTTAATGACAAATCGTCATTAGTTTTGTTTATCGCTGTTGCTCCTGAAGAGGTAATCGTTTCCCTTGCCTTAGGGATGAAAACTTTGTTTCAGAACGAGTCGGGAGTTATGTTTGTTTCTGATGTTTCAGTGGCACGACTTGATTATTTTCACATTATGAATACTTAATTATGTATTACAACAATCAAGATATTTTATTAGCATCCAAGCATGAAAAGGAACGGGCAATTGCTCCACCTTTTAAGGCAAGATTATCGTGCACTCTAAGGGTGCACGATTTTGACACGGATCAGTTTGGCATGTTTACCGGAGAGATTGCCCGCACTCAGGGGCCTTATGAAACCTGCCTTTTAAAAGCCAAAACAGCAGCAGAGGACTATAATTATGCTTTTGCTGTGGCTTCTGAGGGAAGTTTTGGGCCTCATCCTGCATTTCCCTTTGTGCCAAGTGCGCATGAATTGATGGTCTTTGTAGATAGAGAGCACGATTGGGTGATTGCAGAGCAGCTGGTGAGTTCAAAAACAAATTTTGCAATGATTACGATTAACCAGAATACATCTGTTGATGCCTTTCTCAAGCAAATTCAGTTTCCATCTCATGCACTGATTGTACAAGCAAGCTCTGATAACCGTGTTCTTGCTAAAGGGATTACCAATTTTAATACCTTGAACCATCATTTAACTATCGGATTTAAAACAGAAAAGGAGCTTCTTTTAGCAACCGATATGCGTGCCATGATGAATCCAACCCGAATGGAAGTGATTGCTGAACTAGCCGATAAATTAGCATTAAGAATTGCTAATGTCTGTGTTCGATGTACCTGTCCAGGGTTTGGGTTCAAATCAACCCGTGGCAAACTACCTTGCTCTTTATGTGGATCTTCAACCTCATTTTATGAAGAAGAGGTTTGGGGGTGTATTGCTTGTGATCATCAAGAGTTTAAAAGGCGAAAAGATGGGTTGTTGAAGGCCGATCCTGCGTACTGTGATTATTGTAACCCTTAAAATGCATGAAGTCGCGATGATGAGAGGGGAACTTTTAATCTGAATAAAAGGCCTCAAAATGAGGCCTTGGTTGACTATTCTTCGACGAGTATTTCAATTTTTTTCTCAGTTGCGGCTTCTTTTTTAGGAATTTTTATTTCAAGAACCCCATGAGTATAACGTGCTGTGATTTTAGCATCATCCGCCGTTTGCGGGAGGCTAAAGCGACGATAAAATTGCCCTTGAGCCCGCTCTCTTCGGGTATAACTTTGGTGTTGTTCTGTTTTTTCAAACAGTCGCTCACCCTTTATAGTGAGAACATGTTGCTCTAAAGAAATACTGATGTCCTCTTTTTTTACTCCAGGAACGTCTGCGATGACTAAAAAGCAGTCTTTTTCTTCTGTAATATCCACCAAAGGTGACCAAGTGCTTGTTTCAATGTAAGATGAATCATCCTGCTTTTGCAGGTTAAAAAAATCATCCAGTAAATGGCCCATATCACGGTACATGGGCATTGCTCTTCTTAATGTGTTCATGCTGTCTCCTTAGAATATGTTTTTGGTTGGATATTTAAATAATGGCTTTTGAACAAAATTCAAGGTAGACATCTAAAATTTTTTGTGGGTTATCCTTTCTATTTTTCGATAATATTTGACAATATTGTTATAAAAATTTGCATTAGATTGGTTTTCTCAATATATTGGGTACAATTTTTGAAGCAGGTTTTTATCATGTGTACTAAAAATTCAAGCTGCAGATGCGGCAATTTGGAAATCGCTATTAAGCAAGATCACGAACAAAAGTTAAAACAGGTTTTTGAGCGATATTTTGTTGTAGAGTTGTATAATTTTATATCGGATGCTTATAAAGTAATCGAACTTAAGGATGAGCATCATTACTCCAAAAGGATGAATCATTTAGTACAAGAATATCTACTGGATAATTCCCCAAATTCAATTAATGTCAAAAATGAGCGCTTAAAACTGGAGTTTATGAGTTTCTATGATGAGCATATCGATGATTTGGAGTCAGCAAAAGTTACGCTTAATAATAAACTTGCTCAATTAACAAGAGATGTTCAGTTCCTTGCATATCAAAATCTTTCTCACGAAGATTATTTTATCAAAGCTATGGAACAGGTTGATAAATCAAATAGCATGAAAGAAAAAAATCACAAATCCAGCAAATGTACTGGATGCACTATATTATAATTGCAAAAATGGCACTAGCCCCTCCTTTATTCATTCCAGAACGATGTTTGTTTTGATATAGAATATTTTTTATCAGAAGCAGCTTAAGACATTGGTCACTTTTCAAGTACCAATTGAGGGGGCATTGGGCGCAACGCCTTTAATGGTTCTGATTAATGAAATCCATTATTATCGTCACTGATTCATGGACAGAATATTCAGATGTGTCTAATGTCATTGATTTGGATTGCCATGGCTCATAATCTCGATGTAATACTTCAACCCATTCAGGTAATTTGTGTCCTGGTATATCGGCTTCTCTGCTTTCAATTCGGCGCTGATGCTCTTGGGGATCGGAACAAACCAGTTCAATTTCGATAAAAGGGTGGTGTGCATCTTTGGCTACTTTTTGCCAGTCATTGCGGGTAATTGCAATGGAATTAACTGAATCAGCAACAACAGAAAGTCCTAACTTTAGATTATCTAGCGCAAGAGCATAACAGACCATATAACCCTCTGGCCCTGTGACGTGATCTGGGTTAGAGCATTTTTTCAGAGCTTGTTCTACGGTATCAACGCGCAGATATACAGCCTTTAATTGTTTCGCAATCAGTTTTGATAGTGTTGTTTTCCCAGTTCCAGGAAGCCCGCCAAAAATAATTAACATACTTCAACCTGATTATTAAAATATAACGACTAATGAATGAGTGAGTATAGCTCGATTAAGATGCCATATAGCTTTTTTCATTTGTTTTTTGTGGTTCGATAACCCGTTCCTTTGCCATTAAAATAATCACAATCGCACATAGAGCTATGACTGTCTGGATGTGATACATATTTTGGATATCAAACAGATCAGTACGGAATGTAATGATCAAGTATATTGCCAGCACTCCCAGTCCTGAAATGCTATTAAAAGTCGATTGTAGACACCCTTGAAATGCCTTATCGGCAAGAAGTTGGGCTTGAGTGAGAGACAAGGCCCAGCTTGATAAACCAAAACCAATAATGAAATAGAATACATAGCTGATTATTATATTCTCATTAATTGAGAATACATGCAGACCTATTGCCATGCCCGACATGAGCAGCACTAAGGTTCGTTTTATTTTGATTAATCTGCATAATATGGGTGATATCAGACAACCAATAAAAATTCCCATAGAGAAAAGAGCTTCTAAAATTGAAAACTTATCTGCACCAACCTTAAGCACTTCTTTTGTGTAGGGAAGCAAAAGGATGGGAATAGTCATTAACAAGATCATGATGCAGGTTTGGATTGAGTAAATTCCAAGAAGACGCGGATTGTCTTTTAGATAGTTGATGGAGCTTGCATAGTCCTCTATAAAACTACTTTTTTCTTTATCAGGTGTGCCATAGCAGTGTTCTGGTTTACATTTCATGAGCCAATTGAATGCCCCAGCCAATAAAAACAATAATCCACCAAGAGCAAGAGTGTTCATCAGTCCCAAATATAAAACCAAAAAGCCACTCATTCCCATGCCAATTATTGTTCCTAGTTCATAAAGCATATCGACAGTTGCATTGGCACTCATCAAGTCATGTTCAGGAACAATACTGCTGATCATAGGCACGGCTGCCGGCATATAAAACGACACAAAAATACCGAGAAATGTGGCCAGGATAAATATATTGGTTGGTAGATTCAGGTAGTAGCCTGCTACAAAACCAATAACAAGCAGTCCACGTATCGTATTGGACATTATCATTAAATTTTTACGGTTGTATTTATCTGCGCATACACCAAATAAAGGACCCAATAATATAGTGGGTAGCCAAATACAAAACATCATTAAAGCTATCCCGCTAATTGATTGCATTTTGTCATAAGCAAGCCAGGAAACTGTAATATAAATCAATCCATTTCCTAAAGTTGCTGAAATGCCGCTTAAGGCAAAATTGAGATAGGGCTGAATAGAAAAAAGCTTAAGGCGTATTTTTAGTTCATTTATAATCATAATAAAAATTCTCAGGGCCACCCAATTATTAGTTGGTTACCTAATGGGGAAGAGCCATTTAAGTTAAAGCCAGGGGAATTTAAAAATCGGCGTGCTTTGAGCAATTTGAACCCTGGAAAAAGTTTCATTGTACACAAGGTCATTCATTTCTCAAATTCCAGGACAATGAAGCCAAGAGTGCCTGTTACTCGTATCCCAACGTTATGCTAAAGATTAAGGGATTCTGTGTCCCTCGAAGTTGAAAAAGCCATATTCGTTCATTCCGCTTCATTGGCTTTCACGCTGCGAACTC
This sequence comes from Legionella moravica DSM 19234, assembly GCF_000423305.1. Classification (GTDB taxonomy): domain Bacteria; phylum Pseudomonadota; class Gammaproteobacteria; order Legionellales; family Legionellaceae; genus Legionella; species Legionella moravica. The sequence goes on along the minus strand of NZ_AUHS01000018.1, from coordinate 11,949 downwards.
CGCTTGGAGACACAAAAATACCATTCTTGCGTAATTCATTACTGGTGCGCTGTTGGCCATGAGTTGGATATTCAATCGCATAATCCCTCACCGCCAGTTCGACAGGCTCTTCAACCCGGTTTTTATGGATGGGTTTCCTACGGAGTTGGTCAAATAGAGCCTCAACTCCTCCAGTCTCAACAGCTGACTTATAGCGATAAAATGTGTCTCGGGATAAACCCATTACTTTGCAGGCCCTCGAGACATTGCCTAATTCTTCGGCAAGATTTAACAGGTAAACGTTATGTTTAATGATTTTAGCGTTACTATCTATCATGAGAGTTTTTCTCGTGTTTTGGTTTAAAGTTTGCACTTCTATCAAAACCGGAAACTCTCACCTTATCAATGGGTTGTGTCAGATTAAGTCGAAACTAATTCAGATTAAGTTAGCAGTTCCTAGACGCTGTAAAATAACTGCGCTCCTTTGTCATGCTATTCTCCTTGTACTATCTAAAAATCCGCGCCTATATCAGTGTGCGAGTAGTTACAATTTTTTAACCAATGAATTTATATAAATTTATAAAAACGCTCTTCCATACCCAACCTCTCATCAGGTCTCGGTACTAGGCCAAAAAACTGTAATGTTTTTTTAGAAGCGCCATCAGGATTTCTTGCAGCACGACTTTCTAATCTTTCGAATAACCTCTGACGATAACATCGTTCTTCAGACTCACTTCCGAATAACCACCTATCACCATAAATTTTTTTTTCACGTTCACTTCCATAAAAAACTTCCCTGCTGGCATTAAAAAAACCAGCATGATGTATATAATATTCTTTTAAATAACTAATAGAGACAGATTTTCGATTTCGCGCTATTTCACAAGCCCTCTGTTCTCTTGCTAATCGGCTTCTATAAGGTCCTTCACCTTCTTTCTTAATATGATATTCCTCACTCCATTTCAAATACGCTTCCCGATGCCTCGAGGCAGAACAAGAATTTTCTTCGGTAATTCTCGCCAGCGTCCGTTTACGTTCCTCTGCTCGCTCTCGCTCAGCCTGTTCCAGACGCGCTTTGCTTTGTGCTTGCCACAGCGCATCCCTTTCTTGACGCATCTTGCTGTGTTGATATTCAATTAACTCCTTTTGTTTACGTTCCAACTCGTAATCTTTTGGCATGGATGACTCCGGTTAAAGTGCAATAATAAAGTTAATGGTTGGGTGTCGTCAATCAATTTGCCGCCAGCTGCCAAGGATATTCTGCATGTACATTTTGAAAAACACGAGGCATTTCATAAATTGAAGGCCTTTGATAATGAATCTACACAAGCTCTTGATAGAGTTGTTGAGATGCGGCCGTGATTTGTGAGTTTTCGGCAAGCCTGCATTCTAACCAATACCCGTTCCAGGGTCAAAATTTTATGCTCACGTGTTAACCAATCTATTGATAAATTTAACATAACCGGTTAGCCTTGCCGCCATCTTTTTGTCAGGATGGAAATCCATGAGCGGTAGTGACCTGCCGAAGATAGTAGACAAAACCCGGGATGATATTGAAGCGGCCATTGCAGCGATTGAGACCAGCGATTTGCCTGCCGGCATCAGGGAGTTCACGATTTCCTGTGTACGCTTGGCTGTCTGGCTTCCCAAAGCCCTGCTTGAGCAAAAAATCAAACTATCCAACCTGCGCAAGTTGATATTTGGACAAGACTGCCAACGCAAGAAGAACAAGGCGGATAAAAAAGACCCTGCAGAGGAAAAAGAAGAAGTAGAGCCACCAGTGGTCGAATCGGTTGAGTCAGAAGACACTCCGCTTGATGGCGGGCCGGGTGCGATGGCCAATAGCACCAAACCTCAAGGCCATGGCTGTTTGGCGCACAGGAAGTACAACAATGCCATTGAGCATACCCTCACCATCTCCGGCTTAAAATCGGGCGACTTCTGCCCCGAAGAATACGGTAGGAAATTATACCGCTTTGAACCAGGCATCCTCGTGCGCATTGAAGGTCAAAACCTGGCAGCCGTTCGCATATACTACATTGAAAAAATGCGCTGCATAAAAATGGCACCACCCATGTTGTCTTTGAACCCTTAGATTTTATAGCCAGGCTTGCTGCATTAGTTCCCAGACCCTGGATGAATCTGACTCGATTTCATGGTGTATTTGCGCCCAATAGTAAACATCGTAAAGCGGTAACTGGTTATAATAAATCAAGTGCTGAAGAACTATCGGCTACAACCATAAACCCAATTTCTTTACTCGCCTCTGTAAGATCTGTTGCTATCACTATTCGATTGCAAGCAAAATCAGGCTCTTTTTTTATCAGTAACAACGGAACAGGGCTTTGTCTGATAATTAAGCCAGAAGTGGTTCTTACGACATACTCATTAATATAGTAACGACCATGTGCGCCACCAACAATCAATTCACAATGGTTTTCACTAGCATATGTGACAATATCTTCACAAGTTCTACTTAATACAACAGAAACGCTGGATAGCTTATTATCTTTGAGTTTCTTTGAAATTTTCGCTTCAGCTTAAGAGATATTATCCTCCTGAAGACTTCTGAAACCTTTGAAATAATGTGTCAGCACGTTCTAAAATGATCCTGGTAAATGGGCTAGCCGTTATGTTTTTTTGAATTTTGCTAATTAGATTTAAAACTTCTTTTCGTACCAAAGCACCTGATAAAAGAGCCTCCTCTGCCATTTGTATAAAGTGGCGCGGGAATAAGCTATCAAAATCATATTTACTTCCAATTTTCATCGCCATTTTACTAGCTAGATTAGGATAATATACGGTGGAAATCATATCGTAGAAAGGTGCTAAACGCGTTTTTGAACCATGATAGAGCAAAGAGAAGTTTTTACTACGCGCATCATTGTTGCCAATAATCACGTTAAACAGAATTCCTTGCAATAATTCTTTTATGTCAAAGACAGGTAGACTTGCTATCTCTCTTACCAAACCATTCACTCATTTGGGGCCCACCTTGTCGCTGATATTTCATCTCAGGGCTAATGCCCAATGCCTGACAAAAATCTTCTTGGTGTACACGTTGAGTTCCTTGCTCAGTTTCAACCCTGTCATACCGTTTAACTAAAAGATAAGGAGTGTTATCCGCATAATGGATGGCTGCTCCCACGGCATTTAATCCAATTTTTTTTGCCAGACCAAGGCAGAAGCACTCATTTTCAATTAAGGATGGAAAGTCTCGATTAATTGGTTTTAAAATATGAGTGCTAGGTGCTCCGTTCATTGGTATTGCGAGATTTCCTTCAATAAAGGCAACTGGGAGTTTATCCTCAGCCCCAGCTTGGGATAAACGGATCCCATCCTCACCGACTATCATCGGTCTTTGATGCATGGTGTGCAGGATTTCTAATAAGTCCTTTTTTTTTGATAATTTTATAGTCTGGTTTTAGCTGGGTTATGGATGTGTTTTGAGGTAATAGCATTACAGCACCGGCGCACTCACCACCAATAGCCGCTAATAAGGCAAAATCATTTTTTTCACTGATACTTAATTGACGAGCAATAGCCGTGCGCATATGGGCTTCAGGCAATAGCCCACTAAAAAATGGCCGGCATTGCTTCATGGAGTACATGTTTTTTTGAAGAGGAAGTGAGTGTGACAGAGGGGGATTTTTCTTGTTTTCGAGATAATAGTCATCATATGCAAAAGACATATCACCATGTGCATCAATACTTAATTGACCGGTTAGTATTTGGTTAAGATAGACATCTAATTTATGATTGTTCATTTTCGAATTCAGAATGAGACAGGTTGAGTTGAATCCCGAGTACTTGCAGTACTTGAAGCATTTTTCCAATTTGGCAAGTGGGCTTTCCATTTTCCAAATCAATAATGAAACGCAATCCTGTGCCGGCAGTCAAAGCCAAATCTTTTTGGGTAACTTCAAGTTCTTTACGAACTTTCCGAATATAACGTCCCAGATGTTCCGGAGATTGAATCATCATTTTCTTCCAATATTCCCGTACGGTAATTTTATATCCTGTTTGAATAAAATCCCATAAAATATTCCCGATCGGGAACATCAAATGGGTCACTACGCTGCGGACTAAATCCCTGCCTTATTTTTGCGTCATTGGTAGGTATGGTGCAGGTATTAATAATGTTCGTTGGCATGATGTACGTCATACTTGGGTAAGTTGGTATGTGCAAAATATGAGCCGCAACAAATAAAGCTGGAAATGAATTCCACTTGATATTATGGCTCTTTTTTTAATCAGTTTTTTTTTATCCTTAGTCATTTGTATTGGTTAATATATCTATCAGTATTAAAGAGGTTCATAAATTGGTATATTGTAAGTAGCAAATGTAAATTATGGAGAGCATTTATGAGAGCAAATGGAATAAAAATAGCCTTTATCGGTACATTATTAGTATCAGGTCTAATCTCATCATCGTTATTTGCAAGTTCTAAAGAAACGGCCGTTAATAATAAAATAAATGCGGTCATTTCCCCCCAAGTTTTTGAAATGGCAAAAAAGAATGAAAACTGGAAATTAGCACTGGTGACAGGCAAAGATGCGCAGGTTGTTTTCATGAACATCACTCCTAAAACCAACCCTAACAATGAGATTGGGATCGAAACACATCCATTTGACCAAGTTATATTTGTTGTTGAGGGGCAAGCTAAATCTGTTCTTAATGGCAAAACCTCAACGGTTACAGCGGGTGATATGATTTTTATCCCTCAAGGTGTTCCTCATAATTTTATTAATCTCAATGCGAAGAAGCCATTCAAAATAATTAGCGTCTATTCAGCTACTGATATACCGAGAAATGCAGCATATAAACAGAAATCTGATATGCCACAAGAGTAACTCTAAAATAATTGACGAAAATTGATTCTATACAGGAGTTCTGATCTCTATGCAACATAAAGAATATCATCGAATTGAACGAATTGGCTGGTTACGTGCCGCGGTATTGGGTGCAAATGACGGTATAATCTCAACTGCGAGCTTATTGATTGGGGTTGCTGCAGCGCATACACCTTATAATGGAATATTTGTAGCAGGTGTTGCAGGATTAATTGCTGGTGCCATGTCTATGGCTGCTGGAGAATATATATCAGTAAGCTCTCAAGCAGATACCGAAAAATCTGCCTTAAAACGTGAAAAGGAAGAACTTCAAGAAAATTTACCGAATGAAATAGAAGAATTAACCACAATCTACATGAATCGTGGATTGCAGCGTGATTTAGCTGAAGAAATTGTAAAGCAATTGATGGCTAAGGATGCATTAGGCACACATGCTCGCGATGAGCTTGGTATTACAAAAGTAACAAGTGCGCGTCCACTGCAGGCAGCAATTTTTTCCGCCTGCAGTTTTACTCTTGGTTCGTTATTACCGCTATTAATCATTTTTCTTGTTCCTGAAGCCTATCTTATTCCTTCAGTATCAATAATGGCGGTTTTATTTTTGGCATTACTCGGAGCGGTGGCTGCAAAGGTTGGAGGTGCTCGAATATTATTGGGAGCATCTCGTGTTGTAATTTGGGGAGCAATAGCGATGTTTGTAAGTGCAGGTATTGGCTCGTTCTTAGGTGTAGTGGTATAAAATGCCATTACTGGTTATAAAATGGGTTTAATCGAGATTAAAAATCAGGATGCAACAATTAAATTGGTTTTTTTTCTTGATTGGTGCTCTCCCCGATTTGGGGATGAGCGAACTAAACCTGTCATGCCCGCCTTTCCAATTAGCCTTAAGCATTTCGTAACGAGAGCATACTCAAACTGTTAGAATGCGTGATATTGAAACAGGTAAAACTCTGTTCGCAAAAGAGCGTCAAACAGTCTTAATTTTTGACAGAGAAAGAACTGTATTAGGCGCTTTCCGCTATCTTAGTAAATAAATTGTCATTAAAGCATTTAAAGCGTCTGTGAGTGGTAGGTCGTCCCAAAAACTGGATATTAAAATGCTTCAGCAGTATGCGAGACAGTTTAAACTAAACTGGATCCTTATATTTTGACGGTAACAACATCAATGGACATATGAATAAAGCATATTACCAAAGAGCTGGGTAAGAATTTTAATGAAGCCAGGAAGCGTCATTTGACTAATTTAAATACTTCTACTATTCTAGAATTATGGACATAAAAAATTCACTAAAAATATTTGATACCCTTTCTCAAGAAACGCGTTTACGAGTGTTTCGACTCCTTGTTCAAGCGGGACCGGAAGGATTACCAGCAGGCGCAATTGGCGATGAGTTAGGTATTTTACATAATACCTTATCATTTCACTTAAGCCATTTGTCCAATGCCGGAATTGTCACGTCCTATCGCCAAGGGCGTTATGTATTTTATTCTGCAAATTTTGAGTTAATGCGTGATTTTATCGCATTCATGGTTCAAGACTGTTGCAGTAAACAACAAGTTCAAATTCAACAACCAGGAATAAGAGATTGTCTGGTTATTGAATTAACTGATTGCTGTAATTCTAAAAAGGAGTAAATCATGAAACGTTTTCATATTCACATTGGTGTTAACAATCTTGCTGATAGCATTCGTTTCTATAATGCCTTGTTTGGAGCCGAACCGGTAAAAGTAAAATCCGATTATGCCAAATGGATGCTGGAAGATCCTCGTATTAACTTCGCTATTTCAACTCGCACAGCCAAACATGGTGTGGAACATTTAGGTATACAAGTAGATGATGCTACTGAATTAGATGCCTTGAGAAAGCAGTTTTCTCAAGCCAATATTTCAACTCATAGTGATGGTGAGACGACTTGTTGTTATGCCAAATCGGAGAAATCTTGGGTAAATGATCCTTCAGGAATTGCATGGGAAGCCTATCATACTATGGAAGACGCTCAGTTTTTTTCTGGAGAAAAGATATCAGAGGGTTCTTGCTCAATACCTGGCCAAAATACCTCGACTGCTTGTTGTGATACGAAACCAAAAAAAACTGGCTGTTGTGGGTAATGAATACTAAGCCTATTAAGTTACTATTTCTTTGCACCGGAAACTCATGTCGGTCAATTATAGCGGAAGCGATAACCAACCATTATTCCAATGAGCATTATCTAGCTTTTAGCGCAGGTAGCGCTCCGATTGGCAACGTGCATCCAAAAGCGATTGAAACTCTTGCACGCCATGGAATCCAATGTAACGCAGGACGCAGTAAATCATGGAATGAATTTGAATCACAATCAATTGATTTAGTTATTACAGTCTGTGATCAGGCAGCTAGTGAGAGCTGTCCCATTTTTCCAGGACAACCCAAGAAACTCCACTGGAGTATCCCTGATCCTACTAAAATAGAAGGATCCGAAATTGAAATCAACGCAGCATTTGAGGCGGTATTTAATCAACTTAAGCTACGAATAGAACAGGAGTTGTTATCATGACCACTTGTAGCACTCGCCGCCTTGCATTTTTAGATAGATATTTAACCTTATGGATTTTCATGACGATGGCTTCTGGTGTCGTTATCGGCTCACTCTTTACCAGCGCACCACAATGTTTAAACTCCCTGTCAATTGGCTCCACCAATATTCCTATTGCGATTGGTCTGATTTTAATGATGTATCCTCCATTAGCCCGGGTAAAATATGAAGAACTACCACTGATATTCAAAGACTGGCGAATTCTCCTGTTGTCATTGCTTCAAAATTGGCTCATCGGACCATTTCTCATGTTTGGTCTCGCTGTTTTGTTTTTACATGGATATCCCGAATACATGACTGGGCTTATTCTTATTGGGCTAGCTCGCTGTATTGCTATGGTGATTGTCTGGAATCAGTTGGCAGAAGGGGACAATCAGTACGTTGCAGCCTTAGTGGCATTTAACAGTATTTTTCAACTGCTGTTCTTCAGTGTCTATGCCTGGTTTTTTCTAACTGTCTTGCCACCTATTGTTGGCATGAGTGGGCAAATAGTCCACATCAATTTTATGACGATTGCCCAAAGCGTCTTTATTTATCTGGGCATTCCTTTTTTTGCAGGATTTCTGACTCGTTTTGTATTGATAAAAAGAAAAGGGTTAACCTGGTATGAAACCATTTTTTTACCCAAAATTTCTCCCATTACCTTGATTGCACTGCTTTTTACGATTCTTGCGATGTTTTCTTTGAAAGGCGCTATGGTATTGCAACTTCCACTTGATGTCCTACGCATTGCCATTCCATTGGCCATTTATTTTGTGGTGATGTTTTTTGTCAGTTTTGCGATGGGAAAGCTCATTGGTGCCAGTTATGAAAAGACAACGGCAGCTTCATTTACCGCAGCCAGTAATAATTTTGAATTGGCCATTGCTGTTGCAATTGCCACTTTTGGGCTTAATTCTGCCATTGCTTTTACAACGGTCATTGGGCCACTTGTTGAAGTACCAGTTCTTATTTTACTGGTGAATGTTGCATTTTGGTTACGAAAGCGCTGGTTTTTAAGAACAACTGATAAGTAAGCGCTCTAATCTAATATTGAAATCATTCAGTAGCTGCTCCAGCAGTGGTTATTGAAACAGGGAGGCAAGCTGATGAAATTTCTACAACAACCACCACGCTTCCTATGCTTTACTGGTAAAGGTGGAGTAGGAAAAACATCGATAGCTTGCGCCACTGCAGTGCAACTTGTTGAAACGAATAAGCGTATATTGCTGGTCAGTACTGATCCTGCTTCCAATGTGGGGCAAGTTTTTGGTGTCAGTATAGGTAATCAAATCACCGCAATCCCAACAGTAGCAGGCCTCTATGCGTTGGAAATTGATCCAGAATCGGCTGCGCAAGCCTATCGTGATAGAATTATAAATCCAGTTCGTGGCGTTCTGCCGGACTCTGTAGTCAAGAGTATGGAAGAGCAATTGTCTGGTGCCTGTACTACTGAAATTGCAGCTTTTGACGAGTTCACCGCACTGCTCACTGACACCGCACTGACAGCTGATTACGAACATATTATTTTCGATACCGCACCAACCGGACACGTTTATATCCAGAATTAACAATAAAATTTGCAAGTGATTTTTACAATTCAATAAATCGAAACCACATGAAAAATATTGCCATCAAATTTTCAGAAGATCCCTATAAATACAGGGCTGGTTGGCCTGGTTTAATTTTAATCAGAGATGGTGATGTACAATTTGTAGAAATAAAGACGAGTGATAAATTACATCTCAGCCAAATATATACAATAAGTGCCATGAAATCTGTTGTTCCATATAAATTTAAAGTAGTGCGGCTTAAAAAATTTAAAAATAAATAAAATCATCGAAATAATGGGAATCAGAAACAAATGTATACTTTATCAGTATTAGGTCTATATTAGGACTGATAGTGAGGAACAGTGGACGGAAAGAGCATCAGCAAAAACTCACCCAAAATTTTGGCCAAAGCGAAGCGTGCCCACCAGCTTGACTCAAGGGGTTTTTGTTGCTTTAAGGGAACCGCACCCATTTATAAGAGAGAACAACCTCCGAAACACTTTGTCATTAAAGTCTCTTGATTTGTAGGTAATCGTTGGCTTGAAGGAGGTGCACGATGATGATTGGATGTATTATCGCGTATGGTAGTGAAAATACTGTTTTTAATTAATCCACTTTTTAAATTACCATTATCATCAGGTGTGATATCCGAGCTGTGTGTATCACAAAGAAGCGGGTCAAGCTCGGTTGTTTTTTTACAAAGTTCAGGTAAGGTTAATTCTGAGTCTGGTTCCTGATTTCTGATATGTAAGCTGACTAACTCTGATGAACAGGGCTCATCAATGTGAGGAGACGCAATTTCAGCATGTGCCTTATCTTGTTGAACTGCAATTAATGCCTGGACTAAAACTAAATTTTGTGTTGAGTCATTGGGATGGACCTTCGTATCAACCGATTCTGGTGAGCTGCTCCTGGAAGGGTGAAGTTGTGCAAGCTCAAGGGATGCTTCACTCGGTTCGACAAATGTTATTTCGGGTGTTGAAGTAGTATTGCTTATTACGGAGTCAATCAGATTAGATGCTATTGTTGATGCATTATTGATGGCATGTGAAGCTTCATCTAAAGATGGGGTATCTTTCACAAAAACCTTGCTATCAAAACCAAAATAACGGTCATTCAATATTTGATCTGCTTTTAGCATGGCTTCAGGAAACTCGAGCATTTTATTTATAACTTCGATATAAGATTCTCTTGATTTGGTCAATATTGTTGCCTTTATTTGAGTATCAGAGTAATAGCTGTGAATTGTATTAGGATATACATGAGCAGAGTTTGGCAGGGATTTTATAAATTTATCCCGTACACTCTGTGTAGAGAAAAAAAGTTCAAATCTCATGCAGGTGTGAAGTTTCCTATTGTGATCTACATAATAAATTTGAGGATAAGTAAGAAGAGCTTCTATCAAATCAGGATTGAATAATCCCTTGCTAAAATCAAAAACACTGGTGCAACCTCCGCAAATTAATATCCCTGCTCCTATCAGAGAAAGCTGGGACAGCAGTTTCATTTCACCATCAAGATTCACAAAAGTATCTGGCTGTAATTCAGAAAGAGGAAGAGGATCGCGAAACTCATTGACGACCCATGTACTCCTGTCTCCTCTTTGAAATTGTGAGTCTGATTCAGTCTTCATAAAGCGAGTTGACAGCATATATTTCTCTTAGCTCCGTTGCAAAAATGGACCTGAACTATACTTAACCCATTAAAGAAAGGGAGTAACGTATGGCACAGTACTAACCAACAGACTTTAAATGGCACCATTTTCATGGCGAAGTGATTATGCAATGTGTACTTTGATATTGCAAATATGGTATTAGCTATCGTGATTTGGAAGAAATGACGGCTCATCGGGGACAATATTATTCCAGCATAGATGAGAATTATTTAATCAACGATCAAAGAATTTTTCTTCTTATACCGTTTGTTGCTCAATCTAAAATAGAAGGATTTAAAATTATGGATACCAGCAATTTAAGCCCTGGAAGAATGTCAATCACCACTTAATGGAGCCATTTTAAAATGACGCAAGTTCCAGAGCACGAGGCCAATTTGAAAATATATTTTTACATCATGGTAAACAGATTATTTACTGTAGCGTATGGAGAATATATTGCTCTTTTAATGAGTATTAAAATTATTTTAAAAACAATAACTTAAGTTATTTAGGGTCTAAGCACCTTATTGTCTGCCGCACTCACCTCTTGCGCTGCGGCAGACAATAAGGTGCTTAGTACTATTACAGGCTACTTATCAAGAATTTGCTCACTTATTATTAAAATTTTTTATAGGTGTAAGTAGCATGAATTTAGAAATTGAGATAAGCAGTCCTAAAAATATTTTTGTAAAAATTCGTTTTTCAATATCAAAAAAAACATTAATGAAATTAGTGTTTTTAATTTTTTTAATATAAGAAAATACGGTCAAATGGTTATTTGCTTGATTGAGTTTGTATATTATATATTAAAGATAGACAACAAATTCTTTTACTTCTTAATAATCAATACATTTAAGGTGAGAAATACCTCTTTGTTAGGGGGAGCTCCAAATTTATCCAAGTGCTCTAACCAGTTTATGGTAGAATAAATATACAAAAAAGTTGTGATTTATACATTAAATTGGGTTGCTAAGTCACGTTTTGGTCACAAAAGGGCTTAAATACGGCTCTACCCCAAATAAAGGGGCATTTTAATCAAGTTAGTCTAGACTAACCCTTTGATTTGACGGTCAAAAGGAAGATTAAAATGCCTAAGAAAGATTGTATCCTAAATTTACCTGGATATTCTATTAAAAAAGTAAGTGGAGAGAACCCGGTTTTTATCGAAGTCACCTATCGTTGTGTTGTTCGCTGTATTCATTGTGGTAATAAGAAGTTACGTAAAAAAGACAGTTTCATAAGGCGAATCCGCCATGAGTCGATTGGCTTGCGTCGGAGTTACTTGTGTATCAAAGCGCATAAGTATTATTGTCCTGCGTGTGGTCGCTATTTCAATCAACGTTTTCCTGGGATAGGG